>JAIQFK010000014.1 GCA_020073305.1 Terriglobia bacterium
TGGCTGAAAGAGAAGCTGAAGTTCCGGAGATTCTCGGTGCGGGGTCGCATCAAGGCGCGTGCCGAGGCGCTCCTGCATGCCCTGACATTCAATATCCAAAGGTTACTGAAAATCCAGCCCGCGCTGGCGGTGTAACCGCCGCAGTAATCGGAACGCTTGGCACCGTCGGGAGTAAAATCGGATGCCGCACCACACAACGGATCCGGCGTTTTGAAAAACGCCATTACTTCACAGCTTCCTGTCCCCTTTTCGACCCATGGATTTGAATCCGAGCGCGGCACGGAGCCTGGAGGAAGGGTTGGAGGAAACGCTGACCGTCCATCGGCTCCACATTCCGCCCCAACTGCGCAAGACATTGGCCAGCACCAACGTCATCGAATCGGCTTTCTCGATCGTCGAACGTGTTTGTGCCAACGTGAAGCGCTGGCATGCAGGCGACCAGCGGGAGCGCTGGGTGGGATCCGGCCTCCTGGTAGCGGAGAAGCAATTCCGTCGCGTCCAGGGACATAAACAGATTCCGATTCTTCTCAGAGAACTGGAAGCCTGGGTTCCATCTAAGTCGGAGGTTGTCAAACGCAGGAAGGCATCGTAGAGTGGGTTACGCGAGAGCCGCTACTTTCCACGGAGAGTCGGGCGATCCCAGATCTCTCCTTGCCCCCGGGCATCCAAATGTCTGTACACCACCCAGTAATAAACCAGAACACCGTATGGAACTGCCACCAAAAAAATCAACGACAATATCCTTTCCCACACGTCCGGCTGTCTATTATGATACCAGGCAACAAACATCCGATCGATCACCACGAAGGCACTGAGCCCAAATGCGGTTATAACGACAAGGATACACGCAGCTGAGACCGTGTCTTTAGCTTCATAGTTAATAGGTTTCGGGACTACGAGGAGCACGATTGTACCCAAGACAGTCATTATACTTAGAATGATCGCTGAGACGAACGTCATCTTTTTGTTGTCTCGTAACCAGGACATGTGCGTCTTTTGATTTTCCTTCATGACCACACCTTAACTATTGCTACGGTTGTTGCCTCACGGTTTGTGGCGGGCCTGGCTGCACTTCAGAGCCCGGTAGAGCGTTCAAGCCAACCAACTTTAACAAGTCTTGACCGAGCTCGTTCACAGCCGGCGTGAATGAATTTATGGCGGCCGATGCCTCTTGAGTGCTGGCGTTCACCTCACCAGAAACCACAATGCCTGTTGGCCCGAGAAGGGGAATCGTCTCCGTCGCACCTACCAACGTCACCGAAGTTCCCGTTCCAATTTTTGCGCCGACCTCTGGAACGGCAAGGCTCAGGCCAGATTTGTTCTCAGGAAACCCGCAAGGAAACCGCAAGGAAACCCGGGACAGTACACTCAAATCGGATTTCTGAAAGCGGATGATGGTGTATTGAGTGTACTGTCCCGCGTTTCTTCGCGTTTCTTCCCGTCCCGCGTTTCTTCCCCGAAGCCAACCAGGTGGCGTGAAAATGAGTTTTTTGAGGCATACGGAAATCTATCCATCCGATGGGGGCCTAACCCATTGGGCCAAGCCCCCCGCTCATCGTCTGGATGAGTTTCCGACTGGCTATTCCTTGGCGGGTTGCTCTCCAGCAGAGCCCGCCTCTGCTTCACCAGCCATGCGCAGTATGCGGTACGTTGTTCCTGCTGACAACGACTTGTCAGCGAACGGTCACCTGTCCCTCATTTCTGTGTCTCACCCGAGGGGCGCACTCCATGTCCTGTCCCCGAAATATGCGAAATATGCCTCTGCGCGATGATAATTGTCGAATGGAATGGAGTGAGCTGGCAACCGAGAGCCGGATTCTGCCGCGGGCGTTTTACAACCGCGAAGCGGTGACGGTGGCGCGGGAACTGTTGGGCAAGATTTTGGTGCACGGCAAGGCGGCGGGGATGATCGTCGAAACCGAAGCGTATCTAGGGGGCGATGATCTGGCGGCGCACTCGGCGCGGGGCATTACCAATCGCACGCGCGTCATCTTCGGCCCGCCGGGGCATGCGTACGTCTATTTCATTTACGGCATGCACGAGTGTCTGAACCTGGTGGCGGAGCCGCGAGGCAAGCCGGGATGCGTGCTGATCCGGGCGGCCGAGCCGCTGGCGGGGATTGACCTCATGAGGCGCCGGCGGCCGAAGGCGCGCTCGTTCGAAAAGCTGGCGTCAGGACCGGGAAACCTGACGCGGGCGTTCGCTATTACACGAGCGCAGAACGGAGCGGATGTGACTCGCGGATCACTGGTGGTACGAAAGTGGGCCCGGGAGCCGCAGTTCGAAATCCAGGTGACGCCGCGAATCGGAATCCGGCATTGTGCCGATTGGCCGCTGCGGTTCGTGATGACGGGGAACGGGGCGGTGAGCGGGTAAACCGTCTATCGCTATTGACATGTATAGATATTGAATGATATATATATAAAACATGCCTAAACCAAAACCTCAAGCGTTTCTTCCACTAAAGACCCAGTGGTTTCACATCATGCTGGCGCTGGCGGGTGGAGAACAGCACGGCTACGGAATCATGCAGGAAGTCCTGAATAGCACCACGGGAAAAGTGCGGTTGTGGCCGGCAACGCTGTATGGATCGATCAAGCGGCTGGTTGAGGCAGGACTGATCGAGGAATCCGCCGAACGGCCCGCGCCGGAATTGGACGACGCGCGACGCCGGTACTACCGGTTGACGGCTCTCGGCAAACGGGTGCTCGACGCGGAATGTGAGCGCCTGCAGGCATTGGTTCACGCCATTCGAGTGAAGCAAGCTCTGGTGACGGAATGAATCTCGCATGGCGGACTTACCGGCGGCTGGCGCAGGCGTTTCCGCACGAATTCAAATTGGCGCTGCTCGCCTGTTACGTGCCGGCGCGGCGGGCGGCCAAAATCGATCCGCTGCAGGCGCTGCGCGAGGGGTAGAGTACTGAACGGTTCGTCGCGGGCGGTGCGCTAGTGAGACCCATACCCGCGCTTCAATCGGGCATCAGCACCGGGATGACTTTGTTCCCGTGGCGCCGATAAATGCGGAAGTCGGCGTCCAGGGTGAAAACTTCTCCGGACGTGTGGATTTCCGAGAGTCGAACCAGGCAGGCATGCGCCAAGGACATGGGCCGGTTGCGATAGCGGTGCATCAGCGCCCGCAGGTCGGCCTGTTCCTCCTGCACAGCGACCGCAACACGGATCACTCCGCGCTCCAGTAAGGCAAAAAGAGCGTCGACGTCGCGGCGCTCACGTTTCAGGAGAAAGGCCGCCTCGGTAAGGACCGGCTCGCACGTCAGTAGCGGCGGCCGCAGCCGCTTCCATTGCTCGACCGTCCACAAATGATGTCTCAGCCCGGAGGCGAGGAAGCTTACCAGCGGGCCGGTGTCGAGCAGGCTGGGGCCTTTCTTCACCGGCCAAAGCCTTCCATATATTTTGGATTCCCGGCGAGGTCCTTCGGCAGGCCCTTCACGGTACCGGCAAGGTCGCGAGCCAAGTCATAGCACGAGGCTGCGCCGTTCCGCGATGGCTTGCGCAACGCCTTTTCGAGGCTGTCCCGCACGAGCCAGGATTTCGTCACCCGTCTCGCCTTAGCCTCACTGTCGAGCTGAGCCAGGAGATCGTCAGGCAATTTCAATGAAATGGTCTGCATGACGGTAGGGTAATACGCGCCGATCTGCTGCGCAAGACCCACGCCCAGGGCGGCAGAAGGATCTATTGTGCGCCATCAAAGCCCGCAACGAGTGGTGCCAAAGTGTCACCCAGGGGAGGGCCACCCATTGTGTAAGTGCCTCGAAATGATTGACTAAAGCCTTACTATCGCCTGGTATCAAAAATGCACCCGCAAGGGGTAAGGGTGTACTGGAATATGGCGTTATCGGTGGCACTGGGTGACTACGACGTAGCGGAAGGCAAAACAGAGCCGTGCGAGTCTAAGCAGAATGTGATGGAGGTATTTGTTGCGCGGCAGCCGATATTTGACCGGCAACAAAGAGTCTACGGTTACGAATTGCTATTCCGCCCCCAGTTAGACAGCACTGCAGCAGGAACCGCCAGCAGCATGGCGAGCCTGCAGGTAATTACAAATAGCCTGCTTTCCATAGGAGTCGAGACGCTTCTTGCGGGGGCACGGGCGTTCATCAACTTTCCCGAACAACTACTGACCGATGAGCGCGCCTTGTCGTTGCCGCCCAGCATCGCGGTAATCGAGATCCTGGAGACCGTAAAGGTGGGCCCGGCAGTGATTGCGGCTTGCCGCAGCCTCCGCGCAAAGGGATATGTGCTGGCTCTCGACGACTTTCCTCAACAAGCAGACTACGCGGAGTTGGCGGGTCTCGTCGATATCATCAAAGTGGACTTTCGCGCCACCAGCGCGGCCGAGCAAGAGGCGATCGTCAATCACTATCTGCCGCGCGGAGTCCGGCTGCTGGCGGAAAAGGTCGAAACGCAAGAGGAGTTTCAACGCGCCAGGAAATTGGGATATCACTATTTTCAGGGGTACTTCTTCGCGCGTCCAGTTGTGGTTTCACGCCGTGAGATTCCCGGCTTCAAGCTGAACTATCTTCGGATCCTGCGGGAGATTCATCAGCCGGAGTTGGAATTCCGGGGACTGGAGTCGCTGATTCAGCGCGATGTTTCCCTGGCATCCAAACTTCTGCGCTATGTGAATTCGGCAATCTTTGGATGGATCAGTCCGGTGCAGTCTATCCGGCAGGCGCTGGCGTTGCTGGGCGAGCAGGAGATCCGCAACTGGGCTTCGTTAGCAGCACTCCCTACTCTGGCGGTAGACAAGCCCGATGAGTTGATGCGCATGGCGCTTCTTCGGGCGCGCTTCTGCGAGCTGGTAGCTCCGTGGGAAGGCCTCGCGCATCGAAAGGCCGATCTCTTTCTGACCGGCCTATTTTCGCTACTGGATGCCATGTTAGACCGGCCGCTGGCCGAGATCCTGGCGGAAATGCGGCTGACCGGCGCCATCGCCGATACGCTTCTGGGCACAGGCCGTCCGGAGGAGCCCATGGCGCTCATCTACCGCCTGGTGCGCGAGTATGAATCGGGCGACTGGAGAGCTTTCACCGCTACGGCGAACCACCTGCACGTGCCCGTTGAAATCATCCCGGAACTGTATTTGAACGCGGTGGTCTGGTCGGACCAGATCAGCCGCGGTTAATGGCTAAGACACTCTCGAGTGCTGAAAGCCGAACGCGGATTTCTCTCAGCTCATCTTCGCCAAGCCGCTCAGCGCAGCCTGCCGCAATGCGATTCGCCCGATTAACGAGTATGCGGTGGATCTCGGGGTCGTTGGTCGTGGTGGCGATGTCGCCGAGAGCGCGCAACATGCGGAGGCTGACCGCGACATCGGTCTTCGAGTACATGCGTATCTGCTCGAAGGCTGAAGCCAGCAGCCGGTCGAAACGAATCCAGGGGACGTAGACACGCAGAATGCCCGGCGGATCGTACAGGTTGGATTCAGGCAGCTCCCGAGATGCCACGCAAATCAGAATGCGGCTCAACTGATCGACGCAGCTAATGGCCGTGCTGGGGTCGTTCACGGCCGGCGAAATCGCCTTGAGCGCGATGTCGACAATCTGCAGCACGCCAAATTCGACATCTTGCTGAAGGGTTCTGGATGGCCCGAAATCGAACGCGGCTCGAAGGGCCGCCACTCGCTCCGGTGTGGCGCGCTCCGCCCTCGATATCCTCAGGAACGGCACACCTTCCGGCACAAAATGACCCACTCGCCGCAGAACCTGGATCTTGATCTGATAAGCCTTGGCGAGTGCGACCAGCTGCTTGATGTCGATGAAGCGGATGTAACCCGACACCTCATTCATGAGAGGCAGCTCCCATTTCAGAGCCTCGACGCGTTCGTCTACGGCGATGCGATTGACCTTATGGGGCCGGGGCATCAGATCACGGATCACGGCCTCAGTTTCGGATGCGATCTTGTCCACGATTTGGTTGACACTGATCGCCTGGGAAATGTGGTGAATGAAGAAGAGCAGCCAGCACACGCAGGCGAGAGCCAGTACCATCGCGCCCAGGACGGTGGCCACAGGCGCGAAAGGATGCGGCAGGGAGCGGGCCGCGGGAAGTGCCGCCATGCAATACGAGAACGTCCCGAGAAATATGCCGAGCGTCCATTGCGTGACGCCATCGCGCGCGAAGCTAAGGAGGATTCGAGGAGAGAATTGCATCGACGCCAACGTGAGGGTCATCAAGAGAATGGCGAAGACGATGGAGACCACTGTCATGATGGAAGCGCCGATGCCTCCGAGAATCACCTGCGCGACTTGAGGGTCAGCGTGTGACGGAAAGATCACCTTCGGCACCCAAGCGCTAAACTCCGGCACAGCCTCTTCGACCCACGAAAGCAGTGCGCCGGCGCAGCCCAGAGTGAGTGCGATGACGAGCGGGCGGACCAGAAACCCGCCACGCAGGTTGTACATGACATGGTGGAACAGAAGTGGCAGACGCTTTTGCACGATGGTGTATGTTCAGTGTAGTACCACGCGGGCAGGCGGCGGAGCGTGATGATGTAACCCAAGTACCTTGTGTCGACATGCTGACGTACGCCGCGGTGGCAGCCGGCCGTGGCGCTACGGATTGAGTAGGAGGGCGAGTCTCGCGGGTGGCCCGATCAGCGTTGTTTCTTGCGTTCGTTCTGCGCGATCCGTGCCCTCACCAGCTTTTTCACCAGAGCGGCCGACAGAGGCTTGTCGACGGGAAAGCGGATGGTGCCTTTCGATGTTTGGAAGTTCTTGAGTTCGTTCCGAAATACTTCCATCACCGACGGATTCATAACAAACAAGCTGCAATGGTCCGGAAACGCGGCGAACCCCAGCAGCATTCCTTTGTACTTGAAGATCGGAATCCGATAACTGATGACCTCGGTGGCCTCCGGCGGCACAATGGACCGAATCACCGCGCGAACCCGGTTCAAGGTGCCGCGGGCGGGTTCCGGAACGCCTGCGAGGTATTCGTCCACGTTTTTCGGAGCGACGGTTTTCTTCATACGGGTAATACCTCCGCTAAAGCGATTTTCTCACGCCTTTCAGCCGTCACGGCTTAGGTGTCTTCGCAGCCCTCCTTCAGACCTGTAAAACCTCGGCGCAAGTGGAGACCGGACAAGGCGCGGAGACGTATGATCCAGATGTGGGGAGATCATCATGAAGCGACCAAGAACCGTTTGGGCCACACTTGCGCTGCTGGCGGTGGCGGCGCTCGGCGCGCTCGGCGCGCTCGCCCAGAGCGAATCGACCGAGATCAAGGTGACGGCCAAGAAGTACGAGTTTGAGCCCAGCGCCATCCACGTGAAGAAAGGGGAACACGTGAAGTTAGTCATCACCGCCGTGGACCACGATCATGGATTCAAGCTGGATGCCTTCCAAGTCGAACAGTTGTTGAAGAAGGGTGAAGCGACCGCCGTGGAATTCACCGCCGATCGCAGCGGGACGTTCCCCTTTGAGTGCTCGCACTTTTGCGGCCTGGGACACAAGAAGATGAAGGGGGAACTGGTGGTGGAATAACTTCAATCCGCGGCTACGGGACCTTCGCCGCCGGAGAGTTCCATAAGTATTTTTTCGCGGCGTTCGACCGCGGTGTGGACCGCGGAGTCCATCGCAATCCAGTAAACCACCACACCCAGAACCGCGGCGAAGGCCAGGATGGCGGAGAAAATCAGCTCGCTCGAGAAGACGCGGCGCGCCCAGAATGCCAGGAACACGGGCAACAGGGCAATGGGATAAAAGACGAAAATCAACGCTTGCAGACGGCTGCCGGCGCCGCCCTGCGAAACACGCTCGGGGTTCATGGCGCGTGGAAAGTGAACCGAGCTCAGATTGCCGATGGCCAGCAGATAGACGGCCACGATGGGTGTGACGATGAAGGCTTCGGCGACATTGGCTGGCGCGATGCGGATGCGCAGCAGGAAGGCGGCGAGCGTGACGGCCAGCATCTCGACCGCGATAAACAGGACCACGGCGATATTCTTGCCCGCCAGCGACTGGGCGATCGATACCGGAACCGAAAAGTAGACCTGCGAAGCCGAACGATCGAAGCCGAAGGTATTCAGAAACGACACCTGGCCCAGAAGCATAAGCGCGTAGGCGCTGACGATGGTGAGATAGTGTTCGGCGACCACGGTGCTGCCGCCGCTGCGCCCGCCACCGAACGTGACGGGCAGCCAGATGAGGAGGCCGAAAGAAAATCCCATGATAAACACCATGCGAAATCGAGGCGTGCGACTGAGAGCGCGCAGTTCTTTCTCGACGATGGCCGCGGTGGGATCGGGCAAGAACAGCGCGGGCAGCCGGTAGAAGGGTTCCAGCCGGCCGGGGCTTCGATCGTTCGTAGACGGGCCGGCGGTGGCTTGCGCGTCATAACGCAGGCTACGTTCAAACTGCCGGCGGCTGAAAGCGAAGGCGGCTACGGTCCAGCAGATGAGGATGAAGATCGAGAAAAGCGCCTCCTGGCCAAGGGCGATGCGCGCGGTGGCGGTCCAGGGCCAGAAACCTCCGGGTGGTTGGGTGATCAGCCGGCGGACGATGCCCGCCGTGCCGGGTGTGGCGGCTGCGAGGCGGGGCAAGGCGGCGCAACTGATGAGCACCAGCATCAGAATTTCGCGCAGCCTCTTGTGGGAGAGCAGGCGCTCCAGCAGACTGCGAACGCCCGCAGCCAGTAGAAGATTGAAGAGCACGAATAGCAGATAGGACGTGACGAGGCGCGGCGCTCGCGCGATGCCGCCGAGCACCGGGTTCCGCAACAGGCCGGTGAGGGATCCTGCGAGCACTAACAACATTTCCGCGCAGGTGGTCAACCGCAGCAAGACTTCGATGACGAAGAGCTTCCGATGCGGCACCGGGTAGACCATCAGCTTCTTCAAATCGAGCGAAGCGCCGAGGCTGGCTGAAATGAGCGGTGCAAGCTGCCAATACAGAAAAATGAGCATGAGCCCGATGGGAAGGGCACGGACCTGTTTGGCCGCGGATTGCCCGTATTCGGCGAACTGCTCGGCCACGAAGGCCAGCACCACCCAGAAACCGTACCAGAGGAGGGCCGTCAGAATCGAAAAGATGGCGCCGCGGCGATGCGAGCCCAGGCGCAAGCGCATACTCAGCCATTGCGCGCGCAGAATAGCCGCGATCACAGCCACTCCAGCTTTTGGAACTCGCGCTCCGCTCCGACCACGCGCACGAATACGTCTTCTAGCGTTTCCGAGCCGGCACGCAATTCCTGCATGGTCCCTTCGCGCACAATCCGGCCTTCATGAATGATGGCCACACGATCACACAGGCGCTCGACGACTTCGAGCACGTGCGAGGTCAAGAAGATGGTGGCACCCTGGCGGACCTGATCGAGCAGGATGTCTTTCATGAGGCGCGCGCCGACGGCGTCGACGCCCTCGAACGGCTCATCCATGAGGAAAAGCTGGGGACGGTGGATGAGCGAAGCCGCCATGGCAACGCGCTTGCGCATGCCTTTCGAGTATTCGGCAATCAGTTTGCGCCGCTGGCCGGCCAGTTCGAACAATTCGAGCAGCTCACCCGCGCGTTCCCGCGCGACCGGCCGGGCGAGACCGTACATGCGGCCGACGAATTCGAGGAACTCGGCGCCGGTCAGGCGATCAAACAATAGCGACTCGTCAGGCACCAGCCCGATGCGTTTCTTAATTTCGAGTTCTTGCTCCGGCATCGGCAAGCCGAGCAGCTTGATGGATCCTGAAGTGGGCGGGATCAGCCCGGTGAGCATCCGAATGGTGGTGGACTTCCCCGCCCCGTTGGGCCCGAGGAACCCAAAGAAACTGCCGCAGGGAACGGTCAGGCTCAGCCCGTCCACGGCGGCCTTGCTCCCGTAGACTTTGCGGAGGTTTTCAACCTCGATAGCGGGCGCGCCGGTCATGCAGTTTCATCGTAGGACAGGCGTCCGTGCCTGTCCATCATGCGAAGGTTATTTCAAGACCACCAGGCAGCTTGCCAGAATGTCGTGCAGGGCCTGTTTCTTCTCGGTGAAAGCGGCCATGAGATAACCGATGTTCATGATCGCGCTCGACAGCCACTTCCCGAAGAATCGGCCGTTGGCTCGTGAAAACGAAATGCGGTTGCCATTGAGATCGGTGACCTTGATGCCGAGCGCCATCTTACCGAGTGTGGCTTGGTGGCGGGAACTCTCCATCATGGTGTGATACATCCAGTTACCGGCAAGATAGACCACCAGTCCGGCCAAGATTCCGATGGCGAACAAGGCAGCTCCGAGCCCGGCGGTGTCGCGGTCGCCGGCTCCGGAAATGATGCCGAACACTCCCGAGCTGGCGAAAATGATCACCAGGATGGGAGACAGTACGAGGCCGTCGATGACCATGGCGACGAACCTTCGCCAGAAGCCGGCGTAACGAAATTGGGGCGCGGGTTGGGAGAAAGCGGTGGCGGCCGCGGGAACGGCACCCGAAGCCGGCCGATCCAATACCGAGCCGCAACCTTTACAGAATCGTGCAGCGTCGTCGTTCACCGAACCGCAACGGGTGCAAAACATGATCTACAGATCCCGAGTCAGTATATCGAACTGGCAAAATGCGCAACCACGGTGCTGCGCTATCTTCGGTTAGCAGACAGCGCGGTGCGAATCCAAGCGATGTAAATCTTGCGCGCGGGTCGAAGAAGTTTTGACCGACCGGGAACAATTGGGAGGGACGGGCCGCGGACATTCAGATCTTTGATTCCTGTCAATCCATCATCGACCGTCAACTCTCCGACACAGTTGGCACCTCTCCAAAGAGAGGACGGAAGCTGTAAAGGAATACAAATCTACGGACGATAAGTACATTGAGGCACGGTTGTCAGGCCCGGAATCCGATGGCATCAAACGTGCATCAAAAAAGGGAGAGAGGTTAGAGAGATGGAAGCGTTGGTAGTTGGTGCGGCGTTAGTCGGCGGTTGCGCGACAGCGTTCGTGGTCGAAAGAGTCGTTTTGAGCGCTATGTTGCGAGCGCTGGAACGCGGCAAGCCAATGCCACCTGCCTCCTCCTCGCACTAGTTTTCGCGATTCAATTGAAGTTCCCTTCCCACGCCGTTATCCTGAAGGTTGACTTTGAAGCGTTGCGCGGACCCGGTTTCAACCCACCCCGTCCCGAAACCCCATAAAAAGCTGGGCAAAAGCCGCAGGCACTTCCCCTGGCGACCGTGGTTTGTCCTCTTGGTGTTCTGCGCCGCGTGCTGCGCAGCTGCCTGGGCACAGAAGGGCGACCGAAGCATTTTCGACGAGATGGGGAGCGATCTCCGCGAGCTGGCTCAGATCACAGGCCTCAGACTCCGCCACAAAGTCCCTTACGATCTCATCAGCAAGGATCAGGTAAACCGATATCTGAAAGATCGCGTCGCGGATGTCAGCACGCCCGAGGAGCTGCGGATCGAAGAGTTGGAGCTGAAGAAGTTCGGCTTTGTGCCACAGGATTTCGACTTGGCGAAGACCACTGTCGATCTGCTGACCGAGCAGGCAGCGGCGTTTTACGACTACCACAAGAAAAAGCTGTACATCACCGATTGGGCGCCGTCCGGGATGCGCGAGGCCGCGCTGGTCCATGAGCTGGCGCACGCGCTGGCAGACCAGAATTTTCATCTGGAGCGCTTCATCCGGCAGAGCCACGACGATGACGACCTTTCGATGGCACGCATGGCCGTCATGGAGGGGCAGGCCACCTGGCTGATGTCGGAGGCGGTGGAGCGAAGAGCGGGCCAATCACTGAAAGATTCCCAGGCGGCGGTCGAGGTGATGAGCAAAGCGATGGAATCGGGCGGCGACCAGTACCCGGTGTTTGAATCCGCGCCACTCTACCTGCGCCGGACTCTAGTGTTTCCATACACGCAGGGCATGCTGTTCCAGAATGCCGTGGTACAGAAACTGGATGAAGCTGCGTTTGCCGAAGTCTTCCGGCGGCCGCCGGTTTCCACGCAACAGATTCTGCACCCGGAAAAATACTTTGCGCATCTCGCGCCCACCCGTCCCACGTTGCCGGAGTTTTCGCGGCATGGGTACAAGCGGCTGGCCTTGGGAACCATGGGCGAGCTGGACCACGCGCTCCTGATTGAACAGTTCCGAAACGAACGGGAGGCCGGGAAAATCGCTCCGCATTGGAGGGGCGGCTTGTACGCGCTCGAGGAGAATAAGGCCGAGCATCGCGTGGTGCTCGAGTACGCGGTCGAGTGGGAGGATGCGGATTGGGCCCGGCAGTTCTTTGCGGCGTATCAGGATGCGCTGCAAAAGAAGTGGCGCAAAATCGAAGTGCAATGCAGCAGCGACTCGACATTCGCCGGCCTGGGTGACGACGGGTATTTCGTAGTGCGGCAGGACGGCGCAGTGGTGCGCAGCCTCGAAGGCCTGCGCGACCCTGCGGTAAACTGAGGCTAATGCGCTTCCAAAACATTTGCGCCGTTTTTCTGTGCCTGGCGGGGCTCGTGGTGGCAGCCGATATACCGCGGCCATCTCCCGATTTTGTGATCAACCTGAACGATGGCAGCCAGCTTCATTTGAGCCAGTACCGGGGAAAAGTGGTGGTTCTAGCGTTCATTCTCACTTACTGCCCGCACTGCCAGTTCACGGCACAGACCCTTTCCGGGCTGCAGAAGGAATATGGCCCGCAGGGAATCCAAGTGGTCGCTTCGGCCATCGACCCGATGGCTTCCATGAAGGTGCCGGACTTCATCAAGCAGTTTCAGCCGGGATACCCCGTGGGTTCTAACGAACACGATGCGGCGGTCACGTACTTGCAGCACCCGGTGATGTTCCGGATGATGATGCCGCAACTCGTCTTCATTGACCGAAAGGGAACCATCCGGGCGCAATATGCGGGCGACGATGAGAAATTCTTCGACAAGGCCACTCAGGAAAAGAATATTCGCGAGGTCATCGAGCCGCTGCTGAAGGAAAACGTGACGCAAGCGGCGCACAAGAAGAGTGCCAGCCGATAGCGATCCGTTACTTGTACTTTTCGTATTCCGCGGCAATTCCAGCGGACTGAACATCGCCCGGATGAATGATCACTCGATACCGGAAGCGGAGTTCGTGTCCCGGTTCGACGGTCATGCTTCCGCGCGCGCTCTTGTCATTCAGAAAATCGTGCAGGCCGAAAATATTCGCCGCGAATAAGCCGTAGCTGCGGGAGTGCCAGTACGTAGGGTGACGCGGGTTGGAGGGATGGTCGAGGATAGCGACGCCAAGCTTCTCGCCGTCGATCTCTCCGAAATAATCCACCCAGCTGGCGTGATGACCCCATACCTGCGCCTCGCCGTGCCCGCCTTCGGAGTCCACCATCAAGCCCGTACGCTTCGGAGTTGGCAGCGATTCATGGGTGGGCTCTTCAAGAGGCGCCGACAGGCGAATAGCAAACGTGCCTTCCTTGGTATCGCCAAACGTGACTTTCTCGACCGGCGTCAAGGTAATGTCGAAGTCGATCATGCGCCTGGAAGGCTCGGCGTGGAACGTCATGGTGCGCGCCTCGGTCAGCAGGGTTCTGCCCTGCGGATCCACCCAGTCAAAAGTCAGGTTCATGGTGCCGGATTCCTTTCCCCCGGCGAGAGAGCCGATGCTCTTCAGCATGATCCTGGCGTTCTTTCCGCCGTGCTGGGAGGGCTCGTTGCTCCAGAAATCGAAGCCGTTCACGCTGCCGTGGCTGAACCAAAGGCCGCGATGGTGGGGGTGGTCGTGGGTTTCGCCCGGCACTTTCTCCATCGGATAACGGCGGGTGACTATTTTGCCGGATGCCGAGCGCAGTGGATGTAAATAAGGTTTCGACGTCTCGGGACCGCAGAAGAGCGTGGTATAGGGTTTGCCATCGATAGTTACCTCTATCCGGCCCGGAACCTTATCGAAGGTTACTTGAGCGCATAGCGGTGCGGCCAGCAGAAAAAACCAGTAGGAGGTTTTCATAAAACGGTTCTACATTATAAAGGGATATGTGGCTGGCTGACGACGGCACGGTTTACACCGACCGGCCTGTGCACGCGAAGGTCGGTCTGCTGCGCCAGTTTGTGGACTGGCTGGAAACTCACAAGCGCAGCGCCGACGAATTGCTCGAACTTTGTCTCGAGCGCATCTCGACGCGCGACGCGCAGTTGCACGCATGGGTGCAGGTGTCACCGCAGCCGGCGCCCGGCAAAGGACCGCTTTCCGGAATTCCGTTCGGCGTCAAAGATATTTTCGAGACGTGCGATCTTGCGACCGAATATGGGTCGGCGTTATATGCGGGCCGCAAAGGGTCGACAGATGCCGCGCTGGTGACGCGGTTTCGCAAGCTGGGCGCCGTGTTGATGGGGAAAACGCACACCACGGCTTTCGCCTACTTCGATGCGGCGCCAACGCGCAATCCACACAACCCGGCACACACGCCCGGCGGCAGTTCAAGCGGCTCGGCCGCAGCGGTCGCGGCGGGAATGGCGCCATTTGCACTCGGGACGCAGACGCTGGGATCGGTCTTGCGCCCCGCGTCATTCTGCGGCGTGGTGGGATTCAAGCCCAGCGTGGGTTTGCTTTCGCTCGAAGGGGCGCTGCCGTTCGCACCCTCCCTGGACACAGCGGGCCTTTTTACACAGACCGCCGATGACATGCACTGGCTCTGGACCGCCATCGGCCACGCTGAAGCAACACCCAAGCGCAGCTTGGCGATTCCGTCCCTGATGCCGCCGGTTGAACCCGCCATGGAAGTGGCATTCCGGCGGACGGTGGAGCGGCTGGAACCGCAATTCAGCATCAGCGTTGTGGAGATGCCGGAGCGATTTGCCGAGCTGTCTGGCGCCACGAACGTCATCTTCGCGTACGAAGGCGCGCGCACCCATGAGGCGCGCTGGCGCGAACACGGCGAGCGCATTGGCCCGAAACTGGCGCGACTGGTCGAAGAGGGGTTGCGCATCACGGCAGATCAATACCACGCCGCGCTGATTACTGTGGTTGAGATCAAGCGGCAGATGAGCCGCCTGTTCGGACAGTATCCCGTGCTGGTGACGCCGGCCGCGCCTGGGCCAGCACCCGAGGGTTTGCATTCTACCGGGGACCCGGTGATGAATCTTCCCTGGACCGCTCTGGGCGTTCCCGCCATTTCCGTTCCCATGCCTGGTTTGGGATTGCCGCTTGGGCTCCAGCTGGTCTCAGAATCCGGAACGGACAGCTCGCTCCTGGCTCTTGCCGCCGAGGTGGAATCTCTCCTGCAATGATTAGCGCCCGGGCGCGTCTGGAGCGCTACTTCGAATTCCACGAGCTGGGCACCAACTGGCGAACCGAAATCCTCGCTGGTATCACAACGTTCATGACGATGGCGTACATCGTGTTCGTAAATCCTTCCATCCTGCGCGAAGCCGGCATGCCGCTGGCGGCCGTGACGGCGGCGACCTGCCTCTCGGCGGCGTTCGGAAGCATCTTGATGGGTGCGGTGGCGCGGTATCCGCTGGCGCTCGCTCCGGGGATGGGTCTGAATGCGTACTTCACCTACTCGGTGGTGAAGGTCATGGGAGTCCCCTGGCAGACGGCGCTGGGCGCGGTGTTCATCTCCGGCGTGAGCTTTCTGATTCTGACGCTCGTTGGCGTCCGGCGTCTGATTGTTTCCGCGATTCCGCACGAACTGTACGCCGCCGTGGCCGCGGGCGTGGGGCTGTTCATCGCGCTCATCGGATTTCGCAGCTCGGGCATCATCGTTCCCAGCGCGGCAACGACCGTGGCCATGGGCAATCTTCGCGATCCGCATACGGCGCTCGCCATCTTCGGCCTGTTGTTCATGGCGGCCCTGCTGGCGTGGGGAGTGCGGGCCGCCATCCTGGTCGGCGTGCTAGGCACTACCGTAGCGGGTGTATTTTGCGGACTGGTCGACTGGCAGCCGCAGCGCTACGGCCTGTCGGATATCAGCGCCACCGCGTTGCAGCTCGATATTCGCTCAGCGATGCGGCTCGGCCTGGTGGAAATCGTGTTCGCGTTTCTGTTCGTCGATCTGTTCGATAACGTAGGCACGCTGGTGGCGGTGGGCCAGAAGGCCGGGCTGTTCAACCGCGCTCACGAAATCCCACGCATCAACCGGATTCTGCTGGCCGACGCTTCGGCTACTATTGCCGGGTCGCTCGCGGGCACGTCGACCGTGGTCAGCTACATCGAAAGCTCGGCCGGCGTGGCGGCGGGTGGGCGCACGGGCGTGACCGCGATCGTCACCGGGCTGCTGTTCATCGCCGCGCTCTGGCTCGCGCCGATGGTCGGCGCCATTCCAGCCGCCGCCACAGCGCCCGCGCTCATTGTGGTGGGCAGTATGATGATGACCACCATCACCGAGATCCGCTGGAACGATCCGGTGGTTTCCCTGCCCGCCTTTCTGACCATGATGGCGATCCCGCTCACGTTCAGCATCGCCAACGGCCTGGCGTTCGGCTTCACGGCCTACACGCTGCTCAAAGTGCTGCGGGGCCAGTACCGGGAAGTGAACTGGCTGGTGTACGCGCTCACCGCGCTGTTCATCGTGCGGTTCGTGTATTTGGGGAGAGGCGGATAGGGGGCAACCGTTTTCTTTTGTCTTGCGCGACGGTAACGGAGCGGTTGCCGATCTCACATCATCGCCGTCGGCGGCGCGGGATCCTCCGGCCGTCCGGCGTTGGCCAGCGGCACTTTCACCATGACGGCGATGAGGGCGACAGCGGCAATCACGGCTCCGATCCAGTGCGGCGCTGTGAATACGGCCGGAGTATTCCCGCGCCAGACTCCGGCAATCACGAGGCCGCAAAGGGCCTCGCCCGCGATCAGGCCGGAAGCGGTGAGCACGCCGGCGTTGTCGACGCGGGCTTTCTGAGCATCGTTGAGACCGCGGCGATCACGCAGTCTGTCGGTGACCCAGCGGATCATGCCGCCGATAAAGATGGCAAAGGTGGTCCCGACCGGCAGATACATCCCGACGGAAAACAGCATGGGACTCTTCACCTCGACCATGATGAGCGCAAAGCCCATCAGAATTCCGACGACCACCAGCGGCCAGGCCATGTTCCCGCCGACGATGCCCTGCGCCAGCATGGCCATGAGGCCCGCCTGCGGCGCTGGCAGCGCAGCGCTGCCGAAGTGATAAGCGTCGTCCAGTATGGAGAGCGGGAGGAACAGCACAAGGCCGGCGACAAGAATCCCCAGCATGTCGCCAATCTGCATCCTGGCGGGAGTTCCACCGAGAATGTGTCCGACCTTGAGATCTTGCAGCATCTCACCGGCGACGGCGGATGAGACACAGACCACTGCCGCAACCCCGAGCACGGCAGCTACACCTCCCGTACCTGAAACGCCCAGGGCGACCATCAGAAGCGCCGCGACAACCAGAGTGCAGAGTGTGAGCCCGGAAACTGGATTATTCGACGACCCGATCATGCCAACGAGGTTGCCGGAGACCGCCGCGAAAAAAAATCCGAGGACGACCATCACGCCGGCGGCAACCAGAGCGCCGGAGATGATTGTAGAACTGCTGAGATTGCCCGCACCGCTGATAAAGAAGTAGTACAGCGCAATCATCGCGATAAAGATGATTCCTACGCCAGAGAAAATGATCTTGGCGCTCAAGTCGCGCTCGGTGCGGTCAGTGGCCTGGTGCGCGCTGGCAGACTTCTTGAGGTCGGAGACGGCGCGCGCCATACCGGCCGCGAGCTGTTTGCGCATGCGGAACAGCGTGTAGGAGGCGCCGACTAACATTCCGCCTACGGCAATAGGGCGAACGATGGAGAAATAGATGGAGTTCGCGAGAAGCGTCCACGAGACGTTTTGTCCTGCCGGCACACCGGCCTGAACATACGGTCCCACGGTGAAGGTGAGGAGTGGAACCAGCAGCCCCCAGGCGAGCACGCCGCCGGCGAAATTCAGGGCGGCCAGACGGGGGCCGATGATGTAGCCGACGCCCAGGTAGGCGGGGCTGATATCGGGAAGAGAGAAAGTGGTGGCGCCGCCGGTGACGGTGGTGGCGACGTTGGGATTGGTCGAAGTCCGCAGCAGTAGTTTCTTTCCGAGGGCGCCGATGTTGACGTTGGTGAATGTATTCTGATACTGGAAAACATTGATCTGCCCGAGCAGATTCACCAGCGCGCCGAATCCCATGTTGGCGAACAGGATCTTAGCGGCCTTGCTCCCCTGTTGTCCCGCCTTGTGAATCTCAGAGGCGGCGACGGATTCCGGAAATGGAAGCTCGGGGTCTTCCACCATCACGCGGCGCAAGAGCGTTACGAACAGAATTCCCAACGTGCCGCCGATCACCATGAGTGCGACGCACGGCCAGTATCTCTGGCCGGTGAGGCCTGGCCAAAGTCCCGCCAGCACGAACGCGGGAATCGTGAAGATGGCGCCGGCGGCCACGGACTCGCCGATGGAGCCGATGGTTCGCGCGATGTTTTCTTCCAGGAGCGATCCTTTCATCAAGCGCAGCACGGCCATGCCGATCACGGCGGCCGGGTAGGTGGCGGCGATCGTCATCCCCGCCTTCAGTCCCAGGTAGGCGTTGGCGGCGCCCAGAATTCCGGTCATCACCAGACCCAGCAGCACAGCGCGGAAGGTGAACTCCGGCATCTTGGAGCTGGCCGGCACGTAGGACTGAAACTTCTTCTCACTCACTTCGGGCGGCGTCATTGGAGCCGTGACCTCACTTTCTCGCTGAGCGCTTTGCCATCGGCCCGCTTGCCCGCCAGTTTGGCCTGCGCCGCTTTCATCACCACACCCATCTGCTTGAGTGAAGTCACTCCGGTCTCGGCCAGCGCAGCGTCGATGGCGCTCGCAATTTCGTCTTCGGTGGCCTCAGCCGGCATGTAACTCTGGATTAGCACGCGCTCGGCTTCTTCCTTTTCCGCTTGCTCCACGCGGCCGCCCTTACGGAACATCTCCGCAGCGTCGGTACGTTGTTTGACGAGCTGCTTGAGGATCTGCTGCTCGGCCGCCTCGTCCAGCGGCTTCATCGAATCCACCTGGTGTTTCTGCAGCGCCGCCTTGATCATGCGAAGCGCGTTGAGCCGCGCTTCGTCTCTAGCCTTCATGGCCGCCACCATGTCGGCCTGCACCCGTTCGAGTAACGCCATAGATGCTGCTATTCTAGTCAACTCGCTGGGATCGTGCACAGAAACTGCCGCCACCGCCAGGATGCTAGTCTTACCATCATGCGTTTTCTCATTCCTTTCGTGCTGCTCTCAGCCGGTTTCGCCCAGCAGCCCACCAAGACAGAGTTCGAAGGCCAATCGGGCTTTGTGCTCGCGAACGGAGCGATCGAGCTGACGGTGCTGTCACGCGGCAGCACGTTCGCAAGCGTGGTGCTGGCGGACGATCCGGAAAAACTGAGCCCGCTCTGGAATCCAGCGCGCATGGCGCGCGAATCCGGCGAGAAGAATATTTTTGGCTCGGGGCTCGGCCACTTCATTTGCGTGGACGGCTTCGGTCCGGTATCGCCCGAAGAGGAGGCCGCGGGTCTTCCGGGCCATGGTGAAGCGCACCAAGCCCCGTTCGAGGTGAAGTACTACGGCAAACAAGGCCGCACCACTACGCTAACGCTGTCCGCGAAACTGCCGCTTACCCAAGAACTGTTCGCGCGCACGATGCGCATGGTGGAGGGCGAGGACGTGGTGTACGTCGAGAGCGAACTCGAGAGCCTGCTGTCGTTCGACCGGCCGGTTTTCTGGGCCGAGCACGCCACCATCGGCTCGCCGTTCCTCGAGCCCGGCGTCACGGTGGTGGATATGTCGGCGCGCCGCGCGAAGACACGGCCGTATCAGCCCGAAAAGGAAGGGTTGCCGCACCGCCTGCCATCGGACAAGGAATTCACGTGGCCGGAGGCGCCGGGCCTGCACAGCCGCAGGATCGATCTGCGCGCCGCTCCCGCGGAGCCCAATTCAGGCGATCACACGACGTGCTTGATGGATCCGGCGCGAAAACTAGTGTTCGTAACCGCGCTTCATCCAGGCAAGCGGCTGCTGCTGGGCTATCTGTTCAAACCCCAGGAGTATGCGTGGACGCAGAGCTGGGAGTACTATCCGCAGAACAAAAAGCTGGCGCGCGGCCTGGAATTTTCCACGCAACCCTTCGACGTGCCGCGGCGTGAAGTGGTGCAGTTGAACTCGCTGTTTGGGTCTCCGGTATTTCGCTGGCTGCCGGCACGGACCAAGATCGAATCGCGCTTCCTGATGTTCTATGCGCACACGCCGGAGGGCTTCAATAAGGTGGATGACGTGCACATGGAGGGCGGCCAGATCGTCATCGAAGATCGCAAAGCACACAAGCAGGTGACCCTCGCGGCGTCCCTGCCAATCTAAATCTTCTATCCAAGGTTATGAAAAAAACGTTCTTACTCTTCCTGTTTGCAGCGGTGCTTGCCGCTGAAGAAAAGGTCGACCTGGCTGTCATCCAGCGCATCAAGAAGGAGGCCTTCCAAAATTCGAAGGTCATGGACCACCTGTTCTGGCTGACCGATGTTTATGGACCGCGGTTGACCGGATCGCCTGGCTTCACGGCCGCTGCGACCTGGGCCATCAAGCGGCTCAAAGAATACGGGATTGAGGATGCCGCCGCGCATCCGTGGGGTAAATTCGGCCGAAGCTGGCGCCTCACCAAGTTCAGCATTTCACTGCAGGAGCCGGAGTATGCGCCGCTGATCGGTTTTCCCCTGGCGTGGTCAGCGAACACGAACGGGCCGCTTGTAGCCGAGCCAGTGCTCGCGCCGCTCAAAATCACCGATAATCTGGACGCCAAAAAGACGGCGGAAGAGCTCGAGAAGTATTTTCAGGAGCAGAAGGGCAAGCTGCGAGGCAAAATCGTGCTGCTCGCAAAGCCGACGGATGTGACTCCCATGACCACGGCTCCCGCCTCGCGCTATTCCGACGCAGACTTAGCGAAGGAGGCCGAAGCACCCGCCCCGCAAGCCTTGCCCCAGTTCGACCTCGAAAAGATGATCCTGCCGGAAAAGCGTGAGGAGCGGCGCGCCCTCTTCGGCCTGCTGCCGCTGGATGTGCAGGCGAAAATCTGGGAGGCCGCCTACGACAGTGTCACCGACAAAGTGAATCAATTTTTGGCGCAAGAGGGCGCCGTCGCCGTGATCGTTCCCAGTTATAACGCCGACGCCGGCACGGTTTTCGGCGACGCCGCGGGCACTTACAAACAGGACCAGCCCATGGCCGAACCGCGCATCGCCCTCACCGTCGAGCATTACAATCGCATCGCGCGATTGCTCGACAAGAAAGTACCCGTGAAGATCGAGCTGGAAGTGCGCTCGACCGGCGACGGCGCCACCGGCGAGGGGTTGAACATCATTGCCAATATCCCCGGCGCGAGCAAGCTGGACGAAGTGGTCATGATCGGCGCGCATTTCGATTCCTGGATCGGCGGCACCGGCGCAACGGATAACGGAACCGGCAGCTCCGTCATGATCGAGGTGATGCGCATTCTGAAAACGCTCAACCTCAAGCTCGACCGGACCGTCCGGCTGGGCCTTTGGAGTGGCGAGGAACAGGGCATCTACGGGTCACGAGCGTACGTCAAAGAGGTTTTCGCCGATCCCGCCACGATGCAGCTCAAGCCCGCGCACGCCAAGCTTTCGGGCTATTTCAATCACGATAACGGCACGGGCAAGATTCGAGGCGTGTATTTGCAGGGTAACGACGCCATGCGGCCTGTCTTCGAAGCGTGGCTGGCGCCGTTCCGCGATCTCGGCGTGACTACGATTTCGATTCGCGATACCGGCGGCACCGATCACCAATCCTTCGATCAGGTTGGTCTGCCGGGATTTCAGTTCATTCAGGATGAAGTAGAGTACGGGCGGATCACGCACCACTCCAACATGGACGTCTACGATCACGCGGTACCCGCCGACCTGATGCAGGCGTCCGCGGTGATCGCGTCCGTGGTCTATCACGCGGCCAACCGGGCTGAGATGCTGCCGCGGAAAGAGTTGCCGGGGCCAGCGAAACTGAAAAACTGATTTTTTGGGCCGCGAATGAACGCGAATCAACGCGAATAAAGACATGGGGGAATTCGGGGACAGTACACGAAACCACGAATCGCTAACCGAGCAAGCTCATCCGCTGCTCGTCTGCAGCGTTCCTGGGTTTCGAGCCACAATTCCGCTGGCGCAAACACCGCCTTTCGTCCGGCTCCAGTCTCTTGATGGATTCCTCTTCGCCAGCCGGAGGCCCGCGAATGTCTCAGAAGTTTCGGAGTTGCGTGTCCTGTCCCCGAAAACCTTTTGACGAACCGAATGATTGCTTTCTACTTTTTGTTTTTGGCGGAGCCATGACCGACGTGTTCGCTCAGCGGTTCAGAGCAGTAATGAACCGTTTGGCCAGTGTCTGGATCTTTGACCTGTTCGAGATACTTGTCATTCCTATGATCAAAGGTTCTAATTTTGTCCATGAATTTCTGGAACTTATGCGACCAGTGTGCCCCTACGAAGCTTTCATACCAGATTTTACGGCTATCTGCACTGCGTGCCTTCATTCCAATCGATGCTGCCATTGGAGCTGTCCCAGCTTCAAGCTTCGTCTGAATGATTAGTCCTGGTTTCGTTAGGCTTATGGGACTCGATGAGATCTCATGGGCTTGAAACGATGATTCTGATGGCTCTTCAGGCATAGTTACATTTGCGATTATATCATTCATAGAAGTAGTAGGCTCCTTGACGTAACGCGTCACATACGAGATAGCTTCTTCACGCCCCCCATCTCCACCACATACACCTGCGTCTGCCCCGTGCGGTCGCTGGCGAAGGCCACCAGCCTTTCGTCGGGCGAGAACGAGGGGTGCGGGTGCGTCCATTGGGGGCCGTAGACCGAATCGCTGGGCATTTCCATCCAACTCAGGGCACGCTCGCCAGCGGTACTCGCGGCGGCGGCAAAGTCCTCAGCCAGCGCATAGCAGGATTTGCGCCACTGCGTTCCCTGACTGCTGGCCTCTGAAAGGCAGATTCGTCGCGGCACGCCTGACGCCACGTCGATCAGGTGCAAGCCCAAGTCAGGATGATTGGTATCGCACAGCACCTCGGTGCCGGCGCGGTTGGGCGTGATATGCCAGGCGTTGAACTCGGCAATCGTGCGGATCTCGCGCGTGGTCCAATCCATGGTGCACAAGGCTTGCGGCCACACAGTGAAAACGAGCTTGCCGGTCATTCCCAAAAACGTTTCGTGCACCACGAATTCGTCGTTGCCATGCTGATAGAGGCACTCGAGACCGGAACCATCGCGGCGCACGCGGTGCATGCGCGGCGCCGGATCGCCGGAGAATTCGATCCATTCCGCATCGAGTGGATGAAACTGCGGATGGATCACGGTCCGCGGGAATGAAATCAACTTCCACCCGGACCCATCGGCGCGCCCAGCCACCAGACCCTGCTGTGAACCCTGCTTGATAGCCGCCGTGATCCAATCGCCCGTTCTATTCAGGGAACATTCACCGAGTTGCGCGCCCGGGAAATCTACGACGCAATGCTCCCGGAGATCCGTCCGATCGATCCGCCAGATTGCGCCGCCGCGCACAAAGAAGACGCTCACGCCATCCGGGTGAATCGCAGGGGAGAACGGATGGATCGCCGGACCATCGGTCAACTGGCGGATTTCGCCGGCGGGATAGGGAGAGATTTCAAACAACTGCGCGTTGCCGGTTCGGTAAGAAATGAAAATGAGCGCCTGGCCGTCGGGCGTGAAGGAACTTTGTAGAAAATACGTCGGGTGGTTGATGGACGGGTGCGCGGTAAGCTGATGGACACTTGCCCCAGTGGCGCGGTCAGAAAACGTCGCGAGCTCGGAAGGGAAGCGTTCACCCCTCACTGCATGCTCCTGCGAAAGATCAGAATGTGTTGGCGCGGGAGAGTGTCGAGGTTCTTCTCGAAGCGAAATCCTTCGGGTTCGACTTCTGCGCGCACGTCGCCGACGCTCATCTTGTGTTCGGGACGGATAGGAATGCTGGGATCCTCCTTGCGGTATTCGAGCAGCACCAGGCGGCCATCGGGCTTTAGGGAATCGCGCATCTTGCGCAACATTTTCTGCGGCTGCGAAAACTCGTGATAGACATCCACCAGCAATACGAGGTCTATGCGGCCGGGAGGAAGTTTGGGATCGTCCTCCACGCCAAGTACCGTCTCGACGTTCGCCAGATGTCGCGCGGCGATGTTCTTACGGAGAAGGTCGAGCATCTCCGGCTGAATATCGTTGGCGTAAACCTTCCCGGAGGGCCCGACACGGTCGGCGAGCCGCCAGGTAAAATAGCCGGCGCCCGCGCCCACGTCGGCTACAGTCGCGCCGCGCGGAATCCCTATGGCGTCGAGCGCCGCATCCGGCGCCTCTTCCGCCTCACGCTCGGGCCGCACCAGCCAGTCCGCGCCGCCTGCTCCCATCACTGGCGCGATGTGACGGCCGGTGACCGGATGGACCTGCGCCAACGATGAGGCGCACAGCCAGACGATCAGGCCGAAGTTGCGAAACATGCCTTCCATGGTGCCACAGGCGGCAGAGGGGTTAACATGGAACGACATGATCACCGAATCAGTTTTGGCATACCGGCGCTATAAGATCCTCATCGCCGCTGGGATCATGATCGCGGCCATCGCTCTGCTGGACCTGGAAGTCACCAAGGATGTCTCATTCGGCTTTCTCTATTTCTTTCCGATATTTCTGGTCGCGAGTTGCCTGAAGCAATGGCAAATTGCGGTGGTCGCGGCCATCTGCGCAATTCTTCGCCAGGTGACCGAACCCATCGATTTGCTGTTCTTTTCAAGGCTCTTTCTGGCCTGGGGCTCGTTCACCGCGGCCGGGTGGCTGGTGCGGGGTGTGCTGGCGAACTTCCAGAAGGTCAAACAGCAACTCCTCGAGATTCAGGCTCGAGATCGCCTTCTCAGGGATTCTGAGGAGCAATTGAGGGTTCTGATCGAAACCAGCTCGGCGGCCATCCTGACCCTGAGCAAGGATGGTGGTGTGATCCAGGCTAATGACGCCGCCTCCCGCCTGCTCGGTACAGAAAAGGAGACGCTGCTCGGACGAAATATCGGCGATTTCCTGGAAGCCCTGGCGCGCGTGCCTTTTACCGGCAGCGCTCCCGCGTTTCGCACCACCATGGAGTGCGGCGCCCGCCGCGCGAATGGCGAGTCTTTCACCGCCAACGTCTGTTTTTCGAGCTATGTGTTCTCGGGAGAACCAAGGTTAACCGCGGTCATCACAGAAAACGAACCATCCGTTAGCGGACTGCCAGAGGGTCAGGCGGATGCCACCGTGGTGTTAACCAACCTCGAGCAGACGGTGCTGCGAAGTATCTTTGAAGGCCAGAGCAACAAAGAGATAGCCGCAAACATCGAGAGTTCTGAGAGCGCCGTGAAAAGCACGATTCAGCGGCTGTTCACGAAACTCGGGGCCCGTACCCGCAGCCAGTTGGTGCGAATCGCTATCGAGCGCCTAGGCAATCAGTTGCACGCACCGCAGGCGGCTAAGGCTACGACGCCCGATCAAAAGATACTCTCTCAGTAGCACGCTTCCTCGAAAGATCTCTTGCCGCAAAAGTGATTTCAAGCGAAATTAGTCTTGTCAGCACTGGTTCTACTCCTTATCTTATGGGGCCGCCGGGTAAGCGGCCCCAAAACTTTCAGCCGAATCTGAACTGAAGGCGCCCGGTGGTGTGGCGGGTTGGCGGGGCTTCGTGCCCGGCTAGTTGTAAACTAAGCCTGTTAACCCCGCCATGCGCAACTTCACTTTTGTCCTTCTTCTCGTCTCGGGCCTCTTCGCCGGGGAGCGAGTCGACCTCTACACCATCAATCGAATCAAGAACGAGGCTTTCCAGAACTCCAAGGTGATGGAAAACGCCTTTTATCTCACCGACGTCTACGGCCCACGGCTGACCGGCTCGCCGGGAATCCAGGCCGCGGCGGAGTGGGCGATTCGCCGTTTCAATGAATGGGGACTCTCGAACGCGAAGCTCGAAAAATGGGGACCCTTCGGACGCCGTTGGTACTGTGTCCGCTTCTCGGCGCACATGAAGGAACCCCAGTACTCACCACTGATCGGTTTTGCGCGTCCCTGGTCACCGGGAACCAATGGCCCGCTAACCGGCGAGCCGGTGCTGGCCCCCATCGGCACCGAAGCCGACTTCGAGAAGTTCAAAGGCAAACTCAAGGGCAAGATCGTCATGATGGAAGCGCCACGCCCCTCGCCGCTCATCACCGCGGCGCTGGCCCGGCGATTGACGGAAGCAGAGCTCGCTGCCGAAGCCCAGGCGCCAGACCCGTCGCCTTCCTCGCCGTTCTTTTCGCCCATCCCGCGCCACGAAGAAGGGCCGCCTCCCTACCCCGGCTACGTTCCCGGCAAGTTCGATCGCGACGCCGCGCGAAAGTGGCGCAACAAGGTCAATCAATTCCTAGTCGATGAGGGCGCGCGGCTGACTTTGATCCCCGGATCGGGAACCGATGGCGGAACGGTGTTCGCGACTGCCGCGGGAAATCAGGAATCGAAAGACGTGGTGCCGCCGCCCGCGGTGGCGTTGACGCTGGAACATTACGACCGCATCGCGCGCCTGATGGAGAAAAAGATTCCGGTCACCTTGGAGTTCGATATCGAGAACCGCATGGAGAGCGCGGACACGGATTCGTTCAACGTGATCGCTGAGATTCCGGGCTCCGGCAAGAAAGACGAAGTCGTGATGCTCGGCTCGCACCTCGATTCCTGGACGGGCGGCACGGGGGCGACGGATAACGCCGCCGGCTGCGCGGCCACGATCGAGGCCATCCGCATCCTGAAAACGCTGAAGCTCGAGATGCCGCGTACGGTGCGTATTGCGCTCTGGACCGGCGAGGAGCAGGGTCTGCTCGGCTCCAAGGCGTACGTGAAGGAGCATTTCGCCGATCGCGAGACCATGGTGTTGAAACCCGAGCACGCCAGGCTCGCGGGCTATTTCAACCTCGACAATGGCAGCGGCAAGATCCGCGGCGTGTATCTGCAGGAGAACGACATGATGCGGCCGGTGTTCGAAGCCTGGCTCGAGCCTTTCAAGGATCTGGGCGCTTCGACCGTGACCATCCGCAAAACGGGCGGCACCGATCATCTCTCATTCGACGCCGTCGGCCTGCCCGGCTTCCAGTTCATCCAGGACCCTCTCGAATACTCGACGCGGACGCATCATTCCAACATGGACGTCTACGATCACCTGCAGCAGGCCGACCTCATGCAGGCGGCGGGCATCATGGCGTCGGTGGTGTACCACGCGGCCGTGCGGCCTGAAATGCTGCCGCGCAAAGAGCTGCCGAAACCCGAGCCGAAGAAGAAGGAAGGCAGCTAGCGGCCCACCGGCGCCGGCTGCTCCAGCAGCAATTCCAAAAAGGATTGCGCGGCATGGCTGAATCGCTTGCGCTTGCGATGCACGATGCCGACGGGCCGAACCAGCTCGGGCGCATGCAGCGGAATGGAAACCAGCCGCCCCTGTGCGATTTCAGCCTGCATAGTTCGCGCCGGCAAAATGCTGATGCCCGAGCCCAGGGCCACGGCCTCCTTGATCATCTGGATGTTGTCGAACTGCATGGCCATCCGGATTTCGATACCCTGGCTTCGAAAGAAGCGGTCCAACTCGTGGCGGATGGAGAGGTCTTCGTCAAAGCCAACGAAGTCCTGGCCTTCGAGATCCGCCAGCACGAGCACGGCTTTTTGCGCAAGTGGATGTGAAGGTGGCGCGGCAACGGTCATTTCTTCCTCACGCCAGTGGACCACCGCAAGATCCTTCGTGCCGACCGGGTAGCTCACCAGGCCAAGGTCAGCCTGATCGGCCAACACGGCTTCGTAGACCTTGTCTGGCCGCAGATAGTCCACATGGAGCTGTGCGTTGGGAAAGCGGGCCGCGAATTCCTCTTGCAGACGCGACATCTCGGAAAGGCCGATGGAATAAATGGAAGCAACTCGGACCGTTCCTCCCACCAATCCTTTGAGGTTTTCGAGTTGCACCTGAAACTGCTCTTCGCGCCGCAGGGCATCCCGGCAAAGGTCGTAGAAGAGCTTGCCGCCAGGGGTCAGGGCCAGAGGGCGCGTGGTGCGGTCGAGCAGCGTGACCCCCAGGCGACGCTCCATCTCCTGGATATATTGGCTTGCGGCAGACTGACTGATCTCATTCAATGTTGCGCCGCGGCTGATGCTCTTGTTCTGCGCTATATCACGGAAAAGCTTGAGGTTGTCGAAGAGCACGTCACGAGAATAACATAAGCTTGGCTAATGTCAATAGAGTTGTATATTTTTGTTGCCTTATAATGCATTAGTTGGTATATTTATTCAACTCCCCCGTTGGAGATGTAAACTCATGATTGATCCCGCCCAGAGCAGAGGTCTACCTGCACCCCAAGGGCTTTACGACCCGGCCAATGAGCGCGATGCCTGCGGTATCGGCTTTGTAGCCAACATCAAAGGCCAGAAATCGCACGACATCATTCTCAAGGGCATCCAGGTTCTGATCAATCTCACCCACCGCGGCGCCTGCGGCTGCGATCCGGAAACCGGCGATGGCGCCGGCGTGCTGATTCAGATCCCGCACAAATTTTTCGCGCGCGAGTGCGCCACGCTCGGCTTCACGCTCCCGGAGCCTGGCGAGTACGGCGTCGGCCTGGTCTTTCTTCCGGTGGAAAAACAAGAGCGCCTGCAGTGCGAGGGCATTCTGGAACGCATCGCGGTGGAAGAAGGGTTGACCGTGCTGGGTTGGCGCGACACGCCGATCGACGGCTCGGCCATCGGCCGCGTAGCCCGCAATTCGCAGCCGTACATCGAGCAGATCTTCATCCGGCGCGGGCCGGACATGACCGAGGACCAACTCGAGCGCAAGCTTTACGTCGTGCGCAAGCGCGCCGAGACCGAGATCGCCAACTCCGAGATACCGGACAAGAGCTTCTTCTACGTTCCCTCGCTATCCTGCCGGACCATTGTTTACAAGGGCCTGCTGCTGGCGCCGCAAATCGCTAAGTTCTACGGAGAACTTTCTGATCCTGACGTGATGAGCGCGCTGTGCCTGGTACACCAGCGGTTCTCGACCAACACGTTCCCGAGCTGGCAGCTTGCGCACCCGTACCGCTATATCGCGCACAACGGCGAAATCAACACGCTCAAGGGCAACGTGAACTGGA
Source organism: Terriglobia bacterium (assembly GCA_020073305.1). Classification (GTDB taxonomy): domain Bacteria; phylum Acidobacteriota; class Terriglobia; order Bryobacterales; family Bryobacteraceae; genus QHXW01. Next base: position 29,063 of record JAIQFK010000014.1, read on the forward strand.
TGTACGCGCGCCAGTCGATCTTAGCCTCGCCGCTTTTTGGCGACGACATCAAGAAGCTGTTCCCCATCGTGACGCCCGGGGGCAGCGATTCGGCAAGTTTCGATAACGTGCTCGAGTTGCTGTACCTGGCGGGCCGCGACATCCCGCACGCCATGGCCATGCTCATTCCGGAAGCCTGGGCCTCGAACGAGCACATGCATCCGGAGAAGAAGGCGTTCTACGAATATCACGCATCTCTGATGGAACCGTGGGACGGACCGGCGGCCATCGCTTTTACCGACGGCCGCGTGATTGGCGCGACGCTCGACCGTAACGGCCTGCGTCCGGCGCGCTACCTGGTCACGCACGACGACCTGGTCGTCATGGCTTCCGAGACCGGCGTGCTGCCGATCAAGCCCGAAGAAGTCCGCATGAAAGGCCGGCTGCAACCGGGCAAGATGTTTCTGGTCGATACCGTCGCCGGCGAGATCGTTCCCGACAAAGAGCTGAAGCGCCGCCTCTACTCGCGGCAGCCTTATACGCAGTGGCTTCGGGAAAACCAGATCCACCTGCACGATTTGCCCGAACCGCCGCGCATCTATGGCTACGATCCAGAAACCCTGCTCATGCGGCAGCGCGCCTTTGGGTACACCGACGAAGATCTGCGCATCCTCATGGCGCCCATGGCGGCGAAGGGCGAAGAGCCGGTGGGCTCCATGGGGATCGATACGCCGCTGGCGTGTCTGTCCGATAAGCCGCAGCCGTTGTTCAACTACTTCAAGCAGCTTTTCGCGCAGGTGACCAATCCGCCCATCGATCCCATCCGTGAAGAGATGGTGATGTCGCTCATCAGCTACATCGGGACCGAGCGCAACATCCTGGACGAGACGCCGAAGCACTGTCACACGCTGCGTATGCCGCATCCGCTTCTGACCAACCGCGATCTGGAGCGGCTGCGCCGTGTGTCGCAGGGCGATCTGCTGTGCACCACGCTCAACGCGCTTTACGAGGCTGACGGAGGCGCCAAAGAACTCGAGCGCGCACTCGACGGCTTGTGCCGCCGGGCTTCCCTAGCCATCAAGAGCGGCTACACCATAGTCATTCTCTCGGACCGGGGCGTCGATGAGGATTATGCCCCGATTCCGAGCCTGCTCGCTCTCACTGCCGTGCACAACCACCTGGTCCGCGAAAAGACGCGCACACAGGTGGCGCTGATCATCGAATCGGGCGAGCCTCGCGAGGTGATGCACTTCTGCCTGCTGATTGGCTACGGCGCGAGCGCGGTCAATCCGTACCTGGCCATCGAGACCCTGGAGAACATGGCCAACAACGGCCTGCTGCCCGAAGGGGTCACCTTCGAGAAGGCGCTCAAGAACTATCTGAAGTCGATCAACAAGGGGCTGCTCAAGGTCGCCAGCAAAATGGGGATCTCGACGCTGCAAAGCTATCGCGGCGCACAGGTGTTCGAAGCCATCGGGCTGAACAAATCACTGGTGGACAAATATTTCACCGGCACGGCTTCGCGCATTGAAGGCGTGGGCCTGGACGTGCTGGCGGAAGAAGCGCGCCGCAAGCATGAACATGCGGTGGGTCCGGTCACCGAGTTCGATACGGAACTGGGCGTGGGCGGCAACTATCAATACCGCGTCCGCGGCGAATATCACCTGTACAATCCGCTCACGGTGTCGAAACTGCAGCACGCCGTGCAGCAATCGAGCTTTCAGACGTTCCAGGAATATGCCGACTTGATCGACAAGCAGAACCAGCAACTCTGCACGCTGCGCGGGCTGATGGAGTTCAAGAAGGGCCATCCGGTGCCGCTCGATGAGGTGGAGCCGGCGAAAGAAATCGTCAAGCGCTTTGCCACCGGCGCCATGTCGTTCGGCTCCATCAGCAAGGAAACGCACGAGACGCTGGCCATCGCCATGAACCGCATCGGGGGAAAGTCCAACACCGGCGAAGGCGGCGAAGACGAGGCGCGGTTCCAGAAGGATGCGAACGGCGACTGGCGGCGCAGCGCGATCAAGCAGGTGGCCTCGGCCCGGTTCGGCGTCACCACCAACTACCTGGTGAACGCCGATGAGCTGCAGATCAAGATGGCGCAGGGCGCAAAGCCCGGTGAAGGCGGCCAGCTTCCCGGCCATAAGGTGGATGAAATCATCGCCCGCGTCCGGCACTCGATACCCGGAGTGGGCCTGATTTCGCCGCCGCCGCATCACGACATCTACTCGATCGAAGACCTGGCGCAGTTGATTTACGATCTGAAAAATGTGAACCCGAAGGCGCGCATCGCGGTCAAGCTGGTGGCCGAGGTCGGCGTGGGCACCGTCGCCGCGGGAGTCGCCAAGGCACACGCGGATGTGGTTCTCATCAGCGGCCATGACGGGGGCACCGGCGCGTCGCCGCTCACTTCGCTCCAGCACTCCGGCATCCCTTGGGAACTTGGCCTCGCGGAAACACAGCAAGTGCTGGTGATGAATGACCTGCGGGGCCGCATCACGGTGCAGACTGACGGCAAGCTGCAAACGGGCCGCGACGTGGCCATTGCGGCGCTGCTGGGCGCGGAGGAATTCGGCTTCTCCACAGCACCGCTGGTGGCGCTGGGGTGCATCATGATGCGCAAGTGCCACCTCAACACCTGTCCGGTGGGCATCGCGACGCAGGATCCCGAGCTGCGCAAGAAGTTTCAGGGCCAGCCCGAGCACGCGATCAATTTCTTCTTCTTCATCGCCGAGCAGTTGCGGCAGATCATGGCGCAGCTTGGTTTCCGCACGGTGAACGAGATGATCGGCCACGTGGACATGCTGGATATGCGGGCGACGGTGGAGCACTGGAAGGCGCGGGGGCTCGATTATTCGTCGATTCTCTACAATCCGCCCATGCCCATCCGCGTGGCGCGCCGCAAAATCCAGGCGCAGGACCACGGCCTCAACCAGGCATTGGACTACAAGTTGATCGACCACGCGCGTGAAGCGCTTGAAAACCAGACGCCCATCGAAATCAAGCTCCCCATCCGCAATGTGCATCGCACGGTGGGCGCCATGCTGAGTGGCGCGATTGCGCGACGCTACGGCTCGGCGGGCCTGCCTGAGGACACCGTGCGTTTCCAATTTAGCGGCTCGGCGGGCCAGAGCTTCGGCGCGTTTCTCGCCAAAGGGGTCACGCTGATGCTCGAAGGCGACTCGAACGATTACACCGGCAAGGGACTGTCGGGCGGCAAGCTGATTATTTATCCACCCCGTGCTTCCACGTTCCTGCCGCAAGAGAACATTCTGATCGGCAACGTGGCGCTGTACGGCGCCACCAGCGGCGAGGCGTATTTCAACGGCATGGCGGGTGAGCGCTTCGCGGTCCGCAATTCCGGCGCAACCGCGGTGGTCGAAGGCGTGGGCGACCATGGTTGCGAGTACATGACTAAGGGACTCGTGGTGGTGCTCGGCAAAGCGGGCCGCAACTTCGCCGCCGGTATGAGCGGAGGCATCGCTTATGTTCTCGATGAACGGGGCGATTTCGCGGAAAAGCGTTGCAACCGCGCCGGTGTGGATCTGGAGCCGGTGATGGAAGCGGCCGACATCGAGCTTCTGCACGGGTTGATCGCGAAGCACTTCGAGCACACCGGAAGCCCGCGCGCGGTGTGGATCCTTGACAACTGGAGCACGATGCTGGCGAAGTTTGTAAAGGTTTTCCCGCACGAATACAAGCGGGTGCTGGGAATTCCGCGGCAGATGGATCCGGCATTTGTGCCTCCTCAACGGGAGCCGCAGCAGCAGGTGGCGCGTGGATAGAAGCCGATGGGGAGATGGGGAGATGGGGAGACGAGCTGCTACTGAGCCTTATCTCGCAGTCACCTTGTCTCCCAGTCTCCCCGTCAGTACGTTTTGGCTTGAAACGCCGCGGGTAAAACGGCATGGGTAAAGATACCGGCTTCATAGAATTCACACGGGAGATGCCCACGCGGCGGCCCGTAAGTGAACGCGTCAACGACTGGTTCGAGATCTATCTCGATTTTCCCGAGGACAAGCTGCGGAAACAGGGCGCGCGCTGCATGGATTGCGGCGTGCCGTTCTGCCACACCGGCTGCCCGTTGAACAACATCATTCCCGACTGGAACGATCTGGTGTATCGCGGCCGCTGGCGCGAGGCCATCCGCGTGCTCCACTCCACCAACAACTTTCCGGAGTTCACGGGCCGCATCTGCCCCGCCCCGTGCGAAGCCGCGTGCGTGCTCGGAATCAACGAGCCGCCGGTCACGATCAAACAGATCGAGAAAACCATCATCGATTACGCGTTCGGGCAGGGCTGGATTCGTCCCGAGCCTCCCGCTGTCCGGACCGGCAAGCGCGTGGCGGTGGTGGGCTCCGGCCCCGCAGGACTCGCGGCCGCGCAGCAAATGGCGCGTGCCGGCCACTGGGTCACGATCTTTGAAAAGAGCGATCGTATCGGCGGTCTGTTGCGCTACGGCATCCCCAATTTCAAAATGGAGAAACATCTCATCGACCGCCGCATCGAGCAGATGTCCGCCGAAGGTGTCGAGTTCAAGCCGAATTCGCATGTCGGCCACAATGTGCCGGTCGAGGATCTGCGCAAGCAGTTCGACGCCATCCTGCTCTCGGGCGGGGCCGAACATTCGCGCGATTTGAAGGTGCCGGGACGCGAGCTACAGGGCATCTATTTCGCCATGGAGTTCCTGCCACAGCAGAATAAGGTCTGCGAAGGCGACACGGTGCCAAGCCAGATCCTGGCAACGGGCAAGCGGGTGGTGATCATCGGCGGCGGCGACACAGGCGCCGATTGTCTCGGCACTACCCACCGCCAGAAGCCGATTTCGGTGCATCAATTCGAGCTTCTGCCGATGCCGCCGAAGGAACGCTCGCCGCTCACGCCCTGGCCGCTGTGGCCCATGCAACTGCGCACCGAGGGCGCCCACGAAGAAGGCGGCATTCGTGAGTGGAGCGTCGCCACCACCAGATTCACCGGCGACGAGAACGGCCATGTGAAGCAGTTGCATGCGGTACGCGTTGGTCCAGCACCCAAATTCGAGCCAGTACCCGGCACCGAGTTCACCATGGATGTGGACCTGGTGTTGCTGGCGATGGGTTTTCTCGGCCCGGTGCGCCACGGGATGATCGAGCAGCTCGGCGTTGCGCTCGACCCGCGCGGTAACGTCGCCACCGACGAGAACTATATGTCGTCGGTGCCCGGCGTGTTCGCCGCCGGCGACATGCGGCGGGGACAGTCCCTGGTGGTTTGGGCGATTGCGGAAGGCCGCAAGGCCGCTCAGGGTGTGGATCAGTATCTGAAAGAGCAGACGAAGTTAGGGTAGATGGCTTCTCCTTGATATCCTATGCGTTGAATGTACCCTGCTGGCAACGCGCGATCTGACCCACGCGCCTATTCCGACGACGGCGTCGATTTGACGCTGATCCGCTGGATGCTGTCCTTGACGCCGGCCGAGCGTTTGCAGGTCCTCCAACAATATGTCGATTCTTTGCTGACCATACGTGCCTGGAACTCTGAAGCACACACCTGACCCCGGGCTCCCTCCCGTAATCTCCGGATGACCGCCAGCGAAAATGAGTTAACTTTCGATATCATCCAGCGGCGAAAAGAACGTGTACGCTGATCTTGTATGAGCCGATCAGCTCCCACGAGCGGCGATCGCGAAGACGCGATGTATCGCTCGCGAGCCACACCGGACGCTGAATCCGCGAATGGCTCGATCCATATCCCGCGCAATGCGGAGTGGAACCGGCGTCCTTCGTCAGCACGCCCGGCCCCCGCTGCTACGACTCGTACAGAGACCGTGCTTCTGTTGATTCAGGCGCTGTGCGTGGCTGGGATCCTTGTGTTTATGGCGGCGACCTTTCGCGTCGGCGAGGCGGCTTATATAGCGTTCGCGCTTATGGGCGCCTTCGGCATCCATCTGGCGACACGGCCGACCCGCCGAGAGCTGCTCCTGACCCTCGCGTCTGCCGCGGTCTTCGCCGGCATCTACTTTCTACTTCATGGGAAAGTGGGTGACTATTGGGGGCGCACGATCGGCGTCGCCGGCGGATTTCTCGGCATGGGAAGTCTGCTATTGCTTTCTTGTAAGTGGATCTTTGCACCGCCTGCCGCAAAGCGATCGCATTTCGAGGTTCTGCGCGAAGCGAGCCTGATCCCGCTCTTGTGCATCTGCTCTATCGCGGCGGTGGCTTTGGCCATTCGGTTTACGCCCCTCACTTACGACCGGCTGCTGTACGCCGTCGACTACAAATTCGGCGGACCGCCAAGCTGGGTGATCGGAAGACTGTTTCGCGCGCACGCATCTTTGTTTCTGGCGTGCGCTTACGCTTACAACAGCCTGCCCCTGGGCATGGTGGCATGCATGTGGCTGCGCTGGAGAGACCGGCAGAACCGCGTGCACGAAACAGCCGATCTGCTGTGGATGGCAGTGTCGCTCGGCATCGTCGGCTTTCTTCTGTACCAGGTGTGTCCCGCGGCAGGGCCCATTTACCTGTTCCCAAAACAGTTCCCTTACGCCGTTCCAAGCGTCGTGGGTCTCGCCACCAGCCCGGCGCCGATGCAAGCAGTGCCGCGCAACGCGATGCCTTCCCTGCATGTGGCTTGGATGTTGCTGCTGTTCTGGAATACGCGAAATCGCGCCTGGTGGATCAGACTGCTTGCGACGGCCTACCTGGTTCTGACTGCGCTAGCGACGCTCGGCTTGGGTGAACACTACCTGGCGGACTTGATCGTTGCGCCGCCGCTGGTGGTGGCCATTCAGGCCGCCTGTACGCGCAGCGCAGCCCGCGAAAGATGGATCGCATGCCTCACGGGAGCGGTGATCACACTCTCCTGGCTGATCGCGTTTCGCACAGGAGCGGCGATGATGGTTCCGCGGGGCGCAGCGATCTGGTCGCTTGCCGCTGTTTCTTTGCTCGTTCCCATGGCCGCCGGCTGGCGGCTGGAACGCGCCACGCAGGCTGACGCCGCCGGCCGTTCGGCCTAAAAAAGAGTCGCAAAAATCCTTTTGGCCACCGTATAATGTTTCGACAGTTTCCGGCAGCAATGCGACCGGACTCGGGGAATACATGCCGTTTGCCTTCCATCGATTTTTTCTGAACACCTGCTGTGTTGGCACCGTTTTGATGACCTGCTGGATCGGGATCGGTCTTTCGGATGAGATCGAGCGGCCGAGCGAACCCAGGGTGTCGATTACGCCGCGCACACCGGTGGAGCCGAATTCCGCCACACAAAAATCGGCTTCCATCCGCCTGGATGTGAAAGTAGTGCAGATCTCCGTCACGGTGACCGATCCGTGGGACCGTCCCGTTGCAGGCCTGCGCCCGAACGATTTCCGCCTGTTTGAAGACGACGTGGAGCAGAAGATCGTCTACCTGTCCGGGGAGGAGGCGCCGGCGTCGGTGGGACTGATCTTCGACGCGAGCGGCAGCATGCGCGACAAGATCGAAACGTCTGTCGCGGCGGTCGACCAGTTTTTTCAGACCTCGCTGCCCGGCGATGAATTTCTCCTGGTGCGGTTCAGCGACAAGCCCACGTTGATCACGGGTTTCACCGACGATACGCGCGAGATCTCAGGTTGGCTGCATTCCATACGCCCGAAAGGCTGGACGGCGCTCCATGACGCTATCTATCTGGGCATTCAGAAAATGAAAACCGCGCGGAATTCTCGCAAAGCGTTGCTCGTCCTCTCCGACGGAGGCGACAACAACAGCCGCTACTCAGCGCCCGAAATCAGGGACTTGGTCCGGGAATCCGACGTACGCATTTATTCCATCGGCCTGCAGATCGGAATGTTTCAAGGCGGACGGTTCCTGGAGAAAATCTCCGACGAAGCGGGCGGCAGAATGATTCGGGTCCGGAAATTGGAAGAATTGCCGGAGGCGATGGAGAAACTGAGCCGGGATCTCCGGAGCCAGTACCTGCTGGGCTACTACTCCACCAATGCGCAGAACGACGGCCGCTTTCGCCGGGTGCGAGTGCAGGTTAATCACCCTACGGTTCACGCCTCCTGGCGCCGGGGTTATTACGCGCCGGCGGAGTGACCCCTAGGCGGGCGGGAACGTCTCATGCCTGCGCACCCGCCACGCCTGCCACAAATGACGGCGCTCGTGCGCGAGCAGAAACGCGAAACATGGACCGAGTCCCATCTTGAGGGATTTCACAAACGGTGAGGTGACTTTTGCCCGGGCCAGGTCGAGGCCATTCGCGGCGCGAACGCGCGTTCGCAGTTCGTCCTGTACCAGATGGAAATTGACGCGGACTCCTACCAGCGGCTGATCGTCGGGGGGCCGGGCTGACGCTGGCGTCCTCAGCCGGACGCCGGGCGGCGGCTCGGTGGCGTGCGCAATCCAGCGCTCGACGAAACCGTAGCGGAAAGGGCCGCGGCCCACAAGATTCTCCCTGTTGGCGCGCTCGATCGTTTCATCGAGGGCGGAAAGATAACGCCGTCCAATAATGTTCAGATGTACCAGGCACTGCGCGACGGACCACCGCGACGCCACCGGCGACCAGTGAACCTGATCTTCGGTCAAATCCGAGAGCAGCTTCTCGCCATCGGCTTCGATTTCATCCAACTGAAGCAGAAAATCGGCCAGATCAGTGACCAGTGGTTCTTCGGCCCGATCATCGGATCGTGGAACGATCGAGCTCATTTGCCATTCACGTCCACGGGAAGTCCGGCGCGGAGGCTACCTGTAAATTCCGCGGCATTATTCGGATTGCAGATCATGACGCCGGCCTCCTTGTCCCAACAATATACAACGCGCACTTGGCTCGAAACAGGCAACGCCACCCGCCCGTATAATGAAGCATGAGGCGATTTTGGCCGCTGGCGCTTCTCGCTCTACCTCTGCTGGTTTACAGCGCCCGCTCAGACTACGCTTCCTGCCAGCGGAAATTTGATCTCATCGAAAATGATCGTCTCCGGGCGGGTTCCAGAGTGACGCTGAGCCAACGCGAGCTGAATGCCTACGTGGAACAGGAACTTCCAAAAGTCGTGCCAGACGGAGTGCGCGAGCCGAAACTCGAGCTCGGCGCGGGGATAGCCACCGGCACGGCGCTGATCGACTTCGTCAAGCTACGCAGCGCGCAAGGCAAACCGCCCGGGTGGCTCATGCGCCAGATGCTGCAGGGTGAGCATCCCGTCGCGGTGACCGCGCGCATCGAATCAGCCGCCGGCCGCGCGACGGTCAACGTGCAAAGCGTGGCGATTGCCGGCATCACCATCGAAGGGCGTATGCTGGATTACCTGATCCACAACTACCTGCTGCCGTACTATCCCGAGGCCAAGGTGGGCGAGCCCTTCGAACTCAGCCACAACATCGACCGGCTCGACGTCGCGCCCACGCGCGTGGACGTCTTCTTGAAAAAGTGAGGACCTAAGAATAGGCCGCATGCACCGTTTCGCGGTCTCGGTTCTCTCGGTTTCTCTCGCCTGGGCCGCATCCGGCAACATCGCACCGAGCAGCGATTACGCCGCGGTCGCGCGCTCGCTCCAACCGTTCATCCAGCACGAACTGGCGGACAAACAGCTTCCCGCCCTCTCGATTGCGCTGGTAGACGATCAACAAATCGTCTGGGCGCAAGGATTCGGATTTGCCGACCCAGACCTGAAAGTCCCCGCCAGCGCCGAGACCGTCTATCGCGCCGGATCCGTGTCGAAGCTGTTTACCGACATCGGCATCATGCAACTGGTCGAGCGCGGCGAATTGGGTCTCGATGCGCCGGTCACTCAGTACCTGCCCGATTTCCAGCCGAAAAATCCATTCGGGAAGCCGATCACCTTGCGCGAGCTGATGTCGCACCGCTCGGGCCTGGTACGCGAGCCGCCGGTGGGCCACTACTTCGACCCCACTGAGCCGTCGCTCGCCCGGACTGTGGCAAGCCTCAATTCGACCACGCTGGTCTACGCTCCGGGAACACATACCAAGTATTCGAATGCTGCGATCACGGTGGCGGGTTATGTCCTTGAGCACCTCAAAGGAATGCCTTACGCCAGATATTTGAAACAGGCCGTGCTCCAGCCGATGGGACTCACGGACAGCGCATTCGAGCCCGAGCCAAGGCTGATGCACAACGCTGCCAAAGCCTACCTGTGGACTTACGAGGGCCGCACGTTCGAGGCGCCGTCATTCCAGCTCGGAATCGGGCCCGCAGGCTGTCTCTATACCAGCGTGGTGGACCTAGGACATTTTCTCAGTATTCTGTTTGCTCGCGGCAAAGGTCAGCACGGGCAGGTGCTCAAACCCGAGACGCTCGATGAGATGTGGCAGCCGCAGTTTGCCAAACCGGGCGAGAAAACCGAATTCGGCATCGGCTTTCGCCTCACGACCTTTGCGGGCCGCCGCATGGTGCGCCACGGCGGCGCGATCTACGGCTTTGCGACCGAGCTTGCCGCTCTGCCGGACGACAAGCTGGGCGTGGTCGCGGTCACGACGAAAGACAGCTCGAACGCCGTCGTGAATCACATCGCACGCGAGGCCCTGCGGCTCATGCTGGCGGTGCGCGCCGGAAAGCCGCTTCCCGCAATCGAAATCACCAAGCCGGTCGATCCTGCACTCGCGCGCAAGCTGGATGGCCGCTACGGCGAAGGCGCGAAGGCCATCGACCTCCACGAGTTCAGCGGCAAGCTCTACTATTTGTCGGTGAGAGGCGGCAAGCGTATCGAATTGCGAGCGGCGGGCGACGTACTCATCACGGATGGCAAGCTCGGCTACGGCCTCCGGATCGTTCCGGAGAACGGCACCGTGGCGACCGACAGGGATCACTTGAAGCGCGTACCCGCGTCCAAACCCGCGCCGGCGGTCGAACGCTTGCGCGGTCTCGTCGGCGAGTATGGCTGGGACCATAACACGCTCTACATTCTCGAAAAGCAAGGCAAGCTAACGGCGCTGATCGAATGGTACGACTACTATCCGCTCGTAGAAATCTCGCCCGACGTTTTTCGATTTCCCGATTGGGGCCTCTACGACGGGGAGACGCTGGCATTTCACCGCGACTCCGATGGCCACGCCACACAGGCCGTGTTGAGCGGCGGAGTCGTGTTCGACCGGCGCAAGATTTCGGGCGAGGAGCTGGAGAGCTTCCACATTCAACCGCTCGAGCCGGTCGAAGAGTTGCGGCGCAACGCTTTGGCCGCGACACCGCCGCGCGAAACGGGCACTTTCCGGCCCCCGGACCTGGTGGAACTGACATCACTCGACCCCACCATCAAGCTCGACATTCGTTACGCCACGACGAACAATTTCATGCGCACTGTTTTTTATCCGCAGGCCCGGGCGTTCCTGCAACGTCCCGCAGCCGAAGCCTTACTGCGCGCGCATCACAAACTCAAGACCATGGGGTATGGCCTGCTCATCCACGACTCCTACCGGCCCTGGTACGTGACGAAAATGTTCTGGGACGGAACGCCGCCCGACAAGCGCATCTTCGTCGCCGACCCAAGCCAAGGCTCGCGCCACAATCGCGGATGCGCCGTGGACCTGACCTTGTACCAGCTGAAGACCGGCAAACCAGTCGAGGTGGTAAGCCAGTACGACGAGATGTCGGCGCGCGCATACCCGGAGTATCCCGGCGGATCCTCCCTTGCCCGCTGGCACCGCGGCCTGTTGCGCCGCGCCTTGCAAGACGAAGGCTTCACCGTCTACGACGCCGAGTGGTGGCACTTCGATTACAAAGACTGGCCCAACTACCCGATTCTAAACGTCGCTGCGGGCGAGCTCTCAAACGCCGCAAAGTGATACATTCGACATTTGACTGATGCGGATTTCATGCGTCTGGCGATCGTGAAGGCGAGAGAGGGCATCGCCTCCGGACAGACCCCGTTCGGCGCCTGCATCGAACGGGAGGGCCGAGTGGTAAGCTGCGAACACAACACCGTCTGGCAAACCACCGACATCACCGCGCACGCGGAGATTCACGCCATTCGCGAAGCCTGCCGGAAGCTGTCATCGATTGATCTTTCCGGGTGTGTGATCTACTCGACCTGTGAGCCTTGCCCCATGTGCTTTTCGGCTTGCCACTGGGCGAGAATTTCGAAGATTGTTTACGGCGCGAATATCCAGGACGCGCTGCGCAGCGGGTTTCACGAGCTTGAGATTCCCAATATGCAATTGAAGGAGCTGAGCCACAGTCCGGTTGAGATCGTGACCGATTTTCTGCGCGATGAAGCCGTCGCGCTCTTTCGACTCTTTGACCAACAATCCAAAAAACGAACCTACTGATCCCATGCAGCTCCTGAAGCTGTTGCAACTGGCGGACAGCGCCCTGCCCATCGGCAGCGCTGCGCATTCCTTCGGCCTTGAAACTTTGGTGGCGGAAGAGAAGCTGGACGCGGATTCCCTGCCCTGTTTTCTGCGCGATTATTTGCAGGAGACGGGCGTATTGGAAGCGGCGTTCTGCCGTGCGTCGCATCGTCTGATGGGCTCGGGATGGACTGCGCTCAATCAGCAGCTCAGCGCGCGAAAACCGGCGCCGGAAAGCCGAACTGCCAGCCTCACCCTTGGCCGGCGATTCCTGCAACTCTTCCTGTCCCTCGAAAACGGCGCAGATCCGGGGGGCGAAGCGCATTACGCCACGGCATTCGGTTACGTCAGCCGGCTTTTGCGCGTAGAGGAAGAGCTGGCGGCCGCGGTCTATCTGCAACAGACGGTGAACGCTTTGGTCTCGGCCTGCCAGCGCCTGATGCCGCTTGGACAGCAGCGCGCCGCGCGCCTGCTGTGGGACCTGAAACCCGCGATTCTCGAATCCGCGCGCGCCAGCGAGAGCGCCGATCCCGACGCGGCTTGCTCGTTTACTCCGCTGGTTGAGATTGCCTCCATGCGCCACGTGGCTCTCGGCACCCGGTTGTTTATCAGTTGATCCTATGCAACATCCGGACGGCCGCCTGTCGCTTCAGTTCGAATACGACGCCGCAACAGGGCGCACGTTACTGCACGTGGCCGAACAGCGGCAGCCGTTGAAAGTCGTGCGCGCCTTCCACCTGGAAGGCGGCGCCGCGCTGGCCCACGTACACAATCTTTCGGGTGGCGTCCTGGCCGGCGACCGGCTCTCGCTCGATCTGGAAATCGGCCCGCGTGCCCGCGCGCAAGTTACCTCAACCGGAGCTACGCGTCTGTATCGCAGCCGCGCGGGATCCAGCGCCGCCGAATTCTCAGCTCATGTTCTCATCAGAGAGCGAGCGTTGCTCGAGTACCTGCCCGATCCCCTCATCCCCTTCGCGGGCTCCCGCTTCCGGCAGAATACGGTCGTGAATCTCGAAGACGGGGCTGGAATGTTCTGGTGGGAAACGGTGGCCCCAGGACGCGAAGCTCGCGGCGAAGTTTTCTCCTATGATGCCCTCGACTTCCGGTTTGCCTTGCGCGCTACGGGAATTCCCGTTGCCATCGAGCACTGCCATCTCGATCCGCTGGCAAGGCCGCTTGCATCTCCGGCACGCCTTGGACCGTACCGCTACTTCTCATCCTTCTTCATCTGCCGCGCCGGGACAAGCGAGGGCACGTGGCGCGACCTCGAGAAACAGCTTCAAGAACTGGGCCGGAAGCTCAGTTCACCTGTGATAATATGGGGCCTCGGAAGACTTCCAGCGCATGGCCTCGTGGTCCGGGCGCTCAGTCAAAACAGTCGCGACATTTCCAGCGGTCTGGTTGGATTCTGGCGTGTTGCGAAGCAGGCGCTCTACGGCCAGGACGCCGTAATTCCTCGCAAGATCTACTGAGGTTCCAGGGAGGATCGGTTGCATCTCACTCCTCGAGAGCAGGAAAAGCTCCTCATCTTTGTTGCCGCGGAATTGGCACGCAAGCGCCAGGCGCGCGGCCTCAAGCTGAATTATCCGGAGGCGGTCGCCATCATTTCGTCCGAGATTCTCGAAGCCGCCCGCGACGGCAAAAACGTCGCCGACATCATGGTGCTGGGGACCAAAATCCTGCGGCGCGATGATCTGATGGATGGCATCGCGGAGATGCTGCACGAAGTGCAAGTGGAAGCCACCTTTCCGGACGGGACAAAATTGGTCACCGTACACGATCCAGTGAGATAGCCATGAAGCCTGGTGAATACTTCCTCGAAAACAACGCCCTGAACGCCAATGCAGGCCGCCGAACCGTGTCTCTACTGGTGAAGAACGCGGGCGATCGCCCCGTGCAGGTCGGCAGCCATTTTCATTTCTTTGAGGTCAACAGCGCCCTCCAGTTCGATCGTCCCAAAGCCTATGGCATGCGCCTCAACATCGCCGCCGGCACAGCGTCACGATTCGAACCCGGCGAAGAGAAAGAGGTCACGCTGGTGGAACTTGCCGGCGCGCGCGTGGTGTATGGCCACAATGGACGCGTGACCGGACCCTTGGAGCGCAAATGAGCCTCGAAATTCCCCGCCGCACGTATGTCGATCTGTACGGCCCGACCAAAGGGGATCGCGTCCGCCTGGCCGACACCGAGCTGATCGTCGAAGTGGAGCGCGACTTCGCCACCTATGGCGACGAAGTGACTTTTGGCGGCGGCAAGGTGATTCGCGACGGTATGGGCCAGAGCAGCACGGCTACTCGCGAAGGCTCACACGGCGCGCTCGACCTGGTAATTACGAATGCATTGATCATCGATCACTGGGGAATCGTGAAAGGTGACATCGGCATTCGCGACGGCCGCATCGTCAAGGTCGGCAAAGCCGGCAACCCGGATACGATGGCCGGCGTGGATCCCGATTTAGTGATCGGCTCGGCTACCGAGGTGATCGCGGGTGAAAACCTGATCGTGACCGCCGGTGCACTAGACACGCACATCCATTTCATCTCTCCGCAGCAGATCTTCGAAGCGATTTCGAACGGTGTCACCACGATGATCGGCGGCGGCACCGGCCCCGCTACGGGAACTAATGCCACCACGTGCTCGCCCGGCGCATGGAACATCCAGCGCATGCTGGAAGCGGCCGAAGCCTGGCCCATGAACTTCGGATTTCTTGGAAAGGGGAACACCGCCACGCCTCTGCCGCTCGCCGAACAGATCGAGGGCGGCGCCTGCGGACTGAAGCTGCATGAAGATTGGGGCACCACTCCTGCGGCCATCGACACCTGCCTGAAGGTGGCGGACCAGTACGACGTCCAGGTCGCTATCCACACCGATACCATTAACGAAGCCGGCTTCGTCGAGGACACCATCCGAGCCATCGGCGACCGCACCATCCACACCTATCACACCGAAGGCGCCGGAGGCGGCCACGCGCCGGATATCATCCGCATCGCCGCGCAGCCCAATGTGCTGCCGTCGTCGACCAATCCCACGCGGCCATTTACGGTCAACACCATCGACGAGCACTTCGACATGCTGATGGTCTGCCACCATCTGAACCCGCAGGTTCCCGAGGATGTCGCTTTTGCCGAAAGCCGCATCCGCCCGGAGACCATTGCCGCTGAGGATATTCTTCACGATCTCGGTGTGTTCAGCATGATGTCGAGCGACTCCCAGGCCATGGGCCGCATCGGCGAGGTGGTGACGCGCACCTGGCAAACCGCGCACAAGATGAAGGTGCAGCGCGGCCCTCTGGCCGGCGATTCCAGCCGCAACGACAACGCGCGCGTGAAACGCTACGTCGCCAAGTACACCATCAATCCGGCCATCACTCACGGCGTCGCCGCGCACGTGGGGTCAATCGAACCGGGCAAACTCGCCGATCTTGTCCTGTGGAAGCCCGCGTTCTTCGGGGTGAAACCCGAAATGGTCGTCAAAGGCGGATTCATTGCGTGGAGCGTCATGGGCGACGCCAATGCCTCCATCCCCACGCCGCAGCCGGTGTTCTATCGCCCCATGTTCGGCTCATTCGCGCGCGCCATCGGTTCCACTGGCTTGGCTTTTGTCTCCAAAGCAGCGCTCGAAGCAGGCGTGCCGCAGAAGATCGGCCTTGCAAAGCGTGCCGTCGCCGTCGAGAACTGCCGGCGTATCGGTAAGCGGGACATGGTTCACAACTCCGCTACGCCGAAGCTCGAGGTGGATCCCGAAACCTATGAAGTCCGCGCCGATGGCGAACTCCTAACCTGCGAACCCGCAAGCGTGCTGCCATTGGCGCAACGCTATTTCTTGTTCTAACCTGGGTGCGATGCGAGCCTTTCGTGTAGGCGTGGCCGGACCCGTGGGTAGCGGAAAGACCGCGTTGGTGGACTGTCTCACCCGCGAGCTGGCACCGCGTTACAGCGTCGGCGTCGTGACCAACGATATTTACACCAAGGAAGACGCCGAGTTCCTGATCCGCCAGGGCACCCTGCCCGAGGAGCGGATCCGCGGCGTCGAAACCGGCGGTTGCCCGCATGCCGCCATTCGCGAAGACGCATCCATGAACCTGGAAGCGATTGCCGACCTCGAATCGAAACTCCCGGGGCTCGAGCTGATCTTTGTCGAAAGCGGCGGCGACAACCTGGCCGCCATGTTCAGCCCGGAGCTGGTCGACGTTTCGGTTTACGTCATCGACGTGGCCGGCGGGGACAAAATCCCGCGCAAGGGCGGCCCGGGGATTACGCGGTCGGACCTGCTGGTCATCAACAAGATCGATCTCGCGCCGTACGTTGGAGCCTCGCTCGAGGTGATGGATCGCGACGCGCACAAGATGCGCGGGAGCAGACCCTTCGTCTTTACAAACCTGAAGGATGGGAGCGGCTTGCCGGATGTGGTCTCATGGCTCGAACGGCATTTGGCGGCGCCCGAACGGCGAGACCTCGTCGACGCCCACGTCTCCCAGCAATCCCACACCCACGTGCATCACCACGCCCACGGCGGGCATGATCATTAGGCATGTGCGCTTCAACCCATGCGCTCTCTGGCTAGCATCCCCAATCTGCTGACCCTCGCCCGCCTGCTGCTGGCGCCGTTTGTCTTTTCAGCGATTCTCGGAGCCCGGCACACTTCCGCGCTCCTCTTATTCGCATGTGCCGCCCTGACGGACGGTCTCGATGGCGTGCTCGCGCGACGTTTTGGCCAGGTGACCTCCATCGGCGCCTATCTCGATCCCATCGCCGATAAACTCTTGTTGAGCGGTGTGTATCTTGCGCTCGCCATCGCAGGCAGCGTGCCCTGGTGGTTGGTGATGGTGATCTTCGGCCGCGACATTCTCCTTCTGCTGTCGTCGGGAATCGCGCTGCTATTCACAGATTTCCGCCAGCTTCAACCCACCGTCTGGGGAAAAGTCAGCACGCTGGTTCAAATCGTCTGCGCCATCACTTTTATGCTGCAGAATGCCGTGATTTCGCCCCAGCTTCACACGCTCGCCCAATCTTTGGTGTGGCCCACAGCCGCGGTAACCCTGTGGAGCGGAGTGCATTATGGCTGGCGTGGATTCCGCTTCGTCAGAATGAATTGACGAGCGAGGCGGGCCGGAGTTAGGCTAAAAGTGTCGGGGCTTTTCATGACTCGCTACGTGCCGGCTCGCCATTACCTCTACTTCGCGATCACGGGTCTGGCACTTGCGTTTTTATCGGGATGGCTTGGCCTGCAATGGGCGCCCGCGTTCATCCCCGGCGTACTCTTCCTCGTCAGCTCAGCCCTCCTGGCGGTTCTGGCTTTTCGCCCGGCAATTGAAATCCACCAAGAGTTCCTGGCTATCGGCCATCGGCGCGTTCCGTGGATGGATGTCCGCAGGCTTGATCGCACCGGCTGGATCTCGCCGCTGATCGTTCGCATGACAATGTTCGACGATTCGCGGGTGTTATTGATCTACCCAGGCGATCTCGATTCCTGCAACAATCTGCTACGAAACCTGCGCAAACTGTCGCGCGACGCTTTGATCGATGGCGTGCCCTACCGGCGGTATTGGGGTGAGGCGTTGAATCCCGGCCCCGAGCGCCGGCAGCTCCCGTCCC
This sequence comes from Terriglobia bacterium, assembly GCA_020073305.1. Lineage (GTDB taxonomy): Bacteria > Acidobacteriota > Terriglobia > Bryobacterales > Bryobacteraceae > QHXW01. The sequence goes on from JAIQFK010000014.1 coordinate 46,884, forward strand.
CGCGCTACCGCTTGCTGCGGCCCGAGGACGAAGTAGAAGTCGAGAAACTGTACCAGCGGTTGAAGACGGTCGGCCACCTGGACCAGAAGAACACCACGGACGAGAAGTAGTTCGTGGCTCCCCGCCCCTTCTCCTCGCTCAATCTGGCTCTGCTAGCCGTCTTCATCCTGCTCGTGATCTTGACGCATTCCGTCTGGATGGGCTGGATGGGCGCTTTCCTGGTGGACTCGGAACGGCCGTCACACGCCGACGTCATCGTCGTGCTGGCCGGCGACCCCTACGGGCATCGTATCTTGCGGGCTGCGGAACTCGTCAAACAGGGCTATGCAACCAAAGTCCTGGTGAGCGGACCTGGCAGCGTGTATGATCTTCACGAATGCGATCTGGCCATTCCGTTCGTGGTCAGGCACGGCTACCCTGCCGCGTGGTTTTTACCCGTTCCGCACAGTGCACATTCGACGCAGGAAGAGGTCCGGGCGATTTTGCCCGTGCTCGAAAAGGTTCACGCCCACACCGTGATCGCGGTGACTTCGGATTATCACACGCGGCGTGCTTTGCGCGCCATGCACGCCGCGTGGCCGGGCATCCAAGTCCACATGGTGGCTGCGGGCGACGAATTTTTCTCTCCCTATGGGTGGTGGCATAGCCGCGAGGGGCGGAAGATATTTTTCTTAGAATGGACCAAGACCTTCGCGAGCCTGGTGGGTCTGTAACGGATGCTGGAATCGTTTAGGACTCTGTGGCCATACATGCGGCGGTACCGCCGCAGCCTGGCCCTTGGCATGGGAGCGCTGGTGCTCAAAGACCTGGCTCACGCTGCCGTCCCTCTCGTGATTCGCAGCTCGATCGACGCCCTAACCGCCCACCGGCCCTTCGCAGTCATCCTGCGATTCGCTCTCCTGCTGGTGGCCATCGCAATGGTGAGGAGCATTTTCCAGTTCTGGATGCGCGTGATTCTCATCGGCATCTCCCGCGACATCGAGTACGACCTGCGCAACGATCTGTTCGCGCACCTGGTGTCACTCTCTCCGGACTTCTATGCGCGGCACCGCACCGGGGATATCATGGCGCGGGCCACCAACGATCTGAATGCGGTGCGCATGATGCTCGGACCAGGCATCATGTACTGGACGGAAACCAGCCTGACCTTCGCCCTAGCCATTGCCGTAATGGCCGTCACTGACTGGAAGCTGACGATCTTCGCGGTGCTGCCTGCGCCGCTGGTGAGCGTGGCGGTGATGCTGTTTGGACGCGCCATTCACGAACGGTTCGAAGCCATCCAGGCCATGTTTTCCGATATCAGCAGCCGTGTGCAGGAGAGTCTCTCGGGCGTCCGCATGATCCGCGCGTTCGTGCAGGAGACCGCGGAGCTCCGCCGGTTCGAGGACCTGAACAAGGAATACATCGCGCAGAATCTCAAGCTGGTACGGGTCTCGGGACTGTTTCAGCCTCTGCTCGAAGCCTTGATCGGCTTCACTTTTCTGGTGGTGCTCTGGGCTGGGGGATACCAGGTGTTGCTGGGCCGCATCTCGCTTGGCGGCTTTGTCATGTTCAACACGTATATGGGCATGCTGGTCTGGCCCATGATCGCGCTCGGCTGGGTGGTCAACCTGATGCAGCGGGGCAGCGCCTCCATGGGACGCATCAACCAGATCACACGGGAACGACCGACCATTGCCGCCCCCCCCTCGCCCGTGGCCATTCCGCGCGTGCGCGGCGAAATCGAGTTCCGGGCAGCTTCGCTCATCTATCCCAGCGGTCGCGCGCTCGACGGCGTGGACCTCGACATTCCCGCGGGCGCCACCATCGCCGTCGTCGGCCATACGGGAAGCGGCAAGAGCACCCTGGTCAGCCTGGTTCCCCGCCTGATGGATCCAACTGCCGGCGTGGTCTATCTCGACGGCATCGATCTGCGCCAACTGGATCCGGCCGAACTGCGGCGCAATATCGGCTTCGTCCCGCAGGAAACGTTTCTGTTCAGCGCCACTCTCGCTGAAAACATCGCGTTCGGCGTGGAGAACGCCACCCAAGAAGAAATCAAACGCGCCGCCGAGCTGGCCGGTCTTGCCGGCGATATCGAATCGTTCCCCGATGGGTATAAAACGATGGTAGGCGAGCGCGGCATCACGCTTTCCGGCGGCCAGAAGCAGCGGACGGCCATCGCCCGTGCCCTGCTTCGCGATCCCCGCATCCTGATTCTCGATGATGCGCTCTCCAGCGTCGATACCCTTACCGAGGAGCGCATTCTGAGCTCGCTCACCGCGGTGATGCGGGGCCGCACCGTCATTCTGATCTCGCACCGCGTCTCAACCGTACGAGGCGCGGATTCGATCGTCGTCCTCGAAAAAGGCCGCATCGTCGAGCAAGGTACACACGACGAACTGGTAGCAGCCGGCGGCTACTACGCCGACCTCTCGCAGAAGCAGATGCTCGAAGAAGAGCTGGAATCGATCTAGCCGGCGGATCTTCATTCGCGTATATTCGTGTTCATTCGCGGCCCAAAAACCATCCGGGAACTATATCGGATTCCGAGCGTCTAATCAAGATGCATGCTCGAAGTTCGCGACCTCATCAAACGCTACAACCGCATTCCGGCGGTTGACGGCGTCAGCTTCACCATCCGTCCCGGAGAGATCCTCGGCTACCTCGGGCCGAACGGCGCGGGGAAGAGTACCACCGTCAAGGTTCTCACCGGGCTGATCGAGCCCACTGCCGGGCAGGTTCTGTTTCACGGCCGCGATGTGCGCGAGAACTGGATCGGCTTTCAACGCCAGATGGGCTATGTGCCCGAAGAACCGCACTTGTACCCGCATCTGGCCGGCCGCGAGTATCTGCAACTGGTGGGCCGGCTGCGCGGGATTCCACGCCGGACGCTCGAGCCGCGCATGGACCAGATGCTGCGCCTGTTCTCCTTGTGGGAGGACCGCTACTCGCCGCTCTCGTCCTATTCCAAAGGCATGCGCCAAAAGATCCTGCTTTCGGCGGCGTTGCTGCACGATCCGGAGTTGCTCATTCTGGATGAGCCATTCTCCGGGCTCGACGTCAACACCGCTCTGATGCTGCGTAGCCTGCTCGGCGCACTGGCGGCAGAAGGCAAAATGATCCTGTATAGCTCGCACGTTCTCGAGGTTGTGGAGAAAGTCTGTTCAATGGTTGTAATTCTTCGCAAAGGCAAAGTGGTGGCTTACGACGCCGTTGAGAGCCTGCGCGGCCTGATGCAGCAGCCGTCACTCGAAGGAATCTTTGCGCAGCTTACCAACCAGGAAGATCCGGGCCGCCTGGTGAACGGCATCCTGGCCGCCATGCACGGCTGACTCTGAGGCGACATGCGAAACGCCACGCACCGTTTCCGTGAATGGCTGGAGGAAACCCACTCCGCCAGGTTCGAATTGTGCCGACACTTCTTCTTACGTTTCTTCGATAGCGATCTTGTCTCCACGCCCGGTCAGTGGCGTGTGGTGGCCATCGGCGCACTGGCGATTCTGCTGTCGTCCAGCCTCATTTTCGTGCAGGCGTACTGGCACAAATACATCGCGCTCGATTCGCTGCCAACCCCGGAGCCGCATCATCTGGCCACCGTCGCCGACGCGCTCTTCCTCATCACCCTGGCCATGTTTGTGATCGGGTTGTTTACCACCTTGCAGTGGCCTTCGCTATTTCCTGGCCTGCGCGATTACCTCGCGCTGGCGGCGCTCCCCGTCCGGCTGCGGGAAATCTTCGTGGCCAAATTCACAGCCCTGGTCACCTTCGCCGGGGTCTTCGTCATCGCCACAACGTTTCCGCCCAGCGTGCTGATGCCCACGGTTTCGTCGGGCCGCTACGCCACCAACTCTATCCTGCAAGTGCTGGCGCTGTTCGTTTCGTGCTCCCTGGCCGCACTCTTCGTATTTTTCTCGTTCGTTGCGGCGCAAGGACTCCTGCTGAACCTGCTGCCCACCCGCCAGTTCGCCCGCATTTCGCTCGCCGCGCAGGGCCTGCTGCTCACGGTTTTGCTCTGCGGCTTGCCCCTGGTATTTGCGATCCCCAGCCTGGCCGACTCGATGACGCTGCGGCCAGAATGGACCTTGTGGGTGCCGCCGGTCTGGTTCCTCGGCCTCGATCAGGTCATCCTCGGCAATGCCGAACCCTTCGTGCTGCGGTTGGCTGGGATCAGCCTGGCAGCAGTCGCCGGCGCCACCACCTTCGCAATCCTGACGTACCTGTGGAGCTACCGGCGTCACCGCGTGCGCTTGCTCGAATCCGCAGCCGTCACGCCGAAGATGGCAAAGTGGCGGTGGGGCGCAAACCTGTCAAACCGGCTGATGCCAGACCCCCAAAAAATGGCCGTCTTCGCCTTCATCGTCAAGACCCTGACGCGCAGCCGTCATCACCGGCTGGTGCTCACGGCCTTCTCCGCGGTTGCGATTGCGGTCATTTTCGAAAGCTTCGTGAGCCTGGCCCTGAGCCCCAATTTTCGCGGATTTCTAGCGCACTCCACGGCCTTGCGCGAGGCGGCGATCTCGGCGCCGCTGGCCCTCTCACTCTTCGTGCTAACCGGTTTCCGCTACCTCTTTCGCTTGCCGGTTGAGATTCAGGCCAACTGGGTGTTTCGCGTCAGTGAGCCTGGGAATCGGCTGGCGTTTCTCATCGCGGTGGAGGAGTTCCTGGTTTGTTTCGCCATTGCGCCGGTGGCGCTGGTCACCCTGCCGCTGGAAGTCCTTCTCCTGGGCCCCGGCACAGCATTCGGCGCGGCCGTTCTGTGCCTGTTGCCGTCTCTCATCCTGATGGAGTCGCTCCTGGTCCGGTTCGAAAAGGTTCCCTTCACCTCTTCTTATCTGCCCGGCCGGCGGCCGCTGGTCGAAACCTTGCTGCTTTACGGCATCGCGGTCGGTGTCTACGTCTCCATCCTGGCCAGCATCGTGAACTGGGCCCTGGAAGGCCCGCGCTCCACGCTGGGGCTGTTCATCGTCCTGCTGGCAATCTGGCTGAAGGTGCGAAAAGGCCGCCTGGATGACCTGGAAATCGGCAAGCTCGAATTCGAAGAATTGCCCGAGCCTGCGGTGCAAACCTTAAGCATTTTCCGCGACTAGGACCGAACCTTCTGCCCTCGCCTTGCGTATGCTGAACCAAGGAGTATTCCATGCGACGAAGGTACTGGACTCGATCCCTGATCCTGCTCGTTCTTACGGCCCCGCTCACATTCGCCGACGAATGGCACAAGACTTTTGCCGTCTCCGGGAAACCTGACCTGCGGATCGAGGTCAGCGATGGCTCCGTGAGCATCCACCCATCGGACAGCAAACAGATCGACGCCCGAGTCACGACTCAAGGATGGAAGATAGCAGACTCTGAAGTCCGGATCGTGGAGCGGCAGAATGGAGACCGCGTGGAGATCGACGTACGCGTGCCGCGCCTCAACATGAGCTTCGGCCACCGCTCCGTGCACATGGAGCTGCTGGTGCCGCGCGAGCTGCGCGCCCAGATCCACAGCGGCGACGGCAGAATTTCGGCGCAGGATCTGAAAGGCGAGCTGCACTTTTCTTCAGGCGACGGCGCCATAGAAGCGGACTCGATCGACGGGATATTCGAAGCCAAAACCGGAGACGGCCACATCAGGGCGAGCGGCCGCTGGGACCGCCTCGATCTCGAAACTCAGGACGGAAGCGTGGAAGCCGACGTCCGGGCCGGATCGAAAATGGCGGGCAGTTGGCGCGTCCACACCGGTGACGGCCACGTAACCCTGCGACTACCGGAAAATTTCGCAGCCGACCTCGACGTTCACACTGGAGACGGAAAGATCACCATCGACTTTCCCTTCACCACGTCCGGCGCGTTCGGCGGCTCCGACGTTCGCGGCAAGCTCAATGGCGGTGGCCAAACGCTGGCTGTGCACACCGGGGACGGCCCCATTCGCATCCAGCGGCTCTGACGCTTCCGCCAGCCCGGCTTTGGCCCCGCGCTTGCCACATCCGTGGGCACAATGCCGAAATGTTCTCCGAAACGCCGGCTCGCCGGCAGCATACTGCCGTTCTATCTGCTTCTTGCCCTTCCCGCTTTCGCGATCGAACCGCCCGCCATCGTCACATCGGTCGCTGTCGTCGGAGCCCGCGTCCCAGTGAATTTGACGACACAGGCGGGCCAGCCTTACGACGATCGCCGCATCGCGCGCGACGTGCACGAGCTTTGGGCCAGCGGGCCCGTTGACGATGTGCGCGTGGAAACCGTGCCGGCCACCGGTGGACTTGCCGTCCGGTTTCTCGTCACGGAATCACCCAGGTTGTCTTTGCACGAAATCCGCATCGAGCCATCAAGCTTCGGTCTGCATCCCAGACTCATCGAGGGGACTCCAGTGAACGCGCTACGCGCTCACGAAATCGCTCTTGAAGCGCGCAAACAGCTTAACGCGGAAGGTTACATAAACGCCCGCGTCGACGAGAACCTGGTACCCATCTCGAGCCACACTGCCGACTTGCACCTGACCGTGCAGCCAGGCAAGCCGGTCGACGTGAAGGAAATCGAATTTCGCGGCGACCCAGACCTGCAAGTCGGCGAACTGCGCCGTGCATTGCGCTCTTTGCGAATCCGGCGTGTGCTTGGGTGGCGACTGTTTCCCGCGTACAGCCCGGAAGCCCTGGAATCAGACTTGAACCGCCTCCGCTCGCTCTATATTTCAAGGGGCTACTTCGATGCCAGCGTGCGGTCCGATGGCGCCGAAATTGAGGGAAGAGCGGCTCGCATCCGCATCGATATTCAGTCCGGGCCACGGTATCGCACGTCTGATTTGACGGTTACTGGAACGCGACCGGACACCCGGCACGTCCCTCCCGAGACTCTCTGCCCGTGCCTGCTCGCCGCGAAGCGTGACGCCGAGCGCGAAGGCATTCTCGATTTTTCCGCCAGGTTGAATGTCCGGCGGCTGGATCGGGAAACCGCAACTCTCACTGCCAGCGTTGAGCAAGGAACGTCCTACCGCGTCGGACGAATCGAGTTCACGGGGAATCATCACTACACCGACTCCGCCGTGCGCCGCAATTTTCTGCTCGACGAAGGCCAGCCGCTCGACCGGCAAATGCTCCGCACCAGCCTGGCGCGCCTCAACCAGACCCTGCAGTTCGAGCCGCTCGACGAAAATGGCCTTTCCCTTCAGCCGCATCCTGAAACCGGCATCGCTGATTTATTCGTCCATTTGACGGAGCGCAAATCCAGAGCCTGGAGCATTTCCGGCCCCGTGGGACCGGCGAGTCTGGCGGGCCCGCTCGCAGCCTCGCTCAGCTCTCGCCTGCCCCCGTGGGGAAAAGGGCTGCTCGAACTGTCCACCTACAGCGTCTCCATCAGCCTGATCGCTTTTTCTCATCCGCTGATTCCGCTGCTCGCCGCCTCAAGCGGACGTTTCCGGCCCGTACTGGCACTCCAGCGGCCCTTCACGCCCGGCGAGGGGTGGAAGTCGGGATTCATGATTGCCCCGCAGATCGGCTGGCGGCAAGCGGCCCTCGCCTACGCCTTCACCCAAATCGAACAACGCCTCCGGCCGCCAGCGCTTGAACCCGAACTGCCCATCACTGTAGAGCGTCCCCAAGGCGCCGCCACGCTGATCTGCGAATCACCCAAGCTGCGATTCGCCGCATGGCGCAATAGCGTGGTCCTCGCGGTTCGGTTCCTGACCGCGATCTCTTCCCTCTAGGCAAATACCACTCCCTTCGGTCATGGCTCGGTTTCTGCTGTCAGCTCCGCGAGCCGCGACAAAGGGAAGCGGTTACTCGTTTGCTGGGTGCGACCAAGCCACTAGCTCTTGTAGTACCAGTCGAGGATGCGCACTTCGATGCTGCTCCCCGCCAGCGCCTTTTCGAACAAACTGAGATCCGAGCCGCGGTAGTGATACGGATAAACGATTTTGGGATGGAAAGCGCGCACAGCGTCGGCTGCTTCGTTTGCCCCTTACGACGTGGCGCCGGATGGGAAGAAGTTTGTGATCAATAGCCGCAGTGAGCAGAACACTCCCTTTACGCTGATGGTGAACCGGACGGCGAGCCTGAAGAAGCAGTAACTATAGCCGTACGATTTTGTCGGAGGTGATTCCCTTGAGTGCGTTGCGGGTGTCGACGATCAGCCTGGCGTGTTCGGCGATCTTGCGATAATCGAAAGCGGAGTGATTGGTGACGATCACCGTACAGTCGGCATCCGCATTCGCATCCTGGGAGACCAGCCGCTCTCCGTCGAGTTCCAATGAAGGAACGTGGGGATCGGAATACGTGATGCGGGCGCCGCGGCGTTTCAGCAGCAGCATAATATCGAGCGCCGGCGATTCGCGCACATCATCGATATCCTTTTTATAAGCCACGCCCAGGATGTGAATGTGGGAGCCCTTGACCGGCTTGGTGTGATTGTTGAGCGCGTTCTGGATCTTATCCACTACGAAGTGCGGCATCTGGCCGTTGATGTAGCCCGCCAGTTCGATAAACCGCGCTTCGATGCCGGCCTGCTTGGTTTTCCAGGAAAGATAGAAGGGATCGATGGGGATACAGTGGCCGCCCAGGCCCGGACCGGGGTAGAACGGCATGAAGCCGAACGGCTTGGTCGCCGCCGCCTCGATCACTTCCCAGACATTGATGCCCATGCGGTCGCACATCAGCGCGATCTCGTTGGCCAGGCCGATGTTGATCATGCGGAATGTGTTCTCGAGCAGTTTGACCATCTCGGCCACTTGCGTCGAGCTGACCGCCACCACGTTCTGCAACGCCTGCGAGTAAAATAGCCGGCCCATCTGGGAGCATGCCGGCGTCGTGCCGCCAACCACTTTCGGGATGTTCGAGGTGTTGTACTTCGGGTTGCCGGGATCCACGCGCTCGGGCGAGAAGCATAGGAAGAAATCCTGACCGACCTTTAAGCCGCCCTGTTCCAGCATGGGCAGCACGAGTTCATCGGTCGTGCCGGGGTAGGTGGTAGATTCCAGAATGATGAGCATTCCGGGATGAAGATACTTTGCGATCTCCCCGCATGCGGACACGATGTAGCTCATGTCCGGATCCTTGGTCTTGCGCAGCGGCGTGGGCACGCAGATATTGACCGTGTCGAGATCGCGGACCACGGAGAAATCTGCAGTGGCCTTCAGCTTTCCGCCGTGAACCAGCGGGGAGAGCGTGGCATTTGGGATGTCGCCGATATACGAATCGCCAGCATTGATCTGCTCAGTCTTGGAATCGCTCAGATCGATTCCGGTCACGGAGAAGCCAGCCTTGGCAAACTCGACGGCTAGCGGTAAGCCGACATAGCCCAAGCCCACGATGCCCACCTTAGCCTGTCGTGTGCGGATCTTCTCGTCAAGTGTCTTCGCGGCGGGCTGTAGTTGAACGCGTGCGGACCCCATTCACGTCTATTCTCTCACAGTGGAAAACGCCTTCCCCGACGATCTCGGCGGGACCGACTAACGAGATCTCCCCGGTGGTCGGGTTCGCGCGGAGCTCCAGCGGCCCGGCGGGAGTGTTTACGGTCACCGGGCTCCGGACCATGCCGCGCGCCATGGCGGCGGCCACGGCGCCGGTCGAGCCGGTGCCGGAACTCATGGTTTCGCCCGCCCCCCGCTCGTAGAAACGGACATCGAGTGAGTGCTCATCGAGCACGCAAAAAAAAGATACATTCGTGTGATCGGGAAAGTGAGGGTGCTGTTCGATCTCGGCGCCTAAGCGCCGCCAGTCGAAATCGAAGTTTTCCACCGGCAGGGCGCACTGGGGATTGCCGACCCAAACGAGCGTGACGTCACGGGCGCCACCGGACAGCGGGAGGGCGAAGTTCCGCGCGCGGATTTCGGGAGCGCCCATGTTCATCTCGAAGGTGAATCGGAGCCCGTCGCGATGGAGGAGGCCCAAATGCTTGACGCCCGCGCCGGTGCGGATGCGGACATGACTGGCTGTGGCCGCACCACGGTGGATGAGGAATGCGGCGGCACATCGCGTACCGTTGCCCGAGATCTCAGCCATGCTTCCGTCGGCGTTGAACAGGCGGATTTCACCGTCGGCATCGTGAACCGGAGTGGCGACATGCAGCCACCCGTCGGCGCCAATTCCGGTATGGCGGTCGCAGATGGCGCGCGCCAAATCGGCGGGCGGAACTCCCGGCGGCACATCGGGAGCGGCGGTCAGCAAAAAATCATTCTTCGCGCCGTGGGCTTTGAGAAATGGAATCGTCATGGGATGGAAGTGAGAGGTTAGAGGGCGCGCTGCGTCGCTCGTAAATTTCGATCACCGGCGCGCCTTTCACGATAATCTGCCGGACCAGTTCGTAGTTGGGGCCGCGGCGGCGCGCTCGGTTGATGGCAGTCTGCACGGGATCTCCGCCTTGGACCAACGCCCATTGTTCCCACAGGCAGAGGTCGGGCCGCAAGGTGGCGGATTGCCAGGCGAGGCCGTTATCGCCGGTGAGCGTGGCACGCAACGGAATCCCCGCTTCACGGAGAACGCCGGTGTAATCACCGAACGAAGTGAAGATGCCGTCGCCGGGATGGTAGCGGGCGCGGAGAAAATCGGCTGCTTTGTGGGTCCAGGCGCGGCGCGCGACGGAATTGTGCTGTGATTCTTTCCAGGTGATCCAGGCGGCAGGATGAGGATTGAGGAGCCAGGGAGAGGTGGCGATCGCAATGACGGCGAGCCCGGCGAGGATTTGTGCGGGCGCCGAATGTGTCGCACGCGGTACGATCGCTACGATCGCGGCGCAACAAAAAGCCGCCAGTGGCAGCACCGCCAGGCCGTATCGCGTGTTGTAGTAGCCGTGCGGCCACAAGTTGGGCAAAAAGATCGGCGTCCCCGACGAGTGAAGGCTCCAGACATAGAACGCGCCGGGAAGCGCCAGCATCAGCAGCGGCCAGAGAGCGCGCTTCCAGAGGGCGGCTAGCACGCCCGCGGCCCCAACGAAGAATAGAGGGGCACCGGCGCACGCCCGCGCGGCCCAGCCGAAATAGATCAGCGCGGTCTTCCAATCTCCGAAGCCCGGATAGGGAAGCCCTCGCTGGATGGCCTTGGCGGATGCCGGCCCGGAATAGAATTCCAGGATATTGTCAAACACCCAGGCGTTGTACGCGAGCCATAACAAGGGTCCGACAGCGGCCATCGCGCCGAAGACGAACGCCGTCTTGAATCTCCGTTGGCGTGTGGCAAACAGGAAATAGAGAGCCACAAACGGAATCAGAAACCATGCGTCGTAGCGCGTCAATGTGCCCGCGAAAGCCGCAATACCCGCGCCTGCCGTGCTTCCGAGCGACTGCGTCTCACGGAAACGCACCGTGAAATACAGAAGTGCCGCCAGCGAAGCGAAGAAGACCGCTTCGGTCATCGGGATCGACGCCAGGTAGAGCGCGTTTGGATTCAGCGCGCAGAGTGCCGCGGCGACCGCGCCTGCGAGGCCGCTCGCAAAAATACGGCGCACCGCAGCGAAGAAGAACGTAACGCCCAGGACGAAGCAGATGGCCGGGGGGATTGCGCCCGCGAGGCCCGTCTGCCATAGAACATCGTTTCTCACCAGCGGCAGCAGGAGTACGTGCAGTAGCGGCAGCCACGCGGTGCCGAGCTGCTGGTAGCCGGGCGTGCGGGAATCGATGACACGGCGCGCAATGTTCAGGTGTGATTCGGCATCGCCGTAGTAGAGCGTCCAGCCTTCGCGCCAGGTAAGCCAGACGGCGCAGGCGGTCAGCAGCGACGCCACAGCCGCCACCAGGATCACCGGCACTCTGCTTGCCGGTGGAACGCCCCCTTCAGAAGTCCGTGAAGGCTTTGAATTCGCGATAGCGATCATCGATATCCGCGCGTGTGAGGGTACGGAAGCGGTCGGGGCCGAAGTTCTCGCAGCAGAAGCTCCCCATCACCGATCCGTAGATCACGGCGCGGCGCAGCAGTTGGTGATCTATCTCTTCGACGCTCGGGTGCACACCTTGCTGCGCCAGATAGCCCATGAATCCGCCGGCGAAGCAGTCACCCGCGCCCGTTGGATCGAACACATCCTCCAGCAGAAATCCCGGCACAATGAAGTGCTGCTGGCCGTGGAACAGAATGGCGCCGTATTCGCCGCGCTTGATAACCAGTGTCTTGGGACCCATGGCGAGAATCTTGTCGGCGGCGCGCCGCAGGTTGTAGGCTCCTGCAAGCATGCGGGCTTCACTGTCGTTGATGAGCAGGAAATCCCATTGGCGGATGGTTGCCAGCAGCTCGTCATGATAGTCGCGAATCCAATAGTTCATGGTGTCGCCGCCGATGTAGCGCAAGCCGCTCATCTGCTCCCGCACGCTGCGCTGCAAAGCCGGCTGGATGTTGCCCAACAGCAGGTAGGGCTCTGAGCGGTAGGACTCCGGCAGCTTGGGATTGAAATCCGCGAAAACGTTGAGTTCCGTCACGAGCGTTGTACGGTCGTTCATATCGGCCGAGTAAACTCCGGACCAAAAGAAGGTCTTGCCGGGCACGCGCTCCAGTCCTTCGAGATCGATCCCGCGGCCCAACAGCAGCGCGATATCGTCCCGGCTGAAGTCGTCGCCCACCACCGCCACAATCTTCACCCGCGTGAAAAAGCTGGCCGCAAGCGCGATGTAGGTGCAGGATCCGCCCAGAATGCGATCCACTTTTCCGTGCGGAGTCTCCAGACCGTCATACGCAACCGAGCCGACCACAACGAGTGACATCGTCACGATTGTAAAACAGGTGTCAGGTGCCAGGTGTTAGCGACTTACCCTCCGCGCTTGGCGCTCGCTCATCCGGAGCGACAATGATCTTCATATGACTCTGCAAGTTTCGTGCGTCCAAATGCACTGGGCCAGAAGCCTGGGATCGAATCTGGCGACAACCCTGCGTTACATCCGGAACGCAGCCGCGTGCGGAAGCCGCGTCGTGCTGTTCCCCGAGGCCAACCTTACCAGCTACTACTTCCCCTACGTGATTGGCCTCGATTTGCAGGCGGTTCAGGATGCGATCGAAACGACGTGCCGGGCAGCCAAGGAGCACGGGATCTGGGTCATTGCGGGGACGATTCGAAAGACGCCGGATCGATTTTTGAATCTCGCGCACGTGATCGCGCCGGACGGCTCGGTCGTGTACGAGTATGCCAAAGTCCACATGGCCGGACGGGACGAGAAGCAATACTGCCGTGGCGGCAACAAACTCGCCTTATTTGAGATCGACGGCATTCCGTGCACGCTGGTGATCTGCCGTGATGGGCGTCACCCGGAGTTGTACCGGATCCCGGCCATGGCCGGGGCGCAGATCCTGTTCCAACCTTCGTGCAGCTCGGACGAAATCGAGGCGGTCTCGTGGAAACGCACGTCCGGCCGCGCCCAGCAACCGGCCGGTCCGAACGCGAAGATCTTCCATTGCGTTGCCAACACTATCGGCCAGTCACCCGACGGAAAACAAACCTCGAGCGGCTCGTCTTTCATCCGCGAGCCGAATGGTATCCCGCTGGCGGAGGCCGGATTCTATCAGGAAGAAATGATTACTGCCGTGCTGGACCTCGCCCGTGCTGACCGCTCCTACGTTCTCGACAGTCTCGCGAACCCACCGTTTCTCCGGGCGCATTGGGAAGCTATGGTGCGGGATGTGAAGAGCCGGGCTAACCTCAAGCCCGAGTAGCCACCCGGGTCCGGTTGCCAGCGAGATACAAAACGGCTTATCCTCGGCTACACATGACATTACACGCCATCGACTGGATCATCGCGGTCGCCTCTGTACTGATTTGCTTCCTGCCCGCGCTGGCCTTCGGCAAGCGTTCGGGCGCAAACACGTCGGAGTTCTTTGCATCGGGGCGTTCGGTGCCCTGGTGGCTCGCTGGAATTTCGATGGTGGCGACTACCTTTTCGAGCGACACTCCCAACCTGGTTGCCAACTTTGTTCGCACGCAAGGCGTGGCCGGAAATTGGCAGTGGTGGGCATTCACCCTGACGGGTGTTGCGACGGTGTTCTTTTACGCGCGTCTCTGGCGGCGCTCCGGTGTGCTGACGGACCTGGAGTTTTACGAGGTTCGCTACTCCGGCAAAGCGGCGGGAGCCGTGCGCGGCTTCCGTGCGGTTTACCTGGGCCTGCTATTCAACATGATGATCATGGCGACGGTGAACCTGGCCGCCTGCAAGATCGCGAATGTCCTGTTTGGCCTCAGCCGCTGGCAGACCCTGCTTGGCGTGGGATTACTGAACGTCGTCTTCGCGACGCATTCCGGTTTGTGGGGCGTGCTGGTCATCGACATGTTCCAGTTCTTCATCAAGATGACGGCGGTGATCGCAGCCGCCTATTTCGCGGTCGAACTGCCTCAAGTCGGAGGGCTAAGCGGGCTGGTTGAGAAGCTGTCGCATCGCGTAGGCCCGGGCGGCGTGCATTATCTCAACATGCTGCCGGATTTCACCAGCAACTGGGATCTTGCGGTGGCGGTCTTCATCGTCCCGCTTACCGTCCAGTGGTGGGCCGTGTGGTATCCCGGAGCGGAGCCGGGCGGCGGCAGCTACATCGCCCAGCGAATGCTGGCGTCGAAGTCGGAGAAAGACGCGCTGGGCGGGACCCTGTTCTTCAACCTCGCCCATTACGTGCTGCGGCCCTGGCCGTGGATCCTGGTTGGCCTGGCGTCGCTGATCGTCTATCCGGAACTCTCCGATATCTCGAAAGCGTTTCCGCACGTGGATCCTTCTCTCGTCGGCCACGATATCGCGTTCCCGGCGATGCTGAAGTTCCTTCCCGCGGGCTTTATCGGCCTCATGGTGGGCGGCCTGGTGGCCGCCAACTCCTCGACCATCTTGACCCATCTCAACTGGGGAGCCTCGTATCTGGTTCACGATTTTTACCGCCGCTTCCTGAAGCCGGAAGAGAGCGAGAAGCACTACGTGATGGCGGGACGTTGGGCAACCGTCCTGCTGTTCGTACTGTCGTCGGCGCTGGTGTTCGTGCTCGAGACCGCTCAAGACAGTTTCAATATTATTCTTCAGATTGGCGCGGGCACGGGTCTGCTGTACCTGCTGCGCTGGTATTGGTGGCGCATCACCGCCTGGTGTGAAATCGTCGCGATGTGCGGCTCATTCGCGGTCGCGGTGGCGCTGTTCGTGGCCCGCAAGAACGGCATCATTCTGGGCACGCACCGCGAACTTCTGCTTACGGTTGCCTTCACCACGGTCTGCTGGGTGATCACGGCTTTCGTCGGGCCGCAGACGGAGCGAACGAAACTGATCCAGTTCTACCAGAAAGTCCATCCCATCGGACCGGGCTGGAACCGGATTCGCGATGCAGCCGGAATCCCCGCCGCCGAAGCCGCCCGTTTCGCGCAACAGGACAACATCCCGCTGGCCATGCTCGGGTGGGTGGCGGGTGTCTCGGTCATCTGGTCAAGCCTGTTCACCGTGGGGAACTTCCTGTATGGACGGACGGGTTACGCCATGGCGCTCGGCGGCGTGTTTGTGCTCAGCGGTTCGACGCTGATCGGCGTCGTGAGGCGATTGTGGAGATGAGGCGGGGCCGGACATCAAGCGCGCTCACGGCAAGCGGTTTTCATCCTCACTCGTAGAGCGCGCCTGACGAGGGCTCGGCTGCGATGAGGTGGGTGCCGGGGTCGAATCCGTGGCGTTCGGAATAGTAGAGTTTCACGAGTGCGGCGGCGATCTGTTGCCGGTTGGATGAATGACAGAAGATGACGGCGCAGCCGCCGAATCCCGCGCCTGTCAGGCGCGCGCCCATCGCACCCGCGCGCCGCGCCGCATCCACAAGCGCGTCGAGGGCCGGCGAACTGACGCGCAGCAGGTCGCGCAGGCTCTCGTGCGATTCGTTCAGAATTCGTCCGAATGCGGATGCATCGGCGTTCCGCAGCGCGGCGACGCCTTCGGTCGTGCGAAAGGCCTCCCCCACCACATGCAGGAAACATCGCTGCTCTTCTCCCTCCAGCCGCGCGCCGGCAAGCGCTTTTAGCTGGCCGAACGTAGAGTTGGTGATGGCCGCGGCGTAGGAGGGGAAACCGAGGCCCTCGAGCGCGCGCGAACCCGCAGTCCGCCGCGCGTTGTACTCCGCCCGCACTTTACCCGATTTCTCCGCTGTGGTCAGACTATGAGCGACCAGAAACGACCAGTCCTTCGGTATGGGTACAGGGCAAGCCGAGAGCGGAGCGAAATGAACCCATAGAGCGCATCCGGATCTGGACCCGAGCACCGCCGCGTGGTCCATCGCTCCACCGCGCGTTCCGACGAAGTATTCGCCTTCCGGCAGAACCTCCATGAGTTCCTCAAAGGTGGCGCGCACACCGTTCGCCTGAAGCAGAGCCAGCGTGAAGCCGGTTAGGAGTGCGGAGGAAGACGACAATCCGGCAGCCGGCGGCAGATCCGAGACCACGGCAGCGTCGATCCCGCGGGCCGGGTTCCAGCGCGCGCCAACCGCCTCGGCAGCCGCCCTTATGTAGTTCTCCCAGTCTCCGGAACTCGTGGGCTTCAGATGCCTGGTCCACTCGAAATCCCGCGCCCCATAGGGCGGACTGACAGCGCGAATGCGCCGGTCGTCTCGCGGGCGGAATGCAATGCGGATGCGGCGCTGTATGGCCATTGGGAGCACCGGGAGCCCGTGATAATCGACGTGCTCGCCGATGAGGTTGACGCGTCCGGGAACCGAGACGATCGAAGGCGTGGGGCCGGCGCCGAAGCGTTCGGCCAGGAGAACCGCGGGGTCGCCAAGATATGACGGGCGCTCGGGTGTCACGCTTGAGATCACCGGACTCGGCTCTTCCACAGGCGGAAGCCGCCGCGGAACGCGTTGTTGTTGTCGCCCATTCTGGCGCCGGGCGGGAGCTTCTTCAGCAGCTTCGCGTTGCCGCCACCGAGGACGACGTAATCGGCCTCGAGCGCGGCTTTGAGCTGCTTGACTACATCCGCTACGTGGCGTCGCCACTTTTTCTTTCCCAGACGTTTCAGGCCGCGGATGCCCACATAATCTTCGTAAGTGCGCCCGTTCTTGTACGGCAGATGGGCCAACTCCATGGGCTCGAGGATGCCATCCACAATCATCGCGGAACCCAGTCCCGTACCGAGACCGAGGAAGAGCATGCGACGGCCTTCGTAGCTTCCCAGGGCTTGCATGGCGGCGTCGTTGATGATGCGAACCGGGCGTCCGAACGCTCTGCGGAAATCAAATCCAACCCAGCCACGCGCCAGATTGTGCGGCTCGGCGACGAGCTTGTTGTGGATGACCGGCCCCGGATAACCGATGGACACGGCGGAGTAATTCCAGCCCGCGGTGGCCTTTTTCACATCCCTGACCATTTTCGCCGCGGTCAGCGTGGGCCCGGAAGAAAGTTCGACACGAGTCTTTCTGCCGGTGGCGAGCAGTTTCACGTGGGTGCCGCCAACATCGATGACGAGGACTTTCACCGTATCATTATCGCCCGGCGCTCACAGAACGCGCTTCAGGACCGGAACGCTGCGCAGGGCCGGGGCAACGCCGAATGTGACCACGGCTGCGATCGCGCTCACGACGGCGAACTTGGCGACCGGCGGCGCGTGAAAGCCACGCAGCGCGAGCGCGGCTGCAATCACTACCGGCGGATGAAAGACGTAAACCGCGAACGCGTTGCCGGAGAGAAATCGCGCGCTGCGTCCCTGCGCGTTGAAGCCTTCGCGAAAGACGACGATCAGCCCAAGGCAAACGCCCACGCAGAAAAACGATTCCCAGGCGCACAACACGGCACTCTGCCAATGCGAGCCTCCGTCGAACGATTTGGTTTCCCAGTGCATTCGAACCGCGGTAATGAGGAGCGCGAACCATGCCACGGCCCCGCCGCCGAGCGAGAGACCGAGCCACCGCATGCCGAAGCGATGAGGAATCAGCAGGAGCCAGCCATGCCGGCAGGCATGCAGTCCGGCGATGAACAGCAGGACATATTGCGAAAAGAAGCATAGCTGCATGTTCCAGATGGCTGTCCCGATCGGTTGCACGGTGCGGACCAGGAATGTGGCCGTGGCGATCGCCATGATGAACAGAACCACGTGCCTGTTTCCAGGCAACCACTCTTCCCTTCCAGCGGACGGACTCGCGATCACACGAACGGCCGCGTAGGCTGCACAAAATATCAGCAGCGCTACGCAGAACCACATGGGTCCGGTGCCGCCCTGGCGAATGGAAGGACCGATCGTGTAATGCGCCCAGAAGGCCGCGAAGGAATATCCAGGCTGCTTGGTAACCAGCAGGTAGTAAATGGTCGCCGGGCCTATCACGAGCATGTAGACGAGCGACGGGATACCCAGCCGGACAGCGCGGTCCCGCAGAAAGCGCACGGACCCTTTCCGGTCAAATGCGGAGGGCACGAAGTAACCGGCAATGAAGAAGAGGAAGCCCATGAAGAAGGCCTGCAGCCAAACCTGGTAGGTAGTGAAGAAGAGGCGCGAACCAAGATCCAGTTGCGCCTTCTCGTTGTAATACCAGCGGCCCATGTTGCTGTAAGTCACGGCGGCGTGCATGGTAATCACGAGCACAATCATGAGCCAGCGCAGGTTGTCTATGAATGCGAGCCGGGCCGGCGCCACGGCGCGTGCTGGCGGAATGACGGAAGCCTGAGCCATCACGACCTGCCCGCCGGGAACTTCTCCGCGTTCACAATCCCCGCGCTTTCTTTGATGGTGACCAGTTGGCCGGCGGTTACTTTGGGGAAGTTTTCGCGCGCGCCGCTTGGCCAGCGGATCTCGAGGTCGGCGGTTTCGTTGCCACCAAGACCAAAGTGCAGGCGGCGATCGCTCACCGAGAGGAAGGCCGATT
The DNA here is from genome assembly GCA_020073305.1 of Terriglobia bacterium. Taxonomy (GTDB): domain Bacteria; phylum Acidobacteriota; class Terriglobia; order Bryobacterales; family Bryobacteraceae; genus QHXW01. The sequence continues at coordinate 65,600 of JAIQFK010000014.1, forward strand.
GCCCCAGGACTTCGCGCGCTTGTTGCTTGCCGCCATATTTCGCGGTGACGCGAGCCCCGATGGCGCTGCGGTTGGACTTGGTTCCAATGAGCTTCACTTTGAGCCAGCGGTTGTTGCCCGTGACGTCGTTCCGCAGCAGGGACGGCGGCTCGTTCTGATTCATGACCAGGATATCCACGTCCCCATCGTTGTCGAAGTCTCCGAAGGCAACGCCACGGCTGGCGTGCACGGCGGAAATCGCAGGTCCCGCTTCGCCGATGAGCTGTTCGAACTTGCCGTCGCCGAGATTGCGAAAAATGAATCGCGGCGTCCGGTGCGGAAATTGAGGCAGCTTGCGCTGCGCTTCGGGATACACGCTCCCAGTGACGACAAAGATGTCCGGGAAGCCGTCGTTGTCGAAGTCTTCGAGTCCGGCGCCCCAGCATACGAAGCGGGTTTCCACGCCCAAGCCTGAGCGGATGGTTACATCATTGAACCTTCCCTTGCCCTCATTGCGGTAGAGCACCGGCGTGTCCTCGGCGAAATGCGTCTTGAAAATGTCGAGCCGGCCGTCGAGATTGTAATCGCCGACGGCGACTCCCATGCCAGCCTGTTCTGCGCCGTCCTCGCTGAGAGCGATGCCGGTCTCCAGGCCCTCCTCGGTGAAGGTGCCGTCGTGATGGTTGGTAAATAGCAGGCTCGGCGTGGAGTCGCAAGCCACGTAGATGTCCGGCCATCCGTCGTCATTGAAGTCGGCCGACGCGGCAGTCAGAGCGTAGCTTCCCTTGATTTTGCCGATGCCGGAACTTTCGGTGACATCGCTGAAGGTCCCGTCTCCGTTGTTGTGAAAAAGCTGCTGCGTCTCGGTCGGCAAGCCGCGCGGGCCGCAGTTTACCGGAACGCCCTTCCAGTTGCAGAGCGCATTTTCGCCGGTCTTCGGGATACGCTTAGGATCGAACTTCAGGTAATGGGAAACAAAGAGGTCGAGGCGGCCGTCGCGGTCGTAGTCCACCCAGGTGCATCCGGAGCTCCAGCGCTCGGGACCGAGCAGGCCGGCCTCCTTGGTTACGTCCGTGAAGGTGCCGTCTCCATTGTTGCGGTAGAGGACGTTCTGCCCCCAGTAGGTGACGAACAGGTCTTCAAAACCGTCGTTGTTGTAGTCCCCCACGGTGACTCCGAAGGCCCAACCCAGGCGATGCAGGCCGGCCTTCTCGGTCACGTCGGTGAAGGTCCCGTCGCGATTGTTTCTGTATAGACGGTTCGTCGCTCCGGGCGGCGGGGCATCCATGCGGGTGCCCGATAACAAGAAAATATCGAGCCAGCCGTCGTTATCGTAGTCAAAGAAGGCGATGCCCGCGCCCATGGTTTCGAGGATATAGTCGCAGTGGTCCGGATAGCCGTAAAAGATGGGAGTGCGAAGGCCTGCCTGTTCGGCAACGTCAGTGAAATGTGCGTGAAAAGGACGGCCGGAGGGCTTTCCGCGTGGGGTCGGCGCAACGCCGCGCGATGCCATGCCTTCCGAGCGCTGCGCCCGCAGGGCAGCCGGAGCGGCAAGGGCGGCAAGCAGTGACCGGCGCGTCATAAGCGCTTTCATGATAGTCAGTTTGAGCGTGTTTTGTCCGCTTTGCCCCGAAAGCTTCAGGACGTTTTTGTTGGAGGTCTTCAGCTCCGCCAGGTAGGTGTTGGCGTCACGCGAGAATGCCTTGCGCTCTCCCGTCATCAGGGAAGTCGTGTTCAACACGAGCTTCGGCCCCGTGAGAACAGGCTTTTTGGGAGCCCGTACCCTCTTCGCGCGACGGAAGGAAGCTGATCCAGACTGTTGTTGCGGTAGAAGTGCCGGTCGTATTCCTTCTGAATCAGAATGGACCGGGCATCGGCTCGAAATCGAGGCAGTTCAGACGTTCGTCAATGCTTTGGTCGATCGCGCCGCCGAGCTGGCGGCCGTTTTGGCCGTGGTCGCGCTTCCCATCTACGTGATCACCTTCTTGGTATGGGCGACACTCCGTCGCATTGTGCTCGTGCTCGATCGCAGGCGCTACCGCTACCTCGCCGGCCCGAATGCGACGCCTGGCTCGCTCGATTGGAAGGCGCCAGCAAGTGACGATCGGCCTGGTCCACCTGAAGCCGAGCGCACCTGATACGGTGGATGCCCCTGTTGGACGCACCCGCTGCTCACGTGGTGGCTGCCTCCCGGCGGGTTATTGCGTGCTGGCCGGCACCGCGACAGCGCTCACCAAACGCGGCGGGGTGCCGGGATCTTGCGTGATTTCGACTTCACGGGGTTCCTGATGGCAGTCGGGCAACGGTGTGATGGAATAGTAATTCAAGCCGTATCGAAGACTGCGGTGGAGTCGTGCGACGCAGACCCGATCGCGGATGGGCGCGACGGTATTCCAGAGCGGCCGGGCGGAAGCAAGGCGATCGATCTCGGGAAACGAGCGCAGTTCAATCGCGACCACACCGGCGGTGATGGCCGAAGCGAGGAGCGCCACCGCCGCGCGGCGATCTGCCACGACGTCGAGATACCATACGGCGGCGCAGGCGAGGGCAGGCAGCAACCATGTCCAATGGAATACGGGCAGAGTAGCCCGAGAAATTCCCGCGGCCAGCGCTTGGGGCAACATGGGCGCGATCGGTCCCAGGCAGACCAGCAGCGCCGCGGTTGCCACCAGCACCCATCTCGACCGCCTGTGTTCCGCGAGTGCGATTCCCATGAGCGCGGCCAGCGCCGGAACCAGCGGCAGCAGATAACTGGGCAGCTTGTTTTCGGCGGCGGAGAAGAAGACGAAGGCAAAGGCAATCCAGAGCAGTAAGAATTGGCGGCGCGCATCGGAATAAAGCGAGCGCCTGGCAAGCAAGGCCAATCCGGGGATCCAGGGGAACAGCGCGGCCACCAGGACGGGCACAAAGAACCAGAGGGGTTGTCCGTGCGCCAATTCGGCGGTGAAGAAGCGCCCTACCTGATGCTCCCAGAAAAACTTCTCGAGAAACGGCTGACCGTTTCTGAGCAAGCAGAGCCCATACCAAGGCAGAGTGACAACGGCGAATGCGGACAGCACGGAAGGGCGCAGCCAATCCAGCACATGCCGGCGGCCCATCCAGACCAGCGGAAGCGAAAGGACCAGGGGCACGAGACCTTTCGCCAGCACCGAGACGCCGATTAGAGCGGCGGCCACGGGCAGCCACCGGCGCTCACCCCGCTCGATCCACCCAAGCGAGAGCAACATCGCCGCGCAGAATGCCGCCGACATGGGCACATCCGTCACGCCAATGTGGCTGAGGCTCAGCCACCCGGCGGAGGTTGCCAGAATCGCGGTGGCGAAGCCGGCCGCGGGATCGCCAAATTCTCTCCGCAGCACCCAATAAAAGAAGAACAGGAATGCCACGCTCATGAGCGCCACCGGCAGCCGGGGCGCGAGATCGTCACTTACCCCCGCGCGAAACGCCGTGGCCTCCATCCAATAGAGCAGCGCCGGTTTTTCGAACCACGGCTCGCCCCACAGCCGGGGTGTTACCCAGTCGCCCGATCTTGCCATCTCGCGGCTGATCGCCGCGTAGCGCGGCTCATCAGGACCGAGCAATCCGGCGCGGGTCAGGCCGAAGAAATACAGGAAGTATGCGAGCGGGATGGCGAGGAGCAGCGTCCGTGCCGGCGGGCGAAACATTCGTTCCTATCGTGGCACAGGCAGGAATGCCTATCCTACTTCTATAATTGATTCAAGAGTGCGCGTTCTTCTGATGCTTGTGGCTTCGCTGGCGTTCGCCGAAGTTCGCAATTGCGCCTGCGATGTCGCCAAACCCGAGACCATGGAGGCGCGCGAGTGCGGCCTGTGCCGCGAAGCGGAGAATCAGCCGGGCGACGCCGCGGTTTTCTTCTTGAAAGACAACAATCCCCGCAAACCAAACCGCTGGCTGGCGCTGCCGCGGAGCCATGTTCATGCGCTCGCCGCCATGACCCCGGAAGCGCGCCTCGCGCTCTGGAACGCCGCAATTGAAAAAGCGAACACATTATGGGGCGATCAGTGGGGCCTGGCCGTCAACGGCGACGAGCGGCGCACGCAGTGCCACGCGCACATCCACATCGGAAAGCTGCTCGATGGCGTCGAAACTCCGAATTTTGCCGAGGTAAACGGCCCTGCCGGGATCCTGATTCCCACCGACGGCGCCGGCTTCTGGATCCACCCGGTGGGCAGCAAACTGCACGTGCATGGCGGTGAGCAGGTCACCGAATTCGTTCTGATGAGGTAGACATGGAACTACTCGAAATCGCAAAGCTGCCGACGGCGGAAAATTCAGCCATTCATCTGAATCCGCTGGATAATGTCGCCATCGCGCGCGTCCCCCTTTCCGCGGGCATGAAACTGCAGATCGACGGCGTGCCGATTGAAGTACTCGATCCGGTGCCGGCGGGCCACAAAATCGCGATCGCCAGCATTCCCCCGGGCGAGGTGGTGCACCGCTACGGGCAGGTGATCGGCCGCGCGAAACGGCCGATTGAGCCGGGCCGCCACGTGCACACGCACAATCTCTCGTTTGAGGAGTTGGCCTTCGACTACGAATTTCCGAGCGGCGAAATTCCCTACCCTGCCCGGCCGAAGGACGTGCCCACCTTTCGTGGATACCTGCGCGAGGATGGGCGCGCCGGAACGCGCAACTACATCGCGGTCGTCGCGGCGAGCAATTGCGCCGCTCACACCGCCGAGTTGATCGCCGGAAGTTTCGACCATGAGCGGCTGCCGTCCAACGTGGACGGCGTGGTGGCGTTTCCGCACGGCGAAGGCTGCGGCCACACGATTGGCCCGGATACCGAACAGCTACAGCGCACCCTTGCCGGCGTGCTGGCGCATCCCAATGTGTCAGCCGCGATCATTCTGGGGCTGGGCTGCGAAGTCAACCAGATTGATCATTATCTGGGGTCGAACGCGCCGCGAAGTTCGAGGTTGGTGGGGATGACGCTGCAATCGAGCGGTGGAACCACGGGCGCTCTCGAGGCCGCGCGCCGTGAGATTCATCAGTTGATGGAGCAGGCATCGGCGGAGCAGCGAGTGGACATCCCCATGTCGAAGATCGTGCTGGGCCTGAACTGCGGCGGCTCGGATTCCTTTTCCGGGATCACTGCGAATCCGGCGTTGGGTGTTTGCTGCGACATGCTGGCGGCCAACGGTGCCACCGCGGTGCTGGCGGAAACCACCGAATGCTTCGGCGCTGAACATCTGCTGATCCGCCGTGCGCGCAACCGCAAGGTGGCGGAGAGATTTCTCGGCTTTATCCAGAGCTACAAGCAGTATCTGACGCGCTTCGGCGGCAGCTTCAACGATAACCCATCTCCCGGAAACAAGGACGGCGGGCTGACCAACATCCTGGAGAAATCGCTGGGAGCGGCGGCGAAGGCGGGCAGCACACCGCTGATGGACGCGGTGGACTACGCGGAGCGCATCACCTCGCCGGGATTTGTGTTCATGAATACGCCAGGATATGACCCGGTATCGCTCACCGGTCTCGCCGCCGGCGGGTGCAATGTCATCGCGTTCACCACCGGGCGCGGCAGCGCCATCGGCTTCCCTTCCATACCCGTCATCAAGATTGCGACCAACGGGAACACGTACCGTCGCATGCGCGACAACATGGATATCAACGCCGGCGTAATCGCCGACGGCGAGCAGAGCATCCAAGCGGTAGGGCGCGAAATCTTCGACATGGTGTTGAGGGTGGCGTCGGGCGAGCGCACGTGCGCCGAGCGACTGGGGCACAAGGAATTTGTGCCGTGGCGGATTGGGCCGGTATTGTAACGTCGTAAAGCTCCACCGATTCTATGCAACAAAGTGTAGCGCAGGCCCACGCCCGAGTTTGGCGGGGACCTGCGGCTTTTTGCCGAGATCGAAGACAAGGCCGCAGGTCTCCGGCAAACCCCGCCGTAGGCCTACGCTACCAGCAATCGTTTTCTGCCCGAGCGGTTGAGGTCTTGCGTGGCCCCGACGAGGGCGTCGACCGCGGACCGGGGGGTCCGCCCCACCAGGAAGTACAATAGAAAGATTCATGTTTCGAAATCTCGCTTTGACCTTTTTACTGGCCGCGACGCTGTGGTCCGCAGAAAAGGCGAAATCGGCGTTCGATAAACCGACGCTCGAGGCTTATGTGCGCCACCTGTTTGTGTGGGGGCCGTCGATTAAGGTTGTGCTGGGCGAGCCTAAGCCCTCGCCGCTGGCTGGTTTTGACGAGGTTGTGGTACACGCCACAGCCGGAGAGGCCAGCGCGGACGAGACGCTGTATGTTTCCAAGGACGGGCAGAAGATCGTGCGCGGCAATTTCTTCGAGATCGACAAGAATCCGTTCAAGCCGCAGCTCGACAAGCTGCACACGGAACTGCAGCCCAGCTTCGGCACACCCGGCGCCCCGGTGGTGATCGTGCTGTTCAGCGATTTCGAATGCCCGTACTGCAAAGAGGAAGCCAAGTCGCTGCGATCGAATCTGGTGAGCACGTATCCCAAGGAGGTGAGGCTGTATTTCAAAGACCTTCCGCTTTCGCAGATTCACCCCTGGGCCCTCCCCGCCGCTATTGCGGGCCGATGCATTTTCAAGCAAAACCCCGGAGCGTTCTGGGACTATCACGATTGGATTTACGAGGCGCAAACCGACGTCACCGCGGACAATCTGAAATCCAAGGTTCTGGAATACGTCAAGGGAAAGGAAATCGACCCGGTGCAACTGGAGCGCTGCATGGATTCCAAGGCCACGCAGCCCGAGATCGATAAGTCCATGGCGGAAGCCAAGGGGTTGGGGGTCAACGCCACGCCGACCCTGTTCGTGAACGGGCGGCAACTGGTGGGGCCGTCGGCCGCCTGGGCGAATCTGCGCCAGGTAATCGACTACGAGATCGAATATCAGAAGACCGCCAAAAACGCTGGTGAAGACTGCGGCTGCGAAGTGAAGCTGCCCTCGCCCACTCTGAATTAGGGATACCTCGAATGCGCCGACGCAACCATCTTGTTCCTTACGTTGCCTCTATTCTGGTTCTCGCGGCTCAGGCGGCACCGCCGCCGACGACCGGAAATGAAGGCATCGATCCGCACCGGTATCTGGAACATATCAAGTACCTCGCCTCCGTCGACATGCGGGGGCGCGCCACCGGCTCTCCGGAACTGGAGAGGGCGGCCGACTATATTGCGGCCCAGTTCCGCGCCATCGGCCTCCAGCCGGTCGACGGCAAAAGCTATTTCCAGGCGTTTCAGGTGACCACCAACGCGAAACTCGGCCATGCCAACCACTTCGAATATGTCGAGGCTGGCAAGACCATCTCGCTGAAAACCGGCGAAGACTTCGTCCCGTTCAACTTCTCGGCGCGCGGCAAGCTCTCGGGCAGCGTCGTGTTCGCGGGCTACGGCATCACGGCGCCCGAGTATAACTACGACGACTACGCCGGCCTCGATGTCAAAGACAAGCTGGTACTCATTCTTCGCCACGAACCGCAGGAGTTTGACGAGACGAGCGTGTTCGCCGGAAAGGTCTATACCGAGCACGCCCAGTTCTATAGCAAAGCCGTCAACGCTAAAATACACGGCGCGCTGGGCGTGATTCTCATCAACGACGTTTTCAATCACCGGACCGAATCGGATCAACTGGAGAAGTTTGGCCGCACGGTCGGCCCGAACGACGCGGGGATTCCCTTCGTCGAAATCAAGGCTGACGCCGCCCAGCGCTGGATCGCCGACGCCGGTAACAACCTGGACGAGATGGGCGCCGCCATCGACAGGGATCTGAAGCCGCGCTCGTTCGCTTTACCGGAGAAGCTCCAGGTTCACGAGAACGTGGACATCGAACGGGTGGTTAAGACGGTGCACAACGTCGCCGGATATCTGCCGGGTGAGACGGATGAGTACGTGATTATCGGTGCACACTACGATCATCTGGGACTGGGCGAGCAGTTTTCCATGGCCCCCTCGCTGGCCGGCACGACTGTGCATCCCGGGGCCGATGACAACGCTTCGGGCACCGCGGGCGTCATCGAACTGGCGCGCTGGTTTGCGGGCCAGCCGAAACAAAAGCGGGGCATCCTGTTCATGACCTTCGCGGGCGAGGAGCTGGGTTTGTTGGGATCGAGCTTCTATGTGAATCATCCCGAGCTGCCCACGAACAAAGCCGTGGCCATGATCAATCTGGATATGATCGGCCGCGTGCGCGAGGGGAAAGTGTACGTCGGGGGCTTAGGCACGGGCAGCAACCTGCGGGCCACGCTCGAGCCCATCCTCGCCCACTACCCCATGCACATCGATTTCTCGGATACAACGGGCTACGGCTCCAGCGATCACACCTCGTTCACCACCAAGCAAGTTCCGGTCCTGTTCTTCTTTTCGGGGTTACATGGCGACTATCACAAGCCGAGCGATACCTGGGACAAGATCGATGCGCCGGATGCGGCAAAACTGCTGGACATGATTGCCGAAGTGGGGAACGCGCTGCGCGAGGAGGCCGAGCGGCCGCTGTTCGTGCGCGTCAAAGAGCCCGAGAATCCGCATGCGGGAATGGCGGTGGGGTCGTCACAGTCCGGATACGGCCCGGAGTTCGGCAGCGTTCCTGATTTCACGGAAATCCCTCATGGAGTGCGGTTTGCCGATATCCGTGCAGGTACGCCAGCGGCCCAAGCGGGGCTCAAGGCCGGCGATATTCTGGTCGAGTTTGACGGCAAACCGATTGACAACCTGTACGACTTCACCTATGCGTTACGCAGCAAGAAGCCGGGCGACCGGGTGACCGTAAGAGTCCTGCGGGGAACGGAGACGGTGACCGCCTCGGTTCTGCTCCGCGAACGGAAATAAAGCTTTTCCCCATTGCGTCCGATGAAACTCTGAGGCCGAAATGCCAGAAGAATCGACGCACACGCCAGTTCCCCTCGGCGACGAGATATGGGAATTGCCTCCGCTTATCCTTCACCCGTTCAGCAAGGAAAGCGCTCCGGACCAGCTTCTGGAGGGATCGAGGGCGGCACTCATGCTGGCGGGATTCATCCCCGGCGAGGGCGAGGAACCGGATGAGCTGCGCAGAAAGCTCTTGCTCAGCCGCTTTGCGGAAGTTCGCATGCTGTACTTTATCGGCAAAGACCTGACCCGGTGGGTGGGGCAGTGCATGGATGTCGTCTCGCGCACCGAACTCCTGGGTAGTGCGGGCATTCGGGAACAAAGCTTCGCCATGCTGCTGGTCAGTAATACGCCCGAATCCGTGCTCCAGAAACTGCACCAGTGGGGCGTCGCCAATCCGCAGTCCGTCTTCTCCCGCGCTTTGGGCATCGCGGCTATGTTCCGCGAAGTGCCCTCGCTCGAACAGCTTTCCGACCGTTTCCTCCTCTATTACCACATCTTTGCGGATCATCTTTTTGTCTGCACCCAGAACCTTGCGAAGTTCGCCGAAATCACGCCGGCAAATTTCCGTTTCGACCTGTACGCTTCAGCAGAATATTCGCGTTTGCTCGAGCGGCAGTGGGAAGAGCAGTAAGGAACGAACCGAAGCTTACTCAAGGCGCAAAATCTCCCTGATATAATCCGTTTCATGGAGTATCCCCGCCTTCTGCTCGTCCGCCAGCATTTTCCCGATCGCAGCATAAGTGACGTTCGGTCAGCCGTCTTGAACGAGCTGGTCGAATCTCCGTTCGGGGGGCGTACTAAGCCCGGCGCGCACGTCGCGATCGGTGTAGGGAGCCGGGGTATCAGCAACATCGCCACTATTGTGCGGGCGGTGGTGGACTTCTGGAAATCGAAGGGCGCCAGGCCCTTCATTTTTCCGGCTATGGGCAGCCACGGCGCGGCGACCGCCGAGGGTCAGGCCGACGTGCTGGCGCACTATGGAATCATCGAAGCCACCATGGGGTGCCCGGTAATCAGTTCCTTGGACGTAGTTCCCGTCGGGCGCACCCCCGAGGGCATTGAGGCCTTCATGGACCGCAATGCCTACGAGAGCAACGGCGTCATGCTGGTCGGCCGCGTGAAATGGCACACGGACTTTGCGGGCAATATCGAAAGCGGCCTCTTCAAGATGATGGCCATCGGCCTCGGAAAGTTCGCAGGGGCGCAGCGCTACCACACCTACGCGTACAAGCTCGGCCTTGAGCAGGTGATTCGCACTGTCGGCCGCCAGGTGCTGGCCTCGGGAAAGATTCTGGGCGGTCTCGCCATTCTCGAGGACGCCAATCACAACACCGCACAACTTACCGCCGTGCCGGTTGAGGAAATGGAGTCGCGGGAAGAGGAGCTGCTGCGCCTGGTGAAATCCTGGATGGGCCGCATCCCCATGGATCTGGATGTGCTGATTCTCGACGAAATCGGCAAGAACATCAGCGGCGCGGGCATGGACACCAAGGTCGTGAACCGCGGCGTGTACGGCCAGTACAATCCCTGGCCGGATGCGCCCAGGATTGAGCGCATCTTCATTCGCGGCCTGAGCGATCACAGTTACGGAAACGGCGTGGGATTAGGGATGGCCGACGTGGTGTCTGACCGGCTGCTCGCGAAAATCGACTGGAACCCGACGCGCATCAATTCCCTAACCGCGTCCACTCCGGCCGCGATCCGGACGCCGGTTCATTTTTCGACTGACCGCGAGTGTCTGGAGGCTATCGCGCCGACGGTGGGCAAGCACGATTTGACGGAAGTGACCTACGGGTGGATGCGGAACTCGCTCGAACTGGGATTGCTGGCGCTGAGCGAGAACTTGCGTCGCACGATTGAGCAGGATCCGCATCTGGAAATTCTTGGGGCGGCGCGGCCCGTAGAATTCGACGGCCATGGAAACCTCTCGGACCTATTGGTGCCAGCCGGAGAAGAAATTGGGACGACGCACTAGCCGCCCTGGGCCACTAGAGCCGAGCCGATCTTCGAGAAAATCGTACTGAAGCTGCCCGTCACTTGCGGTGAGACCGCCGCCGACGCCAACGCCACCAAGCCCGCCATCAAGGCGTACTCGATCATATCCTGCCCACGCAGATCGGCGCAGACTTTCCGCAACCATGCATCCAACCAGTGGAGCTTCATCAATGGCTTCGAGCGCATCATTTTCATCTCCCGCAGCGCGGTGCAGGTGGGGTCATTGGACGGAACCAGCCCCACCTGCACGCACTGCTTTTAGCTGGCAGCGGCACCTGCCATCACCGAGCTGATCTTCGAGAAAACCGTGCTAATGCTGCCCGCCACGGTGGGCATCAGCGCCCCGGCGGCTATCGCCACGAAACCCGCCATCAGCGCGTATTCAATCAGGTCCTGGCCTCTTTTGTCCTTCCAGATCTTCATCGCTAAAAGTGCTTTTGTGAGATGTTTCATCTTTTCCTCTTTTCTCCTCATCCGTCGGAACGGACGCAACTCTACCTCCGAGACTAACGGCTTGGCGCTCCATTTGAAATTGGGTTTTCCACTTAAACGGCCCCCTTAACAATCTGCGGTGGAAGCAGCCGGTTACACTAAGCGGACGTGCCGGAATTCCGGGATCAGCTCGAAGGAGGTGCGTACTTGGGGGATCAACTCGCCGCGCTGCTCGATCGACGCTTCGCGTACGCGGCCCTGCCTCGAAGCCAGCCGCAAGTACTCGATCTTTTCCGGATCGATTCCCATGATGCGGCAACAGGTCGCGTCCACCGCCGCCAGGTCGCTGCCCATGACCAGGACTCCGCAGGGACGCGCACGGCCCTGAATCGGCCCATTGCCCTCCATCCCTACGATTCCGTCGACAATCGCGAAGCTGCGCGGGAAAGTGCGGTAAAGGCCGGCCACACAATCCGGTATGCCCACCTGATGGAGGTGATTCTTGGGCCAGCCATACAGGGCGCCGGGCACCACGCCAAACAGGTTTTTCATCGACAGCGTAGCGCCTGCCCAGTGATGGGTTTTCATGCGCGCAATCGAAACCACCAGATCTGCCGCCAACGCCGTGCGGGCCAGGTAGATCCCCTCATTTCCGGCGAATGGCGCCACGCGTGACACCTCGTCGCGATTCAAATCCACAAAGCGAGCATCGAAGTCCGGGATGGCGGCACGGTATCCGGCCTCTTCGGCCAGGAACCACGCATCGCGCCGATGCCCAGGGCCCTCGCCGATCGTGATCTCGCTCGCACCCAGGCGTTCGAACAGGGTCACTGCCGCCGCCAGGACCTCCGCCTGGGTGTGAATCACCGAGTTCCGGTCAAATTCCACCAGGTTGGGCTTGAGCAGCACCCGTTTTCCCCGCGCTTCCAAGCCGCAAAGAGCCGCGCCGCGCGCCAGGCGGTCGGCCAGATCCTCGCGGTAGGAGGATGCGCGCAGGATCGCCACTGCGGATTTGCCGGGCGGGTCGGCCGCCAGACTTCGCCTGGCGCAACCTGCACCGGCTATGGCCCCCGACGCCGCGGCTGCTCCGAGAAACCCGCGCCGGGTCATCAGCCAGCCAGGATGTGGTTCCATGGAATCCCCTCGATGGCCGTGACGAGCATATCGTTCTCTGCGCGCTCGTCCGTTTGCGCCCGTCGCGGCCGCTCCCCGCGGTACATCAGCAAACAGGAGGAGAGCCACGCCTGCGCCAGCGGGCTGCGCGTGTCGCGCCAGGTGCGTTCGACCCCGTCGAGCGCCGCCCCCCAGGCCACCGCCGCGTGCCCGTCGAGCGCCATCAACGCGAGGGCCGTCGTCTCGGGATAGGAGGGCAGATCCGCGCCCAGCACCCGGCGGTTGCCATAGTTCCAGCCACCGTCACGGCACCGCCGGTCGAGCAGCATGCGCTCACTCATCGCCATGCGGCCGGTCCAAGCCGGGTCTTTTGTCCGCCGCGCGGCGCATCGCAGCGCCATGAGCGCGTGTGCGGTCGGCTCCACCCACGACGAGGCGCCCGCCTCCCACGGCCACCCCGCCAGGCCCGGGTCAAACTCGACGATCGAGGGACAAAGCCAGTGTGCGATGCGGGCCGCCATCCGGCCTTCCGCTCCGGCCGAGGTCAACAGCCAATCGAAGCCCCGCTGGAATGCCGCATCCCGAACTCCCGCAACGGAGTGCAGCGTCAAGGCCAGTGAGGTGCTCCAGTGCGGCTGATCGACGGCCGCACAGGGGCGCCATGCGCCACATGGGATCTGCCAGGAACGCAGCAAGCGCCACCCTCGCTCATAGGCCGGGCCGCGCCGTTCCGACAGGGCCAGCAGCGCGTATGCGGTGGGCTCGAGCCACGACGGTCTCCCCGGAAAATAGCCCCAGCCACCATCCGGGTTCTGCGAGGCTTCGAGCTTCGCCAGGCGGGATTCGACACACGGCTCCATCCATCGCCAGTTTAGGCGTTACGGCGAGCTGAATCGATCCGGGAATTACATGAGAAGGCGCACGAGTCTTCCCTTAGCCCGGGTGGTCAGCCGGCCTGCGACTCGCTGGATACAGGCGTCCCAACAGCATCCGGCGGCGTTTCCTCCGGTTGAGGCGTGCTTTCTTCCGGGCCGGGCGGTTCGGAAGAAGCCGCAGGGTTTGCGGCCTCCAGTTGACGCCGAAGCCGGATCAGCGACGCGAGAGCGCGGCCTCGCACGTTGGCGTTGGCGTCTCGCAGCAGGGTTTCCAATACCGGCTTGAATTCCTCTTTCAGAATCCGGCCCATGGCGAAGGCGGCCGCCGCCCGGGCCATGGGATCGGACCCACCAGCCATCTTTTGCAGGCTGGCGGTCGCATCCGCCGCGCCGCTCAAATGCAGACCGATCAGCGCGTTCACCGCGACCCGGTGATGCCGGTCCCGTGCCGCCTCCTTGAGCACTGCGCGGATGGCATCCGAATCCACTCCCCAGAGGCTTTCAATTACGTTGGCGCGTACGCGGGGATCGGATTGGTTCATCCATTTGTGGACCCAGTCCGCGTTCTGGCACGTGCGTCCGTATATGGCCGCGGCCTTGGAACGCACCCGGTCATCTGAACTGCACAGCAGGTTGACCAGAGGCAGCAGAATATGGCGGTTGGCCGGCAACTCATTCACAATGGCCAGCGCGCGCTTCGCCCGGATGATATCGATATCCTGCACGCTGCCGTCCTCTGAGGGAAATCCCTTATGCAGCAGTTTGATGTCGATCAGCGGGTCGAACGGCTGCCAGCGTTTGCCAAACGCGATGGCCGTTGACAGTGGGAGCAGCACCGGATCGACGAGGCTCCCCACCAACACCGGGTTGGACCACAGTTGCTCCATCACGCATGCCGCTCCCGGACCCTCCGAGTTGACTTTCAGAATGCGGCACGCCGAGCAGAGGAACGCTTCCGGATCCTTTTCCAGCCGGCGCCGCAGATCGCGCCTGAACATCGCCGAACTCGACTGGAAATCGTCCATGAGCCCTTGCAGGAATAGATCTTCTTCCTCATTGCTCGGAGGGACTCGTGCTTCCTTCACAAACTCGCGCACCAATTCGAGAACTGGCGTCTCCATTAGATGTCCAGATAGCTTATCGGCAGGCGGTTGGAAATTTTGAATCGGGGTGGCCAGGCACCCATGGCCTCCGTCCTGAAATCACTTGCGCCCTTCTGTTACCATCCAATTTCCAGACCTTATGAACGACTCGTCTTCGCCGGCCACGCTGCTGGATGTGGTGAATGCCGCGCCAGGCGGCAACGTGGCCCTCCTCGTACCGGAAACGGATGCCCGGGTCAGCTATGAGTCGCTGCGCGGGCAAATCGCGCGCGCGGCCGACACGTTCGCCAGCGCCGGCATCCAGAAGGGCGATCGCATTGCCATGGCCCTCGCCAACGGGCCGGCCGTGGTGGTCAGCTTTCTGGCCGCCTCGGTGGCGGGCACGGCCGCGGCGCTCAACCCGGCGTACCGCTATGAGGAATTCTGCTTTTACCTGGAAGATACCAACGCGCGCCTGCTGGTTCTGCCGGCGGAAGCGCCCGCGGACGATCCCGCCCGGCGCGCCGCGACCGAACGCAACATCCCCATCCTGACCGCCGAAACCGACGCATCCGGAGAGGTGCGGATCTTAGGCGCCACGGGCAACCGCTCCGCTTCGCCGCCCGCACCGGATGACGTGGCGCTCATCCTGCACACCAGCGGTTCCACCGGCCGGCCCAAGCGCGTGCCGCTCAAACACGTGAATCTGGCGCTCTCCACGCGCAACATCGTCGACACCTATCGCCTCTCGCCGGACGACGTCTCGTTGTGCCTGATGCCGCTGTTCCACGTGCATGGCCTGGTGGCTTCCACGCTTTCCACCTTTCTCTCCGGGGGCACGGTGGCCGTCCCCGCGCGCTTCAACCCGCTTTCGTTCTGGCGGACGGTGCGCGATGCGGGCGCGACCTGGTACTCCGCGGTCCCCACCATCCATCAGCTCATCCTGGCGCGCTCCGCCTCGGGCCAGCCTTCCGACACCAAGCCCCTGCGATTCGTGCGGTCCTGCAGCGCGCCGCTGGCGGTCGAAACCGCCGAGAAGCTCGAGACTCTTTTCGGCGCGCCGGTGCTCGAAGCCTACGGCATGACCGAAGCGTCGCACCAGATGGCATCCAATCCGCTACCGCCCAACGCGCGCAAGTTCGGCACGGTGGGACGAGCGACCGGCATCCAGATCGGCATCATGAACGAAACCGGTGAATTGCTGCTCACCGGCGCCAAGGGCGAGGTAGTGATCCAGGGACCTAGCGTGATCCGGGCCTATGAAAACAATCCCGAGGCTAACGTTAAGTCGTTCGTCCGAGACTGGTTTCGCACGGGCGACGAAGGAGTGCTCGATGCGGATGGATATCTGCGGCTCACGGGACGAATCAAGGAGCTGATCAACCGGGGCGGAGAGAAGATTGCACCGCGCGAAATCGACGAGGTGCTGCTCACGCATCCGGCGGTGAGCGAGGCGGTGTGCTTCGGCATCCCACACCCGACATGGGGCGAAGAAGTGGCCGCCGCCGTGGTGCTGCGCGACGCCGCCACAGAAGCCCAGTTAATCGCTTACTGCCGCGACCGCCTGGCTGATTTCAAACGGCCCAAGAAAATCTATATCGTCGACTCCATTCCGCGCACCGCCACGGGGAAAGTGCAGCGCCTGAATGTGGCCGCGGCGCTCGCCGGGGATCGCGGATGAACTTCGCCGTCGCCGGCGCAGGCGCCATCGGAGCCTACGTGGGCGCAAAGATGGCGCGGGCCGGAGCGGATGTCACCCTGGTTGCACGCGGCCGGCACTGTCGCGCCATGCAGGAGCGCGGCGTGCGCGTGGTCAGCGCGGAAGAAGAGTTCGAAACCCGGCCCCGCGTGGTTGATTCGGTCGCCGCCGTAGGGCCCGTGGACGTCGTCTTCCTCGCCGTCAAGGCCCATAGCCTGCCCGAACTCGCGCCCCAGTTGCCCGCTCTGTTTGGGCCGGACACCGCCGTCGTCAGCATGCAAAACGGGATCCCCTGGTGGTATTTCGAAGCCACGGAGCGACTGGAGAAAGTGGATCCCGGCGGCGTGGTCGCGGCCGCCATTGAGCCCCGGCGCGTGGTGGGCTCGATCGTCTATCTGTCGACCGAAATCATCGAGCCCGGCGTGGTCCGCCACATGGAAAGCAACCGCATCACGATCGGCGAACCGGACGGCGCCCGCTCCGAGCGCTGCCGCGTGATAGCAGAAGTCCTGGTTAGCGCCGGCCTGCGCGCCCCCATCACCACACACCTTCGCCAGGAGATTTGGGTCAAGCTGATGGGCAACGTCGCCTTCAATCCCATTAGCGCGCTGACCGGCGCCACGCTGGCCGCCATGGCGCGCGATCCGGAGGTGGGGCAACTGGTTCGCGCCATCATGGCGGAAACCGAATGCGTGGCCCGCCGGATCGGGATTGAGATGCCGATCACCATCGACCAGCGCATCACGGGCGCCGAAAAAGTGGGCGAGCATAAGACCTCCATGCTGCAGGACCTCGAAGCCGGCCGCCCGCTGGAACTCGACGCCATCGTGGGCGCTGTGCTCGAACTGGGCGCGCGGTCGCAGATCCCTATGCCGCACACGCGCGCCGTTTATGCCTGCGCCAAGCTGCTGGAAAGGCGGCGCGGAGGCAGACCGTGAAGAACCGCTGGGCGCAACTCGCGGCGTCGCTCCTGGCGATGATCATGATCGCCAACCAGCAGTATGCCTGGACGCTCTTCGTCGAACCCATCCGGCAATCGACCGGCTGGAGACTCTCCGACATCCAGTGGGGCTTCACGCTGTTCATTATTTTCGAAACCTGGGTGATGCCGCTCGAGGGCTGGCTCATCGACAGCATGGGGCCGCGCATCTTCACCACCATCGCCGGCGTGCTCTGCGGCTTCGGATGGTCGAGCCTTGCATATGCCACCGTGCGTTGGCAACTCTACACCTCTTACGCGATTGCGGGCGTAGGAGCGGCGTTCGTTTACAGCGGCTCCATTGCCAGCGCATTGAAGTGGTTTCCGGACCGGCGCGGGCTCGCGGCCGGAGTGATCGCGGGGGGCTTCGGCTCGGGCGCCGCGCTCTTCATCCCGGTGATCGCCGCCATCATCCAGAGCCAGGGGTATCGCACGGCATTTCTTGTCACGGGAATATTACAGGGCGTGATGATCATCGCGGTCGCGCAGATCCTACGCCATCCCACACCGGAGTTCGCCGCTGCGCACGCGGCGCGACCCGCAGTCCGCCACCGGGTGCGCCGTACCGGCCATCAGTTTACGACGGCGGAAATGCTGCGTACTCAGCATTTTTATCTGCTTTACTTCATGTTCATGATGATGGCCACGGGCGGCTTGCTGGTTACCGCGCAGGCAGGGCCCGTGGCCATTGAGTGGGGCATCTCCCGGACGGCGCTCACCGCCGCGCTGGCACTCGACCGCATCTCGAACGGCGTGAGTCGCGTGGCCTGGGGCTGGGTCTCCGATCACATCGGCCGCGAGACGGCCATGGCGGTCGCCTTTGCTCTGCAGGCGGTCTGCCTGCTGAGCGTGCTCTATGCCGGGCGCTGGTCGGGAACCATGTTCACCGTTACCTTGATCCTGACTTTCTTTACCTACGGCGAAGTTTTTTCGCTGTTCCCGTCGCTTGCCGGTGACTACTTCGGGGCCGAACACGCGACTTCCAACTACAGCTTTCTCTACAGCGCCAAGGGCGTAGCCTCGATTATTGGGGGCGGATTGGCGGCACTGCTCTTCGAGAAATTCGGGAGCTGGTCGGCCGCGTTTTACGGAAGCGCTCTGATGGCTCTTGTATCCAGCGTGCTGGCTCTTGCGTTGAAGCGCCTGCCGCTGCCCACGAAAGTCGTTCCCGCGCAAAAAACGCTTTACGCCAGCTCCCGATGATCGCTCGGCTATTGCTTGGGCTTCGCGCGGTCCGCGCTGTCGTGCCCTTCCACCCGCGAATGACGGTCAAGGGCGGCAATCAGGTTCTGCGCCTCGGCGGGAGGCGGGGTGTCGGTCGTTAGGATCTCTTTGCTGGTGAGGTTCTTCCCGTACAGTTCGTTATTTCCCTCATCATCGTTCCTCAGCGTTGCTCCCTGCAGAGAGACCCCGGCGAACACTCCCCGAGATCGCGACCACGACAGAATCTCGGCGTTCATCGTGGCATCCGTGTCGGCAGAAGTTGCCCGGCCCACCGGCCCCGCGGCGATGGAAGCATCTGCACCCAGTGTAAATTTGCTACTCAAGAGGTGCTGCATTCCACGGTCGTTCATGATCAGCAGGACTACGTCCGTGGCCTGACCGCCGATCTGCAGCCCGAAGCTGCCACCCTCGACGCGCACCGCGGCGGGCGCGCCCCATCCGACGCCGGATTGTTTTCGGCACATGGCATAGCCGCGGCCGAACTTCCCACCGACGACCAACGCGCCACTTTTCATCCCTGGAATGAGGACAATACAGTGGGCCTTCCCCACCAGTTCCTCCGGGATTCCCTTGTCCGGCGTCTCCATCACCTCGTTGAACACCGCCGTCGCGCTCTTGAGCCGCTCCTGCGCCGTTTCAGCCATCAGAAAGGTGGCTGCTGTTAGAAAACTCACCATCACGTTTCGAACCCGCATATGCCCTCCCATGCGGAATCGAAGCATTTTCCGCTCCAAAACCGTTGTATGTTGCCGCACCATTCGCGACACGCCTGACGGTGCCGGCGCCCCTAGAATGTACCGCTGGCCGCTGGTGAGTTTCCTTGCGCGTTCTTCAGCACGACGGACACGGATCCCACCGCATCCACGCTGCCCTGCGAAGCGGTGAACGGCAACACGAGCAGGAACTGGCTGCCGTACTGCGCGGAGCCCGCGCTCTGATACCACTTGGTGGCGACACTGGTGAGAGGCTCGGTCACGCTCGTCGTCTGCAGAGTCGCCCCGGGCGCCGCGGTGAAGGTCAGATCGGCCTCCGCTAAATCGCGGGACGAAGAGAAGCCGACAATATGGATTTCAAGGCCGTTCGAGTTCCTCACCATCTTCACGCTTTGAACGGCGGGGACGGAGCGCGGAATGGTGATGGTGCGTTCAAGGGGGGTCGAGAGCAGTTCGGCTCCGCCGGCTGTCAATGTGAAGTTCAGCGTGATGGTGCCGGACACGGTGCCGGTTTGCAGCCCGATCTGGGATGACGATGACGGCGAAAACACCGCGCCGGTGGTATTGGCGGGAATCGTGAAATTGGCCGTGGCGCCACCGGTAGAGAACTGCATTCCCGGATCCGTGGCGGGTGCAACCGCGTCGGGTTGGAATGACAACGTGATCTGGCCCGAGATATCCAGCGGATAAACCGAGGCCAGCGTTACCCCGAAAAAGATCTGCTGGCCGGCGGGCGATGTCTGCGGCACTCCGGCAATGTTCACTTGGGGCAGCGTCGGCGGAATGATGGAAATCGTAAACGTCTGCGACGCGACGGACCCGCTGCTATCCTTCACCAGCACCGTGAAACTAAAGGCACCAGCAGCAGTCGGCGTACCGGTGATGACGCCGCTGGCACTCAGCGAAAGGCCTGTCGGCATCGAGCCGGAGGTAACCGACCATGTGCAGCATGGCTGCGTACCTCCGACAGCGGCCAGTGCGAGAGGCGTGTACGATTGCGCGAGCGTGCCCGAAGGCAGCGCAGCCCCGCTGGTGATCACCAGTCCCGCACCAATGGTCAAAGAGAACTGCTTGGTTGAGGTGGCGTTGTTGTGGTCCTTCACCTGAAAAGCGAATGTGGAGGTGCCGTTGGTTGTCGGGGTTCCACTGATAGTTCCCGCGGCGTTCGACGTAAGGCCGGCTGGGAGTGTGCCCTGTGAAAGGATCCACGTATACGGAGCCGTGCCGCCCGCCGCGCTCAGCGTCTGTGAGTATGGGGTGTTCGCGGCTCCGGGTGGTAACGGCGACGGCGTGGTGATGGTCAGGCCGGAAACCACGGTCAGGCTGAACGGCTTGCTGGCAGCCAGTAAGTTGGCGTCCTTCACCTGCACGGTGAAAATGAACGTCCCGGTGGACGTTGGTGTCCCAGTGATTACGCCGTTCGAAGCGCTCAAACTGAGGCCGCTCGGCAGCGGCGCGACCGAGGTGATCGCCCAAGTGTACGGCGGCGTGCCGCCCGATACTCCCAAGGCCGTAGAGTACGGTGCGCCCGTGGAGCCGCTCGGCAGCGTTCCAGCGGTGGTGATTGCGAGGGTCTGGGCCACAGTGAGTGTGAACTGCTTCGTGGCACTAACGGATGCGCTGTCGGTGACCTGCACGGTGAACTGGAAAGTCCCGGCAGTGGCCGGCGTGCCGCTAATCGAGCCGGTCGATGAGAAAGTCAGGCCAGAAGGCAGCGACCCGGTGGTCACACTCCAGGTGTAATCCGGCGTGCCGCCCGCGGCCGACACGCTTGCTGAATACGGTACGCCAATTGTGGCGCTGGGCAACCCAGGGGCCGTGGTGATGGTCAAACCCGCTGCGATGACGATGCTGAGCCCTTTGGTTGCCGTGACCCCTTTGGCGTCGATTACCTGAATTGTGAAACCCGATGTGCCGCTGGCTGCGGGAATTCCGCTGATGGTTCCTGCATTCCCATTTAGCGTCAGACCCTGCGGCAGGAACCCTGCGGTGATGGACCAGGTGTAAGGCACGGTGCCGCCAGATGCGGCCAGCGTCACGGTCGTGAACGGCACGCCCACCGTGCCATTGGGTAAAGTCGGCGCGGTTGTGATCGTGGGCCCGGCTATGATCGTGAGCGACATCACCTGCGTTGCGGTGCCATTTGCGCTGTCGGTGACCTGCACGGTGAAACTGGAGGTTCCCAGCGCCGCAATGGTGGGTGTGCCGCTGAGAACGCCGCCGCCACTCAGTGAGAGCCCGCCGGGCAACGAGGAGGTCCCGGCGAGAGACCATACGAAACCGGCGCCCGAGCCACCCGTGGCCGCCAGCGTTTGGGAGTAGGCCGCGCCAACTTCCCCTTGCGGAAGAGTCGCACTGGTTGAGATCGAGGGACCGCCAAGAATGTTGAGGGTGAAGGGCTGAGAGGCATTGCCCCCGCCGCTATCGGTAACCTGGATCGTGAAGTGGAATGCGCCCGTGACCGCCGCCGCGCCGAAGATCACCCCCCCTGCGGCCAGCGAGAGACCCGAAGGCAACGATCCGGCGGTAAGCGTCCAGACAAACCCGGTGTTCGTCCCGCCCGACGCGGACAGTGACTGCGAATACTGTACTGTGGCCTCGCCCGACGGCAGCGGCGAGATGGTCGTAATGCTGGGACCGGGTGTGATATTCAGAAAAAACACCTGCGACGCCGAACCGCTGCCACTGTCGGTGACCTTGACCGTGAAGGCGAACAATCCGGTCGTAGTCGGCGCGCCGGTGATTGCGTTTCCTACCAGTGAAAGCCCCGGTGGCGGGGATCCAGACGTGACCGTCCAGACAAACCCGGTGTTCGTTCCGCCCGCAGCGGATAGCGTCTGTGAGTACGGCGCTGTAGCTTCGCCCGGGGGCAACGGCGAGGGGGTGGTGATGGTCAGGCCCGCAGTGATAGTCAGACTGAACGCCCGCGACGCGGACCCGCCGCCACTGTCGGTGACCTTGGCGGTGAAGTGGAACGTTCCTGTCGCTGTGGGCCCGCCAGTGATCGCGCCACCAGCGCTAAGCGAGAGCCCGAAGGGTAATGTACCGGCGGTGATGGTCCAAGTGAATCCCGTGCCTGTCCCGCCCGAAGCCGACAGTGTCTGCGAATAGGAGACCGAAGCTGGGCCGCTGGGCAACGTCGCGCCGGTGTTGATGCCGGGTCCGGCAATCACCGTCAGCGTCAGGCTTTGTGGCGCAGAAGTGACAGAGAGACTGTCGGTGACCTGAACCGAGAATGGAAAGGTCCCAGCCTGCGTTGGCGTGCCGCCGATTACGCCGGCTGAACTCAGCGAAACGCCGTTGGGAAGAGGACCCGAGCCGCCGGCGAGTGACCACGCGAAAGCCGGACCGGTCCCGCCCGTTTCCGTCAGAGTCTTGGAATACGGCGCGGTCACCTCGCCTTGCGGCACAGTAGTGGTAGTGACCGACGGTGGCGGAGGCGCTGGGGGATTAATCGTAATCGAAAAGCCTTGCCTTGCGGTTGTGATTCCGTCCGCCACTTGCGCGGTGAACCCAAAGGTACCTGCGGCGGTAGGCGGGCCCGAACTAATGCTTCCGTTCGCACCGAGCGTTAGGCCCGTTGGCAATGATCCGGAGAAGACCGACCACGTATAAGAACCTGTGCCGCCGGTCGCCGCCAAGGAGGTGGAAGGATATGCTGCACCCTGTTGACCGGCGGGCAACGAGGCCAGGGTAATAGCCAGGGCCGCATTCACGGTAATGCTAAACGCCTGGTTGTTGGACGTTAAAGGCGTCGGCGTTGAGCTGTCCGTGACTCCCGCACTGAAGCTAAACGTGCCCACCGCATCTGGCAGGCCACTCGCGGAAACACTGCCGTCGGTGTTGAAGCTGAGCCAGCCCGGAGGAGTGCCAGTAAACGTCCAACTATACGGCGGCGTGCCTCCGCTCGCTAACTGGTGACCCGGGTATGCGACTCCCACATCCGCGTCCGGCAGCGATCCCGATACCACCGGCTGTCCCAAGGCCGCCGCTGCGAACGCCAGCATCAGCGCCAGCGCGCCGACATAAAGCCGAACTGTGTCCTTTGGGATCATCACGGCGATCCGTTAGTGTGGAGGCTGAATCGACGGCGTTCCGGGTACCAGCACCGTCGGCGGGTTGGTAATCGGCGATACCACCGGTCCGCTGCTGCTCGACTTATTGCCGCCTTTGGCCGCCACCAGCCCGCCGGCCGCTGCGCCACCGATCAACGCAATGATCAGGAAGATCTTGCCGCCTCCCCCCTTGGCGGCTGCCGGCTCGGCGTTGATTTGAGAAATTACCGCACTGGCTGTGGCGCCCCGATACGAGGCGGTCACGCGGATCTGGAATCTTCCGGATACCTGGTTAGGGCGCAAGCCGCGACCGGTCGCCGATCCCTTTTCGTCCGTCTGGATCGTCAGGAGCTTGCTACCGTCGGCGAAAACGCCGCCTGGGCCGCTGTCCGGCAATTGAAAAGTTACCGAGGCCGCGCGAACCGGCTCTCCGTCTTCATGCGTTACTTGAACTACCGGCTCCTTCGCGCGGTGCTGCTGGATATTGTTGATGGCCCCCTGACCTTCCTGAATCACGATTTTAATCGGAGGACTTTGCGCGTCCGCCGATGCGGTCAGCAGGCAGAAGACTAGCGCTCGACAAATGCCGCGATAAACTCGCTCGGAATGCTGGGCTACCTGGTTTCTCATTGTCATCCGGCCATATGGGGCAATATATGAGACTAATACAGAGCGGGCCCCGTGTGCTGGTGTACCCCCCTGCAGTTGTCATAAGCTTAACGAAGCAGCCATGGCAGGTGTAGTCCCTAAGATGCAAAAGGTCGATCCGCAGTGCCAGGACCACGCGCCCGTGGTGGCCTGCCCGCAGTCCGTCTTACAGGCACTTCACTCGGCGGTGCTGGAGAGCTTTGCTTCCGGGTCCCACGGTGGTGCGGAGATGTACGGGGTTTTGTTTGGAACCCACAACGGTGACGAAGTTCGCGTCGAGGAATTTCAAGCCGCCGCTTTTCAAAGCGCCATGGCCGGCGCTACACCGCTCTCCACCGAAGAGCGGAACGCGTTTGCCGGCGCGCTCGCCCCAACCGCTCGCGGGAGTGAGCCCACGGCACTCGAGCCGGTGGGCTGGTTCCGGTCGCATCCTCACAGCGAACTCAGCCTGACGGAACGCGATCTCAAAATTGCCAATACGTTTTTCTCCGGCGCGCATCAGGTGGTCATGATTATGCGCCCCAGCCACACGCTACCCAGCCTGGTGCGATTTTTCTACCGGCAATCCAATGGGGCGCTGACAGCCGAGAGCCCCTATTCCGAGTTCACCGTGCAGTTGACGTGCAGCGCGCCGCCCGTCGCTGGGGCCCCCAGAGAACAAGATGGGGAAGCTTCCGGCCTCACCCACAGCTCCACCCGGGGGCTCGTGCCGCAAGGAGCGATGCACTCCGCAGCCGCGGATGACGATAGCGCGGCGATGCTTCTGCCGGAGCCACTACGCCTGCCGCGACGTCGAATCAGCCTGGTCTGGCCGGTCGTGATGGCCGCCATCGCTGGCCTCCTGGTGGCCACGTACTGGCTGACGCTGCCTCCGGACCGGCTTGCGCTCCGCGTGTTCGACACAGCCGGACAGCTTCGTATTATGTGGGATCCGGTGCTGAAGGGCGAGTCCGGACGCCTGGAGATCGTTGACGGCGACGCGCGGTTCTCGATCGAGCTGCCTCCGGAGCAGCTTCTCAGCGGCTCCTTCACCTATGCGCGCCGTTCCGGGAACGTGAATGTTCGCCTGATGGTGGCGCGGCAGGGTGCGGCACCTCTTGCGGAGGAGGCCAGTTACCTCGGACGCAGCGACGCGGGGATGGAGCAGAATCCGCCGCCCGACGGCAGTGCCTCCCGAGCGTCGCCGAATCCCGCTGCCGCGCCTGCCGCAGCAGGCGAAAGGCCCGCGGAACTCGTGGTAGCTGTCCCAGTCGCGCCGTCTCGGCCTCCTGCTCCCAAGTTCAGGACGCCCGTCGCAGCCGCTTCCTCTGCCGCGAGTGAATCTCCGGAGCTAGCGCCGCCTCCAATGATCGCGCAGCACCCGTCCCCCACCGTTTTGCCGCCGGTTGCGCATTTGAACCCGCCGGTGGAGAAGCAGGCCGCGCCTGCGCCCGTTGTTGTGCCGGCTCGCGCGCCCGCGGCTTCGGCCTCCGGCAGGATCATCTGGATTGGACGGCTGCAGAAGAACCAAGAAGTAGTGATCGCCGGAAAATCCTGCTCATCGGGAACGCTCATCGGAGAGTTGCCCGGCAAGCCGCTGAAATTCAGCATCTCGCCCGGCGATTTATCGAACGATGGCATGGTGCTCTACACCGCGAACGCTCAGTACGCGAACAATGTCATCGAGTCCCCTGGGCCCCAGAATGGATGGAATCAGACAGTCTACACGTGGAGTCCGAAGTACGCCAACGACGTCACCATCAAGGAAGCCCCGTCTCTCCAGAACCGGTGGAATCGCCTCGTGCTGCAAAGCAAGAATCCGAGAATCGCCGTGATTGTGATCGACTGGACGCTGGTCAACTAAGGAGATCGTGTGACCGAACACGTCAAGATACTCGGCATCCTGCACGTTGTATATGGAATGCTCGGCGTTCTGGCGGGAATCATCGTGATGCTCGTTTTCGGTGGCCTGGCCGGCCTGGTCAGCGTAGCCGACCACAGCAGGGACGCGAAGGTCGCGATTCCGATTCTGGGCGGTATCGGCGCTTTTGTTTTTGTCTTATTGCTGGTGCTGTCACTGCCGGGCATCATCGCCGGTTTCGGGCTGATCGAACTGCAGCCGTGGGCCCGGATGTTGACCATCGTTCTTTCCGCGCTCGAGCTGATGAGCGTGCCCTTCGGAACCGCCTTGGGGATTTATGGTTTGTGGGTGCTGCTGTCTCCCGGTGGCGAACAGTTGTTTCGCCAGCCATCGCGGTGAGCCGGGACCGAACGCGGTGGTCAGGGATTCACGAGAGTAATTTTTTGAGCTTCGATGGTGCGGGCGGTAGCCCGGTCGAGATTGGCGATGGCCTCGCCAAGATCGGCGCGGGCCCGGACTTCGCGGCTGCGCGCGCTGATGAAGTCGGTCTGGCGTTGCAACACGAGAAACACGGTCGATGTGCCGGCCTGAAACTGGCGCTGTTCGCTCGCGTATTGCTCTTCGGCCGACCGCCGCGCCAGCACCGCTGCATCCAGCCTGGATTGCGCGGAAGTCACCGCTTGCAGTGAATTGCGTACGTCCGCTTCGACGGCCATTTCGATCTGATCGCGCAGAGCGCGCAGCCGGCGGCCCTCGGCCGTGGAGGTGGCGACTTGTGCTTCCGCCGTCCGATTGCGCAGCGGGAACGAGATCTGCAATCCAACCTGTGCGGATGGAAAGTTTCCCGTCGCCAGGCTGCTCAACGACTGGCCATAACTGCCCAGAAAAATCGCGGGCACCGCGGTGCTGCCGAACGAGATGGGCGGCACGGGCGGAAGACCCGCCAGCGCGCTCAGTTGATTCAGCCGCCCGATGAGCGCATCCGTTCCGGCGGTGAATGGGTTCGGGCCTGGCGGCAAGGGCCGCCCGGCGAGCCCGGCCGCTGTGAGATTCGCGAACGCATCGATGCGAGGCTTGGCCTGCTCCTCGCTGAGTCGCGTGTCCAGTTTGTTCACCTCGAGCGAAATCGCGCTCTGCGCCAGTTCGGGCCGTGACTTGAGCGCCTGCTGAACGGCGTCATCCAGGCTGGGAACCGTCACATTGACATTGGGTTGGGTTTCAGGGATCAACGCTGCGCCCCAAAGCAGGTCACTGCGGTTGGGCAGCATGAGCGACTTCAGATTGTTCTCCGCCTGTGTGAGGGCCTGCTGGGCAGCGAACAGACTCTGCTCGAATGTGGCCACCTGGGTCTGTGCCGCCACCACGTCGATGGGCGCCAGCAGCCCCTGCTCCGCCTGCCGCCGATTGCTCCCATACTGACGTTCCGCCAGCCGCACCGCTTCGGTCTGCACATCGAGATTGTGCCAGGCAAAGTCCAGTTCCCAATAGGCTCCGACGGCCTGGGTGACAATCTCGATGACGCGCTGCCGGAATTGCTCCGCGCTCAACTGCCTGTTTTTTCGCGCCACTTGCACTCGATGCCGGTTTTCATCGAACCGTAAACCGCGCCACAGCGGCTGGGCCAGGTTGAGACTCACGGAATTTGGATATTGCGGGTTCAGGGTAACGAACTGGCTATCGGTGAGCTGGCGCGAGTTGACGAAATTCGCGGTGTAGGAGCCACCCATCCATGGAAACAGTCCGCCGATTTGCGGCGTGCCATTCAGTTCCTGTTGGGTGAGCTTGCCGTTGGCCGCGCCGCCGATAAGCGAAGCAATCGGGAAGACGGACCTGGTCCGGTAGGCGCGAAAGCCCGCGACCGGATCATAAGCGCCCGCGGCCGCGCTCACGTTGTACCCGGCCTCCTCCAGAACAATCCTCGAGATCTCCAGATCGCGATCGTTGGCCAGCACGCGCTGGATCACTTCCGGGAGAGAGATCATGGTTTGGCCGAGAATGCCGGCGCGAGGTTTGATCTCCACCTCCCTGAGCGGTTCGATCTGGACCGAGGTTGGCGCCGTCGCCGGCTGCGGCACTTGCGCCAGGGCACACGTTGCCAAAGCGCAGGATAATGCGAACCTCCGGACGCCGTTCATTCCACCTCTCTTTTTGCAAACGGCTGAGAGGCAACGGGCGCCTCAAGCTTCTCCCTGCTCCGCCCCGGCAGCCGTGAACTGAGGCCCAAGAAAAATCGCGCCGCGCGTCCGGTGGAGAAGGATTCACCCAAGTCTTCAAACAGCGAATAAAACACCGGCACAGCCAGCAGTGTGAGCAGCAGGCAAAGGGATTGGCCGCCCACCACCAGTACGCCGATCGAGCGGTTGGTGGCGGCTCCGGTGCCCCGCGAAATCACCAGCGGAAGCATGCCCGCAACCAGCGCCATCGTGGTCATGAGAATGGGACGAAGGCGGTCGCGATTGGCCTGGATGATCGCCTCATAACGGGACATCCCCGTTTCCCGTAAACCATTGGTGTGGTCGATCTGCAGAATCGCGTTCTTCTTGACGATGCCGAACAGCAGGAGGAGGCCCAGGCCCGAGAAAATGTTCACCGTCTGGCCGGCGATGAGCAGCGACACGATTCCGAACGGCACAGCCAGGGGCAACGTGAGGAGAATCGTAATCGGATGGATGAACGACTCGAATTGAGCCGCCAGCACGATGTACATAAAAATGAACGTGAGTGAAAATGCCAGCACGAAGTAATAACCCGTGCGGCCCAATTCCTTGGATACGCCGGCGAGGCCGACTTGATAACCCGGGTCCATGCCGATCTCCCGGCTGAATTGCTCCATCTGAGTCAGAATGCCGGCTTCGGAGCCACCGGGCAGCACGTTGCCGGTTAACGTCACCTGGCGCTGGCGTCCCAAGCGCTCGATGGAAGAAGGACCCGTGCCGAGGCGGACGTGCACCACTTCATCCAAGCCGGCAGAGCCGATCTTCGACGAAGGCACGGTCACCTTAGACAGCCCTTCGACACTGCCGCGAAACTCCTCCTGCGCGCGCACGCGAACGTCGTACTGGTCCTCGCCGGCGTTGAAACTGGACGCCACCTGTCCCGCCACCAGCGTATTGAGCGCCTGCTCGATGTCCGCCACCGAAACCCCGAGATCCGCGGCGTGGGGCCGGTCGATTTCTAGACGCACTTCGGGCTTGCCGCTGCGTAACGTCGTGTCGGCGTCCGCCAGCGTGGGGACGGTCTGCATCCTGGCGAGCAGCCGGCCTGAGTACGCGGCTAGTTTTTCGAGGTCGGGGCCCTGAATGAAGTACTGGATGTCGGCGTTGGTTTCGTTGCCGCCCACGGCGTTCACCAGCTCTACGCCGGTGTGAATTTCGCGCGGGTAATTTTTCATCAGCGCGCGCGTGCGCTGCATCAAGTCCTGCTGCGAAAGATGGCGGTCGCTGCTATCGGTCAGGCCGACGTAAATCAGCGCATTGTTGACCGACTTGTCTGAGCCGCCGCCCGCCGTCATGAGCGTATGAGCCACGCCGGGCAGCTTGCGGATATCCTGCGCGATCCGCTCGGCGAGATTCGTGGTCGCGGCCAGCGAAGTTCCTTCGGGCGTGCGCACGCGCACGTTGTATTGCGATTCATCATCGTTGGGGAGGAAGTTCTTACCGACGAAGAGAAATAGCGGCACGATGCTCAGCACCACCAGTGCGCTTGCCGCAACCACCCAGCGCCGGTGAGCCATCGACCACTCGAGCATCCGTGTGTAAATCGCATCCAGAGGGCGGAAAATGAAAGACTCTTTCGAGCTGTGCCAGCCCTCGGATTCTCCCGGCGGCTTGATAAAGCGCGAACAGAGCATCGGCGTGAGCGTGAACGAAACCAGCAGCGATACCGCAATGGCAAACGCCGATGTGAAGCCGAACGCGCTCATAAACCGGCCCACGATGCCGCCCATGAAGCCCACCGGGAGAAACACCGCCAGCAGGGAGAGCGTGGTGGCCATCACCGCCAGGCCGATTTCACGCGTTCCGCGGACCGCCGCTTCGACAGGCGGCAACTTCTTCTCCTCCACGAAACGGTAGACATTCTCCAGCACAATGATGGCGTCGTCGATGACGATGCCCACCATGAGCGTCAGCGCCAACATCGTAATCTGGTTCAATGTGAAGCCCATGGCCGCCATCAACGCGAAGCTTGAAATGATCGAAGTGGGAATGGCCACCGCCGCGATCAGAGTGGTACGGACGTTCGCCAGAAACAGAAAGATGATGACGCTGGCTAAGATACTGCCCTCGATCAGGTGCTCCCGGAGCGACTGGACCGACGCTTTAATGAACACCGACTGGTCGCTAACCACCTCCGCGCGGACATCGCGGGGCAGAGCCGCGGAAATTTCCTTCAGGCGCTGCTTAACTTCGTCCGCGGTCGCCACGGTGTTCTCGCCAGACTGCTTGGCGACCACCAGGGTCACGGCAGGAACGCCATTCAGACGGGCGGCGCTCCGCGGTTCCTCGTAGCTGTCTTCGGCGTACCCGATATCGCCAACCTTAACCACGTAACCCTTCCTCGTCGCCACCGTGATCTGGTTGAATTGGGCGGGCTCGGTCACGCGCCCGGTGGTCCGGACCGTGAACTCTTTCGCGCCCGCGTTGAGACTCCCGCCCGGCAACTCCATGTTCTGCTGCCGCAGCGCATTGAGGACGTCGGTGACCGTGAGGTTGTAGGCGCGCAGTTTGCCGGCATCCACCAGCACATGAATCTCGCGCTTGGCGCCGCCAATCATGGTGATCTGGCCGACGCCCTTGGCGTTTTCGAGCCTCTGCTTCACTTGCTTGTCGGCGATCAGCGTCACGTCCCGCAGTGACCGTTGCGCCGACACAGCAATCTGGAGAACCGGTGTGGCATCCGGATCGAACTTCTGCACCACCGGCGGCCGGGCGCTTTGCGGGAGATCTGGAATGATGAGGCTGACCTTGTTTTGCACTTCCTGCGCCGCCACGTCGCCGTTCTTGGCCAGGTCGAAACCGATTACCACCAGCGACTGCCCTTCCGATGAGGTCGAACGCAGCTCGTCGATCTGGCTGATGGTATTGACCGCGTCCTCGACTTTCTTGGTAATCTCCGTTTCAATTTCTTGAGGCGAAGCTCCGGGATCCGAGACGATGACTGCTACCGCCGGGATATCCACCTTGGGAAAAAGGTCGACGCCGAGACTGAAATAAGAAAAGATGCCGACCACTACCAGCGACAGAATGAGCATGGTCGCGAAGACGGGCCTTCTTACGCAAAGCTGTGCCAGCGTGTGCATAGAGGGTGGCTGATTCCTAAGGCCCGATCTGGACCGGCGCGCCGTCGAATAACTCGCTCTGGCCGCTGGTGGCGATGGTCTCGCCTCCAGCCAGGCCCGTACGGATGCGAATCGAATCGCCGTCGGCTTCACCGATGAGGACCACGTGCAGATGCGCAGCGCCGCGATCGACCGTAAATACCTGATCAGAGTCGGTGGTCTTATCCCGGACCACGGCGCGGCGCAGGATGAAAACCGCATTTTCTCCGCCGGGCAACAGCACCCGCGCGGTCGCAAACATTCCCGGCCGGAGTGCGGCGCCGGAATTTTCAAATCTGGCTTCCAGGATGAACACGCGCGAACTCGGGTCTACAGAAGGGTTGATGGCCGTCACCTTGCCCGTGAATTCGCGGTTCGGGTAAGCCGCCACACGGGCCGTCACCGTCATGCCGGTCCGGACATGCGCTGCGCGCTGCTCCGGAACCTGCAACTGAAGCTTTAGAACTCCCATGCGCACGATGGTCGCGATCTTGCTCGCCGCAGAAACGTATTCACCCGCGGCGACAGGCCGCGCCGTGATGTGACCCTCGAACGGCGCGCGCACGGTCGTATCCTCCAGGCCTTTTTGCGCCTGCGCAAACTGCGCTCGGACTGCCTCCAACGTCGCCTGAGAAGTCTCCACCGCTCCGTAACCCTGGCGTGCCCCGTTGAGCGCGGCTTCATACTGCTGGCGCGCGGCGTTGGCCTGAGCCTCCGCGGTCTCCTGCTGGGTTCGCGCCCTCTCATAAGCGCCGCGCGAGACGTCTCCGCTCGCCACGAGGCTTTCGTACCGTTTGGCATCCGCCGCAGCCAGCCGGGCCTGCGCCTGAGCCGATTCATAAGCGGCGCGCGCGGCCGCCACTTCCGGAACCACGGTCGCGTCGAATTTCGCCGCTCCATTCAAGCCAATGCGCGATTGCGTCTGCCGCAATGCAGAGGTGGCTTCGTCAAGCTGCGCGCGGGCCTGTTCCAGCTTGAGCTGCGCGTCGCGGTGGTCGAGTTCGCAGATCACCTCGCCCTGCTTCACGAAATCGCCGACATTTGCCGGCGTTGCCATGACCCGGCCCGCTACCGGAGGCGCGATATCCGAGGTCTCGTCGGCATTGAATGTGCCGGTCACTTCGAAGGCTGCGGGCACATTTCGGATCACGGCCTGCGCGGTCGAAACCCGGACCTTCTCCGTGGCGGCATGAGCCGTAGTGACTACATCTTTGGACCGGGCGCAGGCGGCGATGAGCAGGGTCGCGATCCACAACGCAAAGAAGGCGAGACGGTTCATTTGCTGGCCTTCTTGGGCTTCACGGCCGGCTGGATGCCGTTCATCACGATCTGAGTGAACGTCTCAATCGCCTGATCATCCGAGAGATCGTCCGGCGCGCCGTAGCCAAACAACTGCGTCATCATGGCGTAATGCTGGGTCATGCCGGCGATGGCCTCGATGATTACGCCCGGGTTGTAGCCCCGCAGTGCGCCCTGGCGCTGCCGGCGCACGATGTAGTCGCGCAACAATTCATAGACCGGCATTGCCACCTGGTGATGATGTGCCAAGCCGACCTCGTGGCCTTCGAGGGCCGCGAACAGCACTACGCGCTCAAATCGCGGATCCTTCCGGTACGATTTCAAAATGTTGGTGGCCAGCGCCCGCAGCAGCCCAGCGTCGTCGTTCCGTTCCATGCAGGCCTTAGTCTCAGCCAGCCAGCCGTCCAGATTGGAGGCCTGCACCGTATAATCCAGAACGGCCTTATAAAGCGTCTGCTTGTTGATGAAATGGCGGAAGATGATGGCTTCCGTCACGCCCGCCGCGGCTGCAATTTCCTTGGTCGTTGCGCCCTCGAATCCTTTACGAGAGAACAGATCGAGTGCGGTCTCAAGCAGTTGCTGGCGCCGGTCGCTGGCTGACATGCGGTTGGGCTGCGTCCGGACTTCAGGCACGGCTCGATTATAAGTAAGTACTTACTTACATGTCAAACTATTTTGTGTAACATCCTGCCGGTGGATAATCAAACGATCACGCAGAATATTACAGCCGTTACGGTGAACCCATTTGCCGGGCAAAGGCCGGGGACCTCCGGGTTGCGGAAGAAGACCAGGGAGTTCATGCAACCGGGCTATCTGGAGGCGTTCGTGCAGTCCGCTTTCAATGCCCTGCGCGGCTCGGTGAGCGGCGATTTCAGCAAATCCACGCTGGTGGTGGGGGGCGATGGCCGCTATTACAACAAAGAAGCCATCCAGAAGATCCTGCACATCGCCATCGGCAATGAGTTTGGGCGCGTGATGGTGGCCCGCGGAGGCCTCCTCTCCACTCCGGCCATGTCTGCCGTCATCCGGCGCCGCAAAGCGTTCGGGGGGCTGGTTTTGTCCGCCAGCCACAACCCCGGGGGCATAGAGGCGGATTTCGGCATCAAATACAACGTTTCGAATGGCGGACCGGCTCCGGAAGACGTCACCGAGCGCATCTACGAATTCACCCAGCGCATTAACCACTACTACTGGTTCACGTGTAACGACATCGACATCCGCCAGGAAGGCAAGCAGACGTACGCGGACACTGAGGTCGAAATTTTCGATCCGCTAGCCGACTACACGGTCCTGATGAGCGAGTTGTTCGACTTCGACGCGCTGCGGGAATTCTTTCGCGGCGGGTTTCGCATGATCTTCGACGGCATGCACGGTTCGACCGGCCCGTATGCCGCGCATATCCTCGAACAACAGCTCGGCGCACCTAAAGGAACGGTGTTGAACGGGATTCCATTGGAAGATTTCGCTGGAAAGCATCCCGATCCGAACCTGGTGTATGCCGCCGATCTGGTGCGCCGCATGCAGGCCTCTGATGCGCCGGATCTGGGCGCGGCCAACGACGCCGATGGAGACCGTAACATGATCCTGGGCCGGAACGTTTTCATTAGCCCAGGAGATTCCCTGGCGGTCATTGCCGAACATGCCGCCCGGTACATTCCCGGTTATCGTAACGGCCTCGCGGGCATCGCGCGCTCCATGCCCACCAGCACTGCCGCGGACCGGGTTGCCAAGTCGCTGAGCATCCCAATTTACGAGACGCCGACCGGCTGGAAGTACTTCGGCAACCTGATGGACGCGGATCTCTGCACGGTGTGCGGCGAAGAGAGCTTTGGCACGGGATCCAATCACATTCGGGAGAAGGACGGATTCTGGGCGGTGCTGTGCTGGCTGTCGATCCTGTGCGGAACGCGAAAATCCGTGGCGGAGGTGATGAGCGCACACTGGGAGCGCTTCGGCCGCAGTTATTTTCAGCGGCATGACTACGAGGGTTTGGATCTCAGCGCCGCCACGCAGATGAGCGAAGAACTCCGCCCCTCGTTACCCGCCCTCACCGGCAAGGACTTTGGCGCGAGCCGCATCGCTGCGGCCGACGACTTTACCTATACCGATCCCGTGGACCACAGCGTCACGCCGCGCGCAGGAATTCGCCTGGCGCTGGAGGATGGGTCGCGCGTGGTATGCCGCCTGTCCGGCACCGGCACTCAAGGCGCGACCCTGCGTGTCTATCTCGAGCGGTTCAGCCGGCAATACGACCAGGATTCATCACGCATGCTGGCACCGCTCGCTGGCAGCGTCCGTCAGCTTCTCCGCCTGAAAGAACGTTTCCATCGGGAAGATCCCGATGTGATCACCTAGCCGACGACGGCTTTTTTGGCTTTGGAGGGAAGGATCGCATCCTTCGCCGCTTTGGCCACGCGGAACCGGACGACCTTCTTTGCTGGGATGTTGATGGTCTCACCCGTCGCCGGGTTGCGTCCGATGCGGGCCTTGCGGTCGACGCGGACCAGCCTGCCGAGCCCGGGTATCACAAACAAACCGTTTTTCTTGACCTCGTGAAGGGCGGTTGAGGATAGCTGCTCCACCAACTGGCGGGAAACCTTATTACTCACTTCACATTTTTCTGCTAGCGCTCTCACAATCTGCGACTGCGTCATGCGTTTTGTTGCTGCCATAGGCTCTCCTTTTATCAAGAACGATCACGTGGGAAGTTGGCCGTGTGCAGAATATCACGCTTGCGCAATGCGCGTCGAGCGGTTTTTTGGGGATTTTTTGCTGTTTTCGCGGCCGCGGAGAGCCGGCGCGCCTTTCTCTATGAGCTGCCGATCAGTACCCCTGTGGCGAATACCAGCACACCGCCCAAACCGACCTGCAAGGCGGCTGAGAAGACCGGCGTCTCCATATAGCGGTGCCGGATCCACGTGATGACGCCCAACTCGATTAGTACGACGAACACCGCAGCTACCATGGCCACACTGAAATCCTTGATGAGGAACGGAAGGGTATGACCGATGCCGCCCAGGGCCGTCATCAGCCCGCAGACCAGCCCGCGGATCCAGGGATGCCCACGGCCGGTAAGGCTGCCGTCATCGGAAAGGGCTTCGGCAAATCCCATGCTGATGCCGGCCCCGACCGACGCAGCCAGTCCCACCACAAACGCGTCCCAACTGCTCCGCGTAGCAAAAGCCGCGGCAAACACGGGCGCCAGGGTGGAGACCGACCCATCCATGAGACCTGCCAGACCCGGCTGCACGATCTGCAGCACGAACAGGCGGCGGTTGGATTCGTCTTCCGCCCGCTTCACGTCGGGGCGCAACTTATCTTTCTCGAGTTTCTCGGCGCGATCTTCGTGGGAGCGTTCTTCTTGCGCCAAGTCGTCCAGCAACTGGCGCACTCCCGGATCTTGTGCCCGGGCAGCGGCTTTCTCGTAGAACCGGCGGCTCTCCACCTCCATGGCGCTCGCCTGGTTGCGGACGGTGTCCAAGCCCAGCGGCCGCACCAGCCAGACCGGTCTGCGGCTGACGAACCCCTTCACATCCTGCCGCCGGATCAGCGGAATGTGATCGCCGAACTTTTGCTTATAAAGCTCGATCAGCCTTCGGCGGTGGGAGGATTCTTCCGAACGCATGCCGTCGAACACGGCCGCGGACCCGGGGAAATTCTCACGCAATCCTTCGGCGTAGTCGGCATAAACGCGCTCGTCCTCCTCTTCGAGAGAGATCGCCAGGGCAAGAATCTCGCGTTCCGAAAGACTGTTAAAATTGCGCATCATGTCACCTCAACAGATGAGTGAATCCATGATACGGTGGCAGAAATTGGAGGCGCAAAGAAGGACGCCGCTTCAAGCGGAAGCCGCGCGGCTGGGCACAAAACGCACGCCACTGGCCCCGGCTTGATCGCCGGCGGTGCCTGCCTCGTGGTATTCGGCATCTTGATTGACTTGCCAGACATCGTACAGGCGTTTCCCGGCGATTATGTTTTCCACCGTGAGCATGGCCGTCATCATGGCGTGATCCTGGTTATTGTATTTGTGCATGCCGTTGCGTCCCACCAGGTGCAAGCCGGGACAGGTTTGCTCGATTTCCCCGCGGATGAGGGCGACATTTTCGGCAAACCGGTCGTCGTACACGGGATAGGCCTTGCGCTGCCGCACCACGCACCCGTCGAGCACGCCGTCCGATTCTCCCAGTCCGATTTGGGCGAGTTCCCGCGAGGCCAGCGCCATCAGCTCCGGGTCGCTCAATTCCCAAAGGCCATCACCCTCAAAACAGAAGTACTCCATCCCGTAGCAGGCGTAGACGGGATCGGGCACCATTTCGGCTGACCAGGACTTGTAGTTTTGAATTCGGCCGACGCGGACGCCTGGATCGTGAATGTAGATCCAGTTGTCGTTAAACCGGTGCTGGTCCTTCAGGACAAGCATGACGGTCACAAAGTCGCGGTAGCGGAGAGAGCGCGCGGCTCCCAGGGCTTTCGAAGAAAGCGGCGGCCTAAGCGACGGCACCAGCTGTTGCAAGGGCGCCGTAGAGATCACATGACCGGCGATCATTGTGGAGGGCACGCCATCCTGCGGGCGGTATTGCACGGTCCAGATCCCTTGCGGGTCCAGTCTGCACGAGTCCACGCTCTGGCCCATCAATATGATTCCGCCCATTTCCCGGACTTTGCGGGCGCAAGCTTCCCACATCATCCCGGGGCCCTTCCTCGGATAGCGGAACGAGTCAATGAGCGTTTTGATGACGTCCTGGCTGCCTCCGGAATGCCTGCGGCGCGAGAACCCGTTTCGCAGCGCAGAGCCCAGAGACAGGCCTTTGATGCGCTGTGCCGCCCAGTCCGCCGAGATTTCTTTCGAGCTCATTCCCCACACCTTCTCGGTGTAGGTTTTGAAGAAAATTCGGAACATGCGGGCGCCAAACTGATTGGTGACCCAGTCCTCAAAAGACTTTGGATGATCGCAGGGAGCCAGCCGGGCGTTGATGTACGACAGCAGGCACAACGCCGATTCCAACACACCCAGTTTCGACAGGGCTTCGAAGGGCTTC
Organism: Terriglobia bacterium; assembly: GCA_020073305.1. Classification (GTDB taxonomy): domain Bacteria; phylum Acidobacteriota; class Terriglobia; order Bryobacterales; family Bryobacteraceae; genus QHXW01. Next base: position 102,744 of record JAIQFK010000014.1, read on the forward strand.
AGCGGGTAGGCGTAGAACTCGCCGCGATAATAGATCCGTGAGGATCGAGGGCGCACCAGCATGTCGTTGGGCAGGATCTCCGTCCAAAAATCCTCCACCTGCTTCGATTTCGAGAAGAATCTGTGTCCGCCGATGTCGAAGTGAAAGTTTTTGTATTCTATGGTACGCGAGAGGCCGCCGACGTAACGTGGATCCGCCTCCAGCACGGTTACGGGGATGCCACGCTTGGCGAGCAAGTAGGCCGCGGTCAGTCCCGCTGGCCCGGCCCCGATGATGGCGACGGACGGCGTCGTGCTCATGCTTTCACGGAAGAAGCCTGCATAACGATCTTCAATATAGTACGGTCCGAAAATCGAGGTAGGCAAGCGCGCATCGGGAATCCTCCCTAAGTGTCATCCCGTCGCAATCCCGACTGATTTTCACAAGATCAAACTTAGTTGGAGAATTCGACAGATGCGACCGCAGCAACCGCTGGCGCACAATGTAGTCCGGCCTTGGCCAGAGAAATGCTCCTGATTATGACTCTAGACAACATCATGTCCCTGGCATGGAGTGATCAGAGCAGCCCGCGCGATTACCCCTCTCCTCAAGCGCCCCCGTCTGCCCGCGCGCAGGCGCTTCCAGGCAGAACCATGCTGATGTCTCTTCAGGTCTTCTTTTATTTGCAGGCACTGGATTTCCTGACGACCTTGATCGGCTTGAAGATGGGAATCCGCGAGGTCAGCCCATTTATTCGGTCGCTCTTGCACTACGGTCCAGCCGTCGCCGTAGCCGCATCTAAGATCGTCGCCCTCGTACTAGCTGCCTTGTGCTTCAAACTGAAGCGTTCCCACTTGCTCCGTTACGTCAACTACTGGTACGCCGCGGTGGTGATCTGGAATCTGCTCAACATCCTGATTGTGTAGGGTGGGGCTCCTCCGTCGCCACGAGCCAGCTCGTCTCGCGGCCCAGCGCAAAAACGGACCTGTGCTAGCGTTGCGCCGCCGCGCCCGTGTACTCCAGGCGCAGGCCCCAGTCGAGATCGCCCGGGAATTCGGGCAACTCGATAATCCCGGTTGAATTGGAATCCACCGTACCGTTGCCGGCATTTCGCCACGTACCGCTTCGTGGATCAAACCACTGCGCGCGATACTTGCTCAGAGGGCGCGCGGAGCGCACATGGCTGCGCGGACAGCCTTTTTCGAAATACGCCAGAAAGATGTTCTTGTCGGGCGTGCGCGCGCAGTAGGCCCAACCTTCATAGCCGAGTGTCACATGAGTCTTGTTCGGCGAGACGAGATTAGCGTCCGGCGCCAGTTCCTGGAAGCGCTTGCCGATGGAAAAAGCAAACGTCCGCAAGTATTGCATCTCGGCGCCCGATCGCCACTGGAATGCATCCCACATCTTCACTGGCGACGCCGGTTCAATATCCGCGCCCCAGATTCCTTCCGCGCCGTAGATATGCCCCGCCAGACCTCCGGACAAAAAACTCCCGTACATGGATGAGCGGACGAACTGGTTGTCGCGGTCCGAACCGCCGTCGGCACCGTACTTGTACCCGCCCTCGCCCAGGCCGAATTCATCCTTGTAGCCAGCGTAATAAGGCTCGCCATTCAATGCGGGCTTTGGATGCGGCGATTGGAAGATCTCAGTCAGGTACCAATACCAATCGTGCTCCCGCTCATTCCCCATCTGGTGCAGAGTCACCCAGGAATCGTCGCCGAAATTCACCAGCGTGGATGGATTGGAATTCGCGGAGAGCAGCGTACCGAAAGGCGGGTCGCCGAACTTCGTCATCACCATTCGGATCGCGTCGTTATAGTCACTGGCGGGAACCGTGTCTTCGTCGATATCGAAATGAATCGGGCTGAACACGCAGTTGTTGGCCTGGTATCGCGCCCACATGTACTGGATGTAACGCGCGTAAGAGTCCGGCCAGGAATAGTATTTCTTCCAGCACATGCTGGCGTCTCGCCGCGCTACTTCGATGAACGGAATGAAGCCCTGCTGGTTCAGGTAGTCGATCTTTCGATCCATGTACTGGAAGTAGGCCGGGTTGAGCCGGTTGACGTCGGGGTAGAGATTTTCGTAACCCGGCACTTTGCCCGGGAATAGAAAGGGACGGCCCCCTTCGTTCTCCATGTTCTTAGCGCTGCGCGTGCCGTATTCGGTCCAAGCAGATCGCACGCACGTGTGATCGCTCATGAAAATGTTCACCGGTTGGCCGTCCGTCGCCCAGGCTGGGAACACTGCAATAATCGCGACGGCGTTATAACCCTCGGCTTTGCGGTAGCGAAGATAATCCTTGAAGCCGGCCTGCGGTCCAAGCGGACGCTCGACATCGTCGTCATGCCAGAGGAAGCGGCTGGTCGCGGCGGAATACCAGGTGTCGCCAATGATGAAAAACGGCGTGCCATCCGCCAGCTCGATCGCGTGTTGGTTGGCGGTTGCTCGAACGAAGCCGCGGCGCAATGGATTTTTCTGCTTCTCTTCCTCGCTCCATGCCACCGCGGTGAATTCGCCTTGCTTGCCGGCGAGACCCGAGTCAGAAGGAATGGAGCCGCTCTGCCAGGTCCAGGCGCCCGGAGTTGGAGCCAGCAGCCGCACGCGGAACGTGTGACCGCCGTCCCAGAAGCCGTAGATTCTCTTCTTGAATCCCGGCCCCGTGAGATCCACCCAGACAACGACGTCCGTGTATGGGTTCGCCCATGAGTGTTCGGAAGTGAATGTCAGCTCCTGCTTCTCCCACACGTGAGCGGCAGGCGCAGCCAGTGCGGCTGCCGCGGCAAGCAGGAATGTGGCGACCGAGCGGAGGCGTCTCGTATCACTCACCCGACCGAAAAGGCGATGCCGGCAAGCCGTCCGCATTGTAAAGATTGCCGTGTGGGTCAGCCGACCAGGCGTAACGAACAGAAGCCGGTGCGGCGATTTCTGCGCTGGACACCACGACAGTCGCGCCGTCGATCGTCGCCCTCGCGGGAACAAACTTATGATCTGCGCCGGCGATTTCGAATCCCGTGAGAGCTCCACCCTTGGCCGTCAGACCCGCGTCGGTATGATCGAACCAGATGCGCATCGCATGACCCTCCGGTGTCGCCTGGCGAAACAACGGGCCGGAGTATTCGATCTTCTCGCCGTAAGCGATGGCGCGGGCGGCGAGCGCCAGGCGCAGGCCGACGTCCTGCTTGTTCTTCGGATGAATGTCATCGCGGTTGCCGATGTCGATGGTTACCGCCATGCCCGTATTCGCCAGTGCCAGAGTCTGGCGCTGCGCGTCACGCAGCTCCGGCCATCGGGCATCCGGGTCCGTCTTGAAGTTCGCCAGTTGCACGAAGAGAAACGGAAAATCGCCCTGACCCCAGGAGTGCCGCCAGTCCTGAATCATGGTCTCGAACAGGTGAGCATAGAGCGACGCGCGCTCGCTCGAGGCGTTGCTCTCGCCCTGATACCAGATGGCCCCTTTGATGGGAAGACGCGTGAGCGGAGCGATCATGGCGTTGTACAGCCCCGACGGCATCCATGAATTTTCCATGTTTGGCTCCCAGGGGAAATCCGGCGGCTCCTTCCCTTCTGTTTTCGCCCGGTCCGCGGCGCGACGCCATGCGTTCAGTTCCTTCTCGCGTTGCAACTGGTGAGTCACCGCATCGTCGTTCATCTTCGCCCACGACGCGAAGACCGGCATCAGCGATGCGTCTGCCGACAAGGCACGAAGGCTAGTCCAGGCCTCCGCCGGCGTGCCTCCCCAGGAGGTTTCGATGAGGCCGATGGGCACCCCCAGTTTCTCGTGCAGGTGACGCCCGAAAAAGTAGGCCACCGCGGAGAAGCCGCTCACGCTTTCGGGCGTGCAGGAGGTCCACGGTTCCGCCGCGATGTCAGCGAAAGGATAATGCCCCGCCTTGTTCTTGACGTGAAACAGCCGGATGCGAGGATGATCCGCCCCGGCGATCTCAGCCTGCGCGTTGATCCCCTCCTTGACCTGGAACTCCATATTTGACTGGCCCGACGCCACCCAAACGTCGCCGACAAGCACGTCTTTGAGCGTGATGCGGTTGTTCCCTTTGATGTTCAGTTCAAACGGGCCCCCGGCTTCGCCCGGCGGAAGATATACGCTCCACAGGCCGATCGAGTCCGCCGTCGTGGACCGCGTGTTGCCGCGGAATGTGACCGAAACAGACTCGCCTTCCGCAGCCTTCCCCCAGACGTGGACCGGAAACCCGCGCTGGATCATCATGTGATCGGCCAGGACAGCGGGCAGCGTAACGTCGGCCCGAGCCCCGAGAACGGCGAAAATCGCCAGAGTGCACAACCGCGGAATCAGGTTCGGCATAGACAGCTTCATGGCTTATGTGCTGCGATCGACCTGCGGCGCCTGAGGCTTCTTGATAAGCTCAACGATTTTGTCGAGCAGGACTTTGATCAGGTATGGCTTCTGGATGAACTGCCATCCGGTATCGAGAACGAGCAGACCTTGCTCAAAAGAAGCGGTCAAAATCACTCTCAGGTCCGGGCGTGACTGCCTCATTGCTCTTGCCAGGTCAACTCCAGTCATGCCGGGCATCTGAACATTGGAGACCAGCAAATCGATCCTCCCTTTCTGATCCGCGGATTTTTGGATTGCGTCCTGGCCATCTTGCGCGACCAGCAAATCGTAGCCGCCCTGCTTCAGGAGTTTCTCCAACATGGCCCGCACAACGGGATCACCTTCAGCCAGCAGGATAACCACTTCTCGATCGAAAGTCGGATTCTCCATACTCCTCCGTCTCGATAGCTTACACCCAATGCGCTTGCATTCGGCATGCTACCCTAAATCTCAGTCCGAGGTGACGCTTGGCAACCGTTATCCAGTCTGATCCTGTCTCGCAGCAATCTAAGAGAGTCCCGCAACCGGTCGCACGCAATGTAGCCGTCGACACGTATCGCGGCTTCGTCATGTTCCTCATGATGGCGGAGGTGCTGCAACTTTCGCGCGTTGCGGCAGCCTTTCCCGGAAACTGGTTCTGGAGCTTCCTGGCCTTGAACCAGACGCATGTCGCATGGGCCGGTTGTTCGCTGCACGACACCATTCAGCCAGGGTTCTCATTCCTGGTTGGCGTCGCGTTGCCCTATTCAATCGCGAGCCGTTTGGCCAAAGGCGGAACCTTCGGTAAAATGTTCGGGCACGCGCTCTGGCGGTCGCTGCTGCTGGTCGCGCTCGGCGTCTTTCTGCGATCGATGCACAGCACGCAAACCTACTTTACGTTCGAAGACACACTGTCGCAGATCGGCCTGGGCTATCCCTTCCTGTTCCTGCTCGGATTCCGCCCGCCGCGCTGGCAGTGGATTGCGCTCACCGTCATTCTTACGGGTTACTGGCTGGCTTGGGCGCTTTATCCCGTGCCCGGTCCCGGATTCAAGTGGCAGGCCGTGTCGGTGCCGCCGGATTGGCATCACTACTCCGGCTTGGCCGCGCACTGGGATAAGAACGCCAACTTGGGGAACGCCTTCGATCAGTGGTTCCTGAACCTGTTCCCGCGGGTCAGGCCGTTTGTCGCCAATGACGGCGGCTATCTGACTCTCAGCTTCATTCCCACCCTCGGCACCATGATTCTGGGATTGGTTGCCGGACGCTGGCTGCGCGCGGCCTCGCCCAGGATTCCGATGAAGCGCCTGCTGCTCGCCGGCGTGATCGGCATCGCGGCCGGCCTGCTGCTGCATTTCACCGGCATCTGTCCGGTGGTGAAGCGCATCTGGACGCCGAGTTGGACGCTCTTCAGCGGCGGGGTTTGCTTCCTGTTTCTCGCCGGGTTCAGTTGGATCGTGGATGTCAAAGGCTACAGAAAGTGGGCATTCCCGCTGGTTGTGATCGGCATGAACTCGATTGCCGCGTACATGATCGCCCACCTGTTCGAACGCTTCATCGTCGATTCGTTCCGCATTAACCTGGGCCCGCACGCATTCCAGATTTTCGGCGCCGGTCTCGAGCCATTCGTCCAGGGCACAGCAGTGCTGTTGGTGTTCTGGGTGATTCTGTTCTGGATGTACCGGCGGAAATTGTTCCTGAGGGTCTGAGACGGACTACTCGGACCGCAGCGCGGTCATCGGATCGACTCGCGTTGCCCGCCGCGCCGGCAGCCATGCCGCCGCCAAAGCCACGAGCACGGCCGCTAGCGCGCTTGTCACGTAGGTAAGTGGGTCAAGCGGAGTCACACCGAGCACCATCGAGCGCACGTACCACGCTGCCATAGCGAGCAACGCCAAACCGATTGGGATTCCCCACCCCGCCATGCGCAACGACTCCGTTACCACCATCCTCTTGATTTCTGCCGGATGCGCCCCCAACGCCATGCGCAGCCCGATTTCCCGCGTGCGCCGGTTCACTGCAAACTGGATAACCCCGAACAACCCCGCTGCCGTCAGCACGCCGGCAAACACGCCGAGCCCCAAACTCAACCTCGCCAGCATCCGATCTTCAGAAAGTGCTTGCTGCATGTGTTGGCGCAGCGTGATCGATGAATAGACCGTCACGCCCGGATCAAAGCGTTTCAGCTCCCGCCGGATCGCCTGCTCCAGGAGTCCGGGCTCGCCGGCAGTCTCGATCATGAGCGTGATGTCATCCGAGGGCATCTGCGCGTACGGCAAAAAGACAAAAGGCTCGGGGCTCTGGTGAACGTAATTCGAAGGCCCGTCCTCGGTCACACCCACCACCTGTCGCATCTTTCCTTCGACCGAGATCCATTCTCCTAGTGGATTACGGCCGCTGAAGACTTGCCGCGCGAACTGTTGCGAGATGACGATGACCAGCGGGCTTCCCTCCCGGTCGTTGGCGTCGATTCCCCGCCCGGCCACAACGCGCGTTCCCATTACCGAGAAGTAGTTCCCAGCGACGTTGTTCAGGCCAACGCCGAGCGGGGCTTGACCTGGAATTTCCACGCGCACGGTCATGCCGCCTCCGGAGCCACTCAAGGGCAGGCGCCGGGCGAACGTGGCCGCGCGCACTCCGGGCAAGCCGGACAGCCGGTCGCACGCCTGCTCGCACCATCGCGCGGCCGGCCACCGCCAGCCCTGCCCGACGCTCATCACGAACATCTTCTTGTACGGGTCGATTCCCGGCCGCACGGCGGCCGCATTTCTGAGGCTTTCGAAAAACAGCACCGCCATGCCAAACAGCACTACGCTCACGGCCACCTGTCCCACAATGAGCGCTCTCTTCTGCCAGGCGCCGCGCTCCCCGGTGGCCCGTTGGTCGGACTTGAGCACCTCGATGATATTCAGGTTCACCGCCTGCCGCGCCGGCCCCAGTCCGGCCAGTAGCACCGCTGCTAACGCCGCCGCCAGTGCAAAGATCAAGACACGGTAATCCAGCCGAAGCCCGTAATCGCTGAACACGTCGCCGCCGGAGAGATACTCGGATGCCTCCCGCATCAGAAGCTGTGCCAGCCACACACCAAGCGCCGCGCCAGCCAGGCTCACCATCCCGGTCTCGATCACTAATTGGCGCATTAAGCGAGACCCGCCGGCGCCCAAAGCCATCCGAATACTGAGTTCCCTCTTTCGCGTCTCTCCCTGAGCCAGACGCAACTGCGCCACGTTCGCGCACGCCACAAAGAGCACCAACCCGAGCAGCAGGAGCAGCCCGCCCCCGCCAATCAGCGTCGCTTTCCATCCCGGCACGAAGCTTGCATCGAGCAGCGTCCCGGCAACGCCCGCCGGCGCCGGCTTATGCTTCCCGGGACCGCGGATCGCAGCGTCCAGTTGCCTCGCCACCCGCTGCGAGTTTGCACCAGGCTTCAGACGCGCGACCATCTCAAACTGGCCATCCCGGTCCTGCCTCTCCGCCCGGTTGCCGAGCACGTCGAACCAGGCCTCCAGGCTGACCCAAACGTCATTGGCGACACCGCGCGCAAGTCCTCCGAATTCGGGGGGCATTACACCCACCAGCGTGAAGGCTTTCCCATTCAGCAGCACTGTTTTGCCTATGATCGCGGGATCCCCTCCGAAGCGGCGTTGCCACAGCCGGTTGCCGATTGCAGCGGCCGGCCGCCCCGAAACCGCTGCAAACGAAGCCCGTCCGAGCGCCGCTTTCACGCCTAACAATGAGAAGAAGTTCGGAGTAACCGGGTAGGCCAGGATCAGTTCGCTCTCCTCGCCCGTAGCCAGCATGGCGCCCCTGCGCTGATAGGCTGCAAGCTCTAACAGTCCGCTACCGGCGCTCGCCATGTCCTGGCAGTCTGGCCAGCCGTACATCATTTCGCGGCCGTCATCCCCGCGCGACGTAATCTGCAGCAGCTCGTCAGGCCGCTCGAGCGCCAGCGGCCGGAGGAACCTCGCGTCCGCCAGGCTGAAGGTACCCGTGGTCAGCCCGATGCCCAGCCCGATTGACAACACGCACAAAGCCGTGGTGCCACGGCTGCGGCTCAAAACGCGAACCGCGATCCGGGCGTCCTGCCCTAACGTTTGCGCCAGCGTCATGCTTCAGCGCCGTGCAATCCAATGACCAGAGTCTGATTATCCGATCATGCGAAACTGTGCCGCCCCGGACCTTATTTCTCAGCCTTCGTTTGCCCACACCACCGCGCGGACACGGTGGCAGACCCGGCACTGGTAGTGGCCATGCACGGGCCACATCGGCGCGCTGTGCACCTCGTTGCACCAGAATTCTGAGATCCAACCCCATAGCTTTTTCATGAGCTTACCTCCTAGCTGTTTACGCGCATTCGCGGCGCCAAACGGCTCACAAAGGTAAACTCTCAGCGTTTCTTCAGGGTCACGGCCAGCCCGCCGCCTTCCATATAGAAGATGGTTTCGAGATCCGCGCTGTTGTTGATGGCCTTCACATAGTCCGGAACCATGTCCACGTTGTGGGCCAGGATCAAGCCGCCCGGCCGCACCAGCGCCAGCACCTTGTGCAGATAGTCGATGTATCCGTCTTTATCGGCATCGATAAACACAACGTCAACCGGCCCTTTCAGCTTTGCTACGTTCTGGTGAGCGTCGCCCTCGACGATCGTGACCATGCCGTCGACTCCCGCTTCCTGAAAGTGCCCTCGCGCCATCGACGCCCTCTGATGGTCCATCTCGAACGTGGTCAAGTGACCTCCGGTGCTCTGAAGCGCCAGACAAAACCACAGCCCCGAGTACCCTGTGGACGTCCCGATCTCCACTACATTCTTCGCCCCCGCTGTTTCCGTGAGCAGGCGCAACGCCCTTCCGTCTTGCATGGGAACGCTGAGATAGGTGTGGTGCGACTTCACGATGTCGTCAAGCACGGCGAGAATTTTCTTCTCCGCATCTGTCTTCGCGATAGGCGGACTTGACTGCCGCTGCGCCGGAGCGATACCCGCAGCGGCCATCACCAGGCCAATACTCACCAAGGTGCATTTCATGCAACCGAACATATCAGGAAACGCGGCCCGGCTCTACCAGACGCTTGTATCCGGCGTTCTACAGCGGTACGATCAAGCCCCGGAGCGGTAGGAGGGGGAGATGTCACCGCCAGAAAACAAGGTAATCGTCCAGCGGTTGATGGAAGAAGGGTGGAATCAGCGCAACTTCGTCGTTGTGGAAGAGATCGTAGGTCCGGAACACGTGTTCCACGAGCCTTCCGGGCCTCAGCTAGGTACCGGTCCGGAAGCGTACGTAAATCGGATGAAGCTGTATGCGGGCGCTCTGGACACTCACTTCACGATTGAGGATCTGATTGCGGAGGCGGACCGCGTGGTGGTTCGCTGGACGGTTCGCGGCCGGCACAACCTGGAGCTCACCGGCATCACCATCCATCGTTTCGAAGCGGGAAAAATCCTGGAATCGTGGGGAAACTGGGATCAATTGGGATTGATGCAACAACTCAAGCAGGCGCGCTCTTCGCCGCAGGCGGGCCACAGTGCCTGATCGGACAATGCAAAGGAAAAGAAGTTGGAACCTTTTTGTGTGGGCGGGCTTTGCCATCGTTTTGCTCGCCGCCTTCAGCTTCTTATACCTGATCCAATTTCCCGTAACTCGCGATTTCCCGTGGGTGAACCTTCTTCTCTTCGCAGTTGGCGGCTGCTTTTTGGCCGTCGGACTGAAACGCGCATTCGGCAGTCCTGAACGCTACCGCGGCAAGATCAGCGGCATCGTACTGGGCGTGCTGAGTCTCGCGATCTTCGGTTTGTTCTACTACGGCACGTTCGTTCTGACCCGAGACATCCCTTCCGCCAGCGGCGCTCCCCACCCCGGCACGCAGGCGCCGGATTTCACGCTTTCCGATGCCGGCGGAAAATCCGTGATGCTCGCGGACTTGATCCGGAACAACCGCGCCGTACTCCTGATTTTCTACCGCGGCTACTGGTGACCGTTCTGCAACTCCGAGTTGCGGAGCTTTGAGCGGCGTTTGAGCGAATTCCGCTCGCGCGGTGTCGAGATCGTCGCCATCAGCGTCGACTCCAACAAGGACTCGCGCGAACTCTGCTCGAGCCGCGGTTACACATTCCCGTTCCTCTCCGATCCCAAGGCGGAGGTCATCCGCCGCTATGGCGTGCTTCATCCGCGAGGGGGCCCGGACGGCCACGACATCGCGCGGCCCGCCGAGTTTCTGGTCGATGCAACGGGAACCATCCGGTGGGTGAATTTGACGGAGAGCATTTCGGTCCGGGCGCGTCCGGAAGCCGTTTTGAAAGCGATCGATGCCCTCAGCCACTAACCGAGCCGCGACCAAAAGGGCGCGGTCAACGTTCTAAATAAGCTCGAGCAGCTTTCACACATTCTTCAAGCGCTGTATCCGTATTGACGACAAGCTTCGGAACCGCGATCGGTTCAAACTGCGCACGAAGGTCCCGATAAAGCTCGTACGACCGGTTGCGCGCCAGATGGGATTGACGGGATGCTTCCAGGCGGAGCCGCGCGGTTGCCTCATCACAGACACACTCGATGACCCGCCACTCCGTGTTCAGCCGCCGTGCGGCTTCGATCACCCCGTCGATTTGGTAGCGACGGGAGAACGTGCGGCCATCCAGGAAGATTCGCACTCCGGGATGGCGTTTGATCAAGTACTCCGCCGTTTCGAGCATCAGCGCCTGGCAGAAGTCATCCTGCTCACTCGAATATTCCACATAGTCGGGCGGAAAAAGCACGCTCCGGATCACATCTTTATCCAGCACCACTCCCGAATCTGCCAGCGCCTGAGCCAGCGTGCTCTTTCCAGTCGCAGGCAGACCCGCCATCGCCACGATCATGGCTTGGCGCCCACCGAGTGAAGCCACGCGAAAATCTCCGCCAGATCGTCCGCCTGAAACACGAGCGAACCCGCAACAATCGCATCAGCGCCGGCCTCGCGCAATTCGGACACAGTGTGGCTGCGGATGCCGCCATCCGCAACGATGACCACCTGCGAGCGAAGCCCGTGCTGATCGAGCAGTGTGTCCATCGAACGAATCCGCGCGCACGCCTCGGGGCCAGGTTCCCTGCCCTTCACGCTCGGCATGGTGCCCAGCAAAAGGACCGCGCTGATCTGCTGCAAATAGGGCTCGACTGCGCTGACCGGGGTCTCGAGGCGCAGGGCCACGCCTGCCGCGCAATCGTTGGCGCGAATCCGCGAGATCGCCTCCCGCACTTCCAGGCGCCCTGTCTCGCAATGCACGGTGACCAGATCGGCGCCCGCTGCAACGAACCGGTCCACCAGTTTCGATGGCCTGTCCACCATGAGATGCACATGAAAGAGCCGCTCCGTATGGCGCCGCAGCGCCGCCACCAGATCCGGAAAAAACAGCAGATCGGGAGCAAAGTGCGCATCCGCAACATCAAGATGGAACGCGTCCGCATAAGGAGACAGCCGTTCGACGTCGCGCGCGAGATTCGCCAGATCGGCGGACCAGAGCGATACCTCAGCCAACATTCGGCTCCCGGGCTTGGAGTTCCACCTCGGCATCGCGGTTACGCCCCCGCCCGCTTCCCGGATTCCATCCATCGCAGCAACTCCTCGCTCAGCGTGTTCAGGCTGTTGGTGATGCGGTCCGTTTCCACGTTGACTAGCGAATAGCGCTCCGTGAGCGGATCGCCGGTGTGTACCAGGGCATGATGATCCTCGCGCAGGTCAGGCAGGGCCTCACGCGTGAGAGGCGATCCTCGCAGAGCCGAAGCCAGATAGTAGAGCGTCAAGTCGACATCGCTCGCAAACCGTCGAAAAACTTCGCGTGCGGGCACGGGATGGCTGCTCGATAGCCCGGCCTCGAGAGCCATCATGGCGTGGGCCAGGCGATGCGAGCTGGCCAGCGTGCCGCTCAGCAACTTCACGGTTGCGGCCGGCGTTCCCGGCTCCGCCGACAAACGATCGATGGATGCTTCCAAATTCGACCGCGCCAGCCTCCCCGCCAGCCGCGCGCGATCCAACGCCTGAAAAGAAGGCGACCGGATATAACCTTCTCGAACCTCGCGGAGGTACTCGCGGTAGGCATCCAGCATTTGAGCCATCGCTTCACCTACCTGCGTTCGCTCCCACGTCGGCCAGATCCAATAGGCCACCAGGGCGATGGCGCCGCCGGCCACGGTGTTCAGTCCCCGCGCAGCGATCACTCCTTTTGGGGAAACTCCGGACATGGCCAGCAGCAGCACGACCAGCGCGGTGACCGCCGTGACCAAAATGCCGTAGTTGGCGGGTCCGAAGCAGCGCATGAGAAACATCAGTAGGGCGATGAGCACCACTTGCGCCGTCGCTCCAGGGAGCATCACGTGAAATAGTCCTGTGGCGAGCACCAGACCGGCAAACGTCCCGGCCAGCCTCAGCACACCGCGGCTGAAGGTGGCGGTAAAGTCCGGCTTCAGCACGATCGCGATGGTCATGGGAAGCCAGTACGAGCGCGGCAGCTCCAGCCCGCGCGCCAGCCCATCGCCCGCAGCCACGCACACCGCGAGCCGGATGGCGTGCCGGAAAGCAGCAGACTGCAGGTGGAAGTTTGCGCGCAGAGTCGCCAGCGTTCCGCCCAACCTCAGACTCCATGGCCTCCCTGCTTCACGCCCTTCGAAGGCCGCGAGCCCGGCCGGCGTGGCAGTCGTGGCCAGATCGACTGCGGAACGGAGCTGTCCGGTCACGGCGTCCATCTGGATGCGCGCATCGTTTCTCATGGCCCGGATATCCATCGCCGCAGCTTCCGGCGATTCACAAAGCTCGCGCAGCCTCTCCGGCAAAGCCTCCAGCTCTTCGAGGAATTCATCCATCTCCCGGGCCGGCGCCCCGGCTACCAGGGAATGGCCAATGGCGCCCAGAATGCGGGAAGCATTTGCGAAGTAGAGGTCCAGGATTTTAACTTCGGGACCCCCGGCGTTTTCGCGCCCGATCCGCGTCCGCAGGCGCCTTAGTGTCAGCAGACTCAATCGCATCCGCTCTGCCTGGCTGAGGAGCAGGCGATAACGCTCGCCCTCGATCGAATGATCGCGGTTGAGTGCCGCTAGCGCTCGCTGTGCCTGTGTAATCTGCGCGCTCGCCGGCGGAGACTCGGTCGCTTGAATTGCCGACGCAACCGCACGCGAGAGCTCCAAATACAAATCGCTCAGCGCGCGCCTTTCTGGAAAGTAACGGCGAAGCGGCCAGAACGCCACCGCCAGAACCGCCTGCAGCAATCCGCCACCAAGAGCCAGCAAACCGGCGTACACCGCCTTCTCCGGAGGCATCGGAAACGCCGCATAAACCAGCAGCGTCACCAGGCTGATGGCGCCCAGATCCGCCGCAGCCGTGCTGAGCGCCACCAGAATTCCGGCTGCGAACGCCCACGCGGCAGCCACAAGGACCGCGGTGAATTGGTTACGGCCGCTCAGGGCGCCCGAAAACACCGCGAGCCCCACCAGCAGACTCGCTGCGCACATGCGCCGGGCTCGTTGCGCGTAAGGCTCCTGGCTGTCGGAAAAGGCAACGTTCAGCGCGCCGGTGCTGATGGCGAGGCTGCTCGGAATCCTGCCCAGCGCGGCGCCAACCGCCAAAGGCAGAGCGACGCCAATCGTGTTCCGCGCCGCCAGCCACGGGTTCACTTTGTCCGATTGGTAGCGGACCAACGTCTGCCCGAAGCCGGACCAGACGCTTGTCTTGGCCGGAAGAGCTTCGCTCCGGCGCTCGGCCGCCTCCGCAGACTGCATACCCGACTAGAATACTCCGTGCGGTCAGTGGACTCCGGACCGCGCTGGTCATACATTAAAGCGATGGACTCGAACAACGGATCCCCGCGACGCGCTTTTCTCCGCCAGGCAGCGCTGGCAGCGGGCGCCGCGCCTCTGGCTAAACCCGCGCAAACTTCCGGCGGCGAGCAATCCGGAACGCCGGCGCCGGCTGCCAAAACCTCGAGCTTTACCTATCCGCGCGTGTTCGAAGGCCGCCAGCTCTCCCAGATCGCGTTCCCGTTGGGTGGCGTGGCCGCGGGCAGCCTGAGCCTTGGCGGGCGAGGCCAGCTTCGCGATTGGGAAATTTTCAGCCGTCCCAACAAAGGCTGGTCTCCGTCCTATGCCTTTCCGTCGATCTGGGCGCAGTCGGGAAGTTCGAAGCCCGTGGCGCGCGTTCTCGAAGGGCGCATCCTGCCTCCCTTCGGCGGCGCAAGCGGGCTTGGGTCGGATAACGTGCCCGGCCTCAGCCGCCTCGCCAGGGCAAAATTCACGGGTGAGTTTCCGCTGGCGCGCATCGATTTCGAGGACAGCAAGCTTCCGGTGAAAGTTACTCTCGACGCTTTCTCGCCCTTCATTCCCCATGACGCCGAAGAATCAGGCCTTCCCGTAGCCGTGCTGCGATACCACGTTATGAATCCCGGACGCTCGCAGGCGAGAGTTTCGGTTGCATTCTCCATCGAAAATCCCATCACGGTCAGCGCGGACGGTGGCGACGTGGCAAAGCTTCACACCGATTCTCGTCAGAATGAGTTCCGCTCCGCGAACGGTCTTGCCGGTCTCGTCATGAGCAACCCTGGCGTCCCCGCGGACGATCCGATGCACGGCACCTTCGCTCTTTGCGCCGCGCAGGTCGGCGATGGGCATCTCACCTACTGGCGCGGCTGGCCGCAAAGCCGCTGGTGGAACGCGCCCATGCTGTTCTGGGACGACTTCTCCGATGATGGCCTTCTCGGCGATGAACCCGATCCGCGCAGCGCCGTCGGCGCCCTCTGCCTCGAGCGCGTCATCGCACCAGACCATTCGGCCAGCTACACCTTTCTACTCGCCTGGCATTTCCCGAATCGTACGCCGCAATGGTGCGGGTGGGACGCTCCCAAGGGCGACGAGAAGACCGTGATCGGCAATCACTACGCAGCACGATTCGCGGATGCCTGGGCCGCCGCAGATTACGCCGCCACCAATCTGGAACGGCTCGAAGCTCGCACCCGGCTTTTCGCCACTGCTCTGCGCGAAAGCACGCTGCCTGCGGCCATCAAAGACGCCGCCAGCGCGAATCTCTCCACTCTCGCCACCACCACCTGTTTTCGCACCGCCGACGGCGAATTCCACGGATTCGAAGGCGTGGACGACAAACGTGGCTGCTGCTTCGGCAATTGCCTGCACGTCTGGAACTACGAGACGGCGACGGCGCATCTATTCCCATCGCTCGCGCGATCGCTGCGAAAAGCCGCATTCGGCTTCTCGATGGACGACGCGGGCGCGATGCACTTCCGCCAACTGCTTCCCGACGGCAAGGCACGGTCCGGCTACGCCGCCGCCGACGGGCAGATGGGGCAGATCCTGCACACGTATCTGGATTGGACGCTCTCCGGCGATAACGCCTGGCTGCGCGAAATTTGGCCTCGCGTAAAGAAGGCTCTGGAATTCGCCTGGGTGCCCGGCGGCTGGGATGGCAACCGCGACGGCGTGCTTGAAGGCGTGCAGCACAACACCTACGACGTCGAGTTCTTCGGTCCCAACCCCATGTGCGGGATTTACTATTTAGGCGCGCTGCGGGCCGGCGAAGAAATGGCGCGAGCGCTCGGCGACGATTCCTCAGCCAGCGAGTATCGCGGGCTTTTCCAAAACGGCAGCCGCTGGATCGATGCCAACCTGTTCAACGGCCAGTTCTACATTCAGGTGGTACGCGGCTTCACTAAGGACCAGATCGCGCCCGCGCTGCGCAGTGGAATGGGCGCCGATAACACTGAGAAGCCCGAATACCAGGTCGGTGAGGGCTGCTTCATCGATCAGTTGATCGGGCAGTATCTCGCCGACATGGCCGGCCTCGGGCCGCTGGTAGCGCCGGGCAACATTCGCAAAGCGCTCGAATCCATTTACCGGTACAACTACAAGCGATCTCTGGCCGACCACGACAGCGTGCAGAGAACCTACGCGCTGAATGACGAGGCCGGAATCGTGGTCTGCGATTACGGCGGCGCCAAGCGCCCGCACATTCCGTTTCCTTATTACGCCGAGTCCTGGACGGGCCTCGAGTACTCGACCGCGACTCTTATGTTTTACGCCGGGATGATTCGTGAAGGCATTGAGTGCATTCAGAACACGCGTGCGCGCTACGATGGCGAGCGGCGCAATCCATGGGATGAAGCCGAGTGTGGCCATCACTACGCTCGCGCCATGTCGTCGTGGTCGGGAATGGTCGCCCTCAGCGGCTTCCGCTATCACGGGCCGGACGCCGCCGTCATCGCCGTTCCTCGCGTGGCGCACGACCGGTTCCAATGCTTCTGGTCAACGGCAACAGGCTGGGGGACGTTCTCGCTCGATCAAAAAAAAGGCGAGGCCACGCGACTCACGGTACGCGTGCTGTCGGGGAAGCTGCCCTGCCGCTCCTGCGAGATCAAAGCCGGCAGCGGTGCAGCATCGGCAAGCTTGAACGGAAAGGCTGTGGCGCACGAGATCGAGCGCCGCAACCAGCGCGTCGTCTTCCGGTTCCATGAACCGCTCACCGTCGAGGAAAAAGGCGAACTTCAACTCAAGGTGCGCGCATGAGCGCCCGCCCCACTCTCGCGTTCGTCGGCGGCTTCCTCGGAGCCGGCAAGACCACCTTGATCCTCGCCGGCGCGCGCGAGTTGGAGCGCCGCGGTTTTCGAATCGCCGTCATCCTGAATGACCAGGGCGACTCGCTCGTGGACACCAAACTCGCGCGATCGCAAGGCCTGGCTGCCGGCGAAGTGACGGGCGGCTGTTTCTGCTGCCGCTTTTCGGCGTTGATGGAAGTGCTGGACTCGCTCCAGGCTCACCGTCCGGACGTGATTCTCGCCGAGCCGGTGGGCAGTTGCACGGATATCTCTGCCACCACGCTGCAGCCCATTCGCAGCGCGTGCCCGGCTTACCGGCTCGCGCCTTTCACCGTCCTGGTGGATCCCGCCCGCGCGCGGCAACTGCTCCAGCCCGGTGCGGATCCCGACCTGGCGTTCCTGTTTCGCAAACAACTCGAAGAAGCGGACCTCGTTTGTTTCACCAAGTCCGACCTGTACCCGGAAGCACCCAATTTGCCCACTGCCAACGGGCGGCAGGTCAGCGCCAAAACCGGCCAGGGCGTTGCCGCTTGGCTCGATGAATTGCTTTCCGGAGAACTGGTGGCGGGTGGGCACGTGCTTGAGATCGACTACGAACAGTACGCACGCGCCGAAGCTTCGCTCGCCTGGCTGAACCTCGAGGCGGCTCTGGAGCTGGAAATTCCCCGGTCGCCCGCCATGCTCCTCGGCCCGTTCCTTGAACATCTCGACCAACGCCTCACCGCGGCCGGGATTCCGATCGTCCACCTGAAGGTGACCGACGATTGTCCGGCGGGCTTTCTGAAAGCCGCTCTGTGCATGAATGGCCAGGAGCCGACCGTCGAAGGAGCGCTCGATGCCTCGTCCGCGAGCCGGCATGAATTACTCGTGAACCTTCGCGCCGCCGGGCGTCCAGAACTCGTGCGCAACATCGTTGAATCGGAGTTGCAGCGCCTCGGCGGCAATCTCGCCCACTTGCGCATCGCCTGCTTCCAGCCCGCGGCCCCACGGCCGGAGCACCGGTTCGCGCGCGTCGTGGAAGCGTCGGCTTAAGTTCCTTGCCCGATCAACTCAAGCACGTCCGCCAGATCGCTCAGCGTCTCGGCGCTCATCCAGCCGTCATCGCCGTGGCGCTGGCCGGATCTCGCGCCGCCGGTTCAAGTGCTCCCGGTTCCGACTTCGACCTCTACGTCTACGCGACTGCGGAAGTGCCCGTCGAGTTCCGCAGGGCACTGGCCGCCTCTGGCGCCGAGATCGACAACCGCTTCTGGGAGGCCGGCGACGAGTGGATTGACGCAGACACCGGAGCGCATCTCGACGTCATGTTTCGCTCCCCTTCCTGGATCGAGGATCAGCTCGACCGGGTGCTCGTCCGCCACGAAGCGTCCGTCGGCTACTCGACCTGCTTCTGGTACAACGTGCTGCACTCGGATGCCCTCTACGATCCGCAAAATTGGTACCGGCATTTGCGGGAGCGGGCGCGAGTTCCCTATCCGGAACAATTGCAGCGCGCGATCGTAGCCAAGAACTGGCCCATATTGCGAAAAAACCAATCGTCATACCGGAGGCAGATCGAACTGGCCCTCGAACGTGCCGATGCGGTCAGCGTACAACACCGCACGACAGCCGTACTGGCAAGTTACTTCGACATTTGGTTTGCACTGGCCCGCCAGCCGCATCCAGGCGAAAAACGCTTGTTGCAGCATCTGCCCCAGCCCGAAGCCGCGCTGGCACGCGCCGTCATCGACGCGCCGCCGGATCAATTGCTCGAACGTCTCGACGCGCTTCTGGATTCCTTAGATTCGAAGCTCACCGGATTCTTGTAGCGCTGGCCCACGCCCGATTTTGGCGGGGACCTGCGGCCTTTTGCCCGTGTGATCCAGACAGCCTCGTTACATCCATCAAAAAAGCTTCGTAGCCGGTCTGAAATCTCATACAGGAACTGCTTGCCCTCCACCTCTCCCAGATGAAAACCATCAACTCGCGGTTGCGTTTGGTGTCTGCCCAATCCACCAGCACCCCGCCAACGGGATGCGGGCCGCGCGCCTTCGGCAGCACGATGGGGTGGTCGTCGCGGCGGTATTGGATGTAGAACGCGAGAACGAGGCCAGCACGCCGGCCACTCCCACGCCGCATAACACCGCGGCCAGCCGCAACATCTTTCGGATCATAAGTACTTCGTACCATAAAGCCATGTGCGAACGAATCCAGTTGACAACGCATGCGTTTTTGCGAAAACCTGATAGGCTCAACCCTTGAGAAAACGCCGATGATCCTTCGCTTCCTATGCACCGCCTTGCTGGGCCTCATGTTTCTCGCCGTGTTCCGCGCGCAAGGCGCTGCCGGCCTGAAGAAGGCGGCCTTTGGCAAAACCAGAGACGGCCAGCCGGCCGACCTCTACACTCTCACCAATGCATCCGGCATGGAGGTCGCCATCACCAATTACGGCGGAACCGTGGTCTCCATCAAAGTCCCGGACCGCAGTGGCAAATTCGCCGATGTTGTTCTCGGCTTCGACAACTTCGAAGGCTATCTGAACAACACGCCGTTTTTCGGCGTGCTCGTCGGCCGTTACGGAAATCGTATCGCCAAGGCCCGCTTCACGCTCGACGGCCATGAGTATCACCTGGCCGCGAACGACAACGGAAACAGCCTCCACGGCGGTCTGAAAGGTTTCGATAAGCACGCGTGGAAGGCCCGGGACGCGTCCACCAAGAAAATTCCCGCCGTCGAACTAACCTATTTGAGCAAGGACGGCGAAGAAGGCTATCCGGGAAATCTATCGGCAACGGTTACCTATTCGCTCACTCCGAAAAACGAGCTTCGGATCGACTACGCCGCCACCACCGACAAAACCACCGTCCTCAATCTCACCAACCATTCCTATTTCAATCTCGCCGGCCAGGGTGAGGGGGATGCGCTGTCGCACGTGGTCATGATCCATGCCGAGAGTTTCACTCCCGTCGATGCAACCCTGATCCCCACCGGTGAATTGCAAAGCGTCGCCGGAACGCCGCTCGATTTCCGCAAGCCAACCGCCATCGGCGCTCGCATCGACGCCGCCGACCCGCAGATCAAGTTCGGCCGCGGATACGATCACAACTTCGTGCTCAATCGCAAAGACGGCGGTTTAATCCTGGCGGCGCGCGTCACCGAGCCGTCCTCGGGCCGCGTCCTCGAAGTGCTCACCACCCAGCCCGGCCTCCAGTTCTACACCGGCAATTTTCTCGACGGCACCATCCACGGCAAGGCCGGCAAAGTCTACCCGCGCCGCTCCGCGTTTTGCATGGAGACCCAGCATTTCCCCGACTCCCCCAACCAGCCGCAGTTCCCCACCACCGCCCTCAAGCCCGGCGAGCATTTCCAATCCACCACGGTATTCCGGTTCTCGACGGTTAAGTAGAATTGGGCCAGGACGAATACCAATCACTTTGCCCGCTGACTCCAGAACAGGACTCTCTTCGCGCCGGCGTTTCAGTTAGGCGTGGATTCCGGGCAAATGTCCGCTTATAATCGAGGCACTGCTTCAGAAATACATTCGATGCTTCAGCGTTTTACTTCCGTAATTGTCGCCATTCTGGCCTTTCTTTCGCTGCCGCGGCTCGCTCCAGGCGCAGACCGCGATCGCGATTTCTCGGGCGTCTGGGTTCTCGACGAACGCCAAAGTGACCTACGTTCGCTACCGGCAGCACCGGGACCCGTCCTCACGGTGACCCAGGAAGGCTCTACGCTCCGGTGCGCGGAATCGGATGCGAATGGGAAACCTGCCGCATCGCGGACCTATCATTCTGACGGCACCCCGACCCGGTTCCAGGTTGGGGCGGATCGAATGAACAGCATGACTAAGTGGGAAGGCTCGGCTCTATTGATTAACACCATCGTGACTGGGCCCCAGAGTTACTCTGTGATGGACCGCTGGAAGGTTTCGCGCGATCACAACATCCTGACCATCAAGCGGCACATCCAGCGGGGCGCAGCTGAGTCGGAGGCGGTTCTGGTTTACCGGAATCAGCATCCGAGTGAGATCGCCGGAGAAAAGCCTTCGAGCAACGCTGAACCCTCTGCGCGTCCCGTGCCGCCCAATCCCTCGGAGCCCTCCGCTCCGCCGGCACAGCCTCCCGCTGAAATTGTCGTGCCGGCCGGTACGAAGATTCCGCTGGCTCTGGTCAACAGTCTCAGCACCAAACACTCCGGCCAGGGTGACCGGGTGTATCTGCAGACCTCATTTCCGGTTATGATCGGCGGCCGCATCGTCATTCCCCGGGGCAGCTATGTCACCGGTACGGTCACTGAGGTGAAGCGCCCCGGACGGATCAAGGGCAAAGGCGAACTGTTCCTGCGCTTCGATTCCTTGACTCTCCCGAACGGCGCCACCCGGGATTTTCGCGCCAGGCTGGGGGGCGGCGATGCGGAATCCGGCGAGTTCGACCGCCAGGAAGGCAAGATCCGAGGCGAGAGCAACAAAGCCGGCGATGCCGGAACCGTCGCTAAGACTACGGGCGCCGGAGCGGGCATCGGAGGCGTCGCCGGAGGTGCGGCCGGCCACGCCGGTATGGGCGTGGGGGTCGGCGCGGCAGCCGGTGCAGCGGCGGGCCTGGCTGCCGTTCTCTTATCGCGCGGTCCTGACTTGGTTTTGCCCAAGGGGTCCACGTTCGAAATGGTGCTGGATCGAGACCTTCGGTACAAGCCAGACGAACTCGGCTTTTGAGCCTGCTTACCTCCAGGCGTCATCGCGGCGAGTTAAAGTTCTGATACAAAATGATTTACATTCATCTCTTGACGATCGCATCTTCCGTACGTACAATTGAATCAAACGTATGAATGAAACAAAGGTTCGAATCCTGGATGCGGCTGAGCGGCTTTTCGCCCAGCAAGGCCTAGACGTTTCGATCCGTGCCATCACCGACGAGGCTGGCGTGAACTTGGCGGCGGTCAACTATCATTTCCAGTCCAAAGAGGCGCTCGTCGACGCCATTATCGCCCGGCGGTTAGAGCCGGTGACCCGGCGCAGGCTCGAAATGCTGGATGCGATTGAAGCTCGTTCGGGCAGCGGTCCCCTGCCGCTCGAAGAAATCCTGGAAGCGTTTCTCGCCCCGGTCCTGGAGCCACCCGAGCCGGGCCACGAACACCTCAAGTCGTTCATCGGCCGCATATACAGCGTGCCCGACGAATTCATCGAGCGAGTTTTCAGCGTCCATCTGGCTCCGGTGGCTGCCCGCTTCACTGCCGCACTCGCGCGCGCTGTCCCCGAACTGCCTGAGGCCGAACGTCTCTGGAGGCTCTACTTCACAGCCGGCGCCATGGTCCACGTGATGAATTGGTCTCAAATGATACCGAAGATTTCGAAAGGCCTGATCGACCCGTCCGACACGAGAGCTCTAATCAAACGGATCATTGATTTCGCTGCCGCGGGCTTTCGTGCCCCGGTAACGCCAAAACCCGTCAAGGAAGAAACTCATGCTTAGACTGCTCTGCTCCGTCCTGCTCATCACCGGCGTCGCAGTGGCGCAGACGCCGCTTCACGAACGCCCGGCCGTCCTGCCGTTGAGCTTGAAGCGCGCGGTCGAAATCGCGCTATCGCCGGAGGGCAACACGCGCGTGCAACTCGCCGAAGAAACCATCCGCCAGGCGGAATCGCGAGAGGCGCAGGCCCGCAGCCCCCTGCTGCCGAACTTCGATGCGTCGCTCACCGAGCAGAACGAGGTGGTCAACCTCCAGGCGTTTGGGATCAAATTTCCCAGTATCCCGGGTCTCAACTTCCCGGAGATCGCGGGTCCGTTCAACAACTTCAACGCGCGCATCAGCGGCAGCCAAAACATTTTCGATTTCAGCTCCATCCGGCGATTTCAGGCGGCACGTGTCACCGTCGAGGCCACCAAAGCCGAGGTTGAGGGCACGCGCAACCAGGTTGCCGACCAGGTCGCGCGGGCTTACCTTACGGCGCTCCGCGCCGACGCCGACGTAGCCACGGCCCAATCGAACGTGGAGCTGTCTGAAGCGCTGCTCCGGCTCGCCAATTCCCAGAAGACCGCCGGCACGGGCACAGGGATCGAGATTGTCCGCGCACAGGTTCAACTGGCGAATGACCACCAGCAGCTTCTCGTCGCCCAAACCGGACGCACGCGCGCGCATCTGCAGTTGCTCAAGACCCTTGGACTGCGCCTGGATGGCGATGTGGAGTTGACCGACAAGCTTGGATACAAACCCGCCGACAACATCCCCGTCGATCAGGCGGTGAAGACCGCGCTCGAAACGCGTGTCGAACTGAAGGCCCAACAGGGTCACGAAGGCAATGCGCGTCTCAGCTTCAGCGCTACAAAATGGGAGCGCCTGCCTACGCTGGCGTTCTTCGGCGACTACGGCACCATCGGAACCGGACCCAACGCGGCATTCCCCACGCGCACTTACGGCGTGTCGCTCAAGGTGCCGCTGTTCGATGGCGGACGTCGCGACGCCCGCCGCTCGGAAGCGCTGTCCGAATACAAACAGGAACAAGTGCGCACGCATGATCTCCGCGACCAGATCGAGCTCGATATCCGTGTCGCCCTCGACAGCGTCAAGTCGGCCGAGGCTCAAGTCGCCGCCGCTCGCGAAGGGGTGGAGCTTTCGGAAAAAGAACTGGCGCAAGCGCGCCGCCGTTACAAAGCCGGTGTCACCAACAGCATCGAGGTCACCGACGCGCAGACCCGCTTGCAGCGCGCACGTGACAATCTCACCAGCGCGCTTTTCAACCACAATCTGGCGCGCATCGATCTCAGCACCGCCATGGGTACCATACAAGCGCTGGTGGATAACTTCTAAGGAACTCATATGAAGAAACGACTCATTCCCATCCTGGTGGCCGTCGCGGTGCTGGCGGTAGCGGGCATCCTGTGGTCGAAACGAAATGGCCGTGATAACGCGCACATCCGGCTCTCGGGAAATATGGAGCTGACGCAGGTTGATATCTCCTTCAAAGTAGCCGGCAAGCTGATCGAGCGCACGGTGAACGAAGGCGACACGGTCAAGAAGGGCCAACTCATCGCGCGCGTGGACCAGGTACAGGCCATGCGCCAACAGCAGGCCCAGCAGGCCAGCGTGCAATCGGCTGAAATGCAGCTTTCACAGTCGGCTACCTCCATCGCATGGCAAAAATCGACTCTGGAAGCCGACATCGAAATGCGCAGAGCGGAGATCCGCCAGGCGCAGGCCACTCTCGATCAGTTGCTGAACGGATCGCGCCCGGAGGAGATCCAGCAAGCGCAAGCCGCCGTTGCCGATGCGCACACGCAAGCGGAGCAAGCGCGGTTGGACTGGGAGCGTGCACAGGTCCTGTACAAGAACGACGACATCTCGACCGCACAGCGCGACCAATTCCAGGCCCGGTTCAACAGCAGCGCCGCCCTGCTCCGTCAGTCCGAGGAGCGCTTTGCGCTGGTGAAGGAAGGCCCGCGCAAAGAAGAAATTGCCGCCGCGCGAGCGGCGCTGGCGCGGGCGCAGGCTGCGCTCAAAGTCAGTGAAGCGAACCAGCTGGAGGTGAAGCGCCGGGAGCAGGACCTCGCGGGCCGGCACGCCGACATGGAGCGCGCCCGCGCGCAGCTCGGCGTCGTGGACTCGCAGTTGGATGACACCAGCGTCTCTTCGCCCATCGACGGCGTGGTGCTGGTGAAGTCGGCCGAGATTGGCGAGATCGTGGCCGCCGGAACCACGGTGGTGACCATCGGCGACCTCGACCATCCCTGGCTTCGCGGCTACATCAAGGAGACCGACCTTGGCCGCGTCAAACTGGGTCAAAAAGTGAAGCTCACCACCGATTCGTTCCCCAACAAGGCCTACTGGGGCCGCGTCTCGTTTATCGCATCGGAGGCGGAGTTCACACCCAAGCAGATTCAGACTAACGAGGAGCGGGTGAAGCTGGTGTACCGGATCAAGATCGAGGTCGACAATTCCAGCCACGAGCTGAAGTCCAACATGCCTGTGGATGCCGAGATCGAACTCGAATGAGCTCCGCCGAGCTGAACATCTCCATTCGCAACCTAACTCGCCGTTTTGGCGCGCTGACGGCGGTTGACCACCTAAACCTGGAGATTGCGCGCGGCGAAATCTTTGGCCTGGTGGGACCAGACGGCGCGGGAAAGACGACCACGCTGCGCCTGCTGTGCGGCCTGCTCAACCCGGACGAAGGCCAGGCGCTGGTGGCGGGTGAAGATGTTTCGCGTAATGTCAACGCGGTAAAGGACCGCATCGGCTACATGGCCCAGCGCTTCGGGCTCTACAACGACTTGACCGTCGAGGAAAACATGGACTTCTACGCCGACCTGTTCGGCGTGCTCGGCGCAGAGCGAGAACAACTGAAAGCCAAGCTGCTCCACATGACGCGCATGGAGCCGTTCCGCGGGCGCGCGGCCGGCAAACTCTCCGGCGGCATGAAGCAGAAGCTGGCATTGATGTGCACGCTGCTGCACCACCCGCAGATCCTGTTTCTGGATGAGCCGACCAATGGCGTCGATCCGGTATCGCGCCGCGATTTCTGGGCCATCCTCTACCAACTGGTGCAAGACGGCCTGACGGTTTTCGTCACCACCGCTTACCTGGATGAAGCCGAGCGCTGCAACCGCGTGGGGTTGATGCACCGCGGCCGGCTGGTGCGCTGCGACACTCCGGCCGTGCTCAAGACGCACATGGCGGAGGGATGCTATGAGGTAGCCGCACCCGACCGCCGCGCGGCCCGCAAGTTCCTGGAACAACAGCCAGGAATCCGGAGCGTGGAGGCGTCAGGCCCGACCTTGCATCTCTTTCTCTCACCGCGGGAGACGTCGCCGGAAAAACTCGCCGCGGGCCTTAATGCGAAAGGCCTGGGGCCCGCGGAATTCAGCAAGATCACGCCGTCGCTCGAGGATGTATTTATCGCGCTCATCCGCCAGGAGGAGAGCGTCCATGCCTGAAGGGAACGGCAACGGTTTCGCCGTGGAGACACACGATCTGGTGAAGCGCTTCGGGGATTTCATTGCCGTGGACCGGGTGTCACTCGAAGTCACGCGCGGCGAGATCTTTGGTTTTCTGGGCCCCAATGGGGCCGGGAAATCCACCACCATCCGCATTCTGTGCGGATTGCTGGAGCCGACCGAAGGCGCGGCCCGCGTGGCCGGTTACGACGTCCGGACCCAGCCCGAGCAAATCAAGCAGAATATCGGCTACATGTCGCAGAAATTTTCGCTTTACGACGACCTGACCGTGGAGGAGAACATCGATTTCTTCAGCGGCATCTACGGGGTGGCCGAGGAGCGCCGCCCGGAAAGGAGAGACTACGTGCTGCGCATGGCCGGTTTGACGGAAAGGCGGACCAGCATGACGCGCCTGCTGGCCGGCGGCTGGAAGCAGCGGCTGGCGCTAGGCTGCGCCATTCTGCACGAGCCCCCCATCCTGTTTCTGGATGAGCCGACCTCGGGCGTCGACCCCATCGCCCGCCGCACCTTCTGGGAGCTGATCTATCAGCTCTCCGCGGCGGGCCACACCATCTTCGTCAGCACCCATTACATGGATGAAGCCGAATATTGCCACCGGCTGGCGCTGATGTATCGAGGCAAGGTGATCGCCCTCGGCACGCCGGCGGCGTTGAAACAATCGATCGAGTCGCACCACCTGCTGCATCTGGAATCGGCGGACGTGCTGGGAAGCATGAAGGCTCTCGCGGGAAGGCCAGGCATCCTGGACACGGCGGTTTTCGGCGGGGGCCTGCACGTCACGGTGCAGGATCCGCCTTCCGCTATCCCGCAAATCCGCGCGCTGCTCGGCGCGCAGCACATCCCGATCAGCCAGCTCGAAGCCATCCAGCCGTCGATGGAAGACGTCTTCGTCGCCATGATCGAGCAGGAAGAGAAGAAACCGCAATGAACTTCCGGCGCACTCGCGCGGTGGCACGAAAGGAATTCCTGCACATCGTCCGTGATGCGCGGAGCCTGATTCTGGCGCTGCTACTCCCGTTCGTGATGCTGATCCTGTTCGGGTACGCGCTGAGCCTGGATGTGGATCAGATCCCCACCATCGTCTACGATCGCGATCACACCCCGGAGAGCCGCGATCTCATCCGCGAATTCACCGGTTCGCGTTACTTCCAGGTGGTCGCGGTGGCCAACAACTATCGAGACATCGACCGCGCGATTGACCGGAGCCGCGCGCTGCTTGGCATCGTCATCCCGGAAACCTACTCGAAAGACCTGGTCGCCGGCCGCGACGCCCAAGTGCAACTGATCCTCGACGGCAGCGACTCCAATACGGCTTCGATCGCAATTGGCTATGCGGACGGATTGGTTCAGGCCTACGGCGCCCGGTTGCGCTCCGACGCCCAGGCGCAAAAGGGAGCGGGCAAGATCCGTACCCCGGTCGAGCCGCGCATTCGCGTCTGGTACAACAACGATCTGGTTTCGCGCAACTATATCGTGCCGGGGCTGATCGCCGTGATCCTCATGATCATCGCCTCCCTGCTGACATCGCTGACGATCGCGCGCGAATGGGAGACCGGGACTATGGAACAACTCCTCTCGACGCCGGTCCGCCCCACCGAGCTCGTGCTAGGCAAACTGTCGGCTTATTTTGCCCTGGGCATCACTGACATGGTGATCTGCCTGCTGATCGGGGTCTTTGTTTTCGACGTCCCCCTGAAAGGCAGTGTTCTGCTGCTGCTTTTTTCGAGCTGCCTGTTCCTGTTCGGTTCGCTGTGCTGGGGCATTCTACTGTCGGCTTCCACGCGGTCTCAATTGATCGCGTATCAGCTCGGGACGCTGACCTCATTTCTGCCGGCCTTTCTGCTTTCGGGCTTCATTTACTCGATCGAGAATATGCCGGTAGCTATTCAAGTGGTTTCTTACATCGTTCCGGCGCGCTACTTTGTCACGATTCTCAAGACGATTTTTCTGAAAGGCGCGGGCATCGAGGTCTTGTGGGGACAACTGGCTTTCCTGTTTCTGTACGCGGCGATCGTGTTTGTATTCGCCAGCAGAAAATTGAGGCAGAAGGTCGCATGAGAAAACGTTTAAAGGTCATCATCCGGAAGGAACTGATTCAGGCGTTGCGCGATCCGCGGATGCGCGGCATGCTGATTCTGCCGCCTATCATCCAGTTGATTGTCTTCGGCTACGCCGCCAACCTGGACGTGGATGCAGCCCGGATCGCATGGATGGATCGCGATCGGAGCCAGGAGAGCCGCGAGCTTCTCAGTCAATTTGTGGGTTCGGGCCGCTTCCGGATCGTGGCGACGCCCGAGGGAGACGCTCAAATGCAGAGCTTGCTCGATCATGGCGACGTGGATGCCGTGGTGCGGGTCTTGCCGGGCTTCGCTCGGGACGTGGAGCGCGGGCGCGCCACCAGCGTCCAGGTGCTGGTGGACGGCACGAACTCCAATACGGCTTCGATCGTCGCCAACTATGCCACGCAGACGATTGCGCGTTACTCCAACCAGGTCCTGCGGGAGCAGCAGGGAGACAAGCTGGTGGGCCGGACCTTGTCGACGGGCGGGCCGTTGCATCCGAATCTTCCGCAGCTCGATTCCCGCCCCAGAGTCTGGTTCAATCCGGACCTCAAGAGCCGGAATTACTTTGTTCCGGGCGTGGTGGTGAACATCATCACCCTGGTCACTCTGATGCTGACCGCCATGGCCATCGTGCGCGAAAAAGAGATTGGCACCATGGAGCAACTGATGGTCACGCCGATCCAACCCATCGAGCTGATGCTGGGGAAGACTCTGCCCTTCGCGGTAGTCGGCCTGTTTGATGTAACGCTCGCCGTGAGCGTCGCCCTGGCTTTGTTTCACATTCCGTTCCGCGGGAGTGTGTGGGTGCTGCTACTCGGCGCTGTGACGTTCCTGATGACGTCGCTCGGCGCGGGGCTGTTCATTTCGACTGTTTCGCGCACGCAACAGCAGGCCATGATGTCCACGTTCCTGTTTTTTCAACCGTTCTTTCTGCTCAGCGGCTTTACGTTCCCCATCCGCAACATGCCCTTGGCGGTTCAGTATCTGACGTTCTTGAATCCGGTTCGCTACTTTTTGGAGATCGTCCGCGGCATTTTCTTAAAGGGCTCAGGCATCGGGGTGCTGTGGCCCCAACTGGTGGCACTCGGCGTTATCGGAATTTCGATCTTAACCATGAGCGCGCTGAGGTTCCACAAGAAGCTGGACTAAGGGGCATTAAACGCAAGGAATCGCAGCACTTATGGGCATCTGGTGGGTCATATTCCCCAACCGTCCGGACCGGGCCCTGAGGAATTGCAGCCGTTTGTGAATTGGCTGCCTGAATGCAACGCGTTCTCATATGGAAACCCTCGTCCGATACCTTGGAAATACGAAGTTCGAAGCCACCACCCGCCGTCACAAGATCATCTGTGATCAGCCGGTGGAGAACCAGGGAACCGACGCCGGCATGAGCCCGCCGGAATTCCTGCTGGTATCGTTGGCCACCTGCGCCGGGTATTACGCCACGCAGTATCTGCTGACGCGCGCGTTGAGCACCGAGCAGCTGACGGTACGGGTCTCGGCGGAAAAAGGAGCGCCGCCGCCGCGCCTGGCGTCATTCGTCATCGAGGTGGAGGCGCCACATGTGGATCTTAAGCATCGCGACGGCCTTCTGCGCGCCGTCAAGACCTGCCTGATCCACAACACGCTGAGTCACTCCGCCGCTATCGATCTGCACGTTCACACCGCCGCGCCCGTGTTGGCGTGAGCCGGCGGGCAGCCCATGCCTGCAAGCATCCACACGGGCGATGCACAGACCGGGACGGCCAACCCTCCAACCCGGAACCCTTCCTATCCCAAAGAGACGTTCATCGCGGCGCTTGCCGCCGCCTGCATTCTGATCAGCCTGTCGCTGCGTTTCGGTTTCCATGCAACGGCCGCTGTCTGGGAAAGTCCGCTGCTGCTTACGCTGCTGGTGGGCGGCGCCCCGCTGCTGATCGATCTAGGCCGCAAACTCCTCTCTGGCCAGTTTGGTTCGGATCTGCTGGCGGGCCTTTCGGTGGTGACCGCGGTTCTGCTGGGCGAATACTTAGTGGGCGCCATCGTGGTGCTCATGCTTTCCGGCGGGACGGCACTCGAGCACTACGCGACGCAGCGGGCCTCGGCGGTTCTCGGCGCGCTGGCCCGGCGCATGCCGAATATTGCACACCGGAAGACTGCTTCAGGCGTTGTCGAGATCACTCTGAATGACATCTCAATCGGCCAGGTGCTGGTGGTTTTGCCGCACGAGATCTGCCCGGTGGATGGCGTGGTGGTGGCCGGCCACGGCAGCATGGATGAGTCTTACTTGACCGGCGAGCCGTTTGAAATGTCGAAGACGCCGGGCTTGGAAGTCTTGTCTGGCGCGGTGAACGGCGAGAGCGTCATGACGATCGCCGCATCGAAACTTCCCGTCGATTCCCGGTACGCCAAAATCATGCAGGTGATGCGCGCCTCCGAAGAGAACCGGACCAGGATGCGGCGCATTGGCGACCGGATCGGCGCCTGGTATACGCCGCTGGCCGTCGCGGTGGCGCTGGCGGGCTGGCTCTTGAGCGGCCATGCGGATCGCTTCCTGGCGGTCATGGTGATTGCGACTCCCTGCCCCGTTCTGATCGCCATTCCCGTAGCGGTGATCGGCGGCATCTCGCTCGCGGCGCGCCGCGGCATCGTGATCAAGAACCCAGCCATGCTGGAACAGATCGACACCTGCCGCACGTTGATTTTCGACAAAACGGGAACTCTCACTTATGGCCGGCCGTTGCTGACGGATATCGTCTGCGCCCCCGGTTTCTCGCCCGAAGAAGTGCTGGCCGCGGCTGCGAGTGTGGAAGTGTACTCCAGGCATCCTCTGGCCGGGGCGATTGTGACGGCGGCCGAAGAGGCCAAGCTGCCGCTCGAAACCGTGAACCTGGCGAGCGAGAAACCCGGCGAGGGTCTGCGCGGCCTGATCGGAGAAAAAAAGGTGCAGATCACCGGGCGCGCGAAACTCACCGAGATTCCCCCTGCGCTGCCGCCGGCCGCCGGGGGCTTGGAATGCCTGGTATTCATCAACGACGCGTATGCCGGCACGCTGCGTTTTCACGATGAGCCGCGGGCGGAAAGCCACTCGTTCGTGAACCACCTGAAACCGCGGCACGGAGCGGCGAAAGTAATTCTACTCTCGGGTGACCGCGAATCGGAAGTGCAGTACTTCGGGAGCAAGCTGGGCATCGCCGAACTGCACGCCGGCAAGAGTCCGGAAGAAAAGGTCGCGATCGTCCAGCAGGAGACGCGTCTGGCAAGAACGCTCTATGTGGGCGACGGGATCAATGACGCCGCCGCGATGCTGAACGCAACGGTGGGGGTAGCGTTCGGCAAGGCGAGCGACATCACGGCGGAGGCCGCGGATGCCGTGGTGCTCGAGCCCTCGCTGGCGAAGGTCGACGAGCTGATCCACATCGGCCGCCGTATGCGTGCCATCACAATACAGAGCGCGGTCGGGGGAATGGCGCTCAGCATGATCGGCATGATTGCCGCCGCCATGGGCTACCTGCCGCCAGTGGCGGGCGCTGTAACCCAAGAGTTCATCGATCTCGCGGCGGTGCTCAACGCCGTGCGCGTTTCCCTGCCTGCAAAGGACCTCACCGATTTTTGAGCGCCTTACCCTCTGATTAACACCTCTATTACCAAAGATAGCTTTCACTGGGGCAGGGGGTCTCCCTATACTCGGTTTTATGGGCGGACGCGGTCTGATTATCGGTGGAACGGCGGTTGGTCTGGCAATGATCAGCTATGGAACGGGCCTCGCACAGACGGCGTGGCAGCAGGTGCTGAGCTTCATCGCGCTCGAAGGGAAACCGGTGGCGGCGTCGCCGGCGCGGCTTTCCGAGCACGAGATCCAGGAACTCGACCACATGACTCCCCAGCAGCAGGCCGAGTTATTGCTGGAGCGCGCCATCAACCACTACGAAGGCGGCATTGAAGCGATCGACACGAGAGTAGGTTCGTGGCGCGGATCGCTCAAGCTGGACAGCCGGTTGAACACTCTGTTCACCTCCGCGCTGAACGCGAACGATCTGCGGGTGAGAGCGGCGGCGATCGAGATCGACCTGGCAGCTAACAACGTCGAGAAAACGACGGAAAGCGTCAACAGCGGAATCCAGGTACTGGAATCGGGCGAAGGTGACCGGATCACGCATTTGTGGATCCTCGGCTTGCTCGGCAACCGCGGCATTGAGCCGGAACGCGCCTTCCAGGTATTGTTCCAATATGCCCACGACCCGGACACGCACGTACGCTATTGGGCGATTGAAGGCCTGGCTTATTTGGGAACCGACGCCACAATCCAGCCACTGCTGGATATCTTCCGGAATGATTTGTCGGCCAACCTGCGCGAGCGGGCCGCGTGCGGCCTGGCGCAATCCGGCATGCTCCAGCAATCGCAGAGGATGAAAGCCGTGCCGACGCTGCTGACCTATCTGGAGGACCCGACTTTCGATGGAACGAATCACCAGTGGGTGATCCAGGCTCTGCAGGATATCAGCGGGCAACGCATCGGCGACGATCCGGGAGCGTGGCGGCGCTGGTACAGCAGCCGCTGACGAGGCATTGGCCGGGCATGCCCCGGCCACGACCAGCCGGAAAGCGGATGCAGGATGAAGAGCCTGCCCCACGGTTTCCAATCAACGATATATCCTTGTTCGAATTTATGCCGCGACTTCCCCTCCGCGACTGGCTGGATTCCGACCACGTCGATCGATCAGTACGGCGCGACCCTGCGTTCCCGGTTCGGGATTCCAGACGGTGTGCTGGCTACGATGTTCTCGAGTTTCGCTAATTTTGGATCGAAGAAGATTGGATTTTGGGGTTAAGGGGCAAAAGTCCGCTCTCTTTGGGCGCGGCTCGGCTTAGATTGCGGGGGCGTGGCGAACTTGAGAGCCCGTCAGAATGTGATCGCGGCAATGCAGAGGGACGAGGCAGCCCAATAGACTGCGCGTTTCCACTCGCCGGCTAGGACGTAGACCACGGCCGATCCGATATTGCACGCCAACAAGACTGCAGGGAAAAACCTAGTGGGCATTGGTTTTGCACCGAGCTGTCAGGGACGCCGTTTTCGCGGCTCGTTAGTGACAAGCTCTGAGAAAGATATCGTCGTTTGGGTGCGATAACGTTAGCGATTTTTCGTGCTATCCGCTGATCCGTTCGAAAGAGTGCAGCCAAGATCCGTCCGCCTGCGAAATGCTCGCTGCGCAGAAGATAAGTTCCAATTCCTTCGGCCTGCTTGTTCAGCGAATTCCGAAAGACCGCGTTAGCGAACCCGGGATCGTCTGCGTCAAAGGTACGGGCGCCGATATCAATGGCCAGCGATGCTCGGGATGCGGGGGTGAGAGCATATCCATCGGTGAAAATCCGTTTCCAATATTCGATCAGGGCGGGCCTCAGAGGCTCGTCGCGTTCCGTTGTGAGGACCTGATAGGGCCATTTGGGAAACGTCTTGTTGGGTTCCTCGATCCAGCGCATAAATGAATCTTCACTCCACAATCGGCGAACAGCACGGCGTGCGCACGGGTTTGGGCTCCATCAGTTCGGCTCGTGTGAAATTGGGGTCGTAGAGATTGAGTTGCCACTTACCGTCGCGGCCAATCTCCGGCTTTTCGGGCTTGATCCCACGCTCCAAAACCGTCTTGTAACCCTCGGCCACGCTGGGAACGCCTAGCGCCAGGTGATGCATGACACCGAGGGTGCGCGGCGAGGGGTTGTGCACGTTGAGCATGTATTCCAGCCAGTCCGTGCCATCGGGAACGCGCATGTCCACCCAGTCGGTACGGCTCTCCTTCATGCCGCCGTGCCAGGTTTCGTGGAACCCCAGGATGTCGCGATAGAGATGGTCGGCGGCGGCGCGATCCTGCACCGTCACACCGACGTGGATGATGTGGTCGGACACCCGGCCGCTGCCGAGGAATTTTCCGAAATTGTTCGTGTGAAGCGAACCCGGCATGTACTGGACGAACTCGACGTTGTGGCCGTCCGGATCCTGAATCATGAAGCTGACATTGCCATCACGTCCGGTGCGTAGCGTATCCGGCACTTTGACTCCGCGGCTGGCGAGGTAATCCCGCAACTGCTGGGCGTTGGTGGTTTCAAACGCGATGTGGGAGAGACGGTCCTGGCCGGCGGCTTTCAGTTCGGGGAAGACTTCGATGTATTGATGATCGTTGACCT
This sequence comes from Terriglobia bacterium, assembly GCA_020073305.1. Classification (GTDB taxonomy): domain Bacteria; phylum Acidobacteriota; class Terriglobia; order Bryobacterales; family Bryobacteraceae; genus QHXW01. The sequence continues at coordinate 136,770 of JAIQFK010000014.1, forward strand.
TGAAGTAAGTCAACAGCAGGCCACCCGACGGCTTATCGAGCGTGAAGGGCTCCTCAAAGCCGAGATCGTGTCCGTAGAAATTCCGGGCAGCGGCAAGATCGTCAGTGCGCAGACCGATGTGGGCTACGCCAGGGATGGGCGGACGCGTGGGCGTTTGCGCCGCCAAGTGAGCAGCCGCAAAGAGGGCGATAAGCCACGAAGTGAAAAACGCGCGGGCCATCACAGTCTCAGGAAGATCTTTCGCTTGTAGAGCCAGTAGCACAGATACCACATCGCCAGCAGCACGGCGCACGACTGGGCAACGGGCGCGAAATCGCCGAGCCACACAAACTTCAACGTGAACACGCCGACCGCGCGGTTCAGCCATCCTCGCAGAACCTGTTCCAGCGAGTAGATGAAGATCGAATTTGCGCCGACTACGACCAGCGGGAACGTCCATTTGCGGTAACCCCTCACCTCAACCAGCCAGTAGAACGCCAGCAGCATCAGAAGAATCCATCCCGTGCTGTAGAGCGTGAACGACGTGGTGCAGATCCGCTTGATGATGGGGTTCCAGGGATGGATGATCAGCGCAACGGCGAGGCAGACCACGGCCCAAATGGCGAGCGTCCGCATCTTCTCGCCGTGCGATCTCTTGCTTTGCAGCAGTTGTCCCGTCCACACGCCAAACAGCGTAGTCGCGGTGCTGGTGATGGAGTTGATGGTCGCCCAGTGGTCGGAGTTCGGATGTCCGAACACACGAATGTCAATCAGTTGTCCGATGTTGGTGTCCTTGGAGAGGAAAGGCCCTTCGGTTCCTGGAAACGCGACAAACAGCGCCCAATGGCCCACGAGAATCAATCCGACAATGGCGGCTTGCCATCGGAACTGGAGCTGCATGATCAGGTAGCAGAGAAAGTACGTGATCCCGATCTGCGCCAGCACGTTGATGAGTTGGAAGGACATCTGCCCCCCGCTGATGGATATCAGGACCTGGCTCATCAGGATCAGCCGGAAACTCCGGACCGCGACATGCCAGAAGAGCTGCTGTCTGCTCGCGCCCTTCGCCATACGCTGGGCGAGAGCAAAAGGCATGGCCACGCCCACCATGAACATGAACGCAGGCTGGATCAAGTCCCAAAAAGCGATCCACACCCAGGGCATGTGCTCAAACTGGTTGGCGATGCCCGTGAAGGCGGGACGATGCGCGGCTAACTCGGCCAGGCCGAAACCGCCAGACGCGAGGACGAGCATGATGAATCCGCGATACGCATCTAGCGCCAGGTAACGCTCGGGAGGAGCGGGTTTGGGCGGCGCCTCAGCCGAAACCGGAGCGCCCGGATGTGTATGGGCTGCAGTCGGCATTTGGCGCGATTCTATCACGGGGAGCGGCTCGGGGTTGATTCAGGCCCCCGGACCTTTGATATAGTGGCCGAGCATGAAACGAACACTCGCTGCACGGGTTCCGGCCGGCATCCTCCTCCTGCTGGGTTGCTGGATCGCGTACACGCAGAACCAGGGCCAGCCACCCCAACTGACTATCAACAAAGTCAAGGACGATCTGTTTGAGATCGAGGGGGACGGCGGCAACGTCGCCGTGTATGTGACCAATGAAGGAGTGATCCTGGTCGACGACAAGTTCGAGAGGGACCACGAGGAAATCGCGGCAAAGGTAAAGAGCGTCACCGATCAGCCCGTGAAATACGTGCTCAGCACGCACCATCACGCTGACCACAGCGGCGGCAATGCCAAATACCTGCCGACGGCGGAGATCATCTCAACCGCGAATGCGCGGACGAACATCGTCGAGCAAAAACAATCGAACGCCCCGCCCGGAATGGCTCCCGCGCGAGTGGTGTTCACCGAGGAATGCTCCGTGTTTCTGGGCGGCAAGGAAGTGCGCGCACGTCACTTCGGCAGGGGGCACACCAACGGCGACGCCATTATCTACTTTCCGGCGCTGCGGACGATTCATACGGGCGATTTGATGGCGGGTAACACGCCGCTCATCGACTACCCTGGCGGTGGCAGCGTGGTCGAGTGGACGAAGACTCTCGACCAGGCGCTGAAGGTTGATTTCGACACTGTGATCCCGGGCCACGGCCCTGTAACCAATAAGGCCGGCTTGCTCACCTATCGCAACAATATCGAGAAACTGCGCAACCGCGCGGCTGGTCTCATTCGAGAGGGCAAGGGTCAGGACGAGGTGGGCAAGGTCATGGTTGCCGAATTCGGTTGGGCTCCCAACGGACTGCAGATGCAGTGGAGCCTGCCGGGGATGATGACAGAACTCAAGTAGCGGAGGTGACTGCAATCTCCACAGCCGCTTCACCCATGCGGGCCGAATGACATACAATCGCAGGCAGGGTGACCAGCGTCGGCCATCACGCGCGATGAACTTTCGATCCGGCACACCGACTCACATCTCAATCCAGGAGGCTATCCCGTGAAGAATAGTTTTCCCCGTAGGCAATTCCTACAGACCAGCGCAATGGCAGCCGGCAGTCTGGCGGCAGGCAGAGGCATCCTGCTGGACCCGCCGGCGCTCGGCCAGGCTTCTAAACCGGTGGCGCCCAGTGACCGCATACGATTCGGCATGATCGGAATTGGCATGCAAGGCTCGGGCCTGCTGCCCGAAGCCATCAGTTTGCCGGGCGTGGAGTGCGTCGGTGCCGCCGACCTGTATGACGGTCGCCACACGCTGGCCAAGGAGATCACCAACAACCCCAGTCTGCCGGTCACCCGTCACTACAAGGAGTTGCTCGACCGTAAAGACATCGATTGCATCGTCGCGGCCGTGCCCGACCATTGGCACAAACGAGTGGTGGTGGACGCATGCAACGCGGGCAAGGATATCTACTGCGAGAAGCCGATGTCGCATAGCGCCGAGCAAGGGTTTGAGATGGTGGAGGCCTCCCATAAGAACAATCGCATCGTACAAATCGGCTCGCAGCGCGTCAGCTCGAATCTGTGCGCCAGGGCTCGCGAGATGTACCATGCCGGCGCCATCGGTGACATCGCGATGGTCGAGCTCAGCCTTGGCCGCAACGATCCCACCGGCGCCTGGGAGTATCCGCCGCCGTTCGACCTTTCCCCCGAGACTCTGGATTGGGACACGTGGCTGAACGATGCGCCGAAGATCCCTTTCAACAAGTACCACTTCGCGCGATGGCGCTGCTGGAAAGAGTACGGCACGGGCGTGGGCGGAGATCTGATGGTGCACCTCATCAGCGGCATGCAGTACACCCTGGGATGGAACGAGCCGCCGCGTTCGGCTTCCGCTATGGGCGGCATCTTTCGATGGAAGGACGGCCGGAACATGCCGGATCTGCACGTCGTTTTGTTCGACTATCACGGCATTCCGGTGTATGTCCGGCTGGGTCTCGGCACCGAGACTCCTGAGTTAGCCCGTTTCATGGGGCCGAAGGGACTTCTCGATGCGGGCGAATTCGATCTCCGCTATTCGCCGCAGAAAGGCATTGATATCGCGCCCAGTTATTACACGACTGGATTCCCGCAAAAGATGCGCGATGAGTATCTGGCTCAGTGGCACGCCCAGAACGATCCTCAACTCGGTAAGGAACCGCTCAGCAGCGATGTGGTCTATCGCGGCCATGACTGGGACGATATGAAACCGCATCTTTGGAATTTCTTCCAAGCCGTAAAATCGCGCAAACCCGTGGTGGAAGACGCGGTCTTCGGCAATCACGCAGCCATCGCCTGTCATATGGCGAATGAGTCGTATTTCCAGAAGAAGCCCGTGTTTTGGGACGCTGCAGCCAAGAAGATCACAGCGTGACGCGGGCTTGACGACACGCTGACGCCTTGGATTTGGCGCGGCCGGACACCTGAAAAGGCCAGTTCGTCAATTCCCGAGGCCGGTTGCCGCCTTTTTGAGGTAAGCTACTGGCCGGGTGGAACTGTGACCAAGCGCAACTTCCGGACCTACGCTCTGGTCTTCCTTGCCTGGACGGTGGTTGGCCTTTTCTTCTTTAGCCAGGGTCTCACGCAGAAGCTCTTTTCCCGCGACCCGACGCCATGGTGGCACTACTTGGTCTCCTGGCTCGTGGGCGTGTACACCAGCGCCTTTTTGACACCCGTCATACTGTGGCTCGGCCGCCGTTTTCCCATCGAACGTCGAAATTGGCCGCGCCGCGTGGCGCTGCATGTGCTGCTCAGTATCGCCTTCTCCTTCGTTCAGCTCGCATGGGAGAGTGCCATTCTTCCCCGCATTGGAGTCTTCCCTGCTTTCATGAAGGGATTTGTGGGGACCTTCTTTGTCGTTTTCATGCTGGGGTTTCACGGGAATATCACAACGTACTTCACGCTGCTGGGCATTCAGTATGGTTTCCGCTATTACCGCAAGTATCAGGAACGCGAGCGCGAGGCCTTACGGCTGGAGTTGCACGCCTCGGAACTGCAGTCGCAACTGGCGCAGGCGCAATTGAATGCACTCAAGATGCAGCTTCAGCCGCATTTTCTGTTCAATACTCTGAATGCCATCATGGTGCTGGTGCGCCAACAGAAGGGACGTCAGGCTGAAGAGATGCTGTCACGTCTCAGCGATTTGTTGCGCTGTGTCCTGGAGGATGTGGACGCCCAGGAAGTACCGCTCCGGCGCGAACTGGAGTATCTGAAGCTGTACCTGTCAATTGAACAGGTGCGCTTTCAGGACCGGTTGCAGGTCGAAATATCCGCGGATGCGGCTATCCTGGACGCCGCCGTCCCTCACATGGGTCTGCAGCCGATTGTGGAGAATGCCATCCGCCACGGCATCGGACGAAGCTCGGCAGCCGGCAAGATTCAAATCAAAGCCTGTCGCGTGAACGAAACGCTGGAGGTCAAGGTGCGAGATGACGGGCCGGGGCTGCCCCCTGTGTTACAGAGCCGGGGAATCGGGCTGGCAAACACGCGGGCGCGTCTGCAACAGCTCTATGGCGATGCGGCGCATTTGGCGGTGGAAAACGGTGAGACCGGCGGAGCCGTCGCAACCATGGTGCTTCCGTATCACATGGCGCCCGGAATTTCAGAGACAGAAGTGATGGAAGTGCATGCCCTTGACCACGTTGATCGTTGACGATGAGCCGCTGGCGCGCGAAGGCTTGCGCATGCTGCTCTCCCAGGATCCGGAGGTTGCGGCGATTCACGAAGCCAAGGACGGGCGCGAGGCGGTAGCGGCGATCCGCGACACGCACCCGGATCTCGTACTCCTTGATGTACAGATGCCGGAGATGGACGGATTCTCCGTAGTGAAGGAAGTCGGCGCGGAGCACATGCCCGCGGTCGTATTCGTGACGGCTCACGATCAATACGCCATTCAAGCATTCGAGATCAACGCCATCGACTACCTGCTGAAACCCGTCACCGAAGAGCGGTTTGCCCAGGCGCTGGCGCGGGCGAAGCTCCACATCAATCTGAAACCTGCCGACGAAGCCAGCCGGCAGATTCTGTCGCTGCTGGAGACCATCGCCTCGCCGCGCCGGTACTTGAAGCGCCTGGCGGTACGGTCAGCGGGTAAAACGGTTTTCGTCGATGTCGAGGACGTGGATTGGATCGAAGCCGCCGAGAATTACGTCCAACTGCACGCCGGACGATCCGGGCATCTGCTCCACGTGGCGATGAATACGCTCGAGAAATCCCTTGATCCTGAAATGTTCCAGCGCATTCATCGCTCCGTTATTGTGAACGTCAGGCGGATCAAAGAACTCCAGCCTGCCCTGCATGGAGAATACGTGATCACGCTGCAGAATGGGGTCCGGCTCCAATCTGGCCGCCTCTATCACGAAAAACTGAAATCCCTGGCGGCGAATCCGTTCTGATGTGGGGTCAGCCCTTCTGGGCTGCCAATTTCCTTCCGGCTGTTCGTAAAACGATTCGGCCACTTGGTCAAAATCCGCTTTCGAAAACTATGCTCGACGGTCCAGACTAGCTGCATGAACAATGATTGTCTGGCAGAACTCTCAGGCGTGAGCAAGCGCTTCGGGAAAATTGTGGCGCTGGACGGGCTGGACCTCGAAGTGCGGCGCGGCGAGCTGTTCGCGGTTCTCGGTCCGAACGGCGCCGGGAAAACCACTGCTATTTCCCTGTTATTAGGACTGCGGCAGCCCGACGCCGGGTCGGCGCGCCTGTTCGGCCAATCTCCGCAGTGCGTCGGAGCGCGCCGTCAGGTCGGCGTGATGATGCAGGAGGTGACGCTCGCACAAGAGCTGCGCGTCCGCGAATTGATCGATCTGGTGGCGAGCTACTATCCGGATCCGTATACTCCGGATGCCGTGCTGGAGATGACCGACACGGCGCCGCTCCGAGACCGGCCCTACGGAAAGCTTTCCGCGGGACAGAAGAGACAGGCTCAGTTTGCCCTGGCGGTCTGTGGCCGCCCGAAACTTCTGTTCCTCGACGAGCCCACCGTAGGGCTCGACGTGCAAGCCCGGGAACTGATGTGGTCCACACTGCGGCAGCTTGTCGAAGACGGATCTTCCATCGTCCTGACGACGCACTATCTCGAAGAAGCAGAGGCTTTGGCCGATCGCGTGGCGGTTCTCGCCAAGGGCCGCATGATTGCCTCAGGCACGGTGAGCGAGATACGCGCACACGTGGTGCGGAAGCATATCAGTTGCGCCACTTCGCTGGCTGCTGAAGAAGTTGCAGCCTGGCCGGAAGTGCAGAGCGTGAGCCGCGATCAGCAACGGCTGAACATCAGCGTGAGCAATGCGGAAACCGTCGTGCGGCGATTACTGGCCGCCGATGAGGAGCTGGAGGAATTGGAAGTCCGCCGCGCCGGACTCGCCGAAGCGTTCACAGAACTTACACAGGAGGCGGTGTGATGAATGGAACTCGCGTAGTGGAGCACGTCATGAATGCAACGTCTTTGGAAATCAGCCGCGGAACGGCCCGCCGCACGGCGATGCCCACCAGCCGGCTGTTCGGCACTTATCTGAAGGAAGCCAGGTACGAGTCCGTGCGCATGCTGCGCGCGCCGGCGTTCGGCATCCCGTTTCTCAGTCTTCCCGTGGCCCTCTACCTCCTGTTCGCCGTGCTTCTTTTCGGTGACGCTCTGCGTAGCGACCCAAAGGGAGCCCTATTCGTTTTTACGGGCTTCGACGTGATGGGGGTGATGGGACCGGGCCTGTTTGGTTTCGGCGTCGTGGTGGCCATGGAGCGGGAACAAGGATTGCTCACGCTCAAGCGTGCGCTGCCCATGCCGCCGGCCGCCTACCTGCTGGCGAAAATGATCATGGCGATGGTCTTTGGCGTTATCGTAACTGCAACCATGATCGCCGCCGCACTGACACTCGGACACCTGCCCCTGACTGCCGGCCAGTGTTTTAGGGTGGCGGCGATCAACATCCTTGGCGCGCTGCCGTTTTGCGCGATGGGGCTGTTCATCGGCACCCGGACCACGGGCAAAGTCGCGCCCGCGATCACGAACGTCATCTACATGGCGATGATTTACCTTTCGGGCATCATGTTCCCGCTGCCGAAGACCATGCAGGCGACGGCAGTCATCTGGCCCGCCTATCATCTGGACCAATTGATGTTTCGAGCATTGGGTGCGTCCAGCCAGGGGGCAGCCATGGTTCATGTAGCCGTGCTTGCCGGCGTGACGTTGCTTCTTACGGCGCTCTCGGTCCGCCGGCTCGCGCGCGTGGGTTAGAATACTCACACGGCCAGGAGGGACTTAACCGTGGATCGTCGATCTTTTTTTGGCTGGATGGGAGGAATGGGGATGATGGCAGCGGCACGCCCCGCCGGAGCAGCGGGTGAGAAGCGGACCGGCTTCTATATGCTCGAGACGTTCTACCTGCAGCAGGGCTCGCAGGTGGCGCGCATGCACGACTATTTCAACAAGCTCGCGCTACCGGCATTGCAGCAAGTGGAATACACGGGCCCGATTCTTTATCTGGAATCGCTGGTGGCGCCGCACATGCCGCAGATGGTGGCCGTATACGGATTCCAGTCGCTGGAGCATTATTGGAGCGTTTACTCGCGCATCCATCAGAACCCGGAACTGGTGAAGAATTTCGAGCAGTGGGACTCAGGTGATCCGCCGTTCGACCAGGCCTCCAGCACGCTATTGCAGGCCACGGATTATAGTCCCGAAATCGTTGCGCCCGCCGAGCCGCCCAAGGCGCCGCGTCTTTTTGAGCTGCGCGTCTATCACTCCCCCACGGTGCGCCAGCTCAAGGCGCTGCACGAGCGGTTCGCGGGACCGGAGATCCAGATCTTCCACCGCGTGGGCGTTCACCCAATTCTTTACACCTCGACGCTGATCGGCACGAACATGCCGAACCTGACCTACCTGATTCCGTTCGACAATCTGGCGGCTCGCGAGAAGGCGTGGGAAGCGTTCGCCGGCGACCCTGAGTGGATCAAGGTTCGCAAGGAGTCGATCGAAAAGCACGGGCAGATGAGCAGCATCATCCAGATTTCGCTGTTCAAGGCAACGCCGTATTCGCCGGTGCGGTGAGAGCGGTTCTCACTCCTGCAGCCGGTTGTACTTCTTCAGAATTTCGCGCGTGCGGTCGATGGGAAGGGCCTCAACTTTGTGGCCGTTCACGCCGACCATGGTCTCGGCGGCGAACATGGCGTTCACGATGGCCTCTTCGGTTGCCTCGACGGCGGCATCGAAGAGTGGATTCATGCGCTCGTTGGGGAGCACGGCGATCTGCGAAACATCTGCCGCTCCGGCTGCGCCTGGGTTGGCGGTCGTAAAGGCGATGAAGATATCGCCGGAGCCGTTGCCGGACGTGCTGCCATCACGCGCGAGGCCCATGGTGGCGCGCCGCGCGAGACGCTTCAACTGGTGGGGCAACAGCGGCGCGTCGGTGGCGATGACGATGATGATGGAACCGCGCTCTTGCTGCTGCGCGGGCTGCTTTTCGATTTCGAGGCCCACCGGAACACCGGCGATGTGAAGCTGCGTGCGCCGGCCGCAATTGCATTGCACGAGCACGCCGAGCGTGTAGCCGCCAACTTTGGCGTCGACCTTGCGTGACGCTGTGCCGATGCCCCCTTTGAATCCGAAGCAGACCATCCCCGTGCCACCACCGACGTTACCCTCTTTCACGGTTCCCGAAGCGGCGGTGTCCAGGGCCTCGAAGGCGTTCTCCGGTTTGACGTGCAGGCCGTTGATGTCGTTCAAGCCGCCGTCCCAGGTTTCGGCCACCACCGGTAGCGCCCACCAGTCGCCGGGGACGGAACGATCAACGCGGCGCTTGACCACAGCGTCGCGGACCACGCCCACGCTGTGCGTGTTGGTGATCATGATGGGGCCTTCCAGAAAGCCGGATTCCTCCACCCACGTGGTGCCGGTCATTTCGCCGTTGCCGTTGAGAGAGAACCAGGCAGCGAAGACGGGATCGACGGATTCCTTGCCGCGCGGCAGGATGGCAGTCACCCCGGTGCGGACCGGTCCGACGCCGACAACGAGTTTCCCTTCGCCCGAGATGATGGTGCTGTGACCGACCTCGACGCCGGCCACGTCGGTGATGGCATCCAACGGGCCGGGCGCGCCTTCGAAGGGTATACCGGCGGCGCGGGCGCGAGGACGAGACGCCGCTGATGCGGCAAGGCAAAAAACAAAAAGCAAAAGGCAAAAAGCAAAAGTGTGGCGATGCATGATTAGTCTTCACTTTCGAAGATGCTGCCGAGCGCGCTGAGGGGGTTGTGCTCGTCGCTCGAGGGCTTGCTGGGAGCCAGTTCGCGGCGCAGTTTATTGATGGTCATGCTCTGAACGATCACGCGGCCGGGCCCGGTGATGGTGGCAAGGAACAGGCCTTCGCCGCCGAACAAAGCTGTTTTGATGCCCCCGATAAACTGGATATCGTAATTAACGGTTTCATCGAAGGCAACGATGTTGCCGGCGTCGATATGCAGCGTCTCGCCGGCGGCCAGGGTGAATTCAACGAAATCGCCGCCAGCGTGGATGAAGACGGTTCCCGGCCCAGTCAGCTTTTCTAGAATGAAGCCTTCACCGCCGAAGAATCCAGCGCCCAGCTTCTTCACCCAGGCGATGTTGAACTGCACGCTCGGCTGGGCGAACAGGAACGCGTCGCGCTGCGCCATGATGCTCTGCCCGGAAGCCAGATCGAAAGCCTGGATGCGGCCAGGGTAACTGCCCGCGAAACCTACCTCGCCGGCGCCGTTCGCGCGGAAATAGGTAAGGAACAGAGATTCGCCGGTGATGGTGCGACGCAAGGCGCCGAGCAGTTTCTCGCCCAGCGTGGCGCCGCTCATACGCGTGTCCCAATCCACATTGGCGGTCTTGTAGACCATCTTGCCCGCCTCGGCGTAAACTTCCTGGCTGGGTTTCAGGCGGACCCGCGCGACCTGCAGGTTGTCGCCCTGGATGGTGTAATCGAGCGACTCCACAACCGGCGTGGCAACCGCTGTCGAGCCGCCCACCGGCGTTCCGCAGCTTCCACAAAACTTCACCTCGTCGCCAAGCTGGGTACCACAATTCACGCAAAACGGCATAGAAGAAAGTATAGGGACCCGGACGCCGAAATCAAAATTGCCGCACAATGAAGAGATGCTTCGCGATCCGGCTCTTATCCCGCTTTCCCAGCAGCACCACAATGGCCTGGCGCTGTGCGTCCTTACCGAGCGCGCGCTCGAAGGCGACCGGTCGCAGGCCACCGTCCGCAAGCTGGCGAGCAAGGCTATTGACCGCTACGAAATCGAGTTGACCAACCACTTTGGGATCGAGGAGCAACTGCTGTTCCCGCTCATCGAGCGCGAACTTGGCAGACTGGCGCTGATCGACGACCTGGTGGCTGATCACCGTGCTCTCGAAGAGATGATCGATCAGATGCGGGCAGCGCCGTCGGCCGAACTGCTGGAGAAATTCTGCGGGCTGCTGCGGAGCCACATCCGCCGCGAGGAAAACGACCTGTTCCAGGACGTGCAACACCGGCTGCCGAAGGACGTGCTGGCCTCAGCCGGGAAAGAGATTGATGCGCGGGCGGTCCGCGTTTGCCTTTGAGCGAAGTATGCGAATTGCCCTCATTCAGATGAACAGCCGGGCTGGTTCCCGGGATGAAAATGTCGAGCGTGCCTGCTCCTTCATCGAAACGGCTGCGCGCGAGAAGCCCGACATCGTGGTTCTGCCGGAGTTCTTCAACAACGAGTATTTTCCGCAATACCGCGATTCCCGCTATATGGACTATGCGGAGACTGAAGACGGCCACACGCAGACGCGCATGAAGAAAGAAGCGCGGCGGCATGGCATTCACCTGGTTTCGACCATCTTCGAAATGGCACGGCCCGGCTTCTACTACGACACCGCGATGCTGATCTCTCCGGATGGCGACATCGCCGGTAAGTACCGCAAGGTGCATCCAGCGGCGCTATTGAGCCTGGAAAAGATTTATTTCCGGGGCGGATCTTCGTTTCCGGTGTTTCACATTGGTGAATGGACCATCGGGTTTTCGATTTGCTATGACAACCTTTTTCCGGAGTCCTGCCGGTGCCTGGCGCTGAACGGCGCCGAGATCATCATCGCTCCTTATGCCACGCCGGTCGCGACACCTTGGGAAAATTTCCTCACCACACGCGCGCTGGAAAATGGCGCATTTTTGGCCGCCTGCAACCACGTGGGTCCGGAAGGCGAGTGGCAGATGTCAGGCAAGAGCATGGTGGTTGATCCTTTGGGAGAAATCCTTGCGAAAGCCAGCGACGTGGACGAACAGATCCTGGTCACGGCATGCGACCGTGAACAGGTCATCCAGGCGAGGCGGCGGTTCCCGCTGTTCCGCGACCGCCGCCCCGATGCATACGGCGCGGTCTGCCGCGCAACCGAAGACCTGCATCGATAACAACCAGACCTCACTCGCCTCCTCGCGGGCGGTTCGTGTTTGCCTTTGCGCGACATTCCCAGTATGCTTTGTCTATCCCCCGAGTAAAATTGAAGGCACTGTGCAATCCACACAAGAGCAAATCATTTTAGAAACCAGCCTCCCTGGCATCGAACGGTTCTCTCAGGGAAAGGTCCGCGATGTGTACCGCCTGGGCGACCGACTGCTGATTGTCGCCACCGACCGCATCTCGGCGTTCGATTTCATCCTGCCCACCGGCATTCCAGACAAGGGGCGCGTGCTGACGCAGATGTCGGTGTTTTGGTTTGACTTGCTGCGCGAGGTCACCGCGACGCATTTCATCAGCGCGGATGTGGACGCTTATCCGCCGGAGGTGCGACCGTTCCGCACCCAGCTCGAAGGGCGATCGATGCTGGTGAAACTGGCGGACATGGCGCCGATCGAATGCGTGGCGCGCGGCTACTTGGCAGGCTCGGGTTGGAAGGAGTACCGCGCCAGCGGCACCGTGTGCGGCATTCCGCTTCCGAAAGGCCTCGAGGAGAGCAGCCGTTTGCCCGAGCCCATCTTCACACCCTCCACCAAAGCGCAGACGGGCCACGATGAAAATATTTCGTTCGACCGCATGGCGTCGATTATAGGGAGCGACGTGGCTGGGCAGCTTCGCGATTTGACCCTTGCCATCTACGCGCGCGCGGCATCCTACGCCGAATCGCGCGGCATCATCATCGCCGACACGAAGTTCGAATTTGGCTTCATCGACGGCAAGCTGGTACTCGGCGATGAAGTGCTGACGCCGGATTCTTCGCGTTTCTGGCCCCGCGATACCTACGAGCCGGGAAGAGCGCAGAACTCCTACGACAAGCAATACGTGAGAGATTATCTAGAGGGGATTCGCTGGAACAAACAGCCGCCGGCGCCCGCTTTGCCGCCCGAAGTCGTGCAGAGGACCAGCGAAAAATACCGGGAGGCGTATCGGCTGCTGACCGGCAAAGAACTATGAACTGGCTGGACATTGTTCTACTGATTCTGATCGCGGGTTCGATCATTTTCAGCTTTCAGAAGGGATTCTCGCGCGAGCTGATCGAGCTGATTTCGGTGGTGGCGGCGCTATTCTGCGGGCTGTGGTTTTACGGCTCGGCCGGGGCCTTCCTGATTCCTTACGTCAGCTCGAAAGAGATTGCTCATTTCTGCGGCTTCATTCTCGTTTTCGTCGGCGTGCTGATCGCCGGAGCCATCATCGGGCATCTTTTCAGCCGGCTGGTGAAGGCCGCGGGACTCTCGGTGTTCGACCGGATCCTGGGGGCGGGATTCGGCGCGGTGCGCGGCCTGCTGCTGGCCGTTGCCTTGATTGTGGCGATCGTCGCGTTCGTTCCCGGTTCCGGAGACACGCCGCCCCGCGCGGTGGTAGGCTCGCGTTTTGCCCCGTATGTGATCGACACGGCGCACGTTTTTGCGTCCATGGCGCCGCACGAACTGAAAGACGGTTTCCGCAAGCACTATGGACAGGTAAAGAGTATTTGGGATGATGCGGTAAAGAAGGGCACGCAGCGGCAGGGGGATTCAGTTTGAACGCATCAGTAATGAAAGAGACATTCGAAGATCTGGTGGATCATCTTCTGGAAAACGGGTTCTTTATGGAAGAGGCCGTCGAGATTCTGGAACGGACCCTGATCGCACGCGCCGTCGAGCGCACCGAGGGCAACCGGCTTGCTGCCAGCAAGCTTCTTGGGATCCATCGCAACACGCTTCAGCGGAAGATCATGGAATACAAACTGGAGGATCAGCGTCCACGCAAGAGACCCGTCCACGAGGCGCGGGCCGCACGGCGGCGGGCGAAGGCCGGCTGATCCCTCGGCTCTAAATGGATCTGGTCATCTTTGATCTGGACGGGACGCTCATTGATTCGAGCGTCGATCTGGCTAACTCCGTGAACGCCACGCGCGCTCACCTTGGCCTTCCGCCCATGGAACACGCCAAGGTGTATTCGTACGTGGGCAACGGCGCGCCGGTGCTGATCCGCAAAGCGCTGGGCCCGGAATATCCGGATGACGTAGTGGCGGGCGCGCTCGAGTACTTTTTGGCGTACTATCGCGCGCACATGCTGGACAACACCGTTCTGTATCCAGGGGTGCGTGGCATGCTCGACCGCTTCCGCGGCGAGGGCATTGCTATGGCGGTGCTCACCAATAAACCCATGCGGTTCACCCACGCGATCGTGGCGGGTCTCGGCCTGCATGAACATTTTCGCAGCGTGTACGGGGGAAACAGCTTCGAACAAAAGAAGCCGCATCCGGTGGGCATCGAGACTCTGCTGGCTGAGCTTGGCGCCTCGCGCGAACGAACTCTCATGGTGGGCGACAGCGCCGTGGACGTCGAGACCGCGCGGAATGCCCAGGTGAAGGCATGCGGGGTCACCTGGGGCTTTCAGCCCGAGACCTTCGCCGATCATCCCCCGGATTTTCTCGTCGACACCGCAGAAGAGCTGGCCGAGCGAGTGATGGGGCATGGCTAAACCGGGTGCGGGCTGCGTCTTCTGCCAGATTGTGGCAGGCGCGGTGCCGGCGGCGGTGGTATTCGAAGACGAAATCTCACTCGGGTTTTTCGACCAGCGGCCGCTGTTTCCAGGCCACACCCTGCTGATCCCGAAAGAGCATTACGAAACTCTCGCCGATCTTCCACACGCGCTGCTTGAACCGTTGTTCGCTAATGGGCAGTTGCTGGCCAGATCTGTGGAGCGAGCGCTTGAGGCGGAAGGAACGTTCGTGGCCATCAACAACCGGGTCAGCCAAACCGTTCCACACCTGCACGTGCACATCGTGCCCCGGCGGAAGGGCGACGGGCTGCGCGGCTTCTTCTGGCCGCGGCAGAAGTACAAGGACGCCTTGGAAATCGAAAAGTTCCGAAAAAGCATCCAGGAGACGGTCGAGCGCTTGCGCTCCGGTGGATAATAGTCCCCTATGTGGCCGCAGGACTATACGCCCGTGGGCGGCAGCCTGGGCGTATCCGCGCTGATTGCTGCCGTTCCTGTTTTCGTATTGCTGATCCTTCTGGGTTTGATGAGAAAACCGGCCTGGTTGGCCTCGCTGTTCGGGCTGGCTGCGGCCGCGGCGGTGGCGTTGGGTGTTTACGGAATGCATGCCGGCACGCTTGTTAGCGCGATCGCTTACGGGGCCGCGTACGGATTGTTTCCCATCGGCTGGGTGGTATTCACCGCGATCCTGCTCTACAACATTACGGTTGCGACCGGCAAATTTCAGGTGATCAAAGACTCGGTCGGCAGCCTGACCGAGGATCGCCGGCTGCAGGCTCTGTTGATCGCGTTTGCGTTCGGCGCGTTTATTGAAGGCGCGGCGGGATTTGGAACGCCGGTGGCGGTAGCCGCGGCCATGCTCGCAGGGCTAGGCTTTTCGCCGTTCTATGCGGCAGGCATCTGCCTGCTGGCGAACACCGCGCCCGTCGCGTTCGGCTCTATCGCGACCCCGATTTTGATGCTCGCCGGGATTACGAGCCTGCCGCTCGACCGCTTGAGTGCCGGCGTGGGGCGCATCTGCGCTCCGGTCTCGCTGATCGTACCCGCCTACCTGGTGATGGTCATGGGTGGCTGGAGGGCCTTGCGAGGCGTGTTGCCGGCAGCTTTGCTTTGCGGAGTGGCGTTCGGCGGGACGCAGTTTGTGGTGTCGAATTTCATCGGGCCGCAGTTGACCGACATTCTCAGCTCGCTGGCGGCCATCGGATCGCTGGTGCTGTTGTTCAAATTCTGGAAGCCGAAGGAAGATTTCAATTTTGACGAGCACAGCTCCGCGCATGTTGCGCCGCCGCGCCACGCGATGGGCGAACTGGTGCTGGCCTGGGCGCCATACATGCTGCTGGTGGTTTTCGTGCTGGCGTGGGGTTACAAACCGGTCCAGGTGTTGCTCAATGGGGTGACGAGGAGCTTTCCGTGGCCGGGTCTTCACAACGTCATCCTGCGAGTGCCGCCGGTAGTGGCGAAGCCCGCGCCATACGCAGCGGCCTACACGTTCAACTGGCTCTCAGCGCCTGGCACCGCGTGTCTGTTCGCCGCGCTGGTCTCGGCGGTGGTGTTGCGAATGCCGGTGGCGCAGTTCGCGCGCGTATTCCGAAACACGGTGAAGCAACTGCTGCTGGCGGAGCTGACTATCGGGTCGGTTTTGGCGCTGGCGTTTCTGATGAACTACTGCGGGGCTACGGCGACGCTTGGCCTGGCTTTCGCCGCCACCGGCATGCTATTTCCGTTCTTTAGTTCCCTGCTCGGCTGGCTGGGCGTGTTTCTGACCGGCAGCGACACAGCGGCTAATGCTCTGTTTGGTAACCTGCAGGTGATTACCGCCGGAACGCTGCACATGAATCCGGTGCTGATGGCATCGTCAAATTCCGCAGGCGGCGTGATGGGCAAGATGATCAGCCTGCAGAGCGTGGCGGTGGCCTCGTGCGCGACGGCGATGAAACCCGAGGACGAAGGCCGGCTGTTTCGCTTCACGCTGCGCCACAGCATCCTGCTGGCCTCGATTATCGGACTGATCGTAGTGTTTTACACGTACGTGGCGCCGCAACTGGCGCCGTGAGAACGGCGGAACCGTTCACTACTTTGCGGTAGCCGGTTGAAGGAGGTCTTGGCTGATCTCATCCCCGTTCATCAAGTGAGCGGTCTCGATGATGAGGATGACTTCCCCGCCCTTGGCTCTCTTGCCAAATCGCCGGACGATTCCATCCTGCTTGACGCCGGCTCCGTGCTGCAGTTCTTCAACACTTCCGGCGGATAGTTTCTCCACTGACAAAGCTGCATCAACGGAGACGGCGAAGTTCCTGCCGGCCGCCTCCACGACCAGCGCAATCTCGCGGTTGCCCTCACGGACCAGCGAACGCAGTTCGGCGAACAGACTAGCGAGTCTCGCGAGCGAGCCTGACCGGGTCAGCGCGATCAATTCGTGCGCCTGATCCACTCTTCCCTGAGCCACCAGATCCCGGGCTTCGGTCGCGATCCCGTGAATTTGCCTGTGGGGCTGGTCGAACTTCCTTAAGTGCATGGCAATCAGCGGATTGTCCGTGTGGTATGTGTCGTACCATTTGCCGAAGGCGCACTTATGGGGGTCGGTCGCAAGACCGAACGCGCGCCCTTCCTTTACAGATGCTTCAAGCTCGTCCACCCACTTGTGGTGGTCCTGTTCCCGCTGCTCCATCATGGCGCAAAACGTGTTGTTCTCCTCGGTCACAGAAGTGAGACCAATACGCTTGCGCAGGTCGATCAGCGGCAACACACGGCCACGGAGATTGATCACACCGCGGATGTACTCCCCCGTATTAGGAACCTCCGCCACCTCGGGCATGATGACCATCTCACGCAAATCCTGGGTAGCGACTGCGAATGATTGGTTCTTTGCCTGGACCACGGCCCAGGCCATCTCCTGCGGATACTGCTTCAGCGAACGATCCATGTGTGACTCCCCATCAATTTGTTCGGCAGAAGGAGTCCCAGGCTTTAGTCGCGCAGGGTGCGAAATGATCGGGTCTAACCCGTTGTTTTTACTCGCCCCAGGTACTTGTCCAGCCAGTCGAGAATCTCGCGGATGATGTCGCGGAGGTCGGCCGGAATGTGGCCGGCCTCATAGAGCACCATCCGCTTGTCTTTTTCCGGCGCGCCCCAGAAGCGGAGCAGGGGCTTGGCTTGCATCTCGAACGATTGGTCGAAATCGTAGCGGCCGTTCAGCATGAGCAGCGGCTCGTGCGCGCGTGGGGCGAAGTTGACGCCATCCACCTCAGGGGGCTCCGCGCCAGCCGATAGGCCGCCCGCCAGAAGCACGCACGTCTTGAAACGAGTTTCCAGGGCGCACATGATTGGACCGCGGTTGGCGCCGAGGCTCAATCCATAGAACCCCAGCCGGCCGTGGTCGATATCCGGGCGCGTTTCCAGGTAATCGACGGAGCGAGATACATCTTTCTCCCACCGGATCACGAGGTCCCTCCAGGCATTCATTCCACTGAATTCGAAGCGGCGTTCGAATGTGCCGCTGTAAATCGGAAACAGAACAGCCCTCCCGCTGCGCACGACGAACTCGATGAAAGTCAGACCGCGGCCCAGAGTCTCACTCGACTGCACTTCCAGGGCATCGCCGCCGGGGAAATAGACCAGCGTCTCGTAAGGGGGCGCGGCGTTCTTAGGCAGAAACAAGTAGGCCGGCACGCGTTCGTTGCCGTACGCCGCGCGAAAGCTGACCTTTTCCTTTCGCCAGTACGGATGCGAATCATCGGCCGACTCCACCCTGGCGTCGAGGGGCGTCTGGTCATACGCATAAGAGCGGCGGTACGCCTCGTAGAGCGGATCGTTGACCGGCTTTTCTCTGGAATAATCGCGATAACGATGTTCGATCGGGCCGGTCAGGCTGGCTGACAGGGCGCCGGCATATTTCACACAACGGAAGCCGTCGGTCGCCGACCGGTCGAACGGCGGTCGCGCGTCGAGGTCGGTGAACATGTAGCTGGGCTCGTTCCAGGCGCCCCCCAGCAGGTAGCGCTTTCCGCCTACCTGGTTCCAGCACCACTCTTTCACGTTGCCGGCCATATCGTAGGTTCCAAAGGGCCCGAGCCCCTGAAAACTGCCCACGCGCGCCGTGCCCTTTCGATCGAAATTGCTGAAGTGCAGGATGTCGGAGAAGATTCCTGTGCCCGCGGCGTTGAACCATTGGTGGACGGCTGGCAGCGCTTTGCCGGCATACTCGGCATAGGCGGCGGCTTCGTACCAGCTCACGCCGGCAACGGGAAAATCCGCCTGCCCTTCGGGAAACGAACCCAGCTCCCAGGTGGATGGACCGGGGCGGCCTGTCGAGTCGTGAAATTTGTGCATCGCCTCGTCCCAAGTAAGCGATCGCGCGTTCTCGATGAACGGCTGTTTCCAGAACTGGCGATTCTGATAGCCGCCGTGATCCACGAAGTCTTTAAATTGCCGGTTGGTGACTTCGTATTTGTCGATCCAGTACTCGGGGAGCCGGACTTCCTGCGAGCCGCCAAGCTGATAGCCGCCGGCGGGCACTCGGACCATTTCCGCGGGCGCCGAACCCCGGGGTTCGAGGCGAACCTGGAATACCGAGCGGAGGAAGACGCCGGCTTCGAAAGTTTCGAATCCGGACTTCACAATCTTCACGCGCAGGTAACTGGCGGGAAGCCGGATGTTCTGGAGCGGCGCCCTGCCGATCGACTCCCAGGGATCTGCCGGATCGCTGTAGTCTCTCACGAATACCTCGGCGCCGGCGGGCGTGGTTTGAATAGAGGCGGTGTGCGTAATGGTTTCGCGCAACTGCCGGAGCTGCGGATCATCGGGAATGTAGCGTTCGGCCTCGCGCAGCGCGCGTAGGGCCCCATGAAACCGGACCTGCTGAGCCAGCCGGCCGGCTGCGGGCAGGGCCTCGTTACGGGCCCAGCGGGCGCGCGACGCTCGCCAGGCGAACCAGGTTGCCGCGAGGATGAGGAGGGCTGCGGCAACCGCAAACACCGGACGGCGAAGCAGAGCCTGGAAACCGGCTGGTGGAGCGGCGATGCGAGCCTGCATCGCAGCGAGGTCATCCCGCAATTCCGCCGCCGAGGGATAACGCGATTCCCGATTCTTCTCCAGGCACCGTTCGAGAATGCGGCTGACTTCACGGGGAACGTCCGCCCGGTTCGCCGTCAAAGGCTCGGGCCG
The DNA here is from genome assembly GCA_020073305.1 of Terriglobia bacterium. Taxonomy (GTDB): domain Bacteria; phylum Acidobacteriota; class Terriglobia; order Bryobacterales; family Bryobacteraceae; genus QHXW01. Next base: position 156,258 of record JAIQFK010000014.1, read on the forward strand.
GTCGCGTAGAATTGCCGCCATGGTCGAGAGCTGCGATTCGCCCTGAAACGGCCGACGGCCAGTGAGCATTTCGTACAGCACCGCGCCGAAGGAAAAAACATCCGTGCGCGCGTCCACCGGTTTGGCTTCAATCTGCTCGGGCGACGCATAGGCTAGGGTGCCAACGATCGCCCCGGCGCGCGTGGCAGCCTCGGCAGTAACGGTAGCGTCTTCGGGTCCGGGCTGTTCCAGAAGCTTGGCCAGACCGAAATCCAGAACTTTGACGCGGCCCGCGCGCGTCACCATGATGTTGCCCGGCTTGATGTCGCGATGGACGATGCCCGCGGTGTGCGCGGCCGCCAGAGCGTTGGCAATCTGCACGGCGTACGATAGCGCCTGTGCCACCGGCAGCCCCAGCTCCGGGATGAGCCGGTTGAGCGGCGAGCCCTCGACGTGCTCCATCACGATGAAGTCGGCGCCGTCAGCCGCGTCGATCTCATGGATGGTGACAATATTGGGGTGATTCAATGCGGAAGCGGCCTTGGCTTCCTGGACGAAGCGGCGCTTGCGGTCCGCGTCGGCCATCTGCTCCGGAGGCAGGAGCTTGATGGCTACAAAGCGGTCGAGCCGTGTGTCCCGGGCCCGGTAGACCACGCCCATGCCGCCTTTGCCGATCTCTTCGAGCAGCTCGTAATGGCTGAGGGTCCGGCCGGTCATAGGCGCTTCGGCCAAAGTATACACGAGTCGCCGGGTGCCGATACAATCTCAGGGTGCACCGAATCACCGCCCTCGTCCTAGCAGCTCTTTTCGGCCTCGCCGCTTACGCTCAGAACGAGCCCGTAACCATTGAAGCTATCACCGCCGAGCGGACCGTCACCGGTTTCAAGCCCATACAGTGGGCGCCCGATGGCAAGCGGTTCGCCTGGCTGGAGAAGAAACAATTGCGGCTGTACCACGTCGCGACCCGTGAAGAGAAGGTGCTGGTAAACCTGGCGGATCTGGAATCCAAGGCTGTAAAGCCGCCCGCCACGGAACCTTTCGACTGGAAGAACCGGCACGTTGCCGAGCAGAGCTTCTCGTGGTCCGATACCGGCTCAGAGATTCTCATTTCTTCCAGCGGCGATCTGTTTCTGCTCCACCTGGAAACCGGCAAATGGGATCAGCTCACGGCCACCGCCGAAGCCGAGCGGGATGCCAAGCTCTCGCCCGACGGCCGATTCGTCGCCTTCCGCCGCGGGCATGACCTCTATACCCTCGAAATTGCGGCGGGCAAAACCGTGCGTCTAACGAGCGACGGTTCCGAAACGCTGATGAATGGCGAGCTGGACTGGGTGTATCCCGAGGAGCTGGAAATCGGAACCGCGTACTGGTGGTCGCCCGATAGCCGGCAGATCGCCTATTTGCAGCTTGACGTCGGCCGCGAGCCGGTCTTTCCTCAGGCGGACCTGGTGAGCGTGCGCGCGCGGTTCGAGCCGGAACGTTATCCCAACGCAGGCGATCCCAATGCCGATGCACGCGTGGGAATCGTTTCCGCGAACGGTGGGCCGACGCGCTGGATGGACCTCGGCGAAACCCGTGACAATCTTTTGGCTCGCGTTGCCTGGCTGCCGGACAGCCGGGCGGTTGCGGTCGAGCGGCTGAACCGCGTTCAGAGCCGGCTGGATCTGCTGATTGCGAACACAGCGACCGGCGCGGCACGCGTGGCGCTGCACGAGGAGGATCCCTACTGGATCAACGTCAACGACGACTTCCTCTTGCTCAAGGACGGCAAGCGATTCCTGTGGGGCAGCGAGCGCGATGGATTTCATCATCTGTACCTTTATTCGATCGAAGGCAAACGGCTTAGCCAGTTGACTCGCGGCGAGTGGGGAGTGGATACAGTTGCGGGCGTGGATGAGGCGGCGGGCAAAGTATATTTCACATCCACCGAGCAGAGCCCGCTGGAGCGGCAACTCTACGCCGTGCGGCTGGACGGCGCCGAGCGGCGCCGGCTTTCAGCCGAACCCGGTACACACGTGATTTCCATGAGCCCCGACCGCGCGTATTATCTGGATACCGTGTCGAGCCGGTCCTCCCCGCCCCGCCGCATCATTCACCGGAATGACGGCGCTGAGACTGCTGTATTCCGCAACGCGGATCGCTCGCTGACCGGCGAATATGAAATTCTGCCCACCGAGTTCCACAAGGTGAAGGCGCAGGATGGCGCACTGCTCTACGCACGGTTGATCAAACCGGCCGGATTTACGCAAGGGAAGAAATATCCCGTCATTGTCTTCATCTACGGGGGGCCGCGCGTTGGGCAGGACGTAGTGGACGCCTGGCCGGAGCGCCAGTGGGACCAGGTTCTGGCTCAGCACGGCTTTATCATCTGGCAGTTGGACAATCGCGGCACATGGGGCCGCGGCCATCGCTGGGAATCCGTCATCTTCCACAACCTGGGCGCGCATGAACTCGAAGATCAAAAGGAAGGAATCCGCTATCTGCAGTCACTAGGATTCGCGGACACGTCGCGCATGGGGATCTACGGGTGGAGTTACGGCGGATACATGACCCTCTACACGCTCACGCACGCGCCGGGGCTGTTTCGCGCGGGCATCGCGGGGGCGCCCGTGACGCACTGGCGCAACTATGACACCATCTACACCGAACGCTATATGGGATTGCCCGAGGAGAACGCCTCAGCCTACGAGAGCGCTTCTGCGCTGACCCATGCCGCCGACCTGCGCGACAAGCTCCTGATCATCCACAACCTGGAGGATGACAACGTTCACTTCCAGAACACCATGCAATTCGTGGATGCACTCGAGCGCGCACGCAGGCCGTTTGAGCTGATGCTTTATCCGCAGAAGGAACACGGGGTGACGGGCGCATTGAGGCGCCACCTTTACGAAACGATGGTCGACTTCTTCGAGAAGAACGTGAAGTAGGCGCTACTTTCCGTGCGCGCCGCCACCACCGCCGCCAACGCTACCACCTCCGCCCGACGAATGGCCGCTGCTGGCGGAAGCGGAATTCATGGTGCTGGAGCTGTGCCCAGAACTCCCCGAGGAGAAGCCGCCTGAATGTCCGCCGCCCGCGAATCCGCCGCCACCTGAATGTGCGCTACCCGCACCCGAGGCTGTTCTCATGGCCGTTGTGGCCGTCGGCACACCGCGCGCCATGTGAATTCCGCCGTTACCCGGGTTTCGAGGAGGCGGGGCCGGACCATGACCGATGCGGCCGGGCTTATGTCCTGGGGTGTTGCCACTACTGCCGCCGCCAGACGAATACCCCGGCGAATAATTGCCGTAGCCGTAATACGGCAGGCTGTAGAGGTAGGAGTAAACCGAGTACGGACTCCAGAAAGCATAACCGAACGGGTTGTAATAAACGCCGCTCATGGGGATGAACGTGTACATGCCGAAGAAGGGATTCCAGTACCAGTTGCTATTCGCCCAGTACATTCCGGAGTTGTTCACCGATTGCGCCGCTGATACGTTGGCCATGGCCAGATACTGGGAGCGATCGCGGCTCCAGAGGTAGAGCTCGTCGGCGTTTTTGTCCTTGTCGAAGTGCGCCGTCTTGAGATCGCCGTTCATTTCCAGCAGGTGGCCCTGCTTGACCTCCTCGCTTCTTCCGTTGTAGAGAGCAATGACTGCGCCGTCATAAACGCGCACCGCCGGCGGCTCGGAATCGAAGCGATAGACGCCTTTCTTCTGGAGCTGGACTGCATAATCCTTGTAGACGATGGTCACCCCGTTATCCCGCAGCAGCTCGTCGGCCTCGACCACCGCGGATCCGGAGAGCAATTCCACTCGGGTATCAATCAGGCGGTTGGTAATCATGCGGATCGCGCTATTTTCACCGACGCGCAGAAACACGCCCGGTGTCAGCAACACCTCCGCCCGTCCCTCCTCGGTGCGCAACTGGGCATTTTCCTTGAGGTCCGGATATTCTCCGAACTTGCTCTCGGTCAACTGATCCCCCAGGTAGACACGGCCTTCCACATAGTGGATCAGACCGGATTTGGCGGAAATGACGGTTTGGGCCGAAGCAACGGAAAGGGCCATTGCTGCCCACACCGTGACGCCCAACGCTAAGCGCACGAGCGGTTTCATGGGGTTACCCTCATTTCGATCATCCTCTTATATCACTGGCCTGTCAATGGGTTCCCAGCCGGGTTTACCCTTCTGAACACCGGGCGGGAGGCCGCCACATTACCCCACTTGGTGGACGTCTGGTTTGGTGTAACCGTTGCCCGTTTAATAGAGATTCGACCGCTGTCAAGACAAAATACCGTTTGCGCTAAAGGGCCAGCGGTGGTAAATTCGAATCACGTGGATTGATTTAGGGTCTGCTTGCCGGGCCCCGCTAATTGCAACCACGTAAAAAAAAGTGCTAAAGGCAGGTCGGCTGGTGGCAGTTCAGACCCTGTGGCCTTTGGCCCAGGGTTTTTTGTTTTTGGGCCGACCTTGCCGGATGCTGGAGGATTTTTATGAGCGTCTGGCCGCATGCTTCTTCACCGCATCCCCCTGCCCTGGTGGGCAGTGAGGGAGAGCTGGTTTCTGTATCCGTTGCCGTTGAGCCGCGTGAACTGGAGGATCTCCTCGAGGCGCTGGCGGCACTCGACTTCCCCATCAACCCGGAGATCTATCACGACGCGGCGATCGTGTACGTCGCCAGCGACGGCGCACAGCGTCTGGAGCCGTTCACCCTGGTTGAGTTTCCGGCCTACGCGGAGCGGTTGCCGAAGATCCGCGTGGTTCTTGAAACCTGCGGGTTCGCGGGCAACGCAGTTTCGGTGTCTGCCATGCTCGATGGAATTCACGCGGGCGACATGGTGGAACCCGCCCCGCCCGGCGCAAACTATGCCCACCGAATCCTCCGGAAACATGCGACTGCGGCGGCCGCGGGCAAGCACTGATCCGCCTTACTTGTATTACAGTGATCACGTGCCGGTATCTTTATCAGTGCGATTGCCCGAGAAGGTCGCCAAAGATCTGGATCAAGTAGCCAGCGCCACCGATCGCCCCAGAAGCTACCTCGTGCTGAAGGCGCTGGAGAGTTATCTCTCAGAGTACGCCGACTACCAGATTGCTTTGGACCGGCTGCGGGATAAAGATGATCCGATTATCTCGAGCCGCGAGCTTCGACGACGGCTTGCCACAAAGCAGCGCCTGTAGGCTACTTGGCAGCGAAAAATCAGCTACAAATCCTCCGTTGCGAAGGATCTCAAAAAGCTGTCGCCCGCCGCCGGACTACGCATAGTGCGTGCTATCGAGAGGGGCCTCAGTTCCGGCCAGCATCAGGGTAGTGCTCTTTCCGGTGAATTCGCAGGGCTTTATTAGGGCAATTATTTACTAGACACACAAGATCCTGCTATACTCCGTCTGGCTAGACAGAGCATTCTGAACTGAAAGTGATCGGAAGGGAACGCTGGCAAGCTTGGCGGCGCGCTGCGTTCAACGATTCCGCTAGCCGTCAGTGTATCATGGCGGCGGAAAGGCGTTTGTGCCCTGCGAAACCGAAAGTTTCCCACTGTCAGTGTCTAGCGTATGGTGGGCTATGCAGCATTCGGACGATGAATCTCGTGAAGCGGCCGTTGTCAGTTGGTACTTAGATGAGAGCGGCACAGACGATCCTTCCCCCACGGCGGTTGTGGGCGGTCTTCTCGTAAACAAATATCATTTTGGCTCGTTCCAGGGGGCGTGGAATCCAATTCTGAAGAAACACGGCATCGAGCCACCTCTTCACATGAAGGATTTTCGGCGGCCTAACGGACGGCTAGCTGATGTGTCTAACCATCAACGGAAGGCCTTGTTCGAGGAGATCGTGCCGTTGATCAACACCCATAAGGTTTACAGTATGGCGGCAACGCTCACGACGGCCAAATACGATCAATACTTCTCCAAGACTTTCAAAAAGGAATCCATGGGTGTTTACGGCTCGTGTTTCATCTTGTTCACACTCATGAACCATTTACTCGCCCAACAAAACAAACGCGATGACAGAATCCCGTTTCTCATGGACACCGGAAATCCCTACAAACACCACGTTGTTGAGGCCCATGAAGCGATGGTGGAGCTTCAAAAGGCAGAGTTTTTCAACTTGGGTTCCCTCACTTTTGACGATGATGAACAAATACAGGCACTGCAAGCTGCGGATGTAGTTGCGTGGGCTTCCAGACAATCAACTATTGGGCCTTTCACCAATGGATACGAGCCACTGAGTGGCCTCTTCGATGAAGCCCACGTTCAGGAACCGTACCCAGAAAAAGCGCTGGAAGAATTAGCAGCCAAACTTCAAGCGATGGGCGCTAAACTGTAGTCATGAAGCCGAAGATCATGCAAGAGGGCCCAGCCGCTCTCGAAACTTTCAAGCGTGCGATGCAGGCGGTTTTCCAGGTCCCGAAGTCGGCAGTGCTAAGGCCGAAGCCGCGCAGGAATTCCCGCAAAGCAACTTAAAGTTCCGTTTTCAGGGGCACGGCCTTCGCTAGTGCGATGAGCAATTTGTCGTCCGTGAGGTCTTTAATTTTTTTCGCACTGACCGAGCCATCATCGTATACAACATACGAATCCGTGGATGCTTTGAAGACTACTCTTCCATCCTTGTCGGTGATAGTGGCTTCGCCGTCGTCCCGTTTAACCGTGTACATTCGATCACTTCCGTTTTCCGCGTCTCTGGCGCTTCCGTTCCTTCTCAGTTAATACACGTCGCAGAGTCCATCTGTTTTCCAGTGGCCTCGTTCCAGGTGAGCCGTTTACCGCTCACGTTCACCATCGCTTCCTTGAACCGCTCCAAGTCAGTCGCCTTCCGGTGGTTGTAGCGGTAGGCTTGTTCGTCAAGGTAACGGAACAGGTGAAATGGTTCGACGCTTACGTAGGTGCCGTTGATCCCGCGCTTGAGCAGGCTCCAGAAGTTCTCAAGCCCGTTGGTGTGGATCTTTCCATCCACGTACGCGACGGCATGATCGATCACCTGATGGGCGTAATCACCGGCCAAGCCTTCATACGAGAGAAGCGCATCGGTGTAGAGCGCCGAACCGGCTTCAACGTGCTTTTTCACCTCGGCCTGAAGCGCTTTCTTTTTGCGATTCGGAATGACGGCAGTACGAACTTTACCGCCGCGTTCCAGGATTCCCATCACAGCGGTTTTGTCTTTGCCGCCGGTTCCAGTGATGCGCCGTGCCCGCTTGCTCACGTGCATGTTGCGCGCCTTGCCGCCGATGAAGGTTTCATCCGCTTCGACATGGCCCGAGAGCTTCTCGAATGAACCGCTGTGCAGTGCGCGGCGAAGGCGATGATCCATATACCATGCAGACTTTTGAGTGATGCCGAGATCGCGGGCGATTTCGCAACTACTGATTCCGTTTTTGCAATTCACGATGAGCCACATGCCCATCATCCACTTGTCCATCCCAAGGGGGCTGTCCTCAAAGATACTGCCCACCTTGACGGTGAATTGTTTTTTGCAACTCTTGCAGAACCACAGGTGCCGGGTCGAAATGAGAGAATGTTCCTTTGATCCGCAACGCGGGCAAGTAACGCCGTTAGGCCAGCGGAGGGCAGCAGCGAACGTATGAGCGCGATCCGGGTCCGAGAAGTATACAATGGCTTCTTGCAGGGTCTCTGGAAGCTGGCCAAGTTCGCTGTTCATGATTGAAGTATGCGCTCATTTGCCTTGTGTGTCAAGTAAATAGTTGCCTTTATTAGGATTCGGGCCGGGGAATATCGAGTGATTTACTCACGCGTGGCTGAAGGTTCTCTAATCCTACGGATCGGGCATCGGCGCGACGTCTATCGCAGGGGCCGGCCCGGCTCGGCTTGAGCCCCCAACAAAAAGCCCACCTTCGTTTCCCGCCTCCCGGCGCTATACTAGTACGTTCAGAGGTCTGCATGAAAAAATACGGGAAGTTTGCCGCGCTCGTCGTGGTCATCGTGGGCACGCTGATCTGGCTTGCGACAGCCGGAATCAAAGACAACCAGACGTATTACAAGACCATCGCCGAGCTGGGCCAGATGGGCGACCAGGCTTACTCCAAACGGCTGCGCGTGGGCGGCGACGTCGGCGCGGGCTCGATCGTTCGTAAAGGTAACGTCATCGAGTTCGTGATGGTGCAGGAGAAGCTGAACCTGAGGGTAGCCTACGACGGCGCCGATCCCCTGCCCGACACGTTCCGCGATGGCGCCCAAGCGCTGGCGGACGGCAAAATGGGCCGGGATGGCGTTTTTCATGCAAGCAAGATCCAAGCCAAATGCGCCTCGAAATATGAAGCCAAGCCGGGCGGCAAGCCCGCTGCAGCTCCCACCTACCCCAGCAAGGCCAGCCTCTAAAGAGCGCGTATGGAGAACATCGGAGCCCTTGCGGTCCTTCTGGCATTCTGCGTCGCCATCTACTCTGTAATCGGCAGCATCACGGGCAAGCTGAGGCGGAATCCTTTTCTGATTGTCAGCGCCGAACGCGCGGTTTACGGCGTCTGGTTCCTCATCACACTGTCCGCCGCCGTTCTGGTTTCCGCGTTGCTGACGGGCGACTTCCGGTTTGTTTACGTGGCCGAGGTGAGCAACCGGGCCATGCCCACGATCTACAAATTCACGGCGTGGTGGGGAGGCCAGGGGGGGTCGCTCCTGTTGTGGAGCTGGCTGCTATCCACGTACGCCGCGGTCGTGGTCTTCACCAACCGGCGCAAGCACCGGGATTTCATGCCGTATGTCGTGGCGGTGCTTTCCACGGTGCAGACGTTCTTCCTGATTCTGAATACTTTCGTGGTCAGCCCGTTCGAGATGCTGGCTGTGGATAAAGCCATCACCGCGGTGCCCGATGGCAACGGTCTGAATCCCCTGCTGCAATACCCCGCCATGGCCATTCACCCGCCGATGCTGTATCTGGGCTATGTCGGGTTTGCTGTGCCGTTCGCTTTCGCGGTGGGATCGCTGATCACCCGGCAGCCGGGTGACGACTGGATCCACACCACCCGGCGCTGGACCATGGTTACGTGGCTGTTCCAGAGCTGCGGCATCGTGCTGGGCGCGGCCTGGGCTTACCACGTGCTGGGATGGGGCGGCTACTGGAATTGGGATGCGGTAGAGAATGCTTCGCTGCTGCCGTGGTTAGGCGGGACGGCTTTTCTGCACTCCGTCATGATGCAAGAGAAGAAGGGCATGATGAAGGTTTGGAACATGGTGCTGGTCTCGGCCACGTTCTTCCTTTGCATCTTCGGCACTTTTCTCACCCGCTCAGGCGTGGTCAGCTCGGTGCATGCGTTCGCGCGCTCGCAGATCGGAACGTATTTCGTCACGTTTCTTGCCATCGGCATCGCGGGAACGATTTACCTGATTCTCGATCGCCTTAGTTACCTTAAGAGCGAAGCGCAGCTCGAGTCGGTGATTTCCCGCGAGTCGAGTTTCATGTTCAATAATCTGGTCCTGCTGGCGAGCTGCTTCGCGGTCCTTTGGGGCACGCTGTTTCCCGTGATTTCGGAAGCAGTATCCAAAGAGAAGATCAGCCTGGACGCCGCCTGGTTCAATCAGCTCATGATTCCGATCGGGCTGTTCCTGCTGGTCCTGACGGGTGTAGGCCCGCTGTTCGCATGGCGTCGCACTTCCGCCGAGAGCCTGCGCCGCAATTTCACCGTGCCGGGAATCTCCTCTCTCGTGCTGGTGGGGGCGCTCGCCGCGGCGGGCGTGCGGAATTTCTACGCGTTGATCTCGTTCGGATTCTGCCTGTTCGTGGCGATTACGATCGTGATGGAGTTCTTCCGGGGCGCCAGGCAGATTGCCGCCAAGAATCAGATGAATCTTGCGCACGCCGTGGTGGAACTGACCCATCGCAACACACGCCGCTACGGAGGGTACCTGGTCCACATGGGCATTGTGTTCATGTTCATCGGCTTCACCGGCGCCGCGTTCAACAAGAGCCGGGTGGATGAGATGAAGCCCGGTGATTCGGTAACGCTGGGATCGTACCGGCTCACCCTCAAGGACACCCATGAGGGTGAAAACGACAATTACATGTGGCAGAAGGCTGCGATCGAAGTATCGAAGAACGGCGAGTTTTTGAAGGTCATGGAGCCCGAGAGCCGCCTGTACAAAATCAGCAGCGGCCGCCAGCCCACGCACGAAGTGGCGGTGCGCACGCGTTTAAATGAAGATCTGTACTTGAATTTCGCCGGAGTGAACGGCGACCGCGCCGTGATCCAGTCGTACGTGTTTCCGCTGGTTACGTGGATCTGGATCGGCGCGCTGACTTTGATTTTCGGCACGTTGGTGGCGCTGGTGCCCAGCAAGGTCAAACGGGAGTACGCACGCACCCAGGTGGTCGGCTTTACGAGGAAGCATGTCCCGGTGGAAAAGTAGTTTTCTACTGCTGATCGTAACCGGGCTGTCGATCGCGCAGACCGAGTCGCAACTGGTCAGCGATGATGTCCGGCGCGTGGCCCGGCACATTTCATGCCAGTGCGGAAGCTGCTCCGAGGACGCCAACTGCATGATGTCCGCTGGACAGTGCGGCTTCTGCAAACCGGCGCGGGCCAAGATCTGGAAGATGCAGCAGGCCGGCCTGTCCGATCAAGCCGTCGCCGATGCGTTTGTTCAGGAGTACGGCGCCAAGATCTACCGCGCGGATCCGAATGCCTACGGCTGGGTGGTGCCCTACAGCGCGCTCGCGCTGGGGACGCTCGTGGTAGTCTGGTTCGTCCGGCGCTACCATCGTCCCGCGCAGGCCGCGGAAGCGCCCGCGCAAACCGATGAAACCCTCGGCCGCTATCGCGATCAAATCGAGCAGGACCTGGCTCACCTGGACTGAATGACGATCGTTCTGGCTAGTCTGGTCGCCATCGGCGTGATCGCCTTCATCCTCAGCGTAAGGGCCAAAGACCTGCCGCAGCCCGAACCGGTTTCCCCTTTCCATCATCTGGATGAACGCAAAGCAGCGATCTACGAGAACCTGCGCGATCTGCAGTTTGAATACCGCGTGGGCAAGCTGTCCGATCAGGACTATCAGCAAACCAAGCTCGACTTACAGCGCGAGCTGGCCGCGGTGATGGCCGAGATCGACCGCGTGAAAGCGGAGATTGCCGCCGGCAAGATCCCAGCGCCCGCGCCGGCCCCGGAGCTGGTCAAAACGGCGGCAGCAAGAGCGCCGGCGAAGTTCATTTGCCCGTCATGCAAAGCGGAGTTCGCCCAGCCTCTGAAATTCTGCGGTGAGTGTGGCAAACCGATGAAGGCGGCGCAAGCATGAAGGGATTTAGGGGTTGGGGCTTGGGAGCCGGTCTGCTCTTTGCGAGCTTGGCTTTTGCCGCGGTCGATGGCACCGTCATCAATCAAACCACCGGCAAGCCACAGCCCGGCGCTACCGTCACGCTGTACAAGATCGGCCAGGCGGGACCGGAAGCGATCGAGAGCGTGAAGTCGGGAGCCGGCGGAAAGTTTCACATCGCGCAGGACGCGCCGGGGCCGGGACCGCGGCTGGTGCAGGCGGCGTATGAGGACGTCACCTACAACCACATGCTGCCGCCCGGCAGCCCGTCGAACGACATCACGGTCGACGTCTACAATTCGTCGAAGCAGCCCGGAGACGCAAAGGTGGATCAGCACGTGGTGGTGTTCGAACCGGCGCGCGGGCAGTTGATGGTGGCCGAGTGGTACATGTTCCGCAACACCGGCAAGATGACGTACAACGACGTGGAAGGCGGCACGCTGCGGTTTTACCTGCCGCCGTCTGCGAACGGCGCCATGAAGGTGAACGCGACGGCGCCCCAAGGGATGCCTGTTCCACAAGCCGCCGAGAAGACGGCGACAGCGAACGTCTACAAGGTGGCCTTCCCGATCAAGCCGGGCGAAACGCGCATCGACGTCAACTACACCTTGCCCTTCAATGCGCCCGGCATTTTTGAGGGAAAGGTTCTTTTCAAAGGCGGCCCCACCCGTTTGGTAGCTCCCAACGGAGTCACCGTCAAGGGCGACGGCATTCAGCCGCTGGGGCAGGAGCCGAAGTCGCAGGCCAATATCTACGACGTGAAGGGCGCGGCTTTCAAGGTGGAGATCTCTGGCGCGGGCTCGCTCGAGGCCGAGAACGCCGGCGAAGATTCCGGTGGCGCCACCTACGAGCAGATCCCGCCCAGAGTCTACGGAAAGATGACTTGGATCCTGGTGCTGACGTTTGGCATTCTCGCGCTCGGATTCGCGCTGCTGTATCGTGCGCAGGTGCCCGGGACGGTGGAAGCCGGCACACCCGAGAAGGCGACGGTAACGGCAAAGGGAAAGAATGAGCGCCGTCGCCGTTGACTGCGCCGGCGTCTGGAAGTTCTACGGCGACTTCCCTGCACTCCGAGATATTTCTTTTCAAGTTCCCGAAGGAAGGTGCCTGGCGTTGATCGGCCGCAACGGCGCAGGCAAGACCACGTTGTTGCGCATCCTGGCGGGATTCTCACGAGCGGGGCGCGGGCAAACCAAAATTCTGGGAACCTCTCCCAGGGAGGCGGACGCGCGGCGGCGGATCGGTTTTCTGGGGCACGGCATCGCCATTTATGACGAATTGTCCGCGCTCGAAAACCTGCGGCTGTTCGGCAAGCTCTACGGGCTACCGGACCCGGATCACGCGGCCCGCCATTGGCTGGAACGAACGGGCCTCGAACGGGTACGCGACGGCCTGGTGCGGGAGTTCTCGCGCGGCATGCGCCAGCGGCTGGCGGTGGCGCGCGCTCTCCTGCACAATCCATCGGTGCTGCTCCTCGACGAGCCCTTTACTGCGCTCGACGACCGTGCCATCACCGTGCTGCAAAGCGTGCTGCGCGACGCTCTGGCTGAGGGCCGCACGGTGGTCATGTCCACTCACCAGTTGCGTGAGGCGTTGGAATTGGCCACAGACGTCGGACTGATCAGCCGCGGGCGCCTCGCCTTTCACGGCGAGCGCACTCCCGAAATGCTCAGCGACCCCGGATGGGTCTACGCCCGGTACGGAGAGGCCTGATGCGTTTTCTCCGGCAGGTGGCGGTGATCACCGCGAAGGACCTCCGCGCGGAGATGCGCACCAAAGAGGCCATCAATGCCTCTTTCGCTTTCGCGATTGTGATCCTGCTGATCCTGAGTTTCGCCTTCGATCCAACTGAGGAAACCACGCGCGAGATTTCCGGCGGGCTTCTCTGGATCGTGTTCACGTTCGCCGGCACCCTGGTCCTGAATCGCAGTTTCGCTCGCGAGCTTCCGAACGATTGCCTGGACGGGCTGCTGGCGGCGCCCGTTCCCGGGTCGGCGCTGTTTGTCGGCAAGGCTCTGGCCAATTTTGTTTTCATTCTGGCAGTGGAAATGGTGGCGCTTCCGGTCTTCGGTATCTTCTATAATGTGCGATGGACGCGGCAGTTCTGGCCGCTGATGCTCGTGCTGGTGCTGGGAACCTGGGGATTGACGGCCATCGGAACTGTATTCAGCGCACTGACGGTCAACATCCGGCTGCGCGAGGTCATGCTGCCGCTGTTGGTTTATCCGCTGATGATTCCCATGCTGCTGGGGGCCATGCGGTTGACCGCGCTGCTCGTCGCCGGACAGCCCATCGCCGGAGACGATACGGTCTGGCTGCGGCTGTTGTTCGGGTTCGACATCATCTTCACGGCCCTGGCGCTGGTGCTGATGGAGACGGTCTTACGAGGATAGGAATATGCGTCAAAAAGTAATATTTGCGATGCTCGCGCTGGCAGCGATCATTTTTGTCCGCAACCTCTACGTGATCTCCATGCTGCCGGACGAGGTCAACCAGGGCCAGATTTTCCGCATCATCTTCTTCCACGTGCCCGCCGCCGCGGCGGCCATGACCGGCTCGGCAGTGGCGCTGATGGCGAGCGTGCTGTTCCTGATCAAGAAAGATTTCTTCTACGATTCGCTCGCGGTAGCGGTCACGGAGGTGGGACTGGCGTTTCTGGCGGTGAATCTTGTGACCGGCTCCATTTGGGCGCGTGTCATCTGGGGCGTGTGGTGGGCGTGGGACCCGCGGCTTACCTCCGCGCTGATTTGCTGGATTCTGTACGCCGGCTACATGATTCTACGCCAAGCGCTCGAAGAACCGACGCAGCGCGCCACATTTGCCGCCGTATACTCGATATTCGCTTTCACGGATGTTCCGATTGTGTACTTTTCGATCCGGTGGTGGCGAACCATTCATCCGCAGCCGGTGTTTTTCAGCAAGAACGGCTCGTTCCCCGCGGATTGGTTGCGGGCGCTGCTGGTAAATGTGGTGGCGATCTTCCTGTTCTACGCGGTGCTGACCATGATTCGCCTGCGCCAGGAGCAGACCCAGCGCGAGATCGACTACCTGCGCCGGACGGCCCACGCGATGTAGACTGGGCAGACCTGATATGACTGTTCCCATTCTGATGCCGCTCGCCACACTATTGCAGGCGCAGTACGACCCCATCCGAGAGGAGATCGGCCGCCTGCAACGCAACTTTCAGGGCTTGATCTGGGGTTTCGTGGCCGCCTGGGTCATTCTGATGCTGTATACGCTCATGATCGTGTTTCGCGAGCGAAAGATCCGTCGCGAGATGGAGCGGCTTAAGAACCTGGTCGAGGAGGCCGAGAAAAAATCTTGAATCGGAGAGATCTTCTTCGCGCGCTGGCGGGCCTCTCCGCTGGCTGGATCAGTGAGCGGCAGCAGATGGCACACGCTCAAGTAATTCGCGGCGTGCCCTCCCCCACGATCCGCGATATTTCCGTGATTGCGACCGCCCCCGCCGGCCTGCGGCTTACCGTGGTCAAGATCACGACCGATCAGGACGGCCTCTACGGGTACGGCTGCGGCACCTTCACGCAGCGCGCCGAGTTGGTAAATGCCGCGGTGGAAAAATACTTGAGGCCGTTCCTGATTGGCAAGCCCGCGGACCGGATCGAGGACATCTGGCAGGCCTGCTACAACAGCTCCTACTGGCGAAACGGGCCGGTGCTCAACAACGCTATCAGCGGTATCGATCAGGCGCTTTGGGATATTAAAGCCCGCCAGGCGGGAATGCCGGTTTACGAAGTGCTGGGCGGCAAGTGCCGCGAGGCGGTGGATTGTTACACGCACGCCGAGGGCGCGGAGATTCCCGAGACCATAGACCACGCGCGTAAGTTCATGGAGCAGGGCTTCCGCCACGTGCGTGTGCAGGTGGGCGTACCCGGCATGGAAGGATACAGCGCTCCGCATCGCGGAGACCGGGTTGCAGGATTGCACGCGGGTCCCGTGTTCGAACCGCGGCCGGCAGCACGGCGCGCGCTCGCATTATTTGAAGCGGCCCGCAAGGAGCTCGGCTGGGAAGTCGAGCTGTTGCACGACATGCACGAGCGCTACACGCCGAACCTGGCGGTGCAACTGGTCAAGGACGCCGAGCCGTTCAAAATGTTTTTCATGGAGGATCCGCTTTCGCCGGAGCAGATCGACTACTTCCGCCAGATTCGCCAGCAGTGCTCTACGCCCGTCGCCATGGGCGAGCTATTCAACAGCCCACACGAATGGACACCGCTGATTCGCGACCGGCTGATCGATTACATCCGCATTCACGTTTCGCAGGCGGGCGGAATCACGCCGTGCCGGAAAATCGCGGCGTTTGCCGAGATGTTCGGCGTGCGCACGGCCTGGCACGGACCGGGTGACGTGTCGCCTATCGGCCACGCCGCCAACGCAACTCTCGATCTGGTTTGCCCCAACTTCGGCATCCAGGAATATTCCCGCTTCAACAACGCGCTGCAAGAAGTCTTCCGTGGCTGCCCGGTGTTGAAGAACGGCTACCTGTACGTCAACGAAGCTCCCGGCTGGGGCATCGAAGTGGATGAGAAGCTCGCTGCCAAGTATCCCTACAGCAGTTTCGAAGAGGAAGAAAAGCGCCGCTTGAACGGTGGCTGGGGCGAGATCCGCAAACGCGACGGTACTGTAATCAACCAGTAGCGTCGAAAACCGCGCGGAGACCTGCTCCCGTGAGCGCTCAGTCCTGGGATTCCGAAGTGACGCGCTCCTTGCGCTGATAGACAACTACTCCAAGGAGAATTAACCCTCCCAACAGGAACCCCGTGTATCCCGGTTCCGGGACCGCACTCGCTGTCCCTAGGGTTTCGTAGAAGCGCAATGAGGTCTGGGTAATGGCGCCCGTCCCAGAAAAGGTCGCAGTAACGGTGATTGGTCCAGAAAAACCAGGTCCCAACCCGATGTTGCCGTTACTTGGTAACGCTCCGGGGCTGCCATTGGTCAGTGTTACGACGGCGCCGTTCGACCAATCGACTGTTTCTGATCCCGGCGGAAACACGGAGACCGGCGCATACGTGGCATCAGCGCCTGTGATGGCAATTCCAGGAATGACGTTACCCGAGCAGGGTTGACCACTCGTCGGACAAACCTCCATCGTGTAGCTAAGGGTAAAGTCAGCCAGGGAACTCACGCCGCCTTGCGCCCAGGTGCTGTCGAAGTTCCAGCCATGGATATCAAGACCGGGGACCGACAAACCGATTAGGCCCGAGGTGACCGAGGAGGCTGCCGGGGCGCTTGCGCCCGAGGTGTACGTAAAGCCCCAGAACATCACGTCCTGACTGAAGCAGGCATTGGAGAGACTATTGAAACTGGTCACCAATGCAGCCAGTGTCGAGCTGCTGGGGCACGCTACTGTAGCGCCAGAAACGTTGCCCGCGATTAGTAAAGTGCCCAGCACGGCTAGCAGCCATACGTTTCTCATCGCCCCTCCTTACCCGCAAAACTGAAGTATCGGTGAGCCAAAGAACCGCGTCAAGGCGCATATGTCTATTACTGGCGGATGGTGTCGCAGCTGAATTCGTACGTCCGAAAATCCTATTTTCCGGCCCAGTGTGACTAGGTTGTTGATTGCATTAACAATCGCCCTGAACTTCAGATGCCGATGTCGGATTAGAGTCAACGAAAAGTACCATTTGTGCGCATGGTACCCAGGAACCGGCTGATCCGTTGCGTTGGAATGCGCCTGTCCCGGCCGTGCCGGAGACCGCCGCATTTGCCGAGATGTTCGGCCTGGAAGAGAAACGCCGGTAGAGCGGCGGCTGCGAGACGGCAGGGTGATCAACCAGTAGCGCTTGCTATACTGGCTCCAAGACCTCACGAGCCCGGAGAGATGGCCGAGTGGTTGAAGGCGCACGCTTGGAAAGCGTGTATAGGGGAAACTCTATCGAGGGTTCGAATCCCTCTCTCTCCGCCAGTTATCAGAATTGGCTCTACGCCAACAACGGGGGCAAATCCCGATCCCAAACTGATGGCTCTACGCCAACAACGGGGGCAAATCCCGATCCCAAACTGATGGCTCTACGCCAACAACGGGGGCAAATCCCGATCCCAAACTGATTTCTAAGAACATAACACCTTCACGCGAAGTCTATAATTTTGGAAATTACGAAAGCCGTAGGCCTGGCGGTTGATGAGCTCCATTTTGTTGTGAAAACCTTCGGTGATGCCGTTGTTGCGAGTGAAGCGCCACATGCCCACGATTTCCTCCGACCAGGCGGAGAGAGTCTGGCCGAGTTGTACCA
>JAIQFK010000015.1 GCA_020073305.1 Terriglobia bacterium
GTTCCCCATCAGGCAATACCCGGCGATCCCCACCGATGCCCGCCGGCAATGCTGCGCCAACAACTGTAGATACATGGCGCGGTCGGCGTCCTCAAAGAATACGCTTTGCCGCCGGTTCCCGCGTTGCGTTACGTGATGCCAGCATCCCAGCGCCACTACGCGTGCCATTCGTGCCATGGAATGGGATAGTCGGCATCGCCAGGCAAGACTCTCATCGGTTTCGGGGTTTCGTAGCCTGTCCCCGAAACTGCCCGTAGATACATGGCGCGGTCGGCGTCCTCAAAGAATACGCTTTGCCGCCGGTTCCCGCGTTGCGTTACGTGATGCCAGCATCCCAGCGCCACTACGCGTGCCATTCGTGCCATGGAATGGGATAGTCGGCATCGCCACGCAAGACTCTCATCGGTTTCGGGGTTTCGTAGCCTGTCCCCGAAACTCCCTGTCCCCGAAACTCCCTGTCCAGCGCCACTACGCGTGCCATTCGTGCCATGGAATGGGATAGTCGGCATCGCTAGGCAAGACTCTCATCGGTTTCGGGGTTTCGTAGCCTGTCCCCGAAACTGTCCGAAACTGTCCGAAACTGTCCCGAAACTGTCCTGTCCCCGAAACTGTCCTACTTGGCCCTTTGCGGTACTTGCTTCCTATACACCAGGAAGAAATACAGACTGGATCCAAACCAAGCAGTGAAAAAAAAGGCTAAGAGCCATAAGGTCTTCCGTCCTCCTGACGAGGGGTCACACAAAAACATATATATCAGCATTCCAAAGAAGATGACCAATCCTGCAAAGGCACCTACAATGCCTAGACACCCTCCAAGTACCTGGAAAACAGTTCTTGTCACATCGTTCGAGAATATCCGGTCATAGACCGAGACCATCATGATTAGAAAGCCCGCAAGGAGGACCATCCACCATGCCGAAAAGCGAAACAATGTGTAAGCGCGAGAGCTCTCCAAATATGTTCTCATTGCCTGTCTCGTGTTCAATTCGAGTTACCTCTAGGAGATTCGGGGAGATTCGGGGACAGGCTACAAAACCCCCAAACTGAGTTGCGTGTCTGTGCCGAGGTCTCCGTCCCTAGTTTCCCCCGTCACAGTGTACTTGGCCGAGTCAAGCGCTCTTAGTTTCGAACAGGTCACGCGGCAGGCCACACTGCCGAATAACCAGTATTCCCTTCCGCAACTCTCTGGCAAGTGGTACAGGGAACCGTCACAGTGCTGCCGGCCACGCGCTTCTGCATAATGCAATGGCTGCCCCGCTGACGAACTCGCTCAAATCCTTGTGACTGGAGGATACGGCACACTTCGTCGCCGGAAAGCGCCCCCAGCTTACCCAACCGGGACCTCGACCTCGGTCACAAACACGCCGGTATGAAGCCGCTCATCGACCTCGCGCTCGATGATGGCTGTCAGGCGGCGTGACTGTTGCATATTTTCATCCTACCGCTTTGCATCCGCTGGCAGCCGCACAAACGGCCTGCCGCGCTTGGAGCGTACGGTCCGAAAATCGCGCTCGTCCACGGTCAGAATACGATCGATGTTCAAGCGCTCCGCGGTAGCGATCACGGCTGCATCGGCCAGGCCGAGGTCCAGATTCTGGTACGTCGTTATGAGTTCGTGACAGCGCGTTATATCCTCGCTTGTCAGGTTTTCCAGCGTGAATGCACCGCTGATCAGACTCTCGATGAAGTCAATCTCTGCCTGAATTCCAAGGTGCTCACGCAGCAGATAATCAAGCTCGCCAAGGATGGCGGAGGGAATGATAACCAAGCCGCGCTCCCGGACCAGCGCCCTCGCTACGGCCGAGTGATGGCGATCCTTCTTGTCATAGAGGGCGAAAATCGCCCCGGAGTCAGCGATTATCGCCAACGGCGGCTCCGGGCCGCGCGGCGCATCAGTTCCTCAGCGCGCTCTGAAATATCGGAGCGTCCGCTCTCGTAGGCGCCGATACCTTTGGGCCGCGGCCTGCTGACCGACTTGGTATAGGCCAGGATCGCTTCGCGGATGATCTCCGCCTGCGGCCTCCGCTGTACAGCGGCCAGTTGCCGAAGCGTGAGAGCGACCTCCGAGTCCATATAGATGGTGGTCTTGACCATATATGATATATGGTACCATATATTGCCTGAACCGGATGGAACCCGTTCGCAAGCGGTGGGCGCGGCATGGGAGCGCGCGGTGGTTATGGGCGCCGGAGAATGTTGCGGCGGCGATTCGATACGTGGTTGACGAGCAGGGCGATGCCATGGCCGTTTTCGAGCTGTAACCCCAGGATTAACACTTCCAACACGTAAACTCTGCGGCCTAACTCTTGTGCGATACGCGGCCGCCCCCAAAAATAGAAGGTATGAAGTCAACGCAAGCACTCGCAGTCTTTCTTCTATCGATGGGAGTTGCCGCGGCGCAAAACGACCCGGCTCCCATCAGCCCGATTTTCAATTCTGAGTTCGCATCGCAGGCCGCGCAGGCCAGCAGCGCGCCGCTCTCGTACACCATCGCCCACTTTCCCTACGGAGGCGGTTGGAGCACGCGGGTGCTGCTGACCAACAGCGGCAAAACCGATGCGACGGTCAACATCACGTTCTTCAACACGGCGGGCGCCCCCACATTGGTGCCGCTGGATGGGCAGGGACAGGAGGGCAGCCGGCAGGTCGTGGTGCACCCCAACGACACCCAGGTGGTGGGCGCCGAGCTGAGCGAGCGAACGGCGGGCTCGCTGCAAGTAGCGTGGGCCACCGCAACCTCGAATGCGCCTTTGAACGTTTTCAGTCTCTTCGATTTCGGGCCCAACCCGCCAACCATCGCCGGCGCGGTTGGCGCGCAATCGACGCCGCCCGCGAAGACTTTCCGCTTCCCCGTTTCGGTGGGCGGCCCTTTGCAATATAACTTCGGTCTCGCCATCGCGAATCCGAATAAAACACAGACGACCGTCACCGTGAAGGTCTTGAACGCTGATGGTACGCCCAAGGGATCGTTCCAGGAGAGCCTGGCGCCCAATGCTCAGACCCTCTTCACGCTTCCGAGCAAGGTCTCCTTCGATACCTCGACGCTCTTCAATGGCGCGGTTGCCGTTTGCGCCAGCCAGCCCGTGGGACTGGTAACGGTCGGATTTGAAGGAGGGGCATTCTTCAGCGCTTCCGTTACCAACGACCCTTGCCCATAGCGCAGTCTGATTCGCGGCACGCTCGCGGCCACGCCGGACCTCGAAGAGTATCTTAGACTCTTTGAGTAGGCCTCGAGCGTGCACAACATCCTGGTCGTGAATCCCGGCTCAACCACAACCAAGATCGCGTTATTTGCGGACGAGACTCCGGTCTCGGGCGACGTGTTCCGGCATGATGCCGCGGCCCTCCGGCCCTGCGCCAAGCTGTGGGATCAGCTCGAACTTCGCTGGCAGGCGGTTAGCGGCTGGACCTCGCTGCATGTTCGCGAGGTCTCCGCGGTCGCGGCCACGGGAGGTCTGCTCCGGCCCGTCGAAGGCGGCACGTATGCCGTGAATGAGCGCATGCTTGCCGACGCCCGCGCCAATCTACAAGGCCAGCACGCCTCCAATCTCGGCTGCGCGCTGGCGCAGCGGCTGGCGGCCGGATACGGTTGTCCCGCGTATGTGGTGGATCCGGTCTCGGTCGACGAGTTGGAACCGCTGGCGCGGTATTCGGGCCATCCGCTGATTCGACGACGCAGTTTATCGCACGCCATCAGTATTCATGCCACGGCCCGGCGTGCTGCTGCGGAACTCGGCGTACCGCTGAACACAAGTTCGCTGATCGTCGCGCACTTAGGAGGTGGCATCTCCGTTGCCCCGGTGCGAGGCGGCCGCATCATCGATGTGAACGACGCCTCGAGCGATGGCCCGTTCTCGCCCGAACGCACTGGCGGACTGCCTCTGCAACCGTTCATCGATCTCTCTTTCTCCGGCTCGTACTCGGAAGCGCAGATGCGGACGTTCGTGATGGGCGGCGGCGGGTTGCTCGCCTACCTTGGAACGAATTCGGCGCTGGAGGTGGAGCAGCGCATCCACTCGGGCGATGATGCCGCGCGCGAGGTGTATGAGGCCATGGCGTATCAGATCGCCAAAGAGATCGGCGCCATGGCCACGGTTGTCGCCGGACGCGTCGACGCGGTGGTGATCACGGGCGGGCTTGCCGCTTCGACGCTGCTCATCAGGTCGATCGAGAACCGTGTGAGATTCCTTGGCCCAGTGCTGGTCTTCGCAGGCGACGATGAAATGAGCGCACTCGCCCAAGGCGCGCTCGCCGTGTTACGCGGTGAGGCGCAGGCGCTCGAGTACTAACGGCCATGATCCACAATCTGGATGAACTCCTTCAAGCAGCCGCCGACGTGAAAACGCGGCGCGCCTTGGTCGTCTACCCCGCGAACCGCGAGACATTCGCCGCCATTCACGAAGCGCGGGAGAAGCTCGGCCTCCAGTTCATTCTTGTGGGTGACCGCAAGATGATGGAGCCGGCTTTGCCGGTTGGCGATGGAATCGAGATCGTCGATCGCGCCGGCGTTGAGGATTCGCTTGCCGCATCCGTGGAGCTGCTAGGCAAAGTCGAGGCGGACATTCTGATGAAGGGTAGCCTGGACACGGCGACCCTGATCAAGGCGACGCTGCGGCCGGAGAGCGGCCTGCGCACCGGCCGGCTGCTCAGCGATGTTTTCCTGTTCGAATACAACTCGCGCCGGGAAAATAAGCTGGTGATGATCACGGACGGCGGACTGAACATCGCGCCCGATCTTGCCGCCAAGGTACAGCTCATCCGGAACGCCGTGGAAGTGGCGCACGCGCTGGGCAACGCGAATCCCAAGGTCGCGGTGCTGGCCGCCACCGAGCTGGTTCAGCCGAATATGCCGGCCGCTACGGACGCGGCTGAACTGTTGCGAATGTACGAGCGGGGCGAGATCCCGGGATGCGTCGTCTACGGCCCGTTGGCCTTGGATAATGCACTCGACGAGTACGCGGCTCGGGAGAAGCATATCGCCTCTCCGGTGGCCGGAGCCGCTGAAATCCTGGTTTGTCCGAACATTGAGTGCGCCAACGCGCTGGCCAAATCGACGACTTACATCGGGCACGCGAGGCTGGCGCATGTCATCGTGGGCGCCCGCATCCCCATCCTGATTCCCTCTCGGGCCGACAACCGCGACGCCAAGCTATTGTCGTTCGCCCTGGGAATGATCATGAGCGAGCGCACCGAGGCCGCCGGGCGTCATCCTATTTAAGACACCTCGATTTGCTAACAGTCGCGCTGCATCCGTTTGCTACGATGATAGGCTACTGAAAAGTATTCCATGAGCTCTACCCGGCCGAAAAGGCTGAAGTGGATCTTTCCACTCAGCCTCGTCCTCGCCCTTACGGCTGCCCTGGGTTGGTTGAGCACACGGCAGCCGAAGCCCGGCCAGCAGATCTACCGGATCGGCTTCGAGAATGAACCACCCCTTCACTTTGTGGGAAAAGATGGCCAGGCCACCGGGCTCGCCGTGGACATGGTCGCCGAAGCGGCGAGCCGCCGCGGGATTCGCCTTCATTGGCAATTGGAGCCGGAGGGGTCGGAAGCCGCTCTGACCGCTAAGAAGGTGGACCTATGGCCGATGATGACCATCAGGCCCCCACGAAAGGGGGTCCTCTATATCACGGCGCCGTATCGCGAAGCTGAAATCTGCCTGCTTGTCCGCAGTGAGAGCAGCTACACCCGTTTGGAAGATCTCGGGAACTCGACCATCTCTTACAACGGCGCGCCCCTCGACCTGAGTTCGCTCCGTCCTCGCCTCCCGAACGCGCGCCTTGTTGTGATTGAGTCTCCCAAGGACAGCCTGGAGGCCGTCTGTCAGCAACGCATCGATGCCACCTATCTCAGCGAGTACACCGCAGTGGCGACTCTTCTGGCGGGCGTCACGTGCGGCGGGCAAGGATTGCGCGTCATCCAGGTTCCCGAACTGAATGGCGTGCTGGGAGTCGGCGCCACTTTCGAAGCCCGGCCTGCCGCCGATGCCATCCGGCAGGAGATCGGGATGATGGCTGCGGATGGCGCCTTGACCCGGATCGCCGCGCGCTGGCGCTCTTTTTCGGGCCGCAACCTGGAGTT
The DNA here is from genome assembly GCA_020073305.1 of Terriglobia bacterium. Lineage (GTDB taxonomy): Bacteria > Acidobacteriota > Terriglobia > Bryobacterales > Bryobacteraceae > QHXW01. Next base: position 6,082 of record JAIQFK010000015.1, read on the forward strand.
GGCCGAGGCCCTGATCCGCGCCCAGCACACCGAGCGCAGGCTGATTGCCGCCATCGCCGGCGCCGTTCTCCTGCTCTTCGGAACGTTTTGGCAAGCCATGAGGATCCGGCAGCAACGAAACATCGCCAAACAAGCGAGCACGCAGCTTCGCCAGCTCGCCGCGAATTTACAGAATGTGCGCGAAGAAGAGAGGACGCGCATGGCACGCGATCTTCACGATGAACTCGGCCAGTGCCTCACCGCCATCAAAATGGACATCGGCTGGGCTGCCGGCAGGGGACTCCCGGACGACAAAATATTCGCCGAAAGGTTGCAGTCAACGCTCGCGCTCGTCGATGCCACGATTCGCACGGTGCGCAAACTCGCCACCGAGTTGAGGCCTTCGACCTTGGATCTGGGTCTCAAAGCCGCCATGGAATGGCAGTTGGAGGAGTTTCACACGCGAACGGGTATCGAGTATAGTCTCGATCTCCCCCACCAGGACGTCCAGACCGATACCCAACGATCCACCGCTCTATTCCGCATTCTTCAGGAAGCGTTGACCAACATCACCCGCCATGCCGATGCGAATCGTGTCGATGTGCGGCTGGAACTCAGCCATGGCGATCTCACGCTGGAGGTTCACGACAACGGAACAGGTATCCCTGAAGAGCAATCTCCCGGCCGTACCTTCGGCATCATAGGAATGCAGGAGCGCGCCCTGGCCTTAGGCGGAGAGGTCACCGTGAAGCCCCATCCGTCCGGTGGGACCGTTGTCCGCGCCCGCATCCCGTTTAGCCAAACGAACGCTTCCGGTCCCGGCAATGAACGGAACGGCACGGTGAGGCCATGACGCAAGGACACGGATCCTCACTTCACTACCCGCACTCGAATCCCCGAAGGATTTTCGCGCGACCGGTACACTCGCTCGGTGGCCTTTTGAAAATCCGCTTCGGTCGCCCGGTCAATGGCCACAAACTTCTGAGGATTCCGGTCCACGAGCGGAAACCAGGAGCTCTGCACGTGAATCACGATCCGGTGCCCACGGCGAAACGTGTGATACACATCGGGCATGGTGAAGGCGATCTTGGTGATTCGTCCCGGCTCGGATGCCTCAGGTTTTTCAAAGCTGTGGCGGAATCGCGCCCGGAATGGCTCGCCCCGTACCAATTGCTGATAACCGCCCATGCGTACACCGGAGGGATTCGGTTTCGGGTCCGGAAAACTCCCCGGATATCCGTCCACCAGCTTCACCACCCAGTCGGCGTCCGTCCCGGTGGTGGACACGCGCAGGTCGCATTCGATGGGGCCGGCCACGGTGACATCCTCGTCCAGCGATTCGGTTTCATACACCAGCACATCCGTTCGCCGGGCGGCGAATCGCTGGTCCGACGTCATGTAGTTATAGGTCATGCCGGGGCTGGTCTCATCCGTGAAAGGCACCGGTTTCGCGGGATCGCTGACGTACTCGTCGAAGGCTTGCCCTCCATCGGGCGCCGCCTCGGATAGTTTCCCTGCTTCCCGGAAGTACAGCATCCGCGCGGCCGCGTCTTTGGGTGGCCATTCGTCATGCTTCCGCCACTGGTTCCGCCCGGTTTCGAAAACGTAAGCTTTGGGCAGCTTCATATCGTCGGTGGGCGTCTTGAGGTAGTGAACGAAGAACGGCAGCATGATCTTGTCTCGAAAGTATTCGCCGGTTTTGGAGGCGAACCGCACGTTCCCGAGCTGCTCGCCGTCGCCCATCCAACCGCCATGGGACCACGGGCCCATCACCAGCGTGCTTGCCGTCTGAGGACTCTGCGCTTCGATGGCGCGGTACACCGCGAGCGGACCGAGCAGATCCTCGGCATCGAACCAGCCGCCGACTGTCAACATCGCCGGATGGACGTTCTTCAGATGCGGGCGGATGTTGCGTGCCTGCCAGTACTCGTCATAGCGATTGTGCTCCAGGAGTTCTTTCCAGTACGCAGCCTGCGTGCCGAACAGCGCGGGATCGATATTGCGAAGTGGGCCCAGCCTGAGAAAAAAATCATAGCCGTCCGGCGTGCCGCGTTCGAAACGGGTGGTCGCGTGAGGCCGTATATCTCCGGGCTCGATCCATGGCCGTCCGAAACCGGAAAAGAAGCCGAACGCGTGAGCCAGGAACAGAGCGCCGTTGTGCCGCCAGTCGTCACCCATGAACCAATCGGAAACGGGAGCCTGAGGGGATGCGGCTTTGAGTGCAGGGTGCGCGTCGATGGCCGCCATGGCTGCGTAAAAGCCGGGGTACGAGATTCCCCAGATCCCCACGTTCCCGTTGTTATCGGGAACATTCTTCACCAGCCAGTCGATGGTGTCATACGCGTCGGTGGATTCGTCCACGTCTTTCGGGCCGTGTTTCACGGGCAGGTAGGGGCGCACGTTCACATATTCGCCTTCAGACTTGGTGGTTCCGCGAACATCCTGGTACGCGAAGATGAAGCCCTCCTTAGCAGCTTTTTCCGAGTTGGCTTGCAAATCGTGAAAGTTGTCCGCGCCGTACGGCGAGACCGTGTAGGGTGTCCGAAACAGCAGGATCGGATATTTCTGCGAGACGTCTTTCGGAGCATAGACCGACGTGAAGAGCCGGACACCGTCGCGCATGGGGATCATGTACTCGAATTTCGTGTAGTTGGCTAGAAAGTACTCCTCACGTTCCGCCTCAGGCGTCTTCTTGGGAGGGGATTCCTGCGCGATAAGAACCGGCAGCGCTACCAGCGCCGCAAATACAAGCCATCGTCTGGTCATTGAGCACCCCATGCGGTCCAAATATACATTGAATAATGGATCGTGCGTGCCCGGCCCCCACGGGCGCTTTCCTGACTCGTTGTAGCGGCCGAGCATGATGCCCGGCTGGATCTGTCCCCACAATCGAGATGAAATCGATTTCTTCACCTGCTCCCTCTTTCGCGAGCGCACACCGCGTCTCCTCCGCCGATCGCGATTCACTTACCTTTCCCCGCTCGTTCCGTCCCGCTCGCGTGCAATAATAATCCATCCACCCCACACAACAACGTACATGATCGGCAAAACCATCGCGCAGTACAAGATCATCGAAAAACTCGGCGCCGGCGGCATGGGGGAAGTCTATCGCGCGCGCGATCAGCGCCTCGCCCGCGACGTCGCCATCAAGGTGCTTCCCGAGTCCTTCTCCAGAGACCCCGACCGTCTCCGCCGCTTCGAGCAGGAAGCGCGCGCCGCCGGCCAGCTCAACCGTCCCAACATCGTCATCGTCCACGATTTCGGCATGCACGACGGCGCCCCGTACGTCGTCCAGGAACTGCTGGAAGGCGAGACCCTGCGGGAGAAGCTCGAGCATGGAGCCGTCTCCTCCCGCAAGGTGACCGACTACGGAATCCAGATCGCGCGTGGGCTGGCGGCCGCGCATGAAAAGGGCATCGTTCATCGCGACCTCAAGCCTGAGAATATCTTCGTCACCAAAGACGGCCGCCTCAAGATTCTCGATTTCGGATTGGCGAAGCTGACGCAGTACGAAAACCTGAGCAACGAGCTGACGAGCGCGCCCACCAAGGCGCCCGAAACCGAGCCTGGAATGGTGATGGGGACGGTCGGCTACATGTCCCCGGAGCAGGTGCGCGGGCAGCCGGCCGACGCGCGCTCGGATATCTTCGCGTTCGGCACCATCCTGTACGAGATGCTCTCTGGGAAGCGCGCTTTTGCGCGGGACTCCGGCCCGGAGACGTTGACGGCCATCCTCAAGGAAGAACCATCCGAAATCAGCGGGCCTGACATCAGCTTTCCGCCGGGGCTCGAGCGCATCGCTCGCAAGTGCCTCGAAAAAGCTCCCGAGCAGCGCTTCCAATCGGCCAGCGACCTGGCCTTCGCCATCGAAGCCCTCTCCGGAATTTCGACGATGCGCACCGCTGAACCGCCGGTCAAAGCGCGTGCCCGGCGGCCCACGCTAGTTCTCGCCGTTGCTGCTCTGGTAGTCGTCGTCGCGGGACTCGCGGCATGGATTGCGGCCCACAGGACTCCCGCAGCCACTGTCCCTCTCTTCCGGCGTCTCAGTTTTCGGCGAGGCACCATCTACTCGGCGCGCTTCACTCCCGACGGTAAGTCGGTGATCTACGCCGCCGAATGGGACGGTAACCCTCTGCAGTTGTTTTCCACTCAGGTCGAGATGGCCGAGTCGCGCGCTTTTGACCTGCCGCGCGCTTATCTGCTCTCCGTCTCTCCGACGGGGGAGCTGGCCCTCACCCTCGACCCCACCATGCTGACTCACGGGGCCGCTCGCGGCACGCTGGCCCGCGCGCCCCAGAGCGGAGGCGCGCCCCGCGCTCTTCTCAAGGACGTGCTCTGGGCCGACTGGTCGCCGGACGGCAAAGATCTCGCCGTGGTGCGCGCCGTCGGCGCCACCAATCGTCTCGAATACCCCGCCGGCAAAGTGCTGTTCGAAACCGGCGGCTGGATCAGCCATCCCAGGATCTCTCCGAAGGGGGACAAAATCGCGTTCCTCAACCATCCGGTCTGGCCCGACGACCGCGGCTCGGTTGATGTGATCGACCTTTCGGGAAAGAGAAAAATGCTCTCTGCCGGTTGGGAAAGTGAAGAAGGCGTCGCCTGGTCTCCCGACGGGAATGAAGTTTGGTTCGCCGCCATCAAATTCGGGCTGGCCCACGGCCTGTATGCCGTGTCGCTCTCCGGCAAGGAGCGAGCCGTCGAGCGAATCGCGGGCGGTCTCACCCTGATGGATATCTCCCGCGACGGGCGCGTCCTCATCACCCGCGACGACGAACGCTACGGAATCATGGCGCGCACCGCCGGAGAGAACAGCGAACGGGACCTTTCCTGGCTCGATTATTCGGATCCGGGCGATATTTCAGCCGATGGAAAATGGCTGCTCTTCGATGAAGAGGGCGATGGAGGCGGTCCGAACTATTCTATCTTCCTGCGGAAAATGGATGGCGCGCCGCCCACCCGGCTGGGCGATGGTTTGGGTATGGGACTCTCGGCGGACGGCAATTGGGCCATTTCCACCCTTCCCACCACACCTTCGCAAATCGTTCTGCTTCCCACGGGCCCCGGCGGTCCTAAAAAAGTCGAACGGTTCACTATCGAAGATTACGCATTGGCGGATTTCTTTCCCGATGGCAAGCGGATTCTGTTTTCCGGCATGGAAGCCGGGCATGCGATGCGCGACTACGTGCAGGACATCGAGGGGGGCAAGCCCAGGCCGATTACACCCGAAGGCGTGGTCTCGGTGTGGCGCACCCATCCGCTTTCTCCCGACGGAAAATCGGTCATTGCGCTCGACACGGACGGGAAATTTTTCCTTTATCCGACGGAGGGAGAAGGCCGGCAGCCGGCTCCCGGCACTCTGCCGGGTGATGTTCCCGTGCGTTGGGGCGACGACGGGCATTCGGTCTTCGTTACTCGAGCCGGCGAGATCCCAGCCAAACTCTATCGCGTGGACTTCAACACCCAGGCCCGCCGCCTCATCGCCGAACTCTCCGTACCCGACCGCACGGGTTTGACCGGAATTCGCTACATCCAGATCACTCCCGACGGCAAATCCTACGCCTACACGTACAGCCGTTTCCTCACCGAACTCTACATGATCGAAGATCTGAAATAAATCCGGCCCTCGATTCGTGAGCCAGTTCGACAGCCTCCCGCAATCACACTTGATCCGGCACTACGTAAGGCTCCCGGTAATTCCTGGTCAGCAGGGCGTCGGCCTCCTCGTCGCCCAGGACGCGGCCGGTCGACTGCGCCATCTTCAGCGAGCGGCCCACCCGGTAACTCATGTTTGCCAAATGGCAGAATGCCGCGGATCGCGCACCGATCTCGATGTCGGCGCGCAGCAGTTTGTGGTCACGCGCGCGTATGGCGTCGAGAAAGTTCTTGATATGTGGAATCGTGGTGTCGCCTCTTTTCTCCTGCGGCGGCTCATCCATCGCCTTTTCATATTTCTCCCGGTTCCCTGCCCCCGCGCCCCTGGCGGCATCGCCGCTCACGTCACCCGCCGTGCTCTTGAAAACCTGGAAGCCCGCGTGGTCCACGGTCATGAAGCCTGTATCGCCGTAGAAAATATTGCCGACGTAGTCCGGCTCGCGCATACCGCCCAGACCCTCGGGCGGGGTGGGCAGATTGCGGACATCGAAAGTGATTTGCGCGTCGCCGAAATTGAAAGCGCTCTGCTGCGTATTTGGGGTCTCCTGGTCGTCTTTCCAAACGAACTTGCCGCCCGTGGAAGAGACCGACACGGGCCAACCGGTGCGGCCCAGGCCCCAGCAGCAAATATCCATTTCGTGCGCGCCCTGGTTGCCGATGTCGCCGTTGCCCGTGTCCCAGAACCAGTGCCAGTTATAAGCGAACTTATTTTTGCTGTACGGCTTCCATTGCGCAGGTCCCAGGAACCGGTCCCAGTCGAGGCCGGCCGGCACAGGCTCATCCGGCGAATGGCCCATCGAGAAACGGCGCCGGAAGCAGAGCCCGCGCGCGTGGTAGACCTGTCCGATCGCGCCCTCCTGCAGCAGTTGTATGGCTCGCATTTTGTGCGCCTGAGACCGGCCCTGCGAACCGACCTGCACCATGCGGTTGTATTTGCGCGCCGCCTTCACCATCTGCACGCCTTCGAAAATGTTATGGCACGCCGGTTTTTCGATATAGACATCCTTACCGGCCTGGCACGCCCAGATGGTGGCCAGCGCATGCCAGTGATTGGGCAATGGCATGGAGACGGCGTCGACATCTTTCGAATCGAACATGGCGCGCATGTCGGCGTAGTCTTTCGCGTCGTAGCCCTTCAGCTTGCGGACCAGGGCAACCGCGCGTTCGCGGGCGCTCTGGTTCACGTCGCAAAGCCCGGCGATGCGGACATCGGAATCGAGCGCGGCGTAGGAGTTCATATGGTTGCCGCCGCGGCCGCCCAAGCCGACGATTCCCACGTTGATCCGGTCATTGGCTCCGAGAATGGGAAACTGCGCGGTGGCGATAGCGGCAGCAGCCGCTTTCACAAACTGGCGTCTGGCTGTTTCAGGCTGCATCGATCCTCTCCCGGGGCGATTGTATCGCACCGCGGTGTCCCGCCCCGGATTGCAGATTCGGAGCCCTCACAATCGTCTGATCTTGGGCGTGCGATGCCCTTCCCAGCGGTATTCGAAATGCGCATCCGCACGAACTCTCGACACCAGCGCGGGTCTGAAACACGCGACGCACTCGCCGCCCCGCTTCCGCACGCACCGGTACAGCACGCCATTCGAGCCGGAGTCCAGCAGTTCGTTTGCAAGCGCCTGGGAAGCCCGGTAGCTCACAGGATCGTGCAGCGGAAGATTCTGGGGTACATCTGCGCGCACATCATGGAAGGTAGCATCGAAATCCGCAAGGTACAGTCTCATTTGAAGGCGTGTTTCGAACACACCAATTTCCGCCAGTTCTGCCGTCCGGTGATAGACAGCCTCGGCATGCGCCGTATCCAGTGCTGTTCCCGCGTACCAGGCGCCGCGCTCTGCTCCATTAAACCGGCCCCCGCCAACACGCGGATGACAAAACGCAGCCATAATCACGCTGGCCATGAGTTTTTCAACTACCCATTCCTTCGGAGGAATGCGGCGCAGGATTCCGAGTTCAGCCGAAATGCGGTCGTTCGTCCAGCTCTCCAGTTCGAAAATCAGCGGCAGATCTTCAGGACTTGATACGGTGTCCAGGATGCCGGCAACCGGATATCGACTGGGTACGAGCCGGCACGTGTTGGCCAGATGAACGCGGGTTTCCGGCGGGTTCAGCTCCACGTGCCGCGCCTGCCGTCCAGCAACCGGCGCACTTGATAAAGGCCATCCATACCGCCTTCGGTCATCAGTGCGAGCGCCGGCTGTCCACCGAACAAAAGGTTGCTGTTGGGCAGCTTCACCCAGCGATCCGCGAGAGCGGGTTCGGGGTAAAGAATGTGCAGGGCTTTGTAGATCCCGAGTACCAGCGAGATGCGCATCAGCATGTCGTACGGCAGCGTAGCGATCTGCCCGGACTTGTATTTGTAGAAGGTCGATCCGGGCGGCCACCCAAGCAATGCACGCTGCTCCTCGTTACTCAATTCCCATTTGTCTACGACGTTGAAGAACGTTCGCATTGCCGCGGGCGACATCTTGCGCCGCACATCGGGATTCTGGCGCTGATCGGGCGCAATGGGCCGCGGGGCGGTACGTTTGGCGCGGCGGGCGCGTAGCTCCATATATGGAGTATATACTACATTTCGAGAGAAGTCTATTTTGCCGGCGCCTTCAGGCAGAAACGCTCGCCCGCAGATCTTGGATCCGAAGCATCAAATGAAGGTCGTTGCCAGGGCAGCGCTCAAAATCGAAATGCTCGTAGAAGCTACGCGCCTCTTCATCCAGCGCATGTACGAGGACTGCTCGTGCGCCGATAGTGTCAGCCGCTGACAGACATCGGGTTAGCGCGTCTTTCATGAGCGCGCCGCCGAGACCGGTACCGCGTTCGCGGCGATCGACTGCGAGGCGCGCGAGCAGAATGACGCCGAGCGGATAATTCGGCATGCCCTTGCCTACGCGGGCTGGGGCTTCTTGCTTGCGTACGCTGCCCGCCGTCAACGAATAATATCCGACCACCACAGAGTTCCTGTGAACTACGTATGTTTGGGATGAATCAAGTTTCTGGTTGGCCAGGGCGTAACGCTTCAACCAGTCGTCGAGCGATGGTTTTCCACATTCGAATTTGGCCAAGACGTGCTGTTCGGCGAGTTTCTCGACTCCGGATAGTGGGGGCACGTAGTGCGGGATTGCAGGCGGATCAGACACCTAGCGGTCGAGTACGCTCGGCTCCGCGAACAATCTTTGGAGCCTGGGCTTGATTCGCGCTGGGCGGTCCAGTGCCGCCGTGAACTCTTTCCAGGCTTCCGCAGAGATCTCAAAGTGCCGTTGGTCTGCGAGCATCTGCTCAGCTTCCTTGCTGGCGCTACTGAGAATGAACTCAGTCATATTGACGCCTCGCAACTTCGCGCCAATGCGGATCAATTTGGCTTCGCGCGAGGTCGCACGGACATTGATCCGCTTTTTTCGGGTAGCTATGGGTGCAGATGCCATCGCGAAAGCTCCGTACATACATTGTACGTCATTGTGACCATTTGTTCCACAGAATGAATAGGCAATTATTTCAATCACTTACGAATCGGCTTGCCTCTTCCACCGTCTTGACGCCGACTCAGCGCCGAGCGTACTCGCGTTCCCGGATAATAAATAAAGATGAAGGTGCGCGTCGAGTGCTATTCCGGCCGGAAAGCGGATGAGCGGCCCGTGCGGTTCCAGCTCGACGGGCGCGATTATGTCGTCGAAGAAGTGCTCGACCGGTGGTATGGCCCGCGTGACGCCTTCTTCAAGGTGCGAGCCGATGATGGCAATCTGTACATCCTCCGGCAGGATCAGTCCACGCCGGAAGGCTTGTGGCACCTGGAATCGTTCCGACGCCAATGCACGTCCCGTTCATGATCGCCCGGGACTCGTTATGCTGCCGCTCCCGAAGTCTGTCGCAGGAGATCCATTTCAGCACGGAACCAGTCCTCTTGCGGTGAGCCATACGGACACCCGCGGGCTTCCCAGTACGAGTACGCCAGCCGGGCGGTCTCCTCGTGCTCGATAGCCGAACTACGCGATCCGGATTCCGGAACCCGTTCGAATGCCACCGCGACTGCTGCCCGCGTGGCCGGAATCGTTCTTGCACCTTCATGCTTTTTCATCTGGGTCTCCTTCTAGCGGCCGGTAAACGCAGCGCGCTCCCGCCGTCCGGGCATCTGTTCAAATCCCGTGGACCCCGGTGGCTTGCGGAGCACCGCCGCCCGATCCCTTTGGTCTGCGCTGAAGTGGCAGGCGGTCGTCAACGCATGAAGCACTTCCCTTGCGTTGAAAGGTTTCGTCAATAGGTCGTATGCGCCGAGGTTCAACACCTCCGCCCACAACGTCTCATCGGCCAGGCGATCGGCCACGATGAGCGGCGGTGGACTTGGCATGCCTTGCAGTTCCCGAAGAATGTCTTTCCAGGAGTAACCGTCCGATAAGCGGCTCTCAGTGAGAACCACCACGACGGGACACGCACGCAACACGACTTGTGTCTCTGCAAGAGCGTGGGTGAACTGCAACTGCCAATCTGAATGGCCGAGTACTTTATTCAGGGATGTGCGATCTTCTCCAGGAGGGAAAACCGCCAGGATGATTTGCTTGGTGACCTCTTCTAACACGTTTCGCCGCCTCCAGAAGGCCCCGGGGTGAGCGGGGGTAACGTGAAAGAGGGCTACGAGGGCAACACCTGTTCACGGATTATCGCCGGCACGTCGGGGAGTTCAACCAATCCCTCTGCGTGCAACTTCAGGGCGTACTGCCTCTTCCCGACCACGGTGAAATAGGCAGCGGAATCGAATTACGTTGAAGAGCTAGAAAGAGTCTGTTTGCACTCTAGCCTGAAATGCCGGAACTGTCAATGGTGCAGTTTCGCACTGCGTCCGACAGGTCGGGCTGCGGTAAAATGAAATCAGACAAGAGGATCTGCTTCCTTAGGTCTCCTTGAGTGGAGAGGTTGGCCGGTATGCCTCGCTTCCTCATCCACGGCTCCAACAAGCCCGTTGGCTTCCCCCCTGGGATAAAGTTTTTTGATTTGGATCGACCCTCGCGTTGCATGTATCTTCTGCGGTCCGGGCGTGTACAGTTGGCAAACGGCCGTGGAGCCATCGTGGACTTTCTGACACCGGGTGATTTCTTCGGTGAGAAATGCCTGCTTGGCGTCCGCCACCAAGGCCAAATCGCTACCTGCCGTTCGCCGGTCAAGGTGCATGCCTTCCATAAATCGGAGCTGCTGGATCGCATGCAACATGACCGTCGCTTCGCGCTGCATTTGTTGAAGAGTCTCGCTCTCCGCCTGGATCGCTATGAGCAGGCGCTCGGGGATTTTGTGACGGAGAGGGTTGAACGCAGGCTGGCACGGCTGCTGTCCCGCCTTGCGCCCGCCAAACCTGCATCCGGCTGGGTGCGATTGGAGTTCAGTCCCACCAATTCCGAACTGGCCAGGACCATCGGCACCACGCGATGGCAAGTCTCCCATTACATGCGCCGCTTTCAGCAGTTGGGCTGGCTGGCGCGGAGGCCAGCCATCTGGGTCTACCGCGAGGGTCTCACGGCGTTTCTGGAATCGCCCCGGGCAGCCGGCTCTGAGAGCTTCTGATTCGCCTTACTTAATCAGCACGTCCACTGCGTTCGTTAGCTCGCCATCCACCGTGAGAGTTACATGGATCAACCCGGCGCCTTTGAGGCTTTGCGGCAACGGGATATTGATCTGATCTTCATCTATATAGACTCCCTGCTCTCCCGCGTACGTCGCCGTTACCTGCGTGGTTCCCAGTGTCGCCGTTGCGGTGCCGCTGTGGTGGCGGATTCCGGTTCCGTACAAGAGCAGGAACACTTGCGTCGAGCCGCTACCGACATCGATTGGCGTGGGGACAACGTTGCCCGACGCGTCAACCTGGAACGTGGTGGCTGCCGTCTGCACACCATTGTTGACGGTGAGGACATTGCCCGCCGCCAGTCCATTGGTGCCAAACAGCCCCGGTGCAGTCGAAACAATCTGCTGCACCGTGCTGAATGTGTCGGCGTTTCCTTCGATCGTGATGGTCGCCGCCCCCAGTGCGGTCCCCTCCGGAATTCCGTAGTTGATTTGTGTGGACGACACGTAGAACAGCGGCGCCTGCCGGGTCGTTCCGGCAGAGTCTTTGACATTGACTGTGTCCCCCCCGAGGTTTTTGGGGAGCGGAAGGGTCTTGGCCGTGGCCGTACCGGATGCCAGGCCGGTGCCGAACGCGCTAACGATCGAGTCCGCCGCCAACGGACCCGGCTGAAAGCTGGCGGCATTCGTGTTTGTAAAGGTGAGTGAAGTTGTCGTACTGTTCAGCAGAACATCTACAACTCCGGCCGGGAGACCCGCAAGGATCGTGGTAGTGCTGTTGAACCCGGACTGGATGACCGTGCCGGTGGCCACCAGAGCGGCCGAGGACATCGCCGCCGCCGCAATATCGGGACGGCCGTCACCGTTGAAATCACCAACCAGAATCGAAAGCGGCACATCGTCCTGCCGCAGCGAAATGACCACCGGATCCTGAAACGTGCCGTCCCCGTTCCCGGCTCGATGGATGATGGCGCCCGGCGGGGTCGAAGAACTTCCAAACTCCAGCCCCTCGACTATGTCGACCTTGCCCGTACCGCCGAGCTCGGCAAGGCTCAGGCCCATCGCAAGGCTGCCCGCGGGGTCACTGATGTACGAGACTGCCTTGAAGGTGCCGTTCCCTTTTCCCGTGTACACCGCGACACTCGTGTTCGAAGTGGCGCGGGTGAGGGACATTCCATACACCACCAGATCGGCAATTCCATCTCCGTTTACATCGCCGACGGCGATCGACGACCCGCCGCCGAACAGTGGAGTATAGGACGCTCCCGTGTGGAAAGATCCGTCTCCCGCGCCGAGGGTGATGACAACGGTGGTATCAAACGATTGGCCGGTGTCCACCTCAACCAAGGCCGCCAGGTCAGCATGTCCGTCCCCGTTGAAATCACCCGTGGCCAGCGAAATCACCCCGGCGCCGCCGAAGCCGATCGGTTCCGGCGCCGCAAACGTCCCGTCGCCATGGCCCCGCAGCAGATGTGCGTTGGTAGCATTCGACGTGATATTCCCCAACACAATCGCGATGTCTAACTTCCCGTCGCTATCGAAATCGGCGACGGCAAGCCCCAGGTTGATGGCTATAAAGTTGCCCGCAAGGGCTTCCTGGGAAAGCGGCGTACTTACGGGGTCCCCGAATGTGCCGTCCCCTTTGCCGGGAAGAACGAGCAGGTCGGTGCCAAACACGCAGATGCCCAGCAGGTCGGGATTCCCATCCTTGTTGAAGTCCGCAACCGCCAGGTAATTGATCTGGCACTGAAGGGTGAGCGGGTGGTTCAACGGGGCTTTAAAGGTCCCGTCGCCGTTACCCAGCAAGACCGATATGGACGGCGTGGTGGCGTTGGCCACCGCGATATCCGGCTTTCCGTCATGGTTGAAATCCGCGGTGGCGATGACGATCGGACCTTTTTGAACGGGATACGCAACCGCTGGCTGGAAAGCCGCCTCTTGCGCCAGCAACGCTGAGCAGCCAAGAAAAAGAACAACGCACGCGGAATATCTTTTGATCATCGGGGGCCCCCCATAAGACGGAAATCGGTCCCGCCACCGGCCGGATCAGTCCACGCCGGGGCCTGCGAGATCTGAAATCGTCCCGGAGCAATCGATCCCGCTCACCGGCTGTTGCCCGGTTCCGTCGCTCCGGTAATGAACGCCCTCTTCTCTCAGCTCTGAAATGAGAATCGCGGCGTCAGTTTCATCAGCTTTAACGCTTTGTATGTGCCTACGTTGACGCCTCGCAACACAATCTTGACGGCTTTGTCGTCAGCGGCGCCTGCTAACTTCTCCAGCGCCTTGAGCGCATTCGGATCGACACGGTCGACGGAAGTGAAATTCAACACCACCTCGCCACCAGCGCCGTCCAGCTTCTCGAGGGCCTCCTGCAAAGCAGGGGCCACGCGCGCTCCATTAATGTCAAGCAACACTGTATTCACTGGCATGCGCTCCATCCTTGGCTACTTCTTGTTCAGATACACCGGCCACCTTCGCCACGCCTCGCCCCCGATATGCGGCCCAAAGCAGTTCGGCCAGTTCGTTGATGAGTGGCATGCGCGGATTCGTCGGCCGCCACGAAGGATCCTCAAAGGCAATCTTGACCAGATCCGGCACCGCTCGTTCGAAGTCTTCTTTCGAAATTCCCAGTGCGGCGATCGACTTCGGTACCGCCAACCGGTCGAGTAACTCTTCCGTCGCCTCCACCAGGTTGTTCACCTTTTCCTCAACCGTGCTGCCGCCCAGACCCAGCAAGTCCGCGATCGCCGCGTATTTCTTGTGCGCGGTATACGCTCGCACATGCGGCGACGGCATGAACTTGGTGGGCACTGACGCGTTATACCGGATGACATGCGGCAACATGAGCGCGTTCGCCCGGCCGTGTGCCACGCGGAACCGCGCGCCGAAGGCATGTGCCAGCGCGTGATTCACTCCCACCGATGCGTTCGAAAACGCCAGCGCCGCAATGCACGCGGCGTTGTGCATCATGGTGCGCGCTTCTTCATTCTTGGGCTGTTCATATGCGATGGGCAGGTACTTATACGCCAGTTGAATCGCCTGCAAGGCGTTGGCATCGGTGTAAGGGGAAGCGTAAACCGAAACCGCGGCTTCGAGTGCGTGGGTCAGGCAGTCGATGCCGGTATCCGCGGTCAGGCCCTTCGGCATGGACATGACGAACTGCGGATCGACAATCGCCACGTCCGGAGTCAGCGAGTAGTCGGCGAGCGTTACCTTGCGGCCGTGCTCTTTGTCGAACAGAACCGCAAACGGCGTGACTTCGCTCCCCGTTCCACTGGTTGTCGAGATGGCAATCAACCGCGCCTGGTTTGTCTTTTCCATTGGGAATTGCACAATGCGCTTGCGAATATCCAAAAACGGCGCGCCCAGCTCCGCAAGGTCAGCCTGCGGAAATTCGTACTTGAGTTTCATGATCTTCGCCGCGTCGATCACACTCCCGCCGCCCAGCGCCACGATCTGATCGGCTTTGTAGGAATTGATCGTCTCCAGTCCCTGCATGATGACCGCGGCTTCGGGCTCCGCATCGGGAATGGTGAGAACATGGACGAGTGTCTGCTCCGGCAGGTGCCGCCGGACGACGTCTACATGGCCGAATTGCTCCATGGACGGATTGGTGACGATGATCGTCGAGCGCGATGGGAATTGGCCCAGCGCCTCCACCGCGTTCATGTTGAAGTAAATTTGATTCGGAACTCGGAACCACATAGGGGCTTGGGTCCTCCTTGCCACGCGTTTGACGTTTAGATAGTGAAACACATTGACGTTATCCGTGGTGCTGTTGCCGCCGCCGGTCCCGCAGCCAAATGAAAACGTGGGAACCATGTCGTTGTAAACGCCGCCAATGGCTCCGATGGATCCTGGCGAATTCACAATCACGCGCCCGGCGTTGATCACCTCGCTGAACTTCCGGATGACTTCATCGTTGCGCGAGAAAACCACAGCCGTATGCCCGATTCCCCCGGCATGATTCACGTCTACACACACCCGCAGCGCCTCTTCGACGGAATGCGCCCGATAGACCGCCAGCACCGGGAATAGCTTCTCCACCGACAGCGGATGTTCGCGGCCCACACCTTGAATCGGCGCGATCAAAAGTTTCGTGTCCGGCTTGACGGAAAGACCCACCGCGCGCGCGATATCGGTGGCTTTCTGCCCGGTGGCCATGGGCCGTGCCATTCCCTTTTCGGAATCAACCAGCATGCGTCCCAGCAATGCCGCCTCGTTCTCATTGCAGATGTGTGCGCCCAGGTCTGCAAATTTCTTCAGCACGCGGTCATAAATCTCGTCATCCATCACCACCGTCTGCTCCGAGGCGCAAATCGTGCCGTTATCGAACGTTTTGGAGGTGATGATGTCCACCACCGCCATGTCCAGGTCCGCCGTTTTGTCCAGGTAGACTGGTGTATTCCCCGCCCCGACCCCTAAGGCTGGTTTGCCGGAGCTATACGCGGCCTTGACCACGCCCCGCCCGCCAGTGGCATCAATCAGCGCGACATCTTTGTGATGCATGAGGTAGGCGTTGTCCGCCAGGGTGGGCGATTGAATGCACGTAAAAACGCCTTCCGGCGCGCCATGCTTCACCGCCGTCTCATACATGATCCGCATGGCCTCCTGGCAGCAGCGCGCGGCCATCGGGTGGGGACCGAAAACGACGGCGTTGCGCGTCTTGATGGCCATGATGCACTTGAACAACACCGTAGACGTGGGGTTGGTAATCGGCAGGAGCGAGAAGATCACCCCGATCGGTTCCGCTACCTCCACCAGACCGCGTTCCGGAAATTCACGAATGACGCCGGCGGTACGTTTGTCCCGGACGTAGTTGTAGACAAACTCCGTGGCCACCATGTTCTTGATGGCCTTGTCCTCGGGAACGCCGAGCCGGGTCTCCTCAAACGCCATGCGGCCCAGATATTGAGCTTGCTCCATCCCGGCCATGGCCATCTGTTTGACGATGCGGTCGACGTCTTCTTGCGTATATTGCGTAAAGACCGCGGCCGCGGTTCGGGCCTGGCTGACTAGTCCTTCCAGGTAAGCAATCCGCTCTTCACTGAGGCTTGCGCCATTGTCTGGCATCCGTCTATTCCCCCTCTAAGATAAGTTCAACCAACTTCACGAATCACGTACCCGTCGCTTAGCCGCGACCAAAGGAAGCGGAAAGCGCGTTCGCCATCTCGCAATTCCTCTCTGCCCGTTACGCAGCGTGCTTGTCGCTCACCCCCAGCGGAGTCTGCGGTGGCGTGTCGGACGGCGCTTCCGCCTCCGGCTCGGGTGCCACCGCCGGCACCAACTCCGGAAGTTTCGCGATCTCGGTTTTCGCCGCCTCGGTTTTCTTCTGGCGCGGCTTGCGCGGTGCCGTCTTCACCCCCGCGGCCCGGCGTAGTTCACGGAATGATACGTTGAGGAAATCGCGCAGCCGGTGCACGTCCCGGCCTACTCGAGAATCCGCGATGAGTCCGAAAAAGAGCTTTCCGTCATAGCTCTGCACGGCGCAGTTGATGCCCAATTCATAGCCGGTCGGCACCTGCGGATACGACGCAATCATCCGCCTCCCGGCCGCATAGAGAGGCGTGGGCGACCCTGGAATGTTGGTACAGATGATATTGAACAGCGGTACGGGCAGCCTCGCCTGCGAAATGCCTTTCCAGAACAGCGCCTGCAGTGGAGGCGGAGCGGCGGCGATGCAACCTGCCGCCAGTGACACCAGGTCGGCGGCGCCCGAGCGCTTCATGGTCTCCGTCCTGCTCGAGACGGCCTTCAGCATCCGGACAGGGTCGGTCACATCCAGTGGCAGCGCCACCGGCATGAACGAGATCTGGTTGCCCAACACCCCGTTTTGCTCGCCTTGCCGCAGACTGACCGGGCAAATGATGCGCACGAATCGGTTGACCACACTTTGATGGTGCCGTTTCAGGTAGCGCGCCAGCGCCCGGGTCAGCACCGCCAGGATAATGTCATTGACCGTGCCGCCGGCGGCCTTTCGGATGGCCTTCACGTCGGCGAAATCGAACTCCGCCCAGCAGAACTTCCGATCGCCGGCGCACAGCTTGTTGAACGGAAGCCTCTCGACGGATACAGCCAGTTCCGGCAGCAAACCGGCAATTCCTTTGAGATCACCCCAGCTCGCATCACTCAAGAGGGCTCTTGCGAAACCCGCCAGACTCGCTTCGGCGGCGATCACTCCGTCAATAGTGTTCTCGATCACCTTGCCAATGGCCTCCGCCAGCGAGGGTTCCGCCGGCGCGGTCTTTGATGGTTCAGAGCGCGGCTTGCGCACGGGAGGAAGTGCATTTGGCGTCGCGTCGAACAGCATGTTCAGAATCGCCATTCCCGTTACGCCGTCCGCCAGCGCGTGATGCACGCGCGCTATCATGGCCCCGCGGCCGTCCTTCAGGCCGTCGATGACGTAAATGTCCCACAGCGGCTTGCTGCGGTCCATCAATTGGCTGAGGATGCGCCCGGCCAGATCTTCCAGTTCCTCGTCTCCGCCCGGAGGTTCCAGGGTCACGCGAAATATGTGCCGGCGAATGTCGAACTGCGGGTCGTCCTTCCAGTTCGGGTAGCCGAGATTGTACGGCGTCAGCTCTACGATTTGCGAATAACGCGGAATCAGATGCATCTTCGCCTGGATGCTGGCGACGAACTCCTCGAAGGGTATCGGGCCATCAAACACGGTAACCAAGGCCATATGCAAGGGGATTTCCTTGCGCTCAATGTAAAGAAAGGCAGCGTCTACCGCGGACAAGCGGCGCGCAGCCAGCTCAGTTTTCAGGTCTGCCTGCTCTTGTGCCGCGCGTCGGCGGGCCGCCTTCCCCTTTCCCCCAACGCCGGCGGCCGCCTCTACAGGCAACTGGCGTGGCATCGTAGTGCCTCTTCCTCGCTCAACCAGTATTCGTCCGCCGTCGGTTCCGAACCGTTCGCCCGTTTCCAGAGTTTGAAGGCCAGAATGTCCAGTTCCTCCTCCTCAAACCTGGGTGGAGGAGCATCATCCCATTGGGTGACTTCGGCGAGTTCTTCGGCCATCGCTGCTGCTTCCATGACATGCCTCCTGCCTGATTTAGGTAAAAAGAGCTTATACTCTCGTTTTGCACCGTGGGGCTCCCCCTTCGCGGCCTGAGCGTATACACCCAGCCGGGTCAGTGATACCGCGCCGGGCTCCCCCGATCCGGCCCCTTTTCATGACATTTGGTCCTTAGAGGCTGCGCAGGTGCAATTCTCGTTCCAATGTCGGCAGAGAAAAGTGGCTTTTTGGCTTGCTGGTGAGTCACTTACTGAAGCTGCTGCGCCGCGCCGTGCTGGAGCAGGCTGGGGACCCACGTCCACGGCCGCAACACCACGACTCCAGGTCTTGGCCCGTGGGCGGCCCGCCAAACGGCCGTGTCAGCCGGAGCGAACCGCCTGGCTGCTTTTGGCAACTACATTTGGCCCAGTTCAAAAGGAAACTCGGCAGGAAACTGGCAGGAAACTCGGCCAGGAAACTCGAAGGAAACTCGGGACAGTACACTCAAATCGGATTTCTGCGAGCGAATAACCGTGTATTGAGTGTACTGTCCCGCATTTCCCGCGGGCTGTCCCTGGGTTCTCTCCCGTCCGGGGTTACCGGAGTTCCTGAGTTTACCGCGTCGTGCGTTTCCGCGCTTCGCTCAGCGTCCCCACCTCAATAGCCCGAGGCTCCAGGCGAGAATAGCACACGAGGCAATCATCAGAGCGCCACAGGCCAGCGAGAGGTAAGGAAGCCAGCTCCTTGGGTAGTATTGGCGATGGTACCTCAGAACCTTTCCGATACCCCAAAAGATGTACGAGATCTGCTCGCTTTCGGGCAGCTTCCGATTAATCTGGCCAATCATTACTAACGTCAGCATGTTGGCAGCGATCGCCATGGTGGCACCGATCGCGAGAATCAGCAGGGACCTGACGGAGATTCCGTTCATCGGCATGCCTGCTGCGCTACGAACAAGAATTGGTCGAGAGGGTCTGCGAGGAGTGGCCAGTATTTTCCGAGCTGCTGTGGCGCCGTGTAGCCCGTTTGTGAAATCGTAGCTCCATAGCGTCCGACCAGGCTTGCACCAACGCCGCCCCCAACCGCTCCCACGCCGTTGCCGGCCCCTGATGTCAAACCCATTCCCGACACCTCAGGCACGGGAGTAGGAACTGAGACCGCCACCGTGGTGAACCCACCTTTGTAACCGCTGTTGTCGGCGCCGAGCGGTCCAGAAATGAAGCCCGAATAAACAGAACCTTGCGCAATCCCATTCCAGCCGAACTGCAGACCGCCGAACTCGAATAGGCTAGCCTGTCCTGAACTATAGTTGAATACTAGCTCCACACCCCCAGTCTGCCCTCCAATACCGCCAACTCCACCACTAGCGCCGAACGTGCGACCTTGGGGAAGGTTTGCACAAATCGCATTCTTGACCTTTTGCACAGGTCCCGTTGGCTTTCCGCCCCCACCACCTCCGCCCCCGCCACCACCGCCACTCGGATGGGGTCCACCGCTCCCGCCTGACGAACAGAGA
Organism: Terriglobia bacterium; assembly: GCA_020073305.1. Lineage (GTDB taxonomy): Bacteria > Acidobacteriota > Terriglobia > Bryobacterales > Bryobacteraceae > QHXW01. Next base: position 25,773 of record JAIQFK010000015.1, read on the forward strand.
TACGGCAACCACTTACAGATCCAGCCCGGATCGCAGGGTGAAGCCGTGAGGGTATTAGTGGTTGGATCCCAAGTATCCGGGTCTCCGCACCCCAGCCCGCTCGGATCCGTCAGCACTGTCGGCGTGTCCCGCACGTACGGGTACCGGTTCCACGTCTGCGGGTCGGTGATATCCACCGCCGCTAAGCCCGCCGGATCGGGAGAAATCCAGCGGCCCTGCACCGGATGCAGCTCGCGCGCCGGGAAGTCCCACAGGTCGCTGGCGAGTGTGATGCGCTGGTTGGTGAAGTTCATCTGCGGCGATCCGCCGGATGCGTAGATGTAGCCATAGGGCGACACGGCGGCAGAACCCAGGTACGTCCCATCCGGCGCCGTGGCCAGCCGCGTGCTGCCCAGCCAGTCGGCATGCCGGATGGCAAGGAACCCGCTGCTGGAATAACTCGCCTGGCTCTGGCCCGGCAGTTGAATCAATCCGCGTGAGAGCGTTTGCCCGTTCATGGCCGCCCGCCGCCAGCCCACCGGGTCCCAGACCATCTGCGTGCTCGCGCCGCTTGAGGGTACTTGCTCCACCCGGCGGCCCAGGGCATCGTAGGTGCTCACGACATTGGCCCTCCTCGCTGTTATTCCGCAATGCCAAGTCCGTCCCCAGCTTGAGCAATGCGAGTTGGATGATCGAAAGGGACAGACCGGTGTGTCCACGGATCGGCATTCGCGAAGGAGTCACTTCAGGCTGTCCCCTTCGCTCCGAACGCAGCGCCGGAGCCGGAGCGGAGCCCTGCGCAGCGGAGCGGAGGCGGAGGCGCGGTCGCCGATGCGGCTGCTTGATCTAACCAACTATGTCAGATCAAGTCTGAGCTATTACAGTTTAGGCTCTTGCTCGATCAGTCTGATGGCGTCGTTCAAAACGTCCTTTGAACTATAATTGGGGCAATCGATTGCGTCGTCCCGGTCCCGAAATAAATCCAGTTCTTCCTTAGGACGGACCCATTTGAGAATCTCCTCTTCTCCGACAGAAATTCTTCTTTCATAGAGTAATTCGGCACCATCCTCCAGATCATCGTGGATGACATTCAGATAACTTACACCTCGAAAATGTGACGTCACGTTCTTGCCATCTGGATTCAAATATGAACTTTCTGATTGACTCCCTATCTCCAAACATCGTGCATAAGCTGCCTCCGGAGAGTCTGCGTGAATCAACAGAAGGTTCTTATGAACAACATTCCTATTGTCGTCCTCAATACAGATTTCCTCGATGATCTCCGCTATGTACCATTGAGCGCCCTGCGGGATATAGACCACAGCATCTCCTTCAAAATTGACGGTAAAATCTTATTACATTCCTCGTGATCGCCTGGCCAGCCGCGTGCTGCCCAGCCAGTCGGCATGCCGGATGGCAAGGAACCCGCTGCTGGAATAACTCGCCTGGCTCTGGCCCGGCAGTTGAATCAATCCGCGTGAGAGCGTTTGCCCGTTCATGGCCGCCCGCCGCCAGCCCACCGGGTCCCAGACCATCTGCGTGCTCGCGCCGCTTGAGGGTACTTGCTCCACCCGGCGGCCCAGGGCATCGTAGGTGCTCACGACAGTCCCATTATCCAACGACGCCAGGTTGCCGTCGGCATCCCACTGGTAGTCGTGAAAACCATCATACGTGAGCTGGCCGTTGGCATCGTAGGTGGGCGTGGCCGCGGGAAGCGTAGCGAACTGGTTGGTAGCGGTGTTGTAGGTCGGCTGGAACGAAGCCAGATTCTCAGAAACCGCGTTTGAGTGTACTCTCCCGAGTTTCCTAGTTAAGTCCATCAAAGAATTCGCAGAACCTTTAGCAAGAGATAGAGGCTGCCTAGGCCAAACATAAACAAGATGTAGCCAGCTATTCGGCCGCCTAACCCCTGAATACTTTGTCCCCATTCGGCGCTTCTTGCGTAATAATCGCCAATGGCTATTCGCCGGTAGATTCGAACGAATGCAGCAGGACTGATCGCCAAGAGTGCTCCTGCACAAATCATGGTTACTGCTGCAAGTGTAAGGCAAACGATAAGTCCTATCGGCGGCATTGCCGTTCTCAGAAAGCTCGACACCAGGAATAAGTTACTGCACCGGTCGTTTCGGGGACAGTTTACTCAATCACCATTGCGCCTCACCGATCGCGATTGCGCAACCGCTACGACACTAGGGTTCGTTCTGCCATGCGGAGGCGGATCAGTTCTCGTAGGCGCTGAACCTGAGACGCTCTCACTGCGCGGTTTGCGCCGCCCGACTGTGCAGCAGCTCCGGGACCCACGTCCACGGCCGCAACACCACGCGCGCACCCATGCGGGAGGCGAACGTCATAGCGCTCCAGTCGAGCGCCATCCAGTCGCTGGGCGAAAGCAGTGAGAACAAGGCCGTGCAGGTTGCCGCCCAGTGCTCGAGCGCATAGCGCGTGATCGCAGAGTCCATGCGAATGCTGGATCCCGCGATATCTTCTAACACGCCATCCAGCGTGAACGAGGCCTTGCGGAACATGAGCAATGCGGCTGGAAACCGTACTCCCTCCATGGCAATCTCATCCAGCAGACGCATCGCGCCCATGGCGGCCGGCACCTCAAACAGGGGCAGCGCGTCCAGAAAGCGCTTGACGTGCTCGCGCACAATGCGTGTTTGCTCTTGATCCTCAGCGGCGTGACGCTGGCGCAGACGCTCTACCGCCCCGCATGCGCCATCGACATCTCGCAAAATCATCATGAGCACAAGCATCAGTACGTTTTTGCGTTGCGCGCGGGTGAGGTGTTCGGTCAGAGCCCAGTCCAGGATCACCAGCTCTCCGCGCCGCTTGTCGTAGAGCAGATTGCCCGCATGCGGATCCGCATGAAAAACGGCGTCCTTGTCCCGGGTCAGCGCGGGGATGGCGATGAGGACCTCGGCCAGTCGCTCCGCAACGGAGGCACGGTCCGTGTCCGCCCGGCCCAGGGCCTCGGTGACTTTCACCCCGCTCTCCTGGGTCAGGGCCGTGATGATGTCGGTGGAGAGCGGCTCAATCAGCCGTGGCACGCGAACTCCCGGGACGGAGCGATACATCTGTAGCGCGTTTAGCAGCGTCGTCTGTTCCCCGCGGAAGTCCACTTCGCGCTCCAGCAGAAGCCGGATTTCGGTAAGCGTCTCGGCCAAGCCGCCTAAACGCACACCACCAGCCCGGTGCTTGCGCGCCAGATATCCGGCGAGGTGCTGAAGGATCTTCATGTCCTCCGCATAACAGCTCGGGATGTAGGGCTTCAAAACCTTGAACACGCCGCGCTCGCGCCGCCCGCTTTCCGGGTTGCGCCAGGTGAAACGCACCACCGCACTGACGCTGGCCTCGCAGAGGATAGCTGAGTCAATCTCGACGGCGTACTTGGCAAGTTGCGGCCGCAACTGTTGGACGATGATCGCGCGAATCTCGTTGATGCTCACGTCCGAGATCCCGTTCTCTAACTCGGAGAGGGCTCGCCGCACCCGCGGATCGAGCTTGCGGTTGCGCGCCAGCACCTGGCCGATCTTCTGCAGCCCGGGCACTTTCGCAATGAATCGCAGCAGCCGCGCTTCTGGAGGCGTATCCGCCGCCAGTTCCATCTGCTCCACGACTTTGGGGGCCAGGCGGTTGGCGGCAAGCCGGGATACCACGAACCCCATCGCGTCCCGCACCAAAGGCCGCCACCGGCGGTACTCCTCGGGAACCAGCAGATCCACCGGCACCATGCGCACGGTCCACTTTCCCAGCTCGTCGCGCCAGAACTTGCCGGCCGCGCTGCCGAGTGCGGCTTCGATGGCGCTGATCCGCGCGGCTGTGGTTTTGTAACCGTGCAGAAACGGTCCCAAAGCCTCCTGCAGCTCATCCGTCTCGATCTTTATTCGGTGGTGCTCCACGGTACCTCCTGCCGGAGGGTTACTGCCCGGCCAAACGGCGGGCGACAAGACTATAGACAATGGGGCTGAATACGAGGCCGATGTGTGTGGCGGAGACTTCAAAATCCACGCTCTCATCGCCCGTCTGGCAAACCTTCCAATCCAGAATGCCGTCTGTCTTGGTGTAGATGGCGGTCTCCCGCACGGATCTGGGAAACTGCCCCTTCAGCGATTCGAGGAACCTGCACGTGCACGAGCCGGTGTAGCAGTCCGGTAGCACCTTCTTGCCGTTCCTTTCCAGGATCTGCTTCCTCACCAGTTCGGCGGTGTTGAGGATGGCAGAGTGGGCAATAACACCCCGCAGCGGCGCACCCAACGTGATCACCGAAGCGATGCGATCGGGCTTCTGTGATGCGAACGAACGGGCGATCGTACCCCCCAAACTGTGGCCAATCAGGTGGATCTTTCTGCCGGTGGATTCGTAGGCCTTTTGGATGGCCTCATCCAAGCGCTGCCGGATCAACAGATTCGGGCACTCCGCGTTTAGGCCAATGCCGGAGTAATAGGTTTCGTAGCCGATCCGGCGAAGCCAGGTGCGGAATTCACCCAAGTAGAAATCCGTGCCCAGAAAGCCCGGAACCACCACCACGCCCGACCCATCCCCGCGGGGAACGCCGTGCCCCCAGTAAACCGGTGAAATCCGGAGGAAAGCCATCTCAACACCGACCAGCAGCTCCTGCCAGATCGGCAACGGCACGGCTTCATACTCCTCTTGCATTACGAGGCGGCGACGTGGCCTCATTCTTGTCCAGTTTACCCAACGCCACCTCTGTTACAAATATATAAACCCCTTTTTTTTGAGAGTACTAGAACTCACCGGCCGCCGCCAGCCCTCGCCGCCGAAGCGGAAAGGGCCGGCGCGGGGGAGTGCGGCCGGATGCCCGTGTTTCGGCGCGCTATTTCTTGCGCCTCGGGCGAGTCGCCTTTGGAGCCCCGTTCTTGGCCGTTGCTTTCATCGGCTTCATGGCGAGGTCCATCAGAGCTTTCTGAGCCGTCACCACATTGTGAACGCTCTTTTGCGTCACTTCGGCGAAAGAGGTAGTCGGTTCCGCGTGGGTTGCGGCAGGCTCGGGCTTGCTGGCCTCCTCCAACTGATGGATGGCCAGGTTCAGGAGCTTTTTCTGTGCATCGATATATTTCTCAACGCCTTCCCGCGCCATCTCGGTCAGGACCTTCGTCCGGGCCCGGGTGGGCTTGTGCCCCTCCTTGACGTTCTTGGTGGCGGCGGTCACCTCTTCGGCAGCCAAGTCGAGGAACTTCTTCTCGGTTTCGATGAAACCTTCAATTCCCTGCCGCGCCAGTTCAGCGGCGCTCTTGCCGGCCGCTGTCAATCCGTTGCCCTCTTTGTAAGATTCGGCGACGGTGTGGGTTTGCTCGGCAGCCGCATCCAGCAGATTCTTCTGCATGTGGATGAGCGTGTCCACCCTGTGCCGTACCACGTCGACCATGGCAGCAGCGGGCACGGGAAGGCGCAGGCCCTCCTTGACTCCATCCACCATCAGGGCGGCCTCGCCGGACGCTAAGTCCAGCAGAATCTTCCCCGCGGAGGTGAAGTTTTCGATGCCCTTGTCGGCAACTTTGGCGATCATAAGGTCCGGCCGGAAAGTAGGCTGGCTTAGACGTTCGCGGATGACTCCGACAGCCAGCGCATTTTGGTGAGCCGTAAGATCCAGCAAGATCTTTTGTGCGGCGACGAAACTTTCAATCCCTTGTCGAGCCCAACCCGCCAGCCGGCCTGCCGGCGAGAGGTCTCGAGAAGTGGCTTGTTCTGTAGCAGGCATGTTTACTCTCCTCAATCCTTGCGGTATACTGCAGTGCAGTATCCGAAATGAGTATACGGCTCCTGTTTCAGGCTGTCAAGGTAAATCAGATCTGATTCTCTGTACGGGAGAACACATGAGCAAGCCCAGTGTTGTCATCAAAAAATACGGGGACCGGCGCTTGTACGATTCGAGCGCCAGCCGTTATGTGAAGCTCGAGGACATTGCGAAAATGATCCGCGACGGGATCGACGTGCAGGTGGTGGACGCCCGCACCGGAAACGATTTGACCTCCATGGTCTTGACCCAGATCGTTATGGAGAATGCCCGCGATCAGGAGACCGCGCTGCCGCTGCAACTCCTGCGCCAGCTGGTCACGGCGTCCGACCAGGCCACGCATGATTTTCTCTCGTGGTATCTGAACAGCACGTTCGATCTGTATCAGAAGGCTCAACAGGCTGCCGCGACAGGTTCGGAGAAACTTCGCACGGGAATTTCCGAGGCCAAGAGCGCGGTAACCAGCCCGCTCGAATACGTGCGCAACCTGCTGGGGAGCCGGCCGTGGCCGCCCACGCCGGCGCAGGCGCCGACGCCGGACACGAGCGAAACCGAAACACTTCGCCGCCGCATCGAAGAACTGGAGGCGCGCCTGGCCCAGCCGGCGAAACCTGCGCGCCGCGAAGCCAAGCGGAAGCGCAAGGCGTGATTCGAAAATCCGTCCCGATTCCGTGATGGCAAGCTGGCAAGCCCATTTCGTGAGTTTCGTGCTGCGGCACACGTTCAAGCGGAGGCTCGCGCGCGCGAAGGACGCCCTAAAGGCGCGCGCCATTCTGAACCTCAATTGGTTCAAGACTCCCGCGGACGTTCGCATTGCGCAGGAGACGCTCGGAGGGATTCCCGGCGAATGGGTCGAGGGCGAATCGAGGCCAAGCGCCGCGGTGCTGCTCTACTTACACGGCGGCGGTTACTTTGCGTGCTCGGCGCGGACGCATCGCGCTTTCACAACCGCCTTCGCCAGGCAGGGATTCAAAGTCTTCGCACCCAATTACAGGCTGGCTCCGGAGAATCCTTTCCCGGCGGCCGTGATGGACGCCGTGGCGGCGTATCGCGCGGTTCGCGCAGAAACCGGCGCATCGACGCCGATGGTCATCGCCGGCGATTCGGCGGGCGGCGGTCTGGCGCTGGCGACGCTACTCAAGCTGCGTGACGAAGGGGATGCGCTGCCCGTCGCGGCGGCGCTCTTTTCGCCTCTGACGGACCTTGCCGGCAGAGGGAAATCGCGCGAGACCAACGACAAGCGCTGCGCGATGTTTCACGCGAAAGGCCTGGCGCGCGGGGCGGGGTTCTACCTATGTGGCGCAGATCCGCGCGACCCTATGGCATCTCCTCTTTATGCCGACCTGCGAGGTCTGCCGCCCATGCTGATCCATGTTGGCAAGGACGAGACCCTGCTGGATGATTCGACCGAGTTGGCCGAGCGCGCCCGCGCCGACGGCGTGCCGGTGGAGTTAAAGGTTTGGGATGCCGTCCCGCACGTGTGGCAGTTGTTTCATTACTTCGTGCCCGAGGGCGGCCAGTCGCTCGCCGAGGCGGCGGCATTTTTGAAAACGATGGCCGCTCCGGCGAACGGGAGCGGCGGGTTGCCGACAAACGTCGACGTTCTCATTGTCGGTAGTGGATTTGCGGGACTCTGCATGGCGATCCAACTGCGCCGGGCGGGGATGGATTCGTTCCTGATCCTCGAGCGCGCAGCGGATATCGGCGGCACGTGGCGGGACAACACCTATCCCGGCTGCGCTTGCGACATTCCGTCACACCTGTACTCTTTCTCGTTCGAGTGCCATGCGGATTGGACGCGCATGTACCCGACGCAGCCGGAGATCTGGAATTACCTGAAGCACTGCGTCGAGAAGTACAATCTGGGCCCGTCGATCCGCTTCGGAAGCGAAGTTCGCGAGGCGGTGTTTGACGAAGGCGCGCATCTCTGGCGCGTCGAAACTCTAGATGGCGCGACTTTCACCGCCCGCTCCGTGGCGCTGGCGATGGGCCCGCTCAGCCGGCCGGCGTACCCACGGATTCCCGGTCTGGAGCGCTTCCAAGGGCGCGCGTTCCATTCCGCCGAGTGGGATCATTCCTGCGATCTCCGCGGAAAACGCGTGGCGGTGATCGGAACCGGCGCCAGCGCGATCCAGTTCATCCCGCAGATTGCTCCTGAAGTGGATCAACTTCACGTGTTCCAGCGCACGCCGCCGTGGATCACGCCCAAGATGGACCGGCCGATCCGCCGCTGGGAGCGTTCTCTGTTCCGGTGTGCACCGGGCTACATGTGGCTGTTCCGGAAACTTCTCTACTGGCGCCAGGAAGTGCTGGCGGTGGGATTCACCGGAAATCTGAAATTCATGAAGCGCATCGAGCAGTTTGCGCGGAAGCACATCACGAAGAGCATCCCGGATGCGGCGCTTCGCGAGAAAGTGACGCCGGACCACCTGATCGGCTGCAAGCGAATTCTGATTTCGAACGATTATTACCCGGCGCTGGGCCGCGCGAACGTCGAGCTGGTCACCGAAAGCATTACTGAAGTGCGTGAACACAGCATCGTGACGGTGGACGGCAAGGAGCGTGCCGTCGACGCGCTGATTTACGGCACGGGTTTCCGGGCGACTGACCTGCTGACGCCGGTGCGCATCCTGGGGCGGAACGGCATCGATCTCAACGACGCCTGGCGCGACGGTTTCGAAGCTTATTTCGGAATCACGATTACGGGATATCCGAACCTGTTCATGCTGGTGGGGCCGAACACCGGGCTCGGGCACAATTCGATCGTGTTCATGATTGAGGCGCAGGTGAACTACGTGATGAGTTGCCTCGAACTGCTGCGCAAAAAGGGCGCGGCGGCGATGGATCTGCGGCCGGAAGTGCAGGCCGAATTCAATCGCGGCCTCCAGGAGCGGATGAAGCGGACCGTGTGGGCGTCGGGGTGCAAGAGCTGGTACCTGGACGCGAACGGGAAGAACACGACGCTGTGGCCGGGATTTTCGTTTAAGTACTGGATGGAGACGAGGAAAGTGGCGGGGCGGGATTATGCGTTTTGGGCGGAGTGAGGTCAACGGCGGTCGTCGTCCGGATGCGGCACTGGGACACAGCGTGGCCCTGCAATCGTGTATCATCCTTTTGTGATACGCCGGCTCTATGTACATAATTTCCGCTGTCTGACAAACTTCACTTTGCCCGTCTCGAGCCAGTCTTCCGTTCTGCTAATCGGCAACAACGGGTCCGGCAAGACAACAGTTGGGCTTGCGCTGGAAATTCTGCAGAAGATCGCCGCGGAGGCAAAGGAGTGGCAGGTTCAGCATGCGCTGCTCAAGCGCCTGAAGGACATCGTACACAAACAGAGGATCACCCACTCGGAGATCGCAAAAAGGGCAGGCACTTCGCGAAGCAGGTGACAAACCTAGGGACGACAAACCTAGGGACAGCGCGAACGTTTTCCAGAAAAATCCGCCTCCTCCTGGACCTCATTAGAACCGACAAACCGTCCAGGCATTCTCGAGCTTCAGCCCTCTCTACCGCCCCACCACTTCCCCGCCCTTCATCACAAACTTCACCCGCTCCAGCTCCGTAATGTCGCTCAGCGGGTCGCCGTCCACCGCGATGATATCTGCGTACTTCCCCGCGGTGATCGAGCCGAGATTTTCCTGCTGATCGAGTAGCGCCGCCGCCACCGACGTGGCCGACTGGATGGCCTGCATGGGCGTCATGCCGTACTTCACCATGTACGCGAATTCCTTGGCCTGATTTTCGGTCCAGGCGAAGCCGCCCGCGTCGGTACCGAAGCTGATGCGCACGCCCCTCTTGACGGCTTTGGCGAACGCGGCGGCCGCCAGTTCCTTCATCTTGACCCAGATGGGCGCGCCCCCCGCGGCGCGTCCTTCGGCCACGTACACGCCGACATAAATCGTCGGGCACCAGTAGACGCCGCGCCGCACCATCAGGTCCATCAGCTCGTCGTCGAGCCCGTCGCCGTGCTCGATCGTATCCACGCCCGCGCGCAGTGCCTGGTCGATCCCCTCGCGTCCCATGGCGTGCGCCGCCACTTTATGGCCGAGCCGGTGCGTCTCATCGACCAGCGCGCGCGCCTCTTCGTCGGTGAAGTTCGGGCTGGAGTGCAGCGCGCCGTCTTTCAGGAAATAGTGCAGGTCGGAGTAATACTTGATCCAGTCGGCGCCGTAACTCACCTGTTCGCGCACGGCGCGCCGGATGTTGTCCGCGCCATCGACTTCCTGCACGCCTTTGGGCACCTTGATCTCCCACGAATAGCCGAGCAGCGGGTAAAAGCCGGTGGGCGCGAACGAGCGCGTGGCCACGAACATGCGCGGCCCGGGGATAATGCCGCGGTTGATCGCCGTCTTCACGTCCACGTCGGCGTACATCGCGCCTTCGGTTTCGAGATCGCGCATGGCGGTGAAGCCGTGCATCAGTGCCGTGCGCACATTCACGGTGGCGCGGATCGCCCGGTAGGGAATCGATTGCTTCAGCAACTGCTCGTCGTAGTCGGCCACCGTGATATCGCCGTTCAGCATGACGTGGGTGTGGTTGTCGATCAGTCCCGGGAGCACGGTGGAATGGCTAAGGTCGATCACCTCGGCTCCCGTGGGAATGGCGAGCCCCGCGCCCACTTCCCGAATGCGCTCGCCCTCAATCAGAATGACGGCGTTCACGCGCGGAGCGGCGTTCACACCATCGATCAGGCGCCCGCACCGGATCGCGACGCGGCGAGGCGCCGGCTGCGCCACAAGAAAGCCCCAGCTCAAGAAAAACAGAGTCAATGCACGCATAGGTTGATGCAGATCGTATCACGCAGCGCGCGGAGCCGTCGCTGCCAAGGCCGCTCTACAGGCCTGCCAGCAGCGCCGCCAGCAGCTCGATTCCGTCCCACAGATTCGCCAGCCGCAGATTCTCGTTCGCACTGTGCTGGTTGTTGTCGTGATTCGCGATCGGCACGGTAATGGTGGGCGATCCCAGCGTCTGCGTGATCATATAGAGAGGTACGCTGCCGCCCATCGTGGGCAGTTTCACAATCGGGACCCTCACACTCTCCGCAATGCGCAGCACTTCGCGCGAAATGGGCAGGTCCATCCACGTGCGTTCCGCCGGATAACCGCCGCGGTCCACCACCTTCGCGACCTTGGCGTGAGACATCAGCGTATCCGCATCCGGATCGTGATCCACAATGAAATAACCTTGCTTGCGGATGTGGGCGACAAGGCGCGCCTGGGCCTTTTCCGGAGTGATGCCCTTGACCAGACGCATGTCGATGGATGCGGTCGCGGTGGACGGGATCACGTTGCTGGCTTTTTCTCCCGACCGCGCGGCGCTCATGCCGCGAATGTTCAGTGAAGGAACGTTCAGCAGCTCGACGAGGCGCTTGCCGCCTCCCTCGGTGCGTCCCAGCCAGAGTTCGCGTTTGAGTTCGGAATCGACCTCGGGTGCTTCGGCGATGGCCCGCTTCTCGGTCTCGCTGAGCGGCTCGATGCCGTCGTAGAAATGCTCGACAAGCACCCGTCCGTCGTCGTCTTTCATGGAAGCCAGCAACCGGGCCAGCATCATCGCCGGGTTCGGCGCCCAGTTGCCGTAGTGACCGCTGTGCAACTCTCGCTTCGGCCCATAGACGGTGATTTCGGTTTCCGTGATGCCGCGCGCGCCGAACACAATCTGCTGGCGGCGGCTCTGGTGAACCGGGCCATCGCAGATCAGCCAGACATCCGCTCGCAGCAAAGCTTTGTTGGCCGCAAGAATCTCCTGAAGATGAGGCGACCCCGCCTCCTCCTCGCCTTCGAACACGAACTTGATATTCGAATGCAGCGGGAGTTTGGCGGCATCGAGCGCATCCAGAGCAGTTGCCAGCGCCACGATTGGAGCTTTGTCATCGGATGCCGACCGCGCGTAAATTCTTCCGTCGCTAATGACCGGCTGCCACGGCGGCGTGGCCCATTCCTTGGGATCGAGCGGCTGGCCGTCGTAGTGCGCATAGAAAACCACTGTGCGGGCCGCGCCCGAATGCAGAATCTCTCCGTAAACCACCGGCGGCGCACCCGCGGCCTCCAACAGGCGTGTCTTGACGCCGCGCTTCTCGAGTATCTGCCGGACGGCCGCCGCATTTTTTCGGATATTCGATGAATCGGAGGCGACGTTGGGTATGGCGAGCAGATCCATGAATTCCTGCAGGATCACCGCCTCATGCGCCTCGCGCCACTGGCGCGCCGCAACCGCCGCGGGATTCGTGTGAGCGAAGGCGACTGAGAAACAGAAAAGAGCCGCGGGCGCTGTCACTCGATGCATCCACGATGTCATGGCATTTCCATCCTCTGCAGTAGACCACAACCGCGGCCGGCACGCTTCCCACGGAGCCTCTCGCCGTGTCACCCTAGGAATGCTCATGCGCCGACTTCCCGCGATCTTCGCGATTGCCACGCTCCTCGGCGCAACCGACCTGCCGGAAAACTCCCTCGCTGAGCTAACCGCTCGCATGGCGCAGACGGACCGGGAGCGGCAAAAGAGTCTCGAGCGTTACACCGGTACGCAGCACTACGTTCTGAACAACAAGCGTTTCAAGACACACGCTGAAATGACGGTGCGCATGGCTTACGGCCCGCGAGGCAAGAAGGAATTCCAGGTGCTTTCCGAGTCGGGATCGGAATGGGTTCGGAAATACGTGTTCCGCAGGCTGATGCGCGCGGAACAGGAGAGCGCGGGGGGCTCCGGTTACACGGAGACCCGCATCGGTCCCGAAAATTACGATTTCCGGCTGATTCGCATAGAAATCACGGACGGGCGCCGGTTCTACCTGCTCAACGCGACACCCAAAACAAAAAACAAGTACCTGTTCCGCGGCCGGGTTTGGGTGGACGCCGAGGATGCAGCCGTGGCCCGCGTCGAAGGCAGCCCGGCGAAGAACCCTTCGCTGTGGACCGCCAGCGTCCACTTCGTTCACCAGTACAGAAAGATTGGCCCCTACTGGCTGGCGGCATCCAACGTCTCACAAACCGACGTGCGATTATTTGGTTCGACGGAACTGACGGTTGAGTATTCCGATTATGTGATTAATCAACCGGCGGCAGGCGCGGCTTCTGCTCGCCCCTGAAGAATCTCTATTCCTTTCGCGTGGCCGTCCACTGCCCATCAGCCCGGCCTTCCACCTTCACTCGCCCCTTGGCTGAAGTGCCGTCTATCCACCCGGCCAGACTCGTGGTCACTTCACCCGGCGCGCCCTGCGGCCAGTCCTTCGGCCAGCTGGCGGTGAAGGTCAGTTCCACGTAGCCGTCGCGCCACGCTCCCGCCACCGGCCGGTCCTCACCCAAGTCGCCGGACCATGTGCCGGTCAAATTGTTGCCCTCGCGATTCAGTTTCAGCGAACCCTGGAAGCCTCCGGCGTCGGTGCCGAATTTCACGTCCCAAACGCCGCCAGCCTCGGCGCCGTTCTTAACCGGCTGCGGCGAAGCATGGGTGATCCGCAATTTGGAAAAGTACGACTCTTCGCCGGCGTAGCCCCAAAGCGCGACAGCGCCGTGCAGGTCCGCGCCCTTTAGACCATCCACCACGAGGCTCGGCTTCGCCGATCCATTCAGATAGAGCTTGGCGGAGCGGCCCGCCACCTCGATCTTGACGTGGGTCCAGGCTTCCAGTTGCAGGTCGGCATAAGCCTCGTAAACTGCCGGCCACGCTCTGCGCAGCGCATACCAACCGTGGTCGGGCTCCGCGCAGTATTGCACCGAGTGGTTCCGCATCGCCTGGTCGTCGGACTGAGAGTTGCCAGGCCGGAGATAGAAAAGCTCGTAGTGAGACCCATCAGTCCTGGCGCGAAAAGCGATGCCGACAAAACCGGGCATTCTCATACCGGGCGGCGTCGTCACCTTCAATGCGATATCTGCTTCGATGGTTCCATCCTGAAAGTCCGAATCCGGCAGCAGGGCGAACCCGTCATCAAGCGATTCTTTGGTAAGGCGGACGGCCTTGCGCCCCTCGTATTCCACCGGCTCCAACTTTACGTTCCGTTCAATCAGCCCCTTGGTTTCTTCCAGCGCGAATGTCTGGACCGCCGGGAGGTCCCGGCCAAAAGCGCTGCAAGGCAGCACCGTGAAAAAAACGAGACCCAGGTCAATTCCAAGCGTGCATCGCCACATACGTGAATCTCCTTCGATTCCACCACACTAAACTGAGCCGCGCGCAAAGCAAGCGGTATTGGGACACAACGGCCCATGTGCGGGGCAGAATCTCCATCACGCTTCCCGAAGACCTGAATGCCGCCAGCATCAACTAACGCGGCGCCGCGCACGGCTGACAATTATCCGTACTGATGCAGTATAATTATCTTGTGCGAGTCAAGACATCCATCACACTCCCGGAGGAATTGCTGAAGAGCATCGACCGGACCGATCCCAATCGCTCCGCGTTCATTGAACGGGCCTCCCGTGCCTATCTGGCGCGCCTCGAGAAGGCGAAGCGCGAAGCCAAAGACATCGAGATCATCAACGCCAACGCCGATCGGCTTAACGAGGAAGCCATGGACGTGCTCGAATATCAAGGCTTGCCGTGAGGCGCGGTGAGCTTTACCTGGTCAAGAAACCGGGATCGCAGGATCCCAAACGCCAGCGTGTCTTCGTCGTCGTGAGCCGCGAGGCTCTCGCAAATACGCGCTTCTCTTCCGTTATCTGCGCGCCCGTATATTCCCGGCACGACGGGCTCACCACCCAGGTGCAGATCGGGATCGAGGAGGGCCTGAAACGTGAATCGAGCATCCATTGCGACGAATTGGTGAGCCTGCCGAAGGCACTGCTGACCCGTTACGTCGGGCGTCTCGGCGAATCGAAAATAGACCACCTAAATCGCGCTTTGCTGATCGCTCTGGATTTGGACGAAGTGGTTTGAGGAAACAAGGAACGTAGTATCCGTTTCTTGCTCTACAGATACTTCCCCGTCCACGACCCCTCCGCCTTCGCGATCTGCTCCGGCGTGCCTGTCGCCACCACGTAGCCGCCGCGCTCGCCGCCTTCCGGACCCAGGTCGATGACCCAGTCCGCGGCGCGGATCACGTCGAGATTGTGCTCGATCACCAGCAGCGACCCGCCGTTTTCGATCAGCCGCTGGAACGCCGCCAGCAGCTTGGCGATATCGTCGAAATGCAAACCCGTCGTCGGCTCGTCGAAAATGTAGAGCGTGCCTTCGCACGACGACTGCGCCAGATGCGCCGCCAGTTTCACGCGCTGCGCTTCGCCGCCCGAAAGGGTCGTCGCCGATTGGCCCAGCCGCAGATACCCAAGCCCCACATCCGACAGCACCTTCATGCGCGAAACCACGCGCGGCGCGGGATGAAAGAAGCGGATGGCTTCATCCACGGTCAACTGCAGCACCTCGTAAATGTTCAGCCCCTGGTAGAGAATGTCGAGAATCGCGCTCTTGTACCGCGTTCCCTTGCACTCGTCGCACACCAGCTCCACATCGGCTAGAAACTGCATCTCCACCGTCACCGTGCCATCGCCCTGGCAGGTCTCGCAGCGCCCACCGGGAATGTTGAACGAAAAGTGCCCGGCGGTGTAGCCGCGCTTCTCGGCTTCCTTCGTGGATGCGAACAACGAGCGAATCAGGTCGAACGCCTTGATGTAGGTCACCGGGTTGGAGCGTGGCGTGCGTCCAATGGGCGATTGATCCACCAGCACGATCTGGCGCAGCCGCTCCGCGCCGTCCACTCTCCGGCACGACATCCTGGCCAAGGATTCCAGCATTTCGCCGTCAGGCAGACCCTCGCTTTCCTCGAGCGCCTCGGATTTTTTCAGGATCGCCTCGAGCGACCGATAGATCACATCGTGCACCAGGGTGGATTTCCCCGATCCCGAAACACCGGTTATGCACACCAGCATCCCTAGAGGAATCTCGACGTCGATGTTCTTCAGGTTGTGCACGCGCGCGCCGGAAATGCGCAGCAAGCGCTTAGGATTCGCGCGCCGCCGTTCCTTCGGCACCGCCACATGCATTTCGCCGCGGAGGTAACGCCCGGTCAGCGAGCCGTTGGTGTTGCGCAGCAGGTCCGGATACGAGCCCTCATAAATCACGGTCCCGCCGTTTTCGCCCGCGCCCGGCCCCAGATCCACGATGTGATCGGCCGAGCGCATCACTTCGGGATCGTGCTCGACCACCAGGATCGTGTTTCCCAGCCCCCGCAGCTCCTCGAGAATCCGGATGAGCCTTCCGGTATCGCGAGTGTGCAGCCCAATCGAAGGCTCATCCAGCACATAGCACGCGCCTACCAGTTGCGAGCCCAGGCAAGTGGCGAGCTGGATGCGCTGGGCTTCCCCGCCCGAAAGCGTGGATGCCAGACGGTCGAGCGTCAGGTAATCCAGGCCCACGTCGTTCAGAAATTTCAGGCGCTGGCGGATCTCCACCAGAATCTTGTCCGCGATGGCGGTCTCTTCGGGTGTCAGCGCGAGCGCGTCGAAGAACGCCTGCGCTTCGGCGATGTTCAGCCGCACGACATCGGCGAGATTCTTGCCTCCTACGCGCACATAGAGCGCTTCCTTCCGCAACCGCGCCCCGTTGCATTCCGGGCACCGCGCATAACCCCGGTAGCGGGCCAGGAAGACGCGCACGTGCAGCTTATATTTTTTGGTTTCCAGGTAGTCGAACAAGCCGCGAATCCCGCCAAAACCCGGCCCGCCCTCAATGACGTATTTTTTCTCTTCGTCACTCAGATCGCAGAAAGGCACGTTCATGCGCACCCGGATTCCTTTGGGTGCAGCCGCGCCGCGCTTCAATTTGAGGAACCACTCGCGGCCCTTGGGCTTCGTCCAGGGCTCGACCGCGCCTTCGTCGAGGGTCAGCGACTTGTCCGGAACCGCCAGGTCCATGTCGTAATCGATGGTGTTGCCGAAGCCCTGGCACCGCGGGCAGGCGCCCGCCGGACTGTTGAAGCTGAACAGCACCGGCTCCGGTTCCACGAACGCCGTGCCGCACTGCTTGCATTCGAACTTCTCGCTGAAACGCAGACGCTCGCCCGAGCCGGCATTTTCAAAAATCACCTCGCCTGCTTCCCGATACGCCGTCTCCGTGGTATCCACCAGCCGCTGGTGCAGATCGGGTGTGATCGCGAGGCGATCCGCCAGCACGTAGAGCGGCTTCGAAAAATCGATATCCAAAAGGGATTCGGGCGTCGAGAAGTCGAACGTGCGGCTTCCCTGAAAGAGGCGGCTGAAGCCTTTCTGGCGCAGCGAAAAGAGGTGATCGCGTAGTTTTTGCGTGTCCGGCCGCTCGGCATGGCTCACCGGGAACAGCGCGTACCAGCGCGAGCCTTCCGCCTGGGCCAGCATGCGCGCCCCCACCTGGTCCACGGTGTCTTTCTCCACGCGATGCCCGCATTGCGGGCAGAACGTGCGCCCCACGCGCGCAAACAGCAGGCGCAGAAAATCGTAACACTCCGTCGAGGTCGCCACCGTCGACCGCGGATTGCGGCTCGTATTCTTCTGGCGGATCGCGATGGCCGGCGCGATACCGTCGATCTCATCTACTTCCGGCTTCTCCATGCGCTCCAGAAACTGGCGCGCGTACGCCGAAAGCGATTCCACGTACCGCCGCTGGCCTTCCGCGTAGATTGTGTCGAAAGCGAGCGAAGACTTCCCTGATCCCGAGACACCCGTGATCACCGTCAGACGGTTGTGTGGGATCGCGAGCGAGATGTTCTTCAGGTTGTGGACCCGCGCACCACGGATTTCGATGGATTCTTCCACAGGCGTTCTCGACGGCAGATCGGTGACTGGCTTCGCTGTCCCAAGCCATGAGAAGCCTCGTCAAAAAATCCGTCACGCCTGGGGCGCGTGGACAGCGCTGCCTGTCACCGATCTCATTTCACGGTACTGGTTGGGATGAACCTTTCAGTATATCAGCGGGCCGAGTGTATCATTCTCCGCGAACGGTTACTATGGAGGGATCACATGGCTGTCTGTCCGAACGGGGCGGAGCGGATGAACCTCTTCGCTCTGGTCGTTTATATACCCGATCCACTCGCGAGGTTTCTCGACGATTTGCGGAAGGACTTGGTCCCCGGCTGCCTGCCGCGCGCGCACGTGACCATCCTGCCGCCCAGACCTCTGGCGGCGGATGTCGACGGCGCCCTTCATCTTGCGCGAACCACGGTCGCCGGCTTCGCCCCGTTTGACATCCTGGCCGGAGAAGTCAAAATCTTCCCCTCGACCGACGTCATTTACCTCAATATCAAGGAAGGCGAGCGCGAGTTGCGAGAAATGTACCGCGCGCTGAACCAGGGTGCCTTGGCTTTTCACGAGCCATTCCCCTATCAACCGCACATCACGCTCGCGCAGGACCTGGCTCAAGATCAGGTCCAGCCGCTCTACGATCTCGCGTGCAAGCGATGGGCCGGCTTTTCGCATTCGCGGCGAATCCATGCCGAACGGACCTGCTTCGTTCAATCCCAGGACGCCTGCACATGGGCCGATCTCGCTGAGTTCCGCCTCGCGGGCTTGCCGGTAGGTTAGACAGCTACTCTTGTTCGAACAGCCCGATCTGCTCTTTGGGGACTTCCTTGCGCCGCCGTCGGGTGAGGGGGCTGCCAACCACCCCCAGCACATGAAACTCGCTGAGCGCCTGCCGCGGCGAGAAGATCTTCTGATTGTTCGAATAGGGTTCGGGAGGAATAAAAGTGAAGCCGTAAGGCTCCAACTGCAGGAGGTTGTTCGATAGGATGCCGTCCATTATTTCGCCGTCGCGGAAGCGCATCCGTACCCACAAGCCGTCCATTTTGGGCCGGGTATGGAACACCAGGCGTTCGGGCGAGGCTTCGACAGTGTCGAAATCCTTAACAAAACAAACGGTTTTGATCTCCTGGTACGGAATCACTGCCACGGTACCGTCGGTTTTCATCAATTCCACGCCGTCGGCAAGCAGGTAGCTCTGCGGGTTGACAAAACCCGTCAGCGGTTCCCGGTCAAAGCGCCGGACCAGCACCTTCTTGGTTGTGGAGGCTGCCAAACCGTCACCCGTTAACTAAACTGTTTCAAACATTTTCGCGATTATTGTATCATTGGCACAATGTCGGATGGCTCAACGAGCGCCACAGTTGGGGTGTGCAATGCCAAACCGGGGCCACTGGCCGAGTATACGGCGGACTTTCTCAATTTCTGCAGGATAGAGAAGGGGTTAGCCAGCAACTCGCTCGAAGCGTATGCCCAGGACCTGGAGCGGTACGACAGGTATTTTCAGGGCCTGCATCAGGAGAATCTCCCTGGCAATCATACAGATACAGTTCTGAGCTACCTCAATTCGCTGTACCAATCGGGGCTCGGCAGCCGCTCGATTGCCCGCCATCTGGCTACGTTACGGAATTTTTATCGTTTTCTGCTGCGGGAGGGGAAAATCGGGTGCGATCCGACTGAGCATGTGCGCACTCCGAAGCAGTGGAAGACTATTCCTAAGTTTTTGAATCTAAATCAGATTGATAAGCTGCTGCAGGCTCCCAACACGGCAACTCCGACCGGGATCCGGGACCGCGCCATGCTCGAACTGCTTTATGCGACGGGACTTAGGGTCTCGGAACTCTGCCGGGTCGGAATTTCTGACCTGAACCTCGAGATGGGTGTCGTGCGGACTACCGGAAAAGGCAATAAGCAGCGCATGGTGCCGGTGGGGCGGTCGGCGATCGGAGCGGTGCGGCAATACCTGGAAGGGGGACGGGGGCGGATTCTGAAGGGCCGGGGGAGCCGGTTCTTGTTTGTGACGGCGCGCGGAGGCGCGATGACGCGTCAGGCTTTCTGGAAGCTGCTAGCGGCGCATGGCCGCCGGGCAGGCATTTTCCGCAACCTGACGCCGCATGTGCTCCGCCACAGCTTTGCCACGCACCTGTTGGAAGGCGGGGCGGATCTGCGGAGCGTGCAGACCATGCTGGGGCACGCCGACATATCGACCACCCAGATTTATACGCACGTCATGCGGTCCAGGCTTCGCAAGACGCTGGACGATCATCATCCCCGTGCCTGACTCTCGAAATCAAATGCCAACCACGAGGCGCACCCGATGAGCGACTACATGTTCATGTTGGAGAGCCACCTGAACGCGGACCAGAACCGCGTGGTGGCGGAGCTGCAAAGCGCGGCCACCCATGCCAACATGAACCTCTTCCTCACCGGCGGCGCGATGCGCGACATGCTGGGAGGATTTCCCATTCGCGACCTCGACTTCGCGGTGGAGGGCAACGCGCTCAAACTCGCCAAGACCGTGGTCGAGAAGGGGGAAGGCCGCATTATTTCGGTGGACGAGCAGCGCCGCACGGCGCAACTGATCTTTCCCGGAGCGGTGACCGCCGAGATCGGGATGTCGCGGCATGAGAAGTTCTCGCGGCCCGGCGCCAAGCCGCAAGTGACGCCAGCTTTCATCCAGGACGATTTGCGGCGCCGCGATTTCACCATCAACGCCATAGCGCTTTCGCTCAACCGGGGCTCGCGCGGTTTGCTGATCGACCCCACCAACGGCCTGGCCGACCTGACGACCAAAGAGCTGCGGACCACCCATTCCTACGCATTTTACGAAGAGCCGTCGCGCCTGCTACGCCTGATCCGTTTTCGCGTTCGCTTCACCTTCGTGGTGGACGAGCGCACGCAGCGGCAATACGAGAATGCGCGCGAGGGCGAACTGGAAAAGCTGATTCCGGGCCGGGTGCTATTCGAGGAGCTGTGCGGCATTGCCGATGAGCCGGAAGCCGGTGAGATCATGCGCGAACTGGAGCGCGCAGGGCTGCTCGCGATTTTCTCGACGGCCCTGGCCGGACCCAAGCTGAGCGTGGCCTCCATCGGCAAGCTGGAGAAGCTGCGCAAACTGCTGCCGGCAGGCAATGGCATTCGCCCAGCCGGCGTAGGACCGTTCCTCTATGTGCTTACCGAGAAGCTCACGCTGAAGGAAAGGCAGGAGTTGATCCACACGCTCGAAATGCGCAAGCCGGAAGTCGACTTATGGCAGAAACTCGAGCCGCGCGCCAAGAAATTGGAACAGGCACTCAGATCGGTGCGCTTGAAGCTGCCGTCGCAGATTTACCAGGCTCTGGTGAAGGCTCCTGGAGACGAGATGCTATTCCTGCTCTACCGGTCGCAGCAGCGCCTGGTGCAGGACCGCATCCGCAATTACCTGCAGAAGTACTATCCGACCGCGCAGGAAGTGACCGACGCCGACGTGGAAAAGGCCGGCGGGAAACCGGGCACGCCCAAATACCAAAAGCTGCGAGAAGAGCTGATCATCACGCGGCTGAACACACGCAAGAAGCCTGAGCCGCCGCCTCCCGCTGAACCTCCCGTTCCTGCCGTCGCCGGCCGCGACCGCAGGGCTTCCTGATTCGTCTTGCCTAACGATGAAACCTCTCAAAATCGGCATGGCCGGCGCTGGTTTCGCCGCGCGGTTTCACCTGGAGAATTTTCCCGAATCGGGAGTGGAAGTCGTAGCCGTAACCTCGGCGCGCGCAGAGACCCGCGAAGCGTTTGCCGCGAAGCATCAGCTGCGCGCGTTCGCTTCGGTCGAGGAGATGCTGCCGGAGATCGATGTGCTGGACATCTGCACGCCGCCGTCATCACATCAGGAATACATGCTGGCTGCGGCGCGCGCGGGAAAGCACGTGATCGTGGAAAAACCACTCACCGGATTTTTCGCTTCGCCCGAGAAAACCGGCAAGCGCGCCATGCTCGATGCGGTGGTGGAGGCAGGGCGCGAGCTGCTGGATACCGTGCGGGGAGCCGGGATCACGCTGGGCTATGCGGAGAATTTCGTCTACGCGCCCTCGGTACAGAAGGAACGCGAGATCATCGAAAAGTCGCGCGCGCAAATCCTGCGCATGGCGGGAGAGGAATCGCACAACGGCTCGCACTCGGCGGTTTACGGCATCTGGAGCGTGCAAGGTGGCGGCTCGCTGATTGCGAAGGGCTGCCATCCGCTAGGCGCCATTCTGTATCTCAAACGCAAGGAAGGATTGACGCGGCTGGGCCGCCCGCTACGGCCGGCGGCGGTTTCGGCGCGCACGCACTCGATCACGGCCATTCCGGGCTTCGAGGACCGCGGCTTTCTACGCACGAAGTATCAGGACACCGAAGATTACGCCTTTCTGCACGTGACGTTTGAAGACGGCACGGTGGCGGACGTCACGGCGTCGGAGTTGGTGATGGGCGGTATTTACGATTACGTCGAGGTGTTCGCCAACAACCACCGCACGCGATGCCGCATCAGCCCGGTGAGTGTGCTGGATGTCTATAACCCGCGCCACGAGCAGTTTAAGGATATTTACCTAATGGAAAAGATTAGCTCGAACGAGGGCTGGATCCCGGCGTCGCCCGAGGAGGGGTGGAGCCTCGGGTACGGCCGCGAGTTGCGGAACTTCGTCGAGTGCATTCGTGAGAAGCGGACGCCGGAGAGCGATCTGGAGCTGGCGCTGGATGTGACGCTCGCAATCTATGCGGGGTATCTGTCGGCAGAGGAGATGGGGAGGGAGGTGGAGGTGAGGCGGGTGTAAGACGGTTTCTTGTACTACTCGGCGGTTTGGCGACAATTCGCTCATGTGGTTTCCGTGGTGGCGTTTCAGGAAAGCGATACACCGTTCCGGGGGCTGGGGCGGTACCGACCGGTTCGGAGCATTGTACGAGTTGCGCGTGACTCGCCCGGAACAGGATGACCGTCTGGCGATTGGTATACTTGCTCTCGCGGAGGTCGGACAATGCTGGTGCGGACGTGTTTAGGGCTGTTTGTTGTCGCTGGAGCGTGGGCCCAGCAGACGCAGCCGGCTAAGGAAAGCGAGAAAGGAGATGCCCCCCTCACGCGCAGTAGTTTCTCCGCCAAGGGGCTCACCCACGAAGACGACCTGACCGACTTGTTTGTCGGAAACTTTGCGGACGTCGCTTTTGATCGCGGAAGCCTGATCTTCAGTCAATTGTTCGAGGCGTACCTGGAGGCGTACTGGCGTCACTGCGGTACGTACCTGCGCAACAAGGTGGAGATGAAGACACAGGTCTGCGCCGACCCCATTGATACAACCCCCCCACGATTCGGCGAGCCTCCTCCCCGGCCGCACGGCTGTATGTCATGGAAAACGGTCAGCCTGGGCTACGCCGATCCTGCTTTGTACGCCGCCAAAAACCGGTTGGACGTCGAACAGTCAGTCAACCAGTTTAAGGACATGGTCGGCTCTATAAAGAATCCCGTGCGCCAGTTCGCCGACATTGGCCAACTCACTGACGACATGGACGCCCTGTTTCGCCTCAACGCTTGTGTCGGCCCCGGCCTGCGGCGTTTCCAGGAAAACGTCGTGCTCTTCTCCGCGGGGAAGCAGCCGCTTCTCATTCCCGGCGAGCCACCACCGGTTGCGCCGAGGGCTCTACCTGCCGGCGTACTCGCCGACTCGGACTACAACCGGCTGGTGGAGGACCTGGTAACCGACCAGGCGAAAACGTGGACATTCAATCGCTATCTGCCCGGAAGTACCACTCTCCGGATTGTGGCGCATGATCCGAGGGGCCAGCCCGCTCAGATAAGGGCGAAGTATTTCTTTACGTCGCTTGCTAAGCCCGCGCGCACCCAGGGGTCCGTGATTGTGAGTTTCACCGACGGAATGCCCACGTGCATTTATTTTTCAGACGCTCCCAGCACGTGTCAGACGCCGGACCGCAGGATCGTATCGAAGTATTCGAGTGGTGGTTATCTAAACGCGAATGCCTCGCCTCCCGGCTTATCTCCAGCGGCGGCTCCGCCGGTCCAGCCCGATCGCGGTGCCGCGGTGCCAGCCCACGATCAGGCCGAAGCCAGCGTCCGAGTCAGCGTCTGCGTCCCCGGCGATTTAGCCGCCGGGTGGACAAATCCGCTTCCGGGCAGCAAGATGGAGGCCTTGCAGTCTCAGCTCAAAGCATCCATTCGTGAACGCGCTAAAATGCCAGGCTACGATCAAACCCAGTGGATGACGGTGAATGCGCGCATCTACTCCACCTGGGATCCCAACGGCCCATTCCTGGACGTGGTCACAGCCACTAATGGCGGCCGCTGCGCCGTAGGGCGTCACGAGTTCCTCACGCTCAACCCCTAAGCGCAAACACCGGGTCCTCCGAACTCTGAGGTGCACATGACGGGGGTACCCCGATTCCGATTTGTACGCCGCCAAAGCCTCAATAAAACCCGATAAGCGCCATTGTGTTGATCGGCAGGCCCCGCTCTGGACGAATCGTCGGCCACTCGGAGAATCCTCCAACCGCGCGTCTTCAACACCCGTGGCCGGCGGCTTTCGCAACTTGCCGTATAACGCCCCATGCTCCGTTGTGCTCGCACGAAGCTGTACCAGAACGAAGCAGCATTTCCAATTAGGCGGAGGTGTTCGCCAACAACCACCACACGCGGCTGCCGCATCAGCCCGGTGAGCATGCTGGACGTCTATAACCCGCGTCACGAGCAGTTTAAGGATATTTACCTGATGGAAAAGATCAGCTCGAACGAAGGCTGGATTCCGGCGTCGCCCGAGGAGGGGTGGAGCCTCGGGTACGGACGCGAGTTGCGGAACTTCGTCGAGTGCATTCGTGAGAAGCGGACGCCGGAGAGCGATCTGGAGTTGGCGCTGGATGTGACGCTCGCGATTTATGCGGGATATGTTTCGGCGGAGGAGGTGGGGCGGGAGGTGGAGGTGAAGAGGGTGTGAGGGAGCGGCTCCTGGGCTTAGCTAACCAATCGGGCTAGAATAACCGTATGGCAGCCTACAATGTCCATGAAGCGAAGTCCAGCCTCTCCCGGTTGCTCGAGCAAGTAGAACAAGGCGAGGAAGTCGTCATCGCGCGGCGCGGTAAGCCTGTGGCCAAGCTCGTACGGGTTCCTCAAGCCAAGCGCGTCCTGGGGTCGATGAAGGGACTTGTTACCGCAGAGAAGGGCTGGGACTCGCCTATTAGCGATCAGCAGGCCGAGGAGGAGTTCGGATTGTGAGCCACCGCGTGCTGCTTGATACGCACGCTGTGGTCTGGTCACTGAGTGATCCTGAGCGCCTGGGCCGGCGCCTGCGGAGGCTCTTTCGGGACCGCTCGTTCGAGCCACTGGTCAGCACGGTCAGCATCTGGGAAATCCTGGCGAAGGCCAAGGCGGGCAAACTTCACTTTGGCGGTGATCCCGAGTCATCGATCCGACAGCATTTGGACAATCTGCGGCCTTCGATTCTGCCGCTGCGATTGGACCACGTTTACGCTGCCTACCGGCTGCCTATCCTGCACAAAGATCCGTGGGACCGGCTACTCATGGGTCAAGCCGTCGCCGAAGGCGCCTTGCTGGCCACCAGGGACGAAGCGATCCGGCAGTATAAGGTGCCAGTGATCTGGTGAGGGGCGGCTGCTGTTGATTTTCGTCTACCCGTTCCGCCACTGGCTGGCGGGTGTTGCATGCTTTCTGGTGGTGGCGCTGGTTTTGTTCCTTGCGAATTTCGTGATGACGGATACCGATAATCCGCTCAAGGGCGTTTGGAATGTGAGCCCGCAGCCGTTCGCGGATTTGAGGCTGTAGTGCGCGAGTGGGACAGGCACCACTGTCCACGACGAGCGGGCTGGTGGCTCGTGGGTGTTGGGATTGGGGACAGTGGAGCCAGTCCCGGTGAGTTGCTAACGCGTGGGGTGCGGCCTGGGCCTCGGGGCTTCGGCTTGCAGCTTCTTCCACTGGTCCGGGTTGAGGACCCTGCGGATTCCCAGCAGCATGCGCGCGTTGGCTTTTTCG
Source organism: Terriglobia bacterium (assembly GCA_020073305.1). Lineage (GTDB taxonomy): Bacteria > Acidobacteriota > Terriglobia > Bryobacterales > Bryobacteraceae > QHXW01. Next base: position 51,214 of record JAIQFK010000015.1, read on the forward strand.
AGTTCGGCGCGGGACTGGGCGACGCGATCGATCTGCGCCAGGATCTTCGATTCATCGGGCTGATCCCCTTCCATCAGCGGCTCGAGAATGGCCTCCTCCCTTTGCAGCGAGGCGTTCAGGTCGATCAACTTCAACCGATGCTGCTGGAAGATCTCATCCATCCTCTTCTGCTGCTCAGCGGTCAGCCCCAGCTTTTGGGCCATGTCCGGATTGTTCCACCAGCGGCCCGGCGGGCCGGGATGAAAAGCGCGCTCCATGGGCGGACGGCCGGGCCGCGGGGGCGGCGGAGCCTCGGGGGGCCGGGCGGCGGGAGCAGGCAGCGCGGGAGGTTCTGGCGCCTCCGGTGGCTGCTGCGCCAGAACGAGGCCGCCGGTTAAAAGCGGGATCAGTGCGAAATATCTGCAGAGTTTCATCGGGTTGCTCCAGTTTTGGTCGTGCCGTTTGTATTCCATGAAACCAGCTTGACGAGAGGTTCCATTGGCGCCGGCACGGCTCGTGAAATTCCGGCGTCTACCTGCTCCAGCAGTGCAGCATCCGCCCGGGCCAATTCGGCCTGCCGCCGCCGATCCCGGGAGTTCGTATAAATCGGAATGGCCGCCAGCAGCAGCAACGCCGCGGCCACCGGCGCCCAGCGGGAAGGTCGCGCCGCAATACCGCGTCGCGCACGCTGGACGCCGGTGTGTAGCGGAAGCTCGGGACGCCCATACATTTCGCCGCTAACCCCAACGGAATCGCGAAACAGCGCGATGGCGGATTCCAGGCTAGCTACCTGGGCGGTGCAGTCAGGGCACTGGCGGGCGTGTTCCTGTTCTTGTGCCGTGCGCTCCCCGATCATCCACCGCGAAATCTGCTGCGATGAAAAATGCCCGTTCATGTGATTCCTCCGAGGCGCTGGCGAATGGTTTCCGTCGCCCGGAAAAGGTGCGTCTTCACCGTTCCCTCCTTCATGCCGGTTGCGGCGGCGATTTCGAGCAGGTCCATGTCTTCCACGAATCGCAACAGAAAAACGGTCCGCTGCTTCTCCGACAGCCTCCCGGTGGCCCTCCAGACGGCTTCGACCTGTTCTTTCACCTGGGCTCTTCCTTCCGGCGAGACGCCGCGGTCGGCGATGGACCGGCTGACGGCATCGAGGTCCGGGGCCGAAGTCCGGGTGCGCTTCCAAAACTGAATGCGCCGGTTGCGGCCGTAGTCGCGAACCAGGTTCACGGCGATCTGCATCAGCCACGTGCTGACGGAGCACTCGCCGCGAAATGCCTGCCTGGCGTTGTGCGCTCTCAGAAAGCAATCCTGCGCGACGCTTTCGGCGGCATCGTGGTCGCGCAGCGAGGCCAGAGCAAACCGGAAGACCCTCGGCCAGTAGAGGCGTACGACCTCGTCGAAATCTTCGAGGTGTGGGCTCTCCACGGGATCCGCCACCGTCGCGAGCGGGGCCATCGGCTGCATCCAAAGGTGTAGACGGTTTTGGATGGGGAAGGGTTTACGTCAATTGCGATCTTGCTTTCTGGGGCTGGGGTGAGTCAGACGGCCCTCTGCTATCATTCCGTTGTTGGAAACAAAAGTCTCAGTTTGTATTGCAGCCATGCTGGCGTCGGGTCTTGGGATTGGGGCGCAGGCGCCCTCCTCCGAGTCCGACGCACAATTCGCCCGCGGCGTGCGGCTGCAACAGGCTGGGGATCTGGCGGGCGCCTGCCGCGCGTATGAAGGCGTCCTTAAGCTTTCGCCACGGCGCATCGACGCACTTTCCAACCTTGGGCTTGCCTACGGGGGGCTGCATCAGTATGACCGCGCGATTCACTCGTTTGAGAAAGCGTTGGAGATCGACCCGAAGCAGCCGGCGGTGCTCTTCAACCTGGGATTGACTTACCTTCAGAACGGACAAAATGAGAAAGCCCGCGGAACTTTGGGTTCCCTCGTCCGGGAGCAGAGCGGCAACTACCTGGCCCGGCATTACCTGGGGGTGTCGCTTTTGAAGGTGGGGCGCATCGAGGAAGGGATCGCCGAGTTGGAAACCGTGGCCAGCAAATCTCCCGAAGACCTGGATGCTTTATACACGCTGGCCTCTGCGTACATCAAAAGCAACCAGCTGGAGAAAGCGCGCCAGTTGATCGATAGCGCGATCGTGCGTCACGAGACGGCGGAAGCGCACCTGATCGCCGGCTCCTACTACATGGCGGCGCAGGCGTACCGGCAGGCGGTCGACGAATTGCGCCGGGCACAGCAGTTGAACCCAGCGCTTCCCGCATTGGGTGCAAGCCTCGGCGGTGCGTATGCCATGACCGGCAGCCAGGAAATGGCGATGCAGTTGTTCGAAGAGTATCTCAAGAAGAACCCGTCCGATTTCGATACTTTGGCGTTCCTCGGCTGGTTGCACCTGGAAGCGGAACGGTGGGACGAGGCCGAGATCGAGTTGAACAAAGCCCACCAGATCAGGCCGGCTGATGCGGAAGTTATGTTTCAACTCGCACGGCTCGCGCGCGCCAGGCAGCACTTCGATGAAGCCCTTACGCTGCTGGAGCGGGTTGTGGCGGCACAGCCCGATCATACGCGAGCCCACGTCCTGCTGGCGCAGACTTACTTCCACCTGAAGAGAACCGCAGACGGCAACCGCGAGCGCGAGATCGTCCGGTGGCTGAATGAGGCGGAGCAGGCGAAGCACCTGAAGGAAACCGGGATCGCGCCCGATACCAAGCGATAGTCAGCGCCGCGGCGCGTCTTCACCCTGCGGGCGTGTAACCTCGTCGAGCATCTGCGCGGTACGCAACTCTCCTTCAGCGGCAGGATCGCCGGATGCTTTAAGAACCAGGCCCAAGGCAAAGTGCGGCGCGCTGAAACCTGGGCGCAGTCGGATAGCGGTGCGGAGCGCCTCAGCCGCTTCCCGCATCTGGCCCTTGTGCGCCAGGACGACGCCCATGTTGTAAGCCGCGAGCGCGAAATTCGGATTGTCGTCGAGCGCGTGGCGAAATGCGGCGAGCGCGTCGTCGAGACGGCCCTGGGCCATGAGGCGCACGCCTTGGGCATTGAGATCGTCGGCTTGGGCGGATTCCGCCGGGTGCGTCTTTAATTCACGGATCCTGGCGAAGAGCTGGCGGGCATCCTGCGGGTCCTGGGATTTCCTGGCCAGCCCATATAACGCCGACACCTGATCCGACTTCAATAGGATGGCCTTGCGAAACGCCGCTTCGGAATCTTGCGGGCGATTCAGATCGCGATAGACCCTGCCCAGTTCGGCGTAAGCCTCCGCCATGCCGGGTTGAAGACGGGCAGCTTCCTCCAACTGCATGGCAGCTTCGGCGGTGTGGCCCTGCTCCGCCAGCAGCCAGCCGAGTTCGAAGTGGGCGACGGGGTCGGCGGGAGTGAGGCGCAGGACGGTTTCAAATTCCTGAGCCGCCTCATCAAACTTGCGGAGATGCTTCAACGCCATGCCGAGACCGAAGTGAGCGCCGGGCGGCTGGCGGCCGGACTTGAGGGCATGGCGAAACGATTCAGCAGCGGCAGGGTATTGCCCTGCCTTGTCCTGTTTCTGCCCGAGCATGACATACAGTTCCGCACTCTCCGGGGCGAAGGTCACCGCCTTCTGCATGGCGGTAACGGAGGCGGCGAAATCGCCTTCCTCCTCGAGGAGATTGCTGATGTTGACGTGGGCATCGACGTCGCGGGGATGGAGGCGGAGCACCTCGAGAAACTGTTGCATGGCCTCGCCGTAGTGTTCCCTACCCTGCCGCGCCAGAAGCACGCCCAGCGAAAAGTGGGCTTCGATCAGATCGGGGTTGAGGTGGACGGCCTCGCGGAAGGCCTCAATCGCCTCGGCATTCTTGCCTTGGCGCGCGAGAGAAAAGCCCAGCTCGAACTTCTGCTGGGCGTCTGATTTTAGCGGCTGAATCTGCGCGGGCGAAGCCGCCGAAGACTGGGCGGTCTCCATGATTTTGAGGATCTGTTCAGGCTTGGGGCCATGCACGACTTGTTCGATACCGCTCGGCCACTGGATCCGGATCTCGCGAATCGCCTGTTCCTGCCCGAGCCCGAAATAAACCCGCCGGTCGCTGGCCGAGAGATAGCTGCCGGCGGTCGAGACCATGGCGTACTGCACTTTTCCCGCACCGCTGGTGAGACGCACCTGCGCACCAATGGCGTCGCGATTGCTCCTGGTACCGCGCAAATCCAGGCCGATCCAGTGATTTCGGTTTCCTCCCTCGTTGCGGAGGAAGTGGGCGGGACCGTGGTAGTCGGTGACGACGATGTCGATGTCACCGTCGTTGTCGAGATCACCGAACGCTGCTCCGCGCGCCGACCAGGCATGCGTGAAGACCTCGCCGGCGGCCGCCGAGATGTTCACGAACTTGTTCCCGGCGTATTTCAGCAGGAGCGGCGGCTGGAGCGTGTGGAGATGCGGCTGCGTGACTTCGATGTTGTCCATCACGTGGCCGTTTGCCAGGAAGATCTCGTTGGCCGTGTCATTGTCGTAATCGAACACATGGATGCCCCAGCCGCCATACGGGCGCGTGGCGATGCTTAGACCCGCGCTCACCGACGCATAATTGAACTGTCCTTTGCCGGTGTTGCGGAAGAAAGCGAAGTACTCGTACGGCAGCGCGGTGGTCAGAATATCCGGCAGGCCATCATTGTCGACGTCAGCAATAACCGTTCCCATGCCGGAGAACGTCTTGCCGTCCTCGTTGTACGCCACGCCGGCGGAGAGGGCGACGTCGGTAAACGTGCCGTCGCCATTGTTGCGGAACAGCATTTGAGGCGCGGAATCGTTGGCAATATAGAAATCGAGCCAGCCGTCATTGTTGTAATCACCAAAGGCGAGGCCCAACGCCTTGCCCTTCGCCGCACCGATGCCGCTGGCTTGGCTTGCGTCGGTGAACGTCCCATTGCAGTTATTGCGGAACAGGTAGTTGGATGCAGGCCGGAATTCGTCCGGGTGGCAATAAGCCCGCCCGCTGGGTTTGTCGACTCCGCAAAACATGCCGCCAGTGTTGAAATCCCATTCCATGTAGCGGCACACGACGAGATCGAGGCAGCCGTCTTTGTTGTAATCGAAGAAGCCGGCACCGGTGGTCCAGCCGGAGGTTTTGATACCCGATTTCGCGGTGACGTCGGTGAAGGTGCCGTCGCCGTTGTTGCGGTACAGAATGGCGCCGCCGTAGGTGGTGACGAGCAGATCGGTGAAACCGTCATTGTCGAAATCGCCAGTGGCGACGCCCATGCCATAGCCTGCGCCTTGAAGGCCGGCTTTCACAGTCACATCAGTAAATGTTCCGTCGTGATTGTTATGAAACAGCCGGTTCCAGAACTCCGGCGCTGATTTGTCCAGAACCTGTCCGTCCGGTTGCGGATCTTTGAGAGCCGCGCCATTCACGAAGAAAACGTCGGGCCAGCCGTCGTTGTCAAAATCGAAAATGGCGACTCCGCCACCCATGGTCTCGATCAGATACTTCCGGGAGGTTGGGGAGTTGTGAAAGCGAAAGTCCAGGCCCGCAGCCGGTCCGGCTTCGACAAACGCGGGCGGCGACTCGGTGTGAAGGACTCCGGCAGTGGTTGCCAAAGCGGCGATTACAAAGATGCCGGCAGCGACCTGTCGCATGGATTCCCCATTTTAGCTACCCTGAACGGTTGCTATGATAGCAGTCGCGCGGAACTGTCTGAAATGCGGCGGGTCTTTCTGATTTTCCTGCTTTCCCTTCCCCTCAAGCCGCAAGTTGCGCAAGAATCCTGGACCCAAGGGATCGAGACGCTCATTGTTTCCGGCAACCTGTCCCAAGCACGACAGCGCCTGGAGCAGGAGACAGCGGCGCGAGGCGAAACGTCTGCCGTTCTATATTTCGACGCGAGAATTCTTTTTGAGGAGCACCGCTACGCGCAAGCGCTGCAGGTGGTCCAGCGTTCGCTGGCGATGGTTCCGACGAACCCGGAGCTGTACAAACTGGCTGCGCTCAGCGCCATCCGCATGGACCGCCTGGACATCGCCGAACCTGCTTTGAAAACGGCGGCGCAGCTTGCCCCGAACGACTACCTGGTCCACTTTCATCTCGGCGCGCTGTACTACACGGAGAGCCTGTTCCTGTCGGCGAAACCAGAACTCGAGAAGGCGGCTCAACTCAATCCCAGTTACATGCCGGCTCTTCTGTTCCTGGGCCTGACTCTGGAGGAGGTGGGTGACGAAAAAACGACGATCGCAACGTATCGCAAGGCCATAGAGATGGCGGCGGCGCAGCGCACTGCGAGGGAGATGCCGTATGTCTACCTGGGCAGGTTCTACTATCGGCTGAACCGGTTCGAGGAGGGGCTTCCACTCCTTGACAAGGCGGTGGAGATCAATCCGAGTTCCGGGGAGGGTTTACTCGAACTGGGAAAAACGCTGCACGCGCTGAAACGGGACAGCGAGGCGGTTCGAGTCCTGGAGCGCGCGGCCGTCGCGGATGCACTGGATCCGGAGCCGCATTATCTGCTATTCCGAATTCTCGAGTCGCAGAGTCGGGAGCAGGCGGCGCAGGATGAATTGCATCGGTTTCAGGCGTTGAGCAAGCAGAAGCCAGCGAGTGATACAGCACGGCGGAGGCTGCAGAGTACGCAATGAAAGAGATCGCGCTTTGGCTGGCGGCGCTGCCGCTCCTGGCGGAACCTGTGACCTTCAATAAGCACATCGCGCCGCTGATCTTTCAATATTGCGCGCCGTGCCACCGCCCGGGAGAAGCGGCGCCTTTTCCTTTACTCACCTACCAAGACGTGCGCAAGCATGCATCGCAGATTGTCAGCGTCACCGAGCGCCGGTACATGCCTCCGTGGCTGCCCGAGCCGGGGTACGGCGACTTCGCCGGGGAACGCCGTCTGAGCGTGGATCAATTGCGCCTGATCGCGGAATGGGTAAAGGCGGGCGCCATCGAAGGCAACTCCGCCGATTTGCCGCCTCAGCTACATTTCACCGAAGGATGGCAGATAGGGCCGCCCGACCTGGTTGTGCAGATGCCCAAGCCGTACCGGCTACCGGCCGGCGGCAGCGACGTCTTTCGGAATTTTGTGGTTCCGGTGAATCTGAACGAAACGAGATACGTTCGCGCGATCGAGTTGCGGCCCGGCAACAAGCGCGTCGTGCATCACGCCAATATCTGGATCGACCGCAGACAGTCTCTGCGCCGCCGCGACGGGGAGGATGGACAGCCGGGCTTTCCGGGCATGGAAAATGTCTCGACCGAGGCGCGCTCGGATTCTTTCGACCCGGACTCGCATTTCCTGTTCTGGAAACCGGGCACGGTGGTCGAGCCGGAGCCGGACGACATGAGCTGGCGGCTGGACCCGGGTACGGATCTGATTCTCAACCTGCATCTGCAGCCTTCAGGAAAGGAGGAGACGATCGAGCCGGTAATCGGCTTCTATTTCGCCGCGAAGGCACCACGGCTTCATCCGATGCTCGTGCAACTCGAGGACGATGGCGCTATTGATATCCAACCGGGTGCACGAGACTTCGCGGTAACGGATCGTTTGACGTTGCCTGTGGACGCAGAACTGCTGGCCATCTACCCGCACGCGCACTATTTGGGAAAGCAGATCGAAGCCTGGGCCACGCTTCCCGATGGCGCACGCATCTGGCTGATCAAGATCGGCGACTGGGATATCAACTGGCAGGCGGTCTATACGTACCGCAAGCCCGTTTGGCTTCCCCGGGGTACGACGGTCGAAATGCGCATCACGTACGACAACTCGGACTCGAATCCACGGAATCCGCACCATCCGCCGAACCGTGTTCGCCACGGGCCGCGCAGTGAAGATGAAATGGGCCACGTGTGGCTGCAGGTTCTGCCGAAGAAGGAATCCCAGGAGGATCCCCGCGTCGGCCTGCAGGAAGCAGTGATGCGGCGGCGTCTGGAAAAATATCCCGGTGATTTCGTTGCTCACTGCAACCTGGGAGCGCTATACATCGCGCAAGAGAAGTTTGGCGATGCGGTGTCTCACTTCGAGCAGGCACTGCGCGTCCAGCCTCAGAGCGCCACGGCGCGAAACGGCCTGGGAGCAGGCTTGCTGGCCGAGGAGCGCGTCGACGATGCCATCCGCGAACTGCGCGAAACGCTGCGAATCGATCCCGCCCATCTGAATGCGCGCTGGAATCTCTCCAAGGCGCTCGTGCGTAAGGGTGACTTAGCCGGCGCTACCGCCGAACTGGATGCTCTGCTGAAACAAAAACCGGACCACGCCGACGCGCAAGTCGGCCTGGCCATGGTTTACTTCATGCAGCACCGCTATGATGACGCGCTTCCGCATTTTCAGGAAGCCATCCGGCTGCGGCCCGAGGACCCGGGGATTCGAACCAACCTGGGCGCACTCCTGGCAAGCCAGGGCGATCTGGCCGGAGCGATCCGGTCCTTCGAGGAAGCGCTGAAGCTAAACCCGAACGATAAAGTGGCGCGCGACTATCTGGCGCAGGCCCAGGCAGCGCTGGCTGCGAAACACTAGCCTTGTGCGCCGGAATCGTGATTTCACAAGAAACTTCCGTAGTTTTGCTATAGCAACACGCCGACGCAGTGTTATAGGCTAAGTCGCAGTTTTTCGTGGAAGCCGTGGAGGAGGAACGTATGGCGAAAGCTGGGGACGAAATCGTTGTTGTCGCACACTTCACCGCCAAGCAAGGAAAAGAGGGCGAATTGCTCGACTTGCTGCACAGCCTGCTCGAGCCGACGCGAAAAGAAGCGGGCTGCATCCGGTTCGAGCTGAACCAGGAAGTGGACAACCCGCGCGCGTTCACGTTCGCCGAGAAGTTCGCCAGCCGCGAGGCCTTCGAGGCGCACACAAAGACGCCGCACATTGCACGCTTCAGGCAACAGGCGGAGGAACTGCTCGAGTCGCGAGAGGTCCGGCTGCACCGGGAACTGCTGCCTGTTTCGCGGGAGGAAGGGACGCATGCCTAAGCGGGATGAGACGCAGGTTGTCGTAATCGCTCACTTCACGGCAAAGCCAGGGAAGCAGGAGGAGCTTTCGGCGTTCCTGCAAAGCCTGGTGGAACCGACGCGCCGCGAGCCAGGCTGCCTGAGGTACGAACTGAACCAGCCGCTGGACGATCCCGCCACATTCACCTTCGTGGAGACCTTCGCGAACCAGCAGGGTTTTGAAGCTCACTGCGGGATGCCGTACATTGCGAAGCTGTTCGAGATGCTGCCCGTGCTGGTCGAGAAGCAATACATCGGGTTGCACCGGCAGATTCTCGCGTAGGACTCGACATGATGCAGGCACGCATTGGGAAGGTGGTTCTTCTCTCGATTTTGACGGGCACCGCCCTGGCCGCCGAACCGATCAAGCCACACCCTGCCAATCCACACTACTATCTTTACCGGGGGCAACCCACCATACTGATTACTTCCGCCGAGCACTACGGCGCCGTTATCAACAGAGCTTTCGACTATGTGCCGTACCTCGACACGCTGAAGGCGCACGGCTTGAATTACACGCGCCCCTATGCCGGGGCCATGTTTGAGACCATCGACAAGTTCATCACTGGCAATCCTCTGGGACCGAAGCCGCGAGATCTTGTGGCGCCATGGGCAAGAAGCAATCAGCCGGGATACCTGGTGGGCGGCAACAAGTTCGACCTTGACCAGTGGAATCCGGAGTATTTTGCGCGGTTGAAAGACTACTTGAGTAAAGCGGGGGAGCGCGGCATCGTGGTCGAGATCTGTTTTTTCAACTCGCAATACTCGGACACGTGGCCCATCTCACCGCTGTACTACGAGAACAATGTGCAGGGCGTTGGCAAATGCGATTGGCGTGACGCCCAGACGCTGAAGCACGCCGATCTGGTGCGGCGAGAGGCCGACTATGTGCGCAAGATCACACAGGAGGTCAACTCATTCGACAACGTGATCCTCGAGATCTGCGATGAGGCTGCCAGCGTGGGGACCGGAATCGCGCTGGCCGGCCCGTGGGTCAGCCATCTGATGGACACAGTCAAAACTGCTGAACGCGACCTGCCGAAGAAGCACATGATCGCGCAGGAAGTGGAAGGGCCCTTTGGCGGACCCATGGATTTTTCGGCCGACCCGCGCTTGTCCATCATCACGGCGCAGTACATTTGGGGAGGCGAGCCGGATGCACGTGGCGGTGAGATGGGCGGAATGCGGGGCCTCGATTACAAATACTCGCTCAACAAACCGATCGAGTTGAATGAAACCGATTGGTATCCGTGGGGCTACAGGGGAGATAAAACAAGCGCCTCACGCGTCGAGGCCTGGGAGTTCATCGTGGGTGGCGGAGCAGGATTCAATCACTTGAACGGACTCTTCACGCCTCAGGATCCGGGCGGAAAGTCAGCGGAGAATGAGCAGTTACTCGGCGCACTCCAGAACCTGACGAAGTTCATGTACAGCTTCGACTTCCTCAAGATGCGGCCCGACAGAGGATTTGTCGTCAGCGGGCTGCCTTCCGCGGCCACTTTTTCCCGCGCCATCAGCGAGCCAGGAAAGCAGTATGCGCTGTATATTCACCATAGTCAGCGAGGCGGGCAGTTCGGCTCGTATGAGGCCGTGCCGGGAAGCTACCACGAAGACCTCACGGTCAGCCTGCCGCGAGGTGATTATCAGGCCGATTGGGTCGATCCCGCGCGCGGTGTGGTCATGGCGAGCGAGAGTTTTGCGCACGACGACGGAAACCGGACCCTGGCAACGCCCTCGTATACCATTGACATCGCGCTTCGCATCAAGCGGAAATAGCGACGCCGGGGGGAGTCGTATATGATTGGTTACCGTCAGAAAAATTCGTTCGCGTTTCTCCTCTGGCTGTTGCTCAGCGCGCGGGTTCCCGCGCCTGCGCAGATCGCCGGGCCGCTCACCGTCTCCAGCAATCCGAACTACTTCAAGGACGCTAACGGCAACGTTCTCATCTTGAACGGGTCGCAGACCTGGAATACTTTTCAGGATTGGGGGACTGACGGGTCTTTGCAGGCCTTGGATTTCGCGGCCTTCGTCCATTTCCTCACCGCGCACGGGCACAATTTTACTCTGCTGTGGACGACGGAATTGCCTCATTTCTGTAGTCTTCCAACTACAGCAAGTGCTCCGCCGGATTTCACGGCTAGCCCGCTTCCGTGGGCGAGGACGGGCCCCGGGGACGCAACCGATGGCGGCTTGAAATTCGATCTCACGAAGTTCGACGCAGGCTTTTTCGACCGCTTACGCGAGAGAGTGCAGGCCCTGCACCATGCCGGTGTCTATGTCGGTGTCTACTTGTTCACGGGCGAATGGCTGAATATTTTTCGTTGCTCCAGCGACGGTTACCCGTTCACGGGAGCGAACAATATCAACGGCGTGGACGACGCGTACGCCGGCGGAAAGAACGGGATCGGCTCGATCACCATGACGGCGCCCAATGCGATCACGCGGTTCCAGGACGCGTACGTGGAAAAGGTCATCGACACTCTGAACGATTTACCCAACGTGCTCTGGATTGTTTCCGAGGAAGCCCCCAAAAATTCCACGTGGTGGAACGACCATCAGATCGCGCACCTCCGCGCGTATGAAGCGAAGAAGCCACATCAGCACCCCATCGGATATGCCGCGCTGATTGGGGCCCCGGACACTATTCTGTACAACTCTGATGCGGATTGGGTAGCGCCGCAGGTTAGGATTTCGCCCGCCACGTCCTGCGGAAACGGGATGCCGGCCTGCAAGGTGAACGTCAATGACAGCGACCATTCCTACTGGGAAATGTGGAACGAGACGCCGCAAAAGAACCGCAACTTCGCATGGGAGAACTTCATGAACGGGAACCAGGTGCTGTTCATGGACCCGTACCTGGTGTACTACCCGCGCGAGAAACGGAACCTGTGCGTTTCTCCGACTAACGGAATTTGCAGCGCACCGGACACGCGCTATGACAATTTCAGAGACAATCTTGGGTACATTCTGAAATATTCCCGCAGGTTGAATCTCGCCAGTGTCGCCCCGCGTGGCACCGTTTGCTCGACGGGGTATTGTCTTGTCCAGACTCCAGCCGCCGGTGCGGAGTATCTGGTTTACGCCCCTTCTGGCGGTTCGTTCACGGTCAATCTCTCGGCAATGCCAGCTTCAAGAGAACTGGCGGTAGAGTGGTTCAATCCTTCGACCGGAGCTACGATTCCCGGAAATACAATTTCCGCTGGCTCATCCTCCCAAGCGTTCACGCCGCCGTTCAGCGGAGACGCGGTGCTGTACCTGGTGGATACGGCGGGGCACGCCACCTCAGCCAGGCGCTGACCAGATGGAGCATAACGGATGACCTTGCGCGAAATCGACACACCGGCCCTGCTGCTCGATTTGGATGCCATGGAGCGCAATGTGGCGAAGATGGCGCGCTTCTTTAGCGACGGCCCGACCCGGCTGCGTCCGCATTACAAGAACCATAAGTGCCCGGCTCTGGCGCGGCGGCAACTCGACGCGGGGGCCATCGGCATGACGTGCGCGACTTTCGGCGAAGCCGAGGCATTGGTCTCGAACGGAATCACGAACATTCTTCTTTCGAGCGAACTTGCCGGCGACCGCAAGATCGAGCACTTCATCGAGCTGGCCCGGCAAGCCGACATCAAGGCTGTGGTGGACAATCCGAAGGCTATCGCAGCGATCGGAGCGGCGGCAAGGGCAAGAGGGTGCCGTCCCGGTGTCCTTGTGAATGTCAATGTGGGCCAGAATCGCACTGGCGTTAAGCCCGGGGAGCCTGTACTGGAACTGGCGCGCCAGATTCTCACCGAAGGACTGTGGTTTCGCGGCCTCATGGGTTACGAGGGCCACGTGTCACATCAGGTGGAAGGGCCAGAGAAGGAATCCGCTTACGATCTGGCCATGGGCGCCTTGATGAAGTGCCGGTGCCTGCTTCAAGAGGACGGGATTCCGGTTGAAATTGTGAGCACAGGCGGAACGGGAACGCACCATCTGACGCCCCGATTTCCCGCCATCACCGAGTTTCAGGCGGGTTCGTACCTGGTGATGGATACGGAGTACACGAGCACTTGCAAAGATTTCGAGCGGGCGCTCACGGTGCTGAGCACAGTCATCAGCAAGACGGAAGGAGAACGGGTGGTGGTGGATGCGGGGCTGAAGTCGATCAGCGGCGAGCACGGCGTGCCGGCCGTCAAAGCCCGCGAGGGCCTGCGCCTGAGAAAGCTGAACGCGGAACACGGGATCATCGACATTTTGGATTCCCTGGCCGCGCTTGAGGTTGGCGACACCCTCGAGATCTGGGTGCACTACAGCGACGCGACGGTCAATCTGCACGACCGCATGTACGGCATCCGCAACGGGGAAGTTGAAGAAATCCTGAAGCTCCAGAGCTGACCGGATGATCCTGCCAAAAAAGTGGCAACTTTGCATCGTGCTGTTTCTGGCGACGACGTTGAACTACCTGGATCGCCAGACCATGAGCATTCTGGCTCCGGCGCTGCAGAAAGAACTCCATCTGGACAATGTGGCGCTGGGCTGGCTGTTTGCGGTCTTCTACTACGCCTACACGTTTTCGCAGATGGCAGTCGGCCCGATTCTCGATCGCGTGAACCTGCGCTGGGCGTTTGCATGGGCAGTGTTCCTTTGGTCTGTGGTATCCGCGCTGACGGGGTTGGCAAACGGCTTCGTGGCTCTGCTGATCTTCCGCCTGTCGCTGGGAGTGGTGGAATCCGCTAACTGGCCCGCGGGTATGCGCGTGGTGGCACGAATGCTGGAGCCGCGAGAGCGATCGCTGGGCAACGGAATCTTCACCAGCGGAACGAGCGTCGGAGCCCTGGTGGCTCCGGGCTTGATCTTGGGTATCTCGGCGGCGTTCGGATGGCGCTGGGCATTTGTGCTGATCGGGGCACTGGGCGCGTTCTGGATTTGCGGATGGATTCTCATGACGCGGGACCGGAAGCTGATGCCAGTGTGGCGCGAGCCGGTGGCACCGGAAGCAGCGGGCCTCGCGGGACAATGGCGCATTTTCGCCGGCATTGCCAAGAGCCCGCGCTTTCTGCCTGTGCTGGCTGTCGCAGTGCTAGTCAATCCGTGCCTCTACTTCAGCGTCAACTGGCTGCCGACCTATTTCGCCCAGCAACGCGGCCTTGCCCCGGGCCGGCAGATGGGTTGGATTCTGACGGCCATCTACCTCGGTCTCGACCTCGGCAATATTGCGTGCGGCAGCGCGATTCTGGCGCTGACTCGTTGGGGGAGCGGCGTTCAAAGAGCCCGTAGAATCGTGTTCATCCTGGCGACAGTGGCCGTGGTGTGTTGTGCAACCGTTCCGATTTTGCCGATGGCGGGAGCGGTCACCGCGCTGGTCCTGGTCAATTTTGGCCTGGGTATCTGGGTGGCGGTGTACTTGACCATGGCGCAGGAGGTGTCGGCGACGCACGTGTCGACGGCCATCGGGATTCTCAGCGGCTGCGGTTCCCTTGCCGGCGCCCTCGCCATGTGGGAGGTTGGGCGGGTGACCCAGCAGACGGGCAGTTTTGCCATACCGATGAGCACCGTGGCGACCGCAGCAGCCCTGGCGGCCCTGGCGGGATGGGTGGCCAGCAAGGAATCCAGGAAACTGGTGCCGGCATGAGTCATCTGCCGGACTACCTCGAGGGCGCGGTGGATCTGCACGTGCATAGCGCCCCGGACGTGGATCGCCGCCGCTTCGATGACCTGGAGCTGGCGCGCGCTGCCAAGGACGCAGGCGTAGGAGCGGTGCTCATCAAGTCGCACCAGAATTCCACGGTGGAGCGCGCGTGGCTGGTGTCGCAGTGCGTGCCCGGTATCCGTGTTTACGGCGGCTTGGTCTTGAACGAGACGGTGGGCGGGCTGAATCCGGCTGCGGTACGGCTGGCACTCGAATTGGGCGCGCGGCAAGTCTGGATGCCGACGCGCTCGGCGCGCAATCACCGCAGTTACCACCGCCAGCCCGGTGGAATCTCCATTCTTGATGAGCAGGGAAAGCTGCTCGCGGTTGTCGAGGAAATTCTCCGCGCCATGGCGCAGAGCGACTGCATTCTCGGCACGGGCCATTTGAGCCCCCAGGAAACTTCCGTGTTAATTGATGCCGCTTCGAACTTGGGCGTGCGAAAGATTCTCGTAACGCATCCCGAGTGGGGGCCGACATTTCATTCCTGTGAGGCGCAGAAGGAACTCGCGCAACGCGGCGACGTGTTCTTCGAACGCTGTTTCGTTTCCACCACGCACCTTTGTGGAAGCGTTCCTTTTGAAACCATTGAGCGCGCGATCATCGAGGCGGGCGTGGAGCGCACGATCCTTTCCACGGACCTCGGCCAGCCCGAGACGCCCCCGCCCGCCGAAGGCTTGCGGCTTTATGCTGAAAGGTTGCGCAGCACCGGTTTCTCGGTCGATCAGATTCGCGTCATGATGCAGGCGAATCCCGAACGCCTGCTGGCGCATTCCACACCCACATGCCAAACGTCCTGAAAGGCGCCATCATCGGCTGCGGTTTCTTCGCGGAGCGCCATATCGAAGCGTGGCGGAGAATTCCGGAAGTGGAAATTGTTGCCGCAGCCGACCCGCGCCTGGAGCGCGCGGAAACATTCGCGAACCGGGCATACCGTTCAGCGGAGGAAATGCTCGATCGCGAGCAACCCGATTTCGTGGACATCGTCACCCGCGTGGAAACCCACCTTCCGCTGGTTCACCTGGCTCTCGAAAAGAAGATTCCGGTCATTTGCCAAAAGCCCATCGCGCCCGACTGGGAATCCGCGGTAGAAATCGTCACTGCGGCCGAATCCGCCGGAGTGCCGTTCATGATCCACGAGAACTGGCGCTGGCAGGCCTGGTACCGCGTGGCACATCAAATGATCACGCGGGGAGATATTGGCCCTCCGATCGGCTACGGGTTTCGAACACGAACGCGCGATGGTCTAGGAGCGGAGCCCTACGCCAAGCAGTCCTACTTCCGGCAACTGCGCCGGTTGCTGATCGATGAGGCTCTGGTCCATCACATGGACACGGCTCGATTCCTGTTTGGCGAGATCGAGTCGGTGTATGCGCAGGCTAGCCGCAGGAATCCGAACGTCATCGCCGAAGACCAGGCCATACTGGTGCTGACCCATGAAGGCGCAGTTCATGGCTGGATCGATGGGCATCGCTTCCTCGATCCCGATCCGGATGGGCCGGCCATGGGCGATGCTTTCTTCGAAGGAGAGCTCGGCACGATCTCGATCCAAGGCACGGGCGATGTTTATCGGAATCATGTCCGGGCTTGGAAAAATGACGTCACCACCGGCTATCGCGGGGACAGCGTGCGCGCCACGCAGGCGCACTTTATCTCTTGCCTTAAGCAGGGCTGTTCGTTCGAATCGGGCGGACGCCAGTACTTGCACACCTTTGCGGCGGTCGAAGCCGCGTACCGCAGTGCAGCCGAGCGCCGTTGCGTCTCGCTTGGCGAGATTCTTCGGCCAGGCGCCGCGGGCTCACAACAGAAATTTGTGGATTCCTGATAGATATTTTGCCTCCATCTGCGCTACAAAAGTTCGGTCAGGAGCCGACTCGATGAATCTTAAGAAGACTGAGATTGAAACCCCCGCTCTCCTGGTGGATCTGGACGTCATGGAGCAGAATCTCCAGACGATGGCGCGGTTCTTTTGCAGCCGGCCGGCAAAGCTGCGGCCGCATTTCAAGAACCACCGCGTCCTGGAACTGGCCGCGCGGCAATTGGAGCACGGCGCCATCGGAATTACTTGCGCCAGGCTCTGGCAGGCGGAGAGACTGGCCAACTTTGGGATTCGCGACATTTTGATCGCCAACGAGATCGCGGGCGAAGCGCCCGTGCGGCGTTTTGTCGAACTCTCCCGCGAAGTTCCCGTGCTGGTCGCCGTGGACAACCCGAAAGTGGTTGCCGACATGGCCCGGCTGGCGCGCGATCGCAAAGTCGAGGTGAATGTGTTGGTGGACGTCGATCTGGGGCTCAAGCGTTGCGGGCTGCCGCCTGGAGGGCCCGCCGCAGGGCTCGCAAGAACTGTCGTGGAAAGCGGACTGCGATTCCGGGGGCTCATGGGATATGAAGGCCATCTGCAGCCCTTGCTGCCGGGCCCTGACAAAGAACGCGTTGTAACGGAGGCGATGCAAGGTCTTGCGCGGACAAAGACGCTGATCGAATCGGCCGGCATTCCGGTCGGCATCGTCAGTTGCGGGGGCACGGGCGATTACTCGATTGCAGGCGCCTATGCGGGCGTTACCGAGAACCAGGCCGGTTCTTATCTACTGATGGACACGTGGTACGCGCCTTTCGCTCCGGATTTCAAGGTCGCGCTCAGCGTGCTGGCGACCGTGATCAGCAAGACTCCGGGCGAGCGGCTGGTGGTGGATGCCGGCTGCAAGGTCATCAGCGGCGAGCGCGGGCTTCCATCCGTGAAAGGGATCGCCGGACTGAAGCTCAAAGCGCTGCACGCCGAACACGCTCCCATTGAGATCCAGGATCCGGCGGTGGGCGTAGAAGTCGGCGACAAGATCGAGATCGCCGTTCATTATCACGACGGGACCATTAATCTCCACAGACAGATGCACGGCGTCCGTAACGGTGAAGTGGAGTGTGTCTTTCAGATCGAACAATGACTTTTGCAGCAGGCGTGATCTAACCCGGGTATGGCTCTCCCGGTTTAACAATCCGGATCCAGTGATCCGTGAAAGCGTTGTGAGTTTCCGGGGATGCGTCAGGAATCAACCTCCCGGTGATCATTGTATGAAGTCGTCTACGTATGTGTTGTCCTCGTCATCGTGGAGATCCGTTGTGTCACCGAGGATGTGGCGATAGCGAAACGGGGGGCCAAGAGCAACAGGGCGCCCCATCCAATTCGCCGGGTCGGTCCACAATACCGGCCGGTCTCCCAGGGCCTTGGTGACATCATCCAGATCCCAGCGAAGCGCGAAGCCGGGAATCACCGCGTCAAACAAATCGGTGTTCATAGAGTTTTCCAGAGCGGCCCGCAGACTGTGCGGCGTTCGGTCCAGCCAGACCTTGCCGATTCGGGTGTCAACCGCCGCCGCCAGTAACAGCCAGATCCCTTTGACACCGCGGGCGGCCGCTCGAATCGAGGCAGGATCTACGTCGCTACGAGCAGCCAGAAGATCGATCCCGCGCAGAATGTCATGCGCCCGCATGGCCGGCAAATTGCGTCCGATTTGGTCTGCCCTTGCGTTAGCCAGCCAGTTGCCGACATATGGCCGGTTGTCATCCTGTGAGGAAGAATCACGCGGCGCCAGCTCAAGCACAACTCGCCCTTTGCGTGCGATCCTCTCAGCCAACGAAGGGGTCGATGGAATCCAATAGCTACTCATCTTATCCGCCACCAGCAATACGGCCGGTTTTCGTCCACTGGAATGAGGGATGTAAAGCTTTCCGCCAATCTCGACCCCTGGCTCACTCTCAAACTTAACGTTTTGATGCAGCCCTTCCGGGCCGTTCGACTCATCCGACACCCTCACTTCGAGTGGAGAGCCCTCGGAGGGAATGTGCAGCCTGCGCAGTTCGGCGAGAAGTTCCGGTATGGTCCCCTGCCGTTTCTTGGCGCGAAATTCTTCCAGGATCAACTGATAAAGTTTCCGGCTGCCGGGTTCGTTCTCGACATTGCCACTGGCCGTTACCAGAAGTTCGTGGTTCGTGTAGAGCTTCACCGGCTGTTCATGAAAATCACCGTGTCCATCCTTAAGCCAGCGGATCATCCATTTGTAGATCTCTTCCCGCGTTTCGAGCGGAGTCCCATGCGGCCCCGGTCCAACAAAAAAGCGCAGCTTATCCTCAGCCCCATAGAGGCCAAACCAGCGGCGGGCTTCCTCGTAGACGAGCCTCGCCCCGGCAGGCGCGAAATAATCACCCTCGGTTGCGAGGATCAGCCATGGAGTCGGAGCGGACAATTCAACATAATCAGCCATATCCAACCCGCTCGAAAGAAGCTGGGGAGGGCTCATTTCCGAATCAGGATCGGGACCCGCAAACAGCAGCCGGTACGAATTGATAAAGCAGGCGGGCGCGACGGCCTTGAGCCTGGGATCCAGAGCCCCAATGAATGTCGTGAGTGCCCCGCCCCCCGAGCACCCCACGGCTCCCAAACGCGCCGGGTCCACTTCCGGCCGGCTGACCAGATAGTCGAGGGCTCGTTTCGCGTCCCAAATGAAGTAGCGGGCAACGCTTTCGCCAATCAGAATGTTCTGCGCTCCTGCCTGAATGTGCTCTGGGACTGACCAACCCGCCAGAGGCCGATCTACCTGCCGATCGTAGGTCTGCTCTCTCTCGCCTTGGCCGACGGGATCGAACGCCAGTACCACGACACCCTTCAAAGCCAGGTTCGCGGCAAGTCGCTGCCCCTCCGGCTTCCCCTCTTGCGTGTGGCCGGCCTGCAAAAGAACTCCGGGATAACGTCCCGCCTGGCTGGGCCGGTAAAGATTGGCGGTAACGTAGAAGCCTGGCAGGCTCTCGAAAATCACTTTCTCGATCGTATAGTTTTCACTTTGGATACGGCCGGTAATTCTCGGATTCAGCGGACCACTGTAGTCGGGCAGCCCCCCGATCAGCGCCAAAAGTTTTTCGCGGACTGATTGCCTCCGGCGCTCCGCGTCGGCCACACTGTGAATTTGGGCAATGGCTTTTTCCCGCCGTTGCAGTTGCTCTTGTGCAATCCGGTCCATCCAGCGGAGAAGAGGGTCTTGAGCAGGCTGTTGAGCGGAAAGAAATTGGAGATTGAGAAACGTGGCGAATACTAGCGCTAGGGTCTTCAGTTTCATAAGGTGGGCAACGAAGCCACAATAGGCCCTCTTATTATCATGTTTTTGGCCCTGCCCATCGTGATCGCGACAGGTTCTCTGATGGGATCGTATAAAATCGAATCGGCGAAGGGAGCGAGGAGACGATGTCGAAACAGAGTCCGGATATCTCGAGGCGCCATGTGATTGGCGCTCTCGCATTGACAGGAGTCAGCGCTACCGCTGCCAACTCCAGCATCTCGATGGGCCTGATCGGATGCGGTGACCGCGGCATCCTGGTCGCCCGGTTGCTCAAAAAAAACGCCGGCGCCCGCCTGGTGGCGCTTTGCGATATTTTCGACGACCGGATAGAAAAGGCAAAGCAAGCGATACCGGTAGAAGCCCCGCGCGTGTACAAGGACTATCGCGAGCTTCTTGCGAGCGACGTCGATGCCGTCATCATCGCCACGCCTGTGTTTCTTCATCCCGAGCACTTCGAGGCCGCGGTCGAAGCCAAGAAGCACATCTACATTGAGAAACCGGCGGCGGCGGATGTGGCGGGATGCAAACGTGTCATCAAAGCGGCGGATCTGGCCGATCGGCGCTTGAACATCGCGTTCGGCTTGCAGGCGCGGTACGGGCCGGGTTATCGGAAGGCCAAGCAGTTGCTCGATGCCGGCGGCATCGGACCGATTCGCATGGCGCACGCCCACTTCATCAAGGGCGAGGTAACCGGCAATGAAGCTCCTGTCCCGCGGCCGAAAACGGACGAAGAAAGGGTCCGGCAGTGGAAGCTCTGGCGCGCCACGTACGGGGACGTCATCGTTGAAACGTACTGCCACGGCATCGACGTGTTGAACTGGTTCCTGGGCAGTCACGCTCTCAAGGCGTACGGCACTGGCGGACGCACCATCCGGCGTGACGGCGACAACATGGATCACGTGGATGTCACGTTCACCTATGGGAACAACGTGCACGCAGTCTTCACCGGTTCCCAGATTACGCCGCCGTTTTTCCGCTCCGCCATGGAGCAGTTTTATGGCGCAACCGGTGTGATCGAAACCAGCCGCCAATACTGGACCCATTACCGCGGGAACAATGACGCAACCACCGAAACCATCCCGGAAGATATCACGATGAACGCCGTCAACGAATTCGTACACCGCATTCGCTCGGGCAGCTCCGAGAACACGGGCGTGCGATCCGCGGAGAGCACACTGACCGCCATCATGGGACGGATGGCCATCGACCTGAAGCGCGAAGTAACGTGGGAAGACGCTCTGCTTTCCAGTTAAGGGCTTGCTACCACACCTGATTATTCTGCGGGGCGGCGGGATTTTGAACTCACGCCCACCCATCGCGGCCAGCACATCCACATGACTGGCGGTTTTTGAAGACCCTGCGGAATTCACCGCGCCATCGGGGTGCCCGCAATGCCGTCGATTGATGGTTCGCTCTCTCGGTTAATGGAAACATCGGACCAGCCACCGCCCACACATCTGTTGTGACAACATAACGTCGTCATTCTCGCACGACACCTATGACGATCCGAATGAAGAACCTTTTGGTTGTGTCTTTTGGGTTAACTTTCGCGCCTGCGCTGTGTCTGGGTCAGGCGGGCCGGGCGGAACTGTTCGGCACTATTCGAGATCCGGCCGATCTCGCGGTGCCGAACGCCAAGGTTGGAGCGGAGGATCAGGCGACGACGGTTCGCTATGCCACCATTTCAAACGAGAGCGGCGAGTATCACATTCTGGGATTGCCCCCTGGCCAGTACGTACTCACGGTGGAGCAGCCGGGTTTCCGCACCTACCGGCAGTCCGGCATCACCCTTCGGCTGGCGGAACGGACATCGCTGGAGGTGAAGCTTGAGGTTGGCCAACCTTCCCAATCCATTGAAGTCAAGGCTGCGGCGCCTCTGCTGCAAACGGCAAGCAGTGAGGTCAGCCTGAACATGGACGAGAAAAAGATCTATGCACTGCCGCTGGACGGACGCAATTTCATTCCCCTTGTGACGCTTTCGCCGGGCGTGGCACTTCCGAACGGCCAGTTCCTTCCCCGGATCAACGGCAGCCGCCCGCGCACGAACGAATACATCTACGACGGCATCAGCGTCCTGCAACCGGAACCGGGCCAGGTCGTCTACTACCCGATCATCGACGGCATGGCGGAGTTCAAGCTCAACGTGAATGCATACTCGCCCGAGTATGGCCGGTCAAACGGCGGCACCGTGATGGTAATTGGACGGTCTGGAAGCAATGATTTCCATGGAAGCCTTTTCGAGTTCTTTCGGAATGAGGCTCTGAATGCACGGAATCTGTTCGCTCAACCGGGGCCAAAACCGGAGTTTCGCCGCAACCAGTACGGGTTAACGATCGGCGGTCCCATTCAAAAGAACAAGTTGTTCTTCTTCGCGGATTGGCAAGGCACAAGGCTGCTCACCGGAATCACACGATTTAGTGTGGTTCCGACACTGGCGCAACGGAAGGGTGTCTTCAAGCAGCCGATCTTTGATCCTCTGACTTCGCCCCGCACTGAGTTTCCGGGCAACGCCATTCCTGCAAGCCGCTTCGATCCCATTGCCAATGGCATCCTCCAGCATTACCCGCTACCCAACGTTACAGGCCCGAACAACTTCACGCGAACCGCCACGGAACCCGATAATCAGGATCAGGCGGATTTCAGGCTGGACCGTTACTTCGGGGAAAAGCATCGGTTTTTTGGACGCTACACCATCTTTCATGACGACGACACGCCCGTCACACCCTTGCCCGATGGCAGCGGCAGTCTGACGTCGGGCGTCATCGGTCACGCGATCACGCGGGGCGACGCGTTTGTCGGCGATTACAACTCGACGCTCTCGGTTTCGGCTCTCAATCAGTTTCGCGTGGGCTACTCACGGAGGGACCTCAACCAGACGTCGCTTCAGAACGGTGGAATCACCGTGCCGGGTCTCCCCGCGAATTCCTTTGCGTCGGTCCTGCCGCTCTTTGCTGTCGCCGGATTCCAGCAGATCGGACCGACTACTGCGGCCAACTCCAAATTCACAACCTCGATAACGGAGTTTCTCGACACTTTCAGCATAGTGCGAAACAGGCACACCATAAAGTTCGGAGCCGACATCCGGCGCGAAGCTTTGGACGTCCTGAATCCGCCGAATCCCACGGGATCGTTTGGCTTCAGCACCACCGGCACAAATAGTGCGAGCGCTTTAGGAAGCGGGAACGCGCTGGCTTCTCTCCTGCTGGGGCAAGTGAACGCGTTCACCATCGACATTCAAAAGAACGTGATTCAGCCCCGCGCGCATATTGCCGAGTTTTTCGTCGGCGACGACTGGAAAGTTTCACAGCGCCTCACCTTGAACATCGGCACGCGGTATACCCTCAACTTTCCTTCCACGGAAAGGCACGATCAGGGCGCCATCTTTAATCTGAATACTCAGCTGCTGGATTTTCCGCACACGGCTCGCGAACTCGAGTGTTGCGATTTCGGGCCGCGTGTGGGGCTGGCCTACCGTATCGGCGACAGTTGGGTCGTCCGTTCGGGTTACGGCATGATTTTCTTCGAGCAATCCGGGATCACGACCCCCTTCACGATCCCGCAGTTTCCGTTCGTGCGGACGGTCGGCCAGCAATCATCAGATAATCTGACCGCCGCGTTCGGCCTCTCCAATGGACCCACGGTTCAAGTAAAGGCGCCGAATCCCGATTCCGGCCTCGGGCAAGGTGTTTTTGGCGTGGATCGCCACAACGGCTCCGGCTATTCACAGCAATGGAACTTCACGGTTGAGAAGACGATTGGAAAGAACTGGAACGTGGAAGCCATGTATTTAGGTTCGAAGAACACGCGGCTCGACATTCCGGATGCGAACATCAACCAACTCCCCTCGCAGTACTTATCGATGGGCGCCGACCTGCTGACGAAAGTTCTGAACCCTTACTTCGGCGAGATTCCAAAGTCGTCGTCTCTTGGAAAAGCCACCATCGCGCAGCAATTGCTGTTGCGCCCGTTCCCACGCTTTACCTCCTTGGCTCTGTTCCGCGACAACGTCGGCAACTCGAGCTACAACGCCGTCGCCGCAAAGCTGGAGAAGCGGCTGTCGCACGGATTGACGATCAACGCATCCTACACGTTTTCCAAGCTGATTGACGATGCCTCCAGTGTGTTCTCCCAGACAATCTTCACCGGTCCGGTCCTCAACAGTACCGGCGCCGCGGATGCCTTCAACCGCCACCTGGAGAAGGACGTTTCGAGCGGCGACATTCCCCGTGTTTTCGCACTTGGCTGGTCGTACGACATTCCGCGGTTATGGAAAATCTCCGGCTGGCAGATCGCGGGGTTGGTTCGCGTGCAAGCGGGCGACACCGTGCCGGTGACACAGGCTACGAATAACAACTCGAGTCTGGGCTTCGCGGTACAGAGGCCTAACCGGATCAGTGACCCTGACCAGTTCGATGCCCGCACGGTGG
Source organism: Terriglobia bacterium (assembly GCA_020073305.1). GTDB lineage: Bacteria > Acidobacteriota > Terriglobia > Bryobacterales > Bryobacteraceae > QHXW01. Next base: position 75,332 of record JAIQFK010000015.1, read on the forward strand.
CCAAATATTTCGACACCGCTGCCTTCACCGCTGCTCCGCAGTTTGTGATCGGCAACAGCTCACGCAACCCGGTTCGAGGGCCCGGGCTTCAGGATGCGGATCTAATGATCGGAAAAACATTTCGTATCACCGAACGTGCGAACCTCGAATTCCGTGCGGAGGTTTTCAACGTATCGAATACCCCCCCGCTGAACGACCCCAATGGAAGCTTTGGAAGTGCGGCCTTTGGCTCGATTACCAGCGCGGGAAACCCCCGTGTGTTCGAATTCGTTGCGAAGGTCCACTTCTAAGCGTGACGCTACAATGTGAAGTGTTCATGTACACACGACGCTCCTTGGTCTTGGCGCTTCTGGCTGCGAGTCTCTTGCCGGCGCAGGACCCGCAACCGTCGATCCAGGTCACGGGCGCGGTCAAACAGGCGCTCACGTTAACCGCTGACGATCTGGCGAAAATGCCTCGCGCCTCAGTCCGTACGGTAAGCAACGGAATGGAAACTGCGTATGAGGGCGTGTGGCTCCATGAAATCCTGAAGCGGGCCGGCGTTCCGCAAGGGAGTAACCTTCGCGGCAAAGCTCTTGCCAGCTACGTGCTCGCCGCAGCGCAGGACGGCTATCAGGTTGTGTTCTCGCTTGCCGAACTCGATCCGTCCTTCATCGATAATCAGATTCTGCTCGCCGACACCGCAAATGGCAAGCCCTTGTCTGGTGCTCAAGGCCGCTTTCTTCTGGTTGTACCGAAGGACGCGCACGGAGCCCGCTCCATCCGCATGCTGACGAAGTTCGAAGTCATTCAGTTGAGGAAATAACCCTTGAAGACACGCGTCGACAATCGCCTCGGCCTGGTGCGGAAGAGCAGGGGCATTGGTGCGTCCGAGCTGGCTCGTCGCGTGCACGTCAGCCGCCAGACCATCTACGCGATCGAAGCCGGAACCTATGTTCCCAATACCGAGGTCGCGTTGAACCTGGCCCGCGAGCTGGAAGTGACCGTCGACGAACTGTTTTCACTCCAGCCAGGATCTCAGCAGTCGCCCGAGTCGCTGGCCGCCGAAATGTTGAGTGCTGCGGCGCCGGCGAAGGGTCAGCCCGTTCGAGTCTGCCAGATCGGATCGCGCTGGGTCGGCGTGCCCGTCAGCGCTTCTCCTTACTACATGCCGGAAGCCGATGGCATTATCAAGCGAACCGGCCAAAAAAATGGCCGTGCGGACTTGATCGTGTTTGCGAAGGAAGAAGCGGCTCAGAAGCGGCTTGTACTGGCGGGCTGCGACCCGGCCACAGGTCTTCTTTCCCGAATGGTGGAGAAGATTAGCGGTGTGGAGATCGTCTCCGCCGCTGCTTCGAGCAAGCTGGCCTTGGCTTGGCTTAAGGAAGGCAAAGTCCACATCGCTGGTTCACATCTTGAGGATCCCAGGACCGGAGAATTCAATCTGCCCTTCATTCGCAGGGAATTTCCGGACGAAGATTTCAGGGTCGTGACCTTTGCGCGGTGGGAGGAAGGACTGGTCATCGCGCCCAGGAACCCGAAAGGTGTGCACAAGGTGGAAGACCTGGCCCGGAACAACGTCAGGTTTGTGAATCGCGAGCCTGGTTCGGGAAGCCGTGCTCTGCTGGACAAACTTCTGAAGAAAGCCGGGATGGACGCGCATCGAGTTCAGGGATACGATCGAGTCGCTTATGGTCATCTTGCCGCCGCTTATTGCGTGGTGTCTCACGATGCGGACGTGTGTCTGGCGACGCGGTCCGCGGCCCGGACGTTTGGCCTGGATTTCATTCCCCTGAATAGTGAACGCTACGATCTGGTGATGCGCAGGAGAACCACCGATCTCCCGGCCGTCAAGGCGTTCCTGGATGTTTTGCAGCGAGCCGCGCTACGCCGCAAGCTGGAGGTACTCGCCGGATATGACACATCCGAAACGGGGGCGATGGTGGCTTAAGCGCTCTACTCCCGGATTCGAGAAAAGTCATCCCTAACCTAGCGTTTCTACCTCTCCAGCGTCGGGCTCGCGCCAATAGCTAGGCGGAGAGCCTGCGGCGGCTCTTCATTTCCCGGGAAATTTCGGCCAGCTCCGGTGCACTCAACACCCTTTGGCCCAGCGCGATGAGCGTCTGGTCCTCGGCGGCCATGTGGGAACGATACAGCTCAGCCAGACGGCCCGCGGCGGCACCGTAGCGCTCCTGCAATTCGCGGCTCGCCGCCGACCCGCTCTGCAACTCGCCTGCAACGGCTTTGAGTTCGGCATAGAGCCGGTCTGCTTCCCGGTGCTGATCTTCGAGGCTGGCGATGAATGCGCGCTCTTCGTGGCTCAGGCGCGGCTGGAGTCTCGGAAACACGCTCTCCTCTTCATCGGCCGTGTGCAGTACACCGTTGGAATCGAAAAACCGGAAGCATGCCGCCATTGCCTCGATTGCTTCGCCAGTGCTGCGATCGAGATGGCCGGCCACGCGCTCGAGTGTTGCCAGGCGCTCTTCGATGCGGCGATGGCACGCCGTGAGGTGATCGAGTGGCCGATCGAGCGTCGATCCCGATTCCTGCGATTTCGGCTGGAGTAGCTGTTCCGGGGTGATCATCTGCTTTCATTGTACGGCGGCGCGCCGCTAAAGCTCGGCTGCGGCCTCGCGCTCCAGGCCTGCACGGTCGAGAATGGCGAGCTGGTGATCCTCGAGTCGTACCAGTCCGTCTGCCCGGAATCGCATCAGATTTCGGGAAACCACTTCTCGGACCGTTCCCAACCGTGAGGCCAGCTCCTGGTGAGTGATGGGCAGCGGAAACTCGTCCCGTCCCGCTTCCTGGCTCATGTCGAGGAGCAGTCGCGCCAGACGTCCGGTAACGCTGCCGAAGGTGATGCTCTCGATCGCGGCGACGAGGTGTCGAAGCCGCGCACCGACCTTCGCGAGAATCTTGAGCGTAATATCCGGGTGCGTACGGCAGACGCGGTAGAAATCTTCCTTATTGACGAAATAGGTCACCACGTCGACGAGGGCCCGCGCGGACGCCGGATAGGGGCCGCCATCGAACAGAGGCAGCTCGGCTACCGAGGAAGGAGCCGATTCGAGCCCGATCACCAGCTCGCGTCCGGACTGCGAAGTCTTGAAGATCTTGACGGTTCCCTTCACGATGAGGAACATCCCCGCGCACGGTTCGCCTTCCCAAAACAGCATCTCTCCCGCTGCGTAACGCCGCTCGATCAATAGTTGCGTGATCGACGAGATTTCGCTTGCGTCCAATCCGGAAAACAACGCTATGCCGGGTAAAATCGCAGGCTTCTGTGAGGCCATTCCCTTAGTCTGCCAGATCCTGGATCATTTTCGGTACCTGTGACCAGCGTCACAAGCGAACGCGCGTTTCGGCCCTATTCTGGTTTCGGGAGATCGGAATGCTACGTTCAAGCGAGAAAACGGTTGGCGAGTTGGTGGTCGAGAATCCCGCTACGGCTCGTGTTTTCGAGAAATACGGAATTGACTATTGTTGCGGAGGAAAACACTCGCTCGATGATGCTTGCCGGGAACGCGGAGTTGCGCCGGCGGCCTTGCTGGACGAATTGAGTCAAGCCAGTCCTAAGCCCCAGCCAGATAAGCGCGATTGGCAAGGCGCTGCGCTCCGGGATTTGATCGAGCACATCGTCTCGCGGCACCACGCGTATCTGAAATCGGAGCTGCCGCGACTCGCGGAACTTTTCGCCAAGGTGGTGCGCGCACACGGCGAAAGGGAGCCCGTACTGGCCGAGGTGAGTGAGATCTTCGGCATCATGAAGGAAGAGCTGGACGCACACCTGATGAAAGAGGAAATGATCCTGTTTCCCACGATCGTGAAACTCGAAGCCGGCAACGCTTCGGGCGCGCCATGTTCGATCGAGCACCCCATCGCACGGATGGAGTACGAGCACGAAAGCGCCGGCCGGGCGCTCGCGCAGATGCGCCACCTCACCCGCGACTACTACATACCAGAGGAAGCCTGCAACACATACCGGGCGCTTTTCGCCGCGATGATCGAGCTCGAAGCTGATCTGCACGAGCACATCCATCTGGAAAACAACATCCTATTCCCGCGGGCGGCCGCGCTGCAGGCTCGGTAGAGTGTTCGAGCTGGCCGGATGTGGCGGCCGGTTGGCCCACCCCGAGGTTTGAAATTGTCAATTTATTGCGGTGGGTCGTGGGATTCGTACCACCCCCTCACGTTGTAAAGGATGATTCCACGCCGGTGCTTTGTCCGCGTTCCTCCGGCTGAGCCTCCGGTGCTCCTGCGGGTAACAGCCGGCTCAAGCGGGTTTACGGGCCACACGGGCAAGGATTCGCGTCACCGCATTGCGGCCAGGGCGACTCGAGCGCCCGCCAGGTCGGGGCTCATCTCAACGGCCTGGCTTAGTTCGGCTTTGGCCTGGGTTTGATCATCAAGACCCAGGTATCCAAGTCCAGTGAGGTAATGTGCATGAGCGAGACGAGCGCGAAGAGAAAGCATCCAGCCGTCTCGCGCGCTGTGGTCGCCACCCGCCGCGGCGGCCTGCTGGAGAGTGGCTTTACCGGACTCGACGAGGCCCGCGAAGAGTGTTTGGGCTTTATCGGCCTGACCCAGCTTCAGGAGAGCCAGCGCCTGGTAATAGAGCTGGGCACCGCCCGCGGCGTGACCACCGCGCCGGCGCCAGCCAGCCTGGACTGGCGCTTCTGCTTTCTGCCAGGCTTCCACCGCCTTCGCGTGGTCGCCCAAGCCTTCGTGGGCCACTCCCGTCCAGTAAGCCACCTCTGCCTCCCGCATGCCGGCGCCGTCTCCGGCGGCTCCTAAAGGCAGGTTCGAGGGAATGGTCACGGCGGCCTGAAGATCGGCAAGAGCGTCCTTGTACCGCATGGCTTCAATGTACTTTCGGGCGCGCAAGATGTGGGCGTCCGTCCAATGCTCGGTAACATTGAGGTTCGCGCCTTCGGCAACGGCGAATTGCCGCTCCGCCATCATCCGGATGGCTTCGTCGTAGGCTCCGGCAGCTATCTTGATCGCGATAAACCCGTTTTGTGCATCATCGCGTTGTGCGACCACAGTTGCGCTCTTATCGAAAAAGGGGAGCCGCTGTTCCAGAGGAACACCGGCCTGCTCATATAATTCAGCGAGCTCCGTAAAGTGCAGCGGATATTTGCGCTCGGCAACGGTGGCCTTCTCCATTTCGGCAATGGCCCGACTCAGGTCGCCCTGCGGCTTCTGGTGCGCATAGGCCGTCGCCAGGTTACGATGCACGATGGCAAACGACGGGTCTAGGGCCGCGGAAGCTTCCCACATTCTTGTGGCCTCCTCCGGCTGCCAGTCATATAAGAGATTGCCCAGATAATAAGGCGCGCGACCGTCGCGCGGATTGGCTTTCATGGCCGCGCGAAGCACGTCGATAGCCTCGTTCTGGAACGGAAAGACGTAGTCCGGCGGCATGGCCATTGCCCGCGCGTCGTAATCGCACTCCTTCTGTGCCTGTCCCACCTTTCCGGCGAAATAGCCCAGATAGTAGTAGGCCATGGGATGGATCTTGGATTTGTCCGGCGCGGCGGCGACCATTTGCAGAAGCACATCGGTGCCGTCCTGCCAGAGACCGGCGTTCAGGTATTCCGCCGCCGTCTCCTGAGCAGTGGCGGGATGACGGCTCATCGTAGACGCGAGGGTCCGCGCCGCCTCGCGGCTCTTTGAAGTCAGCCATTTTTCCGCCATGGAGTGAACGTCGAGAGGATCAGCCTTTTGAGCGGCGTCCAGCACCTGCAGCGCGTCAGTGGGACGCCCCAGATGGCGCAGCACCGCAGCCTTCAGGTTCTGCGCGCGGATATTGAGCGCGTTGGAATCGATGGAGCGGTCAACCAGATCCAGGGCCGCGGCCATGTCGCCGCGGGAGGCCGCGATCTCCGCCAGCGAATAATAACCCGCGGCTTTCCACGCCTGGCTCCAGGTGGCCTTGTAGAGGTGCGCACAGGCTTCGTCGGCTTTGCCTTCGGCTTTCAAGGTGGCGCCGAGATAGTAACTCGCTTCGCCATCCTTGGGACTTGTATACCGGTCCGTGAGCTGGTCCAACGCGGCGCGCAGGTGCCTCTCCGCCTCCGCGTATCTTGCTTTCCGGAAATAGGTGATCCCCAGAGCCGTGTTCACTCGTGCATCGCCGGGGTCGCGCCGCAGCGCCTCCTCCCAATACGGCATCGGATCGATCGCCGGATCGTGGAACTGCTGCGCGCGCAGCCCGATCAGGTAGAGCTCCTCACTCGTCTTGACCTCCGCGGGCGGCGCCGGTGTGGTGACCGGCTTGGGCATCGCTAGGGGCGTGAGTCGAATCGGACGGTACGAAACCAGTTCCCTGCCCTGGTCCGAAATAGAGGCGACAAGATCGTGCTCGTCGATTCCCGCCGGCACAGCAACCGTCTTGACGTACGGCTTCGCGGGGTTGATCGCCACTGTCTCCTGGAGCAGCATTTTGTCTCCTGCCTGGAGCCTGACCTCTGATGCCGCGTGCGCCGAAGTGGTGTAAAAACCGATCTTGGCCGCGCCATTGGCGACTTCCAGATTCACGGCGGCCTCAAGGTTGGCCTTCTTCACACCGCCGATGTCGCGAAACGGATACCAATTCATGGAGAACGACCGCGTCTCATAGGGCTCGAGCCAGCTATAGTCGGGCTGGTTATCCGAGTAGGCCCCAACCATCAGCTCGATGTAAGGCCCATCCTCGTCGGTGAGGATCTTGTCCCACGCGCGGCCAAACGGCCCGTTGCCCCAGGTCCAGAACTTCTTGCCGGGGACCATGTTGTGGTCCGCGATGCTCATGGTGCCGGCCTCTTTCCCGTGGTCGTAGCCGGCAAAAAAGTCGTCCTGGTAATTCCAGGCGAACACCGAGTTGGCCGAAATGTGGTTCTTGTACCAACTGATATCGACGCCTTTGGTGAAGTCAGCGCCAGCATACCTGGTAGTGGAGAACGGCCAGGCGGTGAACTCCCTCTTACCGTGGAAGACGCCGTATTGCGTGCTGGGAGGAAAGATGACCTGGTAATTCTCATTGGCATGGACGGCGAGGTTCGCAAAACACAACATGGTGTTCACCAGGGGCGTGCGGTTCAGGATTCGCACTGACGCCTCCAGGTACGCCTTGCCCGGCCGTAGCGTATAGCCTACTGCCCAGCGCATGCGCTGGCGCACTTCCAGCTCGCCGACCCAAATGGTCTTGCTGCCGTCGGCGTTCTCCTCCACCTTGTACTGCACGGGAGTAAAGGTGCTGGCACGGTGGTGGTGCGGGATGTTCCACTCTACGCCGCCGGAGATCCACGCTCCCAGCAGACCGATCAGCGCGGGCTTGATCACATGCTGGCGGTAAATGAAATTGTAGTTGTTGGTCTTGTCCACGCCTTCGAAGATCCGGCCGCCGATTTCGGGCAACACGCCGATGCGCAGGTACTCGTTCTCAAGGTAGACGGCCGTGTAGGTCTTGTCGACCTTCTTGCCAGTGAGCGTATCGTACATCGGATAGGGATAGACCGGTCCCTGGGCGCCCTGAGATTCCCGGCCGAAAAAGAACATCGGGTTCGGCTCGGGCGCGCCCGCCAAATAAGTCGGGATGGTGATCTGCTCTTCCCAGAGCTTGACGGTCGAATCACCGGTTGCGGACAGAAGTTGCGAGGCGCCGATCAGGAGCGCCACCAGGCAAACAGGCAGCGACGATAGGAGTTTCTTTGGGAGCATGGAGTTTCCTCCAGATGGGAACGGAACCGGAATTCGTTTTCGGACTACCGGCTCCTATTCAGTATATACCCAGCCGCGGCGGCAGCGCAGGCGGTCCGCCTCAGTATTTCGTTCCCGCTTTCCGCGACTTACCGGCTTGCCCCTGACCTCCGAACTCGGCGGGCGCTTGCTTAAGAGCATCGTCCAAGGCGGCTTTCCATAACGCATTCCCAGGTTCCCGCCGGACAGCCTCGCGCATTTCCGCCAAGCCCTGCTGCCATTCGGCGAGCCGCAGGAGCGCCACCGCAAAATTCACGCGGATGCCCACGTGGTCGGGCAGCAGCGCTACGGCCGCCCGGTACTTCTCCAGCGCCGCAGGCAGATTGCCGGCCCTTTCGAGATCGGCGCCCTGGTTGTTGAGCTGGATCCCAGCCAGCAGGTTCTGGTCGGCCTTGTCTTTTTCGCGCAGCATCTCCGCCAGCTTCTTCTTGATGGCGTCCGCCTGTTCTTCCTGGCCGTCTTCGCGAAAGGCGCGCTGGAGGCTATAAAGCGTGCTCTGATTCGTTGGGTCGAGGCGTGCGGCCTCCTGCAAGTGCGCCGCCGCCAGGTGTGCTTTGCCCTGGTTGAGGTACTCCGCGCCGAGGCGGGTTTGCGCTACGGCGTCATCCGGAGCCAGCGACACGGCGCGCTCGAAGGCGGTCAGCGCGCCGGCATCGTCCGACAGAGTCTTTCGTGCGTCTCCCAGATCCGACCAGGCTTCGGCAAGGTCTGGCCGCAGTGTAACAGCCTCCTGCAACTGCGCGGCCGCCTTCGGAACGTCATTCTGCTCGGTGCACACCTTGGCCCTCAAATAGTGGGCGTACGCCGCGTCGGGCTTGTGTCCCAAAAGCCCGATGGCGCGGTCAAGGTGCTTGGCAGCGGCGTCAGACTCGCCGGCTTCGAGCAGGATCATCCCGAGATTGACATGCGCCTGAGCAAACCTGGGGTCGAGTGACACCGCCTTCTCGAACGGCGCGCGCGCCGCCTTCACGTCACCGAACGCATTCAGCGCCTCTCCCAACGCGTTCTGCGCCTCCGCCGATCGAGGGCGCAGCCGGACAGCCTCGGTCAATTGCGCGATCGACTCCGTGCGTTCGCCCTCCTCCTGCAGAAGGCTTCCCAGGAGCAGGCGGGCGTCGGCATCGCGCGGGTTGTCTTTGATCATGTGGTTCAGCAGGCGGATCGCTTGGGGTCGCTGCCCCTTTATCGCCAGGTCCCAGGCATCTTCGATGGGCTTGCGCTGCGCCAGCAGAAGACCCGCGCAGGCCAGCGCCGCGAGAATTCGCATCACCGTCAGCCTCGGCTCATGGGGAACTTTTGCGTCCGCGTGATTCCCGAACCCTCGGTGACGTAAATCAGTTGGTCCGCCGCGACGCCGGTCAGTTTCTCCACCTGGCCCAGCGGCCAACGGATTTCCATGTCCACCTTGGTGACCGTTCCCAGGCCGAAGTGCAGGCGGCTATCGCTCGAGGATAAGTAGGACGACTGGCTCAGCACCTCTTGCGCCTGCAGTTTGTCACCATAGCGCACCGTAACACGTCCGCCGATCGCGCTGCGGTTCGATTTGACGCCGTGCAGCTTCACCTTGATCCAGTGATGGTCGCCTGTGACATCGTTCCGCAGTAGCGACGGCGGTTCGTTGTGATTGACGATCAGGATGTCCACGTCGCCGTCGTTATCGAAATCGCCCACAGCGCAACCGCGGCTGGAGTGCCGGGCTTCCACTCCCGGACCTCCCTGGCCCAGTAGCTCCTCGAATTGTCCGTTGCCCAAGTTGCGAAAGATCACGCGCGGCGTCAGATAGTTGTTGCGCACTTCCGGGTAGATGCCGCCCGTGACCCAGAAGATATCCGGAATGCCATTGTTGTCCAGATCGGCGGCCAGGATGCCCCAACACACATAGCGTGTTTCGACACCCAGTCCCGCGCGGATGGTCATATCGCGGAAACTACCCTTGCCGTTGTTTACGTACAACGCCGGCGTGTCGTTGACAAAGTGGGTCTTGACGATATCCAGGTTGCCATCCAGCCGGAAGTCGCTGATGCTGACGCCCATGCCGGCCTGCTCCATGCCGTCTTCGCTCAGAGCCACACCTTTTTCCAGGCCCTCCTCGGTGAAGGTCCCGTCGTGGTTGTTACGGAAAAGCAGGCTGGGCGTGGAATCGCATGCGACGTAAATATCCGGCCAGCCATCGTTGTCAAAATCCGCGGATACCACCGTCAGACCATAGCCTGGCGTTACCTTGCCGATCCCGGTGATGTCCGTGACATCCGTGAAGGTGCCATCGCCATTGTTGTGATAGAGACTGTGGTGGCCGTATAGCAGGCCGCGCGGGCCGCAGAACACGCCCTGGAAGTTACAACTGTTCGACTTCCCCGCCCGCGGAATCGTCTCCATGTCGAATGTCACATAGTTCGACACGAACAGGTCGAGCCTGCCGTCGCGATCATAATCCAGGAACGAGCAACCGGAGCCGAAACGGGGTTTCGCGTCCCGCAGGCCCGCTTCCCTGGTGACGTCCGTGAATGTGCCGTCGCCGTTGTTGTGATAAAGAGTGTTCTGCGGCCAGCCGGTGATGAACAGGTCGTCGTAACCGTCGTTGTTGTAATCGCCGACGGTCACGCCGTATTCGTAGCCGGTGCGGAACAGGCCGGCCTTTTCCGTCACGTCGGTGAAGGTGCCGTTGCGGTTATTTCGGTAGAGGCGCTTTGAAGCCGTGGGCGGAGGATCGCCGAATCGCGAACCGGTCAGGACGAGAACGTCCAGCCAGCCGTCGTTGTCGTAATCGAAAAACGCCGCCCCGCAGCTCATGGCTTCAATCACGTAATCCGCGCGAGCCGGGTGGCCGCAGACCACGATTTCCTTCAGCCCGGCCTGCTGGGCCACATCCGTAAAGCGTGCGTGAAAAGGAAGTCCGGAGGGCTTACCGCGCGGGGCCGCCGTCACACCGCGCGAAGCCATGCCTTGGCCGGGAGTCGTCTGGCCCCAAAAGCGGGTAGCCGGCCAGGCAAGAAGGCTGAGAAGACTGCGCCGGGTCAGACGAGCCATGTCATCGAGATCCTATTCGCCAGTATAAAGGGGCCTGAGACAGCATGGACCGCTGACAAAAAAGGCGGCGGGTTTAACCCCGCCGCCTCGAATTGAAACGAACTGCTGCCCGCGGCTACCAGAGGATTTTGAAACTCAGCTCAACCTGGCGGCCGCTGTTGTAAGCAGAGGTCGCAGTTTGAGAGCCGAAATTGCCGGTCGGTGAGCCCTGGTACAATGCCGTGCCGAAGTTGGCGTCATAGACGTTCGTATCCGGGTCGCCACGGTTCAGGTTATTCAGTGTGTTGTAAGCAGTCATTTTGAGCTCGGCGCGGAATTTCTCGGTGAGGTGGAATTCCTTCGCCAGGCTCGCGTCCACTTCCCAGAAACGCGGACCGGTCAGACAATCGTACTGTATGGGGTTAGTCCGCAGCGCGTAGGTATTTGCGGGAATCGGCTGAAACGCCGAAGTATTGAACCAGCGCCCAGGGGAAGGACTGGAGACGCAGGGGTTACCAGTCACAATCAGGTTCCCAAACTGTGGGAAGTCGCCTGAGATGTATTGGAATACCGGCGTGATCTTCCAACCCCCCACGATGGCGTCCAGAGCTCTGGATGCCCCACTCAGGTAGGTGCGGCCCTTGCCGAACGGAAACTCGTAAGTGCCGGCGATGTTCATGCGGTGGCGTGGCTGATTGCTGTCCTGCCATTGGAACGTGTTGTTGTAGTACGTCATGTCGTTGAAGTTGTTGATTTGCGAACTCTCGCGCGTGTACACGTACGTGAACAGGAAGTTGAAGCCTTTGCTGAACGCCCTTTGGCCCTTGAACTGGACCTGGTGATAATGCTCGCCCGAGCAGCAAGCGCCGATCTCATACAACGGGCCGTATTGCGGATACGGCACCAGCAGCGACGACAGCGGGAGCGTCGCCTGGTTATAGTAGGGACCGTTGATGGTGGTCGTGTTCAGATAGTGATAGAAGGGGTTGGCGACGGCGGCGCTCAGAGCGCTGTAATTGCTCGCAAACTTTTGGAGTATGCTCGGGTTGACTGCGTTCAACTCCTTGATGTAATGCTGGTGGCCGATATTGAGGAAGTACGTGAACGATGCCACGAACCCGCCGGGCAACTGCCGCTGGATGTTGAAATTGAACCGGTCGTTGTGAGACTTCTGGAAGTTCTGCGGGTACCACAGCAGGTTTTCCCCTCCCCGGCCAATGTTGGTCCCCAACGCCTTCCCGGCCACAGGACCGAAATTCGGAAGCAGCGGGTTGGCGGAGCTGAAAGGATTCGAGAGTGTGGCTTGCGGTATGCCGCTGGCCAAGGGAGCCACAAACTGGTATCCCGTCATGCCGAAGAACGGCGGCTCAAGAAAGTTGATGTCTTCGAATCCGGAGATGGGAGCCGCGGTGAAATTGAACTCCGATGGAGTGACATAACGGGCGTAGCCGAAGCGGAAGGCTGTTTTGTCGTTGATGCGGTATGCCAGACCGACGCGCGGCGCCAAAGCTAACTTTGGCGGATCCCACATGCCCGGATGACCGCCGTTGGTGAACTGCCATGCGCCCGTAAGGTGATAGAAGCTACTTCCACCGACCAAGTCGAGGGCCTGCGCCGGGAACTGCGGCGGATTGTTCTGCATCTCGCTCACGGGAGCCGAGAGATTCATCGCCTGGGAAAGCAGGTGGGACGAATCATGCCAGGCCGACTCATATTCTTCCCGGAGTCCCAGGTTGAGGGTGAGCCTGCTGTTCACCTTCCAGTCGTCTTGGAAGTAGATGCCGTAGAAGTTGGTGATGGGGTTCGGGACACCGCCGCCCACCACTTCCGTGAGGTTGCTGGTGCCGCCGTTTTCGTCAGGTCCCAGCGCGCCGAGGAGGAAGCTGGCCCACTGGTCACCATAGATGGCGGTGTTTGGCTGCGAGTACGTGTTCGCCGTGAGAGCCGTATTGAAAATGAACTGCGTGGTGTTGGATACGTAAACCGGGCCCCAACTGCGCCGGTACTCAAAGCCGGCTTTGAGATAGTGAGAGCCGTGCTGGTGCGAGATCTTGCCGTTGAAAGCTTCTCCCTTGGGCCGCTGGTCCCAATAAAAACCACGCCCTCCGAATACGTTGCCACCAATGTTTATGGATGGGAAGTAGATGGGCACCCCGGGCGAGTTCACCTGGTAGGGTTCGTACCATGAATTGTTCGGCCAGAACTGGGCGTTCCCGTTGGATCCCAAGCTGGGCGAAACATACGCGTCGACCACGTTATGCCAGTCGCCGTGGAAGTCCACCACCGTCCGAGCACTGACCGCCCAGATGGCGTCGCCCGCGACCTGGTTCGCATTCCGCAGAGAGCCAGTCGGCACGTAAAGCGGGGATTTGTTGGGCGTCGGGTTCGAGTAGATGTCGGTTGTGTGGTAGCGCCCCCAGCGACCGAACAGCTTCCACTTATCGTTGATGTTCCAGTCGGCTCGATCGCCAATGTTGTAATAATTCCAGGCGTCGATGTAGCCGAACTTGAAGTTGTTCACTCCCGTAATGTTGTCGCCCGGGTTGTTGGCCGGCCAGAAGTCTTTCATGAAGGACGCCGCCACAGGATCCCATCTGTTCTGTGGAATCTTGTTGCCGGAAAATGGCATGCGGGTTACCGTTCCGTTGGCGCCTATCACCGTGGAGAAGGGATCGAAAATCGTCCGCAGAACCGACTTGCCGTTTTGCAGGCCGTACGACTGCGAGAAATCCCCTTGCTGCTCTAATGACGTCGGCAGCGTGGTGACGTAGTTGGCGGGGGAATCAAGTTTCCAGTTTTCGATCGAAAAGAAGTTGAATATTTTGTTCTTCTTGATCGGGTTGCCCAGGGTGCCGCCAATGATACTCTGACGCGTGGCACTCTTGCTGAAAATGGTCCGGTCAGACTCCGCATTCAGCCAGGGATAGCGCCCCAGGTAAAAGGCATCGCCGTGCCATTGGTTGGTGCCGGCTTTAGTGGTCATGGTGATGATGCCCCCGGCGCTATGGCCGGACTCGGCGTCCACGCTGTTCTGTGAGACGATCACTTCCTGGACGGCATCCATATTCGGCGGGTAGCTATACTTGTGACCCATGCCCACCGGGCTGCCGTCGATCTGGAGATCGTTTTTGAGGTTGGTCTGTCCGCCGAGATCCACGCTGTTGCCGGACCACGATTCGAACGGCCGCACTTCACCGCGCGTATTGATCGCTTCAGGAGCCAGCAGGGTCAGCTTGAACGGGTTGCGATCATAACGCGGCGTTTCCCTCGCCATGGTGGAATCGATGGTCAGGTCCTGGTTGCTGGTGTTGAACTGCACGTCCACAGGGCTTTCCGCCACCGTGATGCTTTCCTGAACCGTGCCAGGTTTCAGGGTGGCGTTGACCGTGATGTCGCCGCGGGTCTGCACGACGATATTCTCTTGAATGAACCTGCTGAAGCCGGCCGCCTCGATGGTGACCGTGTAGGTGCCGGGATCGATCAGATCGAACAGGTATAAACCCGTGTCGCTGGTTTGCCGGACTGTGTTTATTCCAGTGTTGACGTTATGGAGCGTCACCGTTACGTTGGGAATTGCAGCCTGGCTCTGATCGGTAACGAGACCCTGAATACGCCCGCGGTAATCCTGCGCGAGGATTGTCGACGCCAGAATCAAAAGTGCCGCAATGGTGAGTGCAACATGCGAAAGTCTTCTCAAGTCTCTATTCATGTCTCCATCTCCTGAAGCTCTGGCCGAGATTTCTTTGCGATCTCTAGCCCGTGAACGATAGGGCTATGTTGTCCATTCGACGCACCTCACACTCCTTGTGCGCGTGCCTGCGAACGAACCCGTTTGCTTGTTAAGCCTAGGCTGACTCTGCGCCCCTCTACTATCAAGGGAATTCACAGTGTCTTCTCGGCGCATTCACGTGAACGGAATGTGAACGATCTTTCAGAATCAAGCGGTTCCGGGCCTGGATTTCTTCGGCAGAGGGGAGTACGCTGGTATGTAAAAGTTACTTCAGCCTGTCTAGGGAAGGGCGCTTGAGCGAACTGCCCATTGGTAGCGGAAGCACGGGCACCTCAATTGGGGACGCACGGTGGGAACTCGTTCAACGCATTCTCGCCAGCCGGCACTTCCAGAAAGCCCCGCAACTGCGGGAGATCCTCCTCTATCTGTGCCGGCGAGCTTTAGAGAACGGTCCGATAACGATCAGCGAACACGAAATTGGATGCAACGTTTTGGGCCGGCGTCCTGACTTCAACTCCAGTGAAGACAATATTGTCCGCGTACAAGTGCGACATTTGCGGAAGAAACTCGAGGAGTATTTCGCCACGGACGGGCTGGAAGAGCCGCTGATCCTGGTCGTGCCGAAAGGCACTTATGTCCCGCATTTCGAACCCCTGGGCTCCCACTCTGTCCGCCAGACGTCAGCCCACCCCGACAACGGGCATGCGGAGTTGCCCTCCCCGGCGCCCATAACGGCTGCGCCACGCTCCGCGAGCGCGTCGCACCTGTGGGCGGTGGTGGCACTGCTCTCCTTGCTGTCGGTTGGCCTGGCGATTACGGCGTTTGTGTTCTGGCGGCAAACGGAGGCCGGCACAGCATCCACTTCTAGAGAATCTGGCTCGCCGGCCGGAGACGCGTTATGGTCCAAGGTGTTCGCGCCCGGTCAGGAGGTCACGATTGTCGCCTCCGACACATGCTTTGTGATGCTGCAGGACATCCTGGATCTGGATATCCCTTTGAGCGATTATCTGAGCGGAGCGTATCCGCTTAAGTGGATTTCGTCGGTTCAGGATCGCAGATTACGGGAGGCCTTGCAGCTGATCTCCTTGCGCCGGTATACAAGTTTGGGCGACATGAGCGTGGCCCAGAAGGTGCTCGAGATGGGCCACCGGTACAACCGGGCACCCAAGATTCGCTACGCGCGTTATCTGGATGCGAGGGAATTCAAGACTGGAAATTTCGTGCTAATTGGCAGCCGGCGCGGGATTCCTTGGCTACAGTTGTTCGAGCCGCAGTTGAATTTCTCTCTTGAGGAGCGCCGGGAGTCGCGGAGGTACTACTTCCACAACAAATCACCCCGGCCGGGGGAACAAGTCAGCTACGGAATTACAAGCGACGGCAAACCGACTCCGGAGAGTTACGCGGACATCGCTCTTCTGCCGAACTTGGGAGGTACGGGTTATGTGCTGCTGCTCTCCGGCATCACGATGGAAATGACAGAGGCCGCCGGTGAACTCGTAACGAGCCCTGAGTTTTCCTCGGCGCTGTCGAAAATGCTTCATTCAAAAACTGGCGCCCCCCCCGCGTCCTGCATAGAAATACTGCTGCAAGCGAATACCGTGCCGGGGACCACCCGCGCCTCGAAGATCATTGGTTATCGCATCCTGGCACCGCAAAAACCGGATCCATCAAGCTAAGACGTGCCCGGCGGAGGGCGGGGAGGTATACTGGCCGATGCTGTTAGCCCAAGATCGAAATCCTGTTGAACCCATAATTCCAAAGGAGAACCAAATGAGTCTGACTCCCGACCAGGCAAAAGTAATCGCGGATTATACCCTCACCGACTACGAGCACGAACGCGCTCCGACCAAGCGCGTGATCGGCGCCGTCCCCGCCGGCCAGGAACGCTACGCTCCCAGCGCCAAATGCATGACGTCTCTGGATTTGGCCTGGCATCTCGCCAGCAGTGAGTTGTTTTTCCTGAACGGCGTTTGCGGCGGTCAATTCAGCGCGGGCGAATCCAAACGCCCGGATCATATCCGCAATGCGCAGGATGTGCTGGCCTGGTATGACGAGAATCTACCGCCCGCAGTCGCGCGAGCCCGACAACTCTCGGCGGAACAACTGGCCCAAGTCATCGACTTCTTCGGCATGATGCAGTTGCCCGGCGTGGTCTACCTCACCCTCATGGTCAAGCACAGCGCGCATCACCGCGGCCAGCTTTCCTCCTACCTACGGCCGATGGGGGCAAAGGTGCCCGGCATCTATGGGCCCAGCGGGGACACGCAGTAGGCGGTTGTGGCGCAAGCGCGAGTGTGGATGGTAGTCCCACGGAACGATCGCGAGCTGGCATAGAACGCTTCCTCGCAAAACTCCTCCATCCCGGCCGGTAGGTTCTTCCGATTAGCACGCGGCGGCTTCTCGGCCTGGTCTTGATCGCGAAGCACCCAGAACAGCCAACACCCTCGGCTAACCAGACCCAGACCTTGGCGCGTGCAGCTTGCGCTTCTTGATCAACCGACCGACCCCTGCCAAGGCGGTCTGGATATTGAGGCCCTTCTTACAACAGTCGATATCGGAGTAGACGGCATTCAGATATCGGAGCCGGCGACCTTGTGTAGAAGTACACCTCGTATGAACGGAGCCGGTTCTCGTTCTTCAGGCTCGGATGGTAGAAGCTGTTGGGGTGGGTGGAGGGATTCGAACCCTCGGCCACTGGAACCACAATCCAGCGCTCTACCAGCTGAGCTACACCCACCGTGGAGGGACGTTCTCAGTCTAGCAACTCCGCGGTGGGCCGATCAAATTCAGCTCGCTGTGCCCGTCATCATCGGCCATCGAGTTTGGCGACAGACTGCCAACGGATGCCCGATGCGTCATAGCGAATGGACGCGGAGGCCGTTCTCTGGGGGATCTGGTTGCAAGTCTGCAGTATTTCTCGTCAACCCTGCAGAACTGAAGCGAGCTTTTAGGGATAGGAAAGGGCTTTCATAGAAACGCCAGCTAAGGCATGCAATGGCGAAACTGGCAGCCATGCTGACCGCGAATAAGGGCAGCGGGGCATTGGCGCTCCAGCCCAGGACAGGAAACAAATGCGGCCCGAGCCAGCGTTCACAGACCGTAAGCACCAGCATGTGAAAAACGTATAAGCAGTAGCTGTACTTTCCAAATATCACCAGAACCGGATTGCTGAAAAAGCGGCTCGTCCGGCCGCGGGTGGCGCCGGCGAGCCAAACCACGCTCGCAAACAGCAGGGCCAAGAGGGAGTACCCGAAGGTTCGCATGGGCCAGTCATTGAATATCAGTCCGTGCCTCCAAATCGCGATCGCGGAAAGCGTGACCAGCATCGTACTACCGATGGGCGTCATCCAGCGCTTGGGCCAGTTTGGGTGTTGCTGTATGACAATGGCGGTCATGGCGCCCACTACCAGCGAATCCACCCGCGACGTGGTGAAGTAGCAAGCCGCGAGCCAAGTCACTTTGAAAAACGTGATTGCTAATCTGCTAAGAAGGGCGAGAAGTGCAATGATTGCGCACCCGGCGAGGAGCTTGTTCTTGGGCGTTACCCTAACGAGCATCGGCCAGAACAAATAGAAGTGTTCCTCAACAGCGAGAGACCAAAAGGCGCCGAGCGAAACGGGGCCCCAGCCGATGAACACGCTCGCATAGTTGGAATAGTACAACAACAAAGGCCCTCCGTCATTCAGGGTTTCGAGCCCGAGCCAATAAGAGTTGACGAGTCTGGGAAGTATCAGCAACGTCAGTGCCATGAAGCCGTAATACAGAGGGAAAATCCGGAGGCACCTCCGGACGTAAAAATTCCGGAAGTAATGCGCTTTGGTCGTCGATGAGTAGAGTATTCCGGTAATGAGATACCCGGATAATACAAAGAACAGGTCGACGCCACACCAGCCAGTGCTCGTCAACGGGCGAAGCCAAGCACACGGCGCCGGAAAGTGAAAGAAGAGGACCAACAGAATAGCAGCGCCGCGGACGCCGTCGAGCGCCCGGACGTGGTTTCCCGTGGGAATTAGCTGCGCCTGAGGCGGGTTCTGTTCCGGGATCGCCGCGCCTCCCTTCTGGGTCGTCATCACTTGTTTCGTAGTAGTATAAACCTTGGTCCTGGTGGAACGTTAATTCCGCTAATCCCGTAATCTCTCGGGCGGCCAGTTGGCACAGAGCTCCATTCAGATTGACGCCGGAGCCCGGAAACGCACCCGACGATCCAGTATCCTTTCGCCAGCAGAGGAAGCTCCCGGGGCCCCTGCGCATTCCAGCCGGAACCCCAACCCGCCTGCGTCTGGTCATCGTCAGTCCTCCTCAACTTTGCGGGCTGTTACACCGACTTTTCCAGCCAGACGCCCCCCAACTTAAAAGGCAGTCCGATTCCCCAGCTCCACAATCACTTGTAAAATGAGCGGATGGCCAAGTGCTGATCGGCACGCCGGCGGCGACGTTTGGCGTGGCAAATCGCATCCAAACGCAAGTCGGTATACCGGGGACCGTACCAGAGTCGCCGGGAGGAGCAAATTCTGGCTATGCCAGCGGCAACCGGACGCAGTTGTTCGTCGATGCGTATCGTTTGATTCCGGGTGTGGCAATCGACGAGGTGCGGGTGGTCTTGGTCGCAGAACTCGCGGAAATCATCAATTCGGCGTGGCCGAAACCCGGTGGGTTTCTCGTCGGGACGTCGATGAGCGAAGGGCTATCCCGCCCTTCACAGTCGGGCCGACGCCGCCCGATCCGCCGCCAGGCTGGCGCGAAGCGCTGCGGTGGGCGGCACAGGTTCGGAATGATCTTCGTCAACACATCCGTTCGAACCCGCGTGAGGTGCAGACCGTCGCAGAGCTTCTCGGAAAGCATTTCGGTGTCGAGCCGGTGGAGTTCTTGGGAGGCTCGAACAAAGACTGACGCGCGTGTACATCAATCGACAATACCTTCAATTGAGCCGACACTGCCGCGGTATACGGACATCCTACTTGGTTGTCGCTTGTCGCGTAAGCGGATGTGGCGACGCTCGTTTTCGGTCAAATCACGGCTCATGCCGGACGTAATCCACGCCGTTCTTTGTGTTCGAAATAGTCCGATAATCTCAACTTAAGACTTTATTCCAGCGGATTCCCCATTACACCTGTGATCTTAAACATGGGGTCAGTCGACTCGCGACTCTCCCTGATGAAAAAGGTGCTACCGCCTTAGATCCTTCCTAAAACCCCGGATAAGAATCACCAGACGTCGGCATCTGAAGGAAGAAATCGCCGCTTATTGGAGCGCTGACCATGAATGAGCCGTTGCCCACGACGGCCATGCGTGTGATCAAAGACGATCTGCTGGGGACTCCCTGCTCGTATGGGTGCGCGCTGGCTCATTGCGCACTACCGTTCATAATACCGCCCAGCGCGCGTGCACCTGCGTCCGTCTCGGCCCAGCGCACTCGCGCTTTCCGCACGTTTTCGGCGCGCAGGCTTGCTTCAGTTGGATGCCAAAACTCGTCGGACGGTCTCCGTCAACGGAGGTGCGCTCAGGGGTTCGGCGACCCTGGCGGTTACACCCCACGGAAGGCGTTGGTTGCCAGGTTGGGACACCAGGATGCGAACATCCGGCCGGATCCTCTTGAGCTCATAAACCACGGTGTCGATCGAGCTCCGCAGTTCCGTCCGGTCCAGAAGAACGAGCGCTACGTGAGGCGAGGTTTTACGGAACAGGGCCACTGCCTGAGAACCGCTGTCAGCCAGCGCAACCGCGTAGCCGTATCGCTCCAGCGTCGTCTTGGCGATCAGCCGCTGGCTGTTATTGTTCTCGGCAACCAGAATGAGTCTCTGGCCTTGCGGTCCGCGGTCGGCTTGCGAACCGAATGCGGGAAGTCCCAGCATCTCGCGAATGGTAGAAGTCAGCGCCATGGATGTGGCAAAGTTACTATCCAGATATGCAATTCGGACCGCAAGCACTAGCAGCAATACGCACACAACCGCGGCCACCAGATCCCAAGGGCCCTTGAGCGCCTTCTTCCTTCGCCTGACGTAATCGGTCCGGCTTTTATAACTGACGTGCGGTTCATCGCTGCCGACCACCTTCCGTTCCGGGTTTAAGAGCTTCAGCGATACATCCTGTATGCTACCCATACACGCCTCCATAGCCGCCTCCGGAGCGCCCCGAAACGATGCTCAGGCAGAGTTGCTTGATAGGAAGACATTAACTTGCGTGACTAACTTAGGACAATCGGGCAATCACCTGACGAGGTAGAAACTACACGCCGGAAACATCGCAATCCAAACCCGATATACTCCGGAGCGAGGTCGACTAACAAAGGTTCTACTGGTTACAACCCTGCTTTCTTCCACAGCGCATCCACACGCTCTTTGACGTCCGCCGGCATGCGGATCACACCCGGCCACGGCCGCATGAAACCTTCGCCGGGCCATTTGCGCGTGGCATCGATTCCCATCTTGGAACCGAAATTGGGCAGGCGGCTTGAATGATCGAGCGAATCCACCGGGCCGAGCGTGAACTGAATGTCGCGTTCCGGGTCGATGTTGTTCAGCGCCTTCCACGCCACCTCGCGCACGTTCTGCACGTCCACGTCTTCATCCACCACCACCATGCATTTGGTGAACATCGCCTGGCCCAGTCCCCAGATGGCGCTCATGACTTTACGCGCATGGCCCGGGTACGACTTGCGCATGGAGACCAGCATCAGATTATGGAAGATGCCTTCGGCGGGCATCGAAATGTCCCGGATCTCCGGCAATTGCAGTCGCATCAGCGGCAGAAAAATGCGTTCCACCGCCTTGCCCATGTAGTAATCCTCCATGGGTGGCGGACCCACGATCGTCGTCGCGTACACCGGCTCTTTGCGCCCGGTGATGCACGTCACGTGAAACACCGGATAATCGTCGGCCAGCGAATAGAATCCCGTGTGATCGCCGAACGGGCCTTCGGTGCGCAGCTCGCCCAGTTGTACGTAACCTTCGAGTACGATCTCGGCGTTGGCCGGCACTTCGAGATCGCACGTCTGGCACTTCACCATCTCCACCGGGCTCGATCGGATGAACCCGGCGATCAGCATTTCATCGAGGTCCGGCGGCAGTGGCAGGATGGCCGAATACATCGTGGCTGGATCGGAGCCAATAGCCACCGCAACCTCCATGCGATCTTTTCCGGTCTGCGCGAGCATACGCCGGTAGTGTTCCGCGCCCTGCTTGTGCGTCTGCCAGTGCATCCCGGCGCTACGCTCGTCGTAGATCTGCATGCGGTAACATCCGCAGTTTCGTTTGCCCGTATCGGGATTTCGCGAGAAGACCATGGGCAGCGTGATGAAACGTCCCGCGTCCTCCGGCCAGCATTGGAGCACCGGGTAATCGAGCAGCGAAAAGCCGTCGCGCCTGATGATCTCCTGACAGGGGCCTTTGTCCACGATCTTCGGGACAAACGAGCCCATCTCCGCAAGCTTGGGCAGCATTTTGAGCTTGCCGATGAGGCCCTCCGGCATCCGCATTTCGAGATATTCCGAAATGCGCCGCGCGATCTCTTCCACCGATCCCACTTCGAGCGCCAGTTCCATGCGGCGCATGCTGGCGTATCCGTTGATGAACACCGGAATCGTAGAGCCTTTGGGGCGTTCGAACAGCAGCGCCGGGCCGCCCGACTTCACGGCGCGGTCCGCAAACTCCGCGATCTCGAGCACCGGATCCACCTCCACGGAGATCCGCTTCAGCTCGCCTTCTTTCTCGAGCTTGCGAATGAAGTCGCGCAGGTCGCTGTAGGCCATGGTTGAAGTCCTATTATGATGGCACTTGAGGAAGCGGATCGCTTACCGCCGGTGCGCGAAACTCCACTCCTTCCCATCGCGCCACCACTGCGGAAGCCAGGCAATTCCCGACCACATTCACCGACGTTCGCGCCATGTCCAACACGGCATCGATCCCCAGCAGCACGGCGACGCCTTCCATGGGCAGGCGAAAGCTCGAGAGCGTTCCCGCCAGAATCACCAGAGCCGCGCGCGGCACGCCCGCCACGCCTTTGCTCGTCAGCATGAGCGTCAGCATCATGAGGAGTTGCTGGCTGAGGGTAAGCTCCACGCCCGCTGCCTGTGCGACGAAGACGGATGCCAGCGAAAGATACAGCGTCGATCCATCCAGGTTGAAACTGTACCCGGTGGGCAGCACAAAGGCCACAATGTGCCGCGGCACGCCGAACTGCTCCATGTTCTCGAGCGCGCGCGGTAGCGCCGCTTCACTCGAGGCGGTCGAGAATGCGATAAGGAAGGGTTCGCGCACCGCGCGGTAGAACGCCGCCGCGGGAATGCGAAACAGCATCACAATTGACCCCAGCACGAGCGCGACAAAAATAGACTGCGCAGCGTACATCGTCAGGATCAGCTTGCCGAGGCCGAACAGTACACCGGAACCCTTGCTGGCCACCGTCACGGCAATCGCGGCTGCCACGCCGAAAGGCGCCAGGCACATCACGTAATTCGTGTAGCGGAACATCACCTCGGCGAGCGATTCGCAAAACGCCACCACGGGCTTCGCCTTCGGTCCAACGGCGGCGCACGCCGCTCCGAACAGAAACGCGAATACGACGATTTCGAGGACGTCGCCGCGAGCCATGGCGTCAATGATGCTGGCGGGAAATACCTGCTCGATGGTTGATCCCGGCGTCGGTTTTGCCTGCGCGATCACAGGCTCGGCCGCAGGCGCCAACTTCAACCCCGCCCCAGGCCGCACCAGGTTCACCGCCGCAAGGCCCAGAAACAGCGCCACGGTGGTGACCGCTTCGAAATAAACGATGGCTTTCAGGCCAATGCGCCCCATGCGTTTCAGGTCGCCCGACCCCGCGATGCCGTATACCAGCGTCCCGAAGATCAGCGGTGCGATGATCGAGCGAATCAGGCGGAGAAAAATGTTGCTGACCGGCGAGAACTGGCTCGCAAAGCCGGGAGCCGCGATGCCGGTCGCGATGCCGGCCGCCATTCCAATGAAGATCCATGCCGTGAGAGACAGACGGGGAAACTTCATGGGCGGATTCTGACGCGCACCCTCACCGCTCTCCCCATTTAAGCTTCTCGCGGAGAACGTCGAAGAACATCAGCTTCGGCGGGCGGACCAGCATGAGCGCGTATGTGGAACTGCGGCAAATAATCTGGTCGCCCTTCCTGAGAGGCTGGCCGACCTGTCCGTCGATGGTGAGAAACGCTCCGTCGTCTTCCGCCTGGCTTGTGATCCGGATCGTGCTCGTTTCCGGCACGATGACCGGACGGTTGGTCAGCATGTGCGGGCAGATGGGCGTCAGGCAGATCGCGCTCACCGAAGGGAAAATGATGGGCCCGCCGGCGGAAAGCGAATACGCCGTTGAACCGGTGGGTGTCGCTACAATCAAGCCGTCCGCCTTGTACCGGCAGACGAACATGTCATCGACGTGCGCATCCAGATCGATCATGCGCGCGATGTCCGCTTTCGTTACCACCACGTCGTTCAGTGCCTCATAATGGCCCACGGGCTGTTCGCCGCGGACGAGATCGGCTTCCAACAGTTTCCGCTTCCCGATACGGTGCTCGCCGCGAAAGGCGCGCTCCAACTCGGGAAAGATCGCATCGATGGTAATCGCCGTCAGAAACCCCAGCCCGCCGAGGTTCACCGGGAACAGCGGCACCTCGCGGCCGTGAATTGCGCGCGCCGCGGAAAGCAGCGTGCCGTCGCCACCCAGTACGATGATCAGGTCTGCTTCTTCCGGAACCTTCTCGCGCGGCATCCCATCCCGCGTACCGGCGTATTTCGCCGTCTCCTCGTCATAGCGCACTGTAAGGCCTCGCTCGGCGAGCCAGCGCATCAGCGTCGGAACCAGCTCGGCGGCGGCCGGCACGGCCGGTTTGGAGATAATTCCGACGGTCTTAATGACGGGCATAGAGCAGAAATTCCTTGTTCCCTTCCGCGCCGGTAATCGGGCTCTCCATGATACTCGTTGCGAATCCCACGCTCTTCACGGCGCCTTCCACGCGCGCACAGGCCTCGCGGTGCAATTCCGTTGAACGCACGATGCCGCCTTTCCCGACTTGCCCCTTTCCCACTTCAAACTGGGGCTTGACGAGTATAACCATGCGGCCCTCGGGACGCAAAATCGCCGCCACCGCCGGCACAATCAGCGTGACAGAAATGAAGCTTACGTCGCACGTGGCAAAGTCCACCGGCTCGCCGATGTCTTTCTGGGTCAGATGCCGCGCATTGATACCTTCGTGCACCGCTACGCGCGGATCGTTGCGAATCTTCCAATCGAGCTGGCCCGTGCCCACGTCCACCGCGTGGACGCGCGCCGCCCCGCGCTGGAGAAGACAGTCGGTGAAGCCGCCGGTCGATGAGCCCACATCCATCGCGACCAGCCCCGCCACATCGATTGCAAAGCCGTCCAGCGCCGCCGCCAACTTCACGCCTCCACGGCTCACGTACGGCGCTTTTCCCGTGACTTCAATCTGGCTGGAATCGTCGATGGAGTGCCCGGGCTTAACGGCTTTCTGACCGTCAACCATCACCTCGCCGGCCATGATGAGAGCCTGGGCCTTTTCGCGGGATTCGGCCAGACCGCGCTCGACCAGCAGACGATCGAGCCGCTCCTTCATGACGTGCGCTGCACTATCAGATCAGCCAGCTCGCGCAACCTGTCTGCTCTTGCGTCGAAAATAGCGAGCGATTCGTGGGCGCTCCGCCGTTCTCGCTCCGCCATGCGCCGCGATTCCTCAAGCCCATAGACCGCGGGAAACGTGATCTTGTGCTGCTGGGCGTCTTTGCCGGCTGTCTTGCCCAGTGACTCGCTCGACTGCTCCACGTCCAGAATGTCGTCCACGATCTGAAACGCCAGGCCAATGTGCTCGCCGTAGCGCGAAACGGCGTCGAGCTGCTGTTCATCGGCGCCCGCGTAGATCGCGCCCATGCGCACGCTCGCTCGGAGCAGCGCCCCCGTCTTCGCGCGATGGATGGTTTCGAGCAGTTGCGCGTCGGGCGGTTTCCCTTCCCCTTCCAGATCCGCCACCTGACCGGCGATCATGCCCCCCACCGTGCCGGCAGCCGTGGCCAGCTCCGCAATCACGCGCGCCTTGCGATCGTCCGTCACTGCATTCATCTTCGAGAGCGTTTCGAACGCCAGCGTCAGCAGCGCATCGCCCGCGAGAATCGCCATGGCCTCGCCGAAGACCTTGTGCGAAGTCAGCTTGCCGCGGCGGTAGTCATCATTATCGAGCGCCGGCAGATCGTCATGGATCAGCGAATACGTGTGCACGAATTCGAGCGAGCAGGCCGCGGTCTCGATGCCGCGCGGTGAATCGGCTACCGCGCGCCCGGCTTCGAGACACAGAATTGGCCGCACGCGCTTGCCGCCGGCGAATAGGCTGTAACGCATGGCGCGGTGGATGGTTTCGGGCGGAAAGTTTTCCGACGGGACTAAGCGGTCCAGCTCGCGGTCGATGAGCTGCTGCTGCCCGGCCAGGTACTCGCGGAAGCTCATTTTTCGGGACGGAACGGCTCGGGTTGGATCTTGCCCTCTTTGCGGATGAGCATCTCGACGCGCGTTTCCGCGTTCTCGAGCTGCTTACGGCACGTTTCGCTCAGCGCCATGCCCTTTTCGAACAACTCCATCGACCGCTCGAGCGGCAGATCCCCCGCCTCCAGCTCCTTGACGACTTTTTCCAGCTCGTCGAGCGAAGCTTCAAAACTCTCGGCGGGTTGGGCGGGTTCTTCCGGCATCGATACATTTTAGCGTGACGCCGCCGAAAACGTCCTCGAGACGTTTTCGATTAGGGAGAAAGTGTGCAATGTGCCAGCAAGAAATAGCTCAATGCGTGCCCACCTTGCAGTCTCGCTTGCGGCGCGACGGCTTTAGGTCAGGTGGAACCCAAGACGGACGCGAGTCGGCGTCATTGGGTCTTGGGTACCAACCTCCAATGCCGAAGATCACTAGCGTGACGACAATCGCAAGCCCAAGTTCGACTAAAGCGATCTGCAAATTGGTCGTCGGCGGGCACCATGAATGTCGCCGATTCCGACGAGCTCACGCACCGAGTGTGCCTCGAATCGCTCTGGCAAGATATTGCATGTGATATCATTTGACTGAGACTAAGGTGTGCGGGTCGTGCTGGATACCAACGTCGTGGTCGCGGCGCTTCGCAGCGATCGTGGCGCGTCGCGCCAGCTATTGTTGACTGCGTTGGATCGCAGGATGATCCTGCTGGCGTCGGTCGCGCTTATGCTTGAGTATGAGGCAGTGCTGACAAGGTCCGAGCAATTGTTGGAAACCGGGCTGAATCGGAACGAGATGACGGCAGTGCTTGACGCCATTGCCTCGGTAGTGGAGCCTGTAGAAATGCGTTTCCTGTGGAGGCCGCGGCTGAAGGATCCCGGCGACGAGATGGTGCTGGAGACGGCCGTCAACGGCCGCGCCGATCGCCTCGTCACTTTTAACCAACGCCACTTTGCCGAAGCCGTGGAGCAATTCGGAATCACCGTTACAGCGCCCGGCGAGACCTGGCGCGAGATTCGGGGGTACAACCGTGAGAAGGAGTAACGTCGCACTCCGATTGCAGGAATCACTGCTGGAAGAAGCCAAGCGTGTGGCGGCATGCGAGGGTGTTGCGCTGAATCAACTGATCAATGTCGCGGTGGCGGAGAAACTTTCGGCCCTGCGCACGGAAGACTATTTCCGCGAGCGGGCCGGCCGGGCGAACCTGAGCAAGGCGAAACGATTGCTCAAACGCGCCGGCAAGAACAAGCCGCCCATGCCCGGTGACGAACGGTAGGCAAGGCACCCAGATTCCATTGGAATTTCCCCTGTGATACCTTGATCCCCGGAGGTGTTCCAAACCAAAATGTCCCGTTCCGTTTTCTTCTTGATGCTTCTTCTCGGGGCGGCCATTGCCCAGGCGGCTTCGGCTCCAGCGCTGCTGGTCGTCGCCAACAAAGCCGACCAGAGTCTTGGCATTGTCGATCCCTGGTCGGGCCGGCAGGTGGCCACGATTGCGGAGGACGGCGTGACGGGCCACGAGGTGATTGCCTCGCCCGACGGCCGTTTTGCTTATGTCCCGATTTATGGAAATTCCGGAGTCGGCAAGCCGGGCACCGACGGGCAGAAGGTTGATGTCATCGATATCGAGGCGCGGAAGATCATCGGCACCATCGATTTCGGGCATGCCGTGCGCCCGCACTGCCCGAGGTTCGGTCCCCAGAACGGCTTGCTCTACATCACAACCGAACTCGACAATACCGTGAGCATCATCGATCCTCACACGCTCAAGATCATCGGAACCGTGCTCACCGGGCAGCATGAGTCGCACATGCTGGCCATCACGCGCGACGGCCGGCGCGGGTACACCGCCAACGTCGGGCCGGGAACCGTCTCCGTGCTGGACCTCGAAGCCCGCAAGACCATCGCCGTGATTCCCGTTTCCGGGCAAACGCAGCGCATCTCGCTCTCTGTCGACGACCGCCTGGCCTTCACCGCCGACCAGACCAAGCCACAGCTTGCCGTGATCGACACCGCCACGAACAAAGTCAAAACATGGGTGCCTCTACCGGCCCCGGGATACGGAACGGCGCCCACGCCGGACGGCCGCTGGCTCGTAGTGGCTGTCCAAAAGACGAATCAGGCCGCTGTCGTGGATCTGCGGACCATGCAGGTCGCCCACACCATCGACGTCCCCAGCGTGCCGCAGGAGGTGCTGGTGCGCCCGGACGGCAAAATCGCCTATGTTTCCTGTGACGCCAGCCACAAGATCGCCGCGATCGACACCGCAACCTGGAAAGTGGACAAGCTCATCGACGCGGGAAAAGGCACGGACGGGCTGGCCTGGGCCATGGCGCGGTGAGCGGAATCACTGGCACTGGGGCCTACGTTGACTAGCTACTTGATGATCAACCCTTGACCAGTTGGCAGCGATAACACCTCTGCGCCTGCACCCATCGCGAACTCATCCACGGCTTCGGTCTGGGCTCCGTGTCCGAAATAGGCGTAGTCGTCAAGCAGCACAATTCCACCCGGCGTCAGCAGTTTCCAGAAAAATCGCAGGGCCTCTCGCTCGGGGAAGGCGCAGTTCAGGTCCAGATGCAGAAATGCGAGGGGCCCGAATGGAATGCTCGACAGAATATCGGGAACCAGGCCGCGGACGACCTGGACATTGCGCCACCCCGAAAAATTGCGCCGCACGCGGTCCATATCCGTCACATAGGCGCCAGCGGCAACGGCGTTCTGAGCGATCTTCAAACGGCCTCGCTCGATTTCTTCGGCCGAAAACTGATTCAGGTCCGGACCCGCGAAGGTATCAATCAAATAGAACTGCTTGCCGGTATGACTCCATTTGAGTCTCTGCATGATCGCTGAGCTGATGAAACCCGCGTTCACCCCGCACTCTACGAAGTCTCCGGGAAGCCGCGCCGCGGTACGTGCCGCCCACAGTGCGACATGAACACGCCATTCAAAATGTGGATCGACGCCGGCGCTGGCCTCGATGCCTCGCTCGTAAGCCGCTCGGAATTGCGGATCGTTGCGAAAATGGTCGTTGTGCACCGTCAGCAATCCATCTTGCACGTATCGGTTGCGCGTGTTGAAGAGTTCGTAACCGGCGCCACGCAACACCTGCCTCAGGCCGCGCTTGACGAAATCCCGGATGGTGTTTGCTTCCTTCTGCACTACGCGGTATCCCCGGCAATCACCGGCGCCGCCACCCCCAGCCGGTCCGCTGCTTCGCATAGCGCGTGCCACGTCCCACGCCCTACCGGCACCCCGCTCTGACGTCTCTCTTCCTCCATGCGCCATTCGGGATCGCCGGCCACCAGCACTTCGCTGTAGCCCACGGCGGGCGGCGTCGCCTTCATTTGCCGGATCAGGCCGTCCATGCGCGCTCGAAACTCGTCCACGGGCAAGAACCGTGCGATGTCGATGGCGAGGAACATCTGGCTGACTCGCACCGGTTTGCCGCGGAAGCGGATGCCGCCGAGTTCGGTGCTCATGGCGCCGCCGCTCAAAACGGCGCAAAGAATCTCGACCATCATCGCGAGCCCACTGCCCTTGTAGCCGCCAAGCGGCATCAGCAATCCTTTGAGCGCGGTCTCCGGGTCGGTGGTCGGCACGCCTTCCGAGTCCATGGCCCATCCGGCGGGAATCTGTGGCTGCCCGTTGATCTTCGCTTTGAAAATCTTGCCCGCCGCAACCGTCGTGGTCGCCATGTCCAGCAGCCAGGGCTTCTCTTCCCCGCCCGGCACCGCCATGCAAATCGGATTCGTTCCCAGGCGCGGCTGCTTTCCCTGCCACGGTGGAACCAGGGACGACGCGTTGCACATAACGATCCCGATGTGCCCTGCGGCCGATATCTTCTGCGCCCAGAACGCCGCCGCCCCGAAATGATTTGACTCACGCGCCACTACCGCCGCCATGCCCTGCGCACTCGCAATGCGCACCGCGTGCGCGCAGCAGATTTCGGCGATGGACTGCCCGATGCCGTTCTGCCCGTCATAGAGCAGGCACGCGCCGTTCTCCGAAATCACGCGCCCGTCAGCCCGGGCATCCATGTCGCTCCACTCGATCTGCTCCAGATAGTACGGGAGCAATTGCACGCCATGGGAATCCACTCCGCGCAAGTTGGCCGCGACGAGCGACCCGGCAACCAGCTGCGCCTTGGCGGCCGTCACACCGACCCCCTCGAGGAGACGTTGCGCGAAAGCCGCAAGCGCGCCGGGCGCAACGACAACATCCGGTTCAGGCATAGGACCTACTAGCTTAAGATACCTTCAGGTCTTACCGTGATACTCAGCACTGGAGTACGCTATACTCACAGTGTGAGCAAGCGCTTACAGATCCTGTTGCCGGATGCGGAAATGGAAGACATCCGTCGAATCGCCCGTCGCGAGCACATCTCGGTCGGCGAGTGGGCCCGGCGTGCTCTGCGGTCGGCCCGCTCCAGCCTGGCCTCTGGCGATCCGGAGCGGAAACTGAAATTGCTCCGGGAAGCTGCAAAGTACTCCTTTCCGACTGGCGATATAGATCAGATGTCGGCGGAGATTGAGCGCGGCTACCTGGAGTGATCTTCCTCGATTCCAACATCCCGATGTATCTGGTGGGATCTCACCATCCGCACAAGGCCGAAGCTCATATACTCGTGGAGAAAGCCATTGCTTCGCGAGACCGCCTGCTGACCGACGCCGAAGTGTTGCAGGAAATACTCCATCGCTACGCTTCGATAGATCGTCGCGCCGACATCCCAACTGCTCTCAGGATCACGCTGGGTCTGGTCGACGAAGTGTTGCCAATCGAACAGCGTGACGTGTTACGCGCGGCAGAAATCGTCCGATTGCCCGAATCCTGGTCCGCCCGTGACGCTCTTCATCTCGCCGTCCTGGAGCGGTACGGCATCCGGCGCATCATGAGCTTCGATCGGGATTTCGATCGATGGCCCGGACTCAGCCGAATCCACGAGGTCTGACGGCTACGGTATAATTCCCTTTCACCGCCCCCTCAAGAGGAGTTTCCCCGTCATGGAAGACAAAGAGCGAGCCCGCGCCTTGGAGCTGGCCGTGGGCCAAATCGAAAAGCAATTCGGCAAAGGCTCAATTCTGCGCCTGGGCTCGAAGGAAGCCGTCGTTCCGGTTGCGGTCATTTCGACCGGCTCGATCGCCGTGGACGCCGCCTTGGGCATCGGCGGCTTCCCGCGCGGGCGCGTCAGCGAGATCTACGGCCCGGAGTCGTCGGGAAAAACGACCATCGCGCTGCAGGTGGTCGCGGAAGCTCAGAAGAAGGGTGGCATGGCGGCATTCATCGACGTGGAGCACGCGCTCGATCCCATCTATGCCAGGAAACTCGGCGTGGATGTCGACAATCTGCTGGTGTCCCAACCCGACTACGGCGAGCAGGCTCTCGAAATCACCGGCGCGCTGATTGCCTCCGGATCGATTGACGTTCTCGTGGTGGACTCGGTGGCGGCGCTCGTGCCCAAAGCCGAACTCGATGGCGAAATGGGCGACAGCCACATGGGCCTGCAGGCGCGCCTGATGTCGCAGGCCCTGCGCAAGCTCACCGGCGTGGTTTCACGATCCAAAACCTGCCTGATCTTCATCAACCAGATCCGCGAGAAGATCGGCGTCATGTTCGGCAACCCCGAGACCACCACCGGCGGGCGCGCGCTGAAATTCTACGCGTCGGTGCGCGTGGACATCCGGCGCATCGCGGCTATCAAGGACGGCGACACCGTGGTCGGCAACCGCACTAAAGTCAAAGTGGTGAAGAACAAGCTGGCGTCGCCATTCCG
Source organism: Terriglobia bacterium (assembly GCA_020073305.1). Lineage (GTDB taxonomy): Bacteria > Acidobacteriota > Terriglobia > Bryobacterales > Bryobacteraceae > QHXW01. Next base: position 107,044 of record JAIQFK010000015.1, read on the forward strand.
CGAAGCCGAGTTCGACATCATTTACGGTGAGGGCATTTCGCGCGAAGGCGACTTGATGGATCTGGGCATTGCGCAGAACCTGGTGGAGAAGAGCGGCTCGTGGTTCAGCTACAAAGGTGAGCGCATCGGACAGGGACGCGAAAACGCCAAGCAGTTTCTCAAGGACAACCCGGATATCCGGCAGCAGATCGACACCGAAGTGCGCAAGGCCCTGGGCCTGATCAAGCCCGAACTGGTGAACGGCGAGCCGGCCCCGGCAATCAAACCCGAGCCGCCGCAGGTGCGGCAAGCGCCGGCCGGCGCCGCACGCTCACGTTGAATTCTTCTCGACGATCCTGCGTCTCGGCGGTGATGGCTTTTGCTGAGAGAATCCCGCGCCGCCATCCACTTCCTGTGTATGGAAGATCGCGAACGCCGCAAGGTAATTGACCAGACCCTGGTCCAGTTAGAAAAGCAATTCGGCAAAGGATCCATCGTCCGGCTGGGATCGAGTAACGTAGTGCCCGTCTCCGTGATCTCCACCGGCTCGATTTCCATCGATTCAGCCCTGGGAGTCGGGGGAATGCCGCGCGGCCGCGTCATCGAGGTCTTCGGGCCGGAATCGTCGGGCAAAACCACGATCGCCCTTCAGGTCATCGCCGAGGCCCAGCGCGCCGGCGGCTCAGCCGCGTTTATCGATGCCGAGCACGCACTCGATCCCGAGTACTCCCGCAGGCTCGGCGTGGATGTGGACAATCTTCTCGTCTCGCAGCCGGATTGCGGTGAGCAGGCTCTCGAAATCACCAGCGCCCTTGTGGCCTCAGGCGCCATCGACGTTGTGGTCGTCGACTCCGTCGCGGCGCTCGTCCCCAAAGCGGAACTCGACGGCGAGATGGGCGACAGCCACATGGGCCTGCAGGCACGCCTCATGTCGCAGGCTTTGCGCAAGCTTACCGGCGCCGTATCCAAGACCAACACCTGCCTGATATTTATCAATCAGATTCGCGAAAAAATCGGCGTGATGTTCGGCAGCCCCGAAACCACCACCGGCGGCCGTGCCCTGAAATTCTACTCGTCGGTTCGTCTGGATATCCGCCGCATCGCCGCCATCAAAGACGGCGAGACCATCATCGGCAATCGTACACGTGTAAAAATCGTGAAAAATAAGGTCGCCTCGCCCTTCCGCGAAGCTGAGTTCGACATCCTCTACGGCCACGGGACCTCTCGCGAGGGCGATCTGCTGGACGTGGGCGTAACCCGCAATTTGATCGAGAAGAGCGGTTCCTGGTTTAGTTATAAGGGCCAGCGCATTGGACAAGGACGCGACACCGCGCGGCAGTTCCTCAAAGAGAATCCGGAAATGTTCGGAAAGATCGACGCCGATCTGCGATCTGTTCTCGGTCTGCTGGCCCCCGCCGAAAACGGCTCCGCCAAGGCCGCCATCGCTGCGGTGCCCCAGAAGTAGCTCAAACCAACGCCATTCAGCACTACACGACGCAAAACAGCGAAAAACAGGCCATTTTCCCTGTGTTTTCTCTTTACATCGGCTTTCACCTTCCGTATCATTGAAACGATTCGCGGGATGGCGGTGTGCACATCCCTAAGTTTTCATGTTCGATGAGTGAGTTCAATTCTGAGGAGGTTGAATGGCAAGTCAACGAATGACGCAGACCCAGTTGGTGAGATCACTGGCAGAGTCCGTCGAGGTGCCGAACAAGACCGCGCGGACGTTTCTCGAAAACCTGTCCGCTCTGGCAATCGGTGAAGTGAAGAAGAACGGCGTTTTCGTCGTGCCTGGCTTGGGTCGGCTGGTTCGAGTGGACCGGAAGGCGAGAATGGGTCGAAACCCGGCAACGGGTGAAGCCATCAAGATTCCGGCCAAGAAAGTCGTGAAGTTCCGTGTGGCCAAGGCGGCCAAAGATTCGATCGTGCCGCCGAAAAAGAAATAACTCGAAAAATCCGAGCGTCAAAAAGAAAACCCCGCCATCCCTGGCGGGGTTTTCATTTTTTGGATCTTCTGAAGCCGAGATGAGATCCGCCCAACGTGCGGGCAGCTCCTCGAAGCTTATGCCTGCTTCTTCTCTTCGACCTTCTCTTCTTCGCTCTTCAGAGCGGTTTTGAAGTTGCGGATCCCTTCGCCTAAACCCTTTGCCACCTCGGGAATCTTTTTGCCGCCAAAAAGCAACACGGCCACACCCAGGATGACGAGAAGTTCAGGCATGCCAATGGAACGCATACGGCCTCCTTCTCATTGTTTATTGTAAGAACGCGGTCCCAACGCCGTCAAGCACAAGAAACAGATAGGCGGAATCCGCTACCCGGCCACACTCCTTGTTCCACCACCCCGCGCTGCTATGATGACTGGTTCGGAGATCACAAATGAAACCTGTTCCCGCGACGAAACAGCAAGCTTTGGTCGACCGGTTGACGAAAGCCTGCGGTGGCGCCTACACCGCCGCCACACGCCGTAAGTACTACATTTCCGGACCGCAATGGGCAGCTGCCTATCAGGGCCAGGCCCTGTTTCATGCCCCGACGCGCGAGGCCATCGGCTTTGAAGACGTCATCCGCGAATACGCCAAGATCGGCATCGGGCACTGGACGACGCACGATACCGACGTCATCCCCACCCCGGCCCTGGGCAAGGACGAGCAGTGGACCATCGTCAGCCTGATCCAGAAGAGCCTCAAGAAGCACGGGCTCGAGTGCTCGATGGTGACCACCGAAACCTTCTTCCACGCCGTGTGGGCCGCCAGCCCCGCGGCGGAATCTCCCCAGGTCCGTGAGTACGCCTCGTTTCGCGTGCGCAATACGGTCGACGTGGGCCACGAGCTGGGCGCGAAGTTTGCCGTGTATTGGCCCGGCTCGCTCGGTTACTACACCCAAGGCGCAGTCGAGGAAACCGAGACGCTGCGCTGGTATGCCGATGCCCTCAACGCCGCTTGTGAGCGCGATATCGAGGTTGCCAAAAAGAAGAAGCGGCCCACGCTGAAGCACTGCCTCGAAGCCAAGCCGTTCGAGCCGCAGGCCGAGATCCTCCTGCCCACCAGTGACGCCATGATGGCGTTCATCTTCTCCGGCCTGCTCACGCATCCCGAGATGGTCGGCTTAAATCCCGAGTACCTGCACGAGCTGATGTGGGGCGCCGCGCCCCGCGCCGCTCTGGCCCGCGCCCTGGTGGCCGGCAAACTCTGGCACTTCGATATCAACGACGGCTACCGGCTGAAACACGATGTCGATATCGCCATTGGCTTGGTGAACCCGCTCGACTGGCTTAATGTACTGGTGCTGCTCCGCAGCCACAACTACAACGGCCCATTCAATTTGGATTACAAACCCCCGCGCACTACCAGCAACCGGGGTGTCTTTTCCGTGAGCTTCCCGACCGCAGTCGACCGCTTCATCACCCTCTGGGAAATGGCCGGCGACGTAATCTCCGATCCCATCATCAAAGAAGCACTGGACGCCCTCAAAGCCGGTGGGGAACCGGTGGATACGCGTGATGCCGAGGCAGTCACTGCCGCCCACCGAGACCTTCTGACTCTGCATGAATTGGTTGCCCATCGCATGTTCCAGATCCTGGTCGGCGCGCACCGGGGCCGTACGTTTTCCGCCTGAAGATGGGTTTTGCAAGAGAAAAATTACAAAATATTGCACAACCTTTGCTGGTAGGTTTGCGTCTTCTGCAAGTGGAGGGGCAAGATGTCGACAAAGGTTATGGTGCAACGGTTTAAGGGCCAAGTTCATTGTCCAATCTGTACCCGCAACGTGGACGCGGAAGTCGAGCAGATCGGGAAGAAGATCCGGGCAGTGCCCGGCCAGAAGTGCCCCCGTTGTATATCGACTTTGGACGTAGCTGCGGTGCTGCAGGTACTACAAGCGGCCTGAACCTGTGGATAACGATCCAGTGCGGCGCAGGTAACTACCGTATTGTGATCTAGCTACATTTCTGCGATATTGTTAATGTCTTTGATATGAGACGCAAATCGCCAGCCAAACCCGTAGGACCGGTTGTTTCGCCAGAGATCCTGGAGCAGGCGAAGCGCGCCATTTCGCCGGACAAGGCCAAGAGCGTGACCAAATGCACGGTCTGCGGCGCCGAAGTCACCGAGGTGTCTCCGGAGCAGCTTTGCTGGGTTTGCCGCCGGCTTAAGACCAGCGCGTGGCATGACATCGAGCAGCAGATGCCTGCTCAGGAATAGCGCATCTCCACGCCCCGTCCTTCCTTTAGTCCTCTGTCATAAACGTAACCCGCACAAACCACATCCTCCACAGCGAGTCCGTTCGACTTGAAGATCGTGATGTCGGTGGATCGACGATCGCGGGCCGGCTTCGACACAACGATTTCCTTCAACTCAACGAGCTTGGGATCCCTCCACTCGTCCTCGGCGAGCGCCAGCAAGAGATCGCCTGATTCCATGCGCGCCTGCTCGATGGAATCCACCGCAATACAGTCCGCCCGCCTGATCAGCTCCGCGGGCAGTTCCCGGCGCCGCGCCTGGTTGGATCCCATGGCATTGATGTGGGTTCCCGGATCAACCCATTCCGAGGACAGCACTGGATCCTTGGCATTGGTCGCCGTCACCACGACAGCGGAGCCGCGGACAGCTTCTTCCGCGGTGTCGACCGCTGCGACATGGGTAGAAACAGCCGACGCGCACTCGGCGGCAAAGGCGCTGCGCCTCTCCGCATCGCGGCTCCAGACCTTCACTTGGCGGAACTGCCGGACCGCCAGCATAGCCGCCAACTGGCTTCGCGCCTGGAAGCCCGAGCCGATGATGCCCAAGGTATCGGCATCCGCCCGAGCCATATGGCGCGTAGCCAGGCCGCTCACAGCGCCGGTTCGAATCTGCCCCAGGTAATTGGCTTCCATTACGGCCAAAGGCTGGGCGTCTTCCGCCCGATAGAGCAGGAAAAGAAAATGCGCGCCATGACGGGCGTGGGTCGAGTAAATCTTCGCGCCGAAATAGAGGCCGTCGCCTGCCGCCATGTAATGCAAGACCGACCCCGTGGGCAGGATCAGCCGCCGCCGCGGCTGGTTGATGGCCTCGCCCCCTGCCAGCCGTTCGAACGCCTCCTGCATCAATCGGATAGCATCGGTCATCGACAGCATCGCACGAACGTCGGACTCGGTGAAGTAGCGCATGAGATGCTATGGTGGCACAGCTCAGTGATGGGAAGGTGGTTTACTGCGCTCCGGACGCGCCCTGCTGAATCTTGGCCGTGAGGCCGGCCGCCATGGCGACACGGATCAGCCCGGCAACATTATTTACATGGAGCTTTTTCATCATGGTCTTGCGGTAACTGCGCACCGTCTCCACGCCCAGGCTCAGCATCACCGCAATTTCTTTGCTGGCCTTGCCCTCGACGATCATTCCAAGCACCTGAAATTCCCGTGGAGTCAGTTGGGCCAGCAGAGGATGCCGGCTGGCGGCTTCGGGCTCGCCGCGGCGGATCCGCGATAGCAGCCGTTCCGAAATATTAGGGCTGAGATAGGAACCGCCCCGGGCTACGGCGCGCAACGCATCCAGCAGTTCTCCCGACGAAGCCCGTTTTACCACATAACCTCGAGCGCCGGCTCGAATTGAACTGACTACCGAGTCCTCGTCATCGTACATGGAAAGGATAATGACTTTCACATTGGGGCAGTGCCGGAGCAGCTCGGTCGTGGCATCAACGCCGTTCAGTCCCGGCAGACCAATGTCCATAAGCACCACATCTGGAGGGGTTTCTGTACAGATCTGAATCGCTTCGGCTCCCGATTCAGCTTCGCCGGCGACGGTGAATTCGCCGCTGCGGTCGAGCAGCGCTCGAATACCATCGCGCATGATCTTATGATCCTCGACAATAACAACCCTATACGGCATGGCGCGAAAGTCTACTGTGTGGCGCAGTAGTTTGTCCTTCTATACCACGCCGAAAGGTACGGGAGCAAACTCCCCATCTAACCCTGGTACCGGGATTACTGGTGCGAAGAGTACTGAGCCTGTGGCGGATTCAGCTTCACTTCAATGGTTTTCTGTTCTTCGTCCACATCGAACATCTGGCCGAAGGTTTGGTAGCCTTTTGCAATAACTTGCACCTGGATTGAGCCCTGCGGAATGGGAGGAATCTTTGCCCGGCCCTCCTGGTTGGTGCGCGTCTCCCACGTCTTCAGAATCTTTTTGCCGAGCTTCATCTTGGCGCGGCCCTTCACAAATTTAACAATTACACTGGCCCGGTCGACGGGGTTCCCACTCAGGGTCTTGACCTCCACGGTCAAAGTCGTCATATCGGCCGCCGACAAGACGCTCGCAGCAACACCGATCAGGCCTGCGATGAGCAGGAAGCACTTCCGCATAATCCGATTATCCCAAAACCGGTGACGGCTCATGCGATGTCCGGAAGCAGGAATTTCCCGGGAACGCCGGCGACCGCGCAGGTTTCCTCGGCGGCGCGATAACCGCTGCGGACGGCGCCTTCCATGGTCGCGGGCCATCCTGAGCGCGTCCAGTCACCCGCCAGGAAGACGTTGGGCGCAACGGTTTTGGTGTCCGGCCGCAGCACCTCCATGCCTGGACTGGCGGAATATGTGGCGCGCACTTCTTTGATTACACTCGCTTTCTCCACTTTGGCCTCGCGCACCCGAGGGAAGAATTCCGCGGCCTCTCCCAACGCCAACTCGATCACTTCCGCGCGAGGCGTTTCCAACAGGTCCCGGGAAGCGCTCACGACAAACTGCAGGTACCGGCCTTGGCCCTTGTTGAACATCCATTGGATCGTGCGGTCAAGCAGCGCAGCGTGTGGAAGTTCGGTCACCGGCCTGTCGAACCACACGTGGATGCCCGTGATGGGCGAGTGCTGGAACGGCGCAGTGTCGATCCCAAGTTCCGGCGCGAGCGCCCCCAGACGCTCGAAAGGCACAGTACAAATGTGGAAATCTGCTGCCCGCGACTCGCCCAAGGTCTCAACCGCGGTGGCGGCGCCATCGCGGAACAGGAGGCGGTCCACCGGCGACCGGGCATGGATGCGCACTGCGCCGATTTTCTGCCAGGCATCCAGACTGTAAAGCTCGCGCAGAGGCACTTGGGGGACTCCCATCTCATAGGCATCGGCGCGCGCCAGCATGCCCAGCCAGAACACTTGAAATCCGTGCACCGCCGCCATGCGGTCCAGCTCTTCATTGACCGCGCTGACCAGCACCTGACGCCAGAATCGATCGATGGCGTGCGGCGTCTGCTTCTTCTGCAGCAGCCAATCCTGCATCGTGATCTGGTCGAGGTCGCGCCGCCGGCCACGCTCGCGCATGAGGGCCATCATGGCGCGCGCGATCGAGAATTTGTCGGCCGCGCTCAGGCACGCCATGCGCAAAAATGACGCCGTCAGGTGCAGCGGAGCCGGCAGCGAACCACGCCCCAATTTCGACAGGCGCCCTCCCGGCTCGAGGAAATAGAACTCGCGGTAGAAATGAATCCGGTCGGCCACGCCCAGCCGGCCGTAAAAATCCAAAAGATTGACGCAACACCGCAGCAGCACGTGCTGGCAATTGTCGATCAGCTCGGCGTCGTCATCACCCGGCGTGACGGGAAACGAGGTGGCGCGGCCGCCCAAAAATGGGCGCGATTCAAACAGATCGACCCGAAACCCGGCCGATCCCAAGGCCGCCGCCGCCGCCAGACCGGCCAGTCCTCCGCCGACAATGTTTACCGAAGGCATTCCCGCCCGAACATAACGCGTTTTCTACCCCGGGGGCAATAAGGCACGCACCGTTTCAATCGTATCCGCGTCCTCGGCTTTCTTATCCGTTCGCCAGCGCGCGATGCGGGGAAATCGCACGGCGATGCCGCTCCGGTGCCGCGACGATCTCTGAATCGCCTCAAATGCCAGTTCGAACACCAACTCGGGCTTGAGTCTGCGCACCGGCCCGAACTTTTCGATCGTATGGTTGCGGACGAACGCGTCAACCTGGCGGATCTCGTCATCCGTCAATCCCGAATACGCCTTGGCGAACGGTACCAGCTCGCCCTGGTCCCAAACACCGAAAGTGTAATCCGTAAACAGACTCGCCCGGCGGCCGCTGCCCGGCTGCGCATAGATCAGGACGGCATCCACCGAGTAAGGGTTGATCTTCCATTTCCACCAGTCGCCACGGCGGCGTCCCACGCGATACGGCGATCCGCGCCGCTTGAGCATGAAGCCCTCGACGCCTCGCGATCGCGCTTCTTCACGCGTACGCTGCAACTCCTCCCACGATGCGCCCTCGACCAGCGGCGATGCCAGCAAGTGACTTTCCGGCCCGGCAGCCGCGACGATGCGCTCCAGTTCCGCGCGCCGCCACTCGAGCGACCTTTCTCTCGCATCTTGGCCGCCGTGCTCCAGCAAATCGAACGCCATGAGCACGACCGGTACTTCCGCCAGAATCTTCGAGCCCAACTCCTTGCGTCCAATGCGCCGCTGCATCTCGGTGAAGGGGAGCGGTGCGCCATCTTTCCACGGCAGGACCTCGCCATCGAGCACCGTGCCTTCCGGCAGCAACGCGCCCGCGGCCGCCAGTTCCGGGAATCGATCGGTGATCAGCTCCTCTCCGCGCGACCACAGAAACGTCCGCCACTGGCGCCGGATCAACTGCGAGCGGATGCCGTCCCACTTCCATTCGATCTGCCATTCGTGGACAGGCCCGAGTTCCTCGACCGTTCCCTCCAGCGGATAGGCCAGACAAAACGGGTACGGCCGGCTCACGTCCGCATCGCCGGTTGTCTTGGCCAGGATCTCGGTGGCGAAATCGGGGGTGGGCTGCCAGTCGCCCATCAAGCGGTGAGCCAGCACGTTCGCGTCGACTCCGCTGGCCTCCGCCAGCGCGCGCACCACCAGGTTCTGCGACACGCCGACACGAAATTCGCCGGTAATCAGCTTGTTCCACGCGAAGCGCTGGCGATCGCTCATCTCGCGCCAGGCTTCGATCATGGACTCGCGCCGCGCGCGGTCGTCCCAGTCGCGCATGGGCAGCAAGCGCTGTTCCACCCATTCGTGGAGCGGCCGGCTGCTGGTCGCCTGCGCTGGAGGCAACAGCAGCGCAATGGTCTCAGCGAGATCCCCCACCGCTTGATAAGATTCGCCGAACAGCCACTCGGGGATTTTCGCTTCTTCGATAGCCCACGCCGCCAGTTCGCGCGTGGGGATGAGCCGCTTCGGCCGGCGGCCGATCAGAAAGTGGACGGCCCAGGAGATGTCCGCGGGCGGCGCTGAGCGAAAGTAGCTCGACATGGCCGCAATCTTTTCGTTGGTCTTTGTCGTCTCATCCAGCGCGGCGTAAAGATCGGCGAATGCTTTCACGGTTCGGCCTCGTCCGATGGAAGTTCGGCGTCGTCACGCTCGCCTTCATACTGCGTGTCGATGGCGTGCGCCTCCAGACCGCTTTCTTCCAGCCAGCGAGCCAGTTGCGCGCGATATCCGTGCGTTACCCAAACGCGCCTCGCCCCCGATGAGCGAATCGCTGTGAGCAGCGCGGGCCAGTCGGCATGATCCGAGAGCACGAAGCCGCGGTCGATTGACCGCCGTCGCCTGGTGCCGCGGATGCGCATCCAGCCGGAAGCCAGGCCGGTCGAAAAATCTCCGAAGCGGCGCAGCCATGGCGCTGTCTTCGCCATTGGCGGGGCCAAAATCAGCGCGCCCGTCCAGTCGGTCTTGGGCGGCGCTGATCGCGCGTACTGAGTTGCCGCGAGCGCGATGCCGGCATCGCGGTAGAGCCGGTTGAAGGTCTCGACTGCCCCGTGTGTGTAGATGGGTCCGATGGAACTATCGACGCCCGCGAGCACGCGTTGTGCTTTGCCCAACGGATACGCGAACAGCACGCTGGCCTTGCCCGCCTGTCGATTACCACGCCACCACGCGTTGATTGCGGCCAGCGCTTCGGTTGGCTCCAGCCAGCGAAAGATCGGGAGGCCGAAGGTCGATTCCGTGACGAACGTGTGGCACGGAACCGGATCGAAGGGCGCGCAGGTGGAGTCGGCATCGAGTTTGTAATCGCCCGAGACCACCCAGATCTCGCCCCGGTACTCGAGCCGAATCTGCGCTGAGCCGCGGATGTGGCCGGCAGGATGGAGGGAAACGCGCACACCATCAAAAGTGACAGAAGCCCCGTAATCAACGGCTTCAATCAGGCCCTCAGAACCGATCCGGGCTCGCAAGAGCGCCTCGCCGGCTCGCGTGCAGAGATACCGTTTCGAACTAGGGCACAGATGGTCCGCGTGCGCATGCGTGATGACGGCACGCTCGACCGGATTCCACGGATCGATGTAAAAGCCGCCGGCCGCGCAGTACAGGCCATCAGGCTGGCGCTCGAGCAGGTTGTCCACCGGTGTCTGAAATTAGTATAGAGTGCGAAGACGATGACTCCTCGCCAACTCGCCCGGCGCGCTCGCACGGTATTACGGACATCCGGCGACCCGCGTGTGGCGCTCGGCCAAAAGAAGTTCTTTAAGTCCTGGGAAAGGATCTCGCTCTACGGACTTAAGACGCCCGACGTGAAGCGCATCGAGCGGGACTTGTACCAAGGCGTGCGGAAATCTTGGAGGTATCCCGAGGCGCTGTCCTTTTGCGATTTACTGATGCGCGACCCGCATCTGGAGAGCAAAGCAGTGGGACTGTTGCTGCTGGAGCGTTACCACCGGCGGTTCGAAGAGGGTTTACTGGAAACGGCGCAGGGCTGGCTCGAGGGCGGATTGTGCGACAACTGGGCCGCGACCGACGATCTTGCGACCGGGGTCCTCTGGCGATTGCTCGAAAAATTCGAAGACCTCGCTGGACCGTTCGAGGCGTGGCATGATTCGCCGAACCTATGGCTCCGCCGCGCGAGCGTGGTGGTGTTCGTCAAGTCCGCGGGCAAAGGAAAACACCAGGACCGGGCTTACCGGATCGTGACCGCGCTCCTTCCCGACGCTCACGACCTGATCCACAAAGCCTGCGGCTGGCTCCTCCGCGAAGCCGGCAAGGCCGACGCCAGACGCCTGGAACAATATCTGCTCCAGCACGGCCCCTCCGTCCCGCGAACCACAGTGCGCTATGCCATTGAACGATTCCCGGAAGCGAAACGGCGAAAACTCCTGGAGCGCACGCGCTAGCCGGCAGCTTTACAGCGTTTTGAGAAAAGCGATGAGGGCCTTCTTTTCATCAGGTGAGAGATCCAAGCCGAAGCGGTGCCCCTTTACCGAGCGAGTGCCGCCGTCGTACCCTTTGAAACCCGTGGGGACGTAATCGGCGCCAAGCCGAGATGGATCGAACCAGTCTTCGAGCGTGACAACGGAGCCGTTGTGTTCGAAAGGGCTCCGATACCAAACTCCCTTCAACGAAGGGACCTTATAATAACCCGTGCCTTTGTGGGTCTGGAGCGAGTAGCGCGGGTCGATGCCGATTCGCGTTTCCATAAGATCGAATCGCTTCCTGTGATCTTCTGGGGGCTCGAAGCCATCCACGGGAATGAGCCTGTTGTTCGTATACAGTGGCGGCGTGTGGCAGGCGGCGCAACCCGCGTGTTCGAAAACTGCTTTCCCGCGGTTGGCCGTCGCATCAAGACGGTTAGGATTCGACGGTGGATGAAGCGAGTACAGGTACAGCCCAAGCGCATATAACTGCTCATCACTGTAGCGTTCGTTGTGGCCGCCTTCTGCCGGCTGCGGTGGCGCATCGCCATATCGATCCAGTTTGGATACATCCTGTACCAGCGAGCAGTAGCGCATCAGATCGCCAATGCCGCTGTGGCGCACCAGACCGGTATGGTCCAAGTAGCGCCGCTCTTCGATCCCGATCAGATCGGGAATCTGAGGAGGTAAGAAGATACTGGTATTGCTGCGGGCCGTTACGCCGGGCGGGATGGCCTCGCCGGCCGCGATCAGGCCATCGAGCGACATCGTCTGAGCGCGACGATTCGGATCATCGGCCAGCCATGGCATCTCAAACTGGCGCGCGAAGCCGCGGATCCTCTCCAGCACTTTGGCGGGATCGGCGAATTGGGCGGCCCGGCGGAGCATCGACGCGCCCTCGCGATCGCCTGGATTGTTCCCCTGTGCGCCGGCAACGATCGTTCCGTCCGCCAACACGCGCGTGTGGCAGGTATTGCAGCCCATGGAACCCAGCTCGACTTCACCTTTTCGCCGGATGACCCAGCGCGCGAACGGAATGGTGCCGTCTTTCGCGACCGGCATGCCAGACCGCTGGTAAAAAGCGGGATCGCGCACTTCCGCCGCGCCGAAAAACACGGGGCCGTAGGAGGTGGGTGCGTTGAAAACGAGGGTGCCCGCGTTGACCCAGTCCTCGCGCGTCTTCAGACGCGAAGCGTCGAAAGCGACCTGGGGTTCCTGACTCCGGAGCCACTCCATATAACCCGCGGGCTCGCGGTCGGGACGGTAAACCGGATAGCTCTTGTAAATGACGCGAACGGGTATCCGGTAATACTGCTCCTCGGAAATGTGGATGGCGGAGTATCTCGCGTTCGCAAGCGGCACTTCGAGCGTATCCACATCGGATTGTTTCCACGTTCTCGGAATGCTTGGCGAAACTGCAGCCATAGCGAGCAGCACTGCCAGTAACGTCACGGAAGATCTCCTCGAGGCGTTTCCTAAACTGCCGGTGGAAGACCCGAGCCGAAACCGCCGTCCACCACCAGCGCGCTCCCTGTCACAAACGACGCGTCGTCGCTCGCCAGGTACACGGCCGCGCGAGCTACTTCCTCAGCTCTGCCTATACGCCACAGCGCGTGGAGCTTTCCGGCCGAGGCCCGCGCGGCCGCCGGGTCCGGCTGCGCCTGAAAATAGCCCTCCGCCAGACCGGCATCGATATATCCGGGGCAGATGCAATTCACGCGGATGCCCTCCTTCCCGTGGTCGATCGCCATGGCCTTGGTCAGCCCGATGATTGCGGCTTTGGTCGCGCAATAGCCCGCGCAGCCGGGTTCCACAAAGTAGGCGTTCACCGATGACAGGCTCACGATGTTGCCACGCGTCTTGCGCAGGTGCGGGATGAAGTACTTCGAACACAAGAAGACGCCGCCCAGGTTAACAGCGAGCTCCCGGGTCCATTCCTCCGGCGTGGTGTCCTCAACGGTTTTGTTGACCTGTATCGCGGCATCGTTTAACAACACGTGGACTTCGGAGAATCGCCGCAAGGTCTCGCCCGCCAGCCGTTCAACAGCAGCCGGATCCGCCACGTCTGTTTCGACGGCGTGGGCCACCCCGCCGGCCGCCTCGATCTCCCGCATAGTCTCTCGGGCGCCCGCAAGATTCACATCGGCGAGCACTACGCGTGCGCCCTCTTTCGCGAACTCTATCGCGCAGGCCCGCCCAATGCCGGAAGCAGCCCCGGTGATCACAGCAACGCGATCCTTGAGTTTCATGACTTTTCCATTCTCCTCAAACCATTACACAGTCTGGATCGGCAACGGTGGATGATGAGGCATATTGAGCCTGTCGAGCAGCGCGAGTATCCGGTGGTCCAGGAAGTCCACATGAGCGCGGTCGATTTCGTCCGGCGTCATCGTCAGGTCCCGCACGGCGGTTTCGCGCAAGATACCGCGCATCGCCAGAAGCCGCTTCTCGGCGTAATGGTAGAACTCCATGTTCTGCAAGCTGAACACAATTTGTGGAAGAACGTCCGCGAAGATTTCATAGGCGGCCGGCTTCCGGCCGGAACGCGCCAGTTGATAGACCTGGACGAGCAGATCCGAGACCGCAAGTCCCGGCATTACCCCGCAAATCCCCGCGTCGATGAGCTCCAGCATGTACATCCCACCCCATCCTTCCAGAACGCCCACCTCGCCGCTGGTAGCATCCACCATGGCCTTAACCTTCGCGGCCATCACTGGCTCCTCCAGCTTGATATAGCGGAAGTGAGGATGCAGCCGGTTGAGGTCTGCCACAAACTGCGGGCTGACCGTTGGACCTCCCGGGTTGAAGTCTTGAATCAGCAACGGAACCTGAATAGCCGAAAGAATGGTATCGAAGTAACGGAAGATATCCTTTTCCGGCAGGCCGAACAGCCGCGGAACAGCCACTGCAATAGCATCCACGCCGGCGGCCTCCAGAGCGCGCGCGGCCTTGGCCGCAAGGCGGGCAGCCGGATGATTCGCCTGCCCGATTACCGGAATCCGGCCGTGTGCAGCCGTCATCGCATGCTGCACCACTCCGATCCGCTCTTCCTCCGAGAGCTTGTAGAATTCGCTCGCGTACGCCGGCAGACAGATGGCGCTGCAACCCCCGGCGACGGCAAAATCGACCAGCGGCGCGAAGCCGGCGAAGTCTATGCTTTCATCGCTTTGAAACGGCGTCGGGATGATAGGGACGATGCCATCGATGTGAAGGGTTCGCGGAGCGGACATACTGTATCCAACGGATTCATGACGGCTGCGGCAAACAATCCACTCTGGATGCTATAGGGAAGATACCCTCTGCGTCAACTGTTGAGCGCGGCGGGACAAGCAGTCCTGTGACAGAGCCCGTGGCGACGCATCGTCACGTCAACAGCATCGTCACGTCAACCTACGGAGGCAAGCACATGGTGATAGAATCGATTCGCATTCCGCAACTGGCACAAATTTGAAATCTACATTCGAACGGGAGACCTTACGCGCATGGCACGACACGCACGCATAGATGAGAGCGTTTTGGAAATGGCGCTCATCGGTTATCAAGCCGAGAAGACAAGGATCGAAACAGTGATGGCTGAGATCCGGGAGCAGTTGGGCCATCGGGGTCCGGGGCGTCCCAAAGCAGCATCAGATGGTACGGGACAAGCCTCCCCGCGAAGACGCGTCATGAGTGCGGAGGCGCGCAAGCGAATTGCGGCTGCACAACGAAAGCGATGGGCAGCGGTCAAGAGCGAGAAGGCCAAGCCGGAAAAGCCGAAGCGCAAATTGAGTGCGGCGGGACGAAAAGCCATCGTTGCGGCCTTACGAAAACGGTGGGCGGCTGTGCGCAAGGCAGCAGGAAAGACCAAGAAGGCAGCTCCGACTGCGGCTGCAAAAGAGGCGGTGGCAACCGCGTAGTCCCTTACAGCCCCACGAAGTCAGAGGGCAGCAGGCATGTCAACCTCGAGGGCCGGTCGGTCACGCTTGCGAGCCTTGCTAGGCTCCGCAACGGTGGCGCTTGGCGCCATCTTCGCGCAAGCACAAAGCACTCCGACAAGCTTGACAGGAGAGCCTCGCTCCAGCGTGATCCGTCCATTGGCGCTCTCGCAAACGCGGTACGAGATGCGCGCCGGTGAGGCCAGAAGGTTAGCAGGTACTCGCCAGGCGCTCGATTTTATCTTGAAGGCGAAGCGCCTGCGGATCGGGATCGACGGAGAAGACGCAAAGGGGTTCGTTGTCGGGCCGGGCATCAAAGGCGATGAACCGTTGTTAGCTGCTTCGCATACGGTGAAACCCGGCGAATACACACTGACCCTCTCGGTAACGAGCGACTCTGGTGAGGAGCGGGTGATAAAGCTCAGCGTCGTTTTGAACCCAGTGGAGCGGGTGCCGTCGACTGCGGCGAAGCCACCCGTGGTGCTGTTAAATGGCTGGCAATTCGGCTTTCTAAACGGCGGTTGCCCCATATCGAGTGGGCCCTCGGATACATTCGGGAATCTCGCCGAGTACCTGGCGGGCGACGGCGTTCCCGTTGTGTATTTCTTCGATAATTGCGCAGAGTGCCCAAGCTGCAAGATCGAAGACTTGGGCAACACCTTGCAGCAATTCCTCAATTTGATCCAGTACGACAATGGCGGCCTTGTCCCGCAGGTCGATGTTGTTACTCACAGCATGGGCGGCCTGATCGTGAGAGCGTACCTCGCAGGCTTGCAAGCGGACGGATCACTGCGGCCTCCGCCGAATCCAAGGGTTGGGAAACTGGTCTTGATTGCGGAGCCAAACTTCGGCTCCTTCATCGCACCGAACATTGGCACTCAAACGGCTGAGATGATTCCTGGCAGCTCGTTGCTGTGGCAGTTAGCCACATGGAACCAAGGTGGCGACGACTTGCGCGGCGTGAATGCACTGGCCATCATCGGCAACGCGGGCGCGTGGAGTGGGCGGATGAATGCCAGTGACGGAGTGGTATCTCTGACCAGCGGTTCTATCGGTTTTGCGCGGGACCCGTCGCGAACCCGCATTCTCCCGTATTGCCACATAGATCCCGGCCCTCTGATCAGTCTGTTCATGGATTGCTCCACCGCGCCCGGCATTGCGCAGGTAGATTCCGCGATGCATCCGACATGGGTCATCATCCAGTCGTTCCTGGCGGGCACATCTGATTGGACGTCAATCGGCGCGACACCAGGCGTGGATCCGTACCTGTCTCAGTACGGAGGGCTCTATTTCTCCCAGGAAAATGCGGCAGACAAGTTTCTAACCGACCTCAGTCAGGTGTTATTCGGAAACGCAAAGCTCGAAGATCGCGGGACCACCGGCACCGTTTTTTATGACGAGTTCGCAGCCGGCACGGCGACGTTCCAAGCTACCAGCAGTTCGCTCGGCCAAAGTAACATTGGACCCGTCACCGTACTAACTGGCCGCTTCTTGGCAGTGCGGGCCAAGTCCGCCCCAGCGATTTCCTCCGTGACTCCACTCCTGTCCACCATACCGCTGCTCGTACAATCAGGCACGGCAATCACCATTAACGGTTCTGGGTTCGGGCAGCAGCAGTGCCACACCTGCGCCGTCTCGGCATATCCGGGGCCGTCGTCGTTTCAGGTTTCATCCTGGAGCGATCAGACGATTACCGGAAATTTGCCGTCAAGCTACAACGGCCTGGTCCAACTCGTGGTGCAAACGGCATCTGGGCAGGACCAAATTAACATTATGGCGACTCCGGTCACGATCAGCGCCGTTGTGAATGGCGCCAGCTTTTTGCCCGACATCGCTTCCGGGACCTGGATCACGATTCAGGGATCGGGGCTATCGTCCACCACAAGAACCTGGACCACAGCCGACTTCCAGGGAACTCAGCTACCAACGCACATGGACGGCGTCTCGGTCACCGTCAACGGGAAACCGGCTTACCTCTACTACATCAGCCGCACACAACTGAACGTGCTCGTGCCGGACGATCCGATTACGGGACAGGTCCAGGTGCAGGTGACGAGTCCGCTGGGAATCAGTAATCCCTTGATGGCGAACAAAAACGCATTCTCTCCGGCGTTCTTTCGGTTCCTGCCCACCAAATACGTGGCGGCGGTTCATACCAGCGGAGTCTACGTTGGACCGGCCGGCCTGATCCCTATAGCGCCTTTTTCGCCCGCCAAGCCTGGTGAAACCATCATGGTGTACGGGACGGGCTTTGGGGCAACCAATCCTCTGTTGCCGTCCGGGCAGATCGTCGCCAAGCCGGCACGCCTGGCTGATTCAGTAACCATATTGATCGGTGGCAAACGGGCAGACGTGTCTTTTGCCGGGCTGACCGCTTCGGGCGAGGATCAGTTCAACGTGACGGTGCCAGCGGATCTGCCCGATGGCGATCAACCGTTCATCGCGACAATCGACGGCATGCAGAGCCAAACTGGTGTCTTCCTCGCGGTTCAGAAATGAGGGAATCAGCGATGGGCTGCAGTCTCGCACCGAGCCTTGTGTGAGACTGCTGGCCGCCCCTTCAATCACCGGCGAATGAAACCAGCCGTTCGACGGTCCACTTCGCCTCCGGCTCGATCGAAACATTCCCGGCTGTGTATTGCTGGCGAACGGCTGCCGCCTCCGCCGTCTGGCCCCTGGCATTGACTGCTCCGGCAAGCACGATGCGGCGCGGCGCGAGCCCGGCCGCCACTTCCGGCAGATCCGTGTGCTTCAATAGGCCCGGCACGAAGTTCGCGAAGGATTGGTTAAATAGTTCGGAGTCCACTACGTCGCGGAAAGACGTGAGACCGCCGGAAAGATACAGTGCCTCGATTCCCTGATCGAGCGCGGCCGCAAACAGCGCCGGTACGGTCAGTTTTCCGGCGGCTGCAACGCGGACGCGCCGTCCGGCGGTAACTGGATGTTTGCGAAGCGCGGCGACCACTGCCAGGATATCTGTTACCCTCTGCCCCACCAGCGGTTTGCCCAGGATTACCGAGCCCCACGCATAGTTCTCCTCTTGTCTGTGCGAGGCCGCATAACCGGGATGGCCCGGGCCGTACTCCGGAAGCAACGCGCCCACGCCGCGAATGTCCACCGCGCACACCACCGGACTCCCTGGCGCGAGATCGGCATCCGGATCGAACCACAGGCGCTCGGAGGCAACCGCGTCGAGCACCAGCAGCACCGGCTTGTCGCGTGTGGTGTCCTTGGCGGCAAGCACCCAGGTGGGAAGCCAGACGGACGGCTCTGAGGCGACTTCGAGCACCTCTGCCGTTGTGCTGGGCGATTGCCGGCGCGCAATCACTTTCGCCGAAGTTGCCGAGCGGGAAACCCTCAGCAGTGAATCGATCTTCGCGGGAGCGCGCTCCACCTGCCTTGCCTTGTTCAAAGTGAAAGCAGTCGCACTATGCAGCGAAGTGACCACGCTCCCCGATTCCGTTGCGTGCAGAGTGGCGGCAGCCTCGGGATTCACGGGAGGCTCGGCGTGGACCGTTTCCGTCGAACCTTTCAGCCAACGCGACAACCAGTTGTAAACAAGAAGACGGCTATCGTACGCCAGCGAATGAGGGAGGGGGGTGCCGGCCCACTTCAACCGGTCGGCATGATTCAAGACGGCGTACACCGCCTGGAGCTTCTGAAATTCCTGCCACCCGTTTGCAATGTACCCGGACGAGTAGGTCGCGTAGAAATCACGATCGCTCGGCCAGATCAGCATGGGCTTTGGCGCAAACGGATAGAAAAGATCCCAGCGGTCGAAGCCGGCGGGGCCGGAGTCGACGAAATCCTGCTCGGCGTCGTCCGTCGAGCCAGGTGGAATGAAGGGGAGCGCCGCCACGTTTTCGAGGTTCCCCATACAAACGGCCGCCGCAGCCAGCCGCTCATCGGCCGCGGAAAGCAGCATCGTGAGCGTGCCTCCGCCGGAATGCCCCGTCGACCCGACGCGCTGGGCGTTCACGATAGGCAACGACGTCAAATAATCGAGGCTGCGGATCGAATCCCAGAGCTGGAATCGCGTGGCCGTATCGCCGTAGAGCAGCATCTGCTTGCCGGGAATGGTGTGCTCGGAGTCCACGTCCTGGAGCCGCGTATGCGTGCCTGAGGAATCGGGATACTGGATGCGTTCGCCTTGGCCCATGGGGTCGAAAGCCAGCACTACGAATCCCAACTGCGCCAGCCCCTGGCAGCAGCGTTGATAATTAGGATTGGCTTTGCCTTCGTCGTAATGGCCGCTCTGGAACAAAACCGCGGGAAACGGTCCGCTGCCGCTCGTGGGAATGTAAAGATTCGCGGAAATGAACAACCCCGGCTGGCTTTCGTAAACGACTTTATCGACCTTGTATTTCTGCCGCTCGAATGAGCCCGTCGTGCGCGGGTTCAGCGGAGTGCGTTCCGGCCGGCCGCCGATGAGTTTCCAGAGGGTCTCCCGAACCCACTTTTGGCGAGCCTCGATGGCCGCCAGCGCTACAAGCTTTGCCAGTTCCGCGTCTCGCTTCGCGACCGCCTGCTTGGCGAGTCCGCGCAGGTAATCGGGAAGGCAACGCCCATAGTTGTGGAACCGGGTACCGGGGAACAGCGGCTCGTTTGCAGCCCGCGCGGAAAATGCAACGGTGTTGGCCGCACCGGTAAAGAGCAATGATGAGAGGATCTTTCTTCGCGTCATGATGTCGAGGATTTCAGGCGAACTCCGCCGCTAGCCGAGCATACCCGGCCTCAATCAAAACGAAACTTTATCATGGATCTTACGGCTAATACGCGAACCGCGCGACTTAATTTTGACGGCTCAAATCGATCGTAAATGGCTGCCCTGATTCCAGCACTTGCGAACGTAACGGCTTGCCTCCAAGGATGGTGTCCAACTGCAGCTTGCCGCCCACGCGAGTCAAATGCAGATCGAACAGACTGCCGAACGCATGGATATTCCGCAGCCGCACGCTCCCCCAAGCCTTCGGCAACCGCGGTGTAATCACGAACGAATGCAAGCCCGTTGGGCGGATTCCGAACAGCCCTTCTGTGTACGCGCGACAGTACAGCGCACTCTCAGCCGCGAGGTGAGGCCGGCTCCCCTGCGGTCCCCATTCTATTGGGTAAGGTACGTGGTCACCGAGCAGACGGCGCCGGGAGTAGCGCTCCAGGAAATCCAGCGCCCGTTCGGTGTCGCCGGCGGCGAATGCGCCGCGCAGCGCATACAGAGTGGAGCGGTCAAAAAAGGTTTCCTCGCCCGCTAGCGACCTGATTCCGTCCGAAGTCCACATCACCGGAGAAAACAGGGCATCCAGCGTGCCGTTTTTTCGGTCGTACAAACCCATCGTCAGCGGGATGGCGATCCACGCGCGTAATACCTCGTTGCCGGCGTAGTAGCGGTAGGTATCAAACGCTTGGATTCTCGCGCCAAAGTATGTTTCAATGGCGGACCTGATTCTTGCAGCCTGCTCCTTGTACCCACTGAGTTCCGCGGGCGGCCTGCCGAGTTCGCCGCCCAGCAGCACCGCGGAGTTCAGCGCATCATAGTACAAGGATGAAGTGCAGAGATTGGCTTTTCCCGACGGGAACCGGCCTTCCAACTCATCACTGTCCGACGCGATGACGCCCTGGGCATTTGTCTTGCGGCGGCAGTATTCCAGGCACCACGTGATCAACTTCCACAGTTCTTCTGCGGTGGCCCGGTCGCCATAGGCGAGCGCAAATCTCGCCGCTCCATACCCGATCATTGCCATATCACCGCGATCGCCCGGGCCGTTCCAGTAGCTCGTGCCTTCGGCGACCACCGCGTTAGGAAGCGGCCGAAAATCAGGATTCATATACCGGGCGAAGAGACGGAATGAATTGATCGCACCCTCATTGGCAGCGTGGTCGCCCAGGAACGGAAAAAACGGATTCGCGTATTCAAGCTGATCGTTGGCCCAGATCGTCGCGTAGCCTCCGCCACCCGACCCATGCATTAACCCGGCCCTCGTGCGGTAGATGCTCTCCGCCGCGCGGATTTTAGCCATACCGAACGCCGTATTGAGCACCTGATCCGGAGTGTCCAACTGGAGTTCCGCGAGGAACCTCTCAACCTGCTTCCTTCGCGCACTCTCCTCCGCATCCACGTTGATGCCTGGCTCCTCGTCCCTGGCTTCCCTGGCCGTGAACGCCAGCCAAAAACTCACGCTCTTTCCTGGCAGCACGCTCTTCGCTCCCGCCTGAAGCACCTGAGCAGAGATGATGTATGCGCCGCCTGCGCCGCGCGCAGGGTCCGTGGACACGGTCTTTCGAGTATTCTCCACTTCGACGGTGATCTCTCTGTCACTGCGATTCGTGAAACTATACTTCTCCAGAACCAGAGGACTTTCCGTCGAGGGGAAGATCGTTCGTGCCAAGGCGACGTCCCCCTGTTTCCCAAATACGCTGTCGACGCTCATAAGGCCGCGGTGACGAAAGCGCGTGACCACTTCATTTGCAGCGGGCTTTCCAGCAATAAACACGCGCGGCGCCGTATCCTCTCCGAAAACGTAACTCAGCGTCGCCGATCTGTCGTTCGGAACGGTCCGCAGAGAAGGAAATGCCAGGCGGAGCGCAAGCACGAGTGAACCATTCTCGCGCACACCATAGCTCACAATGACGGACACCTTCTTGCCGCTCATCTCGATCTCGTCCTGGTGCGCGTCGCCGGGCCGGACCTCCCACGCGATTCCTCCGTCACTCGCCACCGTCCAGCGCGGCTGTGCCACCAGGGACAGCGGCATCAGCAACAGGCAAGTTGGAATCAATTTGGCCGTGAGGTTCATTCCCTTTGCTCCCGGACTGACCTTGTCACTTGCGTCCGCGAGCCTCCCGCGCCCGCGCCATGTAAACCGCTCGCCCCTGCTCAAAAGCCTGGATGGATGCCGTCTTGTCGCTGGGACGCGCAAACTTAGCTTCCGCCTCGAGCCAGCGGATCGAGTTGTCGAGATAGCGCACGTAGTATTCCGCGTCGTCCTGACTGCGGATCGGCTCTCCGTCGCGTATCACGTAAACTGGCGAGGAGTGTGCAAACACCGTTTCCGGGCGGCGCGTGCCGTAGTAATCGCTCAGCCGCGTGCCTTGCGGAACGTGCACCTCCGGAAAGGCGACACCCCGTTTACGATACGCATCCAGGTCTTCGACAACTCGCGCGGCCAGCCAGCAGCTCTGTTGGATCGGGTGCTCCACGTGAATTTCGGCCCGGTGCCGGCGCCCGCTCGGAGTAGCCTGGGCGATCGTCACTCCGTTGGCCACGATTTCCAGCCGGTCATACGGCAGTTGTGATTCCGCCACGGCATGCACCTCGGCCACCTTTTGTTTTTTCGAGTCGAAACGCAGCGTGGCGCCAGGCTCGCTGCCGTTCACCGCGAATGACAGCACCGGAGAGTTGGTGACAAACGTTCGCCCTTCTTTGAGCGCGTTGATCCAGTTCTGATACGTGAACTCCCCTTCGACGCGGGCGAACACGCGGTTGGCCCCCACGGTCACAAAGGTTGTCATCTTGTCGGTGCCTGCGGTAGCGGTGAGACGAAACCCGCAGTTCAGATAGCGATACCACAGGCGCAGGCCGTCATTGGCCTCGAGTTCTGGAACCACGCTCTTCATGAAGACTGGGAATTCCCTGGGGTCCAAAACGCACAGAATCTCTATGCCGTCCAGTTTCTCCATCGCCACGTCGAGCGGGCTCTCGACGCCAGGCCAGCTCGGGAAATGTGCCCAGGAAACATAGCCTCCCTGCGCCCGCGTTTCATCACAGGCGCGTAGATGCAGCGGATAGTGGTGCGGCTGCATGGTCTTCACCGGCTCGATCAGTCGCTTCAGATTCAACAGGCACATGTGTCCAAGATGATCGTTGCGGAACTCCTGGTTGACGTAGATGAGGCGACGGCCACTCGAATAGCGGTTGACGTGTCCCTCGAACTCGGACTGATCTGTGGTGAAGTCTGACGTCAGGATGTTGGCAACATCCAGATCCTCGGCGTCCATTTCCAGCCGGCAGGTCTTGGGCGAGATGTGATGAATGTGAATGTCGCCGCTATACCAACCCTGGTCCGCGAGGGACGACCAGCGGGATAACGGAATGATCACTCCTTCCGCCCGCAAATCACCTGTCGAAATCTGCCCTTCCGCGATGACAAACTCGTAGCCCTTGATCACCTGGTAGCGAAGGGGCAGAGATTTTGGATCGAGAGAGAAACTTCCGTCGATATAAGCGAACCGCTTGGACTGGAACCGCACGTCGCCCTGCTGCGCATCGGGAGCGAGCTCGGAGGGATGCCCGGCGGGAACCACGTCATGGCCCCGCGCATCGGTTAGCCGCAGTCTCGCTGAGATGAGGCTGCCGGAGCGTTCATCGACGATCTTGCACGGGATTGCATCGCCACCGGGTGCGCCACGGCCGATTCCGCCGGCGGCCGAAAGCCACACAGCCTCTCGTAAGAAGCGCCTGCGATCCCATTCCGTCATGCGTCAACGATTCTATCGAACAACGTTCGTGACGCCCAATCTGCCGGTGGGATTTTGTCAGGCGTTCGCGAGAGCGGCGCGGTGCGCCCACACCTTCTCAAATGCCTTCACATACTGGTCAACCAGCTCGGGCACCTCGCCATGCAAAAGCGGCAGGAAGAAATGCGTGCTGTTCACCTGCGTGTTGCCCGGCATGGAATCGGGAATCCGCGGCGTGTGGTGCCACCACTTGGCTTCCGAATAGATCTTCAACTTGTGCTGCTCCGGGTAGTCCCAGAACGACACCGGCACACCTTCAGCCTGCAGAGCCTTCAGCATCGCAGCTCGCTTGAAACCGGCCTTGGCTTCGTCAAGAAAGAGCATGCTCATGTAGTAGTAAACGCGTTCCTGATCCGCGCGGCAGCGGGGTTCGCTGAGTCCCGCGAGTTGCAGCAGCCGGCTATTCAGCGCCCGCACGTTCTTCGAAACGACGGCATTGCGCTCGTCCAGACCCTTCAACTGCTGCCGGATAATGGCCGCCGCGAATGGATGCATCCGGTATTTCTGCCCGAATCCCGTGCCTTCGTAAGCTCGCACGGGGCTGTCCTTCGCGAACTTCACCGGATCCTCGTAGTGGCCGAACGCCGCGGCCCGCTCGAAGTATTCGCGGGTCTGGTACATTCCCATCCCGCCCTCAACGCCCGGCAAAGGCTTGCTGCCCTGAAAACTGAAGATTGCCATCTGTCCCCATGTGCCTGTCTTCTTGCCCTGCATGGATGCGCCGTGGGAATGGGCAGCGTCTTCGAGCAGAATCAGCCCCTTCTGGTTCGCGAAATCCTGAAGATGGTCCAGCTCACACGGCAGCCCCCAGGCGTGCATCGGCGCCAGGGCTTTGGTGTCCTTGGTCAGCTTGCGCTTCGCGTCCTCCAGATCGAAGCAGGAGGTCTTGGGGTCCACATCGACAAACACCGGCACGTAGCCAAAGAAGCGCATGGCCAGGCAGTCCGAGAAAAAGTTGTACGAAGGCAGCAGGATCTCCGAGCCCGGCGGCAGATCCAGTGCGAAGTACATGCTGGTCAGTGCGCTTGAGCCGTTCATGTGCGCCTTCACGAACGGCGAACGGGTGTACTCTTTCCATTCCTTCTCGAGCTCCGGCAGCTCACGATAGAAACTGGTGCTGTCGGCCGTGTTGTCGATCAGGTCGTGCAGCACCTTCTTCTCAGCGGCGCCGAAGCGCGGCCATCGGGTGATGGCGGCCTGACGGTCCGCCGGATACGTAACGGCCTTCGGACCTCCATCCATCGCCAGGGTTTCCTGGGATCCCGCGGCCAGGCTGCCCGCCGCCATGCCGAGGCCGGCCATGACCGCTCCGCCCGTCCGGACAAACTCCCGACGGGTAGGTGCATCAATTTTGTGTTCAGACATTGCTGGCTCCCTCCATTTGGGGCCGATCAGGCAAGTAATGCTTGAGGGAAGTGGCAGCACGCAAAGGTCCACAATACCGGCCGGAGATGTCCGGCCACTGCAGGGGCAAGGCCTGCCTCACCCGGCATCGCTGCGGGCCCATCATAATGAAGGACATGAGAAAGATCCTGAACTTCATCCTGGCCGGTACGGCCGTGGCTGGCCTCGCGGCGGACCGGCCCATCGGCGTCATCGGCGGCGACCCGTTAGCCCGGCTGGGTGTGCGGCAGGACCAGTTGCGCGAGATCCCCGCGAACGCGAGTGTGCGGTTCGTCAAAAAGACGCAGTATCTCAACAATTCCCGCGCCGTGATCACGCACACCATGGACGACTCGGAGAAACTCGTGCTTCAGGCCGTCGACCTCATGGACAAGTACGGCATCAAAGCCACGCTGTTCGTCTCAACCGGCACCGGGGACATCCAACAGATGTGGCCTCGTCTGCGGAAGGCCATCGCCGGCGGGCACGAGCTTGGTTCGCATTCGCGCACCCACCAGTGCAGTTGGCCCGACACCGCCGAGTTCTGCGCGAAGGCTTTTTCGGATTCCGAGGTCACGGGCTCGCGCGACGACATCCTCAAAAATACCAGCCAGCCGTACGTCTGGGCGTGGTGCTATCCCTGCGGTCTGTGCGCCGCAAACCAGGCGGTTCACGAGAAACTCGCCCGCGCCGGGTATCTGGTGGCGCGGAATTATCCTGACGAACCCCATGACGGCCATGTGATCCCGAATCTCCAGACTTACGCCGGCGATCTTTACAATGCCGCCTACACGCAGGTCGTGCAGAAGATCGGCGGGATCGCCAAACACGGCAACACCGATGTCGCGCAGCTTAACGCCAAGTTCGATGAGGTGTATAAAGCCGGCGGCGTGTACAGCTTCATGTCCCATGCGCAATGGCTCGACTTCGGCCCCAACGATTTCTACCAGCGGCACTTGGCCTATCTCGGCGGCCGGCGCGACGTCTGGTACGTGCCCATGGGACTGCTCTACGCCTATAAAACGGTCCTGGACCGGACCGAGGTCCGGGCACTCGATACCCCGCCCGGCACCGCGCGATTCGCGATCTTTAACGACCTGGATCCCAAGATTTACCGCAACAGCATCACGCTACAGTTCACGGTGCCCGCCAAGGCCCGCGTCCTCGCCGGTGGGAAGCCGCTGCCCGAGCGCCAGACCGGCTTGACCGATCGTTGGAGCGACGAGTACTACCGGCGAGAGAACGACACGGTGTATGTCACCGTGCGGCCGAACACGATCTTAGAGTTTCGATGACCAGACGAATCTCGACGTGCTATGTGCTCCGGAACGTGGCCTGCCGGTGCCCCATGTGTGTCGCCGGCCCAGTTCACGCTCACGGCCGAGCTTCGTAGACGATGTTGAACGGCGTTTCTGCAGCTCGTCCCTGAGGGGATGGGCTCAATGGCCACCGCCAGATTTGGACGTCCAGTTCGGTCAAGCCAGTGGCGGCGCCTTGGTCGCGGCAAATCGTAGCCGCACGTAGTCCGCCACCCAGGTCCCAGTGCTTTCGCGCAACTGCGGTTCCAGTGCAGCGCGGACCTCTTCTAGATACTCCTGCCGCGCTAGGCCGTGAAGCCCATCGAGAAAGTTCTGTGCAAATGTCTCCAGCCAGCCGATGATGTCGCCAGGCAGGGGGGTCAGACGCGGGATGAGCGCAATGCTATCGACGCGGAACCCCACTCGCTCCAACCGTGTTGCGTAGTCACCCGGAGTCGGGAAATACCAAGGCACGCGAGCCTCCCCATCCATCCCGCGCCGGTCCAAGGCTTGGACAAGCGCCATCCGGATCTTATGCACGCAGCCATAGCCTCCGCATTCAGCAACAAAGCGCCCCCCGGGTTTAAGAGAGCGGTACACTGCGGCGATCATAGGGTCGGCGCGCGTGATCCAGTGCAGCACCGCGTTGCTGAAGACGGCATCGAACTCTTCCCGAAACGGCAAAGCTTCAGCGCTCATCACGCGCGCGTCCAACCCAAGCTTTCTCGCGGCCTCAATCTGTGGAGCGCTCGAATCGACGGCAACGACTTCACACCCGAGATCGACAAGTTTCTTCGTGAGCGCCCCGTCTCCGCAGCCAAGGTCTAGAATGCGCTCGGCGGGCTGGGGTGCTAACAATTCCACGACGGGAGATCCCAGATCGGAAACAAATCGGGCATGGCGCGCGTAGTTTGCGGGATCCCAACTTTGCACAGCGGACATACTGAATGTTAGCAGTTCGAAGTGGCGCCTACAGCCACTATTGGCGGGACTCGCTTCTCCAGTTGCCCGTCCCGCGTGTCGATGAATGGATTCTAGCCACCACGGAGGCGGCGGCAAGCAACCGCCAATTCAACGCTCACGGCCGAGCTTCGTAGACCATGTTGGACGGCGTTTCTGCGGCTCGCCGCCTTCTCACATCCAGCGCGTAACATCCACTTCGCCCTGCTGCATCAAAGGCTTTGTTCATCAGGCTCTCTATAAAACGCGGGAACTCGCGGTGGAATGGCTCAACCGGAAATGTGCGCGTTACCGAGCCGCGACCAAAGGGAGCGGTTGCTCGGCGAAGTTTTTCAACAAGCTCCTAATTTAACGCCTCGTCCGTTGAATTGCGGCATCATATGTTCCGGTAGGGCCTTCGGACATCCGGGACTAATCGGGCATCGGACAGCGTTAAGCAGTGTCATCGGCGATTCCGGACGACGTTCGCGGACTTTATTCCCGGGAAGTCCCGGCCACGGACATGTCCGCCCGCCACGTCTGGTTGCTAGCTCTCCATCCTCTTCTCTTCCGCGTTCCACCTCACCCGCCGCCCTTTTCTTGAGGATTCCACCGCCATACAGCAGACGACGTTGGTATATTGCCCCATTTCGATCGTCGCGTTCGGCTCCTGGCGCGTGCGGACACAATCCAGAAAGTGCCGGATGTGGAGGCCGTCGGCGGAGTCGAACGTGTCGGGCTCGCGCCGCTCCTGGCTGGCCTTCACCTCCACTTCCGTGGTCTGCGGATAGAGCGCGTACGATTCGCGCCCGAGATCGAACCGTGCTTTTTCGCCGTGGAACTGCTGCATCTGATCGTTGCACGCGCGGTAGCGCATGGCTTTATAGCTCAGCGTGAAAACCAGCAGGTAGTTTTCGGGAAACTCGACCGACATACTGCCGGTCTCGGGGATCTCGCCGCCCTCCAGGTTCAATTTGCCGCTCGAACAGGTGACCGCCACGGGATATGTGGAGTTCATCATCCACTGCACGCCGTCGGCGATGTGGGCGGCTTGCCCGATGGGATATCCGAGGGCGTAATCGTAAAAATGCAGCCAGTTGAAGTATCGCAGCGGATCCAGCGGCCGCTTGGGCGCCGGACCGAGAAACAAGTCCCAGTCGAGCTTGCCCTCGAGCGGTCGGTTGTTCAGTGACTTCAAGGAGTTTATCCACCAGGCGTTCACCAGCCGGATGGGACCGGTCACTCCGGAATCGATAATTCGCTTCGCCTCCTGATACAGCGGATAACTCCGCCGCTGGGTTCCCACTTGCGCCACGCGCTTGGTGCGCCGCACCGCCTCGACCATGCGGAAGCCGTCCTCGATCGTGTGCGCAAGGGGTTTCTCGACGTAAACATCCTTGCCTGCATCCACGGCATCCACCAGCATCTGCGCATGCCAGTGGTCCGGGGTCGCGATGATGACGGCGTCGATCGACTTGTCTTCGAGAAGCCGGCGGTAATCCCCGAAAGACCTAGCGCCGGTCGAGGCGACTGTCAGCCCTTGCTCGAGGCGCGGCTCGTAGACGTCGCAAACCGCCGCCATTTCCGCGCCAAATTCTTTGAACTGGCGCGTGAGATAGCTGCCGCGGTTACCGGTGCCGATGGTGGCGCAGCGGAGGCGGTCGTTGGCGCCGAGAATGCGCGTGCTGCTCAGCGCGGTGGCAGCCAGAAAGGCTCGCCGGTTTAGCGACATCGCTTTTCCCCCTCTTTCCTGAAGCTACGCAACTTGCTGATCGGTTTCGAGCAGGACGATGGTATCAACAGCCTGCCGGTCCTCGGGCGGGACTGTCAAGCGGATGCCGATGGCGGTCTTCTCTACCTTTATCTCTCGCCCCGTCAGCGAACGCGCCGCCACAA
Source organism: Terriglobia bacterium (assembly GCA_020073305.1). Lineage (GTDB taxonomy): Bacteria > Acidobacteriota > Terriglobia > Bryobacterales > Bryobacteraceae > QHXW01. The sequence goes on from JAIQFK010000015.1 coordinate 136,081, forward strand.
TCTTCCCCGGAATAGGGGTCAGCTCAATTGTGTCGTCCACCCAGTCGATCACGTGAACGTAAAGACGATTGTCCCGGTGCGTGACGCCTCCCCATGGACCCGAGTGGACCGGGCCGCCGCGCGTCCCGTAGATCGACTCTCCGTAGCGCTTCAGCCACTCACCGACTTCCTTGAGGCGGCGAACATGATGTGGTTCCATCGCGCCATCGGGCCTGGGACCGACGTTTAACAGCAGGTTGCCGTCATTGACCGCCGTCTGGACCAGCAGTTGCACGCAATTCCGAAACGAGCGAATGGGCTCGTTCGGAACGTAACCCCAGCTCTCGGCCAGCACATCGCACGTCTCCCACCGCCGCTCCGTGTCGAACTGGCCGACCTTGCGTTCCGGCGTGTGGAAGTCTCCGCCCCAATCCACGCCGGGAGTTCCCGCACGATCGTTCATCACGATCTTGGGCTGCAGTTGCCGGATCATCCGGTAGAGCTTTTCTGGTTCCCACAGCGGAGTGGCCGTGTAGTGCTGTTTCGCATCGCGGGAGTGCCACTTCCCTCCCCAATACTCCAGCCCGCCAAAACCCAGCCAGTCGTCCCCGCCGCCATCGAACCAGAGGATGTCGATCTTCCCGTAGTTGGTAAGCAACTCCCGGACCTGATCGTAGGTCTGCTTCTTCATGGCCTCGGCGCTCTCGCGGTAAATGCCGGGGAGAAAGAAACCGGGGAATCGCCAGTCGAGCGGCGAGTAGTAGAGTCCAACGCCAAGGCCGGCTTTGCGGCAAGCGCGCACGTACTCCGCTACGAAGTCGCGCCGCGCCGCCGTCTTCACGCTGGTGAAATCGCTCACCTGGCTGTCGAAGAGACAAAAGCCGTCGTGGTGGCGCGCGGTGAGCACCATGTATTTCATGCCCGCATCGCGCGCGGCCGCCGCCCAGGCATCGGCATCGAATGCCTGGGGACGGAAACGCTCCGCCAGCTTCGCATACTCGCGCACATCGATCTGCTCGAACCACTGGGCCCACTCTCCGTGCCCCAACACCGAGTAGATGCCCCAGTGGATGAACATGCCGAAGCGCGCGTCGCGCCACCATTTCATGTCCTCAGGCGTAAGCGAGAGCCCCGGCGCTGCGGCGGAAATTTGCTGTGACGCAAACGCCGCCGCGCCGCTGCCCGCCAGAAACGAGCGCCGGGAGACCGTGGAACCGCCCCGGGCGATGCTCTGCATAGCCGCTTCCCGCTTGGCTTAGAAGATGATCTTGGCCGCCACCTGCCCAATGCGCGGAGGTGCCTGCACGGAGGTGATCAACCCGAACGTGGTGCCCGATACCAGCCCGTTCGGACTGTTGAATTGAGCGTGGTTGAATGCGTTGAAGAACTCGGCACGAATCTGCAATGTCAAGCCTTCCCGAATTGTCGTGTCCTTGTGCAGCGCTAGGTTCCAGTTTTCGAGTCCAGGCCCGTGGAAAAAGCGGCGGGGAGCGCCGCCGAAAGTCCCAAGGGGCGGCACACTGAAACCTTGCCTGGTCATCCAGAGATGGCCGTTATCGCGCGGATCGCCGGCATACTGGAGATCGCCGGTGAAATTCGGCATGTCGATTCCCGACGTGCCGGTCAGAGCGTTATCGAAGGCGCCGAAGAGAGCCACCGGAAGTCCAGTCGAGAAGCGTGTGATGCCCGCAATCTCCCACCCGTTAACAAGACGCTTGGGCAGGCTCGAAAAAGCCTTGGCGAAAGGTATCGCGTAGGTGTAGCTCGCGATGAAGTTGTGAGTGACGTCAAAGTTCGAAAGCGCCCGGCTGAGCTCGTGGTTCGCGAAGTTTATGCGGTCGTTAAAGAATGAACCGTCGTCTAGCGACTTGGACCAGGTGTACCCGAACAGGAAGGATGAATTGCCGGCGCGGCGTTCCAAACTTACCTGTAGCGAGTTGTAGTCTGAATTGGCCCAGTTGCTCTCGTAGAAGGTAGTCCCAAAGGCGTGGCCGAAGGGGCTCCGGGTTCCAAGGACCAGTGAGCCGTCCGGCCGCGTAAAGGTCTGGTCCTCGAGGAACTTGCCGCACTCCAGCGTGCCTGCCATCACTCCGGATCCACGCAGACTCAAGCACAGCCCTGTATTCCCGGGATTGGCTTCGCTAATGGAGAGCAACTTGCGCCCCAGGGTTCCGACGTACCCAAGACTGAACACCATCGACCCGCTGAGTTGGCGCTGGATCGTGAAGTTGTAATCGATTCCGTAGGGGAGTTTGTTATGAACGTCGTACCCGAGCGTACTTACTAGAGGCAAGTAAGGAGAGAAATTGAAATTTTTGGCCGCGTCACTTCCGGGCGCCGGGATAACATATGGGAACGGCTGCCCCTGAGAGCCTCCCGTAGACCGGGTTCGGAACGGCTCCTCGAACAGACTGGGCGCGGGCGACCCCCAGTATTCACCGAATGGGACTGTTCCGAGAATCCAATACAGCGTCTGGTCTTGAATGGCTGTGTAGAAAATGCCCGAACCCACTCGAATGCTGGTCTTTCCTGGGCCGCCGAGAATTTTACCGAGCAGTCCTTCAGAGTAATTCGGTGAATAGGCCATACCCAGCCGAGGCGCGAAGTTGTTGTATCGGGTTGGCGCCAGCGTATTCGGAACCCCCGGGTCGCCCGGGTACACCAAGCCCTTCGGAGCCGTGGGGTACTGTGTGGACTGCTCGCCGGGAATCAGTGCGACGATCTTGTTCTGGGTGTCATACCACGGCGTGCTGAATTCCCACCGCAATCCGAAGTTCAGAGTCAGATTGGGCCTGACCCGGAAAGAATCCTGCGCGAAGAGCCCACCATACCTGCTGCGGCCGTCGAGCACTTGCGGACTCGACTGCGAATACGAAGACGGGGCGCCGAGTAAATAGTCGGCCACATCGTACCCGGTTTCGCCCCCGCTGAAACCGAACTGTCCGACGAAGCCGCCGCCGTTACGATTATTCATCTGATAGTAGCGATATTCTCCACCGAACTTGAGGGTATGGCGGCCCTTGATCTTGGAGAAGTTATCCCCGATCTGGTAAGTGTTCTGAATCCCGTTGCCCGTACCCGGATCGCCGAAGCTGAAGTTATTCAGACCTATGTACGGCACTGCTTTGTACCCTGTAGGGCCGGAGTTATTGATGCCGAGCGTTCCGGCGCCGGTGATGAAACCCATGCTCTCCAAACTCGGAGCGACGCTGCCGGCTGGGACGTTTCGTGCGACGATGCGCGTGTAACTCAGGCGAAAATCGTTCACCGCCGTCGGGCTGACAATGTACGTATTGCTGAGGGTACCCAACTGGTTTCTATTTCGGTCTTCAGATCCGAAACCAGTCGGAAAGCTGCTGGATCCGTAGGGGCTAAGCCTGCTGAAATCGTCGAGGTAGTAGTAGCCCGACCAGTTTCCGGTTAACTTGTTCAGAAAATCCACGCGCTGCCCGGCCTTGTGGTCTGTTGAGTGAGTCGAGACGGCAGCCGAGGCGTAAGTGCTGTCTCCCACGTTCGGCGCCGGAATGAAGCCGAGCGTCCCCTTTGTGGCTGGGGAGAAAGCGCTGGTTGGAATGATCCCATCAGGAAAGACGCTCGCGTAAGGCTCGTTGACCTGAACCGGGCGCCCGAGTCGTTGAGACAATATTTGAGCCCAATAGGACCCGGTCACCGTGCCGGTCAGGTTTTGGACCCCGACGTTGCCCGATCGCTCGGCGTTGGAAGGCACTTGCACCGCGCTGGCCGTGCCTCCGTTCACGAGCTTGTCGCCTTGATAATCTGTAAACCAGAACAGTTTGTCTTTGATGGCCGGACCACCCACGGCGTACCCGAACTGGTTCCTCTTCAGCGCACCCTTGCCGGTGTCGAAGAAGCCTCTGGAATCCATCGCATCATTGCGCAGAAACTCAAACGCCGTGCCGTGGATCCGGTTGTTACCGCTCTTGGTGATGGTGTTCATGATCGCGCCGCTAAATCGCCCGTACTCGGCGTCGAAGCCGTTGGTGATCAACCGGAACTCCTGGATCGAATCCAGGTTGGGTTGCACGCCCGCCTCAAAGTTGGCGGCGCCGGACACATCGCCTCCGTTCACAAGGAAGCCGTTGCTGTTTTCCCGCTGGCCGTTTACGGAGATGGTTCCGGGTCCCTCGTTGCGCGAACTCACGGGCGCCACACCGACCTGCAAACCTAACAAGTCCAGGTAGCTTCTTCCGTTGAGCGGCAGTTCCAGGATTTTCTTTTCATCGATCACGTCACCCAATTGGGTATTCGTGGTTTCCACCTGGATGGGGTTGGCGTTCACACTGACTTCCTGCTGAGCCGCGCCGACTTGCAGAACGATGTCCACGCGCCGCTGCTCATCCACCGTCAGAACGATCCCGGTCGCGACGAAGGCCTGGAAACCGGCGAACGTGGCCTGCACCTTGTACCGTCCGACTGGCAGTGACAGGATTCTGTACTGCCCAGCTACGTCGGTGGTCGTTTCCGCGGCCAGGTTAGTATCCACATTAGTCGCCGTAACGCGAGCCCCTTGAATCACCGCCGCCGACGGGTCGGTGACCATACCCAGGATTGAGCCGGTGACGTCCGCCAACAAAGCCGACGTCGACATCAAGGCTGCACACCCGATCAGTAACCAAGACCTCAACATTGTAAAGAGCCTCCCTCTTCTTGTTTGGGCTACCCTCGGCAATTCTCTGGCCTTTCTTCTTTGTATTGAGTTCAACTCTTCTTGCCACTTGATCTTACGGCGAGGTGAGTGATTTAACCCTGTCGAAGTCAGGTCTCATTGCGCGTAAAGCCCCAATGACTGCTTCAACCTGTCATTTCACCATTGCCGAGCGAAAGGACCTGAAAAAGCAGATGAATCCACAAATGAAGCTGCTGCTTATCTGTCTGGTCGCCGAGTGCGTGCTCGCCGCCTCACCGGACCAGGTTCTCGCCGTGATGCACAAAGTGAATAACTGGCAGGTTGCCCACCCCGTGATGCCGGCCGGCGATCGCAACTGGGAACGCGGAACCTGGTACACCGGCGTAATGTCTGCGTGGAAAGAGACGCACGACCGCAAGTTCCTCGATCAGGCTTTGGCTTGGGGGCGGCAGCACGAGTGGCAAGTCGGCACGGAGCCGGGCGGCGCGAACAGATTATTTTGTGCGGAGACCTGGCTGGAATTGTATTTCGTCAAAAACGATCGCGCGATGATCGAGCCGGCAATCGAGTGGCTCAACACGAACGCGCCGAATTCGCCTGCCGGCGCGAAGCGGTGGTATCTGGAAGCGTGGGGCTTGAATCGCACTTATGCCGACTCTCTCTACGGCGCGCCGGCGCTGGCCATGCTGGCTAGAGCCACGCAAGACAAAAAGTATCTGGATATCATGCAAGCTTTTTTCGACGACGTCACGGGCGAGTTGCTGGATAAGGAATCGGGGCTCTATTACCGCGACGCGCGCTTCATTGGCCGGCGGACAGCGAATGGCAAGAAAATCCTCTGGTCCAGAGGGAACGGTTGGGTATTCGCGGCAATCGCGCGGATTCTCGAATACCTGCCGGGCGATCATCCGAGCAGGCCGGAATATGTGCGGATCTTCCGGCGCATGGCTTCGGAACTGGTGAAACGCCAAGGGGCGGATGGCCTGTGGCGTGTGAACCTGGACGATCCCGAAACGGTTCCGGAGCCGGAGACGAGCGGCAGCGGCTTCTTCTGCTACGGCTTGGCCTGGGGCATTCATCACGGTGTGCTGGAACGCTCTACGTATCTGCCGGCGGTGCTCAGGGCTTGGGCAGGCTTGTCTCGAAACGTGAGTCCCGAAGGGAGGCCGTTGCGGGGCCAGCAGGTGGATTTCGAGCCGAATGCCGTGAAGCAGGACAGCACGCGTGAATTCGTCACGGGCACGTTCCTTCTGGCAGGCAGCCAGGTGTATGCTCTTTCCACGGCCGAATAGCTATGCGAACTAGTGTCGTTCTCCTTTTTGCGATATCCGCCCTTTCGCTCGACGCCCAAACGACAGAAGCGGAAGGGCAGCTCATGCGGTGGTTGGACCGCATTGCCCAGGAGCAACTAGACCGGCGCGACGCGGAAATCAAGCAAGTGAACACGGTGGAAGCAGCCGAGCGGCGCAAGGAGCAAGTGCGCAAGAAAATTCTCGAGCTGCTCGGAGGCCTGCCGGACTACACCGGACCGCTTAACGCCAAGGTGACCGGCCGGATCGACAAACAAAAATACATCATCGAGAAAGTGATCTTTGAGAGCCTGCCGCGTTTCTACGTGACGGCGGATCTTTACCGGCCGAACAAACCGGGACGCTACCCGGGCGTGCTGATCCCGCTGGGGCACTGGGACCAGGGGAAGGTAGCCGAGCAGCGGCTGGCGGCGAACCTCGCCATGAAAGGATTCGTCGCGCTGGCCTACGATCCCATCGGCCAAGGGGAGCGGATCCAGGCGTACGATCCCAGAGCCGGTGGAACGTTAGGCGGATGGTCCACGGAAGAGCATTTTCAGGCCGGGGCACAGAGCTTGCTCGCAGGAGAACATTTCGCGCGCTACATGATTTGGGATGGCAAGCGAGCGCTCGATTACCTGGTCAGCCGCCCCGAGGTGGATGGGGAACGCGTTGGATGCACGGGCTGCTCCGGCGGCGGCACACTGACCACCTACATCTCCGCGCTCGACCCACGCATCAAAGCCGCCGCTCCGGCGTGCTGGATGAACTCCTATCGCGCCCTGTTTACCGGACCGGTGGGTGATTCCGAGCAGAGCCTGCCGAACTTTCTCTCCTCGGGCCTCGACGAAACCGATTACGTCGAGTTGTTCGCGCCGAAACCATGGCTCATCGTCTCAACCATCGAGGATTTCTTTCCGCTCGAGGGCGCGCGTGACATTTTCCAGGAAGCGCGTGGCTGGTATCGGCTGTATCATGCCGAGGATCACGTGGACTGGGCCGTCGGCCCCGGTCCGCACGGCACACCGCAGCCGATTCGGGAACGGATCTATGAATGGATGATCCGCTGGTTGAAGGACGGGCAGGGCGACCCTAAAGAAGAGCCGGTGGAGATGGCGCCCGATCATGAATTGTTGGCCACTGCGAAAGGTCAAGTCACTTTGGAGCTTGGCAGCCGGGAGATTTACGAGATCATCCGCGAGAATTTCGAAAAGCGGCGCCAGACCGGCGCTCGCAATAGCAGCGAGTTGCTCGACGAAGTGCGGCGGCTGATGAAACCCGTGCAGGAAACACCGGTGGAAAGCCGGGTCATCGGGGAAACGAGAACTACCGAGTGGATTGAGCAGAAGATGCTGATCGAAACCGAGCCGGGCGTGGAGCTTAACGGAAGACTCCTGGTTCCGCGCGGCAACGGTCGCAAGCCGGGCCTGATTGTGGTCGAGACCGAGGCGACGCCTTCCACGCTTGCGACCGACGCGGTGCGCCACGGGGTGGTCGTGCTCGCGCTGGCTCCGCGAGGCTTGCCGCGCAGTGACGATCGAAGACCGTTCGGCGGAGACTATGGGGCGAACACGCGCGCTTTTCTTATCGGCCGGAATCTCCCGGGCATGCGCGCGTACGACATACGGCGTGGCATCGATCTCCTGGCGTCACGGCCCGATGTAAACGCAGGAGCAATTCGCGCCGTGGCGCGAGGCGAGTCGGGTGTTTGGCTGCTCATGGCAGCGGCGGTTGATCCTCGCCTCCAGCGGATCTGGCTGGACCGGACGCCGCCCAGCCTGCGAGCCGCGTTCGACGAGCCGCTCAATCGCAACCTGCACATGGCCGTCATTCCGGGGTTCTGCCTGAAGTGGGATCTTGCGGACCTGGTTGCGGCCATGGAAGGACGCGGTGTTCTTTGGACCGATCCGACCAACTGGATGCGTGTGGTGACGCCGCTTGCGGGCAACTTCCGCTACCGGTACCTGTCGGAAGGGGATGGGCCCTACCTCGACGATCTGCTGCGATAACGGGCGCGCCGGCTGCTACTGGAGCCCGAAGCTGATGATGTTGGAACCGACGGCAAGCGCGACGAACTGCTGGCCGAGGACCTCATAAGTGATGGGAGAGGCCTTGATCACTTCATTCGTGGGAAAGTGCCACAACGGTTTTCCGTCTCGCTCATCGACTGCTACAAACGTGCCGCCGGGGTCGCCGTAGAATAAGATCCCGCCGGCTGTGGCCAGCACGCCGGCCCAGTGCTTGCTCTCCGTGACGCCGATTTGCGGATTTTCCCAAACGACTTTTCCGGTTTCAATGTCCAGGGCACGCAGGTATTTTCTTTCGGGTGGCAGTGGAGGCTTTTTCGCGCCCCAATTGCCGGGCGGCGGCACATATCCGCACTTCTCGAGAGCCATTACGTAATACAGGCGCGTCACGGGACTGAACGCCGTTGCGTTGTAGTTCGTCGCTTCATCCACCGGGCAGAAAACGCCGTCCTCTGGCGCGCGCTGCTGCGGACGTCCATCCGCGCCGATGCCGCTCGCCCAGGTTACGTGCACGAACGGAGTGGCCAGCAGGAGCTGTCCCTCGGCGCGGTCCAGGACGTAGAAAAATCCGTTCCGATCCGCGTGCAGCAGGAGCTTTCGCGGGATGCCCCGGTATGGCGCATCGACGAGCGCGAGGGGCTCGGTCGTGTCCCAGGCGTGCACATCGTGGGGAGTGGTTTGATAGTGCCACTTCAATTTTCCGGTGCCGGGGTTCAGCGCCAGGATGCAGTCGGTAAACAGGTTGTCGCCACCGCGATAACGGTCGTCAGAAACCGGAAACGGAGTGGCCGTGGACCAAAAGAGAGTATCGGTTTCCGGATCGTAGCTTCCGGTGAGCCACGTTGAGCCACCTCCGAATTCAGGATCTTTCCCTTTCCATGTGTTGTAACCCGGGTCTCCCTTGGCTGGAATGGTCCAGAATCGCCAGGCGCGTTCGCCGGTAGCGGCTTTGTAAGCGGAGAGAAATCCACGAATGCCCCAGTCCGCACCGGACACGCCCGCGATCACCAGGTCCTTGACGACGAGTGGCGCGACGGTCGAACCGTAATGCTGGGGTTCGTCCGGCATCACGGCGTCCCACACCAAGCTGCCCGTGGTGCGGTTCAAAGCGATCAGGTGAGCGTTGTCGGTCACCATGAAGACCTTGTCGCCGAGCATGGCCATGCCGCGATTCGTGCCCAACGATGCATCGCCCACAAGTCCCGGCGTGCGCGGGCGCGAATACTGCCAGATTTGCCGGCCCGTGCGGGCATCCAGCGCACAGGCCTGATTCGGGCCAGCGACGTACATGATGCCGTCTCGGACGAGTGGCGTCACTTCCAGCCCGAAGTGAGGAATGGGAGAGGCCCACTTCACGACCAGTTGCTTTACGTTCGTGGTGTTGATCTGTGCGAGTGCGCTATACCGGTGCCCACTCAGTGTTCCATCGTAGGTCGGCCAATCACCGGGCCTGGGCTGCAGGATTCCGGAGAAGTCCATTGCCGGGCTCGCTTCGGCGGCGACAGGCACTCCGGGTTTCACCCCATCCAGGCGGCTCAAGAAGGCGATGAGATCTCTCAACTCCCCGGGGCTAGCCGTGACGGGCGGCATCAGCGAGTGCTTTTCGTCCCGGACCTCGGCGATCTGATCGTGATCGAGCGGATGCAAGCGTCCTTCGAGATCCTGTAGCTGTAGGTCGAAGTTGCTGCGCTGGCGGGCGAAGCCGCGGATGGTATGCCCATCGCGCAGAGTGACTGTCACCAGATCGTATCCCGGCGTGATTTGCGCGCCCGGCGCGAGCAGGGCCTGGCGAATCTCGTCGACCGTCATCTCGCGGCCTGCATTCGACAGGTCCGGGCCGATGGACGCACCCCTGCCGCCGACCATGTGACACGAAGCGCATCGCCCCCGTGCGAAGAAGAATTGCTCTCCGGCCGCGGCGTCGCCGGGTACGGAACTTTCGGCAGCCGGCGAATTCAGCGAGCGGACGAATACGACCAGCGCATCGAGTTGGTTGGCTGGCAGATCGAAGGCCGGCATACCGGCCGATGGAATTCCGCTCTGGATGAGCCGTTGTAGCTGCCGGGTGGAGCGAGAGCGCAGGCCGCGGTTCCCGGCGAGCGCCGGGCCCCGATTGGCGCCGCGTGCGTCTGCTCCGTGGCAAGCGGCGCACCGCTCGGCAAATATGAATCGCCCCGATTCGGCGGGGCCCTGCCCGAACAGGAGCGGCGCGCCCAGCGCAAGGGCCAGAACCCTACACGCTGGGGAGTTCGTAAGGACTCCTGTACTGTTTCGTGAGATAGGCGTTGGCCGCGCTGTCATCGCCGAAGGTCTCTGTTGACGGATCGAAAACCACGTCGCGGCCGAGATGGTGAGAAATGTTTCCGAGATGACAGAGCGTGGTGCTGAGCCGCCCCAGTTCGATATCGGCGTTAGGTTTCTGGCGGCTCTTGACGCAATTCAAGAAACTCTTTTCGTGAGAGCCGCCTGAATCCTTCACGGTGTGTTCGGCTACGCCATCCTTGCTGTAAACGGTCCAGCTCGAGGGATCGATCACGAGCGAGCGCTCGGCGCCATAAAACGCAGCGCCAAACTCCGCATTCTCGATGGGCCGAGATTTGGTGAAGCTGCGCAATTCCCAAACCAGCATAAAATCTTTGTAATCGTAGGCGACCACCTGGGTGTCGGGGACCTCCTTGGCGTCATCCAGCCAATAGATGCCGCCGTTGCTCGAGACTCGTTTGGGCAGACAATTCGCCACGCCGCGAATCGACTGGATGCCCCACATGGCGAGGTCGAGAACGTGCACTCCCTGGTTGCCAATTTCGCTGTTCCCGTAATCCCAGAAGAACCGCCAGTTGTAATGGAAGCGGTTGGGATTGAACGGCCTCTTGGGGGCTGGGCCGAGCCACACGTCGTAATCAATACCGGCAGGGGGATCGGCGTCCGGCGGCCGCCCGATGGTTTCGCGCACCTGAGAGTGCCATGCTTTGACTAAGCAAATCTTCCCCAGTTTGCCCGAGGCGACGTATTCGATGGCGCTCTTGCAGTACTCGTCGCTGCGCCGCTGCGTGCCGACTTGCACGATGCGGTTATACTTCCGCGCCGCATCGCGTATCAGATGGCCCTCGTGAATCGTCTGCGACACCGGCTTTTCGAGATACAGATCCTTGCCGGCCTGACAACCGGGCAACGCAATGAGCGCATGCCAATGGTCGGGCGTCGCAATGATCACGCCGTCGATGTCTTTGTCGTCCAGCACGCGCCGAAAATCCTTGGTTGAGCTGACACTCTTGTGCTGAGCCTTTTCGAGCTCAGCGCCCACCTTGCGAATAATCGCGTCGTCAAGGTCGCAGAGAGTTTTGATTTCAGCTCCCTGCTGGATCATGCGGGTGGCGACGCCGCGTCCCTGGTTGCGGCCGCCGATTAAGGCCAGCACCACCCGGTCATTCGCGCCTTTTGCGCGCGGATTCCACAGGAACGAAGAACCGGCCGCAACGGCTGAAGCCACGCCGGCCTTCCTCACAAAAGATCTGCGATTTTCTGTGTCCATTTCTTTTAGCTAGCCCTCAACCGCGGGCAGAGCCTCCTCACACGTTATTTTCGTTTCATCACACTTCCAGCAATCTACGCGCATTTTCCTCGAGAACGGCGCGCCTTTCTGTATCCGTGAATTCCGATTCCCGAACCTTTAACAGAGCCGACTCAAAATAAAACAATGGGTAATGGGAACCGAACAGCACACGCTGGATCGAGATCTTCCGCGCGAGGCGAGCCACTCCGCCCACGCCTTCCACCATCGAAATATCAAAAGACACATGGCCGCTCGAAGTGAGTTTCTGCAATAGCTCCACGTCCTGCAAGGGATCCGAATTCAGGACGACGAGCCGCAGCCCCGGCTCGTTCTTCAGCAACTCCGGCAGGGGTGACAGGTCCACGGGCGCGACGCGCATGAGCGGGTGCTGGGTTCGCTGGTCTTCCATGCACACAGCGAGCTGCACCACGAGCCGACTGGCGGCCGCCAAATGCAACAGTTCCGAAAAGGCCGGGTCCGTCAGATCGTAACCGTGGTAGTTAGGATGGAGGCGGATGCCCGGCATCTTATACTCTTCATGGCAGCGCCGCAGATCCCGCTGCCATTCCGGCAGCTTGGGATTGATGGAGCCGAACGGGACGAGCATGCCCGGTCCGTCGCGGCGGCAGTCGTTTACCAGCCGCTCATTGGCGCTCGAGAGATCCTTGTGGAGGATTCCGTCAAAGGTGCCGGCCCATGCCTGGGTGACGTTACGTTTGCGAAGCTGCGCGACCAGGCCAGCCGGCTCGTCGCCAACCAGTCGGCGGAACGGCCATCGGGACAGATTCACATTGACGTCGATCATGCGTACCGGAAACAGGCCCTCTCATTATCATGTTTTTGGTCCCTGCGCACCATCGTGACCGAGGATCGCGATCCATCGCCAATTTAGTTTAAACTGAGGTCGCATGCGGACAACACGCCGTCAGTTTCTGATCAGCTCTTGCGCTGCACCGGCTTTGCTGGCTTCGCCGCCGGCGACGGGCATCCGCGTCGAAGACGTATCGATCGCATACGAAGACTATCGCTACCGGTCGCCGATAAAGTTCGGCGGCAATGTGGTGGAGCGCGTCACGCTGCTAAACGTCACCTGCGTGATTCGCGCGAACAACGGACGCATCGCGCACGGGTTTGGATCGATGCCGCTCGGCAATGTCTGGTCCTTCCCTGCCCTGCCTTATGAAGAAACCATACAGGCGATGAAGGCGCTTGCCGCGCGGATCGCCGCCATCACAAAGAATGCGAAGGTCACGGGACACCCGATCGACATTAATATTGCTTTGGAACCGGCCTACCTGGAGGCTGCGGCGGAGGTTTCGAAAGAGCTGAAGCTCACGATCCCGATCCCCAAGCTGTGCACGCTGGTGACCTTCAGCCCTTTCGACGCGGCGATTCATGACGCTTATGGCAAGCTGCACGGGGTCAGCAGCTACCATACATACGGGCGCGAGTTCCTCACGAAAGATCTGGGATCGTATCTGACGCCTGAGTTTCGGGGCGACTGGCTCGACCGGTACATTACGCCCGAACCCAAAGAGCGCATGCCGCTTTATCACCTGGTGGGGGCGCTCGATCCGATCACGGATAGCGACGTGCGGAAACGGATAGGCGACGGGCTTCCGGAGACGCTGCCGGAGTGGATCCGGTATAACGGCCTCACTCACCTCAAGATCAAGCTCAACGGTTCCGACCTCAAATGGGACGTGGACCGAGTGGTGGCCATCGACAGGGCGTCGGCCGAGACGCAGCAAGCCCGCAAGGTCACCGAGTGGGTCTATTCTCTCGATTTCAACGAAAAGTGTCCCAACGTGGATTACTTGCTGGCATTTCTGAAAAACCTGAAGGAGATCACACCGGCTGGTTTTGCGCGAATCCAATATGTCGAACAGCCGACCAAGCGCGACCTGAAATCGGATCGGGCGAATGTGATGCACCGCGTGGCGCAGATGGTTCCGGTGGTGATCGACGAGTCGCTGGTAGATCTGGAGAGCCTGCAACTGGCGCGGGAAATGGGGTATTCGGGGGTGGCGCTGAAGGCTTGCAAAGGGCAGAGCCAGGTGCTGCTGATGGCTGCCGCCGGCCAGAAGAACAAGATGTTCCTGTGCGTGCAGGATCTGACCTGTCCCGGGGCATCTTTGATTCATTCCGCGGGCCTGGCCGCTCACGTGCCCGGTGTAGCGGCGATTGAATCGAACGCGAGGCAATATGTGCCGGCCGCAAATGCAAAATGGGTTAGTAACTTTCCAGGAATTTTCGAAATCCGCGACGGGTTCATGAGGACCGGAACTCTGACCGGCCCTGGTTTAGGAGCCGTTACTTAGACTCGCTTCATCAGGAATGCCGCTGCTTCACGGTAAATTCGGTCCTGCTCGTCGGAACTTATGTTGTTGATGCCGTGTCCGCCACCCGGCACGGACACGAATTGCTGTTCGACACCCACCTGACGCAGACGCTCCGCCATGGCCGTCGACTGCTCATGGGGAACATCGGTGTCCTCGGTGCCGTGCACCAGCATGGTAGGCGGATACTCGCGGGTGATGTTGCGGATGGGGCAGTAAGAATCGAACCAGCGGTCTTCGGTATCAGGATCACGACCAGCTACTTCCTTTGGCCAGATCCCCTGCTGGCGGCAATAGAGATAAAACTGGCTCCGATTGTTATTCTCGGGCGGTTCGGACAGGGGCAGCTTGCCGACGGCGGCGACCGCTTCGTCACGCGGGACCGCAGCCTGCTTGAGATAGAACGGATCCGGACGCGAATACCAACGGCCAGCTATATCGCCGTAGCCCCAAAATGAGACCAGGGCTTTGGGTCGCGGGTTCACACTGAAGCCCGTCATGAGAGTCAGATACCCGCCGGCGGAGCCACCACAGACTGCGACGCGCTCCGGCTCGATGTGGAGCGTGTCCGCCTGCTTGCGTATCCACCGGAACGCGTCCTGAACGTCTTCGACAATGGCGGGCAGCTTCGTTTCCGGAGCGAGGCGATAGTCAATCGAGATGACGGTAAAGCCACCAGCCAGCAGAGATCGCAGCATGCGCGCATTCGGCGAGAGTTTGCGTGATCCGAAAATCAGTGCGCCGCCATGGATCCATACCGCTACGGGCTTGTGACTCACGGCTGGAATGCCGAAAACGTCGGCCTTGATTTCGCAGCCATCTGCTTTTTTGTAGACGAACGTGCGGGGCGGTTCGGGTTCGGCACGTAGAAGGGTCGCCGTGACTGCCGAAACCAGGAAGTCCCTTCGGTTCATTGCTGCGAATCCTACCACAACTGGCCCTGCGGAAAATCAAACCGGCGCGCCGGTCGTCGACACGCGCCGCAGGCTCTAGTCGGTTTCACCGATGTACTTGCTCACCGCGGAACTGAGGTCCACGCGGCAGAGGTCCAGACGGAGACCTTTGCCCTTCAAATTTCAGGGGCGCGATTTCCGCCTGACCGACGTGGAGGGCCGGCACATCGAGAAGATCTCGCTTAGCGGATCTTCAACAGTCGCGAGGCATTCCCGTAGAGAATCTTCTGGCGAACCGTGCCGCTGGGCGCCAGGCGCCGGATTGCCTCCAGACATTTTGAGCCGCTGCATTTTTCGCCCTCGCCGGCGCGGTCGTCGCAGTCGCTGCCGTACAACAGCTTGTCCTGATGGCGCTCGAGAAATGCTTGGGCGTGTTCTTCGTCGCGCAACAAGGCATTCAAACCGGAGCCCGCCGAAAGATCGCCGTACATATTCGGGTAATCCGAGAGCAGGCGGTCGGTAATGCCGCCAGGCGCCACCTTGGTCTTCGGATACATCACGGCTTGCACGTGATTACGATCGATGTTGCCCCACCACGTCTGCGCGTGCCCGATGAAATTGACGCGCGGACATTTTTCGAGCATCGTGTGAAACCGTTCGATCCCCATGTTGTATTCGCCGTGCTGGAAATGCATCAGCACCGGCACGCCGAACTCCTCCGCCACCTCCGCCACCATGTGAATGGCCGCCGAGTCGCAGTCCAAGTGAAATTTCTGTTCCCCAATACCGATCGCCCCTGCCTTCAGATACTTTTCGATTACCGGGCGCGCCTCAGGAAGGTCCGGCACTTCGTTGGCGAAAAACAGGAACTCGTCCGGGTGCCGCTGCGCCAGCGCCACGACTGTATCGTTTCCGCCGCACCCAGCAGCCAGGCCGTACTTCGAGCCTGCCGGCAGCAGCACCGTGCGCGTGATGCCCATGGTACGCTGGTGCGCGATCAGCTCATCATCAGTACGGCCGGCGTAGTTTGTGTGCTGATGGATGTCGATGACCGGTTCGGCGCCTTGAACCACCGCCGCCGCGGCTGCGGCGAGAAACGTCCGGCGGGTTTGCTTCATCGACATTATCCTAACGTGCGACCCGGCCGGGGCGCCGGTCCGGGGCGATATCATCGCACGCTGATTCGGTTTTGCCGATCCAAATAACAGCAACGGAGGTCAAGTACCAAGTTGACCGCTCTCTTTTCCGCCGAGCTCAGGCAAGGTCGTAGCGATCAAGGTTCATCACCTTGTTCCACGCAGCCACGAAGTCCTTCACAAACGCCTTCTTCGAGTCGTCACATGCATAAACTTCCGCGATTGCCCGAAGCTGGGAGTTTGAACCGAAGACAAGGTCGACACGGGTGCCGGTCCACTTGATTTTGTCCGTCGCGCGATCGCGTCCCTCATAAACGCCTTCGGATGTAGAAGAGGCCTGCCACTTCGTATTCATGTCGAGCAGGTTGACGAAGAAATCATTCGTCAGCGTCTCGGGCCGGTTGGTGAAGACGCCGTGTTTGGACTGCCCGACGTTCGCATTCAGGGCGCGCATGCCGCCGACGAGAACCGTCATCTCGGGGGCAGTCAGCGTCAGCAACTGCGCCCGATCCACCAGCAGCTCCTCCGCCGGCATTTGGTGTCCGTTTCGTCCGTTCCGGAGGTAGTTGCGGAACCCGTCTGCAGTCGGCTCCAGGACGGCGAATGAGTCCACATCGGTCTGCTTCTGCGAAGCATCCGTGCGCCCCGGCGAGAAGGGAACCTTCACGTTATGCCCGGCCTTTTTCGCAGCTTCCTCGACGGCTGCGCAGCCGCCCAGAACGATCAGGTCCGCAAGCGAGACCTTCTTCTTCCCGCTGGACTGCGAGCTGTTGAACTCCTTTTGGATCGCCTCCAGCTTCTTGAGAGCCTTCGGCAGTGCGGCCGGCTGGTTCACTTCCCAATCCTTTTGCGGCGCCAGACGAATGCGCGCCCCGTTGGCCCCACCGCGCTTGTCGGAGCCGCGGAACGTCGCCGCCGACGCCCAGGCAGTCGTGACCAGTTGGGAGATCGATAGTCCGGATTTGAGGATCTTCGCCTTCAGAGCAGCAATGTCCCGCTCCCCGATTAATTTATGATCCACTGCGGGAACAGGGTCTTGCCACAATTGGGGCTCGGCGGAAACCAGCGGGCCAAGGTAGCGCGAAAGAGGCCCCATGTCGCGGTGCGTCAGCTTATACCAGGCCTTGGCGAATGCCTTCGCGAACTCCCGCGGATTCTTGAGGAAGCGCTTGGCGATCGGCGCATAGATCGGGTCCATCCTCAGGGAGAGGTCCGTCGTGAGCATCATCGGGGCGTGCCGCTTGGACGGGTCGTGGGCATCGGGAACAGTGCCCGCCCCAGCCCCGCCCTTGGGAGCCCACTGGTTCGCACCGGCTGGGCTCTTCACGAGTTCCCACTCATAGCCGAACAGGTTTTCCAGGTAGTTGTTACTCCACCTCACTGGGGTAGTGGTCCATGCGACCTCCAACCCGCTGCCGATCGTCTGGGCGCCGTTGCCGCGGCCATAGGTGTTTTTCCAGCCGAGGCCTTGCTCCTCGATGGGAGCGCCCTCGGGTTCAGGGCCGACATACTTGCTCGGGTCGGCAGCGCCGTGGGTCTTGCCGAACGTGTGCCCGCCGGCAATGAGCGCAACGGTCTCCTCATCATTCATCGCCATGCGGGCGAACGTCTCCCGGATGTCCCGTGCCGCGGCGACTGGATCCGGCTTTCCATTGGGCCCTTCCGGGTTCACGTAAATCAGGCCCATCTGAACCGCGCCGAGAGGATTGTCGAGCTGACGATCGCCGGTGTAGCGCTCGTCCGCCAGCCACTTGCCCTCAGGCCCCCAGAAAATGTCCTCTTCGGGCTCCCAGACGTCCTCGCGCCCACCACCGAAACCGAAGGTCTTGAACCCCATTGATTCCAACGCGACGTTACCGGCGAGAATCATGAGGTCGGCCCAGGAGATTTTCCGGCCATATTTCTGCTTGACCGGCCAGAGCAACCGGCGCGCCTTATCGAGGTTCACATTGTCCGGCCAGCTATTGAGGGGCGCAAAACGTTGCGTACCAGAGCCTGCCCCGCCGCGGCCGTCGCCGATGCGGTACGTACCGGCGCTGTGCCACGCCATACGAATGAAAAGCGGCCCATAGTGGCCATAGTCGGCAGGCCACCAGTCCTGCGACGTCGTCATCAAGGCATGGAGGTCCTTGATCACGCCATCCAGGTCGAGGCTCTTGAATTCTTGAGCGTAATTGAAATCCTTGTCCATCGGATCGGACAGAGGGGAGTGCTGGTGCAGGATCTTCAGGTTCAGCTGATTCGGCCACCAGCCTGCATTCGTCGGGGCCCCAGCCGCCGTGTGGCTGCGAGCGCCGCCCGTTACCGGGCATTTGGTTTCGGTTGACAAGTTGTGCTCCATTTCTTCATATTCCTTCGAATTAGTCAAAAAACTGCGACGAACTACGCACCCATCCTGGTTTCCCTATTCGCGCAACGCCCGCGGTCGCGCTGGCTGACGCGCGCCATTCATCCGATATCCACACGCCTAGGACACTTAACGGGAGGCGTGTCGCGGAGCGCACTTCGTGCAGTGCCCCCGGAAAATGAGTTCGCATTCGCGAAGAATCCGCTTTCCGAGGGCGCGCGAGGGAGGCCTGGGCACGTCGTACCACTCCATGTCCTCCACATTGCCGCAGCGGTCGCAGATGAAGTGGTGATGCCGCATGCCTTTCGCATCGAATCGCGCGGCGCGGCCCTCGACGGCCACTTCACGCACCAAACCCGCTTGCACCAAGTCCCGCAGATTGTTGTAAGTCGTGGCCCTTGAAGAGCGCGGATCCACGCGATTCACGGCTTCGAAGATTTCCGCAGCCGTGGGATGCCTGGTGTGTTCCATCAAGAATGCCATCACGGCGTAGCGCTGCGGAGTGCACCGCAACCCGCTGCCCTCCAAGGACCGTTTGATCGCCTCGGCGTCCATGAACGATTTAGATTATATCTAATGTGATATTTTGTCAAGACTTGTGCTTTTGTGGATCGAGGATGATGAGAAACAGAACGAGTGCCACAGGCATCGAGCTCAAGCGACGAATCAACACCAAGCTCGGCTTCCGTTCTTTCGATGGAGCGTAGCGCACAATCCAAGGCTACGAAGCCACGGCGATGGCCCGTCGTTGCAAACTGGCATAGCAGGATTCTGTTAGTCGGTCCGTAAGTGAGAGCGGAACTTTTGTTCCTGCTGTCGCGTACCTTCCCACGGACATTCCCATTGAAGGGTAATGTCGCATCACATCGAGTAGAGAAGCACCTGAGTCTGACTGCCCGGCGGAAAGGAAACACATGTGCACCTTGGCACTGCTGGAGAGACTGGGGCGGGACCTGCGTTACGGCGCGCGGCTCCTGGCCCGGAATCCGGGGTTTGCCGCCGTGTCGTTCCTGACGCTGGGTCTGGGCATCGGGGCGAATACTGCGATCTTCAGCCTGGTCGAGGGGCTTCTTCTGAAGCCGCTGCCATACCCCCACCCAGAGCGCCTGGTTGTCCCGGCGACCATTTTCCAGCGCCTGAAGACGGATACCGGTAGCGTCGCCTACGCGGACATTCTCGATTGGAAAGCTCAGAGCGACCTCTTCGAAGCCGTTTCCGCGTTTCGCTTTGACGACATGGATGTCACCGGCGGTGACGAGCCGGAGCGCGTCCGGGCGCTCGCCGTGGATGAGGATTATTTTCGCGTGATGGGCAGTCCTTTGCTTCTCGGCCGGCCCTTTACCATGCAGGATAACCTTCCCGGAGCGGGCCGCGAGGTCGTGCTGAGTTTTGACCTGTGGATGCGGCGGTTTGGCGGAGATCCGAATGCCGTGGCCAGCCGGATTGAGGTGGGCGGCGTGCCCTACCGCGTGATCGGCGTTACGCGAAAGGACTCCACCCTGCCGTACGAGGTCGGGATCTTCCGGCCGCTGGGAGTGGCCGGCTCCCGCGATGCGGACCTTCTGCGGCGCGACAACCATACTTTCATTGCTCTGGCGCGCCTGAAAGCCGGCACATCGCTCCAGCAGGCGCAGACAAAGCTGACCGTGATGGGCGCGCGCATCGCCCAACAGGAAGTGAATCGTGAAGGGACCAATTGGAAGCTGCACCCGGCCGCGGCCTTCATCATCGGCCCAACGCTGCGACAGACTCTGGTGGTGCTGCTCGTGGCGGCCTTGTTCGTTCTGCTGATCGCGTGTGTGAATATTGCGAATCTGCTGCTCGCCCGGGGCTCCTCCCGATCGCGCGAGGTGGCCATCCGGAACGCGTTGGGCGCGGACTGGAAACGGCTGGTCGCGCAGTTTCTGGCGGAGAGCGCGCTCTTGTCGGCGGCGGGCGGGCTGGCCGGAATCTTGGCCGGCTACTGGGGCCTCAAAGGACTGATCCATTTCGCTCCGCCCGACATTCCGTGGCTGGACCGTGTCCATATCGATTTCGCCGTGCTGGGCTTTACCGCCGCGCTCTGCCTCGCGGCCGCAATTGTAGCCGGCATCGTGCCTGCGGTGCATGCTGCTCGTCTGGCTCCCATGGAGTCGTTCCACGACGCGAGCCGCATCGCGTCGGGTCAGCGCGGCGGCCGTCTTCGCGGTGTGCTGGTGGTCTCGGAACTGGCGCTGGCCATCGTGCTGCTCACCGGGGCCGGATTGCTGATCCGCAGCTTCAGCGGAATCCAAAAGGTCAATCCCGGTTTCCCGACCCGGAACCTGCTTACCATGCAGGTCTCGCTGCCGCATTCTCGATACCTGGGGCAGCCGCAGGTTACTGGCGGTTTCGAGCAGCTCACCCGCGCGATTGGCCGCATTCCCGGCGTGGTTTCGGCGTCGGCGGCCAGCTCTCTGCCGTTGGGTGGCGGCGAGTCCTATCTCCTCCGCCTGTTTCTCCGGGAAGGCCAACCCGACCCGCCGGCGTCCTCAGACGCGCAGGCCGCCTGGAGCGTCGTCCAACCCGGCTACTTCCAAACCATGGGAATCCCCGTCGTTCGCGGCCGGGCATTCACGGATCGCGATACGGAGACGTCGGCGCCGGTGATCATCATCAGCCAATCCATGGCCCGCCAGATGTTTCCCAACCAGGACCCGCTGGGCCGGCGTATTCGCTCCTGGCGCGACGAAAACCTGTACCGCGAAATCGTGGGTGTCGTCGGCGACCTTCGGTATTACAGCCTCGCGGAGAGTGTAGAGAACAATGTGTACGTGCCCCACACGCAGAACTGGTGGCGCGGGCTGGAACTGGTGGTGCGCACCCAAGGTGATCCCAAAGCGCTGCTGCCATCCATCCGAAGCCAGATCTGGTCCATGGACAAGAAGCTGCCGATCTCTGAGATCAAGACGATGGATCAGATTATCGACACGCAGCTTGCCCGTCCGCGGTTCAGCACGTTCCTGCTCACCATCTTCGGCGCGACTGCCCTGGTCCTGGCGGCCATTGGAACCTACGGCATCATGGCCTATACCGTCGCGCAGCGGACCCGTGAAATCGGCATCCGCATGGCTTTGGGTGCTACGCGAACCGCGGTTCTGCGGATGGTCGCTCGCAATGCCATCGGATTGGCTGCCGCCGGCGTTGCGGGCGGCGTTGCCGGCGCCCTGGCGCTGACACGTTTGATGAAGACGCTCCTATTCGAGGTCAGCCCCACAGATAGCCGGACGTTTGTTCTGGTCCCGGCTCTACTGATCCTCGTCACGCTCGCCGCCGCCTATATCCCGGCCCACCGAGCCACGCGGGTGGACCCGATCGAGACACTCCGGTATGAATAATCCGCCGCACTTCTAGCCCACGGCTTACGACTTGCGGCACGGGGCTGCCGGGCCTGAAAAACAGGCAAGCAACAGAGCTGCTTTCGGCCCGGCAGCCACTCATGCTGCAACTTTAACGGGAGAATGGCTTTTATTCGCGTGAATTCAATATCGGTGATCCGTGCCGGGCACGAGGGATTCGACGAGTTTTTTGACCACACGGGGAATCGCTATCCGCCCGGATAGCTCAGCTGTGCGGGTTGGCGAATCTAACGATTCGCCGGAGCGAACGACTCTGCGATCCGGGTAGATCTCCGGGCTGACACCGGCTCTCCCATTCGCATTTCCTGCCAGTCATAGCTGAACTCCTGGCCGCAATCCAGGCACACCACATAGGTTCCTCGAGTGGCACGGAGGTTTGGTGGCGCCGACCTGCGGATCGGAGTACATGGAAAAGTCGTCCGCTTATGGGAACATCGGAATAAGGCGTTGACCAGTACGTCGAGCATAACACCCTCTACAGTAATTTGCGTGCCAGTGTCCGATCCCGCGCGGGTCGCACGTCCTGTCAAAATTTGCAGCCAGCCTGAACGACCGGCACGCATGTCCAAGTATAGGCCGAAACATTCTCTAATGGAAATGGTTTATATGATCTTTTCAGACGTGGGCCATCAACCGCCCGCACTGCATCCGTGGGGATCGGAGTACGATGTCCAGTTTGTCGTGGATGGTGTCCCGTATGGTCCAAATATTCAATCGGCGCGCCAATCATACTTGAGCAAACCACCGGGGTACTCCTCACTGATGCCGCGTTCACGACGCTAGCGTTATCATGGCAGCAGCCTGGGCGATTTCCGGCATGGCCACGGCGGAACCCACATGCATAGACCGACTTTGCTGTTTCTTTTTTCTGCGACCCTGGTTGCGCAACAGCCCCTGTTCCGTGTCGTGGACCTTGACGTCGGCGCGAGGGAACGAGTCGAGTTCTCGGATGGCAAGAGCGCGACCGTAAAGTTGCTCTCGACCAGCGAGACGCGCGACCGGGTCCGTTCCGCCATCCGGGATGCTCGCGTGGAAGTGGAGATTAATGGCGCTCGCGCCACCCTTTCCTGCGGCAATTACCGTCTTCCAGTGGCCGTTGGCGGCGTGCAAGCAGACTGTGCCGTCACCAAGGCCTACTACCAGGACAGCAACGCCGATCACTGGGCGCTGGTCAAAGACGCGCGTCTGCGCCTGTGGCCCGCCGGGTCACCATACATGCCGCCAGGGTCGTTCGTTTATCCGGTGAGGCAGCGCTGGTTCGCAACGCGGACGCAAATGGGCAACGAGCCGACCTATGTGGACGATGGGGAGAGCATCGGCTCGCGACGGATCTACTATCACGCCGGCCTCGATATCGGCGGCGCCGAGGGTCTGGTGGACGTGGTCGCCGCAACGGACGGTCTGGTGGTGGGAGTCGGAACAGAGATACTCGACAAAGAAAAAAACAATGCCAGCCTTGACCGGCAATACAACGACACCATCTGGGTACTGGATGAACGCGGCTGGTACCAGCGTTACACACACTTGTTCTCGTTTGACCCGTCGGTGAAGCTGGGCGGCCGGGTCCAGATGGGGCAGAAGATCGGCACGCTGGGGAAGGAGGGCGGAAGCGGCGGCTGGTCGCACCTGCACTATGAGATCCTCAGCCGGCAAGCGTCCGGCAGATTAGGGACTCTCGAAGGGTATGCGTTCTTGTGGGAAGCGTATCAGCGCCAGTACAAGCCACACCTGATTGCGGTTGCGCGACCCCACCAAGCCGTGCTCGTCGAGGAGAAGGTGTTGCTGGATGGATCGCGGTCATATAGTGATTCGCGCATCGAACGGTTCGCATGGACTTTCACGGACGGAGGGAAAGCGTCAGGACCGAGAGTTGAGCGGACCTACTCTCAGCCGGGCACGTACAGCGAGATCCTCAAGATCACCGACGACCGCGGCGGCACGGACTACGATTTCGAGACAGTCAATGTGCTCGATCCGCAACATCCGGAGCAGACACCCCCGTCCATACAGGCCGCCTACTGGCCGACGACGGGCATTGTTCCAGGCGCATCAGTCACCTTCAAAGCCCGAACGTTCGGCACTAGGGACGGCCAAGAGACCTGGTCCTTCGGCGACGGTGGTACTGCGTCAACGAAATCCGACGGCAATGCAGTGCCTCGAGCCAAAGACGGATTCGCGATCACCACGCATGTCTTTCAAAGGCCGGGAGATTACATCGTGCGTGTGGAGCGCGCCAACCGGTTGGGCCAGAAGGCCATCGCGCACCTTTTTGTGCGCGTGGGCGGCAGTGAGTAGGCGCGCCAGGTGAGAGTCGCTGCTTACGTTCTATTCCGGTTGGTGGAGGCAAAAGGGGTCTGAAGCGAGGGGGTCGCCGGTGGCCTCATAGGCACGGGCGCGTGATCCGCCGCAGAGGGCGCCGTATTCGCAGACGCCGCAACGTCCTTCGAAGCTTAGGGGATTGTGCAGCGACTGGAAAAGAGGCGCGTTGCGGTAAATCTCGGCGACGCGGTCCTTGCGCACATTGCCGACGGCCAGGGGCAGGAACCCGGCGGGGCAGATGTCGCCGGTGCTCGATACGAACATGATGCCGTGTCCATCCCGGATTCCGAAGCTGCGGGCGGCGGCGCTTCGCTTGATCTGTTCGCCGGTCAGGCCTTCGGCGCGCATCCGCTCAAGCGCCACGCGCCGATAGGAAGGCGCTTCGGTTGTGGCTACGGTGAACGGGGCGGAGCGCGAGGTGCCGTAAATCCAGCCCATGAGCTTCTCGCCTTCCTGCGGCGAGAGCGGCTGCAGCACTTTTCCACGTCCGACGGAAATGAGAAAGAACAGGCTCCAGCGCGCGACACCAAGGGGTTTCAGCAATTCGTAGATGGCGGGCACATCGCCGGCCGTCTCCGCAGCCACGAGCGTGTTCACCTGCAAAGGCAAGCCGAGTTCCTGCGCCCAACCTATGGCTTGGACGGTGCGGTCGAAGGTGCCGGGAACGCCCCGAATGGAGTCGTGACGTTCAGCAGTGGAGCCGTCCAGGCTGAGGCCCAGGCCTTCCACGGCATGTTCCTTGAGCCGCGCCACTACGTCGCGGGTGAGCGCCGGCGTAGCGGCCGGTGTGATGGAAACGCCGATGCCGAGTTTGCGCGCCTCGTCGATCAGTTCGTAGAGGCCGCGGCGAACGAGCGGGTCGCCTCCGGTGAGGATCAGTTGCGGCAGCGGATCACCGAACTCCGGGATCTGATGCAGGAACGCGACGCCCTCTTCGAACGTGAGTTCCATAGGGTGCGGCTCCGGAACGGCTTCGGCGCGGCAATGACGGCACGCCAGCGCGCAAGCCTGCGTCATTTCCCAATAAATGTTGAGCGGCGTCCGCGAGTAGTCCCGGGGAGCATGGTGAGGAGAATGGCCGTGGTGGAGCGATCCTGCCATTGTTTCAGCGTACAACGGAAGGGCAGGCTGTGACGTGCCGAGCCACCAGTCTCCACTTCCGCCGGCTCCTCATCTCCGCTCGATTCGGCATTAGCAGCCGCCTCCACAGGGTTCGACACTCCGGTGAATTAGAGGATCAGACCTAGTTAGCTCGGCGTAGCGCTCTGTGACCGCCCAAAAAGCCTTGAACAAGTCCATTACATCCGCCCTTGTCGATGAACGAGTAGTGCCCGGTCGCCTTCAGTGGTTCGACCTTAAGCTCCGAAGCGACTTGGTCAAAGAAGGCTTCCGAAAGCGGAGTTGCCGTCTCCGCTGACGAAGCGAGCACGGCGAACCGTCGCGGTGTCAGAGGCTGATAACACCGGGCATGCCGACCAAATCAGCATTTCGTCTGAAGTTCGAGATGAGGGTGCAATCAACTGGAGAAAGAACTGGAGCCACCCGCCGGGATCGAACCGGCGACCTGCTGATTACGAATTAGAGATTGCCCAATTTGCCCGGCGCTGGCTGGAGTTGCGACTGTTTGCCTAACTCGTTCATTTTACAGTATACTAATGGCAGATTTGCGGGAAGTGGTTGAGCCGCTTCGATGTTGGCCGGTGAGCCAGGACCGTTTTGAATCCGTTTTGAATTCTCGCCCGCCAAGTCGGAACGGAGAATGCCGATGCCACTGGAACGATTAACGCAGGAGCGCGTGGAAAAGGCCAAGCCCGGCGAGTTCTTGTGCGATGACCGGGTCACCGGCCTGATGCTCATTTCACAGAAGCGGGTAAAGACGTGGGTGGCGCAGCGCGAAGTGAAGGACGCTGAAACCGGCATTCGCAAAACGGCCCGCGTGAAGCTCGGGCGGGTCCCTGAGATCAGCGTCCAGGAAGCACGCGACAAGGCCAAGGATGAATTAGGAGCGTTGCGGGACGCCCGGCGCGCGGCCTGAACGCGGCGACGCCGCTACTTACCCGCCTTCATCTTCTCAGCAACAGGCCGGAACCAAGGGACGTTGTGCGGATCAACGCCGTTAGCGCGTAACAGGCCATCAAGCTTGTTCATTGCGTCCCGCACGCGCGGCTGCTTGCTCATGTTGATGTCCTCCAGGAAGCTCTCCATGGAAGCCTCGGTCACCAGCATCGCTACTTGCTGGAGCAGCATCGCGGCCTGCGGGTTGGTGGCTTTAGTTTTCTCGATCTCCTGGGCCAGCGTTGATAGATAGCTCATCAGCACTGTGGCCTTGGCGACATCGACCGATCCTTGCGTGGCCTTCCACAGCCGGAAAGTGAATATCGTGTAGATGATCGTAGAGACGGCAATCACCGCTGTGAACACCGTCATCAGCACTTCGTTCATGGGACGCCCGCAATGAAATCTGTGGTGGTGTGGCAGTTCATGTTCCACCACGGCACACCAATGATCTGATTGGCACGGGCGAAGCGCCACTCAGTTTCTTGAAGGGAACGAGTCGGGTATACAACGCGGATCACTCCACCGTCGTTGAGAACCTCCTGAAGTGCGCCGGGGCGGAAGACATCTCCAGGACCTGAACTGTGCCCGATCTCTCCATCAAAGCCGATCAGTGCGCGGTGTTCGATGATGGACCCTGCTTTGGTTCGCCCAAGGATATCACCGGGACGGACTTTCAAACCGTAAATGTCGTAGGTAGGAAGACCCGTTCGCATCAACATGCCTTAATTGTACCCGCGCCCAGAAGGAAATTCCAGGGCTGAACCGTTTCAAAAACCGTTTTGAATGCCCGTTTTGACCACCGGCCCGGAATTTCAAAAGTGCGTCAAACGCAAGCGGGCTTGCGTTTTAGTATGGAGCCACCCGCCAGGATCGAACTGGCGACCTGCTGATTACGAATCAGCCGCTCTACCAACTGAGCTAGGGTGGCTTAGGATCAACAATTTACTTCAGGCCGCCTGCGGATTCGCGGGCAAGGCCGAAGCATAGCGCTAGTTTATCATGCCGGTTTGATCCAATTCGATGCGCAATTCGAACTTGTACGGGCTATTGCCCCGCAGGTTAGAAAATCAGCGAGCCCTTTCTCGTAATCGCCATGATCGACCTCCCAGATCGCCGCGTGATTGCCATGATCCGGAAACCAGACGGTCTTGGGTCCAGGGTACAAGCCAGCCAGTTCTTGAGTCTGCCGATCGGGAACCATGTTGTCCTTTTTTGCGCTGAACAAAGTAGATCGGCGTCCGCATCCTGAATGAGGCCTCGTTTTCCCATCAGCGGTCCGACCGGGTCTTTGTACTGGTCCAGATAATGATCCAGATACGCCTTGACATACCTGCGGCTGAGTTTGTCCACCTCCGGCCCGGTAGCCTCGGGCGAGGCCGGGTGGTTCGTAGTGCCGAGCAGTGAGTAGCCGATGCGAAGTACAACCCAACGTCCAGCGGGGGCATCCAATCGAGCACGCCGTCCGGCCGCATCTTCGCGGTCAGGTCGATGACGTCCGCCTTAGAGATGGCGTCACGCGCCTTCACCGGCGGCGTCGCGAGGGCGTACAAATCCGCCAGCGGTGCGAAAGTTGCTTTCTCTTCGAATCGATTCACCCTCGGACTTGCATGAGGCACCAGTTCCCCGTGGAGTAAAGTGAGGGTGTCGCAGAAGGGAGCCGTTATGCTCAAGACATGCCGTTTCGTTGCGTGGACCGCACTCCTGCCGTGTGTGATCGCCGGTGCTTCGGCCGCCTCCGATCGGGGTATGGCCGGTCTCTACCAGGAGTTTAAAGACCCGCCGCGTGTCCACACCATCCGGCCGTTCTGGTTCTGGAACGGCAAACTGGACGCGGTCGAGGTGAACCGCCAGATCGAAGAGATGGTGGCTCATGGCGTGTATGGCGCCTACGTTCACAATCGCACCGGTTTGCAGACGCGCTACATGTCTGAGGAGTATTTCGACGTGGTGAAGGAGGCGTTTGCGAAGGCCAGGCAGGTAGGTTTCCACCTCGGATTCGTTGACGAATTCGAGTGGCCTAGCGGCGAAGCGCGCGATCCGTGGCGGCCTGGTATTCCGAGTCGCGTTGTGGCATCGAATCCGGAATTCGGCATGCGCAGCCTCGGATACATCGCACGAAAAGCTCAGGCTGGGAAAGCCATCGAAATCCACACTCCTGAAAAAGTCCAGTTCGCGATGGCCGCGCGCGCCACGGGCGAGGAGTCGATTGATCCCGAAACGCTGCGCGACATTTCAGCAAGTTTGAGCGGCGGAGACCTGAGCTGGACAGCTCCGGACGGGGAGTGGCTCGTGATGGTCTACTACCTGTATCCAAGCCGCGGCCTCGATGGGGGCACCGTCGACCTCATGAACGCCGCCGCCGTGCGGAGGTTTCTCGACCTGGTGCACGAAGAGTACTACAAACGGTTCGGCGAATACTTCGGCGATGTTCTGGACAGTATATATGCGGACCACGAGGGAGCTTACGGCTATCGCATCGCATGGACACCGGCGCTGTTCGACACCTTCACCCGCATGAAAGGCTACGACCTTCGCAAGTATCTGCCGTTACTGACGCATGATGGCGGAAAGATGACCCCCAAGGTGCGGTGCGACTACCTGGACGTGGTCAGCGAGTTGTACTACCGGTCTTTCTTCAAGCAAGTGGCCGACTGGGCCGCGGCGCATAAGATCAGAACCTCAGGGCACATATGGGAGGAGGCCGTACACTTCGATGCGCTGTTTCAGGGCGACTTGATGCGCGACATGCGCGGTTTCTCCTGGCCGGGCGTGGATTCGCTTTTCGATCGCGGGCGCTCTCCCCGGGATTTCAAGGCGGCCGCCTCGGTGGCGCACTTCCGCGGCACTGGCTTCACTTGCGAAAACCAGGGACTGCAAGGCGACGATTCTTTCCTGGATCCGCAAAAAATGCGTTTGGGTACCAACACGATCGGCGCCTGGGGCGTCACGACGTTCATCCCGCACGCGTTCAACTATAATCGGCGCCGTATCGAGTTCCCCGAAGACTGGTTCTACCATCAGCCTTATTGGAAGTATTTCCGGCACTACGCCGACTACGCGCGCCGCATCAGTTACATGAACGCGGACAGCCTGCACGTGGCTGATGTCCTGGTCTACCACCCGACTGAAACCGCGTGGGCGCACTCCAAGCCTGCATTCAACGAGCGCTATTCATACGGGTTCGCATTTCCTCCGAAGTGGAATAACCCGGTCGACGTCATGAACGCGTTCTACACGGATATTCTGGAGAGCCTGGCGGCTGCGCGCTGGGATTACGATGTTGCCGATTCCTATTTCCTCGAGGGTGCGAGTGTCGAGGGCCGCGAGATTCACATCGGAGCCGAGCGTTTCAAGGCGCTGGTGCTGCCGCCGACGACCACGATCCGGCGCGCCGCGATGGAAAAGATTCGAGACTTCTACGACCGGGGCGGGACCGTGATCGGCGTCCGCATTCTGCCCACAGCCTCGATGGAGCAGGGCGAAGACGACCCGGTGATCGCCGCGTGTGTCCGGCACATCTTTAGAGAAGCGTCCGCCCACGGCGGGAAGGCTTTCTTCATTAAAGAGGACGTCAAGGAAATCAGCCGGATTCTGGACGGCACATTCCAGCCGGATTTTCGGTTGAAGGACGCGTCTCTGGAAGGTCACATCTTCTATGAGCACCGCCGCAAGCATGGAGTCGACTACTACTGGCTGGTAAACGACAGCGAAGACGCCAAAGACTATAGTGCCGTGTTTTCCGCGAAAGGATCGGCTCAGAAGTGGGATGCCGAAACCACCGCGCAACAGCCTGTTTACTATCACAGCATTTCCGAAGGTACTGAGGTGCGGCTGCACTTCGATCCCTGGGATGCATGGTATCTGGTGTTCGATCCGAACGGGCCGGCTCAACCCGTGCAGGTAGTGAAGACCAACCTGGAACAGTATTTCGTCGCCACGCATGATGCGAGCGCGGCCGTAGTGCGAGGCTCCGCGCCGCTCGCGTCCACAACGTTCGCCGTCGAACTCGCCGACTCAGACGGGCACACCTGGCAGGGCCAGGCCTCCGTTGCTGCGCTGGCGCCCATCGAGTTGAAAGGCCCGTGGTCATTTACTCCGGAGAAGAAGTCCGTTGCCGCGCCGTATACGCGGCGCAAACTGGATTACCGGAACGAGGGCGAGCAGCTCGGCTGGCAGTCCGCCGAATTTAATGACATCACGTGGCAGCGCCAGTGGCTTTCCCGCGAGCGCCGCACGGTGCGCGATTGGCGGCTGGCCGGGCCGTTCCCGAACGAGAATCATCAGGGCACGGTGGAAGCGTACGGCCCTGAAAAGGGTGTGGATCTGGACGCATCGTACACGGGCGCGGACGGAATGGAGTTGCGCTGGACCGCGTACAACTCGGATCACTATGTCGTCGACTTCGAGAAGGCGCTCGGGATCCCAGAAGACCGGAATTGGGTGACCTCGTACGCGGTCAGTTACATCTACGCGCCCACGCCCCGCGTGGCGTACTTCAAAGTAACGGCCGACAACAGCGCCAAGCTTTGGGTCAACGGTGAGAACCTGCTGGACTGGCACATCCACCCGTTCTATTACGAGCTGCGCGAGGACTTCGCCCTCACCCGCTCGGCAGGGCTGCGTCAAGGGTGGAATGAAATCTTACTTAAAGTATCGAAATGCCAGTGGGCCGGGAAGTACGGGTTCATTCTGCGGGTGACTGACGAGCGCGAGCGCAACTTCGACGACCTCGTCTTCAGCTCCCAGAAGCGCGACGTCTCGCCCACGGGGCCGTCGCCGAAAGTTGCGGTCTGGTACCGCATCCCGGCGCCTCCGGGCTCCGCGGGCGCAAAGTTGCCGGCGTTCAAAGGTCCCGTGACGGTGTATTACAACGGGTCCAAAGTGGCGCCGGACGCTGGCGGCGAGATCCACTTCGCCCGCGTCGCCGAAGGCGATGGAAACGTTCTGGTGTTGCGCGCGAACTTAGACGACGAATTCGCGGACACGCCCGAATTTCTCTTGGCGCGCACCAACATGCAGTTGGGCTCCTGGACCTTCAATGGACTGCCTTATTACTCCGGAAGCGCCGCATACGAAAACGAGTTCGTTCTGCCGCCCGCATACAACGGTCGCAAGCTGGTGCTAGATTGCGGACAGGTGGGTGTGACCGCCGAAGTCGCGATCAACGGCAAGCCCGCCGGAGAGCGCGTATGGCTGCCCTACTCGTTCGACATCACGCCGTGCGTTCGCCCCGGAAAAAATACCGTCCGGATCGTGGTGACCAACACCATGGAGAGTGAACGTTCGGTAGAGAACCGGGAGTTCCGCCTCGACAAAATCAAGCTGAATGGCCTGCTGGGTCCGGTCAGGATTGTGCCTTACTTCGACGGCGAGATCCGGTGCGCTCTGAAACGAGCTGCCGCGCCGTTGGCTGCGAAGAGATGATCGATGACGCCAAAGGAACGGTGGCGCGCGCTGTTTGCCGGGTCGAAGCCGGACCGCGCGCCTTGTGACTACTGGGGCACGGCCGAGGTAACCTGCCGACTGCTGCGTGATTTGGGCTGCCCGACGGAAGCCGAGCTTTGGAAGCAGCTGGGCGTGGATAAGTGCATCCATTTGACGCCCTCTCATCCGCGCGCGACTGAAGACACGTGGCACATGCAGTCGCTGTTCAGCATCTGGCAGATCGGCACAGCGAAACTCTCCTACGGCGATGGCATCGGCGTTTATGAAGAGGCGGTGGTGCACCCGCTCGGTGACGCGCAAATCGTCGCCGACGTGGAGCGATTCGCCTGGCCCGACCCCGAGGAATGGGATTACAGCAGCCTGCGCGCGCAATGCGATCGGTGGTCTGAATACCCCATCCTGATCGGTACCAGCGAGCCATTTTATCTGTACTGCCGCTTACGCGGCATGGAACGGGCTCTTGCGGACTTGATTGAAGCCCCGGAAATCGCCGAAGCCATTCTGGAGCGTATTTTCCAGGTGGACCAGGGCATTTTCCGGCGCGTTCTCGATCAGGTCGCGGACTACATAGACCTCGTCTACGTAGCCGAAGACCTCGGCACGCAGGAATCGCTGCTGATGAGCCCAAGGCTGTTCCGGCAATTCCTCAAGCCCCGGATGAAGCGCCTCATCGACCTAGCCCACTCCTTTGGCGTCAAGGTGATGCATCACGACGACGGGGCTATCCGGCCGCTCATCCCCGATCTCATCGAGACCGGCATCGACATCCTCAACCCGGTGCAATGGCGGTGCCGCGGCATGGAGCGCGAAACCCTGGTGCGCGAGTTCGGGCGCTCGTTGATATTCCATGGCGGCGTCGATAACCAGCAGACGCTGCCGTTCGGCACCCCCGAGGACGTGCGCCGGCAGGTGGCCGAAAACATCCGCATCTTCCGGGACGCCAGAGGCTACATCGTGGCCCCTTGCCACAATATCCAGGCCAATACTCCCACCGCGAACATCGTCGCGCTCTATGAAGCAGTGCAGGAATTCAACTGATCTCTAACCCGCGGGAGCGCCCGCCAGCACGGCGACAGGCGATAATCATGGCCGGGCCTGCGACCGGCCCACGCGCGATCGCACTAAACAAGATGATTTGCGAATCTCCAACCTGGCCGGCAATCGAGCTGTGATCGGTCCGCCGCTGTATCCTTCAATGCGGTTGATGAGGACTTCCGCGGCTCGAAAACCTATCTCATAAGCCGGCTCCACCACCGCTGTCACTGCTGGAGAAAAAAGATCGTCTCCTGTCAATTCATCGAACGTGACAAGGCCGATATCCCTTGGCGTCCCCAGACGGCAAAGACGCCAAGTCCGGTGGGTCCATGGGTCGAGAAACGGCGGCAGGCCGGTCTCGCGGGTTGCTCAGGCGCTCCCGGCAAATCGCGGCCACGTCTTCGGGGCGAAAGTTGCCTTCCCAAATCAGTTTGTCGTCCAGTTTAAAGCCAGCTCGCCGGATCGCCTTCTGATAGCCTTGCAGTCTTTCTTGTTCATTCCGGAGCGCCTACGAGCCAGTGACAATCGCGATGCTTCGATGGCCCACCGAAATCAGAAGAGAGACTCCCATATCCGCGGCGGCGCAGTTTGTCGACGGAAACGGAGCCTGCCCGTTCTGCTACCTCTTTGATTCTCGACATGAGCCTGTCCGGCTTCCCCCACCGCGAATCTGCAAGCAAACGCCGCGGCAGAGCGTGCTACAGGATCTTGATCCGGATCTTACGTACTTCCATCTTCATGGGCGGGCCGAGATGCAATTGGATGCCAATCAGGCCACTCATCTTGCGGTTCGGAACATCATCGTCAATCAGTATGCTCATGACGCGGCCGTTCAAGATTTGTGTCAGAACATTGCCGCGCGCGATGATGTGATACTCGTTCCAATCACCGTTCTTGATCAAGCTTTTCAACTGTTCGCCGTCACCCAACGAACCCGCCACGCCAGCTTTCTTGCCCTCCGCGATATACGTGAACTGACCACGCAAAGCGAGAAATCCGCGTCCCCGCTCTTCATAAATCTGGCCGGTGAAGCGCTCCTCGGCGTCAATATCCGCCTGATACCCTTTCATCGCCCAGCGAATATCGGGCAGTTCGATGCTGCGGTACTGGATGCCGCTGTTCACCGCACCCAGGCGATACTGCGCTTTCAACTCGAAGTCCGCCGGACTGCCGCCGCGCCAAATGAGAAAGCTATTCTGTTTGGGCATCGTTGCTGCCGTCGTTTCTCCGACGATGTTGCCGTTTTCGACGCGCCAGAGCTTGGGATCGCCATCCCAGCCGGTCAGCGTTCGGCCGTCGAAGATCGGTTTGAACCCCGTCTCATCATTCAGCGGTTGCGGCATCTCCATGCTGAACCCGCCAGCCGGCCGCTTCCGGGGATGTTCGCTCTGGGCGGTCAACAAAATCGCCAGGACGACCGATGAAGAGACCACCGTCATCAGTCTCCCCGCTACCCGGGTCGACGAATGGTGAAAGTTTCGGAACAGCATCTTGCCTCCGTGGCTTACTTGTCTTCCGCGCTCAATCCCAACCGTGGGCATTTCGAACTCCGATCATGACCGTAAGCACATCCTGCCACGTCTTCAGATCCGTCATAACGGCGTTCGGAAACATACAGCCATCCCAGCAAATGTGCGCAAACTTTCGGGTCACCTGTCCCTGGTCATCACGCATCCAGGAGCCGGCGTCGCGGACAATGTCGAGCTTGCCGTTCGGATCGAGGGGCAAACAATGTCTCCCGGTCTTGTCGTGCGAACCAGATCCTTTCACCGTGCCGTCATTCTGGGCCACGTGAAAATCACTGGTCCACGGCCGCAGCGCGCTCGCCATGGTTCGATACGCCCGGGCCAGCCGCTCACCATCCGACCAATCGAAATCCTGCGGGAGCAGCCGGTCTTCGGGTGCGTTATATCCGAGCGTGAAAAGCATGGTGTGGGCCATGTCCGCCTGAAACCCAAGCGTATGCGGCCGGTCGACAAGTTCCAGAAGCTGACGCATATGACGCCAGCTATGCATGCCACCCCAACAGATCTCGCCTTCCGCCGCCAGCCGTTCCCCGAACCCCTCCGCGATGGTGCAGGCTTCCCGGAATGTTTGCGCGATCCGCCGGGTATTCCCCTCGGGGTCGACAGCCCAGTCTGCCGGACTTGCGGCCGAGTCAATGCGAATGATCCCCGTTTGCCGGATCTTCAGATCGCGCAGCTTCTTTCCGATCCCGCAGGCCTTCCGCACTTGATCGAGAAAGCGGCCACGCTCTGATTCGCCGCCCATCGCGGAGCCGCCGCCGGTGGGTGGCCAGACCGGAGCCACCAGGGACCCCACGCGAAGCCGTCTTCTGGCAATGCGTTCCGCCAAACGCTCTAACTCGCCGTCGGAGGAGTCAATCTCCACATGCGGCGCAAAGAGAAATAAGTCGACGCCATCGAACCGAACGCCATCGACGTTAGCGGCGGCCGTCAGATCGAGCAGGGTATCCAATTCGATGGGAGGCTCAGAACCGGCGCCCTTGCCGACCAGTCCCGGCCACATCGCGTTGTGAATCGCCGGAAAAACATGCGCTGTACTCATTCCCATTCCTTGCTTCGCGGCAGCCCGTGTTACTGTCCCAAACCGAACGAGTAGACCGTACTGTCGTGCGTTACCACGTAAACCCGTCCGTCCGACACCACAGGCGCGCTGAAGTGCGTGAATCCGTGAATCGTATCCCCGCTCGAAAAAAGCTCGGCTCCGGTGAACGCGTCCAGCGCGTACAGCACGGCGTTGCCAGCCTGCGTGGCGCGATCCTGCGAACTGAGGATGCCGCCGTTGGCATTGGACTGCTGGGGGCAATCGCCATCCGAGAGCGCAAACACCAGTCCATTCGCAATCACCACCGGTTCCGGCACCGACATGTCCCTGGAATTCCAAGTTGGGACCAGAACCGGCTTGCCATCCTGCACGTCCAGCTTGAAAGCCATGATGCCGCCATTGGGTGTTGCGCCATACTGAAGCGGGAA
Source organism: Terriglobia bacterium (assembly GCA_020073305.1). Classification (GTDB taxonomy): domain Bacteria; phylum Acidobacteriota; class Terriglobia; order Bryobacterales; family Bryobacteraceae; genus QHXW01. The sequence continues at coordinate 171,522 of JAIQFK010000015.1, forward strand.
TTTCGCGTCTGGGGAGGGAGGGCCCCAAGCCGGCGCATACAGCCAGCGCGTTCCCGAAGGATCTTGCCATGTAGAGAGCGCACCCCAGAATCCGCGTGCCGCGAAGTTGACCTCCTCGTTGGTGTAAAGCGGACTGCGAAACAGCGGCGTGCGATGATCCGCACCGCCGAGAGACTTCGCGTCCAGCAGATAGAGCACTCCCTCCTTACCCGCGGCCGCCACCAGTTCCCAGTCTCTGAAAGAGAAAACGACCGGTGTCATGTTGCCCATGTCGAGATCCTTGCGCGTAATCCAGGCGCGGTTGGCGGGAGTGTAGTAGTCGGCCAATTTCAGATCCTTCTCCGAAAGGGCGATCACGGAGTCCGACATGTTTCCCTTCTCCAGGTCATAGGGTCCGTCGCCCGTCTCGACCAGCACTTTCCCTGACGCCGTCATCGCGGCGCCCGCCCTGCCCCATATTCCTGCTCCGGCGGCCCCGCTCTGAAAATACGAAACCTTGTGGGCCGGATCCATCAGGTCCATCGCATAGACGCCGGACTTGACACCGTTACAGCCTTGAGAAGTGGTCGTGTAGACTACGTTGTTCACCAGATTCAGGCTCCATGTTTTGCCAAAGGATGGGACGAATGGCGTGGCCGGGAGAAGATCTTCGCCGTTGACGATGTTAAAGGCATGAAGCTTCCCATCACTGCTGATCACGTACACGGCCTGCGGTCCGCGGAACGGATTCGTGTTCGTGCTGCCGGGGGCGGGTCCGATAACCGGGGTGGCGTTTAAGGCATTGGGACACAGCCAATGCGACATTTTTTGTTTTGGCGCGCCTTCGATAGGGAGATCTCTCTGCCAGAAAAGCTTGCCGGTATCGGAATCGATGGCGAAGACTTTATCCGAGGCTCCCGCCACCAGAACGAGTTCCCGAAAGCCTTTCGGTGTAATTAAATTGCGCGTGACCAGCGGTACCGTGAGCCCATTCAGTTCCTTAGCCGCATTATCCAGCTTCAGGCTCCACAGCAATTTCAGTTTCTTGACGTTGTCTTTGTTCAGGTCTGTTTCGGATTTTGCCCACCCCGTGCGTTGCGCGTCACCGCTAAAAGTGGACCAGCCGGAAGGGCGTTGTGCGAGAGCCAGGACGGCGACCGACGAGCAAAGCAGAACGGATCTAGCGAGCACAACGCAGGTCTTGAAAATCTTCTTCGACTGAAAGGCCGCAATGAAGAACAGCGCCGGAATCGTGCGCATACCTGTCTGGGAACACCTCCGACATACATTGTAGGCCCGGCACGCGATCTGCAATATAATTCACCGTATCCATATGCAGCTCAAATCGACCTTGCCTTGCCTGTTGCTGATCTCCGTATGTTCGCTAATGGCCGCGGATTGGCCGTCTTTCGGGAGAGATCCCCAGCGAACGAGTTGGAGCCCGCAGGAGACGGATATTAATACGGGCAATGCCGGGGCTATGGCGCTGTTGTGGAAGACGCACCTGGAAAACCAGCCGCGCGAGTTGAACGGGCTTACGGCCGCCGTGGTGGTCGAGTGGGTGGTCACGGATCAGGGCATGAAGGAGATCGTGGTTGTGGGCGGAGCCTCGGACAATCTGTTCGCCCTGGACGCGGGCACCGGCAAGCTGCTCTGGAAGAAGACATTTTCGGTCGAAGGGAAATCGCGCGAAGAACCGTTCTGGCTGTGCCCCAATGCTCTCAATGCCACGCCGCTGATTCGCAAAGAAGATCTCAAGGCTAGCGTCTATACAATCGCCAGCGATGGAAAGTTGCACATTTTGAACATCACCAATGGCGAGGAACGGGTTGTGCCCATCCAGTTCGTGCCTCCGTATTCCAAGAATTGGAGCTTGAACCTCGCCGACGATGTCCTCTACACGAACACGTCGCAGGACTGTAATGGTGCGAGATCGGGGGTTTATGCCATGGATCTCAACACGCACAAGATCAGCTTTTTCCAGTCCAGCAAGGGTGGCGCCGGGATCTGGGGCCGCGCGGGGGTGGCGGTGAGCGAAGGTGGAATGGTATTCGCGGGAACCGGCGATGGGATGTACGACTCGGCCAAAGGAAGCTTCCCCGATACCGTTCTGCAGCTCTCGGTTAAAGATCTGAAGCTGACCGACTATTTCACACCGGCGAATCACAATTATCTGACCCGTAAGGATCTCGACATGGGCAGTTTGTCGCCCACGGTTTTTCCATGGAAAGGCCGCGAAGTTGTCGCCGCCGGAGGGAAAGAGGGGGTCATCTATCTTCTGGATGCCAAGCAGGTCGGCGGCGGCGACCACAAAACTCCTCTGTATCACAGCCCGCTGTTCGCCAACGAGGGAGCCGATTTCGCGGGAAAGGGATTTTGGGGCGCTCTCGCGAACGCCGAAGACGACAAAGGCGCCCGCTGGCTTTTCGCGCCCGCTTCTGGCGCGCCTGCAAGTGGCGTGAAATTTCCTCTTACCAACGGCGACGCGCCGAACGGAAGCATCATGGCGTTCCGCGTAGAGGAAAAGGATGGCAAGCCGGCGGTGGCGCCCGCCTGGATTTCCCGCGACATGAATCTCCCCGAGCCGCCCATCGTTGCCGGAGGCCTGGTTTTCGCGATCTCCAATGGAGAGTTCGCCCGCCAATCCAAAGGGGACGGAGCGCTGTTCAGCTCGGCCGAGCGCATTGCGAAACACACAGGCAACGCCGTGCTCTACGCGTTTGATGCGGCGACGGGTAAGCAGCTCTTTTCGAGCGGCGATACCATGCCGTCCTGGACGCACTTTAGCGGAATCTCCATCGCGAGCAGCCGCGTGTACGTCACCACATTTGATTCCAATGTCTACGCGTTCGGGCTAAAGCAATAGGGTGCGGCGCGATTCTCCGATTGGGATGATTTTACACTCACTCCAATCCGTGTTAGGATGTCCGAAAGGCTTTGTCCCATGCTCTCTCCCGAGGACCGGGCTTCCATCGAGTCCGTGTTGCGCCGCACGCTTGAAGCTGCGCGCGAAAAGCACAATAATGCCAGGCACGAGCTACAGCGTGCCGTCGACGATATCCCCTCGGGCATCCCGGCCCCGGACGGTGGTGCGCGGATTCATGCGGCCGCCAGTTCTGAAAGATACGCCGGCCGGGCCTACCAGGTGGCCATGCGACGTCTCTACGATTACCTCATGGATGGCGCGATTCCGGAAGATTTCGAATCAGGCTGCTCGGGCGCCGGCGATGTGGAAGCCGAGCGGAAGGCCGCAATCACGCGGATGCCGAGTTCGAAAGCGGATCCGTAGCCAGTTCCTCGGCGGTCTGCCTGTACGAGGATGGAATGGTTCCGTGAGCCGCGAACTCCGTGAATCTCTGCAATGCTTCCAAGTAACTTGCGTGAGCCAGGGCGACCAGTTTGCGTGCATTGCCCAGGTTCACAATTCCATCTTGTGGCGGGATCTCGCTGCTGGCTGTCGCTTCGAGGTTGAACGCGCGGGAAGCCTGTTCAAACTCCCGCCGTGCGTATGACAGGTCTGCCTCGAGGTCGCGCTCGATCTGCCGTAGCGTTTTGGAAGGGGACGCGTGGTCCATCGGAAACCGTCTAAGTCGAAGTATAGCAGGGGCCGCGCTGCGGCGTAAAACGCAACCTTGACCTTGACGCGCCGGCTAGATTCGCGGGATAGTATGGACACTAATTTCTCACCCTGGCGCCGGAAAGGGAATCATGCCCAAGCGAATCTCAAAGCCAGCGCGATCTCTGGCGAAGGGCGACCAGAAGCCTGCGCGCAAAACGGCCGAAGCTGATCCGACGCCGGCGGAACGTCGCCCACCACAGACGGCCGTTGCCGCGAACCTGGCGGCGCGAAACGACAACGCTTTTCCCGTAGCCGGGTTCGGAGCTTCGGCCGGCGGCCTGGAGGCCTTCACGCAGGTTCTCAACAACCTTTCTCCAAGCACGGGCATGGCGTTTGTCCTGGTGCAGCACCTCGATCCCACGCGCGAGAGCATGCTGGCTGAGATCCTGTCGCGCGCCACCTCCATGCCGGTGATCGAAGTCCGATCCCCGACCCCGGTCAAGCCCAATCACGTGTATGTGGCGCCTCGCGGCCAAGATATCCGGATTCAAAATCGTGTACTGAATCTGACGCCGCACCCAGCCACTCGCGAGCTTCATCTGGACATTGACTGCTTCTTTTGCTCCCTGGCCGGCGATCTGAAGAACAAAGCCATCGGAGTGATTCTTTCCGGTACCCGGTCGGACGGGTCGCAGGGCCTGAAAGCCATCAAAACGGAAGGGGGCATCACCTTCGCGCAAGACGAGAAAACGGCCAGGTTCGACGGCATGTTGCGGAGCGCGATCGCGGGCGGGTGTGTGGATTTCATTCTGCCGCCGGACAAGATCGCCGAAGAACTGGCGCGCCTGGGTAGCCATCTCTACGTGGCGTCTTTTGAGCCGGCTCCGCCGGAAGAAGTGATTCCCTTAGCCGAGGATGCTCTGGCGCAGATCCTGCGGCGCATCCATGCGGCCACCAACGTGGACCTCAGCCTGTACAAGCCGAACACCATCGAGCGCCGCATCCTCCGGCGCATGATGCTGTGTAAGGCGGAATCCCCAAATGCATACCTGAAGCGGCTGGAAGCCGATCCGGCCGAGGTGCAGGCCCTCTTCGAGGACATGCTCATCAACGTAACGCAGTTCTTCCGCGACCCGGACACCTTTCAGGCGTTGAAGACCGACATCTTCCCCAAGATCGCCGGCGAGGAGGATCCCGAAGGGGTGCGGATCTGGGTGCCAGGCTGTTCGACCGGGGAGGAAGTTTATTCGTTAGCGATTTGCCTTTTGGAATACCTGGAGGAGCAAGAGAGCGAGGCGCACGTCCAGTTTTTCGGCAGCGAAATCAGCGAGCACGCATTGGACCGGGCGCGGGCCGGCTTGTATGGCGAGGCCATCGCTGCCGACGTTTCGCCGGAACGGCTGAAGAAATTCTTCGTCAAAGTCGAGCGCGGCTACCGCATCAGCAAGCGCATCCGCGAGTGTTGCATTTTTGCCCGCCAGAACCTGACCCGTGACCCGCCGTTTTCCAAGTTGGACCTGATCAGTTGCCGCAACGTGCTGATCTACCTGGGCCCGGCGCTGCAGAAGAAAGTCCTGCCCATTTTTCACTACGCGTTGAAGCCCACCGGCTTTCTGTTGCTCGGCAGTTCGGAAACGATTGGGGCGTATGCCGAGATGTTTTCCCTGGCGGACAGGACGCACAAGATTTACGCCAAGCGGCTGGCGCCCACGCGGCTGCCGGTGGATTTTGCCTACGGTGGGCCAGCCGTTGAAACCAAGCTGGAGCACGATCCAACCACCCATAGGACCACCCTGCTAGTGCCCGCCGATCTGTATAAGGAGGCCGACCGCCTGGTCGTGTCGCGCTACGCGCCGCCCGGGGTCATCATTAACGAAGACCAGGAAGTGCTCCAGTTCCGTGGACAAACTGGAATGTTCCTGGAGCCTCCGCCGGGTCCGGCCAGTTACAACATCCTGAAGATGGCGCGTGAAGGCTTGGCCGTGGACCTCCGCAGCGCCGTCCGCCTGGCCATGAGCGGCGGCGCCGCAGTCCGGCATGAGGGCCTGCGGATCAAGCATGATGGCGACTATCTGGAGTTCGATCTCGAAGTGCTCCCCCTGAAGCAACCACCGGCGGGCGGCCGTTTTCTTCTGGTGCTATTCCGCCCACGCCCAGCGGTTCAAACGAAACCCGTCGCCTCGAAATCCGCGCGTCGCGGCAAGGAATCGTCATCGGCAGAGATCAGGACGCTTCGACTGGAGCTGGCGGCAACCAAGGAAAGACTGCAAGGCATCATCGAGGAGCAGGAAGGTTCGAACGAAGAGTTGCGCTCGGCCAATGAGGAGATTCAATCCAGCAACGAAGAGTTGCAGAGCACGAACGAAGAGCTGGAAACCGCAAAAGAAGAGCTGCAGTCAAGCAACGAAGAGCTCAACACGGTCAACGAAGAACTGGAAAACCGCAACGCACAGGTGGCCCAGATCAACGACGATCTGCGGAATCTGCTGAGCAGCGTACACATTCCCATCGTGATGGTGAGCAGCGATCTGCGTATTCGACGCTTTACTCCTCAGGCGGAAAAGGTGTTCAGCATTATTGCCAGCGATGTGGGCCGCCCCATCGGAAACATCCGGCCGAACATCATCATTCCCAACCTGGAGCAGTTGCTGACCGAAGTCATCGAGACGCTGCGGACGCATGAGGCCGAAGTGCAGGATGTCAACGGCCGCTGGCATCTTTTGCGCGTCCGGCCCTACCGTACGGAAGAGAACAAGATCGATGGAGCCGTGGTGGCGCTGGTCGATATCGATCAGATGAAGCAGGCTTCCGAAGCGGTGCGGCTGGCCCGGGATCTCAACTTGTCGATCATCGAAACCGCGCGTTCGTCCCTGCTGGTGCTCGATGCCGAACTGCGTGCCAAGCTCGCCAACCCGGCCTTTTACCAGATGTTCGAACTGACTCCGGGCGAGGTGCTCGACCAGAATATCTACGACATCGCCGGGGGCTATTGGAAATTTCCGGCCTTGTGCGCGCTGTTTGAGGATCTCCCCAAGAACGGCCGGCTGGATGACTTCATGGTGGAGCATGATTTTCCGCGCGTGGGGCACAAGAGTCTGGTGCTCAACGCCCGCTGGTTCCGGGGCAATTCAGATAACCAGCAACTGGTGCTGCTGGCGATCGACAACATGACCGGCCGGAAACGGGAGTGAGGTAGCGGCTTCAGTCAGACACTTGCTGAGCCGCGCGCGAAGCAAGCGATTTCTACTCATACCGCAGGGCCGCGATAGGGTCGAGGCGCGCCGCTTTCAGCGCAGGCCACATTCCGAAGAAGAGGCCAATGCTGGTGGCGACGACAAACCCGGCAACGACCGACCATAGCGGGACAGTGGAGGGCAGGCTGGGGACGAACGTGCGGATGGCCGCGCTGAGCAGCCAGCCAACCAGAATGCCGATGATACCGCCGGACGCGGTCAGGGTCATGGCTTCGAGAAGAAACTGCCAGGTGATGTCACTGCGCCGCGCGCCGATGGCCTTGCGCACGCCGATTTCGCGCGTGCGTTCGGTAACCGACACCAGCATGATGTTCATGACTCCGATGCCGCCCACCAGCAAGCCGATGGACGAAATCACGGTCATGACCAGGGCCACCGTGCTGATGACCTGGCGGAACTGGGTGATGACCGAGTCCGCGCTGGCAACGCCAAAGTTATCGGGATCGCTGGGCTTCACGTGCCGGCGGCGGCGCAGTAATTCGGTCACCTCGCTTTTGGCCTGGTCCATTTTTCCCGGTTGCACGAGTACGTCGATGAAATGGTCCTTGGCCTCGGGGTAGATCTTCTTGAAAGTGTAGTATGGGACGAGAATAGCCTTATCGTTCTGATCGTCTCCCAGAAATGATTTGAACTTGGTAAGCGTGCCGACGACTTCCAGGCTCTGACCGTCGACTACGATGGTCTTGCCGATCGGGTCTGCATGCGCGAAAAACCTCTCGCTGACGCCGTGGCCGATCACCGCCACATCGCGGCGGTGCAGATCCTCAGCCTCAGTGAAAAAGCGCCCCGCGGCTTGCGTGGCGTTGAGGAGCTGTAGATGGTTTGCCGTAACACCGACAAAGAGCGCGTCGTTCATGTCCTGGCCTTTGTATTTGGCGGTGACGGGCGGCAGGCCGAAATCTGACATTTCGCGAAACAGCTCCACGGAGACGGTCTCGACGGAGGGGCACAGTTCCTTAATGGCTATCGCATCTTCGTGGCTGAGGGGCTTGCGCAAGCGCTCCTCGGTGGTCAACCGGTGGGGGTTGCCGAGCTGCATCTTGTAAACCCACAAGGTGCGCGTACCGAACTGCTCGGCCACGTCCACCAGCTGCTTGTCCAGTCCGGCGATGATGGAGGTGACCGCGATGACTGTGGTGGTGCCGATCAACACCCCAAGGACCGTGAGAAACGAACGGAACTTATGGGTGCGAAGCGTGTCGAGCGCCAGCGCCAGATTCTCCCCAACGTTTTGGCGGTAAGCGTACATAGTTTCGCGCCCTCCTGATCCTTCAATTCTCCGTTCTCAGCGCGTCAATGGGATCGAGCCGGGCCGCTTTGCTGGCGGGATAGATGCCGAAGAACAGGCCCACCGCGGTAGAAAGCGTCACGCCCACAACCACGGCGCTCACGGGAACCTCGGCGGTGAAGAATACATTCACCAGCCTTGCGATGCCCGTGGCGATCAGCACGCCCGCGATGCCTCCCATGCTTGCCATGACTCCAGCTTCGATGACGAACTGCCACAGAATGTCCCGTCTCCGCGCTCCTACCGACTTGCGGATGCCGATCTCGTGGGTGCGCTCCGTGACGCTGGCCAGCATGATGTTCATAATGACGATTCCGCCCACCACCATGAACACCGCCACCACTCCGATGGTTACGGCGAAAATCGTGCCCGTCAGGTTCTGCCACGCGCTCATCAGCGTGTCGGAGGCGTTAATGCCGAACGTGTCGGGCTCGTTGTAGGGGACGTGCCTCCGCGCCCGCATCAAGGCCCGGACTTCGTCCTCGAGCTCAACCATGTGCCGGCCATCCGGCGCCTTGATGAAAACGAAAAGCTCCGGCCGCCCCTTCCAGACCACACGAAACGTCGTCAGCGGAATGAATGCGAAATTATCCTGGCTCTGGCCGAACGTGCTGCCCACTCTTTCGGCTACACCGATCACCCGGAAGGGAAGGCCCGCCAGCAGGACTTCTTTGTCCAGGGGATCGACCATGGGAAACAGCTTCTCCACCAGGTCCTGGCCGATGAAACAGACGCGCGCGTTGTGCTGATAGTCGCTGTCATTGAGATACCGTCCGTACGCAACTTTTTCGCGGCCGATATCGGCATGACTGGGTGTCATCCCCATCAAGTTGATCTCGTCGATGAGGTTCGTCTTGTAGCGCGCTCGCGGACTGGGTTGGAGCTGCGACATGGCTGAGATGCTTTGGTATCCCCGGAGGTCGTCTCGCAGATAGTCGTAGTCCTCCATGCGGATGGGCTGGTTGCGGCGCCGTGCCTTGAGGAACGAATCGAATCCCTGTGCCCATTGGAACTGGTGGAGGACGAAAGTGTTGGTCCCGAGGTTGGCGATGTGCTCGGCAATGTAGACGTTCATGCCGTTCACGATCGACATAACCACAATCAGAGTACTGGTAGCGATGACCACACCCAGCAGTGTAAGGAAGGAACGCAGCTTGTGGCTGGTCAGCGCTTCCATGGCCACTCCGAAGGCCTGGCGAGCCGTTACCCAGATGGTGATGTTCTCGTGTTCTTTGCGCACGACACCCCTCCGAACGATCTCGATTTAGAGACGCTACTTACACAAATTATCGCGCATCCCGTGGGCGGGCTGTCAGCCCAGCTTGGCGAGCCGCTGTTCCACGTCGGCTCGTAGCTGATCGATGAAGCCCAGAACATAGCCGCTGACTGGCAGCGTGGGGTCCTCAATCAGCGGCGTGAGATCCATCGCGTAGCTCAACGCCGTCTCCACGTCGGTGGCGTGGGAGGCGAAGTAGGTGGCATGCGCCAGGCGCCGCCCTTGCGTCGCGAGATCATACCGCTTGCCGCCGCTCACCTGGGAATCAAAAACTCCCACCAGCGACGCGGCAATGTTGGAACGCGCCGACACCGGGAGAGCTTCTTTGCGCTCATCGGGAAGCCAGTCCAGATCGCGCCATACCTCGCAGCCGTACACCTTCTCGGGTCGAAACTCGCCGCGCAGCGCTCGCAGCACGGCAATCGCCCGCAGCGCCACTCCGACGTGCGTGTCGTGTTTGTCGGCCAGGTTGTGCAGATAGACCACGCGCGGCTTGGCTGCGCGGAAAATTGCCGTGAGATCGTCGCGCACGCCCGCCTGCTTAGGGTCTTTAACCGCGGAACTGGGGTACCCCAGCTGGATCTGGCACGCATATTCCCCAACGTAGGCGGCCTTGCGCTGTTCCTTCAACCGGATCTTCTGCATCTCCTCATCCGTCCACTGGCCGTAGATGCCTTCGCGAGGACTGCCGGCGCCATTCGTCACCACGACGCCAGTGAACCATCGGTCCGTGCGCCCGAAGCACTCGACGATGCCGTGGTAGGCCATGATCTCGATGTCGTCCTGGTGCGCTGAGACGCACAAATGCGTCGTCCGCGCCAGAGCGGCGTCCGGATCGCTCCCATCGGGAACGAACACGTCGGCATGCTGGTTGTGAAGTTTCATCTCTTCTCCTCTATTACCTTTTCAAACTCGGCAAACTGGCAGCAGCCACGGCCTGGCCGTGCCGCTTTTCTGTTTCTCCCGGCGTGTGCACGTGGATCGACTCGGCCACTGCGGGGAATTCCCCTTTCAAGACCTCGGCGGCCGTCGACAGAATGACGTCGCCTCCTTCACCCGTCATCACCCGGCCCAGCACGAGCAGATTTCGAATCTCATAGAAATCCGCGAAGTGGGCGACCGAGTAGCCGAGGTAGGTTCCAATTGTTTGATAGATCCTGCGCGCACGATCATCCCGAGCGGCCATCAATTTCTGAACTTCCACGAGTTTCGCGGCGAGCGGCATGTCGTTCGGCAGCTCAATACCCGCCGCGGGAAGCAGGCGGCCCACCGCCTGTTGCGAGAAGTACAGCGCGCCGACACCCTCATCGCCGGACCACTCGTCAACCGGCCCCTTCTCGCGGTAATCCACCGGGACAAATGCCAGTTCGTTCAGCCAGCCCGTGATGTTGCCCTGCGGCGTCACGTAGCCAGCCGCCAGGCTGCTGCCGAACGCGATGCCCAGGACGGCATTATCGTTGAGCGCCATGGAGCCCGCCAGCGCCGTGACCTCGCCGTCATTGACGACTTCAAATGGAATTCCGCCCCACGCCTCCTGCAATTCAAAAAAAAGCCGGCGTACCCGGCGATCGAACAGGTCCTGCGGGATTCCCCGGTACAGCGAACCCACGCGGACCTCATTGTTCACATACACGCCGGCCGCACTGCCTCCGATCGCATCAACGCGCGGCAGTTTCGCCGCGGCGCGCTTCAACGAGTCGTGAATGCCGTCGAAATGGTACTGCGGATCGGCCTGGCGGCTGGGATCCCAAGAGACTTCCTCGCTGAAGACCACCTCGCCATCGATCACGGCCGCGGCTTTGCGGTCGCTCGCGCCCAGATCGAAGCCGATCCGGCAGCCTTCCAGGTGGCGTCCCAGAGGCGCGACCCCTTCCCGCTCCGCCGGCACGCGATCGGACTCGGTTGGTTCGATGATCATGGGGTGGCCGTAAACGCGGTCACCCATGAAGCGAAAATCGAACGCGCGCGCGCCGCTGGGTGTATACACGCTTTGGAGGAATCGGGCAATGCGCGGGTCACCGCCGATCAACACCCGGTATCCGCCCTTCTGCCACAACAGAAACTTCAGCAGACGCTCGACGTACCGCTCATTGGCTGCGACGTTGGAGCCTTCGTGCGGCAGCACGGCGGTGCGAAATACCGATAAGGATCCGTCCGCGCGTTGGAGCGCAAGGGCCAGCGGACTGGGCTTGCCACTCTCGCGCACCCTCTCATGGAAGCAGCGATTCCACAGCGATGCCGGCACGAAATCCGGGTCCAACACCGGACGGAACTTCGGAGATACGCGTATGAAAGGCTGCATTCTCTAAGAGTCTTGCATATCGGCCCGTCGGGCGTCAGGTTTCAGGGGTTAGGTGCTAGGTGTTGTTCCCTGGCACCTTACACCTGGAACCTGATACCTGCTTTTTGTTTGTTAATATTCAATTGCATGAAAACACGAAGAGAATTTCTGGGCCAGACCGCGGCTGCGCTGGCGGCTGCCTCGCCGATGCACGCGGCAGGCAAAACCAAAATGGCCGTCATCGGCCTGGTTCACGCTCACGTCTGGGGACATCTAGGCAACATGCTCAAGGGCGAGCATGCCAAGCTCGCGGGCATCGCGGAAACCGTTCCGGATCTCGTGGCTGAAGCCAAGAAGCGCGGCGCTGTTGACGTTCCCTTCTTCGGCGATTACCGCAAAATGCTCGACGAAGTCAGGCCCGATTTTGTCTGGGCGTTTGTCGAGAACAACCGCCACCGGGAGATCGTGGAGGCCTGCGCGCCCAAGAAAATTCACGTGATTTTCGAGAAACCGCTGGCTGCAACTTACGCCGATGCACTCGCGATCCAGCGCCTGGCGCGCGAGCATAACGTCCACGTCATGACCAATTACCAGATGGCGTGGTGGCCCGCGAATTATGCCGCTAAAGCGCGTGTGGATGCCGGCGACCTCGGCCAGGTGTGGCGCCTGCGCGGCATCGTGGGACACGGCGGTCCGGGCTCGCCCGAAGGTCTGAACAAATATTTCTTCGACTGGCTGACGGACCCGGTCAAGAATGGCGCCGGCGCGCTGATGGACTTCGGCTGCTACAACGCGCTGTGGTCGCTTTGGTATTTCGGACGGCCGGAAAGAGTGTACGCGCACGTGAACCACCTGCGGCCGCAGACGTTTCCAAAGGTGGAAGACAACGCCGATCTGTTTCTGTCGTATCCGAAAAGCGTGGGCCTTTTTGAGGGGAGCTGGGATCTGCCGCGCGGCTTCCAGGATCTCGAGATCTTCGGACTGAAGGGCAGCATCTACATGAAAAGCGGCGCCGCGGAACTGCGCACCGGCCGCGGAACTGAAGCCCTGGAACTCCCGCCACTGCCCCCGGAGCGCGCCGAGCCGATCGCCTACCTGGTGAATTTGATCAAAACCGGCCAACCGGTCGATGGCCTGACGGCGCTCGATATCAATGTGGGTGTCGTCGAGATCATCGAGGCGGCGAAAATGTCGGTCGCAAGCGGAAATGCAATTCCCCTGCCGCTGAAAACGTAGGGCCGGACATCTGGCCCCTACTCGTCCACTTTGTAAATCGTCAAACCCGACAACAGCTTGGGATAAAAATCGGTCGACTTCTGCGGCATGACACCGCCGGAGAACGAAACGCGGGCGACGTCCTCGATCGCGGTCGGCCGCAGCAGGAACGCGATTTGCGCTTCTCTGCGGCGCGCGGCTTCGATAGCCTTATCAAGGCCACGCACGTAGTGCAGATTCTTTTCAGCGCGCACGGCTTCCTCGCTGATGCCAAGTACATTGCCGAGCAGCACGTCATGCAAAATGGGGACGTCGAGCTTCTCCGAGGGTTCGCGCAATCGCAACAGGTAAAGTTCACCGCCGATCGCCGCCCCTAGAGTGCCCCGCCCCGCGCCTTGCCACCGGCTCTGCAACTCCTCAGGCGAGGCCACCTCGTCCACCTGAAATGTCTGGCTTACCCGGATGAGGAATTGTTCGGCGTCGAAATTTTCAAGCCCGCTGACCAGCCGGTGTGTTGCCAGGATCTTCAGACCGGGCGAGTACATGTTCACGAAGGTCATCATGACGCGCGCCGCTCCCGCGAGTCCCGGATTCTCGTTGCGAAAAGCCAGCGCTGTTTCGTAACGGTGGTGGCCGTCGGCGATCAGGAGTTTCTTGTCGGCCATGAGGTCGCGGATGGCCGAAATGCGCGCTGGATCGGAGATCTTCCAGAGACGATGCTCAGCGCCGTATTCGTCCACCACCACCTCGCCGGGCGGCGCTTGGGAACATTCTTCGAGCAGCCCATCCACCGTGCGCTTGGGGTCCGGATACAGTATGAAAATCTGGCCGAAATGCGCGTGCGTATGCCTCAGCAGCTCCAGCCGGTCCTGCTTGGGCCCGGATAAGGTTTGCTCATGGCGGTAGACGACACCCGCGTTGTAATCTTCCACCGGCCCGAGCCCAATAAACCCCCGCCGGGAAAGCCGTTCACCGGTGTCGGGCACACAGAAGTCCTGAAAGTAGGCAAACAGGCACGGCTCCTCGTCGCGCACCAGCATGCCGCGGGCCATCCAGTCGTTCAGATAGCCGGCCGCCCGGGTGTAGACGTTCGTTTTGGAGTCGTCGGCCGGCAGCCGCTCTCCCAGAATGATCCGAACCAGGTTATGGGGGTTCAGCGCCAGATACCGGGCGCGCATCTCGGGCGAGATCTTGTCGTACGGCTGCGTGACGAGTTCGGAAAGCCGGCCGGCCCGAGGGCCGTACCGGTAGGGTTGAAACGGGAAAATCTTAGCCATGTAAGCGGTTTTTTCAGCATACCAGATGCTTCCGCGCTGCTTGGAGGAAGGAGCGAGGTGCGGGGGCTTGCGGGGGTAAATCAGAGGGCCAAGACGCGGTACCTGGGGGTGTCGGTGAGGGTTCGGCGTTCCGCTTCTTGGCCCCCTGTGGATGATGCCCGAGATTTTCCCGGGCGCGCCGGTTAGCTACCAGTCGGTTCGGCGGCGGCGGCGGCCAGCAGGGAGCTGATCTTCGAGAAGACCGTGCTGATGCTGGAAGCCACGTTGGGCATGAGCGCCCCCGCAGCCACGGCCACGAAGCCGGCCATCAATGCGTATTCAATCAGGTCCTGCCCGCGGGTATCCTTCAACGTTCGCAAGCGCCACAGAGTCCGGTAAACAAGCTGTTTCATGGAAAACTCCTCCTATGCACAGTTGATCGGTTTGTGGGCTTCGCGGATCATTCGGGTGGATGCCTCGTTGGGGAGGGGAAAAAGCCTTAGATACTTGGCACAGGCGGTCTGCAGCACCGTTCCCGCAAAGACCTAACTCAGCAGCATCTTTCGCGGTCTGAGCCGCCTGTGCCGTAGCATTCCACGGAGGCGCTTCCAACCTGAGTGGAACCGATTGGGGCGGTCATACGCCCCAGGAGGAGCATTCTTTATTTAGTCTGAGAGTGTGGCGCGGGTCGGAATTCTCTCAAAATTTTTTACTTCCCCCGCGCCGTGGGAAGGCCGGCAATCGAAGATTTGCGGGATGATCCCAAACCGCTCCTGATAAGCGTGCGTGATGGTGGCGCGGAACCGCTCGCCCGCGCCCTGGCGCAGCAGGTTGACGGTGCAACCGCCGAATCCGCCCCCGGTCATACGCGCGCCCAGGACCCCATCGATGCCGATGGCGGCATCCACCAGAAAATCCAGCTCTGGAGAGCTCACCTCGTAGTCGTGCTGGAGGCTGACGTGCGATTCAACCATCAGCTGGCCCATCCGCTCGACGTCGCCACGCTGGCAGGCATTCACGAACAGGCTGACACGCTCATTTTCCGTCACCACGTGGCGCGCGCGCCGGGCGATGATTTTCGGCATCGACGGCATGCACCGCTCCAGCTGCGCCACCGTCACATCGCGCAAGCTTTGCACCTTCCCATCCAGCCGCCGGATGGCGTCCACCGCGGCCGCGCACTCCTCGGTCCTCTCTTTGTATGCAGATTGGCCGAGAGCGTGCTTGACCATGCTGTTGACCGCCAGAATTTCGATGCCGTCCGGAAGAATGACCGCCTCACTCTCGAGGCTGCGGCAATCGATGCGGAGCGCGGCATGTTCGCGAGCGAACACGGAGACATACTGGTCCATGATGCCGCACGGGGTGCCGACAAAGCCGACCTCGGCGCGCTGGCAAAGCTTCGCCAGGGACAAGGGAGGAATCTCCCGGCCGCCCAGCAGGGCCAACGCGGAGGAAACCTCGAGCGCCGCCGACGAACTCAAACCTGAGCCTTCAGGCACCGTGCTGCGCACCAGCAGCAGCTTCGGCGCGATGGAAAAACCGGCGAGGACCAGCTCCCGGGCGACGCCGATCACGTAGTCTGTCCAGTCGTGCGCAGGCGCCAGTGAGCCGATGTCCGCTGCCGGCCACTCCCGGGTTTGCTGTTTCTCCTCGGAGTGGATGCGCAGGGCGCCATCGGGTGAATCGGCCACGGCCACGAAGCTGGAAAGATCCAGAGCGATGGGCAGAACGAAGCCGAGGTTGTAATCGGTGTGCTCCCCGATGAGGTTCACCCGGCCTGGCGCGCGAAACACGCGAACGCCTGAGTCCCTTCCGTAGCGTTTGCGGAAGGCATCCAGGATCATGAGCGCGCGCGAGCCAGGAACAGCATCACGCAACCGAATACAAACATCGGGAGGCCGCCATACAGGTTGACGTTGAGCGTGGTGAGTGAGGCTTGGCCCGGCGCGAAGATGCCCAGACTCAGCAGGATGACGCCGAGAATGCTGAAGAACCAGCCCGTCGGAATTCGGAGATCCAGCATAAGCTACCGGAACCAGAAGTTCAGCAGCAACAGCGCCGCAATCACCACAACCGCAACCGGCGCCGGCTTGCGATACCAGCTTACACCAGTCTCCTGCGGAAACTTGGTGAGACTGTACACCAAACCCTGCAATTCTTCGGGTTTCCGCGGCTTGGTAAAGAGGGTGACTACAACCGTCACCACAAAGCACGAAACAAAGGCCAACAACGCAATGTAGAAATTCTGTGCCATGGTGGAGGGGAACTTGTGTAGCTCGGCAATCCATCCCCCCTTGCCCTCGGCCACCGTCAAGCTGAGGGTGAGGGCTGCGACCGTCGTCCCCGTCGCCAGCCCCGTAAATGCGCCATGCCCGGTGGTGCGGCGCCAGAACATGCCGAGCAGGAAGGTCGCCAGCAGCGGCGCGTTCACAAACCCGAACACGAGCTGCAGAATGTCCATGATGTTGTTGTAGTGCTGCGCCACGTAGGCGGTGGCGATCGAGAGTCCCGTGCCCACGATGGTAGTCATGCGCCCGACCTTCAGGTAGTGGGCATCCGGCGCGCCCTTACGGATATAGCTCTGGTAGATATCGTAGGTCCAGACGGTGTTGAAGGCCGTGACATTGCCGGCCATGCCGGACATGAAAGACGCCATCAGTGCGGTCAGGCCCACGCCAAGCATTCCCGACGGGTAGAACTGGGCCATCAGCGTGGTAAACACCTGGTCGTAATCGTAGCCATCGCCTTTCATGGGCAGCACATAGCCGACGTTCATTTTGGCCAGCACCAGCGCCGCGATTCCGGGAAGGATCACGATGAAAGGCATCACCATTTTGGGAAAGGCGGCGAGAAGCGGCGTGCGACGCGCCGCGGACATGGAATCCGCCGCCATGGCCCGCTGCACCACCAGGAAATTCGTGCACCAGTAGCCAAACGAGAGTGTGAAGCCGAGTCCCGCGACCAGCCCGAACGCATCCACGCCCATGGGATTCTGGCTGGCGCTCCCCAGGTTGTGCCAACTGTGCGTCATCACCGGGGGGAGCCGCGATTGGATCCCGGACCAGCCGCCCGCCTTCGCCACCGCCAGAATGGCCAGCGGTGTGAAACCCAGCACGATCAGGAAAAACTGCAGCACCTCATTGTAGATGGCGCTGGTCAAGCCGCCCAGGAACGTATACACCAGCACAATGGCCGCCGAAAGCAGCACCGACGCCGTAAAACTCCAGCCGAGCACAAGCTGCAGCAGCAGGCCGAGAGCATACATCGAGATCCCCGAGGAGAATACCGTCATCACCGCAAAAGTGATGGCATTCAGCCCTCGCGTCTTCTCATCGAACCGCAGCTTCAGGTATTCGGGAACCGAGCGTGCGCGGCTGCCGTAATAAAACGGCATCATGAAGATGCCCACGAACAGCATCGCCGGCACCGCGCCGATCCAGTAAAAATGCGCGGTCATGATGCCGTACTTGGCGCCCGAGGCCGACATGCCGATGACTTCCTGGGCGCCGAGATTCGCGGCGAGAAACGCGAGGCTGGTGATCCAGACAGGAACCGAGCGGCCGGAGGTGAGAAAATCGCCGCTGGATGAGACCGATCGCTTGAGCCGCCAGCCGATCCCCAGGACGAACCCGAAGTAGATCGCGAGGATAAGGTAGTCGACCGGAGCGAGTTTCACCCTGAACCCCTGAAGCCTCCCAATTGAAATGGAATCAGTGAGTGTATCGCGGAGGGGGACGGAAAGGCAAACCGCGCCAGGAGGGGGTCCCCATCCCGGCGCTCACCGCCGTCCGCTAGATTTCATGGCGCAATATCCTGCCGCCGCAAACGAGACGGCAGACGCATTCTCGTGCGTTAGCTCCAGCATCCTCATCCAAGAAAATGCGTCTGGAAGCTGTGAAAAAATCGAGGCGCTCACTTGAAAATATTCGGTGAATCCGTAAACTCGATTTGTGGACACCAACCAACATGCAAGCGAGGCACTCCGTTTCGAGGAGATCGATCGTGCCCAGAGCGTCCTGCTGCCGGTAGACATTGAGGGACTCATCGGCGAAGAGCACCCCGCTCGCAGCATCTGGAGCTTTGTCGGCCGTTTGGA
>JAIQFK010000016.1 GCA_020073305.1 Terriglobia bacterium
CTGGAGTGCGCCCCTCGGGTGAGACACAGAAATGAGGGACAGGTGACCGTTCGCTGACAAGTCGTTGTCAGCAGGAACAACGTACCGCATACTGCGCATGGCTGGTGAAGCAGAGGCGGGCTCTGCTGGAGAGCAACCCGCCAAGGAATAGCCGGTCGGAAACTCATCCAGACGATGAGCGGGGGGCTTGGCCCAATGGGTTAGGCCCCCATCGGATGGATAGATTTCCGTATGCCTCAAAAAACTCATTTTCACGCCACCTGGTTGGCTTCGAACGCCGCCGGAGAGCGGTAGTCCAGCGCCGAGTGCAGCCGCTGCTGATTGTAGTACTGCTCGATGAACTGTTGCAGGTTGCCGCGCAGTTCCTCTAGCGTGCAGTAACGCCGGCAGTAGATCTCTTCCTGTTTGAGAGTCTTCAGGAAGCTTTCGCACCGTGCGTTGTCGTAAGGATAGGCGGTCCGGCTCATGCTGCCGATGATGTGGTGTCGTTCGAGCAACGCCACGTATTCCAGACTGGCATACTGCACGCCGCGATCGGAGTGATGAATGAGTCCGGCGGCGGGACGGCGCGCGGCGATGGCGTCGAGCAAAGCCTGTTTGGGTAGGCTGGCTGTGAAATCGCGTCCCACCGCCCATCCCACCACGCGCCGCGACCAGGCGTCCAGCACCACCGCCAGATAGACGAACTCCCTGCCCAGCCGGATGTAAGTCAGATCCGCCACCCACAGTTGATCCGCTCCCTCCGGTTCGATAAAGGGCGCCAGGTTGGGAAACACCTCCAGGGGATGATGACTATCGGTAGTCGTGATCCATTTCCGCCGCCGGACCGCGAGCAGATTATCTTCTCGCATCAACCGGCGTACCTTTTTGTGGTTCACCAGGAAGCCTTGCTGGCGTAACGCCGCACGCACCCGACGGTAGCCGTAGGCACGATGTGCCAGACAGATACGCTGCAGACAGTCGCGTAACTCCGCCTCGGCCTCCGGCGGCGCGGCACGCCTCCAGTGACGGTAGTAACTGGCGCGCGCGACGCGGCTCAACTCACACAGCCGCTCGACTCTCATTCCGCCTTGTGGCTGCGTCATGGCTTGGATCTGCGCGAAGACGCCGCTGCGCCAGCTCCGTCGTTCCGCTGGCGTAGCTCCTTGATGCGCCGCAAGGCACCTTTGAAAAAACGGTTCTCCAGGGTGAGCTGGCCCACCAGTTGTTCCAGTTCTTTCACCCGCGCCGCCGCATTCTCGGGGCCAGATCCTGCATCGGGCCGCTGCTTCGGCCGCCCGGCGCTCCGCAGCGGCCGGCCCGCCAACACCGCATTACGCCATTCGTACAGCAGCTTCCGGCGCAGTCGCAACGATCGCGCCAGCGCGGAGGGGCTTTCTCCGGACTGCATCCGGCGCACCGCCTCCGCTTTGAACTTCGCGCTAAAGACTCGATTCTTCTTCATCAGGTTCAGTTCTCCATTCAATGTAGAACTGTCCCTGATTTCCGTGTGTCACTTTAGGGGCGCACTCCAGTCTCCGTCCCTGGTTTGCTGGTTTGCTTGGTTTGCTGGTTTGCCTGGTTTGCTGGTTTCCGGTTTTTCCGTCAGAAAAATGGAACAAATTGCGGTGTGGAGCGTATAGTCCCTGATATGAATATCGCTCAGGCTGGAGAGCCGGCTCCCCGGAAACCGATCCGGCTGTGGCCGGGCGTCGTAGCGGTAGTGCTGCAGTGGCTGGCCATGTTCGGCGTACCCAGGTTCGTGCCGGACGCCCTGATTTACTGCATATTTGCGGCACTCGCAGCCGCGTTGGCGGTCCTCGTGTGGTGGGCGTTCTTCAGCCGGGCGCCTCATCTCGATCGCTGGGGCGCTCTCCTGCTGATAATCGTCGCATCGGTCGCGACGTCGCGCCTCATCGACAAGTCGATTGCAGGGGGGATGATGGGGTTCATGTTCCCCTTCTACTCCATCCCGGTCATGAGCCTTGCCCTCGTCGCCGGTGCCGCGGCCGGCCATCGCCTATCCACCGGGCCCCGGCGCGCTTCGATGGTTGGGGCTATTCTGCTTGCATGCGTTGGATGTACGCTCCTGCGAACCAATGGCATCAATGGCAGTGGCGCCTCGGATTTCGCCTGGCGTTGGTCGAAGACTCACGAGGAACGGTTGGTGGGACAACCCAGCGGCCAGCTTTCGGCACTTCCCACAACGCTGCCGGCGGCGCTCCCAACGACACCTCCGGCGGCTCCGGTGGCCGCCAAAATTCCCGCGGAACAACCCATAGCCCACCACGCCAAAGTGCAGCCGGCAGCCCTCCCGAAAACACCCGTCATAGCGAAGACAGAAGCCGAATGGCCTGGCTTCCGCGGACCCGGCCGTGACAGCATCATCCCCGGCACACGGATTGCGACCGACTGGTCCACTTCGCGGCCGGTTGAGCTATGGCGCCGGCCAGTAGGACCGGGCTGGGGATCCTTCGCGGTCAACGGCGACCTTATTTACACCCAGGAGCAGCGCGGCGACGACGAGATCGTCACCTCTTACAACGCGACGACCGGCAATCCGGTGTGGGCGCACCGCGACGCAACCCGGTTCTGGGAATCGAATGCCGGTCCAGGCCCGCGCGCGACACCGACGCTCCACGACGGCCACGTGTACACGTTTGGCGCAACCGGAATTGTGAATGCGCTCGACGCCCGTGATGGCGCGGTGCTATGGTCGCGCAACGCTGCGTCCGACACTGGCATGAAGACCCCGGGCTGGGGCTTCGCGAGTTCACCGTTGGTGCTTGGCGACGCCGTAATTGTGGCCGCCGCCGGCAGGCTGGTCGCCTACGACCTCGCCACCGGAGCGCCCCGCTGGCTCGGCCCAAAGGGCGGCGATAGCTACAGCTCGCCACATCTCGTCACCATTGACGGCGTACAGCAGATCGTGCTGATGAGCGCAGCCGGCGCGACGAGCGTCGCACCGGCGGACGGCACGCTACTTTGGAAGTACTCGTGGCCATCTGATACCCGTATTATGCAGCCGGCCGTGACCGCGGATGGCGGCCTGCTGATCACGGGCGGCGACGCTATGGGCGGAGTCGGGATGCGCCGCATCGCGGTTGCCCACGGACCCGCCGGTTGGACCGCCGAAGAGCGGTGGACGTCGGCCGGGTTGAAGCCCAGCTTTAACGACTCCGTAGTCTATGATGGCTATGTGTACGGCTTCAACGGCGCCATTCTCGCGTGCATCGACGCCAAGGACGGCACGCGCAAGTGGAAGGGCGGCCGCTACGGCGCCGGCCAACTCGTCCTGTTGCGCGATCAGGGTGTGCTGTTGGTGCTGTCGGAGGAGGGTGAGCTCGCGCTGGTTAAAGCGGCTCCCGACCAGTTCACCGAACTTGCGCGAGTCCCGGCGATAGAAGGCAAAACCTGGAACCATCCGGCGCTGGCTGGTGACCGCCTGCTGGTGCGCAACGGCAACGAGATGGCCGCATTCCGGCTGGCCCCCGCGCGTCCCTGACGGGAAGCCCTCGCGCGCGATGGTTCGAGGTTGAGCAACCGAGTCGGGAACGCGTGATCGCCAATCCGAAATTGAGAAGCCGGGCGAGCTGTCCGTAGGGGCAAGGTCAGACTGCCGCAAATCAGAGCTGTGGGTCTTTTTCCCCAAAGAGCGTGGGCTGTCACTCTTTTCATCCAAGTAAGCCGCTGACAAATCAAGAGTTAGAGCTGGCACTCTGCGTGCCCCAGTGGCTTTACTGTGAAACGTCCCTCCAGGCGGAGTTTTATCGCGGCCGGAATCGCTGTCCCGATTGCGGCGTGCGGCCGGCGCGGAAGCCCGTGGCGGTTCTTTACGGTCGAGGAAGCCCGGATGGTAGAGGCGGTTTGCGCGCAGATCATCCCGGAGGATCAGGATGCGGGCGCGGCGAAGGCCGGGGTGGTCCATTTCATGGACACGCAATTGACGCGCTTCTATAAGCCCCTTCAGAAAACCTACCGTCGGGGAATCGCGCAAATCGATCAAGCGAGTATCGACTTTGCAGGAAAGCCTTTCGCTGACTTAGCGAGCGCGCAGCAGGTGGCCGTGCTGCATCACATCGAGACCCATGCGGAGCTGAGGCCGTTTTTCGATTTGCTGGTGGCGCATACGATGCAGGGTTTCTACGGCGACCCGCGGCACGGCGGCAATCGCGACCGCGTGAGCTGGAAGATGGTGGGCCTGCCGTATCCGCCGTTGCGCGGGCGGCTGCGCTATGACTTCGCGGATCCCAAGAAGGGTGAGCTGCCGTGGCGCTGAAGCGCGTGAACGCGGTGATCATCGGCGCGGGAGCCGGCGGTGGCATCGTCGCCAAGGAGCTGGCGGAGGCAGGGTTGAGCGTCGTCCTGCTGGAGCGCGGGAAGTGGTACTCGCCGTTTGATTGCCGGAAGGATGATCTGTGCAACCAGCGCACCTCGCCGCTGGGGCAGGCCTTCGGTCCGGACGATGAGCGCAATCCGCGCGTGCTGGTGGACGGGCAGGGGCGCGAAAGGGTTGTGCGCGCGAGCGGCGGCAGTTATCACAACAACGCAGCGTGCGTGGGCGGTGGCACGTTCAGCTATGGCGCGATGGCGTGGCGCTACCTGGAAAAAGATTTCCGCATGCGCTCGACCTACGGCCACGTTGCCGGCAGTACGCTCGCAGACTGGCCGGTTTCATATCAGGACCTGGAGCCCTACTACGAAAAGGCGGAGTGGGAGATCGGCGTTTCGGGCGATGTGTCCGGCGACCCATTTCATGCGCCGCGGCGCCGGCCGCTGCCTATGCCGCCGCTGCCGCCGAACCGCGAATACGAGGTGCTCTACCCCGCGGCAAAGCGGCTGGGATTGCATCCGTTCGACATCCCCATGCTGCGCAACAGCATCCCTTACAACGGGCGGCCCGCCTGCATGCGCTGCCGCTGGTGCGTGGGGTTTGCCTGCGAAGTGGATGCCAAATGCGGCACGCACAATACGGTGATCCCGAAGGCGCTGGCCACCAAGAATTGCGAGCTGCGGACCGAGTGCGTGGTGAAGGAGATCGTCGCAAATGAGCGCGGCCGCGTGACGGGCGTTGTCTATTTCGATGCGAACGACGAGCTTCACCAGCAGGATGCGGACCTGGTGATCGTCTCTTGCGGCGCCATCGAGTCCGCCCGGCTGCTGCTGAATTCGAAGAGCAGGATGTTTCCTGACGGGCTCGGCAATCGTCACGACTGGGTTGGGAGAAACCTGCAGGGACACACTTACACGGGTGCGCTCGCCCTGATGCCCATGGATGTTTACGACGACTTGGGGCCGGGAGCGGGCATCGCGATCAGCGATTACAACCACGGGAATCCCGGTCTTGTCGGGGGGGCCATGCTGGCGAACGAATTTATCCGCTTGCCCTACCAGTTCGTCAGCATGATCCCCCCCGGCCTCCCGCGTTGGGGCAAGGCGCACAAAGATTTCATGCGCAGCGCATATCGAAGGGCGATCGCGATACAAGGCCCGACGCAGGAGATGCCGGTGTTCGATTCGCGTGTGCAGGTGGATCCCGTAGTGAAGGACCACTGGGGAATTCCGGTGGCGCGGCTTTCGGGTGAGAAGCATCCGCACACGATCGAGATCAGCACCGTGATGGCCGGGAAAGCGGAGGCGTGGCTCAAAGAGGCCGGCGCGGTTCAAACGTGGAAGAAATTATCAGGACCGGGGCTGAGCGCGGGACAGCACCAGGCGGGCACGTGCCGGATGGGTCAGGACGCCGCCACTTCCGTCGTGAACCAGTACTGCCAGGTTCATGATGCCGACAATCTGTTCGTGATCGATGCGAGCGTGCATGTCACCAACGGCGGATTCAATCCGGTGCTGACCATCATGGCGATGGCGTATCGCGCGTCCGATCATCTGGTGAAGCAATGGAAGGGCACCCGGTTCGCGTGATGCTGAAATACGTGTGGACGGCCGCGCCGGCGCTGGTTGCGCTCCTGCTATTGGTGCCGGCCTCCAGCGTTTACTACACGGCGACGGGCGGGGAGGGCTGCGCGGGGTGTCACGAGATTCGCGCGTCGTACGATTTGTGGAAACAATCGACGCACCGCTCGGTGAGCTGCGCGGCGTGTCACGGCGATTCCTTCACCAGCGGCCCCTCGTTTCACATGGCCAATGCGCGCCGGCTGGCGAAGCATACCGAGGGCGACGTTCCGGAACAGGTTCAGCTCAAAGGCCTGGATGTGGTGCGCATGATGGAGCGCTGCAAGAGTTGCCACCGCCAGGAATTTGCGGACTGGCAGGCGGGCCCGCACGGTTCGGCGTTTTCCAAGATCTTCCTGGATGAAAAACACAACCGCCAGCGGCTGCTGATGGACGATTGCCTGCGGTGCCACGGCAGCTACTTTGACGGCGGCATCCGGCAGCTTGTGACGCCCATCGATACGCGCGGACCGTGGCAGTTCACGGATGCCACGTGGACCAACCAGCCGGCGATTCCCTGCCTGACCTGCCATGAAATGCACCGGCGCGGGGAACCGCTCCGCAAGCCTTCGCAAGCCCGGCCGCGCCCGGCGGCGCGGGAAGAAATTCAGCGGCCTTCGCTCGCGTTGTTCGACCGGCGCGAGCAAATGCATGTTGCGGCAATCGACCTGCCGCTTCCAGCGATGCGGGACCAAGACCGGCCGGTTCGAATGAGTCCGGACACGCGTCAGGCACTGTGCTATCAGTGCCATGCCCCGCTCGCCACGCGCCAGGTGGGTTCGGGCGATGATCGCACAGGCATCGGCGTGCACGAAGGCATCAGTTGCCTGGGGTGCCACGAGAAGCACGGCGAGACCACGCGGGCGTCGTGCGCAACGTGCCATCCCCGCCTCTCCAACTGCGGCCTGGACGTGGAGAAGATGGATACGACTTTCGCATCGGTCGGGAGCAAACACAATATTCACTTCGTGAAGTGCGCGGACTGTCACACGAAGGGCGTGCCGAAGAAACGGGTGTGAGCTTAAGGGCACAACAGGCCGAGCCGTCGAGGCTCAATGTAAGGTCCAGTCTGTGCTTCGATCGGGCTGACTACGGAATCGCGACAACTTGGCCTGACTGAATCGTTTCCAACGCCTGTGAGACCGCGTGCGCCAGTGGCAAGAGATCTTCGAGTTGATTGGTGCGGGAACGCAGTAGAATGATTGCGGGTTTCCGGCCAGCGGTACGCTGTTCGTGGGGCATTCCCTGGTCGACCGTCAACAGTACATCGTAGCCTGCAAGTTCGGCAGCCCGAAGCAACTCGCCATTCTTCTTGCCTCTCAGACCCGCCCATTGAGCGGTGTGCGCGTCATGAGCCGGAAAGCTGTGCCGGAAATCGAGTGGCAGGCACTCATCCAGCAGAATCTTCATCCGATTTTCGAGAGCAATGAATCCTTCGCTTCCTCAAGTGCCTGCACGGCCATCTCACGGGTGACGGTGGGAAACTGGCGCAGGAATTCGCCCAAGGAATGGCCGCCCTCGAGGTAGTCAATGAGATTCTTGAACGGAACGCGGGTGCCGCGAAAACAAGGCGTTCCGCTCATGACTTCCGGATCGATCACAATTACGGGCTCTGCCATCGTCGCTATCCATTGTACTGCGCTTCCCCGTTCACGCCACCAAACGCAGTGCGGCGGCGATGTCCTCGGCGATCATCCTGCGCTTGCTTTTCTCGATGAAGAAACTCGGGCCAGCTTGTAAGTACGACGGGAAGGCCCGGATGCCGCGGAACGAGTACTTCTGGCCGCGGATCTTATAAGTAGAGCCGGCGGGAATCACGCGTTTTTCGCCGGCCCGCTGTGCGATGTAGTTGAGCGACTTGATGGCGACATCGCCCATCAGCATCAGCGCCTTCACGTTCGGGAACAGAGACAGTTCCTTCTCCAAAAGAAAAGAGCACTCGTGGATAGTGTCCGTCTGGATTCCGTAATCCTTTTTGGCGCATTTTACGGCCGTGGTGAGATACACGCCCCGGTTCACGATGTCTTTCACCGACGACACGTTCGCGCCTGCGTCGTTGAATGCCTGGACCGTGGTTTGCTCAAACAGCGGATTCCCCTTGGCGTAATAGTAGTCATCGGCTTTCTCCGGTGCGGCTTCCGACACCATCACGATGGAGACAGTCTCCGGTTTCACATTGATGCCGGGGACGACGTAACAATCGTGCTTCACATCCGGGCACGCAAGTTTGGTGCATCCCACACATTGACTGACGCGCATCGAATCCTCCTTCCGGCGGGCAGTTGGTTCGACGCTTGCGCACTCGGCCAGACAGGCCTGCCAATTACAGTCTAGTACAGAAGCGGATCTGATTATCTTAGGTAGAGGGTCAGTGTAGTATTGTTGCAAACGGGCCGTGAACCGCGTAGACACCGCCGAGAACGTCAATCTGGCCGTGCCTGTACCGGTGCGCACCAAACCGCGAGATGGAGAGAACAATGTCGAACAACGAAGCGCGTAAGCGGACGATGAATAAGCTCCTCGAAGAGGTCTGGAACAGGCAAAACCTTGGCGCGCTGACCGAGGTGTTTACAGAGAACGCCATCATGCATCACGGCGGACCCGAGGACAGAGGCGGTCACGACATGGCCGGCATTTCCGCGTTCCGCGAGGGATACATACGCCCCACGCAGGCGGCATTCCCCGATATCCAGCATCAGGCGAAGGACCTGTTGTTCGACGGCGACAGGGTCGTCATGCGATTTCACGGGGAAGGAACGCACAAAGGCGAGTTCATGGGGATAGCCGCGACCAACAAGGTCATGCGTTACGAGGGCATCGCGATCTTCCGCATGCAGGGCGATCGGATTGCCGAGGTCTGGGTGCATTCGAACGCCGCCAGGCAACTGGCCGCGCTCGCAGCCTGAGAGCGTGCCGGTTAGTAGCAGTCGGTCAAGAGCGCGGATTCCGGGGATGCGATAGACTCTCCGCATGGCTGGGCGGCCGGATCATGCGTGTTGATCGGCGGGACGCAGTCGCGCTGCTTGCAATTCCTTTGGTGATCGTAGCGTTCAAGGTCGAGAGCGCTATGTTTGCGACCCTGTGTATGACGCTTGCGGGCGCCGTGATTGTTCTTGCTGTAGGCGGGCACGATGAGTTCCCATGGAAGCACCGAATTGCCATCTGCGCGTTCGTCTTCGCCGCGGACCTGGGCATGCTGCTGTACCTGTATCGAGCGAATGCAGCCGAGGAACTCAAGCAGCAGGTGGCTCCGCTGGTGGCCGCGGTGCTCCCGCAGCCAGTCAGCAGCAACTGCCCGATTCCAAGGAACGCGGTGGCGCTGTATCTCGGCAACCGGGTGTCTGTCATCACCGAGTTCCCCCACGTTGTTTTCCGGGCTCATGGGGAGGAGGTACTCAGGATCGATCGCGATTCCTCCGATCTGCTGATCAGCTTTCGCGTGTTCAACGATAGCGGCACTCTTGTGGCGCGTCTGGACAGGAACACATTCACGGCAGCGAATTCCGCATCGCACGTGGAACGGCCGGATCCAAGCCACCTGCTGGTGTTTGACGACCTGGGCACCAAAGTCCTCGACGTGCAGTTTCTGAATCCACAGGCCATCAACATGACCGGGATCTTGCGATATCCGGGAATGGATCCGATTATCGTTAGCGAGAAATATTCCGGACAGGGTGGCACGATCTCGCCGCCGGCGTGCAGTACCGAAGTGGAATCCGACTTCGAGGTTAAGTAAGCGAACCTAACGCTGCTGGCGATTCGCCACGCCGCGCTCACCCCAGAAAAGAGACGTCTCACCCCAATCAGATTGGAAGGGCAAGAGTGAGGCCGCTATACTCTCGGCATCTGTAACTAACCTGTGTAACTCGGATCACTCAGCCGATCAGAGTGTCCGAGTTCTCAAAAGGTGGGGTCTTGACATGAAAAGAGTATCGCTTGCCCTTGTGCTGGCGCTCTGCGGAGCTATGTCCGCGCTCGCTCAGAATGCGAACGGACGTATTACCGGCGTGGTTACCGATCCGCAAGGCGCGGTGATTCCGGCTACGCGGATCACGGTGACGAACACCGCCACGCACCTCAGCCGCACCGCGGAGTCCGGCGCGGACGGAACATATCAGGTACTGGATCTGCCGATTGGCAGTTACACGATAACGGCCGAACATACGGGCTTTACAAAGGTAGTGTTAGCGGGCCAGGAGTTGCTGATCAACCAAACCCTGCGAGTGGACATTCCCATGGCGATTGGGCAAACCACGGAAACCGTAATGGTAGAGGCCAACAGCGTGACCGTGGAGACGGTCAACTCCACCATCGGCCAATCCGTCACCGGTAAGCCGGTGCAGGAGCTTCCACTGAACGGGCGCAATGTGCTGGATCTCGCGCTGACGTTGCCGGGTGTGGTGGAAACGAATCCGGATTCGAACTCCGCGGGTACTTACAGCGTGGCCGGCGGCCGCTCCGATTCGGTCACCTTCCTGCTGGACGGCGGGATGAATAACGACCTGCTCGATAATGGCGTGGTCTATAACCCGAACCCGGACACCATCGCGGAGTTCAAGGTCTTACAGAATAACTACACGGCTGAGTACGGCCGCAACGCGGGCGGCATCATCAGCGTGGTGACGAAGTCAGGCACCAACGATCTTCATGGAAGCGTGTTCGATTTCGTGCGCAACGACGCGTTCAATGCCAACAGCTTTTTCAATAACCAGCAAGACCTGCCCGTGCCGGTGCTCAAGCGGCAGCAGTTCGGCGGAACTCTCGGCGGACCGATCACCATCCCGAAAATCGTGAACGGACGGGACCGGCTGTTTTTCTTTGTGGGATATCAGGGGCAGAGGCAGACCGCGACCGCGATTAATCCGGGCGTGACGGTGTACACTCCCGCAGAGCTGAACGGCGATTTCTCGCACGCGGCAAACGGCGCCCCGGACCCGCTGGTCGCAAGCTTCCTGCACCAGAATCCGTACTTCCAGGCGAACCCGAACTTGGCGGCGCAAGCCATTATTGATCCGGCGAGGATCGATCCGATCGCGCAGAACTACATTAAGGCCGGCCTGGTTCCGACTTCCGCTAGCGGCACGTTGTTTCCGCAGGCCGCCTCCAGCGACAATCGCGACGAGATCACGGGAAAGGTGGATTATCAGGTCAGCGAGAAGGACCGGATCTCCGCCACGCTCGGCCGGAACAACAACCCGCAGTTGAACCCGTTCACGTACGGCGCGAACGTTCCGGGGTATCCCGACACCACGCGGTTCCTTCAATACTTCGGAAATATCGTGTACACGCGCACGTTTTCGCCGGCGCTGCTGAACGAAGCGCGTATGACGGCGCAACGGTCCAATACACTGCAGGATCAGCCGGCGGCTAAGCTTCCCACCGCCTCACAACTGGGCGTGGGCATCACGCCTGATCGTGCATCAGGCCCTCCGCTGTTGGCGTTTAACAGCGGCATGGATACCGGCTTCTCCTATGGCGGCCCGACCACGATCATCAACAACACGTACGTGTACTCGGATACGCTTACCTGGATTCGCGGCCGGCATAACTGGAAGTTCGGAGGCGGACTGGCGGCCTTCCAGAACAATACGGTGTACGACTATCTGGTGAACGGGTACTTCCTGTTCAGCGGAACGGCGGGCGGGATCGGATCTCAGAACGACCTGGCCGATTTTCTGTTCGGCCTGCCGGATTACTACACGCAGTTCGGCGAAGCTCCATCGAACGTCCGCACTAAGAACTATAACGGGTTCGCGCAAGACGAGTGGCACCTGCGCAAGAACTTCACGCTCACGCTCGGCGTGCGCTACGAATACAACTCACCTAAGAAAGACCTGCAGGGGCGATCCTTCTCGCTCATTCCCGGCCAGCAGTCGCAGCGCTTTGTGAACGCGCCAATCGGCCTGGTCTACCCCGGCGACAAGGGTGCGCCAACGGGCGTCAACTTCCCGGACAAGAACGACTGGGCTCCGCGTCTGGGATTCGCGTGGGACGTGTTCGGCAACGGCAGGACCAGCGTGCGCGGCGGTTTTGGAATGTTCTATGACATTCTGAAGGCCGAAGACAACTTGCAGTTCAACGGCCAGGCTCCCTTCTTCGGCGCCGCAAACCTGTTTTTCAACCCTCTCGCCGCCAATCCGACCGGTCCGGTGAACTATCTTTCGAATCCGTTTGTGGCGGCCGGGATCCCGAATCCGTTTCCGTCCAGGCCTCCGGCCGGCAACATTGACTTCGGCGCGGCGGGTTTGCTGCCCTTCGGAGGCAATTCCGTCTACTTCGTGGATCCGCACCTCCGCACGCCGTACGTCTATGACTACAGCTTCAGCGTGCAGCAGGAACTGGCGCACGACCTGGTCGCGGAAGTGACCTACGTCGGCAGCTCGGCGCGTGGGTTGACGGCACTGGTGGACCAGAATCCGATGATCCGGGGAACGAACAACCGCCTCATCAACTCCCAATACGGGTTGACTGCCGACAATGGTTTCAGCTATCTCGAAATGTTTGAAAACATCGCTGACCAGAGCTACAACGGGCTGGAGGCCAGCATCACTAAGCGGTTCTCCGACTGGCACGGGGTAGGAAACACGTTTTTCACGATCGCGTACACTCTTGCGCACAGCATCGATAATGCTTCCGGTTTCCGCCAGCGCAATTCCGCGGTTCCTTACTACGATCACCGGATTATGCGGGCCGCCTCAGATCAGGACGTGCGCAACCGTCTGTCGTTCAGCGGCGGATGGGATATCCCGTTCGACCACTGGTTCGGCCGCGGCCCGAAGTTGCTTACGCGAGGCTGGAGCCTCTATCCGATCGTCAGCTATCGCACGGGCTTTCCGCTGGACCTGACGGCGGGGCTGACCGCGAGCACGACGAAGCCCGGTCCTTCCGGCGCCGGCGATGCGAATCTGGTGCGGCCGAATCTGGTTACTTCCGGTGTGCAGATCCTCGACCCGCATCAAACGCAGACCATCAACGGCGTCACTGGAAATTACTGGTTCAGTCCGGCGGATTTCGCCGTGCCGGATTATTTCAATGACCCGAACTATGTTCCGGCCGCGGGCCAGCGCACGTATGGCTCGCTGCCCCGGAACGCATTCCGAGGACCCAGCCGGGTAAACACGGATCTGGCCGTGGCGAAGACGTTCCATTTCGGCGAACGGCTGAATGTGGAATTTCGCGCCGAAGCATTCAATGTGTTCAATCAGGTTGAGTTCTATCAACCGGGTTGTTCACCCGGCACAAACGGCATCCCGCAGTGCAATCTGCTGACGGTTGCGACCGGTAATCTGGGCCAGATCACAGCGACGTACGACCCGCGCGTGTTGCAGCTCGCGTTGCGTGTGAGGTTCTAAAAGCGACCGCTCCCTTTTGGTCGCGGCTCGGTTTGACAAACGCTGATAGAATGCGCTCATTTGGCCTGTGATAGCATCGGCATCAGAGGAAGGGTTGCATGCGGGCTATCACAGCGCGGGCGGGCATGGGGCTTGTGGTTTTCGCGGCTCTCGGCGTTGCCGCGCCGCTACGTATCAGCCAGTCTGCGTTCAAGCCGGCTCCAAATGGTCTACCGTCCGGCTGGACGGTCTGGGCTGCGCGTTCCGAGATTGCGCCCAAGACTTTTGTCGACAGCACGTGTTACCGCGGTGAGACCGGGTCGCTCGCGATCTCCGGGAACAGCAACGCGGCCGAGTACGGCGGCTGGGAATATCGGGCCCCGCGAATCTCGCCGGGCCAGTGGTACCGGTTCGCAGCTTACTATCGCGCGGAAGGACTGCAGGACGAAGCCTCGCAAGTGGTGGCGCGCCTCGACTGGCGCACGGCTGACGACAAAGTCGCCGGACGGCCGGACTACCCGTACGCGATCACTCGTGATGGGGAGTGGACCCGGCTGACTCTGGATGCGCCCGCGCCGGAAAAGGCCGCGGCCGTGAAAATCGAGCTGTACCTCGCGAACGCTCCGCAAGCTACTCTTTGGTGGGACGATATCTCGCTCGAAGAGATCGTTGACCCGGGGCCGCGCGTCATCACGGTGGCTGCCGTGAAGTTTCATCCTCAAAAGACCCATTCGGCATCGGAGAACGTGAGCCAGTTTCTGGAGCTGATCGAGCGCGCGGTGCCCGCAAAGACCGACGTGATTCTGTTGCCTGAAGGCATGACGGTGGCGGGCACGGGAAAAGCGGACGCCGAAGTCGCAGAGCCGCTCGCGGGACCGACGGCCGAACGGCTGGGCGAAGTGGCGCGCCGCAAGCATGCCTACATCATCGCCGGCATTTACGAGCGCGAAGCTCCCGCGGTGTATAACACGGCCATCCTGATCGACCGGGCCGGCAGGCTGGTCGGCAAATATCGCAAGGTCTACCTGCCGCGCGAAGAGATCGAAGCCGGACTGACCCCCGGCAACGATTACCCCGTGTTCCGCACGGACTTCGGGAAGATAGGGATCATGATCTGTTGGGACGTCGAGTACGCGGATCCGGCACGCGCGCTGGCGTTGAAAGGCGCGGAGATGATTCTAATGCCCATCTGGGATGGCAACCCGACCCTGACCCGGGCGCGAGCGATTGAGAATCATGTATTTCTAACGAGCTCGACGTACGGTGACGCTTCGTTGATCCTGGATCCTAATGGCGAGGCGCTGGCCGCGGCATCCGAAAATGGAACCGTAGCTGTCGCAAAGATTGACCTGAACCGGCGGTATGATGACGCGTGGCTTGGCAACATGCGCGAGCGATTCATGAAAGAGCTGCGGCTGGATGTGCCTGTAAAGAGGTAAGGCAGGCATCCAGGCCCGCGCAACAAGCGAGCCAGAAATTCTCGTCCTCCTCCTATGAAAATCACAGACCTTCGCGCGACAACGGTCACCGTCCCATTGCATGCGCCCCTGCGGCACGGGAACGGCGCTCACTGGGGGCGCTTTGTCCGCACGATTGTCGAAGTGACGACGGATGAAGGACTGGTGGGACTGGGTGAGATGGGTGGTGGCGGAGAATCCGCCGAAGCAGCATTTCGCGGCCTCAAGCCATACCTGGTAGGCCACGATCCCGCGCGCCTTGAAGAACTGCGGTTCAAGATCGCCAACCCGACGGCCTCGCTCTACAACAATCGAACCCAGATGCTGGCGGCGATCGAATTCGCTTGCCTGGACATTCTGGGGCAGCGGTGGGGAGTGCCGGTCTCGGAGCTGCTGGGCGGCCGGCTGCGCGACCGGATTCCGTTTGCGAGCTACCTGTTCTTTCGTTATGCGAATCAGAAAGACGGGTCAGGCGAGGTTCGCACCGTCGACCAAGTGGTCGATCACGCCCGGGAGATGAAGCAACGCTACGGCTTCACCACGCACAAGCTGAAGGGCGGCGTCTTCCCGCCGGAGTATGAATTGGAAGTCTACCGCGCGCTGGCAGCCTCGTTCGCGGGTGACCGGTTTCGTTTCGATCCTAACGGCGCGTGGTCGACCGAGCAGGCGATCTGGTTCGGGCGCGAGATCGAGGGCCTTCGCAACGATTACCTGGAGGATCCGGTGTTCGGGCTGAACGGCATGCGGCGCACGCGCGAGAAAGTGCGCGTGCCGCTCGCCACCAACACGGTGGTGGTGAACTTCGAACAGCTCGCCGCGAACGTGCTGGACACCGCGGTAGACGTGGTCCTGCTGGATACGACGTTTTGGGGAGGCATCCGGCCGTGCATCAAAGCCGCTGGAATCTGTGAGACGTTTCAACTGGGAGTGGCGGTGCATTCGAGCGGCGAGTTGGGGATTCAACTGGCCACCATGCTGCACCTGGGCGCGGTGATTCCCAACCTGACTTTCGCCGCGGACGCGCATTATCATCACCTGGCTGGCGACGTGATCGAGGGTGGATTGATGCGGTACGAGAACGGCTCCATTGCCGTGCCGACTGGGCCGGGTCTTGGCGTGCGCCTCGACCGCAACAAACTGGCTGAGTATGCCGCGCTTTTCTGGAAGCTGGGCGGATATCCGTACGATCGTGATCCTCTGCGGCCGGACTGGTTTCCGACGGTTCCGAACGACCGGTTTGCCGACCCGGCCGATGCGCGGCAACCGGAGTGGGTCTGAGCATCGCTCGCGCTACAATGGGCGGGTGAAAATCATCATCGACACTGCCGCGCGGCATCTCACCACGGTGGACGGCGGATCGGAGCGGACATTCAACCTGTATTCCAAGGCCGCTTTTGAAGCGATTTCGCGCGAGTGGGTCCGGGTGGGCTGGAGTTTGCGGTACTACCACAACTTCAGTTGGTTCGGGCACACCGTGCTGCAGTTGCCGGAGGATTTGATCCGTTTGCAGGAAGTAGTGTACCGCGTGCGGCCCGATGTGATTATTGAAACCGGGGTTTTCGGCGGCGGCTCGTTGATGTTTCATGCGACGCTGTGCCAGGCGCTCGGCAAGGGGAGAGTGATCGGCATTGACCAGCACATCGACGCCGCCCAGCGTGAGGCGATCAGCCGGCACCTACTGGGGTCGCGCATTTCGCTGATCGAAGGCGACTCGGTGTCGGCCGAGGTAACGGCATGCGTCGGGCAGATGGTCCGGCCGGAAGAGTCGGTGCTCGTGATTCTCGACTCCGGCCACACGAAGGATCACGTGGCTCGGGAGCTGGAATGCTACTCTCGCTTTGTGACGCCAGGATCGTACATCATTGCGACGGACGGCATCATGCGCGAGCTGGCGGACGTACCCGGCGGGCAGCCGGAATGGACGTCGGACAATCCTCTGGCGGCTGTGAACGAGTTTGCCGCGCGGCATCCCGAGTTCCGGCAGCAGCAGCCTGCCTGGCTCTTTCACGCAGGCGAACTGACGGAGAACGTGACGTACTGGCCGGGCGCCTGGCTGGAGAGGTTGCATTGATGCCCACCAGCGCGCAGGAAGTGCAGGCCCGGATCGCGGCTCTCGGTCCCTGGTTCTACGAGTTTGACCTGGGCGTGCACGGCCGCACGGCTTCGGTGCTGCCGCCCGGCGTCTTGCCGATTCATCAGACGCGCCTGGAAATGGTAAGCCGCGTGGTCGACGGGCACTTCGGGGATCGTCTTCCGAAGATTCGTTGCATCGACGTCGGCTGCCATGAAGGTTATTACTCGGTGGCCATGGCGCGCAAAGGCGTGCGCGAGGTTCGCGGCATCGACCTTCGCGAATCCAACCTGGTGAAAGCGCGGTTTGTCGCTGAAGTCTTAGGACTCCGGAATGTGGTGTACGAACAGGGGAATTGCGAGGATCTGCCTGCCGATGACATCGGCCAATATGAGCTGTGTCTGTTCCTCGGGCTGCTCTATCACCTGGAAAATCCCATGCTGTGCCTGCGCAAGATCTGCCGCGTCACCAGCGAGCTTTGTGTGATCGAAACGCAGGTCATCGACGAAGTGGACGGCGTCGCCGAATGGGGCGCGCGCGAGTGGACGCGGCCGTATCACGGCGTGCTGGCGCTGATCGACGAATCGGGCGAGTTCTACCACGAGAACCCGGAAACCGGCGCTTCGCCTCTGGCGACCTGCCCATCGCCCAACGCGCTCCGGTTCATGCTCGAGCAGGCGGGATTCCGGCGCGTAGAGTTTGTCGAGGCGCCGCCCGGAGCCTACGAGCAGCACCGGCGCGGCAAGCGGGTGGTCTGCGCTGCGTACAAATGAAGCTGCTGGCTATCGCGGCGCTGGCATATTTTTTCTGCCTGCAGTTCGTTTTTCCGGGATACGTTCATCCGCTCGTTCCGCACCACGACGATTTCTACTTCCCGCCTGGACTCAGTTACGACGGCCACTCCGTTGGCGAGAAGCTGCAATGGCCGCGTCCTCTGGGATTTTTGGCGATGGAAGTCTTCGGAAAGCTGGGCCTCGACGGTTACTTATTCGTCCTGGTCCTGATAACGCTGGCCAATGCGGCACTCACCGCGGCTCTCGCGCGGCGGATCTTCGGACAACCGATCTCCTGGTTTATCGCTCTGGCCTATTGCGTCCTTTTGTTTGCGCATCCGGGCTTCTACGTGGACTACTTGCATGACGCGTTCGGGACGCTATCGTATTTCTACCTGATCCTGGCCATGCATGCCTGGTACGGCTTCCGCGAAACGGGCGACCGGCGATGGGCCGCGGTATGCGCCATGCTCCTTCTGCTGATCGGCTGCACGAAAGAGACTTATTTCGTTTCGGCGCTCGGCTTTTGGCTGATCCAGATTTATCTGTGCCGCGGCGCGCAACGGCGCATGGGCGTTCTGCTGTGTGCCGGTGGCTGCGTTTTCTTCGCGGCGGGCCTGGCTGCAAACATGCACTCCATGACCGCCGTGCTGCACGTGAAGACGGACGCCCAAAGCCCGTACCACGTCAGCCTCGCGCCCGCAGCGGTGATCCGCGGGTTCTGGTTCTACGTGTCGCGTCTGTTTCATCCCGCTGCGCTGGTGCTTGTGTTGAGCGGGATGGCTGCCCTTTACCGGCGCCGCGAGCCGATGATCATGGCATGCACGCTGGTGGCGGCGGGCGCTGCTGCGCTGCTGCCGTACGCCGTTCTTCCCAATCACCTGGACAGCATGTACGCCTGGACGGGCGCGGCGCTCGCCTTCTCGCCGGTGCTGTTTCTTTCCCGGCCATTTCACCGAGACGGGATCTGGCGAACCGCCGCCGTCTATGCAGGAGTGACGGCGCTCGTGTTCCTTTCGATTCGCACGGGCAGCGCAAGGTATGAGGAGCATCGCTGGACGATCGCTCAGGAAAAGATCAACCGGAACATTCTCGATTCCTATCCGGCGCTGAAAGGTCTGGACCGGACGGTTCGAAAGGTTTTAATCACGGGTCTGGATATGCCGTTCCAGCCATTTCACACCGCGAGCTATATCCGCGCGGAGTTCGGCGCGGAGCGGGAATGGACGGTGCTGATTCCTCAACGTGCCGCGCCTAAGGACGAAGCGCCGGTGCGGCTTTCTCCACCAAGCGCCGTGCAGTTGCGCGATTACGACGAGGCATTTGGCTTTGGAGAAGATGGCCGCCTGCAGGGCCAATGGACACATGCGCAGTTGCAGCAGGCATCTTCGCGCGAGCAGGCCGACCGAATCCTCTTCCCCGCGCTCAACTCCGCCTTCGACGAGCTGGCCAAAGATTCGGGAAAATGGGATGCGCTGCTCCGCGCCGGCGTTGTCTACTTGAAATGGGGAGAGTTGGATGAGGCGGCGGACTACCTCGGGCGTTCGGCCGAGCGAGTCCACGATCAGAATCCATACCCGGCATTCTTCTTGGGCCAGGTGCGCGAGGCGCAGGGCCGGATTGGCGAAGCGCGCCGCTGCTACGCGGACGCCGTCGCTCTCGACCCGGGCCGGCAGAATCCGGCCTTCCGGGAAGCCTTGGAGCGCGTGCGGGAAAGGTGAGGATCGACCTTATGGACCCAACGGTGGCGGACCAGTTTCTGCAATCCGTCAACGAGTTTAACGAGCGCGCGGCGCGCCTCGGTTTCACCGATACAGAGAACTACTACTGGTATCACACCGTCGAGCTGCCGCACGGGCTCCTCACCCCGGGACTGTATGATATTCGAGCGGCTCTCGGCGAATTTCGTTTTCCGGACGACATGCGGGGCATGAGCGTGCTCGATGTCGGTTCAGCCACCGGCTTCTTCGCTTTCGAATTCGCCAGGCGCGGGGCGCGCGTGGTTTCGGTGGAGCTTCCTTCGCTCTACGCGCTCGACCGGTTTCCCGGGCAACGTATCGAGCAGACGCTCGACAAGATCGGGGAAATGATCGTACCCCGGTCCCTGGACGCGATGCGAGGGTACGTCAGGAAGTACACCGCTGAGGAGCTCTACTTTTATCTGCTCGAGGGCCCGTTCGAATTCTGCCGGAAGCTGCTGAAGGCTCCTGTCGAGCGTTGCCTTTCGACCGTGTATGATCTGTCCGAAGCTAAGCTGGGCGCCACCTTTGACCTGGTGTTCATGGGCGACATTCTGCTGCACACGCTGAACCCGCTACAGGCCCTGGCGGCGGTTGCGCCGCTGTGCCGCGGCGCCCTGGTGCTCGCGCAGGTGATCCCCGGTCAGCCGGAGGACAAACCGGTCATGGCCTATGTGGGCGGCGACACGCCGGGATCGGATGAAGTTTCCTGGTGGCTTCCGAACATGGCTTGCATAATCCAACTGCTCAAGAAGCTGGGATTCCGCAACGTGATGGAGATTGGACGAAACCGCGGCGTGCTTCGGCCGTCCGGATTCGCGTACGACCGTCCCATCTTGCGCGCGGTAAAGTGATGTGCCTTACTTGATTTCGCGGATGCGGATGTTGCGGAACAGGGCAACGGCTTTTTGGTCGTGGAGCTGCAGCCCGATGGGTCCTACCTTGGAGCGCTTCGGATCGCCGGGAGACTGCGCCACCGGGTGGCCATTGAGGCTGACGCGGATCATGCCGTTGCGGGATTCGATGTCCAGCGAGTTCCAGTCGAAATCATGCTGGAAGCCGGGCTTGGCTTTGTCGAACAGATAGACGCTTCCGGTTCCATATTCATCCCCGTCGTTAGCGATCTGGATTTCGTAGCCGATGTGGGAGGGAGTGCGGTGAGGATCCCATTTCGCGCCCTGCGCGTACTGCGCACGCGACGTATCCCGGATGGAGACGCCGCTGTTGCCGCCCCAGCGCAGCCAGAACTCGACGTGCAGGTCGTACTCGCCAAATTCCTTCTTCGTGTAAAGCCAGCACTGATGATCGGTGGGCTTGGCTGGATCGCGTTGGCCGGCAAGCGTTCCATCGCTCCACACGTTCCAGAACCCTTCGCCGACCACTTCCCAGCCGTCGAGGTTTTTTCCATTCAATAGATTGGCCCATTCAGCCGCGGACCCGAGCTGGGCACACGCGAGTCCAATGGAAATCGCAGAAACCGTTCTGATGGTGGAAAGCATTTCCTCATTGTAGGTGAGCGTGCCCTCTCGGGTTTTGGCGGTCCTCAACTTCGCACCCGCACGGCCGGTCGGTGGCCGCACGAGTGGAAGCTGAGGTTGTTGCCCGCAGGTCACGCCGTCTTAAGAAGGGGAGGCGCTACCGGCGGTCTCGGCATTTCGATCAGGTCCAGCGCGGTTGGGGACGGCGCTTTCCGAACCGATCCTCCGAAATACTCGTCAAGCGGGAAAAGGCTGTAGGGTTCCAGGTCTCGAAACACGCGGCCCAGTTTTTGCTGGATCCGGTAGACCGCGTGAAAGAAAGTGCCGCGGTCGATCTTCATCTGCCGGCAGCAGAGTTTCCAATCGGCGCCCAGCAAGAAGTGATTGCGGAACACCTTGTATTCGAATTCATCCAGCGAGCGGCGGCTGACCAGGCAGAAATCGGCGACATAGTCTTCGTCTTTTCGTGCCCAAGTCAGCCTGCGATCTTTTCCCGCGCAAAAGGTGAGCGTCACTTTACTCATGTACTTTTCTTTTGTGGCGCAATGCCGGAAGCGGATATAACAGGCGCGGAAGATCGCGCGTAACACACAGTTGCAAGCGGCAGGTTTGCCTCCCCTGCCCGGACGCAATCCATCTCCATGGCAATGCGTACAGGAAGTTTTCGCTAGCGCGATAGTCTCTGATCGGTTCCAATTCTTATCCAACGTGAATGCCCTCCCGGCCTGCCGCCCGTCTAAACGGCGGCGAGGCCAGTGAAACAACTGCTGTCCAATGTAAAACGGATTACAACAGGGTCAATATTCTTATTAAATATTTTCTATTTTCATCTGACAGCGGAATCATTGAATTGCTTATAACTCCCTTCACTGCATTAAGAACTGGGGCGTCGACGACCTCCAAAAAATTCTTATTTAAATCGTGCGTAATTTCTGTTACGATCTAAATCGGTCGACCCCTATTTCAGGGCGAAATCACCTGAACCACGCACCATGTATTTTGAGCTTCTGCAGATTCGCTTGATTGCGCACGTTCAGCAGCGCGTGCAGCGCGGCGAACTGACCGAAAGGGGCCTCGCCCGTCACACGGGAATCTCGCAACCGCATCTTCACAACATGCTGAAGGGTGCGCGGGTGCTGTCGCCGCAGATGGCGGATCTCCTCCTGCACCACCTGCACATCACGTTGCTGGATCTATTGGACGCAGACGAACTAGCCGCGCACCAGCGCACGGGTCAACCCGGCTGAAGTATTCTGGATGGAAGCCGCGGCGCAGCAACGATCCGGCAGATGGAGCCACCGGGGATTGCCAAAAGACCGATTGAAGAAGCTGACGGAAGCCATCGACGCACTCGCGCAAAAAGACGACGCGCTGCTGCTGAAAGCCCAGGAAATCGCTTCACTCCGGCGGCAGGCTGCCGTGGAGCTGCACGGCATCTGCGCCAAGTTCGTTTGCGACATCAACCGGCAGCTGGCGAAGATTCAGCTTCAGTTTGATCCCTCTGAATACTCGCCCGAGTCGTTTCGCGACGTCGGCGCCAACCTGCTGCAGATCAACGTTCACGGACGAATCCTGCAAATCGAATTTGCCTCCACAGTGGATACGGTCTCGACCGAGAATTTCCGGGTGCCCCACATTCTCGAAGGCTCGATCCGCTGCTTCAACCAGGAGTCGCTGGACCGGGCTTTCATCGAAGAGCAGTTTATCTTCTATTGTCTGGAGAGGAAGAAACGGAACCTGTGGCGATTCTTCGATGCGCGCACCTACCGCTCCGGGCCCTTCGATCAGGAGTACCTGATCAGCCTGATGGAGCAGTTGGTGTGAAAAGGTGTCAGGTGCGCTGATTGCGGATAGCCCGGCGCCATTCGACTCGAGCCGTCTTCACCACGATCTGGCAATAGCTGGTGAGGCCCCGGCTCTCCAGGTACTCGAGATCTGAAGCGACGCGCTGACGGATGCAGGTGTCGCCGCGCCATCCGCGGACTTGCGCGAGTCCGGTGAGTCCGGGACGCACGGAGAGCCGCACGGCGTATTCGGGGATGCCGCCACTAAACGTGCGCGCGTGAGCCGGCATCTCGGGCCGGGGACCAACCAGCGACATCTCGCCCCGGATCACGTTCCAAAACTGGGGGAGTTCGTCGAGATCGAAACGGCGCAACCAGCGGCCAAAACGGGTGCGCGGAGGGAAATCCTCATCGCTCCAGTCGTCGGGCTGGGGCCGAAAATCGCGCGGAGTGGTTCGGATCTTGTGCAACACAAACGGCTCGCCGTCGAGGCCTAGGCGGACGTGGTGGAACAGAACGGGCCGGCCGTCGATGACAAGCTTCAACGCCACGGCCAGCAATAGCAAAGGAACCCAAACCGGCGAGGCCGCGGCAATCAGGATCACATCCAGAACACGCTGCGTTGAATCCCATGCCGAACGCGCGTGTGCGCGCCGAGGGTATGTTGCGATGCTTGCAAGTGATGTGGTGTGTCCGGCCATGCTGGGTTCCTGTAGGCGATCCTAAGACCGATATTCGCACGCACTGGCCCGAATCGATAAGGAGTTGTTACGTGGAAATGCTGAATTTACAACTTGTTCGGGGCACAGACGGAATGGCTGTGCCCCAAATGGAGGGTGACTATGTGCCTTCGGACCAGCTGGAAAGGTAATGCTCCTGCTCCACCGTGAGGCGGTCGATTTTGACGCCCATGGACTCGAGCTTCATTTTGGCGACTTGCTTGTCCAGCGCGTCGGGCACGGAATAGACCTGCTTCTCGAGCGTCGCGTGGTTTTTCGCCATGTAGTCGGCGGCAAGAGCCTGGTTGGCAAAGCTCATGTCCATGACGGAAGCCGGGTGCCCTTCCGCGGCCGCCAGGTTGATGAGGCGGCCTTCGCCCAGCACGTAGATGCGCCGGCCGTCGCGCAACGCAAACTCCTCGACGAATTCCCGGGTTTGCCGCCGGGAGGACGCCAGTTTCCCCAGCGCTTCCAGGTCGATCTCGACGTTGAAGTGGCCGGAATTCGCCAGGATCGCGCCGTTCTTGAGTTTCTCGAAGTGATCGCGGCCGATGATGTGCTTGTTGCCGGTGACGGTGATGAACACGTCGCCAATGGCCGCCGCCTCTTGCATGGACATCACACGGTAGCCGTCCATCAAGGCTTCGAGCGCCTTGGTGGGATCCACCTCGGTGACAATGACGTTGGCGCCCAAACCGCGCGCCCGCATGGCCACGCCGCGCCCGCACCAGCCGTAGCCGGCCACGACCAGGGTGAGCCCCGCAAGCAGTACGTTGGTGGCGCGAATGATGCCGTCAATGGTGCTCTGCCCCGTCCCGTAGCGGTTGTCGAACAGATGCTTGGTGTAAGCATCGTTCACGGCCACGATGGGGTATTTCAGCACGCCTTCCTTCGCCATGGCGCGGAGGCGAATCACACCCGTGGTGGTCTCTTCGGTTCCCCCCACGACCTCGGCCAGCAGATCCTGCCGCTTGGTGTGCAGCATGTGGACCAGGTCGGCGCCGTCGTCCATCGTGAGATTGGGCTTGTGATCGGCCGCGGCGGTG
Organism: Terriglobia bacterium; assembly: GCA_020073305.1. Taxonomy (GTDB): domain Bacteria; phylum Acidobacteriota; class Terriglobia; order Bryobacterales; family Bryobacteraceae; genus QHXW01. The sequence goes on from JAIQFK010000016.1 coordinate 24,330, forward strand.
ATGTGGGAATAATAGACGTCGTTGTTTTCGCCCTTGATGGCATACACGGGGATGCCGTAGTCGCGCACCAGGGCGGCGGCCACGTCGTCCTGCGTGGAGAGCGGGTTGGAGGCACACAGCACGATCGAAGCTCCACCGTCCTTGAGCGTGATCATGAGGTTGGCGGTCTCGGTGGTGACGTGCAGGCAGGCGGATACGCGCAGGCCGGCCAGCGGCTGGGTCTTGATGAACTGCTTCCGGATGGTCTGCAGCACAGGCATGGACTGAAAGGCCCATTCGGTGCGGCGCTTGCCGAGATCTGCCAGTGCCAGATCTTTGACGTCACAGGCAACTTGCGATTGTGTATTCACAGGCATGAATAAGTCCTCAGAAAAAGTCGGCAGGGCATCTGCCAGGGTCTGTTTTACGAATCATGGACAGGCGAGCACGCCTGTCCTCCGTCACTAGCGCGCCGTTGCTTCCGCCACCGGCGCTTCCTGGCGCAGCTCGTCGGCTTTGTCAGTAGCTTCCCAGGTGAAACTCTCTTCGGTCCGGCCGAAGTGGCCGAACGCAGCCGTCTTTCGATAGATCGGGCGCCGCAGCTTCAAATGATCGATGATTCCCTTGGGCGTCAGCGGGAAGTGCGTACGAATCAGGGCAGTCATCTTGTCTTCGGCGATGCTTCCCGTACCGAACGCATTCACCATCACCGAGACCGGCTCGGCCACACCGATGGCGTAAGCCAGTTGCACTTCGCAGCGATGCGCCAGTCCCGCGGCCACCAGGTTCTTGGCGATGTAACGTGCCATGTAGCAGGCCGAGCGGTCCACTTTCGTCGGATCTTTTCCGGAGAATGCGCCGCCGCCATGCCGGCCCATGCCGCCATATGTATCGACGATGATCTTTCGCCCGGTGAGTCCGGTATCGCCGTGAGGGCCGCCGACCACGAACCTTCCCGTAGGATTGATGTGATATTTCGTGCCCGAGTCTACCATGCCCGCCGGAATCACGGCGTCGATGATGTGCTTCTTCACTTCGGCGCGCAGCGTTTCGGTAGAGACTTCGTCGCTGTGCTGCGTGGAGACCACCACGGCGTCGATGCGCTTGGGCTGGCCGCCTACATACTCGACGCTGACTTGCGACTTGCCATCCGGACGCAGAAAATCGAGAATGCCCGCGCGGCGCGCCTCCGAAAGCCGCCGGACCAGCTTATGCGCCATCATGATGGGCATGGGCATCAACTCCGCCGTCTCGTTGCAGGCGTAGCCGAACATCAGTCCCTGATCTCCGGCACCGCCCGGATCGACTCCCATGGCAATATCCGGCGACTGGGGCTGGATGGCGTTGAGCACTCCGCACGTCTGGTAGTCGAACCCGAAGGCGGCATCCGTGTATCCCACGTCCTGGATGGTCTGCCGCGCAATCTTGGGAACATCCACGTAACAGGTTGTCGTGATCTCGCCCGCCACCACGCAGATTCCCGTGGTCACCAGGACTTCGCACGCTACTCGGCCGTATGGGTCCTGCTCCAAAACGGAGTCGAGCACGGCATCGGAAATCTGGTCGGCAATTTTATCGGGATGACCTTCGGTGACCGATTCCGATGTGAACAAGTGGCGTTGACTGGCTCCCATAATCCTCCTGAGGTTTGGCTACGCTAGCGCGCGGGGACGTTCCTATCTACTTGTGGCGCAAACGATTAAGTTTAGCGAGTTGCCGCCGCCGCGTCAAATCAGGCGGACGCCGGATGGCGTTCCAGAAACGCGTCGACTTCGCGGCGCGCCGGGGCGGAGGCCTGAGCGCCCAACCGTGTCACAGAGATAGCGGCGGCGGCATTGGCAAACCGTAGGGCGTGCTCGAGGGGCGCCCCTTCGGCCAGGGCCACGGCCAGCGCGGCATTGAAAGTGTCGCCGGCGGCGGTGGTGTCTTTGACCTCGACAGGAAAAGCGGGGACGTGGCGCGGCGCCACCCCGTCATGAGCCAGACAACCCTCGTCGCCCAGCTTGATGATGACTGCCTTCGGCCCCAGCCACCGCAAGGCCTCCGCCATCTCGATGGCTGCGGAGGGCGAGACGCGCGCCGCCGGCCGGCCGAGGAGCCGCAGCGCTTCACTCTCATTGGGCGTGAGAATATCGACTTTCGCCAGAAGTTCCGCCGGCAGCGGCTGAGCCGGCGCTGGATCGAGCATCGTTTCGAGGCCTTCCTGCCGCGCCAGCGCCAGCGCGCCGGCCACGGTCGAGAGGGGAGTTTCCAGTTGGAAAAGCGCCAGCCGCGCGCCTCGGAAAACGGGCCGCATGGCTTCCACATCGGCGGCGGCCAACTCGCCATTTGCGCCCGAGGCCACCACGATGGAGTTCTGCCCGCCGCGGTCCACCCAGATGAGTGCGACGCCGGTGGCCTGCGACTTGGTCGCGTGCACCGCCCCGACATCCACACCCGCGGCGGAAAGGCTGGCCTTGAGATGATCGGCGAAGACGTCGTATCCCACGCGGCCGATCATGCGCACGGCGACCGAGTTGCCGCCCAGCTTGGCTGCCGCTACGGCCTGGTTGGCGCCTTTCCCGCCGGGGAACATCTGGAAGTTGCGGCCCAGCACGGTTTCGCCGGGCGCCGGCAGATGCTCCACGCCCACCACAAAATCCATGTTGAGGCTGCCGACGACGACGATCGCGGGTTTCATTTGGAAGCGGGTTTACCGGGTCAGATCGATGCCCAGTTTTTTGAGTTCTTCGGCGTAATAGCGCTTGTGCAGCAGGTCCCACTCCTCGCTGCCCTCGGGGATCTCGCGCTTCTGCGAGCGCACTTTGTCGCGCGCCATGCGGTCGACCTTCTCTTCCGCGGTCAGCAGCTCGGTCATGGCGCGCACGACTTCGAGCCGCACTTCGTTGGGTTCTTTCTTGATGCGCAGCTCGCGCGATTTCCGCAGCGCCGTCACGATCTTGTGCGACATGTCGTTAATCTTGTCGCGCGAGAGCTTCATCTGATCGCCCGAATCGCGTCCCGAGGCTCGGACCACCTTGCGCTGCGCGATGAGGGTGTTCTTGATGCGACGGAACATTTCCTGGTAGCTGACGCCCTCGCGGCGCATGTAGTCGGCGTACTGGCCGAGAATGTCGCGGACTTCGTCATTCAGCCGGTCTTCGGTGGTCAGCTCTTCAGTAATGATGTGGTCGATGATTTCGGCGACACCCTGCGGGTTGGGCGTCTCCAGAGTATGCGGTGTGATCTTTCGTACGATCTGGCGAGACAGGTAGCTAACGAATTCTCTGGCGAGAAGCATCCTTGAATTTTTCTGGAAGAACCGGGGGCCTTAAGACAGTCTAATCGGCGGGGAGGAGGGGTGTCAAACGAAGAGAGGGGATAGGAGACAGAGAGGTTCAAAGTTGCACTTCAATAAGTCTTATTTATCTTGTCGTCTTTTCTATTAACGGAATTTATAGAGAAGGCTGATGAGGGCAGGGGCGGCGCGGAGCGCGCGCGTGCCGCAGGAACACGGTTGAATCTCTAGGCCCACACAGGATCAGCAAGCGCTAGACTATCGTCCATGATGTCCCGAATGAACCACACCGACCGCGAAAGAGTTCGGATCGGTGTTGCTCGTGCGCGCGTCACGAGCGTGACTCCAAAGCGAGTCGAATACCTTGACGAACTGGGACAGGAGTGGTTTGTTGACCTGGAGCAATGTGCTCGAAACTGGGTTCAATATTGTAGTGACCATGAACAGGATTTCGAACGGGTGCCTGGTGTGTCAGCAGAAAGCGCCGCCAGGTGGCGCGCGCGCTGCGTCGGGCAGCGCAGTCTAACGTGGGTTGAGTTCATGAATGCGCGATGTACTAGATTGGAGTTCGAGAGTAACCAAGCAGCCTATGCGCACTTGCTAACACCGTTGCGGAAGGCTGGCTGGCACACGTTTGATACGAATTGACCAGCAGCTCTGTTCTTATTTTCAGAGAACACCCCGTCATAGAACCTGCGAAAGCACCGGCCAGAATTGGCATCACAGCGACTGCAAACCGCACTGAACCTGGAAAACCTGGAACCTGGAAAACCTGGGAAAACCTGGGGACACCTGCGTGTTTTCCAGATTCCAAACCAAGTAAACCGGGCAAAGGGCAAAAAAAAACGCGAAACGCGGAACGAAACGAACTTCCAGATTCTGAAATGAAAACCAGGAAACATGCGGGCTGTCCCCGTGGCCTCCCGTGGCCTCCATGACCTTGCCCCCCAGCACGCCGTCCCGCCCCAAATAAAAGGGGGGGAAAGTGCCCGCACTCATCAACGCGGCGGCTGAGTCGTGGGGCCCGCACAGTGGGCTGCGATATCATAGCGGAACAGCAGACTGGCCTTTCGATGATTATCTCTCGGCTCGTTCTTAAGAACTGGCGAAACTTCCGCGTGTTAGATGTTCCATTGACCGATCGAGTTTTTGTGATTGGCCCCAACGCGTCTGGAAAATCGAATATGTTGGACGTATTGCGATTCCTGCGGGACATAGCCAAACCCGGAGGTGGGCTTCAACGTGCCATCACTCAACGCGGTGGTCTTTCCAAAGTACGCTGTCTGGCTGCAAGAAAAGAACCAGACATCGAGGTAGCTGTAGAACTATCCGAAAATGGAACCGGTGGGGTGACCTGGAAATACGACATTGGAATCACACAGCAGGTCCGAGGTTATCGCCAGCCTATCCTTCGATACGAGAGGGTATGGAAGGGCAATTCGCTGGTCACGGAAAGGCCTGACGCCGATGACAGGCGTGACGAATTGCGCCTCACCCAGACGCACCTTGAGCAGATCAACTCCAACGCGCAGTTTCGAGAGATCGCGAGATTCTTTGAGTCCATTCGTTATCTGCACCTAGTGCCCCAGCTACTCAGGCACCCGGAAGCCTTTCAAGGGCCCGCTATCCCAGACGATCCGTATGGGCGTAATTTCCTTGAGATGGTTGTCAAGACGCCTGAAAAGACGCGGAGATCGAGGCTCAGGCGAATTGAGGCTGCCCTGCGCGAGGCCGTGCCACAACTTAAGAACCTCACGGACACAAAGGACGAAGCTGGTGTTCCGCACCTTGAGGCTACGTACGCTCACTGGCGTCCCAATGCCGGTCGACAACGAGAAGATCAATTTTCGGATGGGACTATACGTCTAATCGGCCTTTTCTGGTCACTTCTTGAAGGCGAAGCCCCTCTCCTTCTAGAAGAACCTGAACTCTCGCTGCATTCTGGAATTGTACAAAAGCTGCCAGCGTTGTTCTACCGATTGCAAAAGAAAAGAAAGCGACAAATCTTTGTCAGCACCCACAGCTGGGATCTTCTGTCCCAGAAAAGCATAGGCGGCGAAGAGGTCGTGATGTTGAAACCTGATAAAGAGGGCACCGTAGCCGACGTCGCTTCATCCGTCGAAGAAGTCCGGGACCTCCTTGATGCTGGCTTGAGTGTGGCAGACGCAGCGCTACCACAAACAATTCCGGCTAATCTTCGTCAGCTTGACTTACTCGAATGAGTGTCGTTCCAGTAAACCTCGCCACCGAGGATGAACTGAGCGAGGTCGTCCTGCTAAGGATACTCACGCGCTTAAGGAGATATGCTGTAGGGACCGCGTATCGACGTGGCGGTTACGGCTACTTGAGGAGAACCATCCACGGCTGGAACCGTGCGGCGAGAGGCATACCCTTTATCGTACTAACGGACCTGGACAATTCCGAGTGTCCGAGTAGGCTTATCGAAGACTGGCTGGACGTCCCTAAGCACCCAAATCTTCTCTTCAGGGTCGCAATTCGTGAAGTGGAGGCTTGGCTGCTCGCGGATAGGGTGAATTTCTCCAGATTCCTCGCCATAGCGCAAGAGTTGGTGCCAATCGATAGCGACGGTCTAGACGACCCGAAGGCAACTCTGGTGAACTTGGCAAGGCAGTCGCGTTTGAAGGCAATTCGTGATCGCATCGTGCCCAAGCGGGACAGTACAGCAAAACAAGGACCCGACTACAACGCATGCCTTGGTTCGTTTGTACGCGACAATTGGGATATTGACGCGGCAAGAGCCGCATCACTCAGCCTTGCAAAAACGGTCAACAGATTGAGGGTATTCAAGCCGGTGTGGACCTGACCTGCCTCGGTTTTCTCTACCAACCGTGATAGGAAGCCAGGGGAGTAGATTCCAAACCAAGTAAACCGGGCAAAGGGCAAAAAAAAAACGCGAAACGCGGAACGAAACGAACTTCCAGATTCTGAAATGAAAACCAGGAAACATGCGGGCTGTCCCCGTGGCCTCCCGTGGCCTCCCGTGGCCTCCCGTGGCCTCCCCCCGTTGAGCAGGCGATTCTAACCTTGAAGTGGTCATCTCGCGTTCACCCATCGCGCTCAATGATCACGATCTCACCGGCTCCGCGCCGTTCCTTTTCCACACGCGGCCCAGAATTGGATAGCACCGGGTAGCGAGCGGAGGGTCGAGTACCATAAAGATACTCCTCAAATGAACAGGCCCTTTACACCTGAAAATGCTGGGCGCAGAATTATCCTGTAAACGCCACGCAGAAGTAAACAGGTTTGATGTTCATTATGTAGTCAGGGCGTGGCTCGATAAGACCACGAAAGGAGGTCATTATGACGACCGCGTCTGTCGGTGATTCGCCCGACCACCGCGCTGCCATGGACAGGAGCCTCCACGATATTGCGTGGGGTCTGCTGTTGACACTTACGGGTGTTGTTTGGCTTGTTCCCGAGGAAAGAGTCCCACATGGAGCCTGGCTCTTTGGGGTCGCCGCCATTCTTCTCGGTGTCAATGTCATCCGTTACTTCAACCAAGTCGGCGTCAATGCATTTTCGACGGTCCTTGGCGTCATCGCGCTCATCGCCGCACTCGGCCAGTTCTGGCGGACGGATCTGCCGTTGTTCGCGATCTGCCTCATCGTTATCGGGGTCAGTCTCTTAGCGAAGCGCCTCTTCACCCGAGCCACATAGAGAGCGTACAAGGCTGCGCGCGCGCCGAGCGGCACGCCAAACCTCAGCCCTCTGCATAAATTCTGATTATACATGCACTGCTGTAGATAATAATTCCTTATCGAAGTGTAACTTTAGCGCTCTCTGTCTCCTATCCCGTCAAACGAGGAGAGAGCCGGGCCGGGGAAAGCGGAGAGACGCACTGGTCGCACGCCAGGCATCGCCGCAAAGCCAGCGCCGCTGCAAACCTACTTTCTCATCGAAAAACGCGTCCGCCCCCTTTCATCTCCTAATTACGCTGTTATCAGACCCTTTACACCTAAATATTCCGGGTGCACAATGATCCTGTAATTGCCTCGAAGACGCACGGCAGCGGAAGTTAACGGGAGAGTCGGACACAAGGAGCAACCGGCGCTCAAAGGAAAACGCCGGCGTGGCGGAAGGAGGTCCTCATGTTCAGGAACGAGCTTGCGATCCTGCTGGCTGCCCTGATGGCGCTGCCCTTGCAGGCCGGCCAGCAGGCTTCACCGACTGTTCAAGAGCAGGTCGGGCGGATTTCCAAAGGGTCCATTATCGAAGTAAAGACGAAGTTGAAGAAAATGAAAAGGGTCAGTGGCCGGCTCGGCGAAGTGACCGCGGACGGTTTCGAGGTGCAGGTGGCGCAGGGACAGAAGGTGGACAACGTCAAACTGAGCTTCGCCGATGTCAAGAGCGTCGCCGAGAAGCCGCAGAATAAGGGAACTCACCCGGTAGTGTGGGTGCTGGCCGGTGTGGGCATAGCCTTAACGGTCCTGTTGGTGGTCGCCCTGGCTGTCGCTAGAGGGAATTAGCAAGGACCGCACTCCGAGGTTCCGACCGGACGGAAACGGGGGGAGACACATCATCGCGGGTTCAAGACTGTCAACCGCGTGCTGGGCGTTCGCGTCGATGGAGTGTAATTCTCATCCACGACATAGATGTCCACCTCACCGGGATTGACAAATAGCTCAGCGGGGACTTTCGCCGTGAGTACGTGGCCTGCCGCCACTGTCTTGAGTTTACGGTTCTGAAACACGATGGAGCTCTTCCTGTTCGCAGAAGAAGAGAGTCGCACCCACATGGCCGACGAGCCATCCGGCTGGACATTAAATGGCTTTCCGGCGACCACTTCTGTGGGGCCGAAGGCTTGAATCGTCCCCAATGGCTGCAGGGGCAACTGCTCGTCCACGGACGTTGAACCCTCCGCGGGTTTAAGTTGGTACAAACCGGCGCCGATCAGAATAGCGAGAGCACATCCGGCGGCGATGGGAACCAGCTTCTTCCAGGGTGCTGCAGGTGCGCCGCTCATTCTCTTTTTCTGAGCGAGACATCGCTTTTCGACCAGGTGCCAGGACAACGCGGCCACGGCCGTCGCAATGACAAGTGAGGACGCGGCGTTCAGCGGCGGGGACCAGTTCGGAAAGTACTTGGCCATTACTTGTTGGACCGGCCAACCGTAGATGTACAACCCGTACGAATAGTCGCCGGGCAGATGGATCGCTGACAGAAATCTCGAGAAACCAAAGCACAACACGAAGTAACAGGTAAAGAAGAAAAAGACGGGACCGAATGCCGGGGTCCGAGCATAGTTGTTCGCGGCCAGGAAGAGCACAACCAGCCAGATATTGCTTATCAGAACTTTATCACTCCATAGTGCGCAGAGGGCGCCCAGTAGGAACAACCCGGAACAGGCCATGTTGTTATCGGTCTCGCCGAAGACGAGAATCCACCTGGGAGCAACCAGGCCAACAATCGCAATCGCGCCGAGCGCCGTGGTCAGCCATTCCCGGCGACGTCCGCGAAATATCCAGAGCAGAACCGCAGCCAGGAGATACAGTCGAACCTCCAGAAACAAAGACCACAGCGGTCCATTCACTGGTTTTCCGGCGAATACCCCGGGCAGAATAAATCTCGTGCGGAGCAGCAGGAGATTCCCAAGAAAATAATTCCAGGTATCGTGGTGGGCCAAATACTGGTTTACCGGCAGTGTGGTGAGAGCCGATCCGAGCACAAAGACGATCAGTACGAGGCATACGAAGAGAGCCGGCAGGATCCGCAAAGCGCGAGAGACCAGCCAACTCACAAGATCCGGTTTGTTCAAGAAACTATTGGTAACCAACAGCCCGCTGATAAAGAAAAAGACGTGGAGCGCGAAGAGCCCGCTGTAGATCGAACCGTTCCAGGCGGCCATAGGGTCGACGCCTGAACCAACGATGGCATACGAATGTCCAACGATAACGAGGGAGGCGGCGATTAAGCGGAGGAGGTCGAGACTGTTTCTTCGGCTTCCAAGATGCGCAGCCAGGAAGTTTCCGTTGGTCGGTAACACAATAGGAAAAGGGGACAGACGCATTTATCGCACATCAGGCATGGGCAGTGCACGCGCGTCGCCTTTGGAAAAAAGCGTCGTCCCCTTTTAACCTACTGTTGCACTGATTTGAGATAGTCAGTCAAGTGGAAGACCCGTAAGTTGAGTTCGTGGGAGCCCGCATAGTCAGGTCGCGACTCAAACAACGGACCCCAAACCGGCATGTCTTTCGAGCCGTGCGCGCTCAGATTCTCCTGCCCCCTTAGAATGGCGCCAACCCGCAGAGACGGGAACTTACCCTGATTACGAATGGCCAGCGTGGTCAGGTCGGGAGGCGGGGTCTTGAGTGCGGGCGTCGCAGGTCCGTTGCCCTTGGCATCCTTGCCATGGCAGGAGGCGCAATAGGCTATATACATCTCCTGACCGGACGCTGGATTGGTTTGGCTTATCGGGGTTTTCTTGATGGCGACTTTGTCACTTGCCGCCGAGTAGGCAAGCGCTCCGAAGAGTGGCACCAAAAGCAAGCTATTGCGTAATCCCATAATGTCTCCTTTGGGCGCCGCCGCATGCGGCGTCGGTGAGCACGACCGCGAGTGTTGGTGTTCCCTGGCGCTAGAGGGAGTGGAGATCGAACGCGTTCATGCGCAGAACCAAGCCACTCTAGCGAGTCAGGAACCAGCCCTTCCGGTCTTGTTCTTTGTGGGGCCTTTACTTAGCCAAGCGCACTTCCGCTTCCCGAAATGATTTTGCGCCTGCTTCGTCCCGTTGTCAATGAGGAGAAAGGTTGAAAATCTCCAGCCGCCTTCGGCAATTGTCTTCATGCATCGGACAGGGATTCTAAAATATCAACAGACCCTTTACGCCTAAACACTCCGGGCGCACAATGATCCCGCAGCCTACCGCACTAAGGGAAGGAGGTCCGCATGTTCAGGAACGGGCTCGCGATTCTGCTGGCTGTTCTGATGGTGTTGCCTTTGCAGGCTGGCCAGCGGGCTTCACCGACTGTGCAAGAACAAGTCGGGCAGATCGCCAAAGGGTCCATCATCGGAGTCAAGACCAAGCTCAAGGCCATGAAAAAGATCACTGGCCGGCTCGGCGAAGTGACCGCAGAGGGTTTCGAGGTGCAGGTGGCGCGGGGGCAGAAGGTGGACAACGTCAAATTGCGCTTCGCCGAGGTCAAATCGGTCAAGATCGTGGGTAAGGAATCCAGGGCTGAGCGCGCCGTTGTCTATGCTATTCTTGCCGGGGTGGCTACCGTCGTGGTAGTGCTTGTCGTCGTCTTGATCCAATACCGTCACAATGAGTAGTCCGGCTTCTGTCGTGCTCTATCCCACGACGTGCGCCAAGAACCTGCGAAGGAGGCGAAGTGCCCAGACTCGTTTACCGTGCAGTGGCGGCTCTTCTCGTCGCTGCCTTCACTCTCGCCGGGCAGCCGGCCGGAAACTGGAACAACGTCAAAACGCTTGCGGCTGCGACCGAGGTTCGGTTGGAAGTCTCGGGTCAGATGGTACGCGGCCGGCTGCAAGGTGTGACGGACAACTCTGTCGTGTTGATCACATCGAAAGGCGAGGAGACGTTCGCGCGGCAGCAGATCGCCCGGATATCGCAGCGAAAGAGCGGCCATCGAGGACGGAACGCACTCATCGGCGCCGGAATCGGAGCAGGCATTGGATTTGTCGCCGCCGTAGCGACCTCGCAATGTCCACACGGGTGCATCGACTCCGGAAGGTTTCGGGCTGCTGGCGCTGGTTTGGGCGTTGTGGTCGGAGGCCTCTTGGGCGCGCTGCTCCCTACCGGCGGATGGAGGGACGTCTACAAGCCATAGAAGGAAAACCTTGGCGCGATGCCTCGAACACCTGGAGCCCTTATTTCTTCGACGCGGTATTGGCCGCCAGTGTTTTGTTCCGGCTCTTGTTCTTGGAGTGCCGGAGGACACTGGTGTAGAACTCACGCGCAAAATTAATCCCTGCCGTTTCGCCGTACCAGATCAGGTAGCTCACACCGACGTTCTTAAAACCCTGCCAACTTCGCGGTGACCACTCGAGCGGAAGGCCCGCTTGGCCCACGCCGCCCAGGAAGGAGGAGGTGGAGAAGCGGCGTTGGCCGTCGTTGCTGTGCGCCACGTAGGGCGAGAGGAGCACGCCTGCCAGCCGGGCCTTGATCTTGGGGTTGTTGGAACGGACGTAGCGGTTGTCATCCCGGAACAGTACGGACGCGCCATAGGTGATGGTGTTGCCGACCATAAAGCTGCCGTAACTGCTGGCAACGCGGGTGCCGAATGGTCCCCATCCTTGACCCCACTCGTGCGGGCTGTCAATCCCCTGGCTCATGGCCCCCCCGAACGCGGCACTGAAGACCGCCAAGGGTGAGAACGTGAACGAGACGTAATAGTTGAGTCTCTCCTTCTCGGTGATCTTGTGCCAGGGTTCCGCGGTAGGTCGGGGAAGCAGTTTCAGGTACCCGGGAAGGCCCGTCGTGTCGAGAGTCGGATCCGCAATCGGCACGGTCTGCGCAGAACAGATCAAAGCACCGCACACGAGAAGCGCACACGCCAGTGTTATTTTTCCGTTCAGGGACAAGGAGGGCTCAGGATATCAGAAAACAGCTTTGATGTGGGCTTCGGGGCGGACGAGAATCCGCCTCGCCTATACTGAGGCTGGATGGTAAGAATTTGAAGCCGCGATCCGTTCCGGGCTGGCTGTTGCCGCTGGCCATCGTTGTTTTGACCGGCGCCATTTACCTACCCACGCTCGGTTTTGAATTCGTCTACGACGATTACGCGCAGATTGTCGAAACCAAGCAGCTCAATTCCTGGAGGATGATCCCGCACTATTTCACCGGCCACGTCTGGGCATGGAAAACACCGGGAGTGCCGGGACCGTACTATCGGCCCGTGTTCCTGTTGTGGCTGCTGGCGAATCAACTGTTCTTTGGACTGTCACCTTTGTGGTGGCATCTGACCAGTGTTCTGACGCACCTGGGGGTCACCCTGCTGGTCTATGCATTGGCCACAAAGCTGAGCGGCGATCGCTGGGTGGGTGCGATTGCCTCGCTGCTGTTCGGTGTTCATCCGGCGCATCTAGAGAGCGTGGCCTGGGTGTCCGGCATCACCGACCCTCTGCTGGCGGTGTTTCTGCTAGGGGCCATGCTGTGCTATTTGCGGCGCGAACCTAAGTGGCAACTGGCGTCTCTTGCGCTCTATGGCATCGCGTTGCTGGAAAAGGAAACGGCAGTCATTTTGCCATGTCTGATCTTCGCGCATGCGTGGCTGTTTGACACTCCGGCGAAAGCGAGCGTCCATTCACGCCTCAAACTGTCCACGGCGGCGGCCCTGCCCTCCATCTTCCTCACGAGCATCTACCTGGGCCTCAGGTTGAGTGTCTTGCATGCACTTAGCATAGTGATCACCCCGGTTCCCTGGCGCGACATGGCCTTCACCTGGCCCTCGATGTTTGTTTTCTATCTGCGCCATCTGGTGTGGCCCGGCGGCTTGAGCGTGTTGTACAGTCTGCCGGTGCTCCATCGGCCGGACCTCTGGCATTTTGCCGTCCCTTGCCTCATTCTTGCGGCCGTCGCAAGTGTCCTCGTGCTGTGGTCCTTGCGGTCGCCTGTGGCAGCCTTCAGTTCACTGATCCTGTTTCTTCCTCTATTGCCGGCTATGAATTTGCGTACCTTCGCCCGTGTCGAGGTAGTTCACGACCGCTATCTGTACCTGCCATCCATCGGCTTTGCGATCCTTGTTGCGCTGGCCCTCCGAAACATTCGAGTAGGGCCTCGCCGCCTAGCGGGACACCCTGTCCTTCAGTGGGCACTGCTGCTTCTGCTCTCGAGCGGGCTCGCGTTCGGCGTCATCCAGCAGGGGCAGTACTGGTCCAATAACCTCAGCCTCTTCACCCGGGCAGTGTCCGTCGCTCCGAATAACGAGATCGCCAACCAATGTCTGGGGACGGCTCTGCTGTTGCACGGCCGGACCGCCGACGCAGTTCCTTATTACATGCGCGCTCTCGAATCGAATCCAAACATGCCGGACGCCCAGTACTCACTCGGCCGCTGCTTCTATGAGCTGGGCATGTACGCGGACTCCGAAGCCCATTTCGAACGCGCTGCTTCCTTGCAGCCCTATAACTCCAAGCCATACCTCTACTACGGCCTGGCGAAATTCCGGGAAGGACAACTGGACCTTGCCGAGCGGGCGCTTCGGTATGCTATCCGCATCAAGGGACCGGATGACTACCGCGAGTATCATCTGTCCTTGGGATTAGTTCTCCAGCAGAAAGGCGCTTTTCCGGAAGCCCTGCGCGAGTTCGAAGCGGAAGCCCTTGAGAACCCCGATCCATCTAAGGCCCTTCAACACATCGCGGAGGTGCAGGGCATGTCGCGGAGTAGACGATAGCCAGCCCTGGGTAAGTGAGGCCGTAATCCACTGTGCCAACTTACCCGCGCAGAGCCCACAATCACGCCGGTTTAAACCGGGAGAATACCCTATCGCTGAGACCAGGCTGCTTCGACGCTGGGGCGTCCTAGTACCTGGAGCCGTACTCTAGACCTTGCCCGCATCGCCATGTACACAAATAATAGTTCGTATGCTCGTCAACGAGCTTCAGGGCAAGAGAAGTTAATCTCGGAAGGAGAACCCGTCACCATGTTGCGCCGCCTCTTAATCTTGATCGCAGTGAGCCTTATCGTCACTTTTTCTGCGACCGCTGACATCGTTCCGTTTCTTGATACCGTCGTCGATCTAGGCGGTGGCGATTTCGGATTCAACTACGCCATTAATGTGTCGGGGGTCGAGCGTCTCGATCCGACCGCCACAAATGGTTTGACTTGCGGTGGTGCCGCATGCAATCCGGCTGGAACGTTCTTTACTATCTACGACATCCCTGACTTCGTCGGCACAGGTGCGGTGTTGCCCTCCGGCTGGGGTGTGTCAGTTCAGTTGACGGGTTTGACGCCATTCAATGCCGGAGTCCCGGACGGAAGTCTGATGGAGAACGTCACCTTCACTTATACAGGTCCGGTTATAAACGGTCCTGTTGACATTTCCGGATTCCAGATCATTTCTACCTCGAACGCCGTAGCTCCCGGCAGTTACTCGAGCCAGGCGACGAATAACACCGCGGATCTCCTCAACGGTACAACCGATTTTGCGTTCGGCTCCGTTTCTGTCCCAAAAGCCAGCGCCGTGCCCGAGCCCGCGTCTACTGCCATTCTGCTTAGCGGTGGCTTGATCGGTCTCGCGCTCGTCCGTAAGCGCTTCACCCGGCAGTAGAACCATTTCCTCGCGAGCGCGGCTCGATACCAGTTTCTTGAGCCGCGCCTCTCCCTAAGATTCTTGGTTGGTCTCGCGTTTCATCTCCTCAGACAACCCACACGAATTCGACATTAACGCCACATTGATGTAAGCTCACCTGCAACGAATCAGTCAGGCTTGTGACCGGCGCTCTTGCGGATCAGTCTCACTGAGCTTACGAGTTGCCGTGGCTAAGAAGAGTGATATTCATTCCGCCGATCTTCTCGGGTTCAGCCGGCTGGCCGTCGACGCCACTGCGGGGATCACTGCGCTGGCAGAGGCGCTGCACCACAACATCGCTCTTGCCCCTGGAATCTTCGATACGCCGGCACAGGGGCCCGCCGGTGGCATCGCGGGGCTGGTTTACGAGAGCATCCGCTCGGTGACCGGGTTGGTGAGTGGCGGGATTGAGGCTACTCTCGCCCCGCTTGTGCCCATGCTGAAGGAAAAGCGTTCGCCACCCGAACGGCAAGCCGTGCTGGCGGCGCTGAACGGCGTGATGGGTGACTATCTGGCTGCCACTGACAATCCGCTCGCCATTTCCATGCGGTTGCGCCGTGCGGGCAAGCCGTTAACGCTCGAACGGGAAGCTCTGGCCGGTTCGATTCCCCGATTCAACGGCAAGCTGGCCGTACTGGCGCATGGGCTATGCATGAATGATCTGCAGTGGACGCGAAAGCGGCACAACCATGGGGCGGCGCTGGCCCGCGACCTGGGATACACGCCGGTGCATCTGCACTATAACAGTGGTCTGCATATCTCCACGAACGGGCAGTCCTTCGCCACGTTGCTTGAGGCCCTTCTCGAGCAATGGCCTGCACCGCTCGAAGAGTTCGTAATCGTCGCCCATAGTATGGGAGGACTGGTGTCACGCAGCGCGTATCATTACGCCACGGTAGCGCAGCACAAGTGGCCAGCGCGTCTTCGCAAGATCGTCTTCCTTGGCACGCCGCACCACGGTACGCCCCTGGAGGTGGTGGCTAACTGGGTGAATGGGGCCTTGGATCTAAGCCCCTACACGGCTGCCTTCACTCGTCTGGCTAACGTTCGCAGCGCCGGCATCACCGATCTGCGCTACGGCAATCTACTGGACGACGATTGGCACGGGCGTGATCGCTTCGAGCACGCGGGAGACCTGCGGCGCCCCATGCCCCTGCCAGAAGGAGTACCGTGTTACGCGATTGCCGCGACCGGGGAAAAGACCGGCGACCGGGACGATGAGCTTCTTGGAGATGGGATCGTGCCCGTCAACAGCGCTCTGGGCCGGCACAGTGACCCTGCAATGACCTTGTCATTCGGCGAGTCCCGGCAATGGATCGGCCATAACATGAACCACTTTGAACTGCTCAGCAAGCCTGCAGTGTATGAGCAGATCAAGAGGTGGCTCGAGGTTTAGTGGCGTAGCATCCACCGGCGTCTCGGCACAGCGGTCGGCCGCGGACCGGGCGCTCTGCCAAACTAAAATGAAACTGTGCCCTGCGAGATCCGCCACGCCGAGGCCCGCGGCATTCTCACCCCTACCTGCGGCTTTATTGCTGAGGCGGGATTCACGCATTCGCTCTCGCCGGCGCGGAATTGCACGTTCGGTTGCACCTATTGCTATGTGCCGACCATGGGCATCTACGGCGGCCTGAAACCGGCCGACTGGCAGCACTGGGGGCGCTTCACCACGTTCAAAGCGAACGCGGCCGAGCTGCTCGAAAAGGCGCTGCGGCCGGACCAGATCATCTACTGTTCGCCGCTGGTCGATCCGTATCAGCCCGCCGAAGCGGAAGAGCGCCTAATGCCACGCATGCTCGACGCGCTGATCGCGCACCCGCCGCGCGTCTTCGTAATCCAGACCCGCGGGCCACTCATCCTGCGCGATCTCGAAAAACTCGAAGCGCTCAACGCGCTCACCCGGCTGCGCGTCAGTTTTTCCATCACCACCGACCGCGACGACGTGCGCCAGCTCTACGAGCCGCTCTGCGCGTCGATTCCGGAACGCATCTGCGTGGTGCGCCGTCTGCGCGAACGAGGCATCGCGACTTATGCCACGCTCGCGCCGTTGTTGCCGTCGAATCCGGAAGAGCTCGTCGACATGGTGATCGAGGCCACCGACCGCGACATCGTCGCCGACCCATTTCACGTGCGCGCCATCAAGCGCTCGGGCGCCACCACTCGGCACGCCGCGCGCCGCATCAGCGAGAAGCGCGGGTATATACAATGGCATGAGCCGGAGTTTCAGGCGGAAATGGTGGAGAGGATGCGACGCCGCGCCGAGCGCGCCGGGCGGCGGTTCGGCACCGGGACGCGCGCTTTCGGATGGCTGGCGGAGGTGAACCCATGAACGTCGCCGAGACAAACACGGCAAGAGTGGAACGGATTCTGGAGAGCCTGGAAATCGAGCCCATCAACTCCGGGGCATGCGGAGGCGAATGGATCCCTGTCCCGATGGGGCCTGAGCTGGATTCCAGCAATCCTGCCGACGGCTCGCTGATCGCGAAAGTGCAGACGGCCGGGCCGCGCGAATACGAGCGCGTGGTGAAACGGGCTCTCGAAGCATTCGAGGGCTGGCGCATGACGCCGGCGCCGAAACGCGGCGAGATCGTGCGCGAGATCGGCGACGAACTGCGGCAGCGCAAAGCCGACCTGGGCGCGCTGGTCACGCTCGAGATGGGAAAGATCCTGGCCGAAGGGCTGGGTGAAGTGCAGGAGATGATCGACATCGCCGATTTCGCCGTAGGCCTCTCGCGGCAGCTCTACGGCCTCACCATGCACAGTGAGCGCCCCGGCCACCGCATGTACGAGCAATGGCATCCGCTGGGAGTAATGGGTGTGGTCAGCGCCTTCAACTTCCCGGTGGCGGTGTGGGCCTGGAACGCCATGATTGCGGCGGTGTGCGGCGATTGCGTGCTCTGGAAACCGTCGTCCAAGACTCCGCTGACAGCCATCGCCGTGCAGAAAATCTGCAACCGCGTGTTCGAGCGGCATGGCTTGCGCGGCGTCTTCAATCTGGTGATCGGAGAGGGCCGCACGGTGGGCGAGAGCCTGATCGAGGACCGGCGCGTGCCGCTGGTGAGCTTCACCGGTTCCACGCAGGCGGGCCGTCACGTGGCGGAAGCGGTGGCGCGCCGCCTGGGCCGCACCATCCTCGAACTGGGAGGCAACAACGCCATCATTGTGATGAACGACGCGAATCTCGACCTGGCGCTGCGCGCGGTGGTGTTCGGCAGCGTCGGCACCGCGGGCCAGCGCTGCACCACTACGCGGCGCCTGTTCCTGCAGCACGGGATTGCGGCGCGCATGACCGAAGCGCTGATCGCGGCGTATAAACAGGTCAAGATCGGCAACCCGCTCGACGAAACGACGGCGATGGGTCCGCTGGTATCGCGCGAGGCCGTTTCCGACATGCTGCGCGGCCTTGAGACCATCCAGCAGCAGGGTGGCGAGATTCTTTACGGCGGCCGCCACCTGGGCGGCAATTTTGTCGAGCCGGCGCTGGTGCGCGCCAAGCCGGGCCTGCCCATTATGAGCGAGGAAATCTTCGCGCCGATCCTGTACCTGGTCGAGTTCAACAGTCTGGAGAACGCCATCGACCAGCACAATGCCGTGCCGCAGGGCCTGTCATCTGCCATGTTCACCACGAACCTCATCTCGGCCGAGACCTTCCTGAGCCATCGCGGCAGCGATTGCGGCATCGCCAACATTAACATCGGGACCAGCGGCGCGGAAATCGGCGGCGCCTTCGGCGGCGAAAAGGAAACCGGCGGCGGGCGCGAAGCCGGCAGTGATTCCTGGAAGGCCTACATGCGCCGCCAGACCAACACCCTCAACTGGTCGTCCGATCTGCCGCTGGCGCAGGGGATCAAGTTTCAGTTGTGAGGGGGGAGCGGCGGGAACCTGTTCTCCCATCCCGGTGTCCAATTAGGTTGGGGCGGCTTGTGCCCTGGAAGTGCTAGAATCAGTCAGGATCTCGGCTATGGCCAGTTCCGTTCTGGGCTTGAATTCGCAAGGGTTCCCAAGGGACGCAGAGGGCTGCGTTTCGCCCGCCGAGCAGCGCCGCGAGGACGAGGATCTGGTTCGCAAGCTGCGTGCCGGTGAGGAAGCCGCCTACGAAACCTTGCTCCAGCGTTTTCAGCAGCCGGTCTATAACCTGGCCTTCCGGCTGCTGAATGAACCCGGCGACGCGTCTGACGTCGTGCAAGAAGTCTTTCTAAAAGTCTTCCGCAATGTCGGACATTTCCGCCATCAGAGCAGCCTGAAGACCTGGATCTATCGCATCACGGTGAACGAAGCCCACAACCAGCGGCGCTGGTTTTTCCGCCATCGCAGCCGCGAGGTGGGCCTCGATGACGAGCCGGAGGAATCCCGCTACCGGGCCCTTCCGGATGGCACGCGGTCACCCTTCGATTATGCTTTTGACCGCGAGAAACACGTACTGATTGAGAACGCGCTCGCCCGGATCAATCCGTTGTTCCGCGAAGTGGTTGTGCTGCGCGATATCGAGGATCTGAGCTACGAAGAGATCGCCGATGTCTTGCAGATTTCGCTGGGAACGGTGAAATCGAGGATCATGCGGGGACGCGAAGCGTTGAGGGAGGAGTTGACCGCGAGAATGGCGCCTGAGGCGGCCTTGCGGTGGGCTCCCGAGTAGCTGGTATGAACTGCGAAAAGGTGCGAAAAACATTGTCGGCGTTCCTGGATAGCAATCTGGCCCCGAAACGGTTCGATACGATGACTCAGCACCTGGCGCAATGCCGGGATTGCTCGAGTTATGCCAAGGAACTAGGCGACTTGCATTCGGCTCTGCGCAGTCTGCCTGCGGTCGAGCCGCCCGCACTTCTGGGTACGGAGCTGCAGGTATTGGCTTCGCGGGAGCGGATGCGGCAGCTTTCCCGCGGCACGTACACGGCGCTGTTCCATTTCCGGATGGCGGAAATGCACCTGTTTTTCGACAACCTGATGCGCCCCATCGCCATCCCGTTTGCCGGCGGCCTGGTTTCGGCGGTGTTCCTTTTCACCATGCTGATGCCGACGCTGCAATTCCCGCATTTGACACGGAATGACGTACCCAGCGGGCTGTTCACGCAGTCGGTAGCCACCGTGGACACCCTTCCGCCCTTCGGGTTCAGCGGAGACAATTTCGTGGTGCAGGTGATGCTCGATGAACAAGGATACGTGGTGGATTACAAGCTGCCCGACAATGTCAGCTCCAAGCTGCGGAATGACATCGCCAACATGATTCTGTTCACCAAGTTCGAGCCGGCCACTGCGTACGGCGTGCCCATCGCGGCCAAAGTGGTGGTTTCTTTCCGCCGCATCGACGTAAAAGGCTGAGCCCGCGGCTTCGTGTCCCGCCAGCGGCTTGGCCAGCACTTCCTCATCCAAGGTTCCGCCCTACATCGGGTGGCGAGCGCGGCGTGTCCCGACCACGAGCCGCTTGTCATCGAGATCGGTCCCGGCCGGGGCGCGCTGACTGAGAGACTACTCGACCGGGCAGATCGCGTCGTCGCCATTGAGATCGATAGCCAGCTCGTGCAGTTTCTGCGGGAGAAGTTCCGCGATGAGCCGCGGCTCACGTTGATCCAAGCTGACGCGCTCGAAACCGATCTGGGCCAGTGGGGCGATGCGGCCGTCGCTGGGAACCTGCCGTACTACGCCGCCACACCCATCATCGAAAAGACGCTGGCATTGGGTGCGCGACTCCGCCGCGCCGTCTTTCTGGTGCAAAAGGAAGTGGCCGCGCGGCTGGCGGCACGGCCGGGCACGCGCGACTATGGCTATCTCACCGTGAAGACGCAATTCCTGGCCGAAGTCAAAGCGCTTTTCGATGTGCGGCCTTCCGCGTTCCGCCCCCCGCCTAAGGTGGATTCCACCTTGGTCCGACTCGAGCCGCACGACCGCGCCGCGGAACTTGGCATTGCCGGCCCTGCGCAGTTCCTTGCTTTTACGAGCCTGTGCTTCCGGCAGAAGCGCAAGACCATTCGGAACAATCTGGCCGCCACTTACGGAAAAGACGCCCTGAGCGGCTTGCCGGAGTCGGGCAAGCGAGCGGAAGAATTAACACTGGAACAGTTTGCGGACCTATACCACCGTCTTATATCGTGAACCTGGAGGACAAAACACATGACACCACAGGAAGCCCAGGGGCTCGCCCAATATTTGTTTCAGACCCTGGACACGGAATTTGCCACAACTCGCAAAGTACTGGCGGCGGTACCGGCCAACCAACTGAACTTCAAGCTCGGTGAAAAGGGTCGCACCGCGGCGGAGCTGATGTGGCACATGGTACAGAGCGACCTCGGGTTCGCCCAGGGTATCGCCAATCTCAATTTCGATACCTTTACAGCCGAAGGCGCGCCGCCCCAAACTGCGGCTGAAATTCTCGCTGCCTTTGATCGCGACATTCCGCCGGTTTACGAAAAAGTCAAATCCCTCACGCCGGAGCAGCTCGCAACGCCCGTAAACTTCATGAATTTCATGACCCTGCCGGTGGTGATCTATGTCGGCTGGTGGGCGAACCACATCATTCACCATCGCGGCCAGCTAAGCACGTACCTGCGGGCTATGAACGCGCATGTGCCGTCGATTTACGGCGGCAGCGCGGATGAGCCGTTCGGAGCAGCAGCTACGGCGTAGAGTCATCCCCAGATCGCCTGCGCGGCCAGCACCAGCGCGATTCCGAGTAGCGAAGTAATCACCTTCATGACGGTCCAGCTCTTGAGCGTCTGCGGGACAGCCATGCCGAAGTATTCGTTCACCAGCCAGAAGCCGGCATCGTTCACGTGAGAGAGAATCGTCCCGCCACAGCACACCGCCAGCACGATCATCTCGGGCCGGTATCCGGGGATGTGCTTCACCACAGGCGCGACGATTCCCGCCGCCGTGATGATGGCCACTGTGGCTGAGCCTTGCGCCACGCGCATCGACGCCGCAATCAGGTACGCCACCACCAGCGGCGAGATGCTGGATGCCGCCAGCAACTGGCCGGCGTAGAGGCCCACGCCCGAGTCCACGATCACCTGTTTGAAAGATCCGCCGCCACCCATAATCACCAGCAGGGTTCCGATAGGCGCGAGCGAATCGACCGCCATGCGTGCAATTTCGTTGCGGTTGATCCCGCGCTGCGCACCCAGCACAATCATGGCGGCGAGCGTCGTGATCAGCAGCGCCGTGAACGGGTGTCCTAGGAAACTCACCAGCTCTTTCCCGGGCAGGCTGGCGCCGCCGGTTACGGACGCGATGAAGATCAGAATCACGGGCAACAGCAGAATCAGCGTCACCACGCTCACTCGCGGCGGGGTTTGCGGTTTCTCGGGCTCAGCACTCACAGCCATCGCGGGCATGGGGATGAACATGCGCTTCGCGATCCATCCGCCGTAAACCACTCCGCCCACCACGGCCATGGGGAGGGAGACGGCAATGCCGTAAAGGATGATCCGGCCCAGGTCCGCGCCAAGCAGTTGCGCGGCGGCCACGGGCGCGGGGTGCGGCGGCACCAGCGAATGCGTTGCGCTCAACGCCGCGGCCACCGGCATCCCGTAGAACAGCAGCGAGCGTTTGGATTCGCGCGCCAGGCTCCACACCAGCGGCGCCAGAATGATGAAGCCGACCTCGAAGAAAATCGGCAGACCGACGAGATAGGCGGCGACGAGGAGAGCCCACACCGCGCGTTCGCGCCCGAACTTGCCGAGCAACCAGTCGGCCAGCGCGCGGCCGCCGCCCGAGTGCTCGATGAAACGCCCGATCATGGCGCCCAGTCCGACTACCACGGCAATGAATCCCAGCGCTTCACCAAATCCGGATTGAATGGATTTCAAAACGGCGGCCGGCGCCATCCCTGCTGCCAGGCCCAGCGCCATACTGGAGATTATCAGCGCCAGAAACGCATGCAGCTTGACCACCAGGATCAGGAAGAGAAGCAGCGCGATCGAACCAACCGTGAGCAGGAGCAGGCCGGGACCGGCGACGGGCATGAGTCGCCTATTCTACTATCCTGGCCACGAACTTCGGTATCGTTTTTGATCGAACCCTGCACTGGATGCCTTGTTGGGAACATGAACAAACGGAGAGCAAATAAACTAAGGGTGATGAGACTGGCGAAGCTGTGCATGATTGTGGCCTGCGTGCCTTTGTGCGGGCAGGTGGTATCGGAAATTCGGTATAAGCTTTCGGCGGGAGATCTGTTGAGCGCCGAGGCTCTGGCGGACGAATTCTACCGTGCGAACGGTGCGAATCCGCAGTATGCCGCGGCGTTGGGATGGCTGGCGCGGGGTGCGCTGACGTTGCATCAGCCTGACTTTGCGGGGCGCTACTTGGCCGAGACCAAGACTCTCACCACTGAGTTGCTGAAAACCAAGAGCGTAGATGAGGACGACTACCTCGCCGGCGCAGTCGGGACACAGATCGAGGTGGAGGCGAAGCTGCTGGACGGGCGCGGACAACGGGAAAAGGCCTTTACGCTGCTCGAAAGCGAATTGCCGCACTGGAAGAGATATTCGCTGCGGGCGCGCATTCAAAAGAACATCAACCTATTGACGCTGGTTGGGAAGCCCGCGCCGGAGCTGGATGCGCACTATCGCGAGAAACCGGTGCTGTTGTTTCTGTGGGCGCACTGGTGCAGCGACTGCAAGGCGCAAGCTCCGGCGATTACGCGCATCCGGCAAAAATACGAAGCGCGGGATTTGTTGGTGGTAGCTCCAACCAGGCGGTACGGGGACGTTCCCAAGATCGAGCATCCAACGGAGGAGCAGGAGACCGAACACATCGAAGCGGTGTGGAAGGAGTCGTATTCCGGATTGAACGGTCTGGCGCATCCGATTAGCGATGCCATGATGCTGGCGTATGGTGTCAGCTCGACTCCGACGCTCGTGCTGATCGACGCGAAGGGTATCGTTCGGATGTACGAGCCGTTCCGTATGAGCGATCAGGCTTTGTCAGAGCGCATTGAGGCGATGTTGAGAAAGTAGTCTACCAGTCAGTCAAGCACTCATTATGCGCGCGCGGCTCAGAGTGCGCCTAAGCTGAGCCGCGACCATAAAGGAGCGGTCCGCGGTTTCGAAGGAGTTCCGCTCCGAATGCGCGGATCGCAGGCAGTGCCGGATTGCAGAATTGGCTTCAGTCCACCAGGGCTTCGTAAGCTATCCTCTTGAACTGGCCGGCGGCCACGGTGTCGTTGCTGGGTAGCACGTTGATCAAGAACACGCCGATCATGTGTTCCTTGGGATCAATCCAGAAACTGGTTCCCGCTGCGCCTCCCCAAAAGTACTCACCCTCGGAGCCGACGTTCGGCGTCTTGCCGGGCCCCGGATTCACGGCAAACGTCAAACCGAAACCGTACCCTTCCGCCAGCCCAGCGGCGCGAGGAAGAGTGCCGAGATGATCGCTTCTCATCAGTTCGACCGACTTGCGTCCGAGAATGCGCACGCCGTCAAGCTCGCCGTCGTTCAGCAACATGGTGACGAACCGGGCATAGTCGTCGAGGGTGGACACCGAACCCGCTCCGCCCAATAACAGCGTCGGCTTCTTCTTGTAGTTCTCCTGCGCCGGGGCTGTCGAGCGTTCGATGCCGCCCCCCTTCTTGGGAGTGTACAGCACCGCCAGGCGGCTCCATTTTTCTTCGGGCACGAAGAACGCCGTATCGTTCATACCGAGCGGACGGAAAATCCGTTCTTCGAAAAACTGGTCGAGCGGCTTGCCGGAGAGGACTTCCACCAGACGTCCCAGCACGTCGATCGAGAAGCCGTAGTGAAACGTCGTGCCAGGCTGGTGGTTTAGTGGGACGGTGGCCAGGCGCCTCACCGCTTCCGCCAGATCGAAGGACACCCACCCGTTGCCGCCCTCGATACCCAGCTTCTTGTAGGCCGGCTCGCCGTTTTCATCTTTTGGTCCCGCGTAGTCGAGGCCGCTGGTGTGCCGGAAGAGGTCGCGGACGGTGATGGGATGGTCCGCGGGAACGGTGTAGTATGTCCGCTTGCCGGCGGCGTCAAAAGATTCCTGAGCCACACTCATCTTCGTGAACTCCGGAAGGTACTTCGATACTGGATCAGTGAGCGAAAACTTGCCCTCTTCATAGAGAATCATGGCGGCGACGCCTGTGATGGCCTTCGTCATTGAGTACATACGCACGATCGTGTCGGGCTTATACTCGCCCCAAGTCTCCCGGAAGATGACCTTGCCGTTACGCGCGATGAGGCCGGACGCGCCGTTCAGGCGGCCTGCGGCAATATGCTCCCGCATAACGGTGTTGATCCGGTTCAGGCGGTCGCGGGAGAAACCCGCCTGCTCCGGAGCGGCGGTCGGCAAACTCGCGCCGGACACCAGCGATGCCACCAAACAGAAGACGAGTAGAATCCGCATGAGCGCGAATCTATCACAAACGCAGGCAACCCGCGTGAATGTTACAAAACAGAGGACGCGCTTGACACGCGATTTCCTGATCCCTACTCTTAAGGGCATGGAAGTGCGATTGACACCGGACCAGGAAGCGTTCATCCGCGAGGCGATCGACGCAGGGCGATTTCAACGTGCCGAGGACGCAGTCAAAGAAGCGCTTTCGCTATGGGAAGAGCGCGAGCGCAAGCGGATAGAGTTTCTGGCAACTCTGGATGACACCAGGGCATCCCTGGGTCGCGGCGAAGGGCGTGTGATCACCCCTGAGTCCATGCGCGCTCTGGCCGAGGAAGTGAACCAGCGGGGACGCTCACGCTCGGCGGCAGAGGGACAAGCGCCCCGCTAATGGCGCATCGTGTTGCGCCTCAGGCCGAACTGGACTTGGATGACATCTGGATTCACGTCGCCAAGGAGAGTGGCTCTCTGGAGTTTGCGGACGGCCTGATTGATGCCACGACGGATCGATTCTTTCTGCTTGCCGGCCACCCGTACATTGGGCGAGTTTGCCATGAAGACCTCGGTACAGGCTCACGCAGCTTTCCCGTCGGCGAGTACGTCATCGTATACCGCGTCGAGGACGGAGATGTGCTGATTCTTCGAGTGGTGCATGGCACCCGCGACATGGAAGCCCTGTTCGGCCTTTAACGTGACGGCCTATCCCAGCCTGATCTTGGCTTCCAGCCAGACCAGCAGCACCAGCACTAATACCATGCACGTCCCGGCGAGCGGCAGCGCCATGACCACGCCAACGCCCCACACATCGGCGGCGTGGCCCAGCGTCCATGGCGCCAGCATGCCACCCACCAGCGCGATGGAGAAAATGCCGTTAAAAAAGCCGGGCTGGAAGTAAGGAAACTCGCGGCCGATGCGCTCGGCGATCAGCGGGTAGATGGTTGCGAATCCGCAGCCTACCATCAGCGTGCCGATGAACGCGCCGAATTCGTTATTGGTTGCCAGTAGAATCAGGCAACCGAACACGGCTGCCCCCGCGCTCGCCAGCAAAAACTTACCGTGCTTAATTCGGGCGAGCAGGGCTACCGCGGCCAGCCTCCCCACCAGCAAGGCCGCCCAGTAGACCGCCAGCATGAGAAGGGAGGTACTCGGGCTGATCCCCAACCGCCGGATGAGAAAGATGGGGAGCCAGCCGGCGATTGACCATTCGTTGCCGAACTGGAAAAACAGCAGGAGCGCGAATAGGATCGCACCCGGTGTGCGCAGGTCCCGAAACAGTTGGGCCAGGCTCGGCTGCTTGACCACCAGGGGCGCCGCGAAAGAACTGCGCGCATACCAGATGGAAAAAAAACCGGGAATCACAGCGATGAATACCAGGATGCTCGTGACCGTGTAGGCATAGAACGTCCCGGCCACCAGCAGGGTCACCACCAGGCAACCCATGCCGAAGGAGATGCCGCCCAGGTTCGCGGTAGCGGCGGGATCGCGATCGTAGGAAGGGGAGATGGCGTGGAACACTCCGGTATTCAGCAGCCCGCTGGCGAATCCGATCGCGAGCACGCCGGCCATGCGCCACCAGGCCGGCGCGGTGGCCGGCAATAACGCCAGCGAGAGCAGTGCCGCACAGGCGAGCGAACAGGCGGTCACCAGCAAAAAGCCCACTCCGCGTTTCAGCAGCAGCCTCCCCGCTACTTCGGTCGAGAGGATCACTCCGACACTCATGCTGAGGAAATAGTTGCCGACCGTTGAGAACTCGGAACTGAGATGATAGCCCCACGCCGGTAGGATCGCGCCCAGAAATCCGAACAGCAGGCCGGAGATGAGAAGACCGCTCAGCGCCCTGGCTGCAGACGGAATGTTCAGGACGTCACCACGATCTGACATCGTGAGACTCACCAGTCGATTGTAGCCCAGCGGGTCGGTTCCCAAATTCCGTAACTGCGCAACGCACGCCGATACGCCAATCGGAATTCGCGGATCGATCCGTAAACGAATGATGAGAGTTAGCGCTGGCATTGCAGTTGCAAGAAGGATAGTAGGGTCTTGAAGAGGTTAGTCGCAGCTTCGGTGCGTTGCCTCCCGGACCACTTCCAGGCGGGTTCCGCAGCTAGGGGACCCGCTCCTCCACACACACCCCAACTGAATGGAGCTCGATTAATGACAGCACCGGATGTTGGGGTGCGTCAGGAAATTGTTGACACACCCTAAAGTTGGGAATACTATCGGAATATCACTGAGGAAGGAGGTGGTCCAGGAAAATGATAGATAGTAGACCGCGCGAGGTGGCCGACTGCTGAGTCGACCGTTCTAACGTAGTCGGTTCCGTTTCAGTGGCGGGGCCAAGTTCATGAGGACCGGCCACTTCGACGCGACAATCAACTGCCTCGGGTTTTCATCCAAAAGGCTACCAACCCCCGTGGTTCTCACGGAGCAGCAGTTATCTGACTGCTACCCGGAGGCCACGGGGGTTTGCATTTTGCTATACTCAGACTTCACCCGAAAGGAATTTCCCCGCAACATGAAAGCAGGAATTCACCCCGCTTACGAGGAAGTCAGCGTCATCTGCGCCTGCGGTCACGTGTTCAAGACGCGATCGACTCACAAAGGCGATATCCGCGTGGAAATCTGCTCCAACTGCCACCCGTTCTTCACGGGACGCCAGAAGCTGATCGACACGGCGGGACGCGTCGAGAAGTTTGAGAAGAAATACGTGAAGTCAAGGGCGGCCAAGAAGAAGCTGCCCGTGGCTTAGTGGTGCTGGCGCTGTTTCTCGCGCTCTGCGAGCAGCGTGGTGTATTCAGCCTGCTGTGAGTCCGTCAGGATGGCCCGGATCTTCTGCACCTGATCGTCCTGGATCGCCTTCATTTCGGGCCGGTGTTTGTCCATTAACTCGTGGTGACGCCGCCGCGTTTCGTCGAGAATTGGCCCTAACTGCCTCACCTGATCGTCCGTCAGTTTCAGCCGTGTTTGCAGTTCGGCGATGTAGCGCCGCCGGAATTCTTCAGGATTTCTTGGGTTGACGCTGGCACTCACCTTCAGCGTGTAGAGATGCAGGCCAAATCCGCCGACGGCTACGCCGCTTAAAAACAAAAGCAGAAGATAGAGCCCGGTTGTGAGACCGCCGCGCCGCATCACCGCTGATCCGCTGCCGGCTCGACTTGGACCGGCTCAAAATAACCCAGATCCTGGCGCGCGTGATCTTCCGCGAGCACCTCGACGTAGCTTTCAGGGGGCAGCGTGTTGGCATGCGAGTGGGTGACCGAAACGGCAAGCGCCATGATACTGGACAGCGCCAGGGCCGCCGTCACCAGGTTCCGAGCCAGATGGCCGAAGACGGTGGAAGACCGCTCGCGCGCCTCAATCTTCTGCCAGAGTTGAGGCATGAAACCGGCGCTCGGTTCAGTATCCGGACACGCATTCCGATAGGCCGCAAAGAGCGCGTCGAGACGCTCTTCATCGTTCCCCGTCCGATGATCTTGAGGTTCCATCTTCACCTCTACCGTGAACCCTTCAATCCAACCACCTGCTTGCGAGAGGCCTTGAACGATTTCAGGACCCTCTGGCGCGCGCGGAACAGCCGGACTTTCAGCGCGTTCTCATTTACATGATAGATCTTCCCCAACTCCTTCAGGGTAAGACCCTCCACTTCCTTCAACATCAGCAGCACCCGGTCTTCCTCGGACACCCCGGCCAGCAGGGAGTCTACGGTGTCCCGGATCCCCTTCCGTTGCCCCTCATCGCGGTCGACCTTCTCGCCTGCCAACGCATCCGCCAGCACGACCTGCTGCTCGGAGAGGTCCGCCATCCGCGACTCCATCCGGCGCCGGCGCTTGCGCAGATAATCATACGCCGCATTGGCCGTCAGCCGGTACAACCATGGTTCAAAAACCTCCGCCGACCGAAGCTGGTCGAGCGAAAAATATAACCGGAGGAAGACCTCCTGGCCCACATCCTCCACATCCTCCGGATGCCCAATCAACCGGCCGATGGTACCCAAAATCCGCTTACGGTAGGCCGAAACAAGCTGATTGAAGGCCGCTCCCTCACCATCCCGCGCGCGCTGGATCAGCTCGAAATCAACTAACATGCCGCTATCAAGGAAACCGGCATGGAAGCCCCTTGGCTATGGCCTCGTAAGAATAGGCGTACCGGTAACAATTCAGGTTACCAAGCAGTTCGGGAAAGAGCGATTTTCGAGGGGATTTGGGCGCCTAGTGGCCTGCCGGCTCAAGGGCTTGCATGGCGCCAGCAGGCGGAGAGGTCCGGTGGGGCAGAGGCACCAGCATCTGCTCTTTGCGCATGACCAGGGTGGAGGTATTGAAGCTGGCCACCTCGAAGCCATGCCCGTGGGTGATGGCGTCAGTCGGGCAGGCCTCCACGCAGTAGCCGCAGAAGATGCACCGGTTGTAGTCGATGTTGTACACCTTGGCGTAGCGTTCGCCACCCGAGATGCGGACGGTTTCGGTGTTCTCAGCGGCCTCGATGTAAATGCAGTTGGAGGGACACGCGGCGGCGCAAAGGAAACACGCCACGCACTTTTCCATGCCGTTCTCGTCGCGCTGCAGAACGTGAACGCCGCGGTAGCGCTCCTGGACCTTGGGCGGCTCGTCCGGATAATTCTCGGTGACCGTGGGAGACATCATCTCCTTGAAGGTCACACCCATGCCCTTGGCGATCGCGGACGCCGACTCGATCAGTTCCTCGAGAGGATTGGCCATGTACGTCTTATTTTATCGTGGCTCCCCACGGGAGCCTAATTCTTGGAGCCTCAACCGGATTTCATTTCCGGAACACGCTCGCCCGGACGGAAGGGGTTAACGCCGAGCTTCGCGCCCAGAGCCTCCAGCTCTTTTTTATGGAATCCCGACAGTGCCCAGGAGATGATTCCGTCACGATCCACCAGAAACATCGTGGGCACGTGAGACAGTCCGTAAGCATTGCTGGCCGGATAACCCTGGCGGGCGCTGTCGAGCAGGGTGGGCATGGTGATGCCGAACTCCTGGCGAAACTCACGGGTGGCTTCGGCGTCATCCTGGGACACGGCAAACACCCGGGCGCCGCCGCGGTAGATTCGCTCCAGGAAGGGCAGAGTGAACTGGCAGGTAGGGCAGGAGACCTTGAAGAAGGCTAAGAGAACGGGCCCTGAAGGCAGCAGTTCCTTGAGCGTACGCTCGGCGCCGTCCAGATCCTGGAGCTGAAAGTCCGGTGCGCGCTGGCCAGCGTCCAACGTCTGATTCTGCCGTGCGGATGCCATACCTCTATTGAAACCGAAAAGTATGGGCATCCGCAAAAACCGCAGCGGATTCACGCCTACTCTTCTTTCATCTGCTGGACGAAGTTCAGAATATCGAACCGCTTGATCTCGCGATCGGGGAAGAAGCTGTTGATGGCGTTCTGCTCATCATTGAAGACTTCGAAGATCGTGGTGAGTTTGGTCATCACCAGTAGTTCGATACTGCGGCGGGTCAGGTTCAGCAGCTTGACTTTGCCGCCGTCCCGATTCAGCGTGGTGTAGCACATCACCATGGCGCCAAGCCCGGTGCTGTCCACGTAATCCACTTCGCCCATGTTGAGAATGAAATTGCGCCGGCCGGAATCAATCACCTTGTGTACGCGGTCGCGGAACTTGGCGCATTCATCGCCCACCGTCAGGCGGCCGTTCAGATCAAGAATGAGGATCCCCTCGCGTTCTCGCTCCTTTATTTCCAGGCTCATAGACGGTTTATACCCCTCCGGCAGTATATCGACTTTTTGGGAGCTGGTTGAGACAAACGGGCCTGCGTCCTAGATCGGCATCTTGACGCCGATCTCGGCTTCGACGTCCTCGATGGGGACCATTTCGATGGCGTCCCAGGGGCATCCGTCGAGGAATGCACCGTCCGGGCCCTTGCTGGTGCACTTCTTGCAGCCAATGCAAAGGAAGGGGTCGACGTCGATACGTCCGAAGGGCGGATGCTCCTCATCGGGGACCCAGTACATGCAGTCGGCCACCGGACAATAAGGGACGCACGCCGGAGAACCCGCGCAGCCGGTGCAGCACTCGGTGATAATGGCGAGTTCCTTGGGGCGCTTCTTGCGCGGCGTCGTAATCCCATCCGACTTCGGGTCCATCTTCACGACATCGGCGACCATGTACGGGATTATGACATAGCCGGCGGCGGGCCGCCAACCTGATGTATCCTCGTGTCGAAGGGCGGCTGTTTATGGCGCATACGGCTTTGATTCCACTGCCAACGGCGACTGGAACTGCCGGCCGCGGCGGCGGCGAGATCCCCTGGCACGTGTGGTGTTGCGTGGCGGCCATTTTCTCCGGCGCGTTCGGCAGCGTCTGGGACATCTCGTGGCACGAGGCGATCGGACGCGACAGCTTCTGGACCCCCGCCCACATGATGATCTACCTGTGCGGTGTGCTGGCGGGCATCGCCTGCGGATACCTGATTCTCTCGACCACCTTCCAGAAGAATGCGCCGCTGAGCGAGGTATCGGTTTCCATCTGGGGGTTCCGCGGGCCGCTGGGCGCGTTCATCTGTGCCTGGGGCGGCGTAGCCATGATCAGTTCAGGGCCGTTCGATAACTGGTGGCACAGCGCTTACGAGCTGGATGTCAAGATCCTGAGCCCGCCGCATGTTCTGCTGGTGCTGGGAATGCTGGCCATTCGCTTTGGCACGCTGGTGATGGTGCTGGCGGAGATGAACCGCGCTGAGGGCGCTTATCGGAAAAAGCTGGAGTGGCTTCTGTTTGTGGTGTTCGTCTTCCTGATGGGCGCAACCGTGGGAGTGTTTCAGGAATTTACGAATCGCGTTTTCATGCATGGCGCGAGGTTTTATCTGCTGGTGATGATCGGCGCGCCGATCTGGATGGCGGCAGTCGCGCGCGCGTCCAACAGCCGTTGGGCGGCCACGCTCATGACCGGGATTTATACGGCGATGCATCTCGCATTCTGCTGGCTCCTGCCACTGGTGCCCGCTGAAACCAAGCTGGGACCAGTCTATCAGCACGTGGACCACCTGGTTCCGCCCGATTTTCCGCTGCTGATCCTTGTGGCGGGCGTGGTTTTCGATTGGCTGCGACGGCGCACCCGCGCCTGGAACCCGTGGATGCAGGCAGCAACGCTGGGCACGGCAGTGCTGGCGAGTTTCTTTGTGGTGCAGTGGCCGTTTGCGGATTTCCTGATGTCGTCCGCATCGCGCAACTGGATCTTCGTGACGGAAAACTATCCGTACTTTGTGCCGCCCACATCGGCCTGGGTGCGCAACGTGTACCTCCCCAGCGAACCCACCGTTGCCGCGTTCTGGACGCAAATGGGAATCGCGCTCGCGGTGGCGGTGGGGATGACGCGCATCGGATTGAGCTGGGGCGCGTGGATGGGGAGAGTGCGGCGATAGGCTAGCGAGTGCTCGACACGTGCGTCGCCCCTACAAGTTGAGTAATGCGTCAGCCTGTTGGAGCAATTCGCCCGGCGTCTGTTCCTTCATGCAAATCACGTCGATCTTGCCTTTCCCCCAAGGGCGCCAGCGGGCGAAGAACCGCGGTGACGGAAAGCCGGCGAAGATACTGAGCAGCGGGATGCCGCACGCGGCGGCTACGTGCTGGCCGGCGGAATCGTAGCCGATGTACCGATCGCTGCGCGCGATGGCGGATGCGAACGCCGCAAACGAGCCGCGGAACGTGCGGACGCGCTTGGGCGATGCGCCCGATTTCGCGATGGCGCGCTGCACGCGCTCAGCCTCCTCGCCGCCTGCGCCCTCATCGATCAAAATGTGAGCGCCGCTCTTGGCGACGTGGCCGACGAGTTCCGCTTCGAAAGGATCGGCGATCCGCTTGGCAGGATTCTCTCCCACGCCGAAGCTCATGGTGACAAACGGGCGGCCATGGACTTTGATGGATTCCGCAGGCGCAGGTGCGATCCAGGGCGCGGCGTCTTCGATCCCGAAAGTGTCGCGCGCCCATGCGGCAGCGAGGACCGGCAGGGGATCGTCACTTTGGGCGGCGTAGGCGCGGCTTTCGAAAAAATAGTAACTCTCTTCCTTGCACACGGGCAGCAGCCCGAGCTGCGTGAGGCGGGAATCGGGATCAATCACGATGCTCGCGGGCGCGGCGAGCAGACGTTTCATCTCCTGCCAGGACGCCAGCCGCTCGCGAATACTGCCTGTGCGGCGATAGGAAACCGGCGCATGTTCGATACGCGATCCGGCCGCGAACAATCCCCACGATTTCGGACTGCCCACCATGGCGATCCGCGCGCGTGGAAAGCGCTGCCGGGCGGCATCCAGCAGCACGCTGGTGATGGCTACATCCGCGCCGAGCGTTACGCGGGAGAGCACAAACACGGTCTCGACCTGATTCGGGTCGCCTTGAAACTTGCGCGGCCAGCGGATGCGATCGTAACGCGCCCGCAAATCGGCCGCCTTCAGTTCCGGAATTGTGCGCGCGATCACCTGGGAGAACAGGTCGGCGTAGACGTCGCAAAGCCGCGGCTCGAACAGATCCGCAAGGCGCTCGACAACCACGCGGAACAGTTCATCCGAGCAGGTTGGCGTCAGGAGCTGGTCGAGAAGTTCGTCCGGCCAGATCTCCCCTTTCAGGCAAAGGGCGAGCAACTGCTCCGCCAGCGCGTTACACGAAGTACTTGCCAATGATCAGATCCAGTTTCTTACGAGTGGATTCGGGCACGAACTTGCGGTCGGTGATGATGGCGTGCGCGAGCGCTGAGCCGCACTTGCAGGAGCGTCCGGCGGGCATCGCCTCGACCGCCGTGGCTACCACCTTGCAAGCGTTCTCGGCGTTCTTGTTCAGATGGTCGATGATATCGCGCACGGTGACGGCATCGTGGCCGGGATGCCAGCAGTCGTAATCCGTCACCATGGCCACCGTAACGTAGCAGATCTCGGCCTCCCGCGCGAGCTTGGCTTCCTGCAGATTGGTCATGCCGATGACGTCCATGCCCCAGCTCCGGTAAACGTTGGATTCGGCCAGGGTGGAGAACGCCGGGCCTTCCATGCAAAGGTAAGTGCCGCCCTGTTTGGCGTTGACTCCGGCTGCGCGGGCAGCGCCGTAAACGACACTTGAAAGTTGAGGACAGATGGGGTGGGCGAAGCTGATGTGGGCGACCAGGCCCTCGCCGAAGAACGTGGAGACGCGCCCGCGCGTGCGGTCGAAGAACTGATCGGGAATGACGAAATCGAGCGGATGATGTTCTTCTTTGAGCGAACCGACCGCGCTCAGCGAGATGATGCGCTCGACACCCAGCGACTTCATCCCGTAAATGTTGGCGCGAAAATTCAGCTCCGAAGGCGAGAGGCGATGCCCGCGCCCATGGCGGGCAAGAAAAGCGACCGGCTTGCCGGCGAGCTGGCCGAGAACGTAGTGATCCGAAGGCCAGCCCCACGGAGTGTCGATGGCGACTTCCTCCTGGGCGTCGAAGCCGGGCATGGAATAGAGCCCGCTGCCGCCGATGATGCCGATTTGCGCTCGCTGCAATCTGGAGCCTCCGGAAAAAAATGCAAGAATGCCTATTCTACTTTGATAAGTTCATTTCATGCCGGTGGTGAGACTGGTGTGCTGGAAAGAGGATCTGGCGCGGGAGCGGGCTCGCGCTCTGAAGGCGGCAGGGTTCTCCGTGGACGCGTCACCGCTGAACCCGTCCGGATTGATTGGACACTTTCGCGCGAACATGCCCGCGGCGGTGCTGATTGACCTGGACCGGCTGCCTTCCTACGGCCGTGAGGTGGCGGTTGCGTTGCGCCAGAGCAAGTCGACGTGCCATCTGCCGATCGTATTTGCCGGAGGTGCGGATGAAAAAGTGGCGCCCATTCGCCGGGAATTGCCGGACGCTTTTTTCGCCGATTGGTCGAAAGTGGGGCTAGCTCTGGCGAAGGCGCTGAAGCACGCGCCGGTCGAGCCCGTGAAGCCGATCTCGCATATGCAGCGCTACGCTGGCACGAGCCTGGTAAAGAAGCTGGGATTCAAGCCGGGAATGAAGGTTGCGTTGCTCGCGCCGCCGGAGGGATTCGAAGAGACGCTGGGGGATCTGCCGGAGGGTGTCAAACTGCAACCGAAGATCGCGCGAGAAACCGGGCTGGCACTGTGGTTTGTCCGGTCCCGCGGCGAACTCGAACGTGAGACCGAGTATCTCAGCGCGCGGCTGCCCGAGGGCTGCTCCGTCTGGATCATTCACCCCAAACAGGCCAGCCGTTACAAGGTGGACTTCAATCAGAACGATGTCCGCGTGACCGGCCTGGCCGCGGGGCTGGTGGATTACAAGGTCTGCGCGGTGGATGCCGACTGGACAGGCCTGAAGTTCGCGCGGAAGAAGAGCTAACTACCTTCGATCAGCTCCAGCAATACGCCGCCGGTTGACGCCGGGTGAACGAACACGTAGCGGTGGCCGCCGGCGCCGGTTTGCGGTTCGTTGAGCAGGCGTGCGCCCGCTTTTCGTAGGCGCTCGACGGCTGCGTTCAGGTCCGGAACGCGCACGGCCACGTGATGCAGGCCCTCGCCGCGCGTTGCCAGAAATTTGCCGATCACCGACTCCGGATCGGTCGGTTCCAAAAGTTCGATGCGCGGACCACCCGCCGGCAGCATCGCCACCTTCACTTTTTCGTGCGACACGGTTTCGCGCAGGGATACTTGCATGCCAAGCTGCCCTTCATAGAATCCCAGCGCGGCCTCGATGGACTTCACCGCGATACCGAGATGATCGATGGCAAAACCGGATTTGGGATTTGGGATCTGGGATTTGGTCCGGCTAGCTGTCTTCCGATATTCGTTGACGGCCGCCAGCAGCTCCTCAACCCCGGCGCCCTCGGTCGCCACAGTGCGCACGATTGGCGGCGTCCAGCCGTCGCTGCGATTCCGAAGGCTCAGCAGGCCCTGAATCTCGCCCTCGACGCGTTCGGCACCTTGATGATCGGCCTTGTTGATCACGAAAATGTCGGCGATCTCCATGATGCCGGCCTTGATGGCTTGCACATCATCGCCCATGCCCGGTACCAGCACCAGCACCGTCAGGTCGGCCACCCCGGCAATCTCCACCTCGTCCTGACCCACGCCCACGGTCTCGATGATCACGTAGTCGCGCCCGGCGGCATCGAGCAGCAACGCCAGATCGGCAGTGGCGCGCGCTACGCCGCCGACTGATCCGCGTGTTGCCATGGAACGAATGAACACGCCGGGATCGGCATGATGCGCTTGCATGCGGATGCGATCGCCCAGGATCGCGCCGCCCGAGATGCGGCTGGAGGGATCGACGGCGAG
This sequence comes from Terriglobia bacterium, assembly GCA_020073305.1. GTDB lineage: Bacteria > Acidobacteriota > Terriglobia > Bryobacterales > Bryobacteraceae > QHXW01. The sequence continues at coordinate 60,441 of JAIQFK010000016.1, forward strand.
AATGCCGGCGGTTTTTCCTTCGCGGCGAATCGCGCGGACCAGGGCGTCGACCAGCGTGCTCTTCCCGGCTCCGGGCGGGCCGGTAATGCCCAGCACGGTGGCGCGTCCGGCGTGCGGCCCGAGTTCGCGCAGCAGCGCGTCGGCTTCCGGCGTGCGATTTTCAATGACCGTCGCAGCGCGAGCCAGCGCGCGCGCGTCTCCCGCGACGATCTTTGCGGCGATCTGGGCAACCGCGTCGTGCATCAGTCCTTGAGCAATTGCCGCGCGATCACCAGGCGCTGGATCTCGCTCGTGCCTTCGCCGATCGTGCACAGCTTCACGTCGCGATAGAACTTTTCGACGGGATAGTCCTTGATGAAGCCGTAGCCGCCGTGGATCTGCACGGCCTCGTTGGCGATGCGCACCGCGGCTTCGGAGGCAAAGAGCTTGGCCATGGCGGATTCTCGCGTGACGCGCTGGCCCTTGTCGAGCATCGCCGCTGCCCGGTAAATCAGCAGGCGCGAGGCGTCGATATCGGTCGCCATATCCACCAGCTTGTGCTGGATGGCCTGGAATTCCGAGATGGGCCGGCTAAACTGATGCCGCAGCTTAGAGTATTTGAGCGCTGCATCGTACGCGCCTTGCGCCATACCAAGCGCCAGGGCGGCGATGGAGATGCGGCCGCCATCAAGAGTTTTGAGGCTGTCGACGAAGCCTTCGCTCGGCTTGCCAAGCAACTGGCACGCAGGCAGCCGGCAGTTTTCAAAAATGACTTCACCGGTCGCGCTGGCGCGCAGCCCCAGCTTGTTCTCTTTTTTGCCGGCGCGAAATCCAGGCGTGTCTTTTTCAATGATGAACGCCGAGATGCCGTGCTGTGCCGCGCCACGGTCGGTGACCGCCATGGCCACGCAGACGTCGGCGTGGTGCGCATTGGTGGTGAAGGTTTTCGCGCCGTTCAAAACCCAGCATTCGCCCTGGCGCACGGCAGCGGTGCGCGTGCCCGCGGCGTCGGAGCCGGCCTCGGGTTCGGTCAGCGACCAGCATCCCAGCCATTCGCCCGAGGCCAGCTTGGTGAGATACCGCCGGCGCTGCTCCTCGCTGCCGGCTTTGTAAATGTGGTTGCTGCAGAGCGAAGTGTGCGCCGCGACGATGATGCCCACCGAGCCATCCACGCGCGAAAGCTCCTCGATGATGATGGAGTACTCGATGTACCCCAGCCCCGCGCCGCCGTACTCTTCGGGAAAGACCGAGCCCATGTAACCGAGCTGGCCGAGGTGCTTGATGACTTCCATCGGGAATGTCTGCGCCTCGTCCCACTCCATGACGTGCGGCGCAATCTCGGATTCCGCGAATTCGCGCACGGCTTTGCGAAGGTGGATCTGCTCCGGCGTGTACTCGAAATCCACGGCGCTAACGCTGGCTCCGGGGAGAGGTTTGTGATGGGCGGACGGTCAACACAGAGGTCTGACTAGTATTGTATAAGATAGTGGCAAATCACGATGCCGAACCTGCGTTATCCCGTTAAAACGATGGCTGGGATGGCCGTCGCGGCGGGGCTATCGCTCTACGGAACCTTCGCGTTCTATGAAGACCAGACGCTTCGCAACCGGAATATGCACGACCTCTATCATGTCGGCGAGCAGGTGCAGCGCCTTGCGCCCCTGAATCGCGAGGTCGCTCCCGGCACGCTGCTGGGTTATGTAACGGATTTGAACAGCAGTGAGCAATTCGTCGCGGTCCAATACGCGGTCGCTCCCCGGTTATTGGTGGACGATCCCCCTCAAGGCCTGGTCCTCGGTGACTTCTCCAGGTCCCTGGATTATGCGGAGTTCGGCCGCCAGCACGGCCTCACGCTGATGAAAGAGTTTCCATACGGCGTGGTCCTGTTTCGAAAATCACATTAATGGTCTTTGCTCTGCCCATAGTGCTGCTGTCGCCGATTGTACTCGGCTTTCTGATCGTGAGGTCGCTCTCGCCGGCACGCCAGCCCGGATGGGCCGGATTTGTGCTCAACGCCAGCCTCGGAACCGGCCTCGGAGCCGGCGTCTCATCCCTCCTGTACTTCCTGGTTTGGCTTTTGATCGGCCCATCCAACGCGGCCTACATAACTGCTGAGATTGCGCTGTTAACCGTTGCGAGCGTGGGATGCTGGATGGCGCGGAGCCGCTCCCCGGTGAGCGGCATGCCGGCTGCGCCAGGAGGCTGGACATGGCTGCTCCTCGCGGCGCTGGTGGTGGCCTTGGGGTTGAGCCTGACGCTGTTTATCAGTACCGTTTCGAGTAATCCTTACGGAACCTGGGACGCTTTCGCCATCTGGAACCTGCGCGCAAAAATTCTCGCGCAACATGACGCGTCGTGGAGAAATGCATTCTCCGCCGTGTCAGGCCATCTGGCCGGCGGCCATGCCACGCACGGTGATTACCCATTGATGTTGTCGGCATACATCGCGAGATGCTGGAGCCTGTTGGGCTCCGTCGATGACGTCACGCCGCCTATCGTCACTGCGGGACTCTTCTCATTCGGAATCGTCGGATTGATGGTAGCCGGACTGGCGATCTTGCGGGGCTGGAGCGCTGCCATGATGGGCGGGTTGGTTCTGCTGGGCACCGGCGGTTACCTGTTCGAGAGCCCCTCGCAATTCGCGGACGTTCCACTGGGATTCTACTACCTGGCTGTGTTCGTTTTATTGTTTCTTTTCGACGCCGAGCCGGACGGCCGCCGCGCCACGGCCGTTCTCGTGGGTCTTGCCGCGGGCTGCGCCGCATGGACCAAGGATGAAGGGATGCTGTTCGCCATCCTGGCCATCATGGCTTTGGCTGCGTATCTGTATGTGTCGAAGAAAGACCAGTCAGTGAGAACACTCGCACTGTTCATGGCAGGCGCTTTTCCCCTCGCGGCCGCGGCGCTCTACTTTAAAATCTTCCTTGCCCCTAAGGGAATCTGGGCGCCCGTCACCCCGTCATCCATTGCCCACAAACTGATGGAGCCGGGCCGTTACGTGCAGATCGTCAAGGCGTTTTGGGAGGAGGGCCTCGCCCAGGGCACCGGTTTGGCGCACCCGGCCGTTTGCCTGGCCGTTCTGGCAGTCTGCCTCGGAGTGCCGCGCGCCAGGCTCCGCCGGCCAATCCTTATCGCATCCGCCGGCGCGTGGCTGGCCATCTTCCTGGCGTATTTCTTCTCGTACCTGGTGACGCCGCTCGATCTGGCTTGGCACCTCGGAACGTCGTTAGACCGCTTGTTGGTTCAACTTGTGCCGAGCGCCATATTCCTGGCAATGGCGGTGTTTCGCACGGCGGAGGAGACAGCCATTTCCGCGGAGCCGGAAAAGGCCGCTCGCGTCAGCCGGAAGAAGGCCAGGCGGATGCAGGCCGCGAAGGGCTAGACGATCCGGCGATGTAGCCGAGGCCCGCGCCGCCATAATCTTCAGGGAAGATCGAGCCCCTGAATAAGGTACTGGCTGATGGCGAGGGAAAGACCAGCGATCGTTCACACCGCGGTCGCTGCGCTCCAGGCGCTGGCTTGATTCAGGATTTCGATCGACTGTCGATCCAGCGTGAGGTTGGTGGCGCCGATCAGATCGTGCAACTGTTCCACGCTCGTTGCGCTGGCAATCGGGGCGGTGATGCCGGGGCGTGCTAGCAACCACGCCAGCGCAACTTTCCCCGGTGTGGAATGATGCTCCCGTGCCACCTGATCCAGCGCCGCGAGAATCCGCAATCCCCGCTCGTTCAGATATTTCTTCACGCCTTGGCCGCGCGGGCTCTTCGAGAGGTCACTCTCCGAGCGGTACTTGCCCGTGAGAAACCCGCTCGCCAGTGAAAAGTAGGGAATCACGCTCAGCCCTTTCACCAGGCACAGCGGCTCCAGCGCCGCCTCATAGCCGGCGCGCTCGTAGAGGTTGTAATGCGGCTGTAAACTTTCGTAGCGCGGATAACCGTGCCGTTCGCTCGCATCCAACGCCGCCGCCAGCAACTCTGCCGTGTAGTTCGACGCCCCGATGGCCCGCACCTTGCCCTGCTTGATCAGTTCTGCGTACGCTTCCAGCGTTTCCTCGATCGGCGTGTTCGCGTCGTCCGCGTGCGACTGATAGAGGTCGATGTAATCCGTCTGCAAGCGTTCGAGCGATCGCTCCACCGCGCGGAAGATGTACGCCTTGGAGAGCCCCTTGTCGTTCGGCCCCATCTCCTTCCCGACCTTCGTGGCGATGATGACTTTGCTCCGGTTCCCCATCCGCTTCATCCAGTTGCCGATGATGGTTTCCGATTCCCCACCCTTGTGCCCCGGCACCCACGTCGAATACATATCCGCCGTGTCGATGAAGTTGAACCCGGCCGCAACCAGCGCGTCGAGTATCGCGAACGACGTTTTCTCATCGATGGTCCAGCCAAACACGTTGCTGCCGAGGCAGAGCGGGGGAGCGTTGAGGTCTGAGTCGCCGAGCTTACGGGTGTTCATTGGTGTGGGTTCTCCAGTACGATTTTGTCACGTTGAGCTGTTTGGAACGGAACGATGATGCCTGCCCGGGAACGTTCGTACCGCTTCCTCCGGGCGCGGCTCAGTAAACCCCGTCAGATAAACCGAGCCGTGACCAAAGGGAGCGGTTGCGTTGAACTCGTTAAGTCAGACGTAGGGAATGGCAGGAGGCGGTGGGTGCAATTGCGGCTCTAAGGTCGTTGCTCTGTATAAAGGAAGTGTGGCTTTGCCGGCCAGTCGACGCATGGCTACACGTCAGTCTTACACTATCTCTTCCTTCCCCCCATCCCACCTCAACGTCCGCCCCAGTCTATAGCTGTCCACCGCCATCCGGCACGCAATCGCCACGCGGAAGCCCACTTCAAAGGGGCAGTTCGGCTCAGCCGTGCCGCGGATCGAGTCGAGGAAATTCTGGATGTGCGCCTTGGTCTCGTTCGACCCGGTCTTGTTGTTGCCCAGCATCTCCACACCCTGCGGGCGATTCACCTTTTGCGGCAGGTAGCGGATCTGCTGGCCACGCGAGATGGTGCCGTCGGTGCCCAGTACGTCTTCGGTCGAGCCCAGCTCGTTGTTGCCGAATCCTGAATCCCACGTGAAAAGAATTTCCTCGGGATGTTCCATCGCCACGTTCATCGTGTCGGGCACTTCCCGGCCGTCCTTCCACAGATACACGCCGCCCACCATGTTTACGGCTTTGGGAATCTGCAGGTTCATGACCTTGTACCAGAAGGCGAGCTGGTGGCACATGTTTTCGTAGACGTTGCCGCCCGAGTAATCGAAGAAAAAGCGCCAGTTGATGTAGCGGTTGGCGTCAAATTCGTGCTGCGGGGCGCCGCCGAGAAAGGACTTCCAGATAATGTTCTCGGGCGTCATATCCGGATACACCGGCCGCGACCACTGCGGCTTGCCGTGCGGCGTGTTCCGGTACATGTGCGAGTGAATCGCGGTGATCTTGCCCACGTTGCCGCTCGCGAGAAATGCCGCGGCATCCATCACCTGGCCCGACGAGCACGACTGGTGCCCGATCTGCACCGTGCGCCCGCTGGCCTTCTGATACGCGGCGCGCATGCGCTTGGCGTGATCCACCGTGAACGCCATGGTCTTTTCCTGGTAAACATGCTTGCCGGCGTCGAGCGAGGCGACGAAATGCTCGGCGTGCAGGTGCTGCGGAGTTGCGATCAGAACGGCGTCGATCGATTTGTCATCGAGCAGGTAGCGAGGATCCAGGTAGGTCTTCGCGGCGGGGACCGTCTTCCTGGCTTCATCCAGCCGTTTCGTAAAGATGTCGGCGAACGCGACAACCTCGGCGTTGGGACAGGTGATGGCTTCGCGCACCAGTTGCATGCCGCGGTCGCCCGCGCCGATCAGGCCGAGGCGAAGACGGTCGTTAGCGCCCAGAACACTGCCACCGGCCAATGTTCCAGCGATGCTGGTGGCAACCTGGCCGATGAATTTCCGGCGAGAATGCATGGGAAAACTCCTTGCTGCAGGACGGGTTATACCTATGTATCGTAGCATTTCGGGGCCGGCTGGCATCTCATCCCCAGGTGTGACAGGTGAAAGCTATAATGCGGATTACCCCGCATGGCGACGGTCCGCTACCCCATCCAGGCCCTTCTCGGTGTAGGAATCACCGCCGCACTTTCGGTTTACGGATCCTTTTCCTTCTACGACCAGCAGACGGCGCGGAACAAGATGCAGGAAAACGCTTTCCAGGTCGGACTGGAGGAGCAGCGTTTTGCCGCGTTGAAACATGATCTGCCCGCGGACGGTATGGTCGGCTATGTTTCAGACCTCAGTGACAATGGAATTCTGCTGGCCGCGCAATATGCGCTTGTGCCGGTCTTGATCGTCAACCGTCCTCCCAGTGGATTGGTCGTGGGCAGTTTCTCCCGGCCAATGGATTATGCCGAGTTCGGCCGGGCTCGCGGGCTGGTGCTGGTGAAGGACTACGGCGAAGGGATCACGCTGTACCGCAAGGGGCCATAATGCTGCTTCTCGCGGTGCTGGTCTCGACGGCCGTCGGCTACCTGCTGGCCAGCATCCTGTTGCCCGTTTATAAACCGGCTTGGGCGGATCTGCTCCTCAAAACCTCTCTAGGGATTGGGCTTGGAATGGGGATTACGTCCTGTTTCTTCTTCCTGGACCGGTTGGTGATCGGGCCGTCGAGTGCGGTTTCATTCGTCACGGAATTTCTGCTGCTTGCGGCCGCCGTCTCGGCCTTCTGGTTCACGCGGGATGCGCGCGCGCAAAGAACGGCCGCTTATGCGAATCCGCGCGGCATTCTCTGGTGGCTGTTGCCGCCGTTTCTCGCAGTGCTCGCCCTCAGCGTTTTCCTTTTTATCAACAGCACGGCCAGCAATCCGTACGGCGCCTGGGACGCCTGGGCGATCTGGAATCAGAGAGCCAAGTTTCTTGCCCAGCCGGATGCGTCCTGGCGCCGCGCGTTCTCTCCCTTGCTCAATGAGGTTGCCGGCGCCGGAGCCACCCATCCCGACTATCCGATGCTGCTCTCGGGCTACATCGCCAGATGCTGGAGCTGGACGGGCGCAATCGGCGATGTAGCCGCTCCCATTGCCGTGGCGGCGCTGTTTTCCGCGGCGACCATCGGCGTGCTGGTGTCCGCGCTGGCCATCGTGCGTGCCTGGAGCCTGGCCATTCTCGGCGGCCTGATCCTACTGTCCACTGCTTTTCTGGTCGTCGGTCCCTGGCAGTATGCCGATGTCCCCGTCGGATACTTCTATCTCAGCTCTTTTGCCCTATTGCTGATCGCGGATGCAAATGCCGAACCAGCCTTTTGCCTGAGCGGGCTCGCGATGGGATTCGCGGCGTGGACCAAGAATGAAGGACTGCTTTTCGCCTTGCTGGCCGCCGTCGCCATGACGGCCTATGCGCTGACGAATAGAAGACGGAAGGCGCTGCTTTGGTTCGCCGCGGGCGCGCTAGTGCCCTTGGCCATCACCTTCTCCTTCCGATTCGCCATGGCTCCGGAAACCGGAACCTATGCGCACGTCTCCTTCGCCGACGTGGCACACAGGGCTGTCGACGGATCCAGATATCTGAGAATCGTGAAATCTCTTTGGGTCGAGAGCGTAGACCAGGGAGCCGGCTTAGCGAACCCGGTCATCTCCATCGGGCTGCTGATGGCTTTCCTGAAGATGGCGTCGGCCCGCTTGCGCCAGCCTGTGACGATTGCGGCGCTCGGCACATTACTGGCGGTCTTCGCCGGATACCTTTTCACGTATCTCATCACGCCGCTCGATTTGAAGTGGCATCTCGATACGTCGCTGTACCGCCTGTTTGTTCATTTCTGGCCCAGCTTCATTTTCCTTTTGCTGAGCGTAAGCCGCGCCGCGGAAGAAACGGCCATCGAGGCGCCCGCCCCGGCGCGGAGTGAACCGGCTGCCGGCAAAACAAAGCGGAAGGGCCGCAGCGAGTCTGCCGCTCGGCGATCCTAGCTCTTCAGACATTGCCCGGAATTGGACACCGAGTCCCGCAAGCGCGCCCGGAATGTTGCCACGGCATGAAGACCATGCACACGCAGGTGGACCAATCACTGTTCACTGAACGCTTGATCGCCATGCTTTCGGTTTTCTTCGGACTCCTGGCCACGCTGCTGGCCGCCATCGGGCTGTACGGAGTGATGGCCTACACGGTGGCGCGGCGGACTCGGGAGATCGGCATCCGCATGGCGCCGGGCGCGGATCGCGCCAAAGTGGTCTGGCTGGTGATGTACGACGCCGCGCTCATGGCCGCGGTCGGCATCGGCTTGCCGGGCGCTGTCGCCCTGGGCCGTCTCGTGCGCGCGCAGTTATTCGGGCTGGCGCCGGCCGATCCGGCAACGCTCGCCGCCGCCACTACGATCCTGGCCGCCGTCTCGCTTTTTGCGGGTTACATTCCAGCCCGGCGCGCTACGAGTGTAGATCCGACAACGGCGCTGAGATATGAATGAGGCATGAAAACCTTCTGCTAACGCAGTCCGTACGAGGAGTAGCATCCACCGCTCCCTTCGGTCGCGGCTCGGTTTCGGCGCTTTGCCGAATCAGCAACATGCCGAGCCGCGACGGTTACGGAGCGGTGGCTGGCGCGCCCCTTACACCTTGCTTAAACTCTCCCGCGCTAACAACGCCTGCTTGCGCTCCGAACCCCAGCGGTAGCCGCCGGGTTCGCCGTCGTCATGCACCACTCGGTGGCAGGGAATCACAAGAGCGGCGGGGTTTGATGCGCACGCATTGGCCACGGCCCGGGCCGCTTTCGGCCGGCCGATGGCCCTCGCAATCTGCGCATAGCTTCGCGTCTCGCCGTAGGGGATGTTTCGCAGCTCCTGCCAGACGCGCCACTGAAACGCGGTCGCGCGTACATCGAGCGGGAGATCAAGGTGCGGCTCCTTCCCGCACAGATGGGAGATGAGCGCCAAAACCCACAGCCGCAGCTTCGCGTTGTCGCGGCGCAGCGTGGCTCCCGAATATTCCGCGGCCAGCGATTTCTCGAGCGCCTCTTCGTCGTCACCCAGGCTGACGGCACAGATGCCGCGTTCCGTTCCCGCCACCAGCAGGCGTCCGAGCGGCGAATGGACGGTGGTATACGCGATGTCCATACCGCGGCCGCCGCGCCGGTACGTGGCCGGTGTCATGCCGAGCTGTTCGGGCGCCCGCTCATACAGGCTGCGGCTCGATCCATAACCCGCCTCGTACAGCGCCGACGTGACATCTTGGTCGGTGCGCAGATTGGTTTTCAGCCGTTCCAGCCGCAGCGCATCCGCGTACTGCCGCGGCGTGATTCCGAGGAACCGCTTGAACGTGCGCTCCAGGTGGTAGGGGCTCGACTGCAGATCGTCGCCCAGCGACGCCAGAGTCACATGTTGATCCAGGCGCTCTTCGATCAAACGGCAGGCGCGGTGGATCATCTCGATCTGTGGCGACACGGCCCGTGGCTGCTCGGGACGGCAACGGCGGCACGGTCGGAATCCGGCGCGCTCGGCGGCATCCGGCAGCGGAAAGAACAGAACGTTGTCGCGCCGCGGCCGGCGGGAAGGGCACCCCGGCCGGCAATAAACGCCCGTGGAGCGCACCGCATAAACAAACCGCTCGTTCCCGCAGACTTCACGCGCCAGCACCACCTGCCACCGCGCTTCATCAATCACGACTTGAGAGCTTGCTGTCATGCTCACAGAATAGAGCGGACGCCCGGAGGAAAACTATCCGTTTCTTGCGGGCAAATACTGGGCCATTTATAGTTATCCTATCTGAAATGCCCGTTGAATTCCGAAAAGTGAGTTGTCCCCCGTTGGAAACCCTGGACGTGATAGCGCCGGACGGTGTCGCCATTGGCATCATCGGCGAAGACGGAGCCGGACAGAGCACCCTGTTGCGGCTGGCCGGTGGGCTCGAACCACCGACTGCCGGCTCCGTGGCGGTGGGCACCCGGCGGCGGTATCTCGGCCCCGGCGATCCTTTGAATTTCGCGCCCGTGGACACCCTGCTGCTGGACCACGCTCTCGCGCTGCACGACCGCCTGGTGCGCGCGCGCGCCATCATGGCGCTGGACCGCATGCGCCAGTCCGGCACCACCATCCTATTCACTTCTCACGATGAGGAATTGCTGCGCGATCTCGCCGATGAGATCTGGTGGTTGCGCGAGGGCCGGCTCATCGGGCGCGGCGATCCGCCGGAGGCGCTCGACGCCTATCGTGCCCACATCAGCCAGAAGATCCGCGCGTGGGGACAAACCATTCAGACGCCGCTCTCGCCTCGGCTGCGGCGCGGCGATGGGCGCGCGGAACTCCAGAGCGTGGACATTCTGGGAGAAGATGGCAAGCCTACCCGCGTTCTGCGCAGCGGGGAACTGGCCGTGGTGCGGATATCGGTGAAATTCAAGCAGAGTGTAGCCGATCCGGTGGTTGGCATGTTGATCCGCACCCGCATCGGCTTGAATGTCTTCGGAACCAACACGGAACTGGAAAGGTTGAAGTTCGGACCCTGCTCGCCGGGCGACGCGCTCCGTCTGAAGTTCGCCTTCCGCTGCGAGTTATGTCCCCAGGAGTACACCTTGACCGCGGCCTCGCATGATCCCAATGGCGTCTGGCACGATTGGGCGGAAGACGCGATTGCCTTCTCCGTGACGGACACTCGTTATGCCGCGGGCGTAGCTAACCTGCGCGCGAATGTGAGTATCGAACGGATCTAGAAGGACGGGCGTTCCTGCCCGTCCTACTTTTGATCGATGATAAACGTGGGGGCGAGACCAGCCGAAGAAGAATAGGCGCCGGCACCCGAAGAGAGCCAGCTCGCACATCCCGACACTTTGCCGAGAAACGCTTGCGGATGGACGTCCACCTGCATTTCCCGGTACTCCAGATGCCCGTAAGTGACCATGGGGAAAACGGACCGCACCGGCTCCACCTTCTCCTGCACCACGTAGGGCGAGCGCTGCGCCTGGCGAACCGCCCGCTCCCAGGCCTCCTGGTCCATTTCCGCGCCGATGAAGCTCTGCTGTTCGCTGTAATCGTCGTTGGGCTTCAGGACCAGCTTCTCGCGGTTCTGGTTAATGAAGTCCAGCAGATCGATGGGGCGCTCGTGATAGGCGGTCTTGCCGGGCGCCACCAGACGCGTCCACGGCACATGATCCTTAATCGCCCTGCGCTCGGCTGCCGGGAACTTGCCGGTCAGCGCCTCATCGGTGAGCAGGCCGAACAGCGCCTTCTTGTGGGTCATCTCTGACCGGAAGCTGTTCACCACGCACACCGCGTGATCGCGATAAGCCTGCACCAGCGGGTGCGACAGATCGAAGCGCATCAGAAACTCTTGCGCGCTGACCCGACGGTAGATCAGGTCGATATCGAAGTTCCCGCTGCGCAGGACGCCGCCGCGGTACTCGAGCTGCTCGGGCGACACGATTTCCGTCGCGTAACCCTCTTCGCCGAAAAACTCGCGGATCAGCTCATACTCGCCCGGGCCACCGGCCGTAAACGGCCCCCGGAGTTCGAGGATCGCGATATTGGGCTTCTTGCTGTGCCCGTTGTGGCCGTTACCTTCGTGCCCGTTGCCGTTGTGTCCGTTGCCGTTGCCGTTGAACCCGTTGCGGTGGCCATTGCTTCCATTGCGGAGCTGGTTCTTGCTGGCGCTGAACTGCTTATAGGCCTTCAGAAGCGCAAGCAGAAAGTACTTCTTGCCTCCGACGCGCGTCAGAGTATACCGCTTGCGGAACTCCTTCACCGGCGGGCAATCGTAGAAAATGTCAGCCAGCCCCTCGGCCCAAGCCAGGCCAGACGGCGAATCGGCATTGTACTGAACCACTTGCAGCGTTCCATTCGAGAGATGCAGGTCAAAACGGGCCGCCACTTCCGACATCTGATAACCGGGATCTACGGTGGCGAGCATTTTCTCGGCGGGCAAAAGTTGCATGCGCCCCAGCAGCGCAGGCGACCCGAGAACAATTTGCTCCATCCGCTCGATAGCGGAGATGAGCGCCTCGCCGGTTTTCACCATCGATTCGTACTGGCGCCGCGTGACGAAATTCGGTCGAAGGAAGGGACAAAGCAAGCGGCCGCCGGCGGACAGCCGCTCGGCTTCCATCTGCTCGTGCAGAAGCTTTACCCACGAAAGATCCTTGTGGGCTGGCGCTTCTAGTATCTTGTTGTAGCGGCTGATCGCCTCTTGTAGGTGAGCCATTTAAAAAAACACCACTTGTTGGTTATGGTTTTAGTATCGCACGGCGCGGCGTTCACTCAATTAACTGCTACCCGTAAGCAAAAGCAAACAAAGGTCTTAAAGTTCTTGCCCTCTCTCTCAAAGGCCTCTCTCAAGCGGCTGAAATCGGGTGAACCGGCATATTTCGGCTGATGGCGGCTCGCGTGAATCTTCAGTTGGAATCTGATGCCGGAGTTGCCGGCGACGGCGTGGAGGACGGAGCGGCCACGGCCTCGACAACCTGCCCGGCACTCTCGGCCAGCTTCTCGAAAAATTTCCGGATCACGATTTTGGCCGTGGTGTCGAGCAGCCGTTGTCCCACTCCGGCAATCACGCCGCCGACGTGCACTTCACCTTCGTAGTGGACCTCGGTCGTGGCGCTGGCGGACGAGAGCGTAAGCAGGCCGTCGCCTCTCATGAAACCGACTTTTCCCGAGCCTTCCACAATCAACCGAAACTGTTCCGGCGGTTTCTGATCGGCGATGCGGACTTTCCCGGCGAAAAGACCCTGGACGGCCGAGATCACCATCTTCATCTTCATCTCGTACTCGTCGGGCCCGATTTTGGCGAGCCGCTCTGTCCCCGGCATGCATCGTGCCAGCACTTCGGGGTCTTGCAGAAGTTCGTAGGCGCGTTGCGGTGTGACCGGCAGGGTGTACGATCCCGCGATCTTCAAGAAGCCCTCGAGAGTGCTTGTGTAAGAGCGCGCGCCGTGTACACCTTGGCCATCTGCAGGCGATAGGAGGCGGAGGCGTGCAGGTCGGTGTTGGCATCCGCGCCATCCGAGACCACGGCTGCCGCTTTTTGCACGTCGGCCGGCGAGCCGCTTGTGCCTTCCAGCAGTTTCTCCACTCCGGTTGCCCGGAATGCTTTCGCCGCAAGCCCGGTGACGCCCACGCGCACGAATGCCACTTTGCCCCCCGACTTCCGCACGCGCGCGGCCGCGCCCACGATGGCGAAACCCGAAGCCGGCTGCACCATCTTCTGGTAAGAAACGCCGGCGTTGGCCGGTTCCACCGGGACGATGATTTCGCGCACGATCTCGCCCGGTTCGAGCGCGGTAGTCAACGCATCCACTAGAAACTGCTCGATGGTGACGGTGCGCTCGCCCTTCGCGCTGGCAATCCGCACCTGCGCTTCAAGCGCCAGGAACGACGCCGGATAGTCCGCTGCCGGATCGGCATGCGCGATCGAGCCGCCGATAGTCCCCATGTTGCGGACTTGCACGTCGCCGATGTTCGAAGCGGCCTCGGCCAGGAGCGGGCACTTCCCGCGAACCAGCGGCGAGGATTCTATGTCGTAGTGCGTCGCGGTGGCGCCAATGCGAATGGTTCCGCCTTCTTCGCGGATGGACTTCAGGTCGGCCACCCGGCCCAGATCCACCAGATGTTCCGGAGCCGCAAGCCGTAGCTTCATCAAGGGGATCAGGCTCATGCCGCCCGCCAGTACCTTGGCATTCCCTCCCGCCAGCAGCGCCAGCGCGTCCCTCAGATTACCGGGGGCCGAGTACTCAAAATTCTGCGGAATCATGCTTGCCCTCCTTGATGCACCAGGTTCCAGAGTTTTTCCGGCGTCATCGGCATGTCGATGTGCTTGACGCCCAGGTGGCTGAGCGCGTCCACCACCGAATTCACCACCGCCGGAGAGCAGCCGATGGTTCCGGCTTCGCCCACGCCTTTGACGCCCAGCGGGTTCACCGGCGAAGGCGTAATCGTGTGGCTGCTTTCAATCCAGGGCACCATGCTGGCCTTGGGAATAGCGTAGTCCATCAGTTCACCGGTGATGAGCTGGCCGTCGTCGTCGTAGACAGCCTGTTCGTACAGCGCCTGGCCGAGTCCTTGCACCACGCCGCCGTGCACCTGCCCATCCACCAGCAGCGGATTGATGATGTTGCCGCAATCATCCACCGCCACGTAGCGCTTGATCTCCACATGGCCGGTTTCGCGATCGACTTCCGAGACCACAATATGCGCGCCAAACGGAAACGCAAAGTTCGGCGGCTCCCAGAAGTAGGTCGCCACCATGCCCGGTTCGGTGTTGGGTGGCAGCTTCATGGCGCGGTACGAAGCGCCCGCAATCTGTGCCAGCGAAACGCTCTTACCGGTCCTGTTATCCACGCACTGGCCGCCCGAGACCGTCACGTCAGTCGTTTCCAGCAGCATCTCGCCGAACTTCCTGATCTTCTTTTTCAATTCCTGAAGCGCGTAATAGACTGCCGGACCGCCCACCGCCGTGCCGCGGCTGCCAAACGTACCAATGCCGTACTGCACCACCGCGGTGTCGCCGTGAACCACGATGACGTCGTCGATGGGCACGCCCAGTTCGTCGGCCGCAATCTGAGCGAAGGTGGTCTCCTCGCCCTGGCCGTGCGGCGACGCCCCGGTCATGACCGTCACCTTGCCGGATGGCTCGATCTTCACCGTGGCGCTTTCCCATCCGCCGGCGGGCGTGGCGGGCGACGGGCCGAACGCGCAGATCTCTCCGTACGTCGAGATCCCCACGCCGAGCAGCCGTCCGCTGGCCTTCGCCTGTTTCTGCTCCTGCCGCAGTTTGTGGTAATCCACCAGGTCCAACGCCTTCTTGAGCGGTTCCGCGTAATTGCCGCTGTCGTAACTCAAGCCGGTGGCCGTTGCGTACGGAAACTCGTCTTTGCCGATGAAATTCTTCAACCGCAGCTCGGCCGGATCCATTTTCAGTTCCGCGGCCAGCAGGTCCATCATGCGCTCGATGCCGTGCGTTGCCTCCGGACGCCCCGCGCCGCGGTAGGCATCCGTCGGAACGCAATTGGTGAAGACGCCCACAATGTCCGCGGTGACGTTGCGGAACTTGTAGAGCCCCGGCATCATCAGGACCGACAGCGTCGGAATCGCCGGCGTCAGAAGCTGGTGATACGCGCCCAGGTCCTGAATCAGCTTCAGCCGAAGGCCCAGCACCGTGCCATCCCGCTTGGCGGCGACCTCGTAGTAATCCACGTGGCCGCGCCCGTGAATCGTGCACTGGAAATTCTCGCGGCGCGATTCGATCCACTTCACGGGCTTGCCGATCTTCATGGCGACAAAGCCCATCAGCGCTTCTTCCGCATAAACGTTCAGCTTGCTGCCGAACCCGCCGCCGACTTCAGGGGTGATCACGCGCAGGTGATTCTCGGCCAAGCCCAGCATCTGCGACACCAGCGTTCGTAACAGGTGCGGAATCTGTGTGGAAGAGTACAGTGTCAGGCTCTTTTCCGCCGAGCGATACTCAGCCACCACGCCGCGCGTTTCCATCGCGGTGGGGATCAGGCGCTGGCTGGTGATGCGCTGCTTTACCACCACTTCCGCTTCTTTGAACGCCGTTTCGGGGTCGCCACCCTCCTGGTGATAAAGGAAAGCCGTGTTGTCGGGCCACTCGGGGTGGACGGCGGGGGCGCCCGCAGCCAATGCTTTCTCGGGATCGGTGACCGTGGGCAGCGGTTCATAATCCACTTCAATCAGATCCAGAGCATCGGCGGCAATGTAACGGTCCGTCGCCACGACCACCGCCACCGGATGACCGATAAAGTAGACGCGGTCCTTGGCCAGAATTGCGTGCGGAGGCACGCGCAGGCCCGGCAGCGAGGCGCCGCAAGGCACCGGCCCCACGCCCTCGACGTCCTTGCCCGTGAACACCGCTGCAACGCCAGGAAGGTCCTGAGCCGGCTTGATGTCGATCGACCGGATCTTTGCCGCGCCGTGCGGGCTTCGCAGGATGCAGGCGTGGTGCATGCCAGGCATCTTGATGTCGTCGACATAAGTCGCCGTGCCGGTGATGAGCCGCGGATCCTCCTGGCGGCGGATGCGCTTTCCAACCAGGGTCTCAGTCTTGGTGATGGTGGTCGCCATGATGTTCTTCCTCGGATTACGCTCCGGCCTTGGCCGCGGCGGCTTTGACCGCATTCACAATGTGCTGGTACCCCGTGCAGCGGCAGAGATTGCCCTCGATCCCGTGGCGGATTTCTTCCTCGGTCGGATGCGGGTTCCGCTCCAGCAGTTGTTTCGACGTCATGATCATTCCCGGCGTACAGAAACCACACTGCAATGCGTGCTCGTTCCAGAAAGCCTCCTGCACCGGATGGAGCTGGCCGTTGGTCGCCAGGCCTTCGATGGTGGTGACCTCCCGTCCGTCCGCCTGCACGGCGAACATGGTGCAAGACTTCACCGCTTTGCCGTCGAGCGCCACCGTGCACGCGCCGCAAATGGAAGTTTCGCAGCCGATGTGCGGCCCGGTGAACCCGGCCACCTCGCGCAGGTAATGAATGAGCAGCATCCGCGGCTCCACTTCATCTGTAAAAGACTTCCCATTGATCGTCAGGTTGATTTTTCGTTTCATGGAATCTGCCTTTTGCCGGTCTATGATGTTGTGACAAAACGCGTTGAAAATCAAGTGGCGGGAGGGCCGCCTTGAGGCCATGCCAGGCGTTTCGGGACGCATTGGTTTGCGTCAACCTTCCTTGTTGCGTGACGGTTCAAGGGGCGCCGCTAAGCGTCCATTCGCTGACGATTGACGTCATGCCGTGGGATCCGAGTATTGGCGTGGATATTCAGGAACTGTGCAAGATGCAGCGAATCGTGACGCGGACCGCCTGTCAACATAGCACAGACCGCCCCCTTGCTTTCAATTAGACCTCCGCCCATAGAATGGTCGGGCATGAAGCGTATCCTCATCATTGGGGCTACCGGCCACGTCGGCCGCCAGGTTCTCTCCCAATTGACGGCCGCGGGCGCGCATGTCCGCGCACTCTCGCGCAATCCGGACGCGGCTGGTTTGCCGCCGCAGGTTGAGGTGGTGCGCGGAGATCTCACTCTTCCCGAGACCCTCGATAGATGCCTGGATGGCATCGATACGGTGTTCCTGGTGTGCGTCGCACCGCCGGACGCTTTCGCTCCCGCTTTGGAACGGATCGCGAAGCACACACGGCACCTCGTATTCCTCTCCGCTCCGCTCAAAACGGCGCATCCGTTGTTCCAACAGCCCAATCCGTTCCGGGCGCGGGCGGAGCAATTCGAGCGTCTGATCGAGACCTCAGGACTCCAGTGGACGTTCCTGCGGCCCGGAATGCTCGCATCCAATGCCCTGGGCTGGTGGGCGCCGCAGATTCGAGCGGGCGATGTCGTGCGCTGGCCGTATCTTGCCGTTCCTACCGCCCCGATCGACGAGCGTGATATCGCCGCAGTCGCGGTTCGCGCGTTGTGTGAGGACGGACACGCCGGGGCGGAGTATGTTCTGACCGGGCCTCAATCTCTGAGACAATTCGAGCAGGTCGCCACCATCGGCCGCACGATCGGCCGCGCGCTGCGCATCGAAGAGATAACGCCCGAGGAGTGGCGGCGTGAGTTGCCCGAGTTTGTGCCCCCGTTTGCGGCCAATATGCTGCTCGACGCCTGGGCTGCCGCGGTCGGCCAACCTGCGTTCGTTACATCTACAGTCTCAAAGATCACCGGAATGCCGCCGCGCACGTTTCGTGATTGGGTGACGGATAACGCCGCGGAGTTCCAGTAACGTCCATAGCCCTGTCATGAGCGCCGCGAGCCCGCCAACGGAATCGGCGGCAAGTTCGAGTGTTGCATTGGGGCCGCCTGTAAAACACGGAATTGAAACCTCGATTTTGAGTGGCTCCCCAGTCTGGACACGTTTCGAACTTTTGCGGCCTGAAACGCTCTCTGCTCGAACCACTCCAATTGCTTTCAGGCCAATGGCGTACCTGCAAAACTCGCAGGCCCATCCAGACTGGGTGCCCAGACGAGACTTATGTCGAACTCAACCGCCTGTCACCGGAAATGGGCGCGCCGAGCCGTGGGCAGCCACCGGGTGGTTTAGAATTACGCTGTATGGCCGGTCGGTACCTCGCGTTGTTATTCTCGCTTGCCGTCTTGCCCGCCTCCGCTCAACTTCCGGCGTCGGGTAAGCTCGCTGACAGCGACTGGCCGTTGTTCCGAGCCGAGGTCGCCCGGGTCGAAAAACTGCTGAGTTCCGCCTCGGACAGGGCCACCGTGACATACCAGATGGCGCGCACCTGGGCGTCCGCAAAACAATGGCCAGAAACTATGCAGTGGCTCCAGAAGGTGGCCGGACTGAGAGCAGGGCTCGACCCCTCCCGCGATTCGATCTTCACCGAATTGCGTGGTACCCGCGACTTTGAGGCGATTCTCGCCGCCGTGAGCGAGGCGACGCCGGTGGTTTCACACAGCAGTTCAGCTTTCACAGTTCCAGAAGGGGATTTGATCCCGGAGAGCGTTGCTTTCGATCCGAAGAGCAAACACTTCTATTTCGGAAGTATGAACAAGGGGAAAGTAGTTCGTTGCTCCATGTCCGGGGATTGTACGCGATTCGCCAGTGGTCTCGGCGTGGTGCTGGGCCTCAAGGTACACGGCAATTCACTCTGGCTATTGAGCAATTCGGACAACGAGTCAGCGCTTATCCAGTACGACCTTGCATCCGCTCGTGTAGTTCGCAAGTACCCGGTCACTGGCGCTGGCCACAACTTCAATGATCTGGTAATCGCTCCTGCCGGCAATGTATATCTGACCGACACGCGTGCCGGTGTGGTCTGGCACCTGGCGACCGGCTCCAGCGATCTAACCAGACTCCCCGAACGATTCGAGTTCGCAAATGGAATCGCAATCTCACCGGACGGGAGGTTCCTGTATGTCTCGACGTTCCCCGATGGCATTTCGGTTGTGGATCTGCCGACCCACATTGCGGCCCCGATCGCGCGTCCTGCGGACCTCTGCCTCGCCACGATTGACGGACTCTATTTTTACCGCGGCGCGCTGGTCGCGATACAAAACGGTTTCATGACGCCGAGAGTTGTTCGGTTCACCTTGACCCGCGATCTCCGCGCGATCGAACGGTTCGACGTTCTCGAGCGCCGCAATCCCTTGTTTGAAGGCGTAACCACGGGAGTCGTGGTGGGAGGCGAATTCTTCTACATGGCCAACATTCAGGACGACAAGAAAACTGCCTTCAACCCAATCACGATTCTGAAACTCCACCTGTAGAGGTGAGGCTTGGTGACAGAAATTGTGCTCCTGCCTGGCATCGCGAGGCAGGAAGTTCGAGCAGTGAACTGGGGTCACTCGTAAGTTTCAGAATTCACAAGGCGATTTTTGTGTGGCTCCCCAGGTAGGACTCGAACCGAAACCCCCGGATTAACCGCTCGGCTTCTCCCTCTGCAGCTCTTTGTACACTTCACGCTTCGCTAGTCCGCGCTTTCGCGCGACCTCTTTGATCGCGTCCATGCGGCTCATGCCGGCGCGCTCGGATGCCTCTACGGCTTCTGCGATGGTGGCGGGGTCGGCAGGCAATGCCTCGGCCTTTCCGATGAGCAGCGTGATCTCGCCTTTCACCGCCGGCCGCGCCGCCAGCGTGGCGCGGATTTCTCCAACCGGGCCGCGCAGGAACTCTTCGTGGACTTTCGTCAGCTCGCGCGCTATCACCACAGGCCGCGGCCCCAGCACTTTCTCGACATCCGCCAGCGTCTCGACAATGCGGTGCGGCGCTTCGTAAAAGACCAGAGTGTGGGGATGTTCCCGAAGAGCCTCCAATGCGCGGGCTCGCTGGCCGGATTTCGCCGGCAAGAAACCGCCGAAGTAAAACGAATCGGTCGCCAGCCCCGAAGCCGCCAGCGCGGCCACCACCGCCGAGGGGCCGGGAATGGGGACGACGGCAATGCACGCGCGAATGGCGGCAGCGACCACCCGGTATCCCGGATCGGACACCAGCGGCATGCCGGCGTCCGACACCAGCGCCACACTGGCGCCGGCGAGCAACTTGGCGGTTAGCTCCTCGGCCCGCGCGGCTTCGTTGTGCTCGTGATAACTAATCACCGGCTTGGAAATACCGTAGTGGTCGAGCAGCTTTCGCGTGTGCCGCGTGTCCTCGCAAGCGATGAGGTCCACTTCGCGCAAGATACGCACGGCGCGATGCGTGACATCTTCCAGGTTGCCGATAGGTGTGGCGACGAGATACAGCCGGCCGGTCATGTCGTCTTGGTTCATAACATAACTGTGGGGCGGGCCTTCCGGCCTGCCGCCGCCTTTCCTGGCGGCGTACCCCGATACGTAGCAATGCTTGGGCACGGAGCCGCAAATGGCCAGCCCCACTTATGCTACAGACTTCAGAGACCGGACTAGTAAGCGGTCCCGGCGAATGTGTGAGTGCCGGGCCGGACATGTCCGTCCCCTACGTCGCAACCATCGTAGGGGCGAGGCATGCCTCGCCCGCTGTTCGCGTCGCTTTCGAAATCGCCGGGTCAGCCTACTAGATTGTCATTTATCATCCAGCATCCTGTAGTCCACCAGCTCCACGCCGCTCTCCCCGAGTGCGCGGCGCGTTTCGGGCGCGGTGAGCGCAGCCAATTCCTGCTCGCGGCTTTCTTTGAGGCGCGTGCGCGCTGCACGTAGCTCATCGGTGGCGCGGCCGGGATGGCACATCAATTCCGTCGACCCCTCGGGCAACGCGCGGATCAGCGCCACCAGCTCGCGCGTGCGGAACCGTCCCGTAATTTGAAATCCCGCGAAATGATCGGTGGTTCTGCAATGGTGTTGCTCGAGGACGCGATGAAAACGAGCGCGCACCACCGTGAGACTGTCGCTGGTGGCACGCTTCAACCAGGGCGCGCCGCCCCTCGCCGCTGTAAGCGGAAGATCGAAAGGCCGCCGCACCCAGCGGATGCCGGACTCCTCGGCAATCCGCGCCACCGCCTCCAGCACCGGCGGCGCCAGGTGAGTGTGCTTGTGGGTGTCCAGGTGCGTGACCCGGATTCCCGCATCCCGAATGCGCTTCATCTGCGCCGACAGCTCCTCGTAGATGCGAAGCCGGCGCGCGGCGATCGCTCCCAGAAGCTGGGGAAGCCCCGCCGGCAATTCCTTGCCGGGAGTCGAGAGTGCCAGCCCGCCAATCAACACCAGGTGCGCCCCCACGTCCAGCCGCGGGTTCTCGCGCGCCAGCCGCACGGCATCCTCAAAGGCCGCGCCATTGGCCATCAGCGTCGTGGCGGTCAATATGCCGCGCTGGTGCGCTTCGATAATTCCCTGATTGACATCGCGCGTGAAGCCGAAATCATCGGCGTTCACGACCAGTTGTTTGGCGGAGCGCTCCAGAATATCGGTCCTGCCTCAAAAAATCGCCAGCTTGATGCGCAGGAATTTCTTGGGGTTCGCCCGCATATCTTTGACAAACTGCCGCATCTCCACCGTGACGCCATTCAAGCTTTCATACAACTGCGGGTTCACCATGAGCTGCCCCAGCGTTCCCTGCCCGGCATTCAGCTTGTCAATGGTGGTGTCGACCTTGGCAAGGAGCTGGTTGATCTCGTTGTATAGGCGGTCGTCTTTCAGAAGCTTGCCCGCGCTGCCCTTGCCCGCCTGCAAATCGGTCAGCAACTGGTTGAATTGCGTAGTGGCGCTGCGCAGTTCATTGTAGAGCGCTTCGTCTTTGATGAGCTTGCCCGCCGTGCCGCGCCCCTGCTGAAGCTCCGTCAGGATGGCGTTGAGTTTGTCGAGCGTCGCGTGCACATCATTGGCCAGCGTGTCATCGTACAATAGCCGGCTGATGGTTCCCTTCCCCGAGCGCACATCGGTCAAGATCTGTTGCGTTTCCGCGATGGCGCTGTTCAGGCGCGAGTAGAGTTCCTCGTCCTTCAGGAACTTGCCGATATTGCCCTTGCCCGCCTCCACATCGTTCAGGATGGTGTTGGCGCGCCCCAGCAAGCCCTGTAGTTGCGCCAGCAGTCCGGCGCTCTGCGCCATCAGCTCCGGAATGTCCTGGTTGGGGACGCTGGCGATCTCGTCTCCGGGCTGCACGTGATCGGCCTGCATTCCTTTGGTGATGTTGATGAATTTGTCTCCCAGCAGGTTGGAAGCCGAGATTCCGGCCCTGGAGTCTTTTGGAATCTCGGTGAGGAAGTCGTATCGGATTTCCATGTCGATTTCCACGATGCGGCGTGGGTCTTTCGCGCCCGACAGCTTCAACTGATCCACATCACCGACGGGAATGCCGTTCAGGCGCACCGGGGCGCCGTCCGCCATGCCGGAAGAATCGTCCATGAACGTGCGCAGTTGAAACGTGCGCCGGAACAGATTCTTGCTGCCCGTGAGCAGAAAAATCAGCACCGCCACGATAAGCATGGCGAGAATGGCCATGATGCCAACGCGAAGCTGTGCGAAGCTCACCTTTTTGGGATCGGCCATCAGCTATCCGCCAGTCTGCCTTCGGAATTTGGAGATGTAGGGATCACCGGATGCTTCGAGCTCCGCTTGTGTGCCCTCAAATAAGAGCTTGCCTTCGCGCAACACCATGAACTTTGTCCGCTGCTGGGGCTGGTGCCCGTTTCCTCGCGCCGGTACAAGCTGGCCATTGTCAGGATTGTATCGGAAATTAGCCACCAGGTTTCCGTCCTGATAGCGATGTGTAACGATCAGCGTGGTGGTATCGCTCACATCCCGCTCCTTGATGATGAGGGCCACGATGGTGTGAGCGGTAATGGGGTCGAGCCCTGCCGTCGGAGAATCGTATAGCAATAGAGGTGGCTCGCTCACCACCGCCCGCGCAATCGCAGCTCGCCGCCGCATGCCGCCGGAAAGCTCGCTCGGAAATCGCGCCAGGGTCTGATCCAGCTCGACGAAATGCAGCGCTTCTTTCACCCTGCCCGCTACCTCGCCGGCCGGGCAATGGATGGCTTTCTGATTCATTAACGGGTAAGCCACGTTTTCCTCAATGGTCAGGGAATCGAAAAGCGCTCCCTCTTGAAACAGCATGCCAATCCTGCTGCGGATGTCGAAGAGCTGGTGTTCCGTGAGACGTGTGATGTTCTCTCCAAACAGGTACACGGACCCGGAATCGGGCCGGACCAAGCCCAGCGCCGTCTTGAGCAGCACCGTCTTTCCGCTGGCCGCGGCGCCCAGAATGATGCGCGCTTCACCCTCGCATACCTCAAACGACAGATCTTCCAGGGCCGGAACGCCGTCGAAAGACACGTGGACGTGCTCAAATCGCAGAATCGATTTCGCGCCATTCGAGGGCATCAGGAGGAACTGACGAGCTGGCTGGTAAAGATGCGGGTCAGGAAGAAGGTGAGCACAAAGATCAGCACCGAGGCCAGGACCACGGCCTGCGTGGTGGCCCGGCCCACACCCTGCGTCCCGCCCGTGGCCCGCAACCCGTAGTAGCAGCCCACTAGCGCCACTACAAACGCAAAAACGAACGGCTTCAGCAGACCCTGTGCAAAATCATCCCATCCCAGCGCCTGCCACACGGTAGTCCAGTACCGGCGGCCATTGAGATCCACCAGCAGGACCGCAACCACGTAGCCGCCGAACATGCCGACAAAATCGGCGATGACGGTGAGCAGCGGCAACACCACGCAAGTGGCAATCAGGCGAGGAGTCACCAGTTTCTGAATGGGATCGGTGCCCAGCGCGCGCATGGCGTCGATCTGCTCGGTCACTTTCATGGACCCGATTTCGCTGGCCATGCCGGAAGAGTTCCGCCCGGCCACCATGAGTGCCGTCAGCGCCGGACCCAGCTCGCGCACCAGGGTGAGGGAAACGGCGGTGCCCACCTGCCCCTGTTGTCCCCAGCGGGCCAAGGCACGCGCCAGCTGCAGCGTCATCACCGCGCCGCTGAAAAACCCGGTCAGGATCACAATGAGCAGACTGCCTACGCCGATGCTGTCCATCTGCAGGATGATGTCGTCGGTGTAGTGCGGTTCCCGAAAGACGTTTCGGAGTGCTCTGCCGGTGAGTACATAGAATTCTTGAACCGCCAGAATGACTGAGACTATAACGCTCGGCAAGTCGGAGCCACCTCGTCCACACGATGCTACCATACAACTAAATTATGAAAGGACTTACGGACATTACGGGCATCCGCGTGGGGCATGCGTCGGACTACGAAGCGCTCACCGGCTGCAGCGTGATTCTGTGCGAGGCCGGCGCCGTGGGCGGTGTAGATATCCGGGGCGCCGCCACTGGGACCGAGGAAATCGATGTGCTGCGTCCGGAGCATGTCACCGATCGCGTGCATGCGGTCGTGCTGGCCGGTGGCAGTGCGTTTGGGCTCGAAGCCGCGTCGGGCGTGCGGCGCTTTCTGGAGCACCGCGGCGTCGGGTTTCAGACCGGGGCGGCTGTAGTCCCCATCGTGCCCTGTGCAATTCTGTACGATCTCGCCATCGGCAAGCCCAATGTACGTCCCACTCGCGAGATGGGGGAAGCGGCAGCGGCGGCAGCCACCACCGAGGGCGTGAAGTCGGGAGCCATGGGTGCAGGGACCGGCGCCACTGTGGGCAAGATCTTCGGGATGGGGCAGGCCATGAAGAGCGGCATCGGCTCGGTAACCGTGAACCTGACCGATACGGTGCGCGTGGCCGCCCTGGTCGCGGTCAACTGTTTCGGCGACGTGCGTGACCCGGAAACGGGCCGGTTGATCGCCGGGGCGCGCCGCACCGGCAACAGCATGGAACTTGCTGATACGGAAGCGGCCATGAAACGCGGCGCCAGCCGCGACTGGGGCCGGCAAAACACCACGCTGGCCGTTGTGGCGACGAACGCCAGGCTCTCAAAGGTCGGCGCCACCCGTCTGGCCGAGATGGCCAATCTCGGCATGGCGCGAACCATCTTCCCGGTCCACACCAGCTTTGATGGCGACCTGTGCATTGCCCTCTCTCTGGGCAATGAGACCGCCGAGCTGAATACGCTGGGGGTGGCCGCGGCCGAAGCGGTCGCGAAATCCATCGTGCTCGCGGTCAAGAATGCCCCCACCTTAGGCGGCGTGCCGGGGCTGGCCGGTCCCAAAAAAAGTTGAGAATAAGTCCGCACCAGGGCGACTACCTTCGTTCCATTCCAAATGCTGAAAAGAGTTCTCGCCCTTGTTCGCGCTAGTGATGAGAATGCGCTCGCGGAGTGGATGCAAGCTTTTCTTCCCGGCGCGTGCTTCCTGATTCGACGCCGTCTGGGTAAGGCCGATGTCGAACGGGAAGCGCGATCGGTGCTGGAGACCGCGCTCGCCGCGACGCAGGCGGATGTTTCGGTGACGGCGGAACAGTTACCGGGCATGGTCCGGCAACTGATTTATCAGCAGTTTCCCGCCGAAACCAGTCCAGCCGAATGCACCGATGCCACGAGGGTCAAAGCAGCGAAAAGGGCCCTCAGCAAGCTGTCGCCGGTGGAGAGAGACGCTCTTAGAAGATGTTACGTGTTGGGCGAGGCTCCTGAGGCCTTTTTAAGTGGATTAAAACTAACCATTGACGAGTTCCGGGATATCCAAACCCGGGCCAGGGCCGAATTCAGTGCAGGAGAATCGAAAGAGGCAAGTGTTGCATAACTGAATTGCCATGAGAGTCCTTCCCCCTCGTCCCACTCTATTAGTGAGCCAAGGGATCCATTACCTCCCCCAAGCCGAAAAAGGTAAAGGTTTGAGCCATGGAATTCATCAATAGTCACCCAAGCGAGGAAGTTCTGGAACGGTATTTGTTTGAATCACTGGCCACGCAGGAAGTCGAGGGCGTGGAAGAACATCTACTGGTGTGCCATTCCTGTATTGCATCCGCGGAACAAATCCTGGCTTTTGTGAACTCGTTACGGACCACGCTCGGCGAGAAACCCAAGGTGCGCCGAGCAAGCAGCGCCGGGCTGGATCGCGAAACGGAAAGCTCTTTTTCTTAAGCCGCTTAGACACGCAGTTAACCTTTCGCAATATTGCCGGGACGGTTCGGGCGAGCGATCCTCAGCCAAGGAGGTATCGTGGCCGTCCCAAGGAAACTGCTCAGTGTCTCTCTGGTGTTCAGCGCGCTCGCCTGCGCCGCCGATCCCGCACTTCTCAATCTGGTGATGCCGGAAGCCCGGATTTTTGCCGGCGTAAACGTCGAACGAATCCTCGCGTCGCCGATCGGCAAGCAGCTCGACTCAAAGATTCAGGACGGGGCTCCACAACTCCAGCAAATTCTCAACGCAACGGGATTCGACTTAAGACGGGACCTCAAGGAGATTCTGATCGCGGCCACCGGCCAGGGACAAAACGGACCCAGCCTGATCCTGGTGCGGGGGTCCTTCGATGCCGCGAAGCTGGGTTCGTTCCTCAGCGGCTCCGGGCAGAAGACGATCCACTACGAGGGTGTAGAGATCCTGGCCAATCCCGCACAGAAGTCGGGCTCCCTGGCAATTTTGGATAACAACATTGCGGTTGGCGGCGAGCTGGATCAGGTACGCGCCGCCATCCAACGCCGCAAGCGTGGGACGGTGCTCCCGGCGGAAGTGGTAGGTCGAATCGCCGCGCTCAGCGAGCGTTACGACATCTGGTTTCAGTCCACTGGTCCGGTGATGGCGCCGGACGCGAAGATTTCCGACGCGAAGTTTCAGCAGGCCGGCGATTTGCTCAAAACCATCCAGCAGGTAAGCGGAGGAGTGAAGTTCAGCGCCGGCGTGGACCTGGCGGCGGAAGTGGTGACGCACAACGAGAAGGAAGCAGCCAGTGTTCTGGGCGCGCTGCAACTCCTGACCGGCTTTCTGACGATGAACCAGCAAGGTCCAAACGCGCTGAAGCCGGATGCTCTCAAGCTCACCGCCGAAGGGAAAACGGTGCGGCTGGCCCTCAGCATCACCGAGGAACAGATACAGCAAGCGTATGCGGCGCAGCAGGCGCGCCTCAAGCAGGGCGCGGATCCCACTTTCAGCGCTCCGCAACCGCGGCCGGCCGACACGGGCCTGGTGATCCAGGGGTCTGGCAGCGATATGGGGACGGTGCATCTGCCTCCCTCCAACTAGACCAGCCATCCATCCAAAATCTGCGACATAATAACGGGTCAATGTGTAGAATCTTCGTGGTCGCATTGTCTCTCTCGTGGGTCGCTATGGCAGCCGTCCAAATTGAAAAGGTCAGTTATCAAGGCTGGCCGAACTGTTATCGCATTTCGAACGGTGAGGTCGAGGTGATCATCACCAGCGACATCGGCCCGCGCATCATGCGCTACGCCTTTACGGGCGGGCAGAACGTCTTCAAGGAATTTCCGGAGGGACTTGGCAAATCGGGCGAGCCGGCGTGGCAGCCTCGAGGGGGACACCGCATCTGGTTCGCGCCCGAGGACCGGGTGCTGACTTACGCGCCCGACAATGGGCCGGTGCACATTTCCGTGAAGGGCGGCGTATTGGAAGCCACCGAACCCACCGAGCCGCTCACTGGCCTGGAAAAACAGATCGCGGTGAAAATGGCGGCCAGCGGAACCGGCGTCGAGGTGCTGCACCGGATTCGCAACACCAACAACCATGCCATGGAGCTGGCGCCCTGGGCATTATCGATGATGGCGCAGGGTGGCGTGGGGATTCATGGATTTCCTCCGCGCGGCACGCATCCGGAAGTTCTGGCTCCTACCAATCCGCTGGTCATGTGGGCCTTCAGCGACCTCAGCGACAAACGCTGGCAGTTCACCAAGAAATATCTGATTCTGCGACAGGACCCCGACAACCACGGCCAGCCGCAGAAGCTGGGAACGTTCAACGCGCACACGTGGGCGGCATACCTGCTAGGCACGGACCTTTTCATCAAACAGTTTGAGGCGGACCCCAAGGGGACCTACCCGGATCGGGGCTGCTCGTTTGAGACCTTCACCAGCGCCGATTTTTTGGAGCAGGAGACGCTGGGGCCGCTGACCAAGCTGGCTCCCGGAAAATCCGTTCAACACACGGAGCGATGGACCCTGCACCACGGCATCCACATCCGCGAATGGACGGATGCGGAGCTGGATCGCGTGCTGCTGCCGCTGGTGGCTTCAGGATCGGAGCGCGGGAAGGGCGAGTAGTGGCACGCTGAGCGCCGTCGAGGCGTGCGGCCTCAATCCGACGGCGGCCTCACCCGAGGAATAGCCTCACACAGAAGCATCTGATGGGACTCGCGTCCACAAGGACGGGCGCCAAATCGAGACCGCGAAAGATCTGCTGTATCGGTCACGATATTGGTCGAGCCACGGCAGCCAGGTCTATTCGGCCCGCAGTGCTTCTAATGGCGAAATCAGACTCGCTCGCAACGCTGGAATCAAAGAGGCGATCAGCGCTGAGAACCCGAGTGCCAGAACTGCAACCAAAGTTACCAGGGGGTCATAAGCGCTCATTCCGTAGAGTTGGCTGCCCAGGAAGCGTCCGGTTGCTAGAGTTAACGGCAACCCCAACAGTAGTCCAAACACGATCAGCCCGAAGGCGCCCCGGAGTACCAGCGCAACAACGTGACCGCGATCAGCACCAAGCGCCATACGCACGCCGATCTCGCTGGTGCGGCGCCCGGCGTTGTAGGCCGTAACTCCATACAGCCCGATGGAAGCCAAGACAAGCGAGAGAACTCCGAAGAACGAGGTGAGTCGTGCAATCAACCGCTGCTGCGTGAACCGACCGGCTACCTGCTCTTTCAGAGTGCGAATCGAAAGGATCGGCAGATTGGCATCCACCGAAGCCATGGCTTGGCGCACCTGGGCATCGGACAGGCTGGCTCTCGGCTTGGTAACGATGACAATGTCATGCAGGAAATGCGAACCCGGATTGATGTCGTTCAACTTGGCCTTCGACGCAAAGTCGTGTTGCGCTTCAGGCAAGAAA
The DNA here is from genome assembly GCA_020073305.1 of Terriglobia bacterium. Classification (GTDB taxonomy): domain Bacteria; phylum Acidobacteriota; class Terriglobia; order Bryobacterales; family Bryobacteraceae; genus QHXW01. The sequence continues at coordinate 89,176 of JAIQFK010000016.1, forward strand.
AAGAACGGGCCAATCGGCTTATCGAGGGCGGAATCCAGATAGCGGGCGTCTTTCGCAATGCCGACAATCTCGTAGTCGCGTTCAGATCCGGCCTCGTGCTGGCCGAAGTGCTTTCCCATAGGATCTTCATTCTTGAAAAATTTCCGCGCAAACGCCTCATTGATGACTGCCACGTGCGGTGAAGTCGCCGTATCCTGCGCGGAAATGCCGCGCCCTCGAGTGATCGGATTGCCGATGACTTCAAAATATCCCGTTGTGACTCGATCCCAAGAAGCGAAAACGTCATCGTTAGGTCCGGGAGCCGGATGTCCATCCACCCAGACTCCACCGCCCCAATTGTTGCCGCCGAGTGGTGAGTATATGCAGAGAGCCACTGCCGAGACACCCGGAATGCTTGCCATTGAATCGTGAATGCGCTGGTAAAGCGGCGTGAGTTGCTCTAGCCCGTAGCCCGCAAGCCTTGGATCAAAGTGCACTATGAGGCGCCGATCTTGCTCAAATCCGAAATCCTGATTTTCGAGACGGTGGAGAGCCGCCGTGAGCAGTCCCGACGCTGATAACAAAACGAGCGAGAGTGCAGCCTGGAACACTACGAGCGTCTTCCGCGGGATCGAGCCGGTGCGTGCCGTGGAGCGATTGGCTCCCCGAAGGGCTTCCATGGGATCTACGCGCGTGGCCATCCATGCGGGGGGATGCCGAAGGCAACTCCCGTGATCAACGAAACGCCGAATGCAAACAGCAGCACCGAGATTGATGGCGATGCGCTGATGGGTACACCTGCCAAGCCGCCAACCGGAGGGAAAGCAAAATACAAGATAAGGCGCGTGCCTGCAAATGCGATCACCAAACCCGCCGCGCCACCCAACAGCGAGAGCAAAATGCTCTCGGTGAGGGCCTGCCTCACCAGTCGCGACGCTTGCGCCCCCAGTGCCATGCTCAACGATGTCTGCCGCCGCCGCTGCATGCCGCGAACGAGCATGAGATTGGCCACGTTCGCGCAGACAATGAGGAGCACACATGCTGAAACCACTATCAGGATCTGAAGCCAGTGCTCATATTGTTCGCGCATGCTGGTGATGCCGGCTCCTCCGGGCATCAGAAAGAGCGACTGCTCGGGAAATTTCGCGCGATCGTTGGCGGTCATCTCACCCCAGTGCGAGCGCAGCCACTGCTTGAGTTCCACGCGCATTTCAGCCTCTATGGAGGCGGGCTTTGCGCCCGGCTGGATGCGGCCGATCAGGTCTAACCAGTGGGTGCCGGGATTGTTAATATCGGTATCTTCGGTGGCCAAGGGCAGAAAGAAGTCAGGCGGAGTGTCGCGTAGCGTGTCGCCAAAGAAGCCCGGAGGAGTGATTCCCACCACGGTAAACGGCTTGTCATCCAGGTTGAAGACACTGCCGATGACGGACGGATCCGATGCATACCTCTGCTGCCATAAGCGATAGCTTATCACAGCGACCGGCGGAGCGCCCACTCGATCATCGCTGGCGGTAAGCACCCGTCCGGCACACGCTCTGATGCCGAACATGGTGAAGTAATTGCCTGAAACGCGTTCGCCGGGATAACCTTGGGCAGCCTCTGAGCCACCTGAGCGCCGGGCACCAAACAGATCTTCGCTTGCCTGGAATGCGGCTAATTCCGCAAATCCTTGGGTGTGGTCCCTGAAGTATTTATACAAATCGTACGAGACCAGGGAGAACTCATTCTCTTGACTGTACCCGCCCCAGTAGCAGCAACGCGATTCTTTGCCCAGTCGGTATAATTCGCCGGGCTTCGCTACGGCCAGCGTCTTCAGTATTACTGCATGCGCCAAAGTAAAAATGGAAGTAGTCGCGCCAATGCCCAGGGCCAGCGTCAGCACGGTCGTAATCGTGAACGCCGGGGCATTCCGCAAACGCCGCAGCGCGTGACGCGAATCTTGTATCAGTGTTTCGAGAAACGGGAGCCCTTTCTGATCCCGATAGTCCTCCCGGATTGCTTCCACCGCTCCAAACTTCAGCACGGCCTGACGCCGCGCCTCGACAGGTGATAAACCCGCGCGAACATTTTCCGCCGTCTGCAGAGCGAGATGTTCTTCAATCTCCGCCCGCAATCGCTCTTCGTCTTGCTGCGTTTTCGCCCACGAGCCCAGCCGCTTGACGAATCGCCTTAGGGCTCTCACTTCAGATCCTCCGCTCTCGCGGCAAAGAACCGGCCAATGATGGCTGCCGTTTGCTCCCAATCTCTCGTCTCGGCCCGGAGTTGCTTGCGTCCGTCGCGGGTCAACCGGTAGAAGCGCGCCTTGCGGTTATTTTCCGAAGCGCCCCACTCGGAAGTAATCGAGCCTTCCTGCTCCAACTTCAACAGCACCGGATATAGGGTGCCTTGATTCAGTGTGAGCAGGTCCCCACTAATCTGCTCGATACGCCGTGCGATCCCGTAGCCATGCAGAGGTCCTAACACGTCGAGAGTCTTGAGCACCATCAACGCCAGCGTGCCCTGCCGAACATCCGTTTTGTCCTTCATGTGGCTTATTGGGTTTCCAACAGGAAGCATGACACACTCCCATTGGGAAAGCAACAGGACCACGTGATGGCTGGCTACGCCGCATTTCCAGTTTTGCGCCACATCGGTGGACCCGAGGAGCACCTCTCGGTTTCCATGCTCCCAGGAGATGGGGTTTAAAGACCGGGCACGTGGGCAGCGCGGCTCGTCGCATGGTTCCCCCAACGCGACTTCCCGTTCTTTTAGGATGTTCTGTGTTCAGCGCCTAATCGCGCGACGAGCGAACCGCTCGAATGCTGCAGATTGAAGTCAAATCCGGATGCCGGCACGTGCCTAGTCGATCATCGCCGGAACAAGCATCACTTGCGCTATCCCGCCGCATCCGCATGAGGCAATTCGATGGAATGTCCCTGGGGCGCATTGCAGCCGCCGTCTCAGTTTTGGGGCTTAGTCCAGCCCACCCAGTCCCTGTTTCCTCAGGGATTGAAATAGGAATCTTTCATCATGCGGATGAACGACGTTTCCGATTCGGGAGAGGAGCTGATGCGCCAATCGGCTTCCTTGTTAACGTCGAACCAGATGACACACTTGATGAGGGGGAAGCTGGCGCGCAGGGTGGGGATGATAGCGTCGATCCACTTCGCCTTGTCACCGCCAGCTTGAGCGGACGCCATCTCTCCAATCATGATCGGCTTTTTCTTGGCTGCAAGGAGGGGGTAGATGTCTTTGAACACGTGCTGGAAGGTCTGCCAGCCGCCGTTCTTCGTGCCCCAGTTGTACCCATCCACCCCGGTCCAATCGACGTACGCATCGCCAGGGTAGTAGTCCATCGTAGTCCGGTTGCCTCCTTCGGTATCCGTGACATTCGGACACCACACCCAGACCACGTTGGTTGCACCCGCCGCGGCGAAGAGGTCGTGGATGTGTCGATAAGCGGAAACGTACAGGGGGGCGTTATTACCGCTCCACCCTTCGTCGCCGTTCATCTCGGCGGCGAAGTCTAGGAAGAACTTCTTTCCGAGTGCTTTGGAGCCGTTTGCGCGGGCCAGGATCGTCGCATCGAGACTCCCGTCGACGATCTTGGCGAAGTCGATCTTGGCGGGTTCCCAATTGACAAGAGGAATGCGGCCAGCCGCCAGGTCTGCCTTGGTGATACTGCCGGTCCAGTCGTCGGCCCACGAATAATACGTGAGATGAACGGCGGGTGTCCGCCCAAGCTTCTCCGCCGTCTGGGCCAGGCCGCCAGCTCCGTAGTATAGTCCGAACAACGCACCCGATGAGGGCTCGAGAATGGACGATTCGCCAGCGTTTGCGGGGCTGGTGAGCAATCCGTTGGAAACCAAAATTACGGCGACAGCCAGGGCGGTTCTGCTGAGTATATTTCTCATGGTAATGGCTCCTAAGGCTAACTTCAATTCCACGACTCTGCCCATTATTGAATGCCGAACTGTGACAGATGCAACATAAGCTCCAGATAAACACAGGTGCGAGGCATGCGGCGCGCGCTGCCGTTCATTTCCAGGTCTGCTCATGGAGCCTCGCTACCAGCGCACTCCGCCTTTGAGGTGTGGCGGCGGTGCCGCGTGTTTGGAGCGCGGTTACTTCTTTAGCAGGGCATCGATGGCGGTCTGGGCGATGGCCTCATCGACCTCGGACGGGGCACCGCTGGCAGCGATGGCGCCGATGGTCTGGCCGTCTACCTTAATAGGCAGCCCGCCCTGGTTGGGGAAAGCGTCCGGGAAGGCAAGGACCTGGAGATCGCCGCCCTTGAGCTGGTCGGCGGCGTTTTTGGACGGATGCCCGTAGAGGGCCGCGTGCCGGGCCTTCTTCTGAGCGAATTGGATAGTATTGAGACCCGCACCGTCGGCTTTCTGGAGAAAGAGCAGGTTGCCGCTCTCATCCACGATGCAGAGGGTCACCTGCACGCTGCGCTTCTGCGCTTCGGCCTCGGCGGCGGCGACCATTGTCTTGATGGCTGCCAGATTCAACCACTTTTTTGTCGGAAGGTCAGCGGCGGATGTCAATGTCATAAGAGAAATGAGGAGCGCAACAAGTTTGGACATGCGCATTATACTAGCAACTCAACGAGAGTTGAGGGCAGGTGAGGCATGTCTCGCCTTGCCGGTGATGCCAACGTTGCGGACAGCGTCCAGTCCCGATTCCGGATCAAGGGCGCGGCCATTTTGCAGGACAATGTTATAAGTTAATAGACAAGGAAATAGAGTACCGGTCGCATCGAAGTACTCCCCCTTTCAGAGATCGCCCACAGGCAGAAACTTATTGTCGGAGTCCCGCTTGCCAGTACAGCACGCCTATGAGCGGCATCGAGGCCTGCATCTCGCCGGGCTAAACCTGCCAGCCAACGCCGTCACCACCGCAACTCGGTATTAGGCTCGTCTGCTGCACCGATTCCTCAGCGCTTGCCGGTACGGGTGGTTCGAGATTCGAATCAGATACTTCCGGTTCAACCAAGGTACGTGACCCGATTCGGGGTTTGCCAATACCTGGCATTCAAATGCTACAATGCGTTCTGCAAGACGGCCTTGAGTACACACGAGGATTTTGGGAGAACTGTCGAGCACAGGGGCCCCTCGGATCGTTCTTTCGGGGTCACGTTGGGCCTTGTGTTTGTGGCTATTGCGTTGGCGCCGGTACGACACAGCGGGCCAGTGCGCACGTGGGCCCTTGAATTTGGCGTCGGGTTGTTGGCGATAGCACTAATACGACCTTCGCTACTTAGTATTGCTAACCGATGGTGGATGCGGTTCGGCGTACTATTGAACCGCGTAACCAACCCGGTCCTCATGGCGGTACTCTTTTACCTTGTGATCACACCGATCGGCGTCATCGTTCGGCTACTTGACAACAATTTATTGCCCGTCGATTTCGATGCGGAACGCCAAAGTTACTGGATCGAACGGAAGCCACCGGGGCCGGCGCCCGAGACAATGACGCAGCAGTTTTGAGGAGCCAGTATGAGCTTTTTGGCAGAACTATGGGCATTTTTGAGAGCCCGGAAGAAACTCTGGCTCGTACCGATCATCATATTGATGCTTGCCTTAGGCGCATTGCTGGTTCTAGCTCAGAGCTCAGCGGTTGCGCCTTTCATTTACACACTTTTCTGAGCTTGTTGGGGGGACCGTGCGCATCCTGGGCATCTCGGCGTTTTATCACGATAGTGCGGCGGCCCTGATCGAGAACGGTAAAGTCATTGCCGCTGCGCAGGAAGAACGCTTTTCTCGAAAGAAACACGACGCGCGCTTCCCGCACCATGCGGTCACTTACTGTCTGAAGGAAGGCAATGCAGCCCTAGACAGTCTGAACTACATCGTCTTCTATGACAAGCCGTTCCTGAAATTCGAGAGACTGCTTGAGACTTACCTGAAGTTTGCGCCCGCGGGGTTCCGATCCTTTCAGATGGCTATTCCACTGTGGGTCAGGGAGAAACTATTTCAGAAGAACCTTCTGCGAAAGGAACTTCAGCTTTATGGCCAGGAGTTCGACTGGCAAAACAAGCTATTGTTTACCGAACACCATTTGAGTCACGCGGCAAGTGCGTTTTATCCCTCACCTTTCAAAGAAGCAGTGGTTCTTACCATGGATGGTGTCGGGGAGTGGGCGACGACATCTGTGGGACTTGGCCGCGGCAACCATCTCGAACTCATTAAGGAAATCCACTTTCCACACTCGCTGGGGTTGCTCTATTCTGCATTTACCTTCTATACGGGGTTTAAGGTTAACTCTGGGGAGTACAAGCTCATGGGCCTGGCTCCCTACGGTGAACCTCGCTATGCTCAGACCATCCTGGATAACCTCATTGACGTAAAGGCCGACGGTTCCTTTCGCTTGAACCTGGAGTTTTTTGAATATTGCACGGGGCTGACCATGACGAATGGCCGGTTCAACGACCTGTTTGGCGGCCCTCCTCGCCAGCCCCGCGAGCCCATAACACAGCGGCACATGGATCTGGCTGCATCGATTCAGATGGTGCTTGAGGATGTAGTAGTGAAGATGACACGCACGCTAGCAGCACAAACGGGCGCTAGCAACCTGTGCTTAGCGGGAGGCGTAGCATTGAATTGCGTTGCCAACGGAAAGGTGCTGCGCGACGGACGGTTCCAGGGCATATGGACGCAGCCAGCCGCGGGGGACGCCGGCGGCGCCCTTGGCGCAGCACTCGCCGCGTATCATCTTTATGGAGGCCAGCCTCGGACCGTCAGCAGTGATGCGGACGGCATGGCGGGCGCTTATCTTGGACCATCATTTTGCCAGCAAGAGATAGAGGAGCGCCTAAACTCAGTGGGCGGCCGCTTTACAACGGTCGACGACGACTGCTTGCTGCATCTATCTGAGCGCACCCTGGCAGAGGGGAAGGCGCTCGGCTGGTTTCAGGGCCGAATGGAGTTTGGACCGCGGGCACTGGGGGCGCGTTCCATTTTGGGCGATGCGCGGTCTCCTGTGATGCAGTCCGTATTGAATCTGAAAGTGAAATACCGTGAATCGTTCCGTCCGTTTGCTCCGTCAGTTTTGCGCGAGGATGTCACAGATTGGTTCGAACTCGACGCGGACAGCCCGTACATGCTGCTCGTCGCGGATGTGGTTCAACAGCGGCGCATCCCCATGACGGAGCAGCAACGGAATTTGTTTGGGATTGACAAGTTGAAGGTTCCCCGCTCGGAAATTCCCGCTGTGACGCACGTGGACTATTCAGCCAGGATTCAGACGGTGCATCGCGAGACCAATCCTCGCTATCACGCGCTCATCTCCCTTTTCAAAGACCGCACGGGGTGTCCGGTGATTGTGAACACGAGTTTCAATGTCCGGGGCGAGCCGATTGTGTGCACTCCCGAAGACGCCTTTCGCTGCTTCATGGGAACGGACATCGATGCTCTGGCAATCGGAAATTGTTTCCTGAGGAAAGATGAGCAGGATTCGAGCCTAAAGAGGAACTATGAGAGCGCCTTCGAGCCCGATTAGGGGTGCCGTTGATTTTCGGGGCTGGGGCAACTGGACAGTCCTTTGGAGCAGCTGAACCAGGAGATGGATTTCTCGCTGTGACTTACTGTCCACTTAAAAACGCTTGGCATGTTCGATTCATAACGCTATCACCTCAATATTACTCCGCAAGAAGAAGCGTCCCGATCAAGCGCCAACCGCCGCCGGCATCACTGGCGGGGCAGTGACTCTGTTTCAGCCCGCATTCGCGATTAGGACTATACTGGTCCGCGAAACGGTGATTGTACGTGGCCACTCGATCGCAAGCAGTTGCGCCAGAACTTCGCGGTTCCCGATAGTCGGACGCCGAGATTCGGCTCACGTTTCAGCCGAAGGGAGACCTGTGGCGGGCGCTGCGTAGTTGTCCAGGACCGCATGAGCTTCAGGATTCCGCATCCAGTCATTCAGGTCTCCGGATTCCGCAAGACCTACGGCCGGACAGTGGCGGTCGACGAGGTGTCGTTCGACGTCAACGATGGTGAGATTTTTGGGTTGATCGGGCCCAACGGCGCCGGGAAGACCACCACCATGGAGTGCGTCGAAGGTTTGCGTACGCCCGACCGGGGGACCGTCACGGTGCTCGGCCTTGATCCCTTCCGCGACGTCTACAAGCTGCAGGACCGGATCGGGGTGCAGCTTCAACAGGCGCAGCTTCAGAAACGGATCAAGGTTTGGGAGGCGGTACATCTCTGGGCTTCTCTTTACCGGAAGAAGGCGGCAGATGGCGACCGGTTGCTCGACCAACTCGGCCTTGCCGACAAACGGAACGCATGGTTCATGAACCTCTCGGGCGGCCAGAAGCAGCGGCTGTTCATTGTCCTTGCGCTGATCAACGATCCGGAAGTAGTGTTCCTCGACGAGCTGACCACTGGCCTCGACCCGCAGTCGCGGCGGGCGATCTGGGATTTGGTGCGCGGCATTCGCGAGCGCGGCAAGACGGTCTTCTTGACCACTCATCTCATGGAAGAAGCCGAGCGGTTGTGCGACCGGGTGGCAATCATCGAGCACGGCCGTATCATCGACATCGACACGCCGGACAGATTGGTCGACCGGCACTGCCCTGAGCGTACCGTCGTGCTGGCGACGGACGACCCGATCGCCGAAGAACGATTTCGAGCGATCGCGCGAGTTGAGGCGGTGAGCTGCCGAGAATTCCGATTCACGATTCGCGGCCGGGGCGACGACTTCGTGACCGAGGTGATCCATTGCCTATCCGAGAACCGAATTCGGGTCACCGACTTTCGCACCGTGCTCCCCAACCTCGAGGACGTGTTTCTCAAATTGACCGGTCACTCGATTCGCGACTAGGCTGATAACAATGCTGCGTGGCCTCTGGATACTCACTTGGGTCGAGATCAAGATTTTTCTGCGGGAACCGCTCGGGGCGTTCGGGACGATTGGCATCCCCGTGTTGGTATTTGTGGTACTGGGTCGAATCGTTGGCGCCGGACCCGCACCGCGCTCCTCCGCCGCGAGCGATTATATCCGTGCCGGCCTGCCAGTTTTCGCTTCGGTCCTGATTGCCATCAGCGCGGTCCTGTCGCTGGTCACGATCATCTCGATCTATCGCGAGGGCGGCATCCTCAAACGCCTCCGCGCCACCCCTCTGCGTCCGCAGACTATCCTCACCGCCCACGTATTCGTCAAACTACTGCTCACTGCGCTCACGCTGATCTTGATGGTGCTGGCAGGCAAACGCTACTACCCGGTTGATGTCCATGTTCCGGTATTCGGATTTGCGATCGCGCTCCTGATCAGCACCTTTAGCATGCTGTCCATCGGTTTTCTCATTGCCAGCATCGTTCCCACTGCGCGCTTCGCGCAGCCAATCGGCGCCGCCATCCTGTATCCGATGCTAGCCCTCTCGGGACTCTTCGTCCCGGTCGAGTCGCTGCCTCTGGCGCTGCAAACGGCCGCGCGGGTGCTGCCGCTAACCTACACAGTTTCGCTGCTCGAAGGAATCTGGAAGGGCGACGCCTGGTCGGCTCACGTCGGCGACATCGCGGCACTGTCCGTGGTGTTTGTCGTTTGCACGGCGCTCTCGGCAAAGGTGTTTCGTTGGGAGTAACACGACAAGTGCACACTCGGTCAAGGTACGCTTTCGAGCAGTTAGTTAGTACATCGATGGCGTGACTTTGAAGGAATATCGGCCCCAGGACGCCATCATTGACCCGCCGGTCCTCTCTTCAGCAGCGCGGGCCAGTTGGCGATCACCGTCAACGGCTCCGCGGCTTGTTGCTGCGGCGTGGCGCGCACCAGGAACCTCTGGCCATCCGGGGCGGCGGCATAGGGGCTATAACCGGTATCTACCGCGGGAAGCGGAAACAGCTCGCGCGGGGCGGAAACCTCCACTGCGTCCGATTCAACCGCCTTGTCCACGGAGAGCGACCCTTCAGCGGAGTTCCTTCGATCAACTCCATCACGAAATAATTCGGACCGACGTCGGAAAGCTGGCAGATGTGCGGATGATTCAGCGCGGAGATGGCACGCGCTTCACGCTCGAACCGTTCGCTGAATTTGTCTTTGACGACCTTGATAGCAACGGTGCGATCCAAGCGCGTGTCGCGCGCGCGGTAGACCTCACCCATGCCGCCTGCAGCGATCGGTTCCAAAATCTCGTACGGGCCTAGCTTGCTGCCTGCCGGCGGCATACGTGTTCTCGTATGCGGACGAGTATATCGCGATGCCGCGGTGCGCCGATCATCCCGTGAAGGGACAGAACGGTCAAGCGGCGAAATGGGCCGGACCCGCTTTCCAGGGGGTCGAGCCAGCCCAAAGGCTGGCGCGCCGCCAAGAATGGCCGCCTGACAAATCTTAGTTGGAGCGCGACGGATTCAGTAACTGCTCCGCTCCTTTCAGTCCCGGCTCGGTAAAGACGTTTCGATCTGGCGGATGGCGTTCTGGGCGGCGCGAGAGAGATCGAGCGGGGGCACCAGACCGAAGCCGCGGCCGGCGGGCGCTACGCGTTCGGCTTTGGCCGCGAGGTCGCGCAGGGCGGGCAGATCCGTCTGATCGCCGAAGTCGCCGATAGCACGCAGCGCAGCGAGGCGCAGCGTGACGTCGTGGGTAGCCATCAATTTTCGCGCGACAGCCAGCACTCGCGGATCTTCGAACTGAGCGGCGCGGCTGAGGGCCATAGCGGCAACCGGCCCGCCACTTTCCGCGAGGTTGAGTAGAGCCGGCAAAACGTCCGGGTCCTGATATTGCGCGAGACCTTCCAGGGCATTGGTCGCAACGATCAGGTTGGGATCACGCGCGGCGCGGGCCAGGGGCTCGATCAGCTCCGGCCTGCCCAGTGCACCGAGTTCGCGAGCCGCGGCGGCGCGCATCTCAGGATCCGCCGATGCAAGCGCGCTTTTGAGTTCTTCGACCGCACCGGCCTCGCGGAGATTGCGAGCGGCACAGGCGCGAACCTCCGGACTCTCGAGCGCGCGCGCCAGGGCAGCAATGGCTTCGGGCGACCGTACACCGCGCAGTTCGTAGCAGGCGTTGTTGCGTTCGGCGACGTTGAACTCCGCGGCGAGCATGCGCGCGGTGGCTGAGTCTTGAGCGCGAGCGGCGAGAGTAGCAAAGCTGAAAAACAAAATGGCGATTTTCATGGTGGCTCCTGGGCAGAAGGCCGCAGGTCCCCGCCAAAACCGGGCGTGGACCTGCGCTACATCTGCAGCAACGTCAATTGGTTGGCATTCCGTGGCCGTTGGTGCCGTCCTGCTGGCTATGCGAGAAGCCGGCATGGGGCGGGGCGTGGAACGGGAAGTGATCGAGGTAAGGAACGTCGTTCGAGTTCACTCCGTCGCCCAGTTGGTTGTTTGGAGCGATATTGAATCCGCCGACGAGCACTCCGGCAACGGCGCGGAAACCGATATCGACCACATCATCCCCGATGCGCCGGCCGCCGAAAGGCCATCCGGCGAGGTCGCCACCCAAGGGTCCGAGCCGATTCTGACTGGCCATGGGGGTGGGAGGAATGGTGAGGTCGATGCGAGTAATGTCCGGGACGTAGACGCTGAGCAGGTCAGCGCGCGGCGCCGGGGGCACCTTCAGACCGAACACGCCATGAAGAACCGCGGAGGCGAGGACGGGATCGCCGATGAAAGCCGCGAACTGCTTGTCGTCGGAAGGCTGGCTGCGGTTCCAACGATCCTTGAGCGGAAGCGGGATCAGGGCTTCGACGGTCAACGGATTTCCGACGCGATCGACTTGCACCCACTCACCCACGCCCTGCGGGTCGTCGCTGCCGTGGCGGATGGTGACGGACTGACGGTAGGTGGAGGCCCACCCCGCGATCTTGGCGTTGGAATCTTTGGGATCGGTTGGCACCTTCCCATTGGAGGTGAGCATCGAGATGGGAACTTCGACGGCGATCAAGCTGATGTTGTATCCGGCGAAGCCATCCACGGCATTCGGGAACTGGCTGCCGGGGCCCTGGTCGGCGGCTCCGGCCAGTACGGGCGCCGGGGCGCGGAAGTTCAGGAAGTCGAAAGTCGCGGCGCTATCGAAATAGAAGGCGTCGTCGCGCGGACCGGCAAAGACGCGAATTCCACCAGGCAGCGTGAAAACCGAAGGCTTGCCGAGGTTGTTCTCATAGTCCGGGGTGGCGTTGGGCCCCTGGTTGGGGGGAGCTACGGAAAGCACATGCCCATTGGCGTCGGTCACGTAAGTGGCTTCGTGCTGGCGGTTCAAATCGCGTACCGTAACCGTGTAGGTCTGGTAGAGGAGGATTCCGGGGTTGTCAATGGAATCGATCTTGCCGAAGTACGACAGGAACGTGGCATTGGGCCGCAGCGTGGTGTTGAACCGGAAATCGATCTGGATGTCCGGGTTGCCGTCCAGCCCGCGGGAGTTGTTGATATTGAAGCGGTAGAGAACGCTATCGGAGAACTTGTAGTAGCTGGGCCCGTTGTCGGGATTTTGAAATCCCTGCGCACTCATGCTCATCACGACGCGGTCGCTACGGCCGGTTTCGTAACTTCGGAAAATGTAAAAGTCGTTCAGGTTCGCGGTTTGATCTTCAAGCAGCAGCGGCCCATTTCGATGGCTGGCGGCGAATGCACCAGCGCTCACGACGAGCGAAGCTGCGCAAAATCGTAGAATCTGTTGTCGCACATCCTTCTCCTTAGAGGTGAACTTTCACAACGGAATACGGGAAGGAGTGCGGTTCGGATTTAGGGGAATTAAGAATACTGGAGGCGAGGTAACATCTGTGAACGCGCGGTTGCGGCTAGCCGCGGGCCACCGGCGCCGCTACCGTGTCCTCGGTGCGCGGCGCCGTCCGGGTGAGCGGCAGCCGGAAGCAGAAACGGGCGCCCTGGCCTAAGCCGGACTCAGCCCACATATCGCCGCCGTGATCGAGGATGGTCTGCCGCGAGAGGGCCAAACCGAGGCCCAGGCCGTTCTTCTTTCCGGAGCTGACGAAGGGTTGAAACAGATGATCGCGTATCTCCGGTGAAATACCGGGGCCGGTGTCGGAGACTTGTATGGTCACGGCGTCGGAATCCACGGCGGCATCAATGCGGATTTCGCCGCCGTTGGGCATGGCCTCCAAAGCATTGCCTATCAGGTTGATGAAGACGCGCTCCACGCGCGCCCGCTCGAGGGGAAGCTCGATGGATTCCGGGATATCGACGCGAAACGGTACGTGCTGCACGTCGGCCGTCTGCGCCAGCGAGTCACAGGCGGCCGCGGCGACTTCACGCAAACGGCAGATCTCGGCGCCGTCGGTCTTGCCGCGTCCCACGTTGACCAGATCCTGCAGCAGCTCCTGAATGCGGCGGGAAGCGCGGTAGATGTTGCCGGCGAGCCGCTTGAGTTGCGGCGGGGCAATGTCGGAATCGACCATCAGCTCGGCGCCACCGTAAATAGCCGCCAGAGGATTACGCAAATCGTGAACGATGGAACTCGAGAGGCGCCCGATGGTGGAAATGCGCTCCTGGCGAATCAGCTCCTGGCGCGCACTCTGAATCGAGGCGCACATGTTATTGAAGGTGACCGCCAAGCGGCCCAGCTCATCGCGGCTGTTTACCGGAACGCGGTAATCGTAATTTTGGTGAGCTATTTCCGCGGCGGCGCGATCGAGTTTCTCGACCGGCCGCATGATGTTGTGAGCCAGCAGGTAGGTAAGGCCGAGGCCCGCCAGCATGGCGAATACTCCCAGCAAAACGAACTCGCGGCGAAGTAAAGCCAGCCGCTGGCGCGCGTTCTCGAACGAGCGGAAGATCCACAACTCGCCGATGGTCCGGCCGTCGATGTCCTGGAGGGGCGTGGGCAGCGGGGCATACTCAACCACACCGTCGCTGACGGGCTGGATGCCAGAGGAACCGCGGTCCGGCGATTTGCTTCGCGTGCGCGCGGCAACGGCACGCGCCAGTTCAGCGGTGGCCCGCGGATTCAACGTCGATGCGATGACGCGGCCTTGGGAGAGAAACAGGAACTCGCTTCCGCCGGTGGATTCTTTGAGGCTTTGCGCCACCAGGTGATCAACTACGAACCCGGCCACCAGCACATCCAGTAGCGCCAGACCCCGACCGGATTGTACGTAAACCGGCGTAACGGCAACCTGGTAGAGATGTCCGTCCTTGAGCATGAAACCCGAAGCCTGCTTGGGGAAATGGCGGGCGGCCGCCGGGACAACCTCAAGCTCGCGCCAGGCCGCGGATTCCGCTACGCCGCCGAGAGAAGCGATGAGGCGGCCCGTGGGGCTGGTCACCAGAAACAGTGCATTCTCTTCAGAGACCTTGGACCACAACTCGCCCGCGGTGTCGCGGATGGTGACCTCGTCTCCGGTATTGAAGGCCGCGCGCACGTCGGACATCGCACTCAGCACCAGGCTCACCGAGGCCAGCAGGCGCGCGCGTGACTGGAGCAACGACCGGTAGGCCTGGAAGCTGGCCTGCACCTCGTCGTCCAAGCTGCGGGAGGTGGTGGTGAGCGCGTTGTTCTCCACAATCCATCCGGTGAAGGCGAACAGCACGGTGATGGCTACCGAGGTCGATAGCAGGATTTTCCACAACAGCGAGAGCCGTGAAAAGCCGAATCCCCTCACTTTTTCGCTCCCGGGTAGGCCGGCTGCTCCTCGATGACCGGCGGGTAATCCTTTCCGTACTTATTCTTGTGCTCCAGCTGCAGGTATCCGCTTTCCGAGATCTCGATCGTTGGCAGCTGGAGCGCGGCCGTCTCAACGGTGATTTTGTGGGCGAGCGAATCCAGCACTTCCGCGGAGGCGCGCTCGTGGAACACGTGGAACTGATACTCCCCCGGCGGAACATTCTCAATGGTGAAGGAACCGGCCTTATCGGAAACGGCGAAATAGGGGGTGTCCAGCACGGCGATGACCGCGCTCATCTGCGGGTGAATATTGCAGAACACGCGCACGATTCCCGGCCGCTTGAATGCGACCGTCCGGCTCTGGCCCGGCTTGTACAATCCGACATCGAAGATCTGGCCGTTGAAATTCGAGAAGGCGTTGTGGAAGATTGGATCGAGATTGGGGAACGATACGCTCCCACCGACCGGGATGGCGACCACGTGCGGTGTGAAGGTCTTGTTCTTCTGGATCATCTGCGCGGGACGCGACAGCAAGGGAGGATCTGCGGGCCCCTTCAGAGGTTCCAGCCAGACGACGACGCCGGAGTAGTCCCTGTGCTTGCGGACCATGGGATCGCGCGACGCCGCGAGCGCGACCGATCCACGGACGGTGGTGGCGGCCACGGGTACGGCGGCGAACACAACCGCGAGAGCGCTAAAACAGATACGCAAAACCAAGGTCATGATAATTGGACAGCCGTTTGCCGCCCTTCAGCCAGTCAGTCCGCACCTGGCCCGTTTCAAAACTGAGGATCACGTTAGGAGCCAGGCGATACATGAGGTTCCCCGCGTAGGACCGGTTGCGGCTCAGGCCGGAGTACTCCAGATCCTGGTTGCGGTTGTCCTGGTCGCCTCCGAAGAAGTTGAACGTCAGCCGTGGCGTGGCTAACCAGCTCATTTGCGCCCAGCCGCCGTCGGCGTGCACAGGAATGACGTCGCCGTACTTCACAATGGTAAAGCCCTGACCGACGCCGCCGAGGTTGGTGAGATTGGAGCCACGAAAGAATGCGCCTGAGAACTCCAGTTTACGCCAAGGGTTGGCGAACCAGTCGAGCGCAAAGACACGCGCGGGAACAGGGACATTGGTGACATGCGAAGTACTTGCACTGAAGGCCGTGCCGATTTCGATTCGCCGATCATCGTCCAGGGTGTGCGTCAGAGAGAAGCGGCCCTGCACCGCCGGCCGGACGCTCTGGAACGACGAACTATAGGCGGGGGGTACGTAGCCGTACTCCTCGCGCGTTGCAAAAAGACCGACTTGGGCGCGGAAGGTGGTGTGTTCGTCCAGATGAAACCGCTGTTCCACTCGCGCCTGCGGCTGCCACACCCACAGGTTTCCGGCGCCGGTCAGCGGGGAGAGCCCGACCTGAGCCAGTGAATTGGGCTCACGAGGAGCGATGAGTGGTTTGTCCTGGCCGAACATAATGCTGGTGTTTGCCCAATTGACCTCGAGCCCGGCCGTGCGCAGGCGAACAAGGCTGTCATAGGGCTCGCCCGAGCCGCCGAAGAAATCCATGTTGACGAAACCATGAATTTTGCCGCCGCCAAGGACCTCCGGCCCGCGAAAGTCCAGGCCGAGAATCGTCTGGCGCACGGTGGCCCCGCCAGTGAGGGCCGTGTTGCCGGCCGGAGCCAGAACCGGCACGACGTGTCCGTCATCAGGGTGCGAACTCAGAAACGCGTTGAAGAGCGCCATGCCGGTGATGCGGATCGGAAAGTGCTGCGACGATTCCACTTTGGTCTGCGCCTGTTCTTCCAGGCGGCGCTCTTGGACGTCCATTCGCTCGGCGACATCGGCAGGTTGGGCGCCATCCGCGACGGCTGCAGTACCCGGCGGGTTTGTCGAAGGTTCGCGGGAGAGAGCGAGTTCGGCGCGCAGCGCGCGGATCTCCTGAACAAGTTGCTGGTTCTCTTGTTCCAGCCGGTCGAGCCGCCGCAGGATCTGAGTGAGCGCCGGCGAGTTTTCGGACAGTGTTTGATCAGCCGCGGCCAGAGGAAGCGCAACCAGCGCTAGAATCGTGGCACGGATCCACTTAGGGAGAGTGCGAGGGTGAATTTGCATCGAGAAGCTGCTCCAGTTTTTGCCGTACTTGGGCGGGCGAGTATGGTTTGCCGAAATATGCATTAGCGCCCAACCGATAAATGCGTTCGGGCGTGCGCGGGTCGCTGTCGCCGCTGATCACCACGATGGGAAGACGCGCCGTCCGGCTGTCTGACCTGACGCGTTGGATGAATTCGAAGCCGTCCATCGCGGGCAGATTCAGGTCTGTGACCACGGCACAGAATCCTCCGCCCGCCGTGAGCAGATCGAGGGCCTGCCGGGCCGTGGGCGCAACCCGCACCTTCACATGTGGAATCGCCAAAAGAGCAATCTCGAGTGTCGTAGCACAAGACTCCGCATCCTCGACAATCAGCACAGTGCGATTTGGAGAGTCCGTGGCCATGACGACTCTATTTTGACCGATGCCCCCGAGCCCGGAGCACGAGGTATGTTAACAAATTGTTAAAGGATGCCAGTGGGCGCAGGCATCTCATGGCACGAACCGGTAACCCACGCCGTGGACCGTCAAGAAATGACGGGGCATGTTAGGATCGGGCTCGAGTTTCTGGCGCAATTTTACGACGTGCGCATCCACGGTACGGGTGTTGGGAAACGACTGATATCCCCAGACCGAATTCAAGATCATGTCACGCGTCAGCGGGCGATCGGGATTGTGGAGAAAGTAAGTCAACAGATTGTATTCCGACGGCGTGAGCTTCAGTTCCTCGCCGTGCCGGGAGACCATACGCCGGTCCAGGTCGATCTCCGCATCGCTGAAGTGAAAAACCTTATGCGCATCGGGCGCAGTCCGGCGCAGCAAGGCGCGAATCCGCGCCAGCAGCTCACGGGTTCCAAACGGTTTGACCACATAATCGTCGGCGCCGATTTCGAGGAGCAAGACTTTGTCCACCTCGTCACCGACTGCGCTCAACACAATGATGGGTGTCAGGATCCGCGCCGCGCGAAGCTGCTTGCAGATCTCCACGCCGCTCATGCCGGGCAATCGCAGGTCGACCAGCACCAGGTCCGGCTTGAGCAAAAGCGCCTTCTCGAAACCTTCGCGCCCATCCTCCACCAGCACGGCGTTGAATCCCTCTTGTTCGAGAAGGACGCCGATGGTGTCGCGAAGGCTCTCGTCGTCATCGATCACAAGAACGGTTTGCATGCGGAATTCTGAATGCCGAAGAGGGACCCTAGTGCGATTGTACGAAATAGGCGAGAGGTTGAGAAGTTACAGAAGTAATTTAGGGCCGAGGCAGGCTGCACTGGAGTAGGATCCGCGCCGGGGGAACCATCTGGGCTAGTTACGGCAATCCGTTAATTGCCGCGGACGCGGTGATTGTGCTCCTGGATGGTGGTACCGAATGACCTTCCCATGACGGTGACGCCTTCCATCACCGTGCCACTCACCGCTACCTTGGAGCCGCTGGAGGGAACACCGCGGTTCGAGAGGACGAAAATTTTCCCCGTGTCGTCCTGAATTTGATAGCCGCCAACGGAAAGCGCACCGAAGGAATTCGTCACGCGACCTTCGACGCGAACGGTCTGGTTGCGAAAGCGGGTTGGGTCCGCGGTAATTCTGCCGATCTTGGTGTAGCCACAGGAGCTGAGTAACAACATCGCAGAAAGCGCAAGAATCGAAATGGCCGCGTTCTTTGTCATAGATGCCTCGTTAGTCGAGACGCGGCGCGCCCGCGAGCCGGTTGCATGTTTAACGAGGTTTAATGCGAGGTTACTGTGCGGCACGGTCCGCTTTTTGGCGATAGTCCCTGCCACGAGGCTGGTCATCGTCTCGATCACACTGCAGAAGGAGGCGTCGGCCTGGAGATTGAGAGTAGCAAGCGCAGAAGCCATCACCTGAAGGACAATGGAGCTATGAGCGGAATCCAGTTTGTCACTGATGAAAAGGGCCGTAAGGTCGCCGTTCAAATCGATCTGAAAAAACACGGCGCAGTTTTAGAGGACTTTTGGGACGGGCTGATTTCGGAATCGCGCCGCAAGGAGAAGGGTATACCCTTCGCAAAGATCAAAGCGGACCTTGTGAAACGCGGTCGGCTGCGTGAGTAATTATGCCGTCGCGGTAAAACCTTCCGCGCGGAAGGAACTCGAAGCATTACCCGATACCGTGCTGGCCCGTGTGGCTCGGAAGATTGAATCGCCAGGCCACGCCCCAAGGCCCGCCGGATGCAAAAAGCTGAAAGGCCACAGAGACCATTGGCGTATCCGGACGGGAGATTGGCGCGTGGTGTACATCATCGACGACACTGCCAAAACCGTAAACGTGACGCGGATCGCCCACCGACGCGAGGTTTACGAATAACCGACAAGACTTTCTAACTCGCGACACCAGGTGCAACGGCATCTTCTTACCGGTTAAACCAGCGCTCGCGGAGGGAACGGAGGCGGTTCTTGACGCGCGTGAAAAGAGAGGCTGGCGGCGGTTGCGGCCCTTGGGCGCGGGCCTGGGCTACAAGGGCTGGAGTGGAATCCACGGGTTTCTCGGAGGTGGGTGGGGCTTTGCAGGGTTTTTCTCCAGCGGGGCGAATGGTGACGCCCACTACCGAATAGATCCGCCGTGTGCGCTCGCCTTTAGAGTTGTCCACACAGACGGAAAAACCCGGCGGCTCGATCAGCACCGGGAAATACCCTCTCACTCTTCGCTGGATATACGCGGTTTCGTAGCGATGGTGGCGAAGGCTCCAGACGAAGACCCGGTAGCTGTCGAAATCGTTGGGCTGTAGCGATTGTTCGATGGTGGTCCAGAGCCAGATCTTTTTCACCTGGTCGCCATCGCGAGTTTCGCCGAGCGAGAAGTAGGATGTGATACGCCGTCCCTCGGCGTATTGCGCCACCTCATCCGGGATGGCCATGAACACGCGGCGCGTAAGAACCCAGCCGCTTTGGCCGCTGGCAGTCCGGATGAGCGACCAGTCATCCATGGGCTCGGCTTCCTTGACCTGCTTTTCGGCCTCCTCCGGCAGGTTCGTTTTGGATAATGCCATCCAGTCCTCGGGCGGTTTCGGAGGGGCGGGCGCCGGCGGCGGCGGGACCTTTGGCTCCTTGCTCTTCTTTTCCACCACCGGTTTGGGAGCGGGCACAATCAGGGGTTTGCGCGGCGGCGCTTTGCGGGGAGCGGCCTCGTGAGCGATCAGGTCGAATTTTTCTCCCTCCTTCACCTGAATAAAGCTCGGCGAATAACGTGAGGGCTCGGTGTGGATGTTCAGAGCATCATAGGTAGTTGCCACACCTTGGGAGGGCATGGTGAGCGCGTTCTGGTTAAACCGTTTCAACCGGGCAACCTCATCGGGAGTGAGCAGGAGCCGGTCCTCGATCCAGCCCTCCTGTCCCTTGGCGGTGCGCACCTTCACAAAGCGGCGACGCTGCTGAACGATGTCCAGCCGATCGCCATGGTGAACCGTCGCTGAGGGCGCGGAAGCCGGATTAATGTCCTGCCGGAGCACCAGCGTCGCCGGCCCCGCGTAGGCGATGCCAATCACCGGCGCATGATCGCCTTGGGACTTGCATCCGATCAGAAGAAGGGCCAGGCAAACAATGCTAATAGGGAGAACGCGCATGCGCCGATCGCAACGATTGCTGTTACCAGTTTATCGCTCGAATGGATTCCAATCGTTCCGGGGCTATGCGCTGGGACGCGGCCGGATCACCGCCGCATCGCGCAGTTTTTCGAGCTGGCGCCGGGCGATGTTGGCCCAGGTTCCGGTAGAATCCAGTCTGAGGTAGCTTTTCCAGTGACGCACGGCCTTGAGGAAGTCGCCGCGCCGCTCACAAAGAAGGGCGAGATTGAAATGGGCATCGGCGTAATTGGGGTTTAGACTCAGCGCGGTGTTGTAGTGCTGTTCGGCCCGTGCCAAGTCGCCCTGTTCGTCGTATAGATTGCCCAGATTATAGTGCGCGAGAGGATAATTGGAATCCACCTCGATGGCCTTCTCGTAATGCTGCTCGGCTTCCTGGTACTTGCGCTGGCGGTAATAGATGGTCCCCAGATTGACCAGAGCGCCGGCGGCGGCGGGGTTCAGCTGGACGGCCTGTTTGTATGCCTGGATGGCTTCTTCGATGGGAGCGCCGGTCTCTTCGAGCGCCAGTCCCTTCTGGAAGTAGCTCTCCGCCTGGCGCTCCGACCCGCGGTCGCCGGCCGGTTTAGCCGAGAAGGACTTGAGACTACCGAGCTCGGCCGTGTCGAAGTTAAAAAGCAGTTGCCCGGTGAGGGCTTCCATTTTCTGGCCCGCGATCTGGACCGCGATGGTCCGCCCGTCGGAAAATATCTTCAGCTCGGAAAGCGGGCGTTCGACATTGGAGAGCTTTTTCTTGAGCGCGGTGAGCGCTCGGCCGATCTTGCGCGGAGGCACGCGGTTTTCGCGGAGCTTCTGCAGGGTTTTGAGCGCGATGAGGTCAGAAAAGGAAAACGTGGCCACGCCAGGGATCAGGCCGTGGCGCTCCCAACTGCGGAGCTGCTGCTCGGAAACACCCAACATGCGGCGCACGTCCCCACGCGAATATTCCTGCTTCGGGACCGAATCGAGCACGCGAGAATTTTAGCATGGGCGCTTGTGAAACGAGAAGAAAAACGCGTAATCGGTATCACGCAAATTTCGCCGGAGGTTACAGGTTCATCGTGGATTCATCTGTGACGCGCCACAATAGGGACAGGTTGTGAGGGTGTTGCTGGTTGAAGACGAGCCACGAGTGGCGGGCTTCGTTGCGAAGGGCCTGCGGGAGCGGGCCTATGCGGTGGATGTGGCGCGCGACGGCGAAGAAGCCCTGTACTACGCGGGCGTCAACGATTACGACCTCGTGATCCTGGACGTGATGCTGCCCATCAAAGACGGGTATGCCGTATGCCGCGAACTCCGCGGGTCCGGTTATCGCGCTCCCATCCTGATGCTTACCGCGCGTGACGCCGTGGACGACCGTGTGGCCGGACTGGATTCGGGCGCCGACGATTACCTGACCAAGCCATTCGACTTCAAAGAACTGCTGGCGCGGCTCCGGGCGCTATCCCGCCGCAATACGCCGATTCGTCCGGGAGTGATGCAGCTCGCGGATCTCACGCTGAATCCCGAGAGCCACGCCATCAGCCGCGCGGGCAAACGCATCAGCGTCACGGCCAAAGAATACGCCCTGCTCGAGTTTCTGATGCTGAATCAGAATCGCGTGGTGAACCGGGAGCAGATTGCGCAGCACGTTTGGGACGAGAACTTCGATCCGTTCTCCAACATCATCGACGTATACGTCAGAAGATTGCGGACGAAAATCGATGCCGGCTTCGCCCAGCCCCTCATCCATACGCGCCGCGGCGAAGGCTACATCCTGACGGCGGAACGGATGACGGCTCATGATTAGGAGTTTCCGGCTGCAGCTTACCGCCTGGTATCTGCTGTTTTTTGCCCTTCTGTTCACGGGATTCAGCATCTTTCTTTACGAGGTGCTGGAGAAAGCGCTCTACAAGCGTCTCGACGAGAACCTGTCCTCGGAGGTCACAACCGCGGCCGGCCTGTTCCGCGGCGAAATGGCCGAGTTCAAAGGTGACGCCGTCGGCGCGGCTCGCGACGCCATGTCGGAAATGAGCATCCGAGATGTGCTGGTGGCCATCTTTGAAGGCAACAACCTGCTGGCAGCCAATACGCCGTTAACAGGCCCGGAGGTGATGGCCCTTGCGGCGGACACGGGAGCTGGTACGAAACCGGAAGTCCGAACGACGCTGCGGCGGTATGGCAAACACGGAGCGAGAGCGGTTGCACGCAAGTTCGTCCTCGATGGCCGGCAGTACGTGGTGCTGGCCGCGGAATCTCTGCATTCGATCCGGGGAGAGCTAGGAGTGGTGCGGCGCGTCCTGTACCTGGGGCTGCCTTTAGTCCTGCTGATCGCCGGCGCCGGAGGCTTTCTTCTCGCCAACAAAAACCTCGCACCCGTGCGGTGGATGGCCGAACAGGCCAGAACCATTACGGAGAAGAATCTGCACAACCGGCTCGAGATCGGCTCCGCCAATGAAGAGCTCACGATGCTGGCGGATTCGTTCAACGAGCTGCTTTCGCGGCTCGACCAGTCCTTTGAAACCATGCGCCGGTTTGTCGCGGACGCCTCGCATGAGTTGCGCACCCCCATAGCAGTGATCCGCGGCGAGGCGGATGTATCGCTCGACCACGACCGCAGCCCGGCGGAGTACAAAGAATCACTGGCCATCATTCAGGACGAGGCCCGCCGGCTCACGCGGCTGATCGACGACCTGTTGAATCTGGCCCGGGCCGACGCGGGGCACGTGAATCTGCACGTCGAAGAGTTTTACGTGAACGACATACTGGCGGAATGTTGCCGCTCCATGCAGTCTAGAGCCGGTGCGAAAAAAATTGCACTGGAATGCCGCTCGCCGGAAGACGTGGGTTACCGCGGCGATCAGGAGCTGATCCGGCGGCTGGTGTTGAATCTCCTCGAGAACGCGATCCGCTATACGCCGGAAGGCGGGCGAGTCCTGGTCAGCCTGGATGATGCGGCAGGCGAGTTGCGCATCCGGGTGGCCGACACGGGGATCGGCATTCCACCGGAAGCCGCGCCCCATGTTTTCGAGCGGTTTTACCGTGGCGACCAGGCGCGCTCCCGGCAAAACGGCGGATTCGGCCTGGGGCTTTCGATCGTCAAGTGGATCGCGGAATCGCACAAAGGCTCAGTGGAGTTGAGCAGTCAGCCCGGCCTGGGCACTACCTTTACTGTCCTGCTGCACCGATAGTCATCGTATATTCATGTCGAAATCGATACACTCGGAGTCTTTCATGCTGCCTCGTTGGTTGATTCTCGGTCTTAGTGCGATGCTTTCCTGGAGCGCGGCCGGGCAAGGTTTGTCCGCGCAAGACTCTCCGCTGCAGCCGGGCACAGCGGCGCCACTGCTCATCAATCTGCAAGATGCTCTGGCCCGCGCGAAGGCGAACAACCAGCAGTTTCAAACCGCAAACATCAGCGCACAACTCGCGCACGAGGACCGGGTGCAGGCGAAGGCAGGCCTGTTGCCCTCTTTGAATTACTTCAATCAATTCATCTACACGCAGCCGAACGGCACACCGTCGGGGGTGTTTGTGGCCAACGACGGCCCGCACATATACAACAGCCAGGGCCTCGTTCATGGCGACATCTATGCCCCGGGAAAGCGCGCCGACTACCACAGGCTGATCGCGGCGGAAGCAGTGGCTCGGGCGAAAGTGGACATCGCCGCGCGGGGGCTGGTGGTCACCGTGGTCCAGAGTTTTTACGGGCTGGTTGCGGCGCAGCACAAGGATGTCAACGCACAGCAGAGTCTACGGGAAGCCCGGCAGTTCTCCGATATCACCCAGAAGCAGGAGCAGGGCGGTGAAGTGGCACACTCCGACGTAGTCAAGGCGCAGATCCAACTGGAACAGCGCCAGCGCGACGCGCAGGAAGCGCAACTGGGGGCGGAGAAGAGCCAAATCGCGCTGGCCGTCCTGATTTTTCCCGATTATCGGAAAGACTTTTCAGTGGTGGATGATCTTAACAGCAAGGCGAGTCTGCCGGCGTTTAGCGAGGTCCAGGACTTGGCGGCCAAGAACAGTCCCGACATCCGCGCGGCCCAGGCTGCGGTCCAACAAGAGAAGTCCGGAGTCTCGGTGGCGCGAAGCGCGTTTCTGCCGTCTCTTTCCTTCGACTATTTCTACGGCATTGACGCCAACCAGTTCGCCGTCAACAATCGCAATCACCAGCAAAACCTGGGGTCGGCGGCGCAAGCTCAACTCAACATTCCGGTGTGGACATGGGGCGCAAATCGCAGCAAGCTGCGTGCCGCTGAATTGCATTTGCAGCAGGCCAAAGTGGACTTAAACTTCACCCAGCGCCAACTTCTGGGGAACCTGGATGCGTTTTATCGGGAGGCTGAAATAGCCGGCTCACAACTGCCGTCCCTGGCGCATTCGGTCGATCTGGCCTCCGAAAGCCTGAAGCTCACGCTGCTCCGTTACACGGCGGGCGAGGTGACGGTTCTGGAGGTAGTGGACGCGCAGACGACGCTGGCGCAGGCGCGCAACGCACACGCGGATGGATTGGTTCGATATCGTGTTGCGCTGGCTGACCTTCAGACCTTGACGGGGAGCTTCTAGCCCATGAACCATGCAAAAGCCCTGCTATCTGTGACGTGCCTGATCACTCTTGCGGGCTGCGCGAAGAAAGACGAAAAGGAGGCGGAACCGGTCGTGCCGGTGCAGGTGACGGTGGCGAAACTGGAGTCCATTCGCCGCATTGTGACTTCGGACGCAGTCCTCTACCCGCGGAATCAGGCGAGCGTGGTCCCCAAGATCAGCGCGCCGGTGAAAAAGTTTTACGTGAACCGCGGCGACCACGTCAAGGAAGGCCAGCTGCTGGCCGTGCTGGAGAATCGCGACCTAGCCGCGGCAGCGATGGAGAGCAAGGGAATGGCGGAGCAGGCAGAGGCAAGTTATCAGGTAACTTCGGCTGCGTCTATTCCCGAGGAATTGACGAAATCAAAGGGCGATCTGCAAACGGCGAAGCAGTCCGTGGACGCAGCGCAGAAAGTGCTGGAAAGCCGGCAAAAGCTGTACAGCGAGGGGGCATTGGCGCGCCGCCAAGTGGATGAAGCGCAGGTGGCGTACATTCAGGCTAGGGGCCAGTACGAGACCGCGCAGGAACACCTGAACGCTCTCCAGAAAGTCAGTCAGCAGGAGCAGATCAAAGGGGCGGCGGCTCAGGCTGCGGCAGCAAAAGCGCACTACCAGGGCGCGGAAGCGCAACTCAGCTACTCGGAGATCCGCAGTCCCATGACGGGCGTAATCACGGACCGGTCGGTTTATGAGGGCGAGATGGCCAGCGCTGGATCGCCATTACTCACTGTGATGGACGTATCGCGCGTGGTGGCGCGCGCCAACATACCGCAGAGCCAGTCCGCTTACCTCAAAGTTGGCGCCGCCGCGACGGTCACCCAAACCGACAGTTCTGGTGAGATTCCTGGCAAAGTGACCGTGGTCAGCCCGGCCGTCGATCCCAACAGCACGACCGTGCAGGTCTGGGTTGAAATGGCGAATCCCGGGGAGCGGTTGAAGCCCGGCGCAACAGTGCACGTAGCGATTGTGGCCGCCACATTGAAGGACGCCACGGTCATTCCGACCGCCGGGCTCCTGCCATCGGCCGAGGGCGACACGATTGTGATGGTTGTGGGCGCTGATTCGGTGACGCACGAGCGTAAAGTCGAAGTCGGAGTTCGTGAAGCGGACAAGGTGCAGATCCTGAGCGGTCTGAAGCCGGGAGAACAGGTCATCACGGTTGGCGGAGTGGGCCTCGAAGACAAAGCCAAGGTTCGTATGGAGAAGCCCAGTGAGAAGCCCGAAGGCGAGAAGGCCGACGAGAGATGAGTATCTCGACCGAGCCGCCCCTCAAGGCGGAAGCTCAGACCGAACACTGGACCGCGCGTCACGGCAAACCCATCATTTTCGTGATTCTCACGCTGGTAGCCGTGGGCATCTACCTGGCGCTGACCATTCCGGTCGCCGTGTTTCCCGACACCGATTTCCCGCGGATTATCGTGGGCGTGGACAACGGGGTCGCGCCCATCGATCAGATGCTGGTGACCGTAACCCGGCCGATCGAAGAAGCTCTCAACACGGTACAGGGTGTGGAGCGCGTCTGGTCAATCACCAGCCGGGGCAGTGTCGAAGTCGACGTGTTTTTTTCATGGAAGGTCGACATGTTCCGGACGCTCGAACTTGTGAATGCCGCTTTGGCGCGCATCCAGACGAGCCTGCCGCCCACCGCCAAGGTCACGGCCAACCGGATGACTTTCGCGGCGTTTCCAATCATGGGATACAGCCTGACTTCGGATACGGTTCCCATGACGCGGATCTGGGAGATGGCGACTTATGAAACCAAGCCCAGGCTCAATCGCTTGCAAGGCGTCTCGACCGTCGTCATTCAGGGCGGGCAGGAGCCGGAATTCGAAGTGAAACCGGACCCGGCCAAGCTGGTCGAAACGCAAATGACGATTCCGAATATCCTGGACGCCATTGGCCGGAGCAACCTCATCGATTCCCCGGGGCTGATTGAGAGCAATCATCAACTCGTGTTGAGCCTGGTAAGCGGGCAGGCGCGCACGCCTGTGGAAATTTCAAATATCGTAGTGAAGACGACGCCGGCGGGCGCACCCATCCACATCGGGGATGTTGCGTCGGTCACGCCCTCCGTGAAGCCGGTTTACACCATCGTCACGGCCAACCAAAAGCCTGCTGTTTTGCTGAACATCTACCGGCAGATGGACGCCAACACGGTGGAGGTAGCAAATGCCGTGCACGCCGACATCGAACTCATCCGAAAAGCGCTGCCCCGCGGCGTCGATATCCAACCGTTCTACGATCAATCGGAAATCGTGAACGGCTCCATCAAGAGTGTGCGCGACGCGATTGTAATCGGGCTGGTGCTGGCGTCGTTCATCATGGTGGTGTTTCTACGCGACTGGGGGACCTCGCTGGTTGCAGGCCTGGTGATCCCAGCGACCATCGCAGTGACCTTCATCGCTCTGCGGGCGCTGGGTGAGAGCTTCAACCTGATGACGCTGGGCGGGCTGGCGGCGGCGGTGGGTCTGGTGATCGACGACGCCATCGTGGTGGTGGAAAACATCGTGACGCACCGCGATTCCGGACAAACCAGGGCGGAGGCCATCCGCAGCGCCATCCGCGAGATCCGCGTGCCTCTGGTCGGCTCGACAGTAACGCCCATTGTGGTGTTCCTGCCGCTGATTTCGATCACCGGCGTAACGGGAACGTTCTTCCGTGCTCTCGCGATCACAGTGGGCATGGCGCTACTCACGTCCCTGGCGCTAGCCCTGACCTGGACGCCGACGCTGAGCCATTACTTAATCCGGGCACGATCCGCCCGGACCGGCCATGAAGGCGTCTCTGCCTGGATCATGCGGCCTTATGCGCGCATCCTGCGCACTACTCTGGAACATCCCGCGCTGCTTGCCGTCTTCACGGTGGTTTTGATTGGCGCTTCGTATCTCTGCTACAGCAACCTGGGCTCGGATTTGCTGCCCTACATGGACGAGGGAGGTTTCATTTTCGACTACATCATGCCAGCGGGCTCGTCGCTCGAGGAAACTAACCGCGTTGTCTCCGACGTGGAACGAATCATGCGCGCCACGCCTGAGGTTGAGAGCACTTCTCGGCGCACGGGTCTGCAACTCGGTCTGGCTACCGTCACGGAAGCCAACACGGGCGACATTGCGGTCAAATTGAAACGTGATCGCAAACGCAGCGTCGACGAGGTGATGGCCGAGGTGGTGGCAAAGGTGAACAAGCAAGAACCGATGCTGCTGGTGGAAACTCCCCAGTTGCTGCAAGACATGATCGGCGACCTTACCAGCGCTCCCGAACCGATCGTGATCAAGCTCTTCAGCCAGGACCCGGCCCTGCTGCGGCAATGGGCGCCACAGATCGGCGACACGATCAGAAAGATTCCCGGCGTTACGGAGGTTCTCAACGGAATCGACAATACCATCAGCGGTCCCGCCACGGTTTTCCAGGTGGACCCGGCGGTGGCCGCGCGGGGCGGATTCACGCCGCAGGAAATCGAACTGGACGCCAGCGCCATCATGCAGGGAGAACCCGCGCCTACGCCGGTGGTGATCAATGATCGCGCGTACACCATCCGGGTACGCTTTCCGCAGTCGACGCGATCGTCGACGGACGCCATACGCAATACGCTGCTCGTCAGCTCGACGGGAAAAATTGGTTCGCTGGGCTCGCTCGCAAGCGTCGTGGATATACCCGGACAGACGGAGATTCGCCGTGAGAACCTGCAGC
Source organism: Terriglobia bacterium (assembly GCA_020073305.1). Lineage (GTDB taxonomy): Bacteria > Acidobacteriota > Terriglobia > Bryobacterales > Bryobacteraceae > QHXW01. The sequence goes on from JAIQFK010000016.1 coordinate 117,604, forward strand.
GTTTTGTGACAGTCACGGCGCGCCTCGAAGGACGCGACCTGGGATCGGGCGTGGCCGCCGTGCAGAAGGCCGTAGCCGATATGCATATGCCTTCGGCGATTCGCGTTCAGTACGGCGGTCAATACGAAGAGCAGCAGAGTTCGTTTCGCGATCTGGTCTTCGTGCTGATCCTGGCAGTGCTGCTGGTCTTCATCGTGCTGCTTTTCGAATTCGGAACTTTCGCAGCGCCGATGGCGATTCTCTCTTCCGCGCTGCTTTCCACCTCCGGCGTCTTCCTGGCGCTGCTGATCACCCGCACGACTTTCAATCTTTCGTCTTTCATGGGATTGATCATGGTGATCGGCATTGTGGCCAAGAACGGCATCCTGCTGCTGGATGCCGACCAGAAATTTCGGGCCGCGGGCATTCCGGCCGAGCAGAGCATGCTGGACGCGGGTGAACGCCGCCTGCGCCCCATTATGATGACGGCGCTGGCAACCGTGGCGGGCATGGTCCCCCTGGCGCTAGCCTGGGGCGCTGGCTCGCAGATGCTCCAGCCGCTGGCGATCGCCGTGATCGGCGGGATTCTGGCCTCGATGGTGCTGTCTCTCATCGTGACTCCGGCGGTGCACTACTACATCGACCGCGGCTAAGCCTCGCAGTTCCAACGCCCCCGTCCCCACAAGATCCATCTGATACAGTACAATGCTAGTTGCAACCCATTTGCTATGATGCAGACTTTCATCATTGCGCTGCGTGAGGGTGTGGAGGCGGCGCTGGTGATCGCCATCGCGGTCGCCTACTTGCGGAAAATCGGACGCGACGACCTGCTCTCGGCCGTTTACAAAGCGTTCGGAGCCGCTGTATTTGCAAGCTTTTTAGTGGCATGGGTGCTTTCCCGCATCCAGATCACTGAGGAGCGATACGAAGGTCCGCTGCTGCTCGCCAGCGCTGTTTTCGTCCTCAGCCTGGTGCTATGGATGAACCGGCACACTCAAGGGCTGAAAGGTGAGATTGAAACTCGGTTGCAACAAGGAAGCACGAGCCAGACCTCCCGGTGGGGCATTTTCCTCTTCGTTTTTCTTATGATTTTCCGCGAAGGCGTGGAGATGGTCCTGATGCTCTCCACGCTCCGCTTTGATACCTCGGGAGTGATGCAGTCCTTGGGCACGGTTCTCGGGCTGGGACTGGCGATTTTGTTCGGCGTGAGCTTCGTGCGCGGCACCATCCGCATCAACCTGAAGAGCTTTTTCCGGATGACCACGGTGATCCTGATGGTGGTGGTCGTGCAACTGGCGATCACCGGCCTGCACGAGCTTTCCGAAGGCCAGATCATCTGGAGCAGCACCCGCGAGATGGCGCTGATCGGGCCTATCGTCCGCAATGACGCCTTCTTCTTTGTGACCATCCTCGCGCTGGCGGCGACCATGCTGCTGATGGAATGGCGCGGCCGCCGGGCACCGGATGTGCAGAACCTGCAAGGCGCGGCGCTGCGCAAAGTAAAATGGTCCGCCAGGCGTGAGCGGCTGTGGATTCTCGCGTCCTGTTCGGCGGCCGGGCTGTTCATGCTGACGATCACGGCTGAGTTCATCTATGCGAAGTCCGAGACAGATCTCTCGGAGGCGGCTGTGCTGACGGTAGCGGACGGCGTGGCGCGGATTCCGGTAAGCACGGTTAGTGACGGCATGTTGCACCGCTTCTCGATTCAATCCGACGGCACGACGGTTCGCATCATCGCCATCCGGCGGCCGGACCAATCCATCGTCGTCGCTTTTGACGCGTGCGAGATATGCGGAAACCAGGGATATTATCAAAAGGGCCCGAACGTGATCTGCAAGAACTGTGCTTCCGCCATCAACATTCCGACCATCGGGCAGCCGGGCGGCTGCAATCCCCGCCCACTCGAATCGCGCGTGGATGGGGACCAGGTGGTAATCCCCGCCGAAAAGTTATTGGCGGGCTCGAAGTATTTCGCTGCCGGGAGCCACTGATTTGTTCCTGCGATTCGTCGCGCAGTCGATTCGGCGCGCGCCGCGCCGCAAAGCCATGGCCATTGGAGCGGTCGCATTGGGATCGGCGGTGGCGACGGCCATGCTGGGCGCCATGCTCGAGGTGGGTGATCGCGTCAATCGCGAGCTGCGCAGTTTGGGCGCGAATCTGCTGGTCACGCCCAAATCGGCATCCCTGCCCGTGGACATTGGCGGCATCCGGTATCAGCCCGCCGCCAAAGACGAATTTATTCCGAAAGCTGCTGTCCCGAAAATTAAGTCGATCTTCTGGACGCTGAATATCACGGCGCTCGCGCCCTCGCTGCATGCGCAAACCGAGATCGGCGGCCGTGACGTGCCGGTGGAAGGCGTCTGGTTTCTGCGAGATCTTCGCGCGCCGGACGGCACATCGAGCGCGGCCGGGTTGCGCGCGCTCAACCGCACCTGGAAAATCGAGGGCCATTGGATCGACGACCGGAAGCCGGACGCGCGCGCTGACGAGTGTATCCTCGGCGAGGCGCTCGCGCGAAGCTTGGCGCTTCAACCCGGGTCGGCCCTGAATCTCTTTGGTGAACCGTTCACCGTCGCGGGGATTCTCTCAACCGGAGGCACGGAAGATGACCGCGCCCTCGTGCGCCTGGAAGTTCTGGAGCGGCTCACAGGCCGTCTGGGACAGGTGGATGCCATCGAAGTGGGTGCGCTGACCAAGCCCGAGGACGCGTTTGCGCGCAAAGATCCCTCCAAGATGAAGGGGGAAGAATACGATCGCTGGTACTGCACGCCGTACATCAGCTCGATCGCGCATCAGATCAATGAAGTGCTGCCCATGGCCTTGGCTCGGCCCATCCGGCGCGTAGCTGACAACGAAGGCCAGGTACTCAACAAGGTCCGCGGCCTTATGCTGCTGATTGCGCTTGCGGCGCTTGCAACCGCCGCTCTCACCGTGTGGAGCGTGATGGCCACCACGGTGCTCGAGCGGCGTTATGAAATCGCCATCATGCAAGCCACGGGTGCATCGAGCGCACTGATCGCGACGTTGTTTGGAGCCGAGGTCGCGCTGCAGGGATTCCTTGGCGGTCTAATCGGCGCCGTCACCGGCGTGCAGCTATCAGGCGCGGTGAGCCAGACCGTGTTTGGGATTCACGGCTCGCCGCCTGAACTGCTGGTGCCTTTGGTGGTCGTGGTTGCAACCGCCGTTGCGCTTGCTGGAGCCGCGCAGCCGTTGCGAAGGGCGTTGGCGCTCGAGCCGGCCCTCATTCTGCGGGAGCGCGCGTAATGTTCTGGCGCTTTGTGCTGGCCGCAGTGAAGTACCGCCGCCGGCGTTTGCTGCTGGCCTTTGCCGGCCTCGCCGTGGCGGCCACCCTGGCCACGACGCTGTTCAGCATTTACTGGGACATCGAGCGCAAAATGCGACGCGAGTTTCGGGGATACGGCGCCAACCTGGTCATTGCTCCGGCTGCCAACTCGCCAACGGTTCCGCTGAAGGCAGTGGAGGAGGCCGAGCGCCTGGGCGCTGTGGCCGCGCCCTTTATTTACGCGATTGGCCGCATCGGAGACGAGCGCGTGGTCGTGGCGGGCGTGGATTTCCGCCGCGCCGGACCTCTGACCAGCTTCTGGCAGGTCGACGGCGCACATACGGCCGGTCCCGGCCAGTGTCTCGCCGGCAGCGCTGTGGCGGCGCATTTTCACGTGACCCTTGGCCAGAGCCTGCCGCTCGCATCCGGTGCCTGCGTGGTGCGCGGCATCGTATCAACGGGTGGCGCGGAGGATAACCGGGTGATGGTGCCATTCGAGCGCGCCGCGGCCGATGCGGGCTTCCAAAATTCAGCCAGCATGGTCGAGGTGCGCGCCGACGGCAACCTCGTGAATGACGTTCAGACGGCTCTGGCGCACGCGTTTCCCGGCGCCGACGTGCGGGTGCTGCACGCTATCGCGGAAACCGAAGCCAGCGTAGTGCTGAAGGTCCGGTCCGCCGTTTTCGTTCTGGCGCTCGTCATCTTCGGCATTACGACCTTGTGTGTCACCGGGAATTTCAGCGCGCTGGTCCTCGAGCGCAGCAGGGAAATCGGCATTCTCAAGGCGATCGGCGCCCCTGAAACCAGGATTGCGGCGCTGTTTCTTTCGGAATCGATGGTGCTGGCACTGGTTTCTACCGTCGCGGGTTATGCGCTGGGCCTTGCCGTTGCCTACGAAATCGGGAGGACGATCTTTTCCGATACGGCGCAAGCGCGCGCCGTCGGAGTGCACTTTGCCGTTTTTGCGCCGGTGATGGGGGTGACGCTGCTGGTAGCCGCGCTCGCCACCCTGTTTGCCGCGTCGCGAATCTGGCGCATCGAGCCTGCGATGATTTTGCGGGGAGAATAGACGGAGAGCATGCCGTTTCTTGAAATCGACCAGGTATCGAAGCACTACCGAGTGGGCGCGAGCGAGCCGCTGAAGGCGCTCGACGGCGTCAGCTTCGCCTCCGATGCCGGCGAATGGATCGCGATCATGGGGCCGTCCGGCTCTGGGAAGACTACGCTGCTGAATATCCTGGGGTGTCTTGATCAGCCCACCAGCGGGTCGGTGCGCATCGGCTCCACCGACATCGCCGGGCTTCGCCGCGCCGACCTGGTTCGGTTCCGAGCGGAGACCGTCGGTCTCATTTTCCAGCAGTATCATCTGATCCCGCACCTGACCGCAATCGAGAACGTCATGCTCGCCCAATACTTCCACAGCATGACGGATGAGGCCGAAGCCCGCCGCGCCCTGGAGCACGTTGGCCTGGCCGATCGTGCCCGCCATTTGCCGTCACAGCTTTCCGGCGGCGAGCAGCAGCGCGTGGCCATTGCGCGCGCGCTGGTAAACGACCCGAAAATCATTCTGGCTGACGAGCCAACGGGCAACCTGGACGCCGCCAATCAGCAGATCGTGCTCGATCTGCTCAGCGGCCTGCACGCACAGGGGCGGACCATCCTGCTGGTCACACACGACGAGCGCGTGGGCCGCTGCGCGGATCGCCGAATCAATCTGGATTACGGCCGCATCGTCGAGACGGTGGTGTTCACCGCCGAAGAAAACGAAGACTTCGACGAGATCCTGGAAGAGTTGTGGATGCGTCGTGAGAGCGCCATGCATCACGAGAGTTCGCACTTCACCGAGGTCCAGCGCCAGCGCCTGTTTGCCACCATGTCGCGCATCGGCCTGCTGCGGCATATTGGGAAGGAAGTCCGCTTTACCGACCAAGGCGAGGAGCGCGCGCGGAGCGTGATCCGCCGGCATCGCCTGGCCGAGCGGTTGTTCATGGACGTGCTCTTCATCCGCGATGACGCCGCCGTGGAATCCAACGCCTGCACCTTCGAACACATCCTCAGCCCGGAAGTGACCGACCGCATTTGCACGTTCCTCGGTCATCCGAAAACCTGCCCGCACGGCAGCCCCATTCCGCCGGGCGAATGCTGCGGAAACGGCGCGCGCGGCCATGTGGCAATGAATCCGAACGGCGAAATTCTTCCGTAGCCCCCATGCTTGTGAGGAAGGAATCGAAAGGAGTGTCCGTTTCATGAAACCCGACGTTTATACGAAGATTACATTGACGGCGATTGCCATCTTTCTTGGAATTGTGGCTCTGCGCCCCCTGCTTGCGCCGAACACAGCGCGCGCCGAGAGCGCGGCTACGTTCGCTCCTCTGCAATTCACCGAGAGCGTCAACGAGTTCGACTCTAAGAACGGACGCGTGGTCGGCAGGCTGGCGATCGATCTTCGCACGGGAAATGTTTATGGGTTTCCGACGGACGGTAATTTCTATCCACGCAATCCTCTGAAAGAGGGCATTGTGGTTTCGGATCCGGTCCTGCTTGGGCGTTTCAACATCGACAAGCTCGTCAACTGAGGGAGGGGCAGCCAATTTTGCGCGCGCCGCGTGCTACAGTAAAAGTTCTTCCCCTGTAAATCATGTCTGCGTTGCGAAATGTTGTGATCGTCGGGTCGGGTTGCGCCGGAAATACGGCCGCGGTGTACACGGCTCGCGCCAATCTCAAGCCTCTGGTCATCAAAGGCCATGAGCCCGGCGGGCAGTTATCGATGACCACTTTGGTCGAAAATTTTCCTGGTTTCCCGGAGGGCATTCACGGGCCCGATCTGGTGGAAAATATCCGCAAGCAGGCAGAGAATTTCGGCACCGAATACAAAGAGGGCGCCGTGCTCGAAGCGGACCTTTCCAAGCGGCCGTTCCGGCTCAACATCGAAGGTGAGTGGATCGAGACGCGCACGCTGATCATCGCCTCGGGAGCGTCAGCGCGGTGGTTGGGGCTCCCCAATGAGCAGAAGCTGATCGGCCATGGCGTCAGTTCCTGCGCCACCTGCGACGGTTTCTTCTATCGGGGCAAGAAGATCATGGTGATCGGCGGCGGCGACTCGGCCATGGAGGAGGCCAACTTCCTCACGCGCTTCGGCAGCGAGGTCGCGGTGGTGCACCGGCGCGATCAGTTTCGGGCTTCGAAAATCATGCTGGCGCGCGCGCAGAGTAATCCCAAAGTCAAGTTTCTGACCAACACGGTGGTCGACGATATCTACGACGTGGGCCAGAAGTTGGTCACGGGAGTGCGGCTGCGCAATACGGTCACGGGCGCGGTGTGGGAACAGGAAGTGGACGGCTTCTTCGTGGCTATCGGTCATATCCCGAACACCAAAGTGTTTCGCGGCCAGATCGAGACCGATGCCGACGGCTACATTCTGACCAAGGGCGGCGCGAAGACCAACGTCCCCGGCGTGTTTCACGCGGGCGACGTGCAGGACCGTGTTTACAAACAGGCCATTACCGCCGCGGGCATGGGATGCATGGCGGCTATGGAAGCAGAAAGATTTCTGGAAGCGGAGGGACATTGATGATCGAACGAATCACGCCGCCCGGAGTGCCGACGCCACGAGGCCCCTATTCTCCAGCGGTTCGAGCCGGCGATTTCATCTACGTTGCCGGGCAAGGGCCCATCGATGCGACGAACAAGATGTCCTATGGCGACATCCAGCACGAGACACGCCTGGTGCTGACCAACATCCAGAAGATCCTGGAGGGCTGCGGCGCCACCATGGCGGACGTGGTGAAGTGTTCGGTGTTTCTCGCGGACGGCAAAGATTTCGGCGCGATGAACGAAATCTACGCGCAGTTTTTCGGCGAGGCCAAGCCCGCCCGCACGACCGTAGAAACCAAATTCGCCGACCCGAAGATGAAGGTCGAGATTGACTGCATCGCCTATAAACCGAAAAGGTAGGTTCCCCGGCTGATTCCGGCGGCTCGCCTTGAACCCCCCAGGTACCTGGCAAACGCCGCCGCAGGCCTGCGTTACAATGACAGGCGGTGAAACCAAGCTGTCTCTTGTTCGCGGTTCTTTCGCTGCTGCGCACGGTGATGGCCGCTCCCGCTGAGCCCGCGGCGAAGCCTGTCGACTTCGATCGCGAGATCCGGCCCATCCTCGCCGATAACTGCTTCGCCTGTCACGGTCCTGACGAGAAACAGCGCATGGCCAAGCTGCGGCTGGACACCAAGGACGGCATGTTTGCCGATCGCGGCGGCTACCAGATTCTGGCACCGGGCAAATCGGGCGACAGCAGACTCTACCAGCGCATCAGCGCGGCCGACAAGGCGAAGCGCATGCCGCCGCTTTACGCCGACCGCACCCTGAACGATAAGCAGATCGAGTTGATTCGCCGCTGGATCGACGAGGGCGCGAAGTGGGAAATGCATTGGGCGTATGTTCCGCCGAAACGCCCGGAACTGCCGCAGGTGAAAGACGCGACGTGGCCGAAGAATGCGATCGACAACTTCATCCTCGCAAAGCTTGAAAGCGAAGGCTTGAAGCCCTCACCCGAAGCCGATAAAGCGACGCTGATCCGCCGCGTGACGTTCGATCTTACCGGGCTTCCGCCCACGCCGGGCGAAGTCGACGAGTTTCTGCGCGACAAGTCTGCCGGAGCCTATGACAAGGTAGTGGACAGGTTGCTCGCCTCGCCGCGCTACGGTGAGCGCATGACCATGCACTGGCTCGATCTGGCGCGCTATGCCGACACGCACGGTTATCACATCGACAGCCACCGCGAGATGTGGCACTGGCGCGACTGGGTAATCGACGCTTTCAATCGCAACATGCCGTTCGACGAGTTCACCGTCGAGCAGCTCGCCGGCGACTTGCTCCCGCATCCCACGCTCGCCCAGCGCATCGCTACCGGATTCAACCGCAACCACATGATCAATTTCGAAGGCGGCGCGATCCCGGAGGAGTATCAGAACGAATATGTGGTAGACCGGGTGGAGGCGACGTCCGTTGTGTGGCTGGGCATGACGATGGGCTGCTCGCGCTGCCACGACCACAAATTCGATCCGATCAAGCAAAAGGATTTTTACCGCTTCTACGCGTTCTTCAACACCATCGACGAAAAGGGACTGGACGGGCGTAAGGGCAATGCCCAACCGGTGGTCGAAGTCCCGTCGCCGGAGCAGGGGCGTGAAGTGGTGAAGGTCGATCAAGCCATCTGCGAGCACGAGGCCGCTCTACCAGGCAATGATGAGCTTGATGAGGCGCAGTCCACGTGGGAGAAAACGGCGCTGGCTTCGCTGCCCGATGCACCCCGCGACGGCTTGATGGCGCATTACGAGCTGGACGGCAACCTGGTAGACAGCTCGGGACACTATCGTCACGGCCGAATCGTGAAAGGCGATCTGGGCTTCGATGCATTCCGGGTGGGCCGCGCGGCGGATTTCGACGGCGAAACGCAGGTCGACTTCGGCGACACCGGCGGCTTCGAGCGCACCGAGCCGGTTTCCATTGCGTTCTGGATGGAACCGGGCGAGCGCACGGAGATGCCGGTGATGCAGAGACTGGATGCCGGGCATCGCGGCTGGGAGCTTTTCAATCAGGAGTCCGAAGTGCTGCCCCGGCTGCGCCGCGGTTCCCGTTTGGAATTTCGGCTGATCCATCACTGGCCGGATGACGCGATTCGCGTGCGCACGCGCGATCTGATCGTGACCGAGCCGCACGCAGTGGCCGTCTCTTACGATGGCTCCGGCAAAGCCGCCGGCGTGAAGATGTACATGGACGGCAAACCGCAGGATCTCGAAGTGATCACGGACGCGCTGAGCGGGTCGATCCTCAACGCGGCTCCCCTTTCCATCGGCGATCCGAAGCTTGGGCCGCCGTATCGCGGCTCGCTCGATGACCTCCGTATTTATAGCCGGGTGATCTCGCCCGCAGATGTCGAAGAACTTGCAGTTCACCAGCCCGCGCGGGCCACCGTGGCGATTCTGCCCAAGAAGCGCTCGAAATCGCAGAAAGAAGAACTACGCGATTACTTCCTGACCTATGCCGGTACGCCGGAGGGTCGCAAGCTTTATGCCGAGCTGAAGGACCTGAAGCGCGAAAAGGAAGACCTGGACTGGACAGTCCCGAACGCCATGGTGATGCAGGAAATGGATGAGCCGCGCGAAACCGCAATTCTCGGCCGGGGGGATTATCGCAACCGCGGCGAGGTAGTGACGCCTGGCGTTCCGGCGGTGCTGCCCGCAATGGCCAAAGATCTGCCGGTGAACCGGCTGGGGCTTGCTAAGTGGCTGGTCGATCCCGGGCACCCGCTCACTGCGCGCGTCGCCGTGAACCGCTACTGGCAAATGCATTTCGGCACGGGCATCGTGAAGACCGCGGAAGACTTCGGCTCGCAGGGAGAGCCGCCCAGCCATCCCGCGCTGCTTGACCGGCTGGCCACCGAATTTGTTCGAAGCGAGTGGGACGTCAAAGCCATGCAGCGGCTGATAGTGACTTCCGCAACCTACCGGCAATCGTCGCGCGTGACACCCGAGTTGCGCGAGCGCGATCCGGAGAACCGCCTGCTGGCGCGCGGTCCGCGTTTCCGGCTGCCTGCGGAAATGGTGCGCGACAACGCGTTGGCGGCCAGCGGGCTGCTGGTTGAGAAGCTCGGCGGCCCGGCCGTGTTCCCATACCAGCCGAAAGGGCTCTGGGAGGAGATCGCCTTTGGCGACGTGTACTCCGCGCAAACGTATTCGCCAGGGCACGGTAAGGATCTCTACCGCCGCAGCATGTACGGCTTTTGGAAGCGCACCAGCCCGCCGCCTTCGCTGATCACGTTTGATGCGCCCGACCGCGAGAAGTGCACGGCGCGCCGTGTCGTCACCAACACCCCGCTGCAGGCGCTGGTGCTGATGAATGATCCGACTTTCGTGGAGGCCGCGCGAGCTCTCGCGCAGAAGATGATGGAGGAAGGCGGCTCCGACGCGGCGCATCGCATCCGCTATGCTTTCCGGCTGGCCACCGCGCGCGAGCCCGACGCAAAGGAAGTGCAGGTTCTGCGCGACATGGAACGCGCCGAACTGGCGCAATACCGCCGCAACCAAGACGCCGCGCGGAAGTTGCTGACCGTGGGTGAATCGAAATTCGATCCCAAGCTGGATGCGAGCGAGCTGGCGGCCTGGACCACGGTGGCGAGCACGATCCTGAATCTGGACGAGACGATTACGAGGGAATAGGGCCATGGACGTTCACGAGAAATTCCGCCTGGCTATCACACGCCGCCACTTCTTTGGGCTCGGGAGCACGGGCATCGGGTCAGCGGCGCTGGCGTCGCTGCTCAATCCGCAACTGTTTGCCGGCGCCATGGACGCCAATCCGAAGACCGGCGGCCTCCCCGGCCTGCCGCACTTTCCGCCCAAGGCCAAACGCGTAATCTTCCTGCATCAATCGGGCGGCCCCGCCCAGATGGACCTGTTCGACTACAAGCCGAAGCTGGCGGAGTACCGCGGAAAAGACTTGCCGGGCTCCATACGCATGGGCCAGCGCATCACCGGCATGACTTCCGGGCAAACCACCCTGCCGGTGGCGCCATCCGTTTTCAAGTTCCAGCAGTACGGCAAGTCGGGCGCATGGCTGAGCGAACTGCTGCCTCACACCGCCAAGGTGGTTGACGACATCGCCATTGTCAAAACGATGAACACTGACGCCATCAACCACGATCCGGCGATTACGTTCATTCAGAGCGGCAGCCAGCAACCTGGCCGGCCCAGCATGGGCGCGTGGATCAGCTACGGCTTGGGGAGCGAGAATCAGAACCTGCCCGCCTTTGTGGTGATGGTGTCGCAGGCCAGCGGATTGAATATCGACCAGCCGTTGTTCTCCAGGTTGTGGGGACCAGGATTTCTGCCGTCGAAATATCAAGGCGTGAAGTTCCGCGCCGGCAGCGATCCTGTACTTTATCTGTCCGATCCTCCGGGTATCGACAAGAGCACGCGGCGACGTATGCTCGACGGCTTGGCTAAACTGAACGGCATGCACGAACAGGTGTATGGCGATCCGGAGATTGAGACGCGCATCGAACAATACGAAATGGCGTTCCGCATGCAGACCTCAGTGCCCGAGCTGGTGGATCTCTCCAAGGAACCCGAGCACGTCTTCGAGATGTATGGTCCGGATTCGCGCAAGCCCGGCACTTATGCGTGGCAATGTTTGTTGGCCCGGCGCCTGGCGGAGCGCAACGTGCGCTTCGTCCAGATTTATAAGCGCGGCTGGGACCAGCACAACGATCTGCCGCGCGACCTGACCTTGCAATGCAAGAGCGTGGACCAGCCGTCGGCAGCGCTGGTGCAGGATTTGAAACAGCGCGGCCTGCTCGACGACACGCTCGTCATCTGGGGTGGAGAATTCGGCCGCACCGTCTACTGCCAGGGAAAGCTGATGGACGCCAACTACGGACGGGACCACCATCCGCGCTGCTTCACCATGTGGATGGCGGGCGGCGGGGTGAAGGGCGGCCAGGTGCTTGGCGAAACAGATGACTATTGCTACAACGTGGTCTCCGATCCCGTTCCCATCCACGATCTGCAAGCCACCCTTCTGCACTGCCTGGGTGTCGACCACAAGCGCCTCACGTATAAGTTCCAGGGGCGGCACTTCCGCCTCACCGACGTGGCAGGCGAAGTGGTGAAGAAGCTGTTGGTGTGAGAAACGGCACAGCCCCCCCCTTGACTCCTGCCCCATCAATGCGCCAGCGCCATAAGATGAGCACGGGGCTCCGCATTGTCCGACCGGCTGGCAGGATGGGCCGGTGGTAATTCGCCGCGCTGCGGTTCTCCTCCTGCTGGCCGGACCCGTATTGCCGCAATCCCTGCGCGTGCTCTCGGAGTTCCAGCGCGTGGATCCGTTCGGCGACGTAGTGGCGGTTGACCGGACGGCCAACCCGCGCGAAATTCTGTCTCCGGCCCTGGCGCGCAACGCGTTCGCATCTTTTCATATCGCAGTCAGCGTGCCTGAGCGCACACCGTATTTTGTTTACGTCCAGACCAATCCTCCAAACGTTTTCGACATCGCGCTGTACGAAGAGCTCTACGTCAAAACGAGCGCGGGCTGGATTCCCGATGCGCTCGAGCCTACCAAGCTGCCCGCGTTCGGCATATTGCCGTACCTGCCCATGCCTATCCCGGGCCAGAACACGCTGAGCTATTGGATGGACGTATGGGTACCGGCTGAAACGCCGGTCGAGCGCGTACGGGTGGAAGTGCTGCTGAAGATCGGGCAAGGATGGATGATGTATCCCATGGAAGCGCGGGTCACGCCGGCGAGGGCGCCTTCCATGGAGGCGCATTCCGCGGCGCTGCCGCCGGCCACTGCACGCGCCGACGCCGCCGTGGCGCTTCCGTTCCGAAACTTTGTCTGTGGCGCACGAGAAACGAGCCGCGACGAAAAACTCAGTGTGCGCCGGTTCCTTCATCGAAACGCGGTCCAGGATCTCGCGCTGGCGCGATCGCTCGAAGCCGCACCACACAACGATCTGAGAGGCGAGATCCTAAGGCGCCTCGGTTTGAGCGACCGCGCCGCCTTCTGCAAGTCTTCATTTTCGCCCGACACGCTGGGGCCGGAGTGGTTCCTACGGGTGCGCGATCTGTTGTACCGTAAAGCGGGTCCCGCACCAGACTGAGTCTCTCTATGATTGCATCTATCTGAAAACATTGGCAATGTTTTGCTTGAAATTATCGCAAATTGCTATAATAATATAGCTATTCGAGATTGCCATGCGCCTGGGTGAAAAAATCCGCTACCTCCGCGAAATGGAAGGAGCACTGCGCGGGCTCGATCGTGAGATGACGCAACAAGAGGTGGTGCGAGCCGTGAAGAAAGAACTGCGGCAGTCCATCAGCCAGGCGTATCTGTCGCAAATCGAACGAAGCGTGCGCCCGCACTTGACCAATGCCACCCGCATGCTGCTGGCAAAGTTTTTCAAGGTTCATCCGGGCTATCTGGTGGATGACCCGGAGGGGTTTCAGACCGAGTTGATCTCGGACGTGGGCGCGCTTGAAGACAAGCTCGATCTGTGGCTGATCTCGGGCGCAGAGCGGTTCCGGCGGAATCCGGAAGTGAACCAGGCGCTGCTGCACTTGGCGCGCCACGCGGACTCGCGGCGGTGTCTGGTTCTGCTGGATGCGATTCTCGAAACGCCCGGGTTGGCGGATCGGCTGTTTGAAGTGCTGACGCCGGGACGGAACGGGAGGCAATCGTCATGACGTGGGCTGATTTCTATCTGGTTTGCTTTCTAGTGGGATTCATTCTGAGCTTGCTGTCGGTGGTGGCGGGCAGTCTGCACATCCACCTGCCGCATCTCGATCTGCACCATGGGGTACCGCACGTGCATATCGGGCACGCGCATGGCGGCGGCCACTCGGCGGTGTCGTTCGTCAACTTCGGGACCATCGCTGCGTTTCTGGCGTGGTTCGGCGGGACCGGATATCTGCTGACGGAATACTCGACATTGTGGATCTTCACTGCCCTGGCCGTCTCGGTGTTCAGCGGTATGGGCGGCGCGGCCCTGGTTTTCTTGTTTCTGGCCAAAGTGCTGGTGGCGCATGAACGCCCGCTCGATCCCGCGGACTACGAAATGGTGGGGGTGCTGGGCCGTGTCAGCGGACGCATCCGAGCCGGCGGCACGGGCGAAATGATTTTTTCGCAGGAGGGTTCGCGGCGCAGCGCGGCGGTGCGCAGCGAGGACGGAACCGAGATCGTACGCGACACGGAGGTGGTGGTCACGCGCTTCGAAAAAGGAATTGCGTATGTCCGGCGCTGGGAGGATTTGACCGGCGCCGATGAGGATTCGAACCAGGAGAATCAAACACAGGCGTAAGTGCCTGTGCCACAGGAGAGATCTATGCAGATTTCAGCGGGAGTTTGGGTGATCGCAGGGCTGATGGTGCTCTGCGTAATGTTTCTGATGAGCATGTTCGCGAAGCTGTTTCGCAAGGCCGGCCCTCACGAGGCGTTGGTGGTGTACGGTTTCCGCGGAACGCGCATCGTCAAGGGGCGAGGCACGGTCATCTTCCCCATGATTGAGAACTGCCGGTGGCTTTCGCTCGAACTCATGTCGTTCGACGTGGCGCCGCAGCAGGATCTGTACACCAAGCAGGGTGTGGCCGTCACCGTGGAGGCGGTGGCGCAGATCAAAGTAAAGAGCGATCCCGAATCCATCCTCACCGCGGCGGAGCAGTTCTTGACAAAAACTCCGCAGGAGCGCGAGGGTTTGATTCGCCTCGTCATGGAAGGCCATCTGCGCGGCATCATCGGGCAATTGACGGTGGAAGAGATCGTCAAGCAGCCGGAAATGGTGGGCGATCGCATGCGCTCCACCTGCGCCGCTGACATGAACAAGATGGGGCTTGAGGTGATTTCGTTCACCATCAAGGAAGTCCGCGACAAGAACGAGTACATCACCAATATGGGCAAGCCAGATGTGGCGCGTATCAAGCGCGATGCCGATGTGGCGGCAGCCGAAGCCGGACGCGACACGGCGGTAGCGACGGCGGCAGCTCAGCTCGCCGCCGCGGTGGCGGTCGCCGAAGCCGATCAGAGCCGCATCGAAGCGCAGACGGCTTCGCTGGCCAAGCAGGCTGAGGCGCAGCGCGATCTCGAAGTCAAGAAGGCCGCCTACCAGGAATCCGTCAAGAAGCAGCAGGCGCAAGCCGACAAAGCTTACGAGATCCAAACCAATGTCATGCAGCAGCAAGTCATCGCCGAGCAGGTGAAGGTCCAGCAGGTCGAGAAGGAGCAACAAATCAAGGTGCAAGAGGCCGAAATCCAGCGCCGCGAACGGGAACTGATCGCCACGGTGCTCAAGCCGGCCGAGGTCGAGCGGCAGCGCATCGAGACCCTGGCGGCAGCCGAAAAGCAGCGACTCACGGCCGAAGCCGAAGGCCATGCCGCCGCCACACGCACGACGGGCGAGGCGGAAGCCGAAATCATTTTCAAGAAGGGAGACTCCGAGGCCCGGGCCATGAATGTGAAGGCCGAGGCATACCAGCAGTACAACCAGGCGGCAGTGGTCGACAAGCTGTTCACCAACATGCCGGAAGTGGTGCGTGCGCTGGCCTCGCCCCTGGCCAACGTCGACAAGATCACCATTGTCTCTACGGGCAATGGCGATTCCGCCGGCATGAGCAAGATCACCGGCGATATCACCAAGATGGCGGCGCAGATTCCGGCGCTGTTCGAGACGCTCTCCGGCATGCAGATGTCGGAGCTGCTGGGGAAAGTCCGGCCGATTGGAGACAAAGCGCCGAAGCCGGATGACGGGAAGTCTTAAGCTGGAATGGACCGCGGAGACGCGGATGTTCTCTACGTCTCCGCAGTGAACAAGAAAGGAGTCTGTTATGGCACTATTGGAAAGAGTGGCAACATTAGTTCGGGCCAATCTGAACGACTTGATCGATAAGGCGGAAGATCCCGAGAAGATGATCAAGCAGGTCATCCTCGATATGCAGAATCAATTGATGCAGGTCAAGACCCAGGTCGCGATCTCCATCGCCGACCAGCACCTGCTCGAAAAGAAGCAGAGTGAGAACCAGGAGAAGAGTTCGGACTGGATGCGCAAAGCGGAACTGGCCGTGGACAAAAAACACGATGACCTGGCACGAGCCGCGTTGGAGCGTTCGGTGAGTTACAAGCAGATGAGCGAAAGCTTCGATCAACAGATAGCCGATCAGAGGACGCAGGTGGAGAACCTGAAATCCGCACTGCACAAGCTGGAGCAGAAACTGGCTGAGGCCGAGGCGAAGAGCGACATGCTGGTGGCGCAGCACCGGCGGGCGCGCGCGCTGGGCAAAGCCAGCGATGCTCAGATTGCGATCGGCGACGATTCGAAGGCGGCAGCCTTCGACCGCATGCAGCGCAAGGTGATGCATTCGGAGGCAGCCAGCCAGGCCAGGTCGGAGATGGCCTCCGACAACGTGGAGGACCGCCTGGCGGCTCTCGAGAAAGAAGATCACATCGACAAACTGCTGGCCGAGATCAAGGCTCGGCGAAGCGCCTGATTCGGCGAGGAGGTCGCTTGCAGAAGCGGTTTCATTTCGACACGGAAGCCGTGCAGTACCGAGCGGACGCCGCGGTCGTCTGGTGCTTCGATGACCGCTTTACGCTAACTGTCCAGAAGTTTCTCAAGCGTAACGGATTGGCGCGGCTCGACTCGATCCGTGTGGCGGGCGGCGCCAAATGCCTCGCCTCGCCGCGCGAAGAGTCCGAACGAACCTTCTTGCTCGAACAGCTCCGGCTCTCCCGGAAGCTGCATGGGATGGATCGTGTGATTCTGGTGGCCCACTCCGATTGCGGCGCCTACGGAGGACTGGAAGCGTTCGGCAGGGACCCAAAAACCGAAGCCGAACACCACCGAGCCGAACTGACTCGGGCGGCCACGTGCGCACGCGATGCGCTCGACGGAATTCGGGTGGAGTGTTGGTTTGCCAATTTTGCGGGGGTTTGGGACATTGAAACGGCTCGGTCAGCTGGCACTGCCTAGCCGAGTCTCCTTCTACGGTACGATCAGCGATGAACCAGCGGGGGCCGCTTCACCGGGCTGTTCCGGAAAGAACCCGCATAAGAAATCGAGATACGCTCGGCCGCGCTTACGCTGGTTGTTGTTGTCCAGCTCGAGACGCTGAAGGAAGACCAGCAGGGTGAGAACGTCGCTGTCGCGCGTGCTGGTCATGCCCGTGCGCTCCGGCTCCTGTTTGCGAAATTCCTCGATACCCGCCTGTACCAGGCGGCAAATGTTAGCCGCTATGGGATTCGCGGGCCGCGTTTCATAGTACACACCACTCTGCAAGGTTCGGTAGGTGCGGACGATCGCATCCAGAGCTTCGCGGACATCGAAATCCACCGCCCCGGTCGTTTTGATCGCCGCGTCCACCAACGTTCGCGCGAGGAACAGCAGCAGTGGCTCATGGTCGCGCAGGAACTCCTCGGTGACACGGATGTCCGGGTTGGGAAAATCATGCGGATCAGTGGGCGTGATCTTCTCGTGCCGGTGCGCCTCGCGGAGGTACACGCAATCCAACGGACAATCCACCGACACTTCGCGCTCGGTGCCGCAGCAAATGGTGCAGATGTCGCCGCGGACGCCGGGGCAGAACCGCTTCGGGCGGCGAATATGGCAAATCGCGCAGGACATTTACTTAGTATAGAGGGAAGGAGGCGCAGTGGCCGTCATCAATCTGTTCATCAAAGTAGAAATCGAGAACGATGAAAACGAGAATCCGCAGAAACTCGGCGCTGAGGTCTGCCGGCAGATTCTGAAGGTCTACGGTGTGCGCTCAGCCGAGGTATCGAATATCATGGTCGCGGAGGCATAGCCCCCAGCATCTGATCGTAGGTGCGGCGGAAAAAGCCATCGGTCATCCCCGCGATGTAATCACAGACCACGCGGTGCGGCGGCTGGCCGGCTGCGGTCTCGCGGTAAAGCTCCGGGAGGCGGTCCGGATGCTCCAGAAAGAACTCGAACAACTCGGCCATCATGGCGATGAAGCGGCGCCGGTCGGCATCGAGGACCGGCGAAGAATATACATGGCGCTGCAGGAAACTCTTCAGCTCACGGCTGGAGGCAGCCGCGGACGGCGTGCAGGCCGCCAGCCGGCGCGGCCATTCGCGAACCTCATCGGCGCTGCGAACCCCCGCCTGAGCGGCGCGCTCGACGGTGCCTTCGATCAGGCCTGAAACCAGCGCGTCAATCAACTGCCGGAGCGCTTCGTAGAATCTTTCGCGCGCTGTCGCCCCGGGGAACTGCGTCTCGACGGTCTCGTAAATTCCGGCGTAATACGGCACTTCCGTGGCGACCTGCTCGGCCGTGAACAGGTGCGCCGAGAAGCCGTCGTCGAGGTCCGCCGTGTTGTAGGCGATCTCGTCGGACAGATCGATCAGTTGCGCTTCGAGCGGTGGCCGCTTGCCCGGCAGATATTCATCCAGCTGCGGGATCTCGCCCGGCGCGAAATCGCGGGAATGCTTGGCCATGCCCTCGCGGACCTCGAACGTCAGGTTCAAGCCGGGGAAGCGCGCGTAGCGCTGCTCGAATTTCTCGACGATGCGCAGCGCGTGGATGTTGTGATCGAAGCGGTCGCCAAACCGGTTCATTTGCCGGTTCAGCTCCTGTTCACCGGCGTGCGCGAACGGCGGATGGCCGATGTCATGAACCAGCGCCAGGGCCTCGGTCAGATCCTCGTCCAGGCCGAGCACCGAAGCCACCGTCCGCGCGATCTGGGCGACCTCAATGGTATGAGTCAGCCGGTTGCGGAAGTGATCGGAGAGGCCGGGCGTGAAAACCTGAGTTTTAGCCTCCAGGCGGCGAAAGGCGCGCGCGTGAATAATGCGGTCGCGATCGCGCTGGAAAGCGTTGCGGTAGGAGTGCTCCGGTTCAGGATAGCGGCGGCCAAGGCTGCGGTCTACCGGAAAGCGAAGGCGCTGGAGCACGAATAACGGCTTACTGCTGCCCCGTCAGCTCACCGATGGCGGTGATGGCGTTCTGGGCGACAGGGCCGCCTCCTACGCGAAGCGGCTCGAGAAGCTTAATGGCTTCAGCCAGCTTCGTCGGCGCGATGCCCTTCGCCAAAGCGATGGTGGCCTGTTCCTTGGAGACAAAGACGGTGGAGTGATCCATTAGGTAACGCAGGATCTTTTCCGCATCCGCGGGCCGTCCCTCCGCGAAATAAGCCTGCCCCAGGGAGAATTGCGCCAGCGACGCATAGTTTTTGTCGCCCTCATTGGCGGATTCCTTGAACCATTTTTCCGCATCCGCCATCTTGCCCTGATCGGCGGCAATCGAACCAAGATAATACTTTGCAACCGCCGCTTCGCTGGAGCCGGAAAACCTCGTTGCGATATCCGTGAACGCCTTGGTCACCGCGTTTTGCTTGGCCTCGTCGGTGGGGAAACTGAGCCGGCCGCTCGAATTGGGTGTCGCGACGGGCGCTTCCTGCATCTGTACGGCGTCACCCAGGGCTTGCTCGCGGACAGTGTGCTCGTGGCGCATATACAAATAAATGCCGAGGCCCACGACGACGACGGTGGCCGCGATCGAGCCCCAGAGGATCAACTCCCGCCGATGTCCGGTGACGAAATCCACCGTCTGTCCGACTTCAAGGGCAAACTTATCAGTCTTCAGCTCTTTTCGCGTGATTCTACCGGCCACAAAAACCTCAGAAGGGATTCAAACGGATATCTTTCATGGTAACACGCGACCGCGGATTCCGGCTTCGAGCGGGCAGCCGCCCGCGCCTTATGTCAGGCCCGGGGGCGTTCCAGACGAGCACGTGCCCGATCGGGTGACGGCGGGCAGCGACGAGCCAACCGGGTCCCACGTCATGATATACTCTCCATCGGCCTGTTTCCGCCGCACGGGGCTCCTCCGAAATTTTTGGAGAAAAGAACGGTTGACATCGCCGAACTCTCCAGTACAATCCGGAGTAGCGCTGGAGTGCAGTAACGCGATTTTGGCGACATGTTTAAAACAAGAAGAATCCGGCCTGTGGTGCTGCCCAGTGAGGAGCGCTACACCAGCAACGAGGTCTCCCGAATCTCCGGTGTGAGCCTGAGACAGTTGCAGTGGTGGGATGAGCGCAAGGTGGTGTCGCCGCGTCAGGACGGCCACAAGCGCGTCTATGCGCCCGAAGAGGTGGTGGAGATTTCCGTGATCGCCGAGCTGCGGCGCAAAGGTTTCTCCCTGCAAAAGATCCGCCGCGTGCTGAAGTATCTCCAGAAGGAGATGAGCAAGCGGCTGAGCGATTCCATTGCCAGCGAATCGGAAATCCACCTGCTCACAGACGGCAAGTCTATCTTCCTCGAGGAGAGTTCCAACCGCATCATCGATCTGTTGAAGAACGCGCGCCAGCCCATGTTTCTGGTATGTGTCACCGATCAGGTGCGGCGCTTGACGGCCACGCCGCTGCGCAAACCGGCAAAGTCGGAGACTGCGAGCGCGATCCGCAAGGTGCGGGCGCTGTAGCTCCAGACCGCGGTTTAGGCCGCTACCTTCTGTTTGGCTCTTAGCATCGGGCGCACCGCCAGGTTCACGAGAATCATCACGACCGAGCACGCGGGCAGCACCAGCAGCGCGGTCTTGATGCGCGTGGCATCGGTGCCGGCGATGGCGCCGATGATGCGAGAACTGACCGCCAAGCCGATCCATCCCGAGGTGATCGCGATGCCCATTGCGGTTCCCGTCATGCGCGGAAACGCGTCGCCTACCATGGCCAGCGTGGTTGGGAAAACCGGAGCCATGGCTACGCCGGCGAAGAAAACTAGAACGGCGGCAATAGGCGCATCGTTGGTTTGCAGCATGCCGAATGTCGTGATAGCCATGAGTACCGCCGCGACCAGCGTCACTGTAGCCGAGGGGATGCGAACCAGGATACGCGAGACCGCCACGCGGCCGATCAGCAGCCCGAGCGCGAAGCCCAGCGACAGGATGTTGAGCGCCATGCTGGGTGCGATTCCCTGCGCTTCCAGGTGCTGGGGCAGCCAGTTCCACACGCCGACTTCGCACGCCACGTAGAGGAACAATTGCAGCGAGAGGAGGAACAGCACCGGCCGTCCCAGCAAGGCGCCGGCTTCGGAGAATTTGAAGCCACGCTCGCCGGTGGGCGGGGGCATAGCTGTGAAGACGTGAAGAACCAGGGTTGCGGCCGCCAGTCCCGCGATCAGATAACAAAGCGCGATGGTATTGTGATTCAGCATGTTCGCGCCGATCAGCGGCGTGGCCAGACCGCCCAGACCAAAGAACAGGTTCAGAAGGTTGAGCGTGGATGCTCGCCGGTCTTCGCTGATATCGCTCACCAGCGCGTTCGCCGCCGTCACGATGATGCCTCCGCCCAAGCCGAGGATCAGCATGAACGGCATGATCATGTAGTAACCGGCCGAGTTCGGCACGGCAAAAAGCCCAATCACGATCAGAACGAAACCCAGCAGCAGGCCGGTCTTCTTGCCCTTGTTGTCGATCAGCGGGCCCACCAGCAGGGACGCGATGATTAGCCCGATGGCCTGCGCCAGCAAAACGTAGCCGACCTGTTCCGGAGTGAGGTTCAGGCGCTTGGAGACATCCGGCACGATGGTGCCTGCTACGGACGCGATCATGCCGTAAACGAATATCGCCAGAATCGCAGCAGTAATCAGACGACCCTTGTGGATAGCGGCGGACATAGAGCCTGATGGTAACAGAATCGGTCGCGTCTTGTGAAAAAAGCCAGCTCGGGTTATCGGCCGTTACACGAACGAATATTTCTCGTTCCGGTCGTCCCACAGCACTTTCTTGCTGTGCTTGAACGAGAGCGTCGCCATGTGGCCGGAGATGGCCGCCTGCTGGCCGACCGTGGGAGGTGCAATCACCGTTCCGTGTCCGCGCACCGCGTCGATGAAGTTCCGGAAGTGATTGATGGCGCCATCGTTTTCGTTGAAGTCCTTCATGCCGTTCAAGTGCACTTCCGCGCGCGACGTGATGCCGGAATCGGCGCCCCGGTATTTCTCCGGATAGAAGTGCAGGTCCTGCCGGTTCAGCACTTCGAGGGTTCCCTCGTTGCCGCAGAACTGCTCGCCGTAGCCGTAGTGCACGTTGCCGAAATAGCAACTGTAGTTGATATGAAACCGGTCCGGGTATTCGTAGAGGGCGCTCAGGGTGTCGGGCACGTCGCGGTCGTCGGTTTTGTCGGTCCACCGGTAGATGCCGCCAGACGCCATGCACGACTGCGGAACGGTTTTGCTCAGCACGAAATTCACAATGTCGGTCTGGTGCACAAGCAGGTCGGTCGAGATGCCGCCGGAGTAATCCCAATACAGCCGCCACTGGAAATAGCGCTGCGGGTCCCATTCGCGCTTTGCAGCCGGTCCGAGAAATTTCGGCCAGTCGGTGTTTTGCGGGTTAGCCTCTGGGGGGATGACGTAACGCCACGCCGGATCGTTTGGCGGCGAGTTGCGATACCAGAACGCGCGCACGTAGTGAATGTCGCCAATCATGCCCTGCTCCACCATCTCCTTGGCTTTCTTGTATAGCGAGGAGCTGCGGTTCTGCGTTCCCACCTGCACGATCTTGCCGGATTTCTTCCACTCGTTGACGATGTCGAATCCTTCTTCGATAGTGTGCGCCAGCGGCTTTTCAATGTAGACGTTCTTGCCCGCGCGCAGGGCGGCGATAGTCATATCGTGGTGCAGGTGCTCCGGCGTCATGATGAAAACCGCGTCGATGGACTTGTCGGCCAGCAGTTCGCGGTAGTCCACGTAGGTCTTGGGACTGATGCCATAGATGGTCTGGATGCGGTCTTTGGCGCGCGCGAGGTAGCCGGTGTAGGTGTCGCAGATGGCAGTGACGGCGACCTGTCCGGGCGCGGCCTTGTTCAACCAGTCCAGGCCCGCGTAACCACGCGTGCCCACGCCAATCCAGCCGATGTTCAATTTCTCGCTTGCGCCCTGGCCCTTAAGAATGGCGGGCGCGCCCAACGCGGCGGCCGTCTTCAAAAAATCGCGGCGAGCGAATCCGTCTGCCATGGTTTTTGCTCCTTGTGTTGGGATTAGAAAACCATGATAACAAGCTGAGGCGCCGTGCCCGTTTTATCCCGCCAATTCGCGCAAATCGGAAATCCAGTGATCCGGCTCCCATTTCCCGAGTTCCACGGGATCGCCATAGCCGTAACGAACGGCGCAGATTTTGACGCCCGCCCGGCGGCCGGCCTCCATATCGGCGGACGAATCTCCCACCATCAGGCACTCTGCCTGTTTTGCGCCCAGCGCCGCCATAGCGGCCAGCACGACGTCCGGCGCCGGTTTGTAGTGCATGCCGTCGCTGCCTTGAACATGATCGAAGTACGGCAGCAACCCGAAATGCTCCAGCACCAGGCGCGTTCCTTCCGTGCTCTTCGTGGTCGCCGTGGACTTGCGTCCGCCCAGCACGGCCAGCGCTTCCCGTGCCCCCGGATAGATACCAGTGCCGGCGTGCTTCCGGCTGCGGTACTTCAGGGTGTAGTCCGCCATGAGCTTCTGCATCTCGGCTTCGCTCGCGTGAGGAAGCATGTCACCGAACACCGCTCTCAGCTCACGGCCCACGTAACCGCGAAGCACGCGGAACGGCACGGGCGCGCAACCCGCGGCTTCCAGCACTTCGCTCTGCGCCCCGCAGATGTCCGGCGCCGAATCGAGCACCGTACCGTCGATATCCAGCAGGTAAACCGAATATGGCGGGATCACAGAACCGGACTGTCGTTTCCCAGCATGGAGCGCCGGATGATTTTGATCGGTGGGAATCCCTGCGCGAGAAACTGATTGTGGAAGTCGATCAATGAAAAGCCCGCACCGCGCGCCTTACGGTAGTCTTCACGCAACTTCAGGATCTCCAGCTTGCCCAGCGTGTAATACAGATACGTGGGATCGGAGGTGCCGCGCTTGGTCTCGATGAGCCCGAGCGCGCGCGTCTGATAGCCCTCCTTGACGAAGAAATCGACACCCTGTTCAAAGGTCATTTTGCCGGTGTGCATCTCGACGCCCACGATGTACCGGGCGTTGCGCAACAGCGCATCTTGTATCTGGCCCAGGCGCAGTTTGAGATCCCCGTTGCCGTAGCCTTGATCCAGCATCATCTGCTCCGTGTAATGCGCCCAGCCTTCGGAATTGGTATGTGCTCCGATCAGCTTCCGCACCTTCGACGGCGCGTTTTGTACCCACAGAAACTGCGTGTAGTGTCCCGGGTAGACCTCGTGAACGGCCGTGCTGATGATGGTGCCGCGGTTAAATGACTCCAGGTGCTCTTCAATCTTTTCGGGGCTCCAGTTGCGCTCCGGCAGCGTGACGTTGAAGAACGCTTCTGTGGCCACCTTTTCGTACGGGCGCGGTGTGTCCATGGAGGCGGTGGTCAGCGCTCGCATGAAGGGCGGCGACTCCTCAAGGACGGGCAGCGTCATCGACGGTAGCGTCACGATCTTGTGCTGGACAACAAAGTCGCGCAGTCCGCCCAGCACATCGCGAAAAATCTGGAGCAAGCGGTCAGCCGGCGGATGGTCTTTCTGGAGATCCTGCAGGATCTCGTGCGGCGGGCGCCGGGCGTCGATCTTGGCTGCCGTCTCGCGCAGCGCCTGCTGGTTCTGGCGAAGATTCTGAAAGCCGATTTCGAGCGCCTTGTCGAGCGGCGTATCCACCATCTCGTCGTACAAAAGCTTCTGGCTGAAGTTCTCTGCGCCGATGCGGAAATCTCCTTTGGAACGCGGAAGCAGATCGGCCTTCAGGAATTTCTCGTAGGCGCCGAGGGCATCGATGACCCCCTGATTGCTCTCGTGGAATTGATCGAGGAGCGCGCGGTCGGTCACGGCTTGGAACGCCGCGGGAACATCCTTTTTGAAGAATTCGATATTTCCGGGCAACTGCTCGATCGCGACTTCGGTATAGATGCGCGGCGGATTGCGTAGGTTGGCGCGCGCCTGGCCCAGAAGCCTTTTGGCAAGCTGCTCGCGCGCGATCACGGATTTCAGCCGCTCGCTGGGAGGCGCGAAGCTCCGGCTAATGATCGGGAAAACGCTGCCGGCGATGCCGCTCGAATACTTATCCGGATTCTTTTCCCACATGCGGATGTTCTGGAGATCGAGCAATTGCGACCGGATGCTGTAGATGACAAGATCGCGATCAGGGCCTGTCTGGGGCGTCAGGCTCGCGGCAGGAAACCGCTCGAACTCGGCCAAGAAGCGTTGCAGCGATCGGATCCGCGTGGCGATCGTCGCCAGGGCATAGTCCTCGAGCTGCATGTCGTACTGATGAAAGCCGGCCGACGTTCCCTGCGTAGGGTTGTGGTGGTAGTAATCCTCGAAATACCGGTCTACGAGATTGTCGAACTCGGCTTGCCCCACCTTGGGCGCCGCGGAAACAGAAAACGCGAAAATCAGCAGAACAACGACTGGCTTCATAGTGCGCAGTTTTCAATGTAGCGCAGGCTCCGTCGCGCAGAAATCTGCTACCCTCAACTTCTGATGGCTCCCGAAGTCGCTCCCATCCGCGCAGGCGAAGAAATCGACGTGCGCGCACTGGCCGAATACCTGCGCGGCAAGGTGGAGGGCGCCGTGCGGGACGTGCGTGTCGAGCAGTTTCCGGGCGGCCACTCCAATCTCACCTACCTGGTTCGCGCGGGTGATCACGAGTATGTGCTGCGCCGGCCGCCGCTCGGTCCCGTGGCGCCCAAGGCGCATGATATGGCGCGGGAATTTCGTGTGCTCGAGGCCGTCCACCCCGTATTTCCTCCGGCGCCTCGCGTCTACCTTCTCTGTGAGGATCCGGCGGTGATCGGCGCAACCTTCTTCTTGATGGAGCGGCGCCAGGGCGCCGTGCTGCGGCGCGACATGCCCGCCGAATTTGCACGTGACTCCGCGTTTCCGCGCAAGGCCAGCGAAGGCTTCATCGACTGCCTTTCGCAACTGCACTCGATCGACGTGGCACGCCAGCCGCTTGCGGGCCTCGGGCGTCCCGAGGGCTTTCTCGAGCGGCAGGTGCGCGGCTGGACTGAGCGCTGGCTGCGCGCCAAAACCGAAGAGATCCAGGGCATGGACAGTCTCATCGCATGGCTCTCCGATCGCCTGCCAGCATCCGCCCGGCCTGCCCTCGTCCACAACGATTTCAAGTTGGACAACATCATGCTCGATCCCCGGAATCCCGCGCGGGTCGAAGCTGTCCTCGACTGGGAAATGGCCACGGTAGGGGATCCGCTGGTAGACCTTGGCTGCACTCTCTGTTATTGGACGCAGGCCGGAGACCCGGAAATGCGAGGCGGCTCGCTCAGCGGTATCACCGCCATGCCCGGCTGGTACACGCGCGCCGAGCTGGTGCGCCGCTATGCTGAAAAGGCCGGGCGCGATGTCTCCGGCTTAGGTTATTACGAAGTGTTTGGGTTGTTCAAACTCGGCGTGATTCTGCAGCAGATCTATTTCCGTTACATCCGCGGCCAGACACGCGACGAACGCTTTAGCGATTTTCATCTGCGGGTGCGCGGGCTCATGCGCGCGGCGGTCGAACTGGCGGAGCGTCTGGGTTGAGTACGCTCTATTTGATGCGGCATGGGCAGGCCGGGCTGCGCCACAACTACGACACCTTGTCCGAACTCGGACGCACGCAGGCCGGTCGCCTGGGCGACTACCTGGTGGCGCAGAATATCCGCTTCCGCGCACTATACTCCGGGGCGCTGACGCGCCAGCAGCAGACCGCGCAAGAAGTGGCCGGCGCATTCCAGCGGGCTGGGCGCGCCACTCCGGAAATTCACGTTGATCGCAATTGGAATGAATTCGACCTCGACATGGTCTATCGGTCCATTGCTCCGCGTTTGAGCGCCGAGGATCCTGAGTTTCAGGCCGAGCACGAGAAATTGCTGCGCCAGATGGTTGATGACCAATCACCCGTGCATCGCGCCTGGACGCAATGCGACACGCTCGTGGTGCGCGCGTGGGTGGAGGGCCGGTATGAGGTGACGGGGGAATCCTGGCAGGCGTTCCACGAACGCGTCTGCCTGGGCCTCGAGACACTGAACGGCTTTGCATCCGGCGACGCCGTCGCGATTTTTTCCTCAGCTACACCGATCGCCGTATGGATTGGGATGGCTTTGGGGTTGAATGCACGGCACATCCTCCGCCTTGCGGGCGTCACCTACAACGCCGCGCTCACCACCATGCGTGTCCGTGACGGCGACCTCGCCCTCTTCAGCTTCAACGGCACCGCGCACCTGCCGGAGCCTCATCTGAAGACGTTTCGGTAGCGGCTTATTTGAAGCGTTTCTTGTAGTAAAAATCCAGGCCAAAGATCCCGCTCTCATCACGGACCGCCACCACCGACCAAAGCCGGTTCAGGGCCCACTCGATCCGGACCACTTGTGGATTACTGCGGGTCACGTTCGTAATGTATGTGAACGTAATATCGGGCGTGACCTGCTGTTCGAGCGTAAGGCGAGCCTGGGGGTTTTCAACGCCGGTCAGCTGCGGGTCGATCTTGATCCGGCTGACTCCGAAGAAGCGCTGCAAGCGTCCCGCAACCGGGTTCGCAATCGCCTGCCCCACCAGAGCCGAGGCTCCGAGCTGCTGCCAGCTCTGCGCGGCTCCTGACTCTCTCGCGCTCAACGATACATCCGACGTGGGAGACCGCCCAGTCGCAAGCAGAGCCACGATATCGGAGAATTGCAGCGGCGGGTCGGAGCGGTACGTCACATTGAGCTTGTTCATAGGTCCGGAGATGGTGAGCGTAACATCGATACCGCGCGCTCGCGTCTGCAAATCGATGTTCAGGATGGGCTCGAGTTTCACAGGATTGTAGAACGAGATCGATCCTTGATTGATGGTGTACTTATTGCCGAAGAAGGTCGTCTCGCCTTGCGTGATGTTGATGCGGCCCAGCAGGACTGGATTGCTGGCTGTGCCGCGAAGCCGGAGCGCCGCCTCAGCCTGGATCTGCTGAGCCAGCGCCGACTGCACCTGCACATCGGGCGAGGTGTCGATCTGGATATCAAAGTTCATGCCGCCCAGCAACCCAACCCGAGTCGCAGGCGTGCGGACGGGCTCGGAGGACTTCGCCAGGATGGAGGCGAAATCGGTTCGGGGGTTGAAGCCCGTTCGTTGGATCCTTGCCGTGCCGGACACCTGGCTGCGCTCGATCGATCCGGTCCACGTCAGCCTGGCGCTGGCCACGGTGCTGACGCCCTCGGGGTACCGCACACGCACCTGCCGCGCGATCAACTCGAAGTGGAACGCGACATCACCGCCAGCGTACGAAGCAAAACCCGTGACCGACACGTTGCCTCCGCCCGATTCCCCCGTGAAAGTCTGGATGGTGGCGCGGTCACCCGTAAAAAGGATGACACCGCTCGCGTGGGAAATCCCGTTGGGAAAGGTCGCAACGTTCAGGTTGGCGTCCTTCAACTCGGCGCGGCCCGTGATCAGCGGCTCTGTAAGCGGGCCGCGAATGGCGGCGTCGGCGGTGATCGTCCCGGAAGAGACGAAGTCCGCGTTGAGGTTTTCCAGAACCGCGAGATTGAGGTTGCCGTTCACCCGGAGATCGAGTGGATTCTTTTCCTGAAATGATACCGTTCCGGTGAACGTGAGGTTGGTGTCCTGGGCAACCAGGCGCGCGCTTTCTACGCGCACGACAGAGTTCTGCATGGTCAGGCGGATCGGGCCCTGGTTGCGAAGCGTCACCGCTTGCCGGTTGCCTCCCGCGATGTCACCGGCGAGTGGCGCGATCGCCAACTGAGGGATATCGAGAGATGCAGTCCATGCTTCGGGCTTCAGCGCGGGACCGCTGATCGTCGCTTTTCCCTCCGCCGAGCCGGCAAACTTGAAAGAGGAAGCCGGGCGCGCCAGCCACGCGTCCAGCGCCGCCAGGTCGAGTTTCGTGAGTTCGATTTGCACCTTGCCGGGATAATCGTCCGCGAGGCGCCACTCGCCATCGGCTCGAATGGGGCAATTTGCAACTCCCGATTCCAGATGCGCCGTTAACGATGTGCCTGCCGTCCTGACCGTCAGGCGCACCGCGCCGATGGGTTTCTGCGCCAAATGCACGCGCTCGGCGCTAACATCGGCGCTCAGGCTTGTGAGCCGGAATGCGGGCTGGCCGGCGCCGGTTTTCGAGATCGTGCCTGCACCTTTCGCCGTGATTTGCACGTCTCCAGCGATCGAAGGCTCGCGTTTCTCCAACAGGTGAAACTGGCCGAGCGCCATGGAATTGCTCTCCGCCTCGAGGCTCAGCCGGCCGGTCTCGAAATCGCCAGGGCTGTGTGCGTAGGTCCCCTGGAATCGCACCTGCTTCGTTCCGGCATTGAGCTTGGCGTTAGCGATCGTGACCAGCGGGTTCAAGTAGTCGATGTGACCTGTCAGTCGGTCGAACGGTTCGCCGTAAACCGAGCCGTTGGCCACAGTCACGTCTGCTTTGATAAGCGGAGTGCGGGTGGTCCCCGTGATCTGCCCCGATGCGGAAAGCGTTCCCGTAGCGGCAATGTCCTTCTTGCCGGCGATCGCGAGCACGTCCTGAACGTCAGCGCCTGAGAGCGATCCCGTAGCGGCAAGCGCTCCGTCCGGATCCGGCTTCCAATCGCGCAACGCCACCGTTGCCGCCAGGTTCGCGCGCAAAGCGCCGCGAGTCAAAATCGCGTCCCGGATCTCCACCGAAGAGTTCTGAGCAGTGATATCCGCGGCCAGAGAGTCGGCTTTCTCCTGCGCGTAGGTGAACTTCGTAAGCGCGATATGTCCGGCAATTTGAGGAGAACGCAGTGGACCGGTGATCGTGCCGTTGAATGCCGCCGAGCCGTTTTGCAA
Organism: Terriglobia bacterium; assembly: GCA_020073305.1. Lineage (GTDB taxonomy): Bacteria > Acidobacteriota > Terriglobia > Bryobacterales > Bryobacteraceae > QHXW01. The sequence continues at coordinate 147,163 of JAIQFK010000016.1, forward strand.
TTGAACAGGCAGTTCGTGGGGCGCGCTGCTCGAAACCATGTCGAGTGCGGGCAGCAATTCATCCGGAGACTTGGTTTCGAGGCGGAGGCGCAACTGGCGCCCCAGCGTCCCCTCGAAATCCGCGCGGGTCGCGGGCAGCTGGACGAACGACTTTCCCAGATCGACCGTGCCGCGCGGTCCGTCATAACTGGCGTCGATTACGCCGCGCACCGGCGCTTCGTCCGGCGCCGGAGAGAGAACCAGTTGCGAGTGAGCTTCGAACCGGCCTCGATTCAGATCGCTCAGCAGGCCATTCAGTTCCACGGAGCCCGATAACAGCCCATCCCAAGGCAGGCGCTTTGGCGTGAACAGCTCCGCAACGCGCCGGAGATCGAAGTGGCTCGCTTCGCCTTCCAAGCGGAGCCGGTCGAGCTTCTCGATGCGCGCCCGGCCGTTGAGACTGCCACCCAGCGCCGCCAGGCGCAGGCCGCTCAGGTCAATTTTGTCGGGATCAGCACGGAATGCCGCATCCGCGCGGACGTCGTGAAGCCGCAAGTCTCCCTGCCGGAAGGAAAGCCCAGGAGCGTGGAGCTTGCCCTCCAGGAGGTAATGCCCGAAATCGCGGATTGAGGCATTACCGCCGATCAGGACGGTGCCCTCGGACCGCGTCCCAATTCGCAGCGTGCGCAAGAGCTCGTCCATCGACACGTGCGCGATATACTCGAGCCGCCATTCGGGCGATGAAAAGTTCCGGACAACACCCGAAAGCTCCACATCGGAATGCAGGGTCTCGAGACGCGCGCTGGAGACCGTGACTCTATTCCTGGCAATCGTGAGCGAAGCCTTGGCGCTCACATCCACAGGCACGTCGTGGCTGATTTGGACATGCAGCGGTTGAATCGAGATGTCTCCGTGATAAGCGGGAGTGTTCGCATTGTAGAGAAACCGGGCGCGAAGGTTTTGGCCCGCGGCATTCCATGGATTCTTGCTCGAATTGGCTTCGAAGGAGCCGTTCTCGACGCTGAACCGCCCGATCGCCAAATCGAGAATGGTCTGAACGGCCGGCTTCTTCGACGGCGTCTTGGGCTGTGGCACGTTGCTCGTGCCATCGGGCCGCACCATCAGAGACACTTGCGGCTGCTGCACATCCACCGATTGCACGTCCGCCATGCGCGCCAGAAAGGAGATGATCTTCAGCACGACCGTAACGGACCGCACGCGTAGCAATGGCGGCGACCCCGAGGGCTCCGTACCGTGAATCACGAAGTCGTTCACGCGCGCCGTCAGGGTGCGCCATTCAAATTCGAACGAGCCGATCTCCACGCGGCCTCCGGTGGCCCTTTCCGCCTCGGCCACGATCCGTTGCCGCACTTGCTCGCGCAGCCAGCCGCTGCGCGCAACCAGGATGGCCCCGAGTACTAAAAGCGCTGCCAGCCCAAGAATGGAGCACCCCCAGATCCACGCCAGCCGGCTTCGACGGCTCATTGAAACGCCTCCGGATGGAACTGAATGCGCGTACGTTTGCGGGTTGCATCGAGCCACTCATCCAGTTGCTGATCCACGCGCTGGTTGATGAGCGTCTCGCGGATTTGATCGCGACGGTCCTCGAGCTTCAGACTTTTGCCCGGATCTGCCGTGTTTTCGAGCTTGGCCAGCTGGCTTTCGAAGGTTGCGCGAATCTCGTCGTCCGTAACCTGAACGCCCGGACGGAAGCGCGTATCGATGAAGCGCAGCAGCGTGAGCTGCCAGAGCAGATAATCTTTCAGATCTCCTTCGGTCAGATCGTACTTCTCAAGAGCCCCGCGATACGCTTCAGGGCTTTGAAATCGTTGCGCCTGAACCTGCTTCAGCATGGTTTCCACGTCATCTTTATTGGGCCCCAGATAACGCCCGAGCTGCATTTCTCTGCGGATCAGTTTCTGCTCGATGAGCCGGTCCGCGGCTTTCTTCCTGGATTCCGGACTGAACTCCGGCGGATCGTCGTTCAAGAAAGCCGCCAGCCGGATTTCCTGTGCTATTTCGCTCTCCGTGATGATCTGGCTGTCGAGCGTGACGGCCACGCGGTCGATCACTCCGGCGCGCGGGCCGGACGTGAACAATGTGGAGAGCAGAACCAGGCGCGCCAGCATCAAAAGGCCTGCCCTATCGAGAAGAAAAATTGGAAGTGGCCGATGCTGTGGTCGGTTCGTTGCGAGGCGGGCTCGTTTCCGCAGATGATCAAATCGTCGATAGTCCCGCTGCAGCCATGGAACCGCGGCGGGTTGATGCTATACGCGAAGTCCACGCGCACGGGCCCGATCGGCGTACGGTAGCGGATGCCGAATCCCACGGCGTGCACCATGTAGTCGAAATCTTGCACATCGCGCTGGCGGACTCGAAACGAGAGGTTGCCGAGCTTCGAATAGATATTCCCCGCATCGTGAAAAAGCACGCCGCCGATGTTGGCACCCAGCAGCGGAAAGCGCAGTTCCGTCTTGTTCAGCAGGAGGGCGGTGCCGCCAATCGGGAATCCCGTGTCCAGGTCGCGTGGACCCGCCTGGTTGTCCGGGAAGGCACGCAGCGAATTGGTGCCGCCGCCGAAGAACCGCTCAGGAAAAGGAACGGCCTCGAGAACATCAGCGGTCCGGGACTGGTAGTTGAACGGAATGATGTCGCCGAACGTGGTTTCGCGCGCCAGCACCAGCTTCTTTCCCAGCGGATGGTACGTAGCGTTGCGCGCCAGAACGCGGCCGAAATCCACCTGGGAACCGAAATATTTGGAGGCCAGCCCGATATCGACCGTGTTGTAGATACCTTTGTGAGCATCGGTGGGATCGTCGCGGCGGTCCTGAATGTAGACAGTTGAAAGAATGCCCACGCGCACGGGCTGCGAAAGCAACGGCACCAGGTTCGGATCAATCTTCAGGTTCGACGTGCTCACGCGCCGGTAACTGAACCGGTAGATAATGCTGGACGGCTTGGACAGCTTCTGCGCGAGTTGTACCGATCCCTCCTCGCGCTGGGAGGAAAACGTCTGCACGTCGCGGGTGTTCGCGAACAAAGCGCTGAAGCTCAGATCGAGATTCTCGCGGTTGTGGACCCTGGGAGCCAGATACGTAAGAATCGCGCGTTGCTCCAGGTTGGAGACGCGTGTCCGCAAGCTGATGGTGTGCCCCAGGCCCAACACATTCAGGCGCGATACATCAAAAGAAACACGAGGGCTGAAACCGGGAGTCCCCGCCGGCGCGTCCAGGCTGGTCTGACTGTTTCCAATCTGCGCGATCTCTGCGCCGACGCCGCCATCAATGGAGTACTTCTTGGCTTCCTCGATCTCATAAATCACATATTTCCGCTGCGTATCGCCTTCGGGATTTTGGATCGCCATGTCGACCGTTGCGAAAATCCCGAGATCGTAGAGACGCCGCTGCGTGTCGGCCATTCGGATGGGCGACAGCGGATCGCCGGCCGCCAGCAGCAGGTTGCGTGAGACCAGTGCCGGCTGCGTATTGTTCAGTCCCTCCACCAGCACGTCTTGCACGAACTGCCGCCGGCCTTCCGTAATGACAAAGCGAAGCTCCACCTGGTGCGGTTGCGCAGCGGGTTTGGAACTCCATTCGAAGCTTGCGTTGGCAAAGCCGTTGGTGAAGTAATACGCCAGAATAGCGTCGCGGTCCGCGGCAACGCTGAAGTCGCTGAAGGGCTGTCCCTCCGTGGAGCTTAGGGTGGGGATGATCTTGCCTGCGTCCAGTTGCTGAATGCCCGCAACCTCGAGTTTCGACACGAACCACTGCGGCCCCTCGTCGATGATCACGACAACGCCCACGTCGCCGGTTTTCCCCTTGTAGTCATCCCCCACCTTGGAGGTGACCTTGACATCTCGAAATCCGTTCTGTTGATACAGGTCGCCGATGGATTCCTCGTCTCGGCGCTGCAAGGCCTCGCTATAGCGGCCTCGCCGCAGCTGAAAGGACTTCGGCGCCATGTACATGCGGTCGCGGATGGCGCCGCTGGTGAAGTAATGATTGCCCTGGATCTCCAGGTGCACCAGTTGGTGGCGCGGGCCCAGGTTGATCAGGTAGTCGATCTCCTGCCTGTCGTTTTGCAGTTTCTGTTCTTTGAACTCCACCTCGGCTTCGAAGTAACCTGCGGCCTGAAACTCATCGCGCAGGTTCCTCTGGCCTTCGACCAGGAGGTCGCGGTCTACCGCCCGCTCTTCGTAGATCGGAACGTTCTGTTGCAGTTTCTTGTTAGAGACTTTCGCGCCAATCGCCTGGATGCTGACAATCGGGCCGGCGTCGACATCCAGTGTCGGCGTGGCACGGTCCGTGTCGTGATCGTAGTCCATGGACTTCAGGCGCACGCTGGCCATCAACCGGTCCTTTTTTTGGTAAAGAGCGCGCACGCCTTCGACGCCTTGGCGCGTACGGGTCTGCGTAACCGGCCGCCAGCCTCCCACGAAACGGCGTTTCCACCTGGTGGCCAACACAATCTGGTCTACAGCCAGCTTCAGGTTCCCGAGCACGACCGGCGTACGGTACTTGGCGCGCGGCCCGCTCTCCACCACAAAGTGAATATGTGCCTGTTGTGTTTTCGGATCATACTCGACGCGCGGCTGGAGGTCGCTTTCGGAATACCCGTTGGCGGTCAGCAGCCTGCGCACGCCGCGCTCCGCCTGGATCAGGTCCTCTTCGTGAAACGGCTGGCCCAGATCGAGACGCGTGGCGTCCGCCATTTGCCCGGGATTTGGAGGCTCCCCCACGTTCCCATCTACCGACACGTGCCCCACGAACCAACTGTTTCTGGTGATGAACCGGACAATCACGCCGTCCCCGGCCGCTTCCGCGCCCACCTGAATGTCTTCGAACCTCCCTGTGGCGAAGAGCTTCTGCATAGACTCGCGAATTTCCGCCATCCGCAGCGGCGTTCCCTTCTTCAGGGTGATCGCCCGCTCCAGGTCCTCGAGAGCCACCGGTTGCTCCGGCGGGCTGAACTGGATGTCGACGATGCGCCGGCCCTCGTAGGCTTTCGTTTCAGGTGGCTCCGCTGTAGCCAGCCCGGTCCACCCGAAGATCGTCAGCACAAGAAAGCGCGCGTAGCGAAGCCACACCATGCTCATGATAACTTACGGTTTCAAAAGCAACTTTGTTACCATCGGGAAAGATGACCTCTGGCGAAAGAGAACGCTACTCGCGCCAGATTCTGTTTCGGGAGATCGGCGAGCAGGGACAAGAACGGCTGCTGGCATCACAGGCCGTGATCGTTGGTTGCGGGGCCTTGGGCAGCTTGCAAGCTATGGCGCTGGCGCGGGCGGGCGTCGGGCGCCTCTACATTATTGACCGCGACTTCGTCGAGCCGAGCAATCTCCAGCGGCAGTTTCTGTTCGAGGAATCCGACGCCGCCGACGCTCTGCCCAAAGCCGCAGCCGCCGAGCGCCGCCTGCGCCGTATGAATTCCGGCATCGAGATCCACGGCATCATCGCCGATCTCGACGCTTCCAACGCGGAAGAGTTACTGGACGGCGCCCAGGTCATCCTCGACGGCACCGACAATTTCGAAACCCGGTATCTCATCAACGATTTTTCCGTCAGCCGCGGGACTCCATGGATCTACGGCGCGGCGGTTGCCAGTTACGGCCTCACCATGCCGGTGATGCCCGGCCGCACCGCTTGCCTGCGATGTGTCTATCCCGAGCCTCCTTCCGGCGCGCAGCCGACCTGCGATACGGTCGGCGTTCTGAACGCGCTCACGGCTGCGATTGCGTCACTGCAAGTCGTGGATGCTGTAAAAATTCTATCCGGCCGGTGTGATGCGGTAATTCCGCGCATTACCACTATCGACGTTTGGTCCGGCGCGATCCGCCAGGTCGATCAACCGGCCCGCGATCCCGATTGCCCAACCTGCGCCCTCCGGAATTTTGTCCATCTCGCCGGCGGTACGCGCGCTCCCGTGAGTCTCTGCGGGAGAAATGCCGTGCAGATCCACGCCGCCGCGCGCCCGCTCAATCTGGCCGAATTGCAGACCCGCCTGAACCCTTTGGGAGAGGTCCGGGCCAACGAGTTCGCGCTTCGCTTTGTGCGCGCTCCCTACGAGATGACGATTTTTCCCGATGGCCGCGCCATCATCAAAGGAACCAGCGATCCCGGCGTCGCCCGCAGCCTGTACGCGCAGTACGTGGGCAACTGAGCCGTGGAGTTGGACCCAATGTGTCTCCGTCGCCAAGCCCGAGTCTACACGAGTGACTTGTCAGCACCTGCAGCACCCCTTTTGGCCTGATCTGGGGCATTCCTTCGCCTGACGGACGCCATCTTACGATGGTAGGCTCCAGTTCCAACGAGAATGTGTGGGTCAGTTGACAACTTCTAGGCCGTCGCAAACTCAGCGGCCTGTCCGTTTCAAATAGCCGCCGACCCTGCTGTCCACAATGCTGATATGATGCCCCAGCCAGACCTTCAGAAACTGCAAGAACTCCATCGTGACCGTCGTGCGCCCGGCTTCACAGTCTTGGTGGTACTGGACCAACTTGCGAGTAAGCGCCTCGTGCTCATCTTTGTGCTCTGAATAATCCGGATAGCCATGGGTCAGCATCAGCCTCTCTTCAGCGGCGAAGTGTACGTTCGTGTACGCCACGAAGTTCGCGAGCGTCCGCGATAGGCCTTCTTTTCCTTTGCGTATCACCACAGCCGAATGCAGTTCGTGGGCGAGTTGAAACCACCTCTTGTGCTGTCTGTCGATGTCAGCGTAGCCAACACTGTAACTGTCGTCCCACTGGAATAGGCCCATATCTTAGGGGATCGGTTGAATGCGCAACTGTCTGCATACCATGGCGGCGAACTCGGAAGATCAAACGTGCCTCCGAAGCTGATACGATTGCTTCTTTCGAACGTCCAATCCTTCGGCTCGCGCCCAAGGGGTTGCCTTCATGCCGTCCTCGAACAGTAGGTTCCGCCTCTTGTCGACTGTCGCTTTCCTTCTCTCCTTCACCCTGCTCCTCAATGCTCAGTCTACGGCCACCGCGAAGCCAGCCGGCCACGAAGCGCGCATTCAGCGCATCGAGGCTACCGCCGTGGATCTGTCCATGGGCGAGCACAAACCACCCCTGCGTCTCAGCCTGCAAAAACTGATGGAACTCTACAAGGTGCCCGCCCTGAGCATCGCCGTCATCGACAATTTCCAGATCGCCTGGGCCAAGGCGTACGGCGTCATCGAGACCGGATCGGTCGCGCCCGTCACTCCGCGGACCCTGTTCCAGGCGGGCTCCATCAGCAAGCCCGTGGCCGCTGCCGGCGCGCTCTTCCTCGTCGAACAAGGCAAGGTCTCGCTCGACGAGGACGTGAACCGCAAGCTCACGAGCTGGAAAGTGCCGGAAAACGAGTTTACGAAGACCGAGAAGGTCACCCTGCGCCGGTTGACGTCCCACACTGCAGGCCTGACAGTTCACGGATTCCCCGGCTACGACGTCAACGACCCTGTGCCCACGCTCGTCCAGATTTTCAATGGCGAGAAGCCGGCCAACACCGCGCCTATCCGCGTCGATCTCGTTCCCGGCACGCAGGTACGCTATTCAGGCGGTGGCGTCACCATCGAGCAGCAGCTCATGATGGATGTCACCGGCAAGCCTTTCCCCGCTCTCATGCACGAAATCGTGCTCGGTAAGATCGGCATGACCAACAGCAGCTACGAACAGCCGCTGCCCCCGTCCCTGGCCGCCAGGACCGCCACCGGCACGTATGCGGATGGCCGCTCGGTTCACGGACGATGGCACATCTATCCGGAGATGGCCGCCGCCGGACTTTGGACCACCCCCACCGACCTCAGTAAGTTCGCCATCGAAATCGCGCTGTCCAAGCACGGCAAATCAAACCGCGTGCTCTCCGAGAAGATGACGCGCGAGATGTTGACGCCCGTTTTGGAGGACGCCGGTCTCGGTTTCTTTCTGGACAAGGCCAATCCCGGGCAATTCGGCCACAACGGAGCCGACGAGGGCTTTCAGGCGTTACTCACTATGAATGCCGAGTCGGGCAACGGCGTAGCCATCATGGCGAACTCGGACAACGGAATCGCCGTCGCCGGTTTCCTGCTGCACAGTGTCTACAGTGAGTACGCCTGGAACTATAAATCCGAACCGGGCCCGTTCCCAACCCTGGTCCTGATCGCGAAGCTCAAGGGCGCGGCCACCGCGCTCGACCACTACGCCGCACTCAAGAAATCCGCGCCGTCCAAGATCGGCGAAGGCACACTGAACGGCTTGGGCTACACCCTGCTGTTCTCCGGCCAGATGCAGGACGCAATCACGGTATTCCGCCGCAATGTGCAGGAATATCCGAAGTCGGCCAATGCGTACGACGGCCTCGGTGAGGCCTACATGAAAGCCGGCCAGAAAGTCCTGGCCATTCAAAATTATGAGATGTCCCTGCAGTTGGATCCGAAAAACCAGAACGCCGTCGACATGCTAAAGAAGCTGAAGGAGACAAAATAAAAGGCCTGGTGATTGACATGAAGCTCCGATCTTTCGTCCCAGCCAGTCTGGCCCTGATTCTGTTTTCGCTGCTCGCGCCGGCTCTTTTCGCGCAAGCGCCGGCCCGCATCACCATCAATCCATCCGAGCGATTCCAGTACATTGATGGCTTCGGCGTCAATTTCAATGCCACTTATTTTCGCGACGCGCAGAAGCCCATGATCGACATGCTGATCGACGATCTGGGCGCGACCATTTTCCGGCTCGATCCCTACGGATTGACGAATTGGGAAGCCGTAAACGACAACGACGATCCCAACAACATGAATTGGGAGTACTACAACGATCGGTACTCGATCCCCGCGTTCGAGGCGTCTTGGGCCGCGGCACGGTATCTGAATTCGCGCGGCATTCGGCCGTTTCTGACGCTGAGCGGCGTCCCGCCGGACTGGATGCTCGATACCAAGGGTCCGCCAACCCACGAAGTCTGCCACGATCAGCCGTCCGGCAAGCCGGATCACCTGAAAGCGTCGATGTACGACGAATTCGCCGAGACCGTGGTGTCGCTCGCGGTGTATGCACGAACGCGTGCGCGCATTGATTACGAGTATTTCGGACCGCTGAACGAAACGGACTGCTATCCCGCGGAGGGCCCGCGTATCGATCCCGATGAAATGCCCAAAGTGCTCGGCGCGATCGCGCGCCGCTTGCGAAAGGAAGGCCTGGGCGACGTCAAGCTGGTGGTGGCCGAACAGTCCCAGCCCGCCAACGACTACATCACACCCATCATGCAGAGCGCCGACCTGATGAAACAGGTCGCGGTGTTCTCGTTCCACGCCTATGGACCCAATTCAGTCGGCCCGCAGGTGGCGCGCGTCCAGACGAGTGATTACCGGAATGTGCGCGTCTGGCTCACCGAATATGGCGACCTGAGCGATCTCGACCGCTCCGCAGCCAATGAGTGGAAGAGTTTTTCGCTCGCCGCCACGCACCGGGCGTTAACCGCGCTCAATCAGGGCGCGAGCGCCGCATTGTTCTGGGACGCCTACGACAACTACCATGAACACTATCCCCGGCTGACTTTTTACGGTCTCGTGACCAATGCGGACCATATCTATTCGCCCAAGAAGCGCTACTTCGCGGCCAAACAGCTTTATCATTTCGTGCGGCCGGGTTCGCAGCGTATCGGCGCCGCGTCCGACTCGCCCGGCCTGTTGGTTTCCGCGTTCCACAATGGCGACAAGAACTCGTTGACCCTGGTGGGAGTGAAAATGGGCGGCCCGCGCCGCGTTCAGCTTACCGTGCCGGCCGATGCAGCGGCCTTGCGCTGGTCTCTCTACCAAACCACCCGCGAGCTCAACTGCGTGAAAACCGACGCGCTCTCCATGAAAAATGGACTTGCGGAGTTCGATCTCCCTGAAGAAGCCGTATTCACACTCGTGGGAGAGCCGGCGGGCCAGTGAAAATTCAAGAAGACTGAATGTGCGCCGTCAGGCATCCTCGCCAGCGCCTTGATGACCGGCCTCCGTTTCGAGCACCGATTCCAGAATTCCCCTCGCTTCTGCTTCGCGGTCGCGCGGCACCTGCACCCGGACCCACTTGTGGAGAAACCCATCCACATCCTGAATTAAGGTAGCGATTTGGCCCAAAACGAAGAATGGAATTCCGGCTTGCTCCAACAATCCCTTCGCCATGGCAAGCTGGATGCCATCGTTTGTCTCCAGCACCACAACCAGGTCAAGACCAGGGTTGAACGGGTCGGGTGGTTCGGGTGGAGGTGCTCCGCCTAACAGGGGAACGTGGCAGTCGGCACATTCGGTGAAACCTTCGCGATACTCGACACCGCATTGAGGGCAATACACGATGCGCCTCCTGGCCAAGTGTACCGCCGGACGCAGCCTTTAGCCAGACGTCCAACTTCGCGCCCGGTAGTCAAGCTTTCGAAGCGAGGCGGCGCCGGACGAAGAAGCACAGGCCCACTCCGGCCAACATCAGCACTCCGGAGAAGCGCGGTTCCGGGGCTGACGCGACTTCCACCAGGAAGGTCTGCTTGCCCGCTCTCGGATCCAATATACCTGCGCTGTTGGTTGTCCAGGAAACCACGGCCCAGCCCTGCTGGTTCACTCCCGAGTAGTTCAGCAGCGCCTGGTGGATCCAATACTGATCCGTAGTGTTGTTTGAGTCGTCCCCACTGATGGTGGAGAAACCGCCCGGCAGGCTGCTGTTGTTTGTGAGCGCCCAGATGGCCTGCTGCACGGCCAGGTCCTTGCTGGTGTTGGACACGACGGCGCCCGATTCGGAGGCCACAAAGCCATCGTATTGCGAGATCAGGTAGGCCGCCATCGCAAAGCGAGACGCCGCATCGCTGGGGAGGCTGACACTGTCAAACGTGTCCGTTGTATTAGTCCAATGCGGGGTGCCGCCGTTGGTCACGTCACCGAACTTGACGGAGCTGGATTGGGAGGCCACATTCTGCAGCAGCGTCACATTGCCGAACGCTGAGTCGCCGCCATGAAACACCTCCTGGTCATCCACGCACCAAAACAGAGTGCTATCCCCGTTGATCGTTCCGGAGAATTCGCCCCCGCCGACTCCCATCTGTGAAGATCCCGCGGGCGTGCCCACCAGCGTCAGCGACCGCGCGAGCCCGATATCATTCGGGTTCGAAATTGGGTTGGCAAGGGCAACCGTGGCGACTGTCAGCGCAAGAAAGATCAGAGTGAATTTCACGTCTTCTCCACTCTCAGTCTAGGCGCAGGCCGTCGAGGGAACAATCGAATTGGGCCTATCTGGGTTCCAGTACCGGAATAACTAGTACCAGAGGTAAACTAAGGCCCAAGAAAGAAGGATTGTATTTGCCAGCCTTTGGGGACTTAGGTAAACGGGCGATCTTGTGACCGCGCTCTTACTTTCCAAAGAACTGGATAAGGTTGCCGGCATTGTCGGTGATGATGAAGTTACTCATCGCGTTCTCTCTTGCGGGGAAAGGTCCAAAGGCAACCTTGACATTTCGCGCTTTGAGCGCCGAGAGCGTCTTATCCAGATCGTCGACGATCAGTCCTAATTTGAAAATCCCGTGGGTAAGCTGAGCCTCCTTGCTTAACGGCGCGGCATCGTCATTCTGGAGCAATTCGACAATCAGTCCGCCGCCGGCAAGCACGATCACGGCTGATTTGTCTCTTTTAGGCGCCTGCATGACAACTTTCAGACCCAACTTCTCCGAGTACCATGTGGCGCTTGCATTCATGTCCGCAACCGACAGAGCGAAGAACGCTCCTTTGGCCGCAAAGAAAGTTGGTTCAGTTGCCGCTTCGGCAGATTGTCCCCGCGCCATGACGGGAATGGTGAGCCACAACAGCAAACAGATTTTTTTCAAGGGACTTCTCCTTGATAAATGTTACGCCGTGCCGGATCGCCCGCTCGTCCGCGCCCGCTCTACTTTCGCGGAAAATTCCGGTCGGCTTTGATCTCGCGGATCTGCAGGATGTGCCGCTGTGAGTGTGTGGAGATCTCCAGCATCCACTGCCAGCAGTCGGTGGTTTGTTGCTGGCCAAAGCTGTGGCCGCGCAAATCATCGCTGGTCGTGCGCACATATTCGAGCATGGTCTTGCGGAGCTTCTGAAAATCCGCCAGCGCCGGCCCCAGTTCCGGATAACGTTCCACTTTTTCGTGCCCGCCACCAGTCTTGGTGTGCTCCACGCGATCGATGCCGTACCAGAGAATATCGGCGTCGGTTAGGGAAGACTTTCCCATGCTCGGACCAGCTTTGACCGCCTTCATGAAATCGCGCCAGTAGTCCGGCTCGGCTACCGCCAGATGCGAGACGCATTCCCGGACGCTCCACCGGTCCGGTCCTGGCCGGAAGTTGAGCTGCGCCGGCGACAAGCCGCGCACTTCATCCGCCAGCCACTCCTCGGTCATTTGGAAATGCACCATCAAGTGCTGCCGGTCTTCGGCACTCATACCCGCACCGGAAAGGCGCAGTGCCATCATCAATAAGGCGAGAGTTCGGACGAGTTTCATCGCAAGTCATGTTACCCGAGCCGCCCGCGCCCAGCCCATCAAATGTTGTGAACTGGACGAAAAAGAGGGCAAGCCGCCGCCCAACAGCGGAAGGAGCCAGCAGGCAGCTACGATGTCAAAGCCCTCTAGTTCGGCAGTGCGTTAATCACCGGCCTCGGCATGGACTCCACGCGCATCCTCCCGGCGTTCGGTCGCCCGGCCGCCGCGGCGCGTGCAACCGAAATGGGCGCGCTGTCATACGCAACCTGCAGGGTGGTCGCGGACAGCCCGTTAATCTGGAGCATCTCGACCGCGGAATAAGACGACCCGCCGTCGACCAGCACCTTGAAGATGCCCGACGGCAACGGCTTCGAAATCACATCCGACAGCAGTGCCCCGTATGTCCCTCCTTCCCCGAGGGTGCCGTTTCCGAGATCCTTCAGCGGCGGAATCAAAGGTGTCTTGCCCGACCCGACAAGGGTCCCCGCGCTGTTGTAGACCTTGACCGTATAGCTCGTGGCTGTCTTGTCTTCGTTGTAAATCACTAAGGACACCCGGTGCGCCCTGCCGTCATCAATGCCCTGCGCGGACCACTGCGTCCATACCGCGGCGTCCCATGCGATCGGCACGCTCAGCGACCACGGATAGGTGGGTAGCGCCGAGTAGATCAACTGTGGCAGCACGTCGTTGCAGGTGGCTGCATCGGGACAGTAAAACACGGCGTAGACCGAGCCCGTGGCGGTGGAGCCGTAGCTTGGCGCATCGCTCGTCGCACCACGCAGCGCGATTTCCGTGGGCTGATTGGCATACAGCGCGAAGCTGACCGCATTGCTCGATCCGGTGAACACACCCGTGGTGTCCAGCGACAGGTCGTTTCCATTTGTGTCGTAGAAGAAATAGTCGACACCGACGGCGCCTGCCGCGGGCGCAGCCACACGAATCGAGGTGCCCCATTCCCCGCCCGCCGCGAGCCAAACAAACGTCCCGCTCACATAGCATGAATACCCGATCGTTGCCCCCGAATTGTCCTTAATCGGAACAGCCGACTCATTATTCAAGCTCGAGCAATCCGGCTGCGTAGTCGACCAATACACGGGCCCAGTCGATTGGCCGTGCAACCCGGCAACCGCCAAAGCCATCAGTCCAATGAGGTGCAGCGATTTCATTCGCACAAAACGTTCCTCCAGTTTCAGCACGCCCCGTATGACTTGACGTCGGCAGAAGTGCAAACGTTTCCAGAGTCTGCCGACCTGCCCTTTCCTGTCTCGTCGCAGTGGCCGGACATGCTCGGCCAGATCTGTCCGCCAAGTCGGAATCAAATCGATTCTTTCACATCTTCCTGTACCCTGCTCCGGCTCCACTTCCGCGGCGCTGCAGTGGACTCGGAGATCAGATATACCTTGCAGCGCGCGCACTTCCTGGGTCTTCCGCTGCCTCTCGAGATCCAGGCCGCGGAGCGCGCTCTAGGGTCGTCGTGGGAATTCAAAGTCACCGTCTCCCATATCGGCTCCTATCGCGGCAGAATGGAGTTGATCGTATGACCGCAGCCCTCTCCGCTCTGGTGATCCTCGGCTTGCTGGGCGCCTTCGACACCCTCTATTACCACGAGTGGCGTCTGCGACTGCCCGAGACTCGTTCCGCCGAGCGTGAGCTGCGACTGCACGCCATCCGCGACTTCGCGCCTACACCATCGTCTACGCTTCGCTCGCCTGGACCACGTGGAACGGCAACTGGATCTGGCCCTTCGCCGCCGTGCTGCTGTTTGAGATCTGGGTCACGCTGACCGACTTCCTGGAGGAAGACCGCACCCGCCGCCTCCCGGCCGGCGAGCGCGTCATGCACGCCGTCATGGGCATCACATACGGCGTTTTTCTCGCCCTGCTGTATCCGCACGCTGCCACCTGGTGGAAGATGGATTCCGGATTCCGCGCCGCCGACTACGGCGCTCTTTCCTGGATCCTTACTGCCTTTGCCGCCGGCGTCTTCCTCTCCGGTCTGCGCGATCTGACGGCGAGCCGCAGACTGGCGCAGTGAATCCCCATGAGCATTGAGAGAAACCAGACCGCCCATTACCGCTCAGTTCGTCATGCGTTTCAATACAACGGCGTCTGGATCGAACGCATCCCGCTCCTTGGGATTCTCTGTGGAGCACTCATGCTTCGCCATCCCTAATCCCAACAGTCACACCTGACCCTTCTGCCCGCCGTGGACAGGGGTGCCCGTCCGCTTTGCAGCCGCTTCACCGGTGGTCCGCTTTGGCCCAGCCCTCACTCTTTTCCAGGGCGTGGAACGCCTTCGATACCTCCTTGGCCATCTTCACGTTGAACGTGCCCTTCTCGTTGTATTCGCGCGCGAAGGCTGTCCAGAGGTCGACAAACGCCTGCGTTTTCGACCGGAACTGCTTTTCCTTGGACTGAGCGTCCTCTGGTTTGATGATGGGCGGGTCGAATTGGTCTTCGATGGCGCGACTGCCCGGCGACCCTCTGTCTACATCCCTTAGGTAATGCTCATGGGCCGGCGATTGGGCCGCCGCCGGAAACGGCGCCATGCAAACGAGCACAAACAAGCTGAGCACCGTGCTTCTCACTCGTGATTCTCCAAGTTGTCAGTGTCTTCAGCTCAACAAGGAGCAGCGAACGTTAGAAGGGTTCTGGGTATCCACAATAAAATCGGCTCGTTCTGCTGTCAAGATCCCATCGAGATCATAGAATTTTTTTATGGAAAACGATGGGGACTGGCTCCACTGTCCCTAGTCCCAACAGTCACACCCGGCCGGACTGCTCGTCGTGCGGGAAAATCGTGGGGAAAATCGGGACAGTACACTCAAATCGAATTTCTGAAAGGCTCTGCCCGTAATTGAGTGTACTGTCCCGATTTCGTCGTCCCGGAACTGCTTTTCCTTGGACTGAGCGTCCTCTGGTTTGATGATGGGCGGGTCGAATTGGTCTTCGATGGCGCGACTGCCCGGCGACCCTCTGTCTACATCCCTTAGGTAATGCTCATGGGCCGGCGATTGGGCCGCCGCCGGAAACGGCGCCATGCAAACGAGCACAAACAAGCTGAGCATCATGCTTCTCATCCGTAATTCTCCAAGTTGTCAGTGTGTTCTGCTCAACAAGGAGCAGCGAACGTTAGAAGGGTTCTGGGTATCCACAATAAAATCGGCTCGTTCTGCTGTCAAGATCCCATCGAGATCATAGAATTTTTTTATGGAAAACGATGGGGACTGGCTCCACTGTCCCTAATCCCAACAGTCACACCCGGCCGGACTGCTCGTCGTGGACAGTGGTGCCTGTCCCCGTCCCCCCTGCCGACTTGGTGATCGCAACCGCAGGACCGTACGTTGCAATCCGTCGGGCTTCAAAGTCGCGCCGGCGACGATGTTGGTGTCGATGACGAGCCGAAGCCGAATCATCCGAGCTTCGGTTTTTGAGCGCGAGCGCCTTTGATGATCTGGTCAATCCGCCGGGGAAAATCGCGGGGAAAATCGGGAAAATCGCGGGAAAATCGGGACAGTACTGGACTGCACCCTTGTGCTGAGGCACAGAAATTAGGGACAGGTTACCATTCGCTGACAAGTCGTTGCCAGCGCTCAAACCGCGGTGAATACTGAGGGCGGTTGGTGAAGCGGAAGCGGGCTCTGCTGGAGAGCAACCCGCCAAGGAATAGCCAGCCCGGAAACTCATCGCGGACGATGAGCAGGGCGTGGTCCTTGGGCTGCGCCCTTCAGCTTCGCCCGGGGCCGACCAACGGGAGGCGGCACCCCGG
>JAIQFK010000037.1 GCA_020073305.1 Terriglobia bacterium
CGTTTCCAACGCGAGATGGTAGGAGCGGTCGTGCGCAGGCTGCGCATGATCTCGACGTAGCTCGCGCCGTCGGCCAGCGCCAGAATCAGCCGGGCGCGGAAGACATCACCGGCAGGCAGTGTGCGCGACTGCGCCCACTTCGCCAACTCCACTCGCTGTTCGTCGGTTACCTGCAGCAACTTTCGATACTGTCTCACAACAATGAGACGGATCGGAAGCAATAACGTTATGACAGGGACGGCTTACTAGGGGCTCTGCGTGGCGCCGTACGGGTCGGTCGGTCTTTGCGAAATCTGAGCTCGCTTCACCCGCTGAAGCGATGCTCCCGGCCCCGGTTTGCTTCAAACGATCCTTGGCACGCTTCACCCAGTCCGGGCTGTCGCAGTGAACAGAGAGCAGGATGCCGCCTTGCCTCATGCGACCGTCATACCTCTTCGCCTCGTACTCCGGTATCCCGATCCCAGCAAGGCATCCAATAATGGCACCCGCCGTACCGCCGATGCCGGCTCCAGCCAGCAACCCCATGATCGGGCCCGCCGTGATAAACAACGGCCCGACTCCCGGAATCGCTACAGTGCCAATTCCAGCAAGAAATCCAAGTGCGCCCCCTACGACAGCGCCTAGACCCGCGCCAGAGATCGCGCATTCCGGGGCTTTCGTATGTTTCTCGTGAGCAAAGTCCTTGGAACCTGCGTTCTCCGAAAACAACACGGAAGTATCCGTGTTCCGAAAGCCAGCCTTGTGTAGAGCGTTAACTGCGTCCTCGAGATGGACTCGATTCTGGTAGATGCCGAAAACGGCGGTGTTTGCCATATGCCTGTCTCCTTACTCAATTCCCGTACGTACTTGCATGTGCATGGCCTTTGTGCAAATGCGCGAAACATTGTAAGGTGCCAATTCAAATTAGGCAAAACCTGCATCCAGGTGCATTACTTGTGCCTTCAGTCTTGGATTCAGATCAAGATCCTGATGTTCTTCGGCATAGCGAAATCCGTCCGGGTGGCGAAAATCAACTCCGCGATGGCCGAACGGGAAGCGGCGTAGACTCGTCACTTTTTCGCGTGGTGCCTGAGTGCAAGCTTGGGTCGCGCGGACTCGATAGACTCGAGGCGCAGATAGCCGGCGGCGGCACGGACGCGCACTGCTTCCTTCTTGTCCTCGAACAGGGGAAGCAGATCCTTCTCCAAAGCGGGATCGTTCCTGAGGGCGATGGCGTGGACCGCGGCGGCCCGGACGGACCAATCTTTATCGGTGAGCGCATCCTCGAGCGCCAGCAATACCTGAGGATCCCTGTCGGTGCTCAGGAGGAGTGCCGTCGCCGCCCGGCCCGAAACGCCTTGATCGGAGAGAATTCCTTGCAAGGACGAAACACCGGCGCCCAATCCTGGGACTGGAGCGAAGTTCGCACCCTGTTGCAGCGCAAACAGGAACAGCGTCTTGGGCGTATGCAACATCCTGAGCGCTTCCCTCTTCTGCCGGGTGATGAATCCGGATGACGTCTTCGTCTCGCCGCTGAGAACCGCAAGGAGCGCTTCGTGCCCAACCGGATCGTTGAGCGTCCAAAGCGCTTTGGCAGCCGCAAAACTCACCTCAGGCACATCACTGTCCAGTGCCCTGCGCAACGCAGAAACCGTGCGCTCATTCTTCAAATCCATGAGACTTGTGATCGTAGCCAGCCGCACCTCGACATCCTTGTCGTCGAGCATCGCTTCCAGTTGCGAAAGGTAGGGCTCCACCGGGCTGACCAGGCCTAGCGCCTGTACCGCGTGCTTCCGGTTGTCCGGGTTCTTGTCTCTTAACGAGTCATCGAGGAAGGCGCGGGCCCGATCCTGCTGAGATGGCGCCACGGTAATGGGAAGCGAAGCAGGCTCAGGAGTTTGTCCGAAAACGATACAGAGCGAAAGAAGTGCAGATGCGAAGAAGGTTCGCATGAAAGTAGCTCGCTCAGGCTTTTTTTCTGCCGACAACCAGCAACACAACACCGCTGACCGCAGCGATCATTCCCACAATCGGGGGGAGCGGAATCGTCTTAGTCCTCTCCGTCGTCACGTGGACCGGACCGAGATCCACAACTTTTTCTCTAGTGGTGTAGGTGAAGCCTTGATAGGCAAAGGCCATGATCCCAACAGCTATCAGGACGATGGCGAACACTGTGCTTGTTTTCATTTTGGGATCCTTTCACTTCCGCTCAGGGCCGGCGGTAGATTGAATGCAGGCCCTGAGTTGAAGCCCATTCAGGTTTACTTAGAAGCGATTGGCGATCCGATCGCGGCGCCAATGATTTCGCCGGAGACAACCAGTTCCACGCGACGATTCTGCTGCCGGCCTGCGGTGGTCTCGTTTGAGGCTACGGGCTGGGTCTTTCCGAATCCTCTTGCAGTGACTGAATTCCCCGGAATGCCGGCCTGGGTCAGGTAGTCGCGCACGGATGTGGCGCGATGTTCGGAGAGCTGCTGGTTATAGTCATCGCCGCCCACGCTGTCGGTATGACCCTCCACCTCCAGTCTCAGACCCGGGTGCCCCGAGATGATGCCGGCTACTCTGGCCAGCTTCTCACGCGCTCCAGGTCGCAACGAGTACTTGGCCGTGTCAAAAAGGACGTCCGACATATTGACGATCAATCCGCGGGCTGTGTCGCGAGTTTCTAGAATCACGTTGAATTGCCGTAATAGCTGAACTCGCAACTCCGTCTTCTCAGACTCGGCTTGTGCTTTCTCTTTTGCCGCACGATCGAGGTCGGCCTGGAAACCAGCCTTTTGTGCGTCATTCTCCCGCTTTAGACGATCCGCTTCGGCTCCCGCGGCAGCTATGCGCGAGTCGCTTTCGAGTCTTAGACGGTCCGCCTCGGTTTTGGCAGCCGTTGCGCGCGCCTCATTTTCGAGCTTCAGGCGATCCGCGGCGCTTGCTGCAGCAGCCGTTCTGGCGTCATTTTCTCGCTTCAAACGATCAGCTTCAGCCAGAGAGGCCGCTGTCTGCGCATCCTTTTCCCGCGTTAACCGCTCAGCTTCCGCCTGCGCCTTGATCCGCGCCGCTTCGGCTTCCCTTGTGACGCGATCTGTTTCGGACTGCGCGGCAAGCCGTCCGCTCTCCGCGCTGGCTTCGCGCTCTGCGGACTGCTGCCGCTCGGCGGTCAGCGCCTCTTCCTCCTGGCGTTTGACGGCGATTGCCCGCGAGTCTTCCGCCGTCTGCACGGCTTCCCGGGCACTCATGGTTACAGGCTTCTTGCCTGCGTTGCGCGCCTGGTAAGCTTCGGCCTGAGACAGGCTATTCTCGGCCTTCTGAAAGGTCTCGGCAGCAAATTGGTCCGCGCCCACGGCACGCGCGATCTGCACGGCGTTGCGCGCTTCGTAGAGCTCCAGCGGCAGTTTGCGATCGGCCTTCAGCGCCAGCGGGTTCGCGAGACGCTGATACTGGCCGCGCTGCAACAGTTCGTACTTGGCGTCGATCTCCTCGATCTTCCCCTTCGTGTCCGCGCGCACCACGTTTTCCATGACAATCAGGTCGCTGGGCATGGTGACTGCGTAGTAGGGTTCGGCGGTGACCACCAACCCGAATACCTGTAGCTCGGTGGTTACGTCCAGCTTGCTCTTCGTTCCATTCAGGAGGATTTCACCCAGGTTGGACGTGCGCCCTTCGGGGGTGATAGCCCACAACACATAAGTGAGGTATTCGGCTCCGTTCTTTGTCGCCGGCTGCAGGTTATCGAATTCGACCTCGATCTCGATGTAACCCTGCTTGCTCTCCACTTTGGCCTCGCCGCGGGCCCCTGGGAGGAGCTCGGTTCCGCGAAAATCGATCTTCGTCGCACCGCCACGGTGTCTGTAATTGATTGCCTTCGCGGTCCGTTCAGTTACAGTGACCCGGAAAATAGGCTGTGCTCCGGCTGCCATCCGCGCGGCATTTTCGCTCTGATTCTGCGGCTCCTGGGCCGATAGAACTCCGCATACCAGGAGGAATGCGCCAATCATCTTCATCTCTTTGCCTCAATCTTTCTTTTTACGGCTTCGTGAGTTCGAGTCTTTACTTAACTTCTGCATTCTGGTGCCGGGAGTAATGGTTCAATTCAGCCATCAGCTTCGCGGCGTCGTGAGGCGCGCGTATCCCCTTGGTTACGATCTCCCGGTTCTCCAGCTTCTTGCCGTAGAGTTCGGCGTTCTCGTCCAGGTCTTCCCGGAGCGTGGCTCCTTCTAGGGCGAGACCCACAAACAGCCCCTGGGACCGCGACCACGAAAGAATCTCCGCGTGCATCTGGGCGTCGGTTTGTGCTGTCGCCGTGCGTCCCACGGGACCGGCTGCGACTGAGCCTTCCGCACCCAAAGTGAATTTACTCGAGAGCAGTTTTTCCTCGCCGCGGTCATTCATAAGCAGCATGATCAGGTCCGTCTCAGAGCCGCCGATCTGGAAACCCACACTGCCGCCCTCAATGCGGACTGTGGCCGGCGCTGACCAGCCCTCGCCGCTCGTCTTCCGGCAGGACAGGTATCCCTTTCCATATTTCCCGCCAAATACGAAAGCCGCCGTCTTGAGTCCAGGCACAATCACGATGCAGTGGGCGTTCTCAAGAAGCTCTGCCGGAATGCCCTTATCCGGCGCTCCCATGACTTCGGAAAATACTGCGGCGGCTTCATCCAGCCGCTTGACAGAATCGTTGTTGTCCTTGCCCAGCAGCGGTGCAATAGCCAGAGCAGCCACTATCGTCAGTCTCATGTTCTCTCCTCTTGCGCCGCGAACATTTCCGCGGCGTATGTCCTATTGCACGACCAGCACCAACGTCTTCGTCAGGGCAACGTCCGCTGACCACCAGGCTGCAGGTTGTTGGCGTGGTAGAGGGTTCTGGACCAAAGGGACCCCGTTGCCGCGGGTTCCTGGGTCTTAATAGAGAAGCGCAGCCGCGGAGGGGACGTGCAGAACTTGTCAGTGGAAGTGCAGGATTTGCGTGTACGGTCAGGCGCTCAGCGGCCAGCCGTCAGAGCTGGTTTCCCCTATGAGTCGATCGCTGCGGCTACCTTCGCCACTTTGTGGAATTCGGCGATACGGTTCTGCAGTGTCCGAAGACTGATCCCCAGGATTTCTGCGGCGCGCTTGCGGTTGTTGTTCACGTATTCGAGGGTAAGTTTGATATAGGCTTCTTCGGCTTGCGACAGTGGCTGCCCGGGCTGAAGCGTCAGATGACCCTTGTTGTCGGAGGGTTTTGGCGTCTTCCCGCCGGATCTCCCGTCAAAGCTGCCAGAAGGCAGGTGATGCAGCTGAATCGCACCAACTCCAGCGACTATCGTAGCCCGCTCGATCACGTTGCGCAGCTCCCTGACATTGCCGGGCCAATCATAGGTACCAAAAAGCTTCAGCACATCGGAATCGAGACCTGTAACACGGGCGCCGTGCTTCTTGTTGAGAATCTGGATCATGACCTCCGCAATGAGCGGAATATCTTCCTTTCGCCCGCGGAGCGGTGGAAGCATGATTTGAAAGACGCTTAATCGATAGTAGATTTCTTCTCGCACGTGCGCTACCACGGAGTGGCTGGTGGCGGCAAGCACACGCGCATCTACAGGAATTTCGCTCTTGCCGCCGAGTCTTCGCACCCGCAGGTCTTCGAGCACGCGCAAGAGCTTTGGCTGCGCGGATAGCGGCATCTCACCGATCTCATCAAGAAAAAGGGTGCCGCCGTGAGCCTGCTCAAAGCACCCCGCACGGCGCTCCATCGCGCCCGTAAACGCACCCTTCTCGTGGCCGAACAACTCGCTCTCAATCAAACTCTCCGGCAACGCCGCTGCATTGATAGCGACGAAAGGACCGTCACCGCGCGAGGATAACTTATGGATTTCCCGCGCGACCAACTCCTTCCCCGTACCACTCTCCCCGCAGATCAATACCGACGCTGATGTAGGCCCTACCTGCCGGATAACCGAGAAGACTTCTTGCATGGCAGGGGAGGTCCCCACCAAGTCTCCAAGGACGCCATGAAGCGTCAGCTCGCGCCTAAGCTCGTCGGTTTTCTGCAGAGCGCGTTTGTGGAGAATCGCGCGTTCCAGAAGAATCTCGAATGCGCGTGGTTCCACCGGCTTTTCGAGATACCAGAAGGCTTTGAGGTCGTGAACGACGGCCAGCGCTTTTTCGATGCTGCCGAATGCGGTGAGCACAATCGCCGGAGTGTGGTCGCCGCGATCCTTCAAGTGCTGGATCAGCTCGAATCCGTCCATGCGCGGCATAACCAGATCCGCAACAATGACGTCCGCGCTGAAGGTGCTGAGCCGTTCCAGCGCGTCGAGGCCGTCCGTGGCAACCTGCGTTACAAAGCCGCGGTCGGAAAGAATGGTCGCCAACGCGGCGCGCTGGGAGGCGTCATCATCTACTATAAGGATGCGGCCAGAAGTGGCTGGCGCTGGGGGCGACACTTCTCAGTTTACCAAGCCGCATGGCCGAATGTGGCCTAAATCGGTTTGCGCGGGCGTTTTTGCGCTATTCTGCCGGCTGGCGACGGATGTGAACCGAGGCTAGTGAAGTGGGCGGAGGCAATTGGTAGTCCGAATAGGTCAAAATTCTGTTGATGTCGTAACTCTTTACGAAAAGGATCCTGGCGCTGGCGCGCAACTCGATGCGGTTCGGCATCCAGATCCCGTCATCGAAGAGAGTCTGCTCCATGGTAATGTGCGAGCCGCGCAGCACGCGCGCCAGAAACAAACCCATTGAGAACCCCTGGGTCACGTCTCCTTCGACCTTAACCCACCCGAAGTCCTGCTTGTCGACCCAGAGCTTACCCTCCACCTTGGACATAAGTTTGCCGTACTTGCCGCGCGCGCGATAGCCGGCTCGCGGCGTTGCCCGAAGGATGTAGGCCGGCCTGTGGTTGATGATCTCTTCGCCGATGAGCTGGAAGTCGAAGCCATCGGGCACTTCCCGGACGAACGACCGGTTCTGCTCCTGCTCGTGCAGTCGCGCAGCCCGCTCCGGCCGAGTCTCGTGCTTTAATTTGTCGAGCTTCTCCGCCTCCTTCCTTTGTTCCTCAGCCGATGGAGGCCGCCCGTTGCGTTTCACGAGCTGCTCGAAAGGGGCCTCGCCGACAAAAATGATTCTCGAATCATCGATATCCTGCGACTTCACCCGCCCGTCTGAGTCCAGGCGCCGGTCCTCATCATGCTCGGTGAATGCGTAATGCTCCCGCGCCTCCCAGCTCCGCTCTGTTGCCACGATGGACCGCTGCAGGATCTGGCGTGCGTCCAGGACGCTTACCGGATTCTGAAGTTTGTCTGGAGACGAACCGTGGCTTTGGGCAAAGAGCGGGACCGAGGCCGCGAGGATGATGGCCAGCATTTTCATTTCGAACTCACCTCAATTCCGCACGGAAGATGTTTCACAACCTATTCACCGCGGATCAATGGGTGAGTCGATAATTAGTTACGCTCCCCCACAGGCCCACTGCCTTCAATACCCAAACGCCAATAGCCACCACAACGACGACGTTCAGAATGGCCTTGATGCTGGAGGCCATGGGGATGTAACTGTTGACCAGCCACAGCGCCACGCCGACCACGATTAACACTAGAACGATGTTTAGCAACGGCATTTTCATTCTCCTGAATGCGGTGGAGCACTCCGCTGGCCATCCGCCATTTCCTGGGTGGGCGCTGCCTGCGGCCCCTGAAATAGCCGGTTCCGCAATGCGCGCATGCGTTGGCGGCGCGCTATCTTCTGCTGCCGTAGCCGGCCGAATCGAGCTTCATCTCCGTTACGTGCTGACATGAAAGCCTCCGTCTCAGACAATTGACCTGCGTCCCTGAATTAGCTGGAACACCAGGACAATCAACGCGAACACCAACAAGACGTGAATGACGCCACCCATCGTATAGGAGGTGACCATTCCCAGCGCCCACAACACGAAGAGAATCACACAAATCGTCCACAGCATTTTCTTGCTCCTTCGAAAGAATCGTTTCCTGCTAAAAGGCTCAGGATTGCTCTTTTCCTAGTGGTACTTGCAATAGCGGGGCCAAACAGAATGTGGTCAGTCTGGAGGCTGTGGTGCCGCAGCAGGGTCAGGCGGTGTGAATTGTCACGGGTGGAGATGCAATACTTGCACCTGCAAGTGCCGAATCTGCAGATGCTCAGGTTTCGGCTATTCGGAAAAATCTTGATCAGCCGGAGGAAGTGTGAAGTAGAACGTCGAGCCGGCCCCGGGTGTCGATTCCACCCAGATTCGCCCGCCAAGGCACTCGATGGCCTTCTTGCAGAACGCGAGTCCCAGTCCGGTTCCAGGGCATTCCTTTCCGTGCAGACGCTTAAAGACGCCGAAAATGCGGTCGTGAAATGCCGGGTCTATGCCAGGACCATTGTCTTGCACGGAAAACACCCATTCCAGATTTCCTCGCTTGGAAGAAATATGAACGCGCGGATGGGGTGTGCCACAGTATTCTAGGGCATTTCGGATGAGGTGCTTCAGGACCTTTGTAAGTATCTCGGAATCTCCCATTACCGCCGGCAATGGATCATGAGTAACGACTGCACTCCCATCGTTTAGCTGCCCGCCCATCGAGAGCAACAAGACGGCCTCCATATCCGTCCGTGACGGCGGCCTGTCGCCGGTATCGGTAACCGCGTACTCCACCATGTCGGTCAGCAGCGATTGCATTCTGGCAACGCCGTCCCGGATATGGCTGAGGCATCGATCGGCGTCAGAATCCAGACGGCCGGCATACGATTCGGCCATCAGTTGACTATTCGCAGCTACGTCGCGGAGAAACTCGCGCAGGTGGTGAGCCGCAATCGAGACGAACTCTTCGAAGCCCCTGTTTGCTTGCTCCAACTGCTTCTGTACCTGGAGACAACGCTCTGTTTCCTCGTCGAGTGCCCGGCGCAAATGTTCGATTTCATCTGTCGCGGAGTTATCCATTCAGTACGTGCCGCCAGGATTGCCGGGGATCCGGCTCGGCACAACGTTCCGGGCAGGAATAGTGAATTTAAATGTGGCGCCTTGGCCGGTTTCCGACTCCACCCAAATCCGTCCGCTGAGACGCTCCACCACCTTTTTACATAGCGCAAGTCCAATGCCCGCGCCGGGAATCTCCGGTCCATGCAAACGCTTGAACATGCCGAAAACCCGCTCAGCATCTTGCGGATCGATACCGACTCCGTTGTCACTCACCGAGAACAGCCACCCTTCCGCATTTTTCTTGGCCGCGATATGGATTCTCGGAGTTTCTCCGCTTCTGTACTTGATCGAATTGGAGATGAGGTTCTGGAAGACCTGCCTGAGCATGACCTGGTCAGCCACCACGGTCGGCAACGGTTCAGAGGTGACTTTAGCTGCACTCTCTGCAATGACGGCCTGTAGGTTGGCCAGCGTCTTGGCCAGAACGTCGTTGCAGTCGACGGGGGCAAAGCTATCCTGGCCCTGCTCCGTAGTCTCCCAATAGGTAAGCAAGGCCTTCAGCAAGGCTTCTATCCTCAGCGCCCCCTCCACCGAATACCCAATGAATTTATCCGATTGCTCGCCCAGCTTTCCTTGATGTTCCCGTGCCAGTAACTGCGTGAAGTTCACCACCATCCGCACGGGCTCCTGGAGGTCATGCGTGAGCGCATAAGCGAAATTCTGAAGCTCCATATTGGTCGCCTTGAGCGCGTCCTGAGCCCGTTTGCGGTCGGTCGTGTCCTCAATGGCGAGAAGAATGGTCCGCGCTTGCGCATTCGCATCGAAGACCTCGCGAGCGTTCAGCAGCATCACTTTCCGTCCAACGCGTGCGAATTCGTGCACCACCTCAAAGTCGCGGAATGCTGAGTGCGCGGGGAGGATGTTATCCAATAGTTCGCGCAGTTTCGGGATGTCCCATTGTCCTTCTCCCAGGTCGTAGATGAGCCGATCCTCGGTCTCCTGCGGCGTGACCTGGAACGTTTCATAGAACGCCTTGTTGGCGCTTACGACCCTCAGGTTGTGGTTCAGAATCACGAGAGGCTCCCGGACCGTCTCCACGATAGCTTCGGCGAAATCCAGACCGCGTTTCGCCGCATCGATATCGATCAGCATCACTACGGCGCCGTCGATTTTCCCGTTCGGCCCTGTCGATGGCAATATGCGGAGCGAATACCAGTGCCCGTGCGCATCCCGGATATTATGGGGCTTTCGATTGCCGCCTTCCATGGCATCCAGCAACAACTGTTGTAGATCAGGAAGTTCAATGTGAGGCTGGAGGTCAGTGATCAATCGCCCGGCATCGGATGCGATCAGATTCAACATGGGCTCGATGGTCCGGGTGAAGCGACGAATGCGCAGGTCCTTCCCAACCATGACCAGCGGGATGTTGATGCTTTCAAGAAGATTGCTCAGATCCCGGTTGACCTGGCTCAATTCCGTGTTACTGGTCTTGAGCTCTTCATTTAGTGTGTTCAGTTCTTCGTTGGCGGATTCCAACTCTTCTTGGGCGGTCTCCAGTTCCTCATTGCCCGCTTGAGCTTCTTCGCTTGCGGATTTGAGCTCTTCCAGGGCACTTTCCTTTTCGTCGATGATCGATTGCAGGTACTCCTTGGTGGCCGCAAGCTCGCGCCGCAGCCGGGTGGCCTCTCGGCCGTTGTGCGAGGGTGTTTTGCGCTTCGCCGCAGTAGCCTTCGTGTTCCCCGGCTCTGGTCCAGCGGCCGGCGCCGTATCCTCGAACAGGATCAAGAAGTAGCGTTCTTTGGAAGAGGATTCCCGGAGCGGGATTACCTTGATCTTGACCTCGATGAACAGCCCGTTGCTTTCGAGTCGCAAGCCCTCCTCTTTGGCCACGGCGTTGTGTCCTCTGGCGGCTTGGATGGCCTTGTTCAGACCCGCTATCATGCCTTCCCGCACCATTTTCAGAACGTTATGGCTTAGCTCTCCCGTCGGCAGCTCGAGGTAGGGGCCCGTGCGTCCCCGGACCTGCACGATGTTCATGGCATCGTCAATGACGACGCCAGCAGGAGCGTATTCCGCCAGCGCCAACCGGTCGGCTTCTCTCTGCACATCTCGGATGTCCGTAGCAATCCACTCGCGGAAGTCCCCTCGGCCTCCAGTGCGGCGGCCCTCGCCAAGCGCGGGAGGCGGCGTGCCTGTGGCTGGCAGCGGGCAGAAGATTTTGTGTTTCTTCTCGACTTGGTGAAACAAATCCGAAAGCGTGCCAATACTTTCCGACGGACCCAACACGAGGAAGCCCGCCGGCTTGAGGGCGTAGTGAAATGTCGACAGCACCTTGCGCTGCAATACCGCTCCAAGGTAGATCAGCACGTTACAGCAACTGATGAGGTCCAACTTGGAAAAAGGCGGGTCGCGCGCCAGGTCGTGCCTTGCGAAAACGCACACGTCACGAATGCTCTTCGCGATCTGGTAGCCGCGTTCCGACCTCGTGAAGAAGCGCGCCAACTGTTTCGGCGAGATAGGGCCCAGCGCCGCCGGGGTGTATATGCCCACGCGGGCTTTTTCGATTGCCGTTTCGCTGATATCCGTGGCGAAAACCTGAAATGGAACCGTTAAAGCCGCATCGTCCAGGAATTCGATCATACTGATTGCGATCGAATAAGCTTCCTCGCCAGTGGCGCACCCTGGTACCCAGATCCGGATGGGATCTTCGGGTACTTGATGAGCAAGAAGAGCGGGAAAAACTTTTTTCTTCAATTCCTGGAAGACCGCGGGTTCCCGAAAGAATGCGGTAACTGTGATAAAAAAGTCCTCGCACAGCGCGCTTGCTTCCTTGTGGTTCGTTCCGAGATCCGCGATGTAGTCTTCCAGCCTCTCAAATCCGCGGAGAGCCATGCGCCGCCTTATGCGCCGCTTGATGGTGCTGTGTTTATAGTGAGTGAAATCCACTCCGGTGGCGCTCCGCAACAGCCGGAATACCTTGCCTAGTTCGGCATCCGCCTCGTGCGCTGGTTCAATACTTTGACGATCGAGTCTGACATAAGAATGGGGCGCCATGGTCGCCAGTTGCCGGGCGATCCCGGCTGGCGGCAGCACAAAATCCACCGCACCCGCAGCGATGGCGCTTCCCGGCATGCCGTCGAACCTCGCCGAGCGCTTCTCCTGAGCGAACGTGATGCCACCTTCCGCCTTTATCGTTTCGAGGCCAATCGTCCCATCCGATCCAGTTCCTGACAGAACCACGCCGAAGGCTTTGCTGCCGCGATCTTTCGCCAGGGTGCGCAGGAAAGAGTCGACAGGCATGTTTCGGCCACTCTCCGGACGGGGAGGGGTGTGCAGGACTCCACCGGAAATGCCTAAATTGCATCTGGGTGGAATCACGTAAACGTGATTGGCCTCGGCGCGCGTGTCGCCCTTTACCTCGGCGACTGGCATCTTGCTTACCTTGGCAAGCAACTGAGTCAGATGGCTATCGTGCTTCGGGTCAAGATGCTGAATCAGCACGAATGCCATGCCGGTGTCATCCGGCAGATGGCCGAGCAACTCCGTGAATGCCTCCAGTCCACCGGCGGAGGCCCCTATGCCAACAATTGGGAATGAACCGTTGGCGGCCACCGGGGAGACGGGCTTCAGCGCAGATTTCGTGACGTTCTTCAGCGCTTCGGCGGCGACTCGGCGGAGTGGCGAGTGCGACACGAGCGGCGTACTCGCGGCCTTGCGTGCCGGACGTCTGCCAGCGTTCTTCTTTGCCACACCACCCATGCCTTTCGCCGGACTCACAGCACGCATCGTGCCAGTAAGCTAGTTCGCATACGGCGTCGTTAACTTGCTTGAATTGTAACGCAGCCAGTGGTGTCCAGCCGAAACCTCGCTGCTGAAGATGTTACGGAACTGAGCAATATTGACCAGACAGCGACTTCAACCTAGATTTAACCTGGAGCGTCGGGTGATATGGACCTTCAGAAGGTTCTCACGGACCTTCGCGAACAACGTGACCTGGTTGAAGCAGTAATATCGGCCCTACAAAGGATCAGCGGCCAGCAAACGCCCCGAAGAGGCCGGCCACCCAAATGGCTGACAGCGAAGCGAATCCACGCGTCCAAAAATGGCACCAACGGCTCAGTGAATGGGGCACTTCATCTGCCTACTCCAAGAAAATCAGCCAGCAATTCCACGTTCGCCGCAACTGGACAGGGCTCGGGGGATTAAGCACGCATGCCTGATCGGTCTTCGCCTCGCAGCAAGACGGTGCTGGTCTACAGTCACGATTACGCCGCCTTACAGGTCATTCGCGACTTCCTGGAACCACTCGGATTTACGGTCGAAGTTGTGCCTGCACCCGAAGGAAATTCGGTGGCGGATCCGTCGTGAGTTAGCTGCCTATGGAACCGGACAAGTCAAGTCAAACGATTTTGGTGGTCGACGATGACTGCTCAATTCGGACATTTGTAAAGCTTTTTCTGGAAATTGAAGGATATGCCGTGCTCATAGCTCACGATGCAGAGACCGCGATGAAGCTATATACGGAGCACCAGTCCACAGTTGCGCTGTTGTTAACCGACGTGGTTATGCCGAACATGAACGGTTTGGAACTGGCCGATCAGCTCTTGAGCCGGGAACCGCAACTACCAATTCTCTTCATGTCGGGTAGCGAGGACGCCAGCCGCGGTATCGGCTGTGTGGCCAAACCATTTACGGTAGCAGGTTTGATCCGCAGAGTCGGTGAGGTGCTGGAATCGCGGTCGCCTGCCCAGCTTGCTCGAACCGCTGCGGCCTAGAAGCCAGTGGTTTCAGGCGGCCGCGTGCCCGGCCAGCAGGTCCTTTATGAGTTTGCCAATCTCCAAGAACTGATCCAGCCCTGCAGGTTTGGTGACGAATTGCGCTACCCCGAGATCCATGAGTCGCGTCCGGTCGCGCCGGGATTGTGAAGAACTCCACGCGCACACCAAAGCCCTGGCGAGATGTTTGGTCTCGTGGATCTCGCGCAAGATGTCTTCGCCGTTATACTTGGACAGGTTCAAGTCCACCAGGATCAGGTCTGGAATCGGCGCATCCGCATAGGCGCCTTCCCTGCGAATGAATGCCAGGGCTTCGCCTCCATCCGCAAGATGAGTCAGTTCAAATAGAAAATCTTGCTGATTCATCGCCCGCTGGAGAAGGAAGACATCCGAACTGTTGTCTTCAATCACGAGGACCCGGGCAGGAGAAACCGCCGAAGCTTGCTTCACGCCTATTCCTATTGCTAATTGTCTCATTTCTCTGACTCGGTGACTCATTCCAGAGCAGGTGAAACTTGCCTTTGCCCTCACTATGAACCGCGGATGGTTTTCTTGTCCCATTGGTCTGCCTGAAGGCTTGGTAGCAGGGCAGCGCCGATACATCCAGCGAAGGCCGCCAAAGCAATATTCGATAGATACTTCATTCTTCTTGATCTCCTTGTCTCCCTTCTCTAGGCAGATTGGGCACCAAACCTGAAACTCCCTGGAAACCGATCCTGACGACAGAACTGGTTGAGGATTGTGCAATTCCTGCCATCGAAAGTGCAGGAACTGCTGCGAAATGCAGAATGCCCGCCCGTTGATCGTGGAGAAGCCATCATCCAACTGCGCGACTAGTCAGGTTAGATATCATTCGAGCTTTACGCCAGAGGCTTTTTAAACTGATGTACGACCAATAGGGCAAGGAGGGCAGGAAACGCAGGGCGTATTCGTACTGCCCGCAATTGCAGCATTTGTAGGCTCTGCTAAAGATGCACTTCTCCCAAAAAGTGCGGTGCACCCGGTTCAAAGCGCGAGCCTGACAGGCCTGACAGGAACGCACTCTCTAAATGCGCCCCAACAATGCCAGCACAATTACCACCAACAGAACGGTGCCCAGTATCCCACTGGGACGGTAGCCCCAGCTTCGACTATGTGGCCACGCCGGGACAACTGCCAGCAGCAGCACGATCAACAAAATAACCAGCAACATGTTTCTTCTCCTTAGCGCTCTTCGGCAAAATGACTCCAAGCGAATTCGGCTAACTTCCCTAGAGAGCACGTGTTGCTCCATTCCTATGTATGCCAGCACCGTCATGGCGACCGACTTGCTCACAGAAAGAAAACCGATGCTCGAGTTGGCCGTTCAGAGGCTGTGTATGAAACCGAAAGAAGAGATTCCATTCGATCCCAAGGTCTTTCTGACCAAGGCTGGCAACGGAAGTAACACCACGGAATACCGTAAGAAACAGGTGGTCTTCTCGCAGAGCGACTCGGCCGACGCCATCTTTTACATTCAAAAAGGCAAGGTCAAGCTCACGGTCGTCTCCGACCACGGCAAAGAAGCGGTCATCGCTATTTTGGGTGTCGGTGACTTCCTTGGCGAGGGGTGCCTGGCGGGCCGGCCGTTGTACCTGGGAACCGCCACGGCAATGTCCGAGTGCTCGATCGTGCGGCTGGGGAAACCGAGCATGATCCGGTTGCTGCACGAGGAACCCGCCTTTTCCGAGCTGTTCGTCTCCTATCTGCTCTCGCGCAACATTCGGATTGAGGAGGATCTGGTAGATCAGCTCTTCAATTCCAGTGAGAAGAGGTTGGCGCGGGTGCTTCTGCTTTTGGCTAATTTCGGGAAAGAAGGCAAACCGGAGCCCGTTATCGCCAAGATCAGCCAGGAGACGCTGGCGGAGATGATTGGCACCACTCGCTCCAGAGTCAGCTTCTTCATGAACAAGTTTCGGAAACTGGGGTTCATTGAGTATAACGGCGGACTACATAACGGCGGACTGCACGTTCACAGCTCGCTGCTGAATATCGTCCTGCACGACTGACGGTAGCGAAAGCTTTCGGGCCCGCTGAAGACGCAACCGGCAAATTTCGCATGTCAGGTGCAGATTTTGCATCTCGGCCCGGGTGCTTTGTAGGTTACTTGCGTTGCTACTCCGCTACTGTCCCGCCACAACCTGCAGGTCTGCCCCTATCAATCCATCGAGTTCCTTGAGCACCCTGGCCCATTCTTTGTCGTTAGCCGTGGTCGAGGTCCGGGCGTCGAGATTTAGAACCTGTCGAGAGACCTCCGGATCGTGCCCCGAGGTGGCCCGTTCAGAATGCGCTTGTCGTCGCTTCACTCACCTTAATCGTGATCTGGATGCTTGTGACGCCACTTCCAGTATTCCCTCTGCTCCTTGGCTTTGAGTTTGGCAAAATCGCGTTTCGCGTGATGCTTCTCTTCCGCCCACTTTTGGTAGGCACGATCCTCACGGTCATTCCACTCGTGGTCGTCGTTGTGCTGCTTATCGTGGTATCGCTGGGGGTGGTCGTCAGTAGCCCTTAGCGCCGTCGGTACGGTCGCAATTGCCGCCATGAGGGCAGTGCCTAGCAAGGCCACTTGTAGAAAACGATGCATGTGTTGTTTTCTCCTAACGGACTCAATATATAAATATGTCTTTTCTGCCTTTGATGTCTGGTCAATATTGCTCACATTGAACACCTTCCAATTTCCGTCAGGCGACGGCGATGCTGGCGGTGTCTGCTTAGGTGGCTTGCCGGGTGCTGTTTTTGCGGTTAACATTACACGCGGATGCATCTCAACGCAAATCTCCAGCGCACCGAGCGACGCCAGCAGGATCCTTGCCGTGCATAGCCGCTCATCCTTTGCGCGCTGGTGCCTGATCGTGGGGGCTTTCGTCGCCGTCCTCTTCGGCGTTGCGACGATTCTGCTCGTCCGGAACTGGCCGTTCACTCGGCAGGCGGTCACCGCCGCACTGCAAGACCGGTTCGCCAGAACGGTCGAAATTCGCAATTTTCGCAGCACTTACTTTCCGCCTGGATGTGTAGCGGAAGGAATCAGTTTCCTGCACCGAACGCACAAAGGCCTTCCGCCGCTGATCACGGTTCGGACTCTGATTGTCCAGGCTAGCTACTTCGGCATCTTCAGTCTTCACAAGCGCGTGGGTCAGGTTCAGGTAGTTGGGTTGCATGTATTGGTGCCCCCGAAGAGTCCGAACGGACAATCAAACGGCGTGATGCCATTGACGGACAGCAGTTCGAACGACTCTCTGTCAATTGGCGAGATAAGAGCGGATGGCGCGGTGCTGGAGTTCATGTCCCGCCGGCGCGACCAAGAACCGTTCAAGCTGGAAATTCATCAACTCATCCTCGACCATGTGGGCGAGAATGGGCCCATCTTTTATCGTGCAACGCTGTTAAACACAGAGCCACCGGGCGAAATTCGTTCAACCGGTCAATTTGGTCCCTGGGACTCGGAGGCGCCTGGCAGTACGCCGGTTTCGGGCTCCTACACTTTTGAGAACGCGAATCTGGGTGTCTTCGAAGGCATCGCCGGAACGCTCTCTTCCCGAGGAAAACTCAACGGCACGATCGAGCATATCGAATCCGAGGGCGAGGCCGACGTGCCGAACTTCCACGTTTCCGGCAGCAACCACACCGTTCACCTGTCGACCGAATTCCGGGCGGTGGTTGACGGGACGAACGGGGACACCTATCTTCAGAACGTCCAATCTCATTTTCAGCGAACCATGTTGCTCTCGAGCGGCGGCGTCACCGGCCAACCCGGCCAGCAGGGAAAAACGGTGGCGCTTGAGATGACCGTGAAGGACGGTCGCATCGATGATCTGTTGAGCCTGATTACGGAAGACAAGAATCCCTCGATGACAGGTAGCGTCAGCTTGCATGCCAGGATCAAAGTGCCGCCGGGACCACCGGGATTTCTGAAGAAACTGGATCTTGAAGGCGACTTCGGCGTCGGCAATGAACGCTTCACGAACGCAGCGGTGCAGGTGCCTCTCAACCGGTTAAGCGAGAGCGCCCGCGGCGAGAACAAGAAGCAGCAAGCAGAAGATCCTGAAACCGTGCTCTCGAATCTCAAGGGGCATGTCTCCGTGAAAAATGGAATTGCCAAGTTGTCTAATGTCTCGTTTACCGCCCCGGGCACCTCTGCCCAGATTCGTGGCACGTACAACTTGTTGGACAAAACCGTGAACCTACAGGGAGTCTTGCATACGAACGGAAAATTATCCGACACGACGACCGGATTCAAAGCACTCGTGCTGAAAGCAGTCGGTCCGTTCTTAAAAAAGAAGACCATAACAATCGTGCCATTCACGGTCACTGGCACGTCTAAGCAGCCATCGTTCGCACTGGATTTCGACGGTAAACGGACGCTCTAAGAGCGCTGCAGTGCGCCTTATGGAATGCCTCTGAATTTCAAATTCGATGCCGTAGCAGACAAAGGAGTGAGCATTGGAGCGCGACGGCATGCGTACACCCGGGTGAATTCGGCCCCCAGATAAAACACTTGCGCCGAATAGTAGACCCATACCAGCACGATTACGAGCGAACTCGCCGCTCCGTAGGTGTCCGTAAAACTTGCTTTACCGAGGTACACTCCCAGCATCCACTTTCCGGCAGTGAACAAAAGCGAGGTGAGGACCACGCCGACAGTTACATCGCTCCATTTCAACGGCACATTGGGCAGAACTTTGAAAATGAAAGCGAACAGAACCGTGACGACCGCAAAGGAGACCAGCCAATCGGCGGTCCGAATTATGCCACGCGGCGGAGTTGCAACCGAATTCAGGTACTGGCCCGCCGCAGAAATCCCCACGTTCACAATCAGCGAGGCCAATAAGAAGAATCCGGCGCCCAGCACGAGCGCGAATGAAAGAAACCGCTCTTTCACCACGTTCACCACGCTGCGGACCCGGCTACAAGTCGTGTCCTCGGGCACTTTCCAGATCATGTTCAGAGCATCCCTCAGTTCGCTGACGACCGCCGTCGCGCTGAAGAACAGAGTGACCAGCCCAAGCACGGTAGCTGTGATCCCACTCGAAGGCCGATGCGCACCTTGGAGCAAGGTCTGAATCACCTTGGCGCCTTCGCTTCCCACCAGGTCTCGGATCTGCGAGACCATGCGGCCCTCGGCGGCGTTAGAGCCGAACACGAAACTGGAGACAGCGAGGAGAATCACCAAAGTCGGCGCCAGCGACAGCGCCATGTAGTAGGCCAGCGCCGCCCCCAGCCGTGGCGCTCTGTCCGTTTGCCAGTTCTGGACTGTATGCCTGATTAGAAGTGCGATCTCTTTGAGCTGAATATGGCTCATCTGCTGCTCGGAACACACAAAGAGAGATGCTCGTCTAAACGATACATCAACAACCGCGAAGGCGATGAGCAAATTTGAGCAGACTACAGAGATGTGTCTGTTATAGTAAGAGCCTCGCCACGAGTATAAAGATGGTGCAGTGCCATGCATGACGGGTGCGTGCGCGGAGGATAACGCTTGAAATCGCCGGGCGTGGCCGGAAAACGCCGTGTTTCATTCGTACCTGAGAGCCTCAATCGGATCCAAGAACGCCGCTTTCCGCGCCGGGTAGTACCCAAAGAAAACTCCCACCAGTGCTGAAAACAAAAACGCCATCATGATCGACAGCAGGCTGACCACCGTGGACCATTGCGCGAAGTACGAGATCAGCCAAGAAGCCGCCAACCCAACCACGATTCCGATGATCCCACCCAGCAACGATAGCGTCACCGCTTCCACCAGAAACTGCGAGAGGATGTCGCGCGTTTTTGCTCCCACCGCTTGCCGCAGGCCTATCTCGCGCGTCCTCTCGGTCACCGACACCAGCATGATATTCATGATCCCGATGCCACCCACAATCAACGACACCGACGCGATCGCACCCAGCAGAATGGACATTACCTGTGCCGAGGTTTCCTGAGCCGCGAAAACTTCGGTCAGGTTGCGAATGGTGAAATCATCGTCCAGGCCCGGCAAGATCCTGTGCCGCTCGCGAAGCAGCGCCTCCATCTCCTGCTGTGCCTGATCCATGGCCTGAGTCCCGATGGCCTGCACCATCAGCGAGCCGACCGCCTTGGCATTCGCCTTATTTGTGCCGAGCACCTTTTGCTTCGCCGTGGAGATCGGCAGCAGGATAATGTCGTCCTGGTCCTGGCCCGAAGGCGACTGGCCCTTCGGTGTAAGCACGCCCACCACAGTGAACGGCACATTCTTGATGATGACCACCTGGCCCGTGGGATCGCTGTCGCCGAACAGGTTCTGCGCGACGCTCTCACCCAGCACTGCCGCTTTGGCGGCGGCATCCACATCCTGGTCCGTGAAGAACTCGCCGGACATCATAGTGTAATCGCGGATCGTCATGAAATCCGGAGTCACGCCTTGGGCGGTGGTGGCCCAGTTGTTGTTTCCGTACACCACTTGGACGCCACCGCGGACGGCGGGAGCGACAGCCGCTACGGAGGGGCACTCTGCGGCGATGGCCTTGGCGTCATCCTCGGTCAGAGTCACGACCGCGCCGGAGCCGAGCCGGACGCCGTTGCTGCTGATGCTGCCTGGCAGCACGATGATCAGGTTGCTCCCGATGCTCTGGATCTGCTCCTGTATGCGCGCCGTGGCACCCGCACCGACCGCCACCATCGCGATTACCGCCGCCACGCCGATGATGATACCCAGCATAGTGAGGGCGGAGCGTGTGCGGTTCACCTCCAGTGCGCGCAACGCGATCTTCATACTGGCGATAATCTTGTTCATACAGCAGCCACCTCCTCCGGCGGTTCCGCGGGGAGCTGTTCCAGATCCTTTTGGGCCTCGCCCGGGTGTGCGATCCTCTCATCCAGCTGCAGCTTGCCGTCTTTGAAGTGGATGTTGCGGTTCGCGTACGTCGCGACATCCGGATCGTGCGTCACCACAATCATGCTGATCCCTTGGTCGCGATTCAGCCGCTGGAAAATCGCCATGATCTCGAGGCTGGTCCTGGAATCCAGCGCTCCGGTGGGTTCATCCGCCAGGATAATCCGGGGATCGTTCACCAGGGACCGCGCGATGGCCACACGCTGTTGCTGGCCACCGGAAAGCTGGCTGGGCTGATGCTCCTCGCGTCCGGCCAATCCCACCGACAGGAGCGCTTTCATGGCTCGCTCGTGGCGCTCGTGGGCCGGCATATCGGTGTACATCAGCGGCAGCTCGACATTCTCCGCCGCACTGGTTCGTGCCAGCAGGTTGAACTGCTGGAACACAAATCCGATTTTTTTATTCCGAATCTCTGCCAGTTGGTCACGATTCAGTTCTCCAACACTGGTGCCGTCCAGCCTGTAAATCCCCGACGTAGGTTTATCCAGGCACCCGAGAATGTTCATGAGCGTGGATTTGCCCGACCCCGACGGCCCCATGATCGCCACGAAATCCCCGCGTTCGATCTCGAACGAAATGCCCTTCAACACGTGTACCGGAACATCTCCGAGCTTGTAATCCTTCACCAGATGCTTGATTTCGATTACTGCCGCCATGGCGTCATTAACGAGCCGCGCACTAGAATCCGGGGCCTCTGCCGCCCTTGGAGCCGGAGCTGGCGCTCGAAGCGGTGCTCTTCGCCAGGGCCGCAATAATCACGCGGTCTCCGTCTTTCAGGTCGCTATTGGTTACCTCGGTGTAGGTGCCGTCGCTTTCCCCCGTCGAGACAACCACGCGCCGTGGCTTGTTGCTTTCATCTAGCACCCAGACGGCTTGCTCCGGCGCGGTAACCTTGCGCGCTCCCTTAGCGCCAGCGGCCGGCGCGGTAGCCTCAGACGCGGGATGATACCGCAGTGCGGCGTTGGGCACCTTCAGCACGTTGGGGCGCTGATTCACCAGGATCTTCACATTCGCGGTCATGCCCGGAAACAGTTTCAGATCCGGATTCGAAACGCCGACCACAGCGTCGTACGTAATCACGTTCTGCACGTTGATGGGAGCCTGGCGGACGGAGGTAACAGTTCCTTTGAACACCCGCCCGGGATACGCATCCACCGTGAACGTCGCCGGTTGGCCGACGCGCACGCGGCCAACGTCCGCCTCCGACACGTTCGTGTCCACCTGCATCTTGGTCAGGTCCTGCGCGATCAGAAACAGCGTGGGAGCTGCCAGGCTCGCGGCGACGGTCTGGCCGACATCGACATTGCGCGACACCACAACGCCGTCCACCGGAGCTTTGATGTTCGTATGATCCAGGTCGATCTGGGTTGAGTGCAGCGCCGCCTCGAACTGCTTCACCTGTGCCTGGTTGGCTGTCAATTGCGTGCTCGCCACTTTCAAATCAGCCTGGGCAACCTTCACGTTGTCCTCTGCTGCGCGATGCTGTGCGGCGAAGGCGGCTTGATCGGCAACGGCCGCTTTGTAAGTCGCCTGGGCGGTATCCAGGTCCTCCTGGGCGTCCGCATTCTGACTGACCAGTACCACGCGCCGGTCGACTTTGACCTTGTCATCCTCAGCCGTCGCCTGTGCCTTCACGACGTTCGCCTTGGCACCCGCCACAGCAGCATAAGCGGCCTGTATCCCCGCATGCGCCTTCTGCACACCGGCTTCAGCATTGGCAACAGCGGCCTGCGCACTGTCGACGTTGGCTTGCGCCTGATCGACCTTTGCCTGGAAGGGCGCCGGATCGATCCGCGCGATCAACTGGCCCTTGGTCACTTTGGTGTTGAAGTCGGCGAACAAAGCCAGGATAATGCCGGATACTTGGGAGCCCACCTGAACGGTTACGACCGCGTTGGGGTTGCCGGTGGCCGAAATGGTGACGTTGATGTCGCCGTGTGCGACGGTCGCCGTGCGGAATTGAATTCCGCTTTGGCCGCGGAGTAGAAACCACGTTCCCAGCCCTACAATGACGCAAACCGCAGCCGCAGCCAAGAGAACCTTTTTCTTCCGCACCCCCACAGTTTGCTCTCCCAGCGCGCTCGGGTCAACTTGCAGCGCAGTGATGGCGTCTTGATCCGGCGGTTTCACTGCAGGTGGGGCGGATGCGGCAGACAAAAAGCTCAACATTAGATTTGTCATCTGAAGGCGCAGAGGTGCTTGCAGAATCTTCGGCTCCTTCGCGACGCATGACTGCAAGAGCGGGTCCAAAACGGCGAGTTGAGCTACATGGGGACTGCGCCAACCGGAACGCTGCCGGACTGGGCAGTTCCATCGTCGCAAGGTGCAGAATCTGCACTGAACCCGGCAGTTGCTGCACGTCAAACTTCCGGCGGCGGCCGGGCTTTCCGCCCATACTCCCAAATGGCAGACAGGATCGTGAGAGATGTAAGATCCGGTGTCGTGGCAGTAGCCGTGCAATCGGGCCGAGATCGCCCAATACCTTGGCGCGCGGGCAGCGTCAAGCCCAGGCAGATATAGTATCCACGGGAGAGGTTGCGCATGAGCAAACCAGACAAAACGCTGGACCGCTTCTGGGATATGCCCCTGCAGGACCTGCTTGCCCTGCTCGAAGCAACTCCAGCCGGACTGACTTCCGCCGAGGCGAAACAGCGACTGCGGCTTCATGGACCAAACAGCCTGGCAGAAGAGTCGCGCTTCGCTGCCCTGATCGGTTTTCTGCGCTTCTTTGCCAATCCCCTTGTCCTGATTCTGCTGGCGGCCAGCACCATCTCGATCGTCCTGGGTGATCCGGTCGGCGGCACGATCATCATCGCCATCGTACTGCTCAGCGTGATCGTGAACTTCTACGTGGAGTTTCAGGCTCGACATGCGGTGGAGGACATTCGGAAGCAGGTTGCCAGAACCGCCGCGGCTTTGCGCGACGGACAAGAACTGGAGTTGCCGATCGCAGAGTTGGTTCCCGGAGATATCGTCCGGCTCAATGCCGGGGACCTGGCGCCAGCCGACGCCCGTTTATTGGACGCCAAGGACCTGCACGTGCGCGAGTCCGCGCTCACGGGGGAGTCTTTGCCCGTCGACAAGGCAGCGGCCGATCTTCCAGCCGGGCAACATAGCATTGCCGACGCCAGCAACAGCGTTTTCCTGGGCACGGCTGTTCAAACCGGAATCGGCACCGCAGTTATCGTTCTCACAGGCAAAGACACTGCATTCGGCGAGATTGCCCAGCGGCTGGCTATGCGGCCACCGGAGACCGAATTCGGCCGTGGCATACGCCACTTCGGACTGATGATCATGCGAGTGATCATGCTGCTGGTGCTCTTCGTCCTGCTGGTGAACATTGTCTTACATCGTCCGCTGCTGGAATCGTTCTTGTTCTCGGTCGCGCTTGCCGTCGGGATGACGCCGGAGATGATGCCGATGATCATCACGATCACGCTGGCGCAGGGTGCGCGACGGATGGCCAAAAAAAAGGTTCTGGTCAAACAACTTTCGGCCATCGAAGACTTCGGCAGCATTGAGATCCTTTGCAGCGATAAAACCGGGACCCTGACCGAAGGCGAGATCGTGCTTGACCGGCACGTGGACGTTCACGGCCAGGACAACGAAGACGTCCTCCAGTTCATCTACCTCAACAGCTACTTTCAATCGGGTATCAGGAGCCCGCTGGACGACGCCATACTGAAGCATGAGCATCCTGCCATCGTGGAATATCAGAAGGTGGACGAGATCCCTTTTGACTTCAACCGTAAGCGCCTCTCCGTGGTAGTGAGGCGTGGCGGCGAGCACCTTCTCATTACCAAAGGCGAGGCAGAAAGCGTCTTTGCCATCTGCGGGACCGTCATCATTGACGGGGCTCCTCAACCGTTCGATGAAAGCCGGCGAGCCCAGGCGGCGGAGACCTTCAAGAAGTTGAGTGCCGACGGATTCCGCACGCTCGGAGTCGCGGTCCGAAAGGTAGAGCAGCAGGATGCGTATGCGCTCACGGCCGAGCAGGAGATGACGCTGGCCGGGTTTGCTGCATTCCTCGACCCGCCCAAGGAGGGGATTCTTGCCGTTCTCGAATCGCTGAACAAGAACGGCGTTTCCGTAGTCATTATGACCGGCGACAATCAATACGTCACGCAGAAGGTGGCCCACGATGTCGGGCTGGCCACTGACCGCATTGTCACCGGCAGCCAGGTGGACACGATGGACGATGCCGCCCTGGCTTACCAGGCGGAGCACGGCGCCATCTTCGCTCGCGTGTCTCCGGAACAGAAGAACCGGGTAATCCTCGGCCTGAAGGCGCGCGGGCATGTCG
Source organism: Terriglobia bacterium (assembly GCA_020073305.1). GTDB lineage: Bacteria > Acidobacteriota > Terriglobia > Bryobacterales > Bryobacteraceae > QHXW01. The sequence continues at coordinate 24,810 of JAIQFK010000037.1, forward strand.
TTGGGTACATCGGTGACGGCATCAACGATGCTCCGTCACTACACACCGCGGACGTCGGCATTTCCGTAATGAATGGCGTGGATGTGGCCAAAGATGCCGCGAAAATCATCTTGCTGGAGAAAGACCTTGCGGTCTTGAATGAGGGAGTCATCGAAGGGCGGCGGTGCTTCGCCAATATCATGAAGTACATCATCATGAGCACCAGCTCCAACTTCGGCAATATGTTCAGCATGGCTGCGGCGTCGCTTTTCCTGCCATTCCTGCCCATGTTGGCGACTCAAATTCTGCTGAACAACTTTCTTTATGACACTTCGCAGGTCGCCGTCCCCGGCGATAATGTCGATCCGGCCCTGCTGCACAAGCCCAAGCGGTGGCAAATTGGGTTCATTCGCCAGTTTATGATGGTCATCGGCCCCATCAGCTCCGTCTACGATTTCCTCACTTTCGGGGTCCTGCTCTGGCTGTTCCACGCTTCCACCAACGCGCCGCTGTTTCGGACCGGATGGTTCGTGGAATCCCTCGCCACGCAGACGCTGGTAGTGTTTGTCATCCGGACGGCGGGCAACCCGTTCAAGAGCCGTCCGAGCGGGCGGTTGCTGTTAGGGGTTGTCGCCGTCTCAGTTGCCGGTGCCGTGCTGCCGTACACGGGCCTTGGCGTCGTGCTTGGGTTTACCCCATTACCACTGTCGTTGCTGGGTGCGATTTTGCTGCTTGCCCTGACGTACCTGGTTTTGGTGCAAGGCGTCAAGACCTGGTTCTATCGCCGGCATGCGCTGCTGTGACTGGGCGCCCACAATAGTGTACAGGCCTTCGGGCCTGGCCGGCGAGCGCTAGAAGCTCTTCGCCCTCCTCAAACCCCGGTTGTGGCGGTTCCAAACAGTGCTCCGACGGCAGCGGTGAGCGCCATGGCTAAAGCGCCCCAAAACGTGACGCGTATTGCTCCCAGCGTCACGCCTGCGCCCCCAGCGCGCGCAGCCAATCCTCCCAAAATCGCCAGAAACAACAGTGACGTTCCAGAGACCAGAGGGATCAGACCCGCCTCCGGAGCTATGGCGGTGACCACCAGAGGCATGGCCGCTCCGACGGCGAAGCTGCCGGCCGAGGCCAACGCAGCCTGAATCGGCCGCGCCCTGAGCGCCGGGGAGATACCGAGTTCGTCGCGCGCATGAGCGCCCAGCGCGTCATGGGCCATCAACTGCTGGGCGACCTGTTTCGCAAGCGAAGGATCAAGCCCGCGAGCGACGTAGATCGCCGCCAGCTCCTTGTGCTCGCCTTTGTCATCCGTCTTCAGTTCCGTGCGTTCAAGCTTGAGGTCGGCCTGTTCGGTGTCTGCCTGTGAATGCACAGATACGTATTCGCCTGCTGCCATCGACATCGCCCCGGCGACCAGGCCGGCCACGCCCGCGACCAATACATTGCTGTGAGTCGCATGCGCTGCTGCGACACCGAGCACCAAACTGGCCGTTGAAAGTATGCCATCGTTCGCGCCCAATACCGCCGCGCGTAGCCAGCCGACACGTTCGCCGCGATGTCGTTCCCTCTGGAATGCAGCAGGCATCTTGGCCGACTTTGTCATCGCCGCTCGTCAGCTAGAGTGCGACGGTGATCGCAAGTCCGACGCCCGGATATCTGCGGTCGTAAAGGTAGTACCCGTTGTCATAATCGATGTAAAGGTCATCGGTGTCGTACCAGCTTTCTGACCAGTATTCTGGCCAGGGATCCACGAGCATGAACGAAAAGCCGCCGTATGAGAAGCGCGGATACCCCATGTAGATTGTGGGGCGATAGTTCATCCGGAAGGCGTGCTGACTTCCGAAATAGAGGCTGAAACGGTCCTCAGGAATGTAGTAGCCGCCATAGCCTCCACGCTGCGCCCAGGTGCGATGATCGCTGTCCCACCGTTGAGCGCGATTCTCCTGCCATGTACTATGCCCCTGCCAGCCGCCCTGCTGTTGCCATCCGCGTTGCTGTTGCCACGCGACTGCCTGCTGCTGCGTACGCTGCGGTTGCTGTTGTTGCTGGGCCTGCCGGGAACGTTGTGCCTGCCGCTGTTGCGGCCGCTGTTGTTGAGTCTGCTGGACCCGCTGCTGCTGCGGTTGTTGTTGCTGAGCCCGTTGGTCCCGCTGCCGCTGCGGTTGTTGTTGCTGAGCCTGTTGGGCTCGCTGCTGCTGCGGTTGTTGTTGCTGAGCCTGTTGGGCCCGCTCCTGTTGTGGTTGTTGTGGCCGAGCCTGTTGGTCCCGCTGCCGCTGCGGTTGTTGTTGCTGAGCCTGTTGGGCCCGCTCCTGTTGTGGTTGTTGTTGCCGAGTCTGTTGGGCCTGCTGCCGCTGCGGTTGTTGTTGCTGAGTCTGTTGGACCCTCTGCTGCTTTTCAGGCTTGCCCTGTTTTTCGCTCTGTTGGTCGTGCTGTGCGTACACAGGGACAATCGTCCCTAAAAGCAGAAAAAGAGCAGCTCTACTGATACCTCGAACAGATTGCATAATCATCGTCTCCTCTAAGATCGGTATTGGATGTGCACGCAGACGACCAGTCAGTGTTCCTCCTCTTGGAAGTGTCGCCTTTGTGTCTGTGCCGAGCCGGGTCAAGCATCGGAGACCACGCTACGGGGAGATACGAAGTAGGGCCGCACCCGCAAGTGCAGAATTTGCTTTTGGCAATGCACATTTAGCTGAACGTAAAGGCCGGATGGCCCAGCTCGCGGCGGCCTCGCCCCATAAACCTCTCGAATTCAAACGGCGGCAAATGTGCAACAGGTCAGTTACGCCGTCTTGCGCGTTCCGCGTGACGCCACGGCGGGCGAGTTACTGCGCGCGATTCCCAGCCCACCAGACACCCGGCCACCGTCGGCATCAGGCCTGCGCCTTATGAAAAATGTAAAAGAACACCGCCAGACTCAGACTTGCCAGCACATGAATGAGGGAGGTCAACACCCGGATGGCCGGAACCAGGCCGCGAGCAGCATTCGATACATCAAGGATGAAATGCGCTAGCAGCAGTATCGCCAGCAGGCCCGTCCCGAGAAGCGCAAGCAACGCCGCACTTTTGAGATTCATGCTGGAAGTATGGCCGCTCGCAGAAGCCTGCGCAACCCCTCGGGGTCAGCGTTACACTCCTCTCATGCGGTTTATGAGCAATACAGCTCAGCAAATTATGGCCTTGCCGTCTACGCTTAAGTTGACATTGTGAAACTCCTACCCACTGGTCGCCGAGAACACGTCAACGTGGTTGTGACGCTGGTGCGGGCAAGCAGAAGGATGAAACAGAGAGTTTTGATTTTGACGGTCGTTCTGCTCGTGTTTACCACACTCGTGGGTATGGGCGCGTCCAGAACCCCGAGCGGGCACTTCCTGTCGGGGCATGTGTTGCTGGCGAGCGCCGCTGCAGAGGTCGTGCAAACCTCTGCATCGCCAGCTGTCCCCTTGATTCCCTTCACCCTGGTGTCTGCAAGGTTCGCAGTGAATTTCGTTGCACATCCCGGCAACGTACGTCATACAAAGGTGGAAGCGGTCAGCGGGAGTAATCGGCACATCCGCCTCGATCTAAGCTTTGAGCACTTGGACGAAATTGCTCACTTTGGCGGGAGATCAAATCGCAACGCGCTGCCCCGGGCCGTTCATCAGGATGTTCGTGCACGCGCAGGGCGGAGCGCGATAGAGGATTGACACACTCGGGAATCCGCCCTACTCTGATTCTGGAGTATCAGGTCCTTATTTTGTGTTGTCGGCCGATTCTTGCCCCATTTTTAGAGCAGTCTCGGAAAGAAAGCATGTCATGGAAGCACCCGCATGGCCGATGGCCACAGAACTTGCCGAAGCCTTTGAACTCTGGCAGAGCGCGTGCTGTCCACAAGCGGTGGCCGACGAATACTTGTTGGGCGAGGAAGAGGGGCTTCGATGCCACGCCAGTTGCCTGTAGGCGCTGCCGGTCCGAGGGGGAACGCAGATCGGCGAGTTACCCGCCGGCCACGCGGGGAAGATGGCCACAGGGACACGAAAAACCCTGCTCCCAATAATCGTTTGTCGGCCGTAGATGCCGCTTTCCTCTACCTTGAACGCAAAGAGATGCCCTTGCACATGGCGAGCGTCTCCGTCTTTGACGGCCCCATACCGTTTGACGAATTCGTCGCCTGCATCGACTCGAAGCTGCATCTCGTCCCGCGCTACCGGCAAGTCGCGGTGGTGCCGCCGTACCACCTCGGGGAACCCACGTGGCAGGATGATCCGCACTTCGACATCCGGCGGCACATTTTCCGGGTGAGCCTCGATCTTCCCGGCGGACAGGCCCAATTGGAAGCGCTGGTCGGGCGCATTCTCAGCCAACTGATGGACCGCAGCAAGCCGCTGTGGGACCTTCACGTCGTGGATGGTTTGAAAGACGGTCGGGGCGCCCTGATTGTGCGGATACATCACGCCCTCGCCGATGGCATTTCTGGGACGGCGCTCGTGAGAGTGATGCTGAGTCCGACGTCGGAAGGCTCCCGTGCCATCCGCAAAAAGCGCTTTCGGCCACCGAAGCGCCAACCATCCGGGAACGCTCTGACGGCTACAATCGGCAAGGCAGTTCAGACCACGATGGAGAGCTTGATCGCCGCCGAGGCGACCCTCGCTGGTTTCGCGCAGGCTCTTTTGATCGACTCGCCCCGGAACAACCTCAAAGGACTTCTGGATTTGGTGCCAGAAATGGTGAAATCCGTGGAGAGACTTCCGTTCAACGAGTCGTGTAGCGGGGATCGGAAGTTCTGCGGCGCAGAGTTCGACTTCGCCGATGTGCAGGCCATCCGACAGGCTGCGGGCGGCACAGTGAACGATGTCATCCTGACGGTGTTGACCCGGGCGTTGGCGCGGTACGTGAAACTGCACCGGCAGAGCGTCGTGAACCGCTTCGTGCGTATCGTTTGTCCGGTGAACTTGCGGCGAGGGACCCAGCAGGATGGCGTGGGCAACCAGGTCTCATTTTTGCCGGTGGCGCTGCCCATGGACGTGCGGGACCCGGTCCAGATGCTGCGCACCGTCGCCACCAGGACGGAGACCATGAAGCGCGGAAGGGCTGCCGACCTGGTCGCACTTGCGGCCAGTTGCATCGCCGCCGCTCCGCCTCTGCTGCAAGCCCTATTTTGGAAGAGCATTTCGCAGATCACACTGCCCCTACCGCTCTTTAATATCATCTGCACGAACGTGGGAGAGTTGTCCCCAGTGCCCCTTTTTGCGGCCGGGAGGCGGATGATTGCGTATTATCCGCAGGTGCCGACCGGCTGTGAATTGGGCATCGGCTGCGCCGTGCAGAGTTATGACGGGAAGCTCTTTTTCGGGCTCAGCGCAGATGCTCTCGCAGCCCCGGACGTAGGCCGCATGCGCGATTTCCTCTACGTGTCATTCCGGGAACTGTGCCGGTCGGCTGGGGTCAGGAAAGCACCACGCCCGGTCGGGACGCGAGCGCAGGCAGCGCAGCCGGCCGAACAGGCTCCAGTCGTGGCTTCTGAGTCGCCTGCAGAGACGACATCTGAAGCGCCAGCTCAGGAGCCGCCGAAGACGCCACCTGATACCGCGCCTGCGCCGTTGGTCATGCCCTCCAGGGACGTTGCGTTGCAGATACTTTTGCCTGGGCCGAAGCACGGTGTGCGCCGGCCACCTGTGCCAATCGGTATTCTGCGGCCTGCAGCCCGCTCGACTGGGGCATCTGGCGGACGCGGTGACGGGCAGGGCGGGCCATGAGGATTCGTGCAGTGGTTGCAGTTGCTGGTGGGTCCGGAGTCGCACTGGGAGGAACTTGATCGGCGGCCGGATATCCGGGCTGAGTTCTGTGGCTCCCACCCCGGTTGTATTCTGTCGTTGCCGTCTTCTTCCTACGGCAATTCTTGCGTTATGGAAGGCAGGAATTGCACCTGCGCGCGGGCGCCTCCAGTCTCTGGCTTGTTGTTTCCACGCATTCTGCTTTGGTCCAGAATCTGCTCAAGCAAGACCCGATGGAATACAGTATTTAAGACCTACAACTACTGGACTGTGCTTGGCGGCTCCTGCAGAGCTTCAAATCGAACATTACCGGGGAATCCGCACAGCGAGCGGTCTCGTAGTTCGTCTAATTCCTAATCTGAAAGAAGGAGATATCATGCCACAAACGAGAGACGCCAAAGGACGTTGGATGCAGAGCGTTTTGGCGGCAGACACTCTTACAGGCGACAAGGTCGTGAACCGTCAAAAAGAGGATCTCGGAAAAATCGAACATTTGATGATCGACGTCGAGAAGGGTCGAGTCGCTTACGCGGTCCTTTCTTTCGGGGGGTTCCTGGGTATGGGTGATAAATTGTTTGCCATCCCCTGGAATGCACTCGCGGTAGACACCGTTGAAAGACAGTTCATCCTGGATGTCGATAAACAGTTGTTGGAGCACGCTCCCGGTTTCGACAAGGCTCACTGGCCGAACATGACCGACCGCGCCTGGGGCGCCGAAGTCTCAAGCTATTATGGCGCCAAGCCCTATTGGACCTAGAGTCTGGAACTAAAGCGGGAATTCTCGCATGTAAGCATCACGTCCGCAGGGGGTCAAAGACCGATTCGAAATCGAGCCCGAATGTTGGGCATCAAATTGCAATTCCTTCAGGGGTGGGTGACGGAGAACCCGCCCCTTACCGATTACGCAAACTTGAAGAATACGGAGAAGACAAATGAAGTCGAGCACGAAAGACCAGATTAAGGGCAAGTTTCACGAGGTGAAAGGCAAAGTCAAAGAGAAGGCTGGCCAGGTCATCAACGATCCTGACTTAGAGGCTGAAGGCAAATCCGAGAACCTCACTGGCAAGGTTCAAAAGAAAGTCGGGCAGGTCGAAGGCGTCTTTGAAAAGTAAGCGAGGCGGGCTCGGCGCGAGCGCCAAGCTTCAGAAAGAAGCGAGGATTCAAAATGCTGATACTGATTGTGATTATTCTATCGTTGGTTCTCAGCGGCGGCGGGTACTACGGCTATGGCCGCTGGGGTTACCGAGGCGGCGCAGGCGTGGGGCTGGGTACCGTCTTGTTGATTCTCCTCGTAGCCTACCTGTTGGGGCTTTTCCACTGAGGCTACGCGCGACACTCGGGATGCCGCGCGATGCAGGCAGTCTTATCGATTCCAACACGCGGGCACGGAGCCAGCACGTAGAGTTATGCACTTGAGTGCAGGTTTTGCCGGTACCCGCGTAGCTGCCTGATGGCGTGTCAAGTGTTTGCATACGGTCACGCACGTGCAGTGCTAAACGTCGGAGAGCGGTGAAATATGATCCAACCGAGAAAGATACATCGCATCTTATTTGCGCTTGTGCTCTATTCATCATGCGAGGTGGCGCATACGGCCGGTCGTCTTCGTCGCTACATTCATTGACGGGACAAACGGGAGCGACTATGTCATTTGTGGCTTGGATAGTTCTCGGCCTGATCGCAGGGTTCATTGGCAGCAAGCTGGTAAATCGGAGGGGCGAGGGCATCCTGCTCAATATCCTGTTGGGTGTTGTCGGCGCTTTTGCTGGTGGCTGGCTGTTCCACATCTTTGGAGCCCATGGCGTAAGCGGACTTACTCTCCACAGTCTCATCGTGGCGGTTAGCGGCTCAGTGGTTTTGCTGGTTCTCTATCACACCCTCAGACGGAGAAGAGCTTGGTAGTGCATTCTGCGGCCGGATTGGTTCGCAGTTAGGTACTGAGAATAGGAGAGCGAGTTATGGTTTTTAAGCGATTGATCGGATTGGTTTTTGCAGGCTCGCTGTCCTTCAGCGCTGCGGCGGCCGATATTGTGGTTCGCATCGCGCCACCCCGTGCTGAAATCGAAAGGCGAGCGCCGCCGCCCAGCCGTAACTATGTGTGGGTTTCCGGGTACCATCGTTGGGATGGCAACGCTTATGCCTGGACCCCAGGAAGGTGGGAACAGCCTCCACGACGGCACGCCCACTGGGTAGCGCATCGATGGAGGCACCATAGGGGCGGCTGGGTACTAGTGGAGGGGCACTGGCGCTAGAGGTCCCCTCACCAGCGAACTCCACATTAGCGGTAGATAGCCTTACGGTCCTGTGTCCGGCTCGGAAAACAGAGACCTGTGCCGCAGGCCGGCTGGCGACCACCTGTCCGTGCACCATGAGGTGCTGTCCTCATTTCCGAAGAAGGGCGAGAGCGGCGATCTTGCTGACCCTTGCGGGGGGCGCTTTTGTGAGCGCGCAGGAGGTTGTGTCCCCAGCCACCGCTATCGCCGGTGATGCTCTACCAGGCGTGCCTTTACTTGACGCCACTTCACGGGGTGCCGATTTACTGGGCGCGCTTTTACGGGGCTCAGCGTCGCCTGTGGAGACCACGAAAAACGTGGCCGCGCCGTGCCTGGAGCCGCCGCCGCTCCTCAGCTTTGAAGACTACCACGGTCCATTCCAGAAGGTAGTGGGAGCCTTCGCCCGGAAACTGGAGCTTAAATCGGTGCATCCTCCGCGGTACAAACCCGGAACCGTACTGTGCTCTCTCGAGGTGAAAGACAAGTTCATCCTATTCGTTCGGGATACGTTTGATCCAATCTCATTTTTTGAGGCCGCCTTCAACGCAGGTTTGGATCAGGCATCAAACCGGGACCCCAAGTTCGGACAGGGCGCCGGGGGTTATGGGAAACGCTTTGGCGCCGACTTCGCCGGGCAGACAACGTGGAGGTTTTTCACGGATTTCGCGTATCCAACGATCTTCTCGGAGGACCCTCGATACTACCGCCTGATCCACGGCAGCGGCAGGCAGCGTTTCTTCCATGCAGTCGAGCATACCTTTGTAGCGCAGCGCGACAGCGGCAAGCATATGCTCAACGTTTCGCGATGGTTGGGAACTATTACCGCTGTCGCTCTCAACGATGCCTACCATCCGGGGAACGAACGCGGTCTTACTCCCGCCCTGAGGACGGGTGGCTATTCCCTCGCAGCCGGCATGGGTTTCGACGTCCTCCGGGAATTTTGGCCAGATATCGCTCACAAGCTCCGCATTCCCTTCCGCGACACGCGTGAGCGGCCGACGACAGAGACTACTGGCCGTTCGTCTCGGTAAGCATCGCTCACAGCGCACAGGGCTGCCGTTGTTTTCTTCGATATGCGCGCATCGCTGACCTACCTAGGTACGGGCAACAACTATGATGGTCACATGAGCGCAGATTCGCGCCCTGGGGCGCTCGCCCGGACCTGGACCTGGCACCGCGTTCGGTTTGTATTGTCGGCAATGCTGCTCTGCCAGGCGCACGGCTATGCGCAATCAGGGCCGCAGCCGCCATGCGGAAGGGAACCGTTTCCGCCCTATCCTGATCTGGATGATTCGGCCATCGTGAAGTCATGGAGCAAGTCTGATTTCGGCCGCGACTGGAAACCGCCCGCGTGCACCGTTTGGACTGGCGTGGGATTTACAACGTTGGTAACCATCGTTGCGAGATTTCGTCATACCGCGGGGGCTGAGGGCTTCCTTCGCCGCATCGGGGCAATTTCAGAACTCGCGGGCATGCGCTACTGGTCGACCACTCACAAGCAGTGGCAAACATTGATTGTAGAGGCCCACGCACTGACCGGCGCGCAGCCTGGTCAACGCCGCACGGACTTCACACCCGATGAGATGAAGGAAGGCAAGGTGCTCTACTTTGAACAGGCCGATAACCTTTCTGGCAAGGGCATCTACCGCATGCACATTGCTGAGGCGTCAGCGGACCGGCTCGTCTTCGATGTCGAGAACGTCAGCACGATGCGTTATCTCTTCATACCTTTCCTTCACCCGGGCGAGATGCAGTCGATCTACTTTCTGGATCGCGAATCGGAAAACGTCTGGCGCTACTACAGCATTGTGCGCACAGGACAGAACGCGAATCGGCTGATCTTAGGAAATGAGTCTTCCGCCATCAACCGGGCCGCGGCGTTCTACCGCTCCCTAGTCGGAATTCCCACCAGCCAGGAGCCTCCGGTGGCGCGATGAAGCACAGACCTTCGAAACCCTCGCAGTTTCGCTCACGGATACGGCGATGTTCATGAGTCGCACTTTGTTCTCGACCCGCGCAGGGCGTCTCTCTCTGTGGTTGGGCGGTGCTGCGCTCGCATTCCTGATGTTCGTTCGTATTACAAGGGAGTTGATCGAAGGAGATGTGGGTGCCATGGACAGCGCAATCCTGCTTGCTGTGGCAAAAAAGCGGACTCCATGGCTTACGATCGCGGCAGTCGATGTGACAGCGCTCGGATCGGTCACCTTGGTGGTGTTGTTTTCGGCCTTTACTCTCGTGGTGTTGCTTGTGTTGCGCGACCGGATAAGCGCCCTCCAGTTGCTCGCCGCTTCGGCGGGAGCAGGAATATTGACGCTCGTGACTAAGAACATCATCGAAAGAGTTCGTCCAGAGGAGGCCCAGCAGCTGATCGTCGTGTCGGGCTTCTCATACCCAAGCGGACATTCGGTTTCGACCTCCGCGCTTTACCTGACGATCGCGATCATCGCAGGCCGTCATGTACAGCACTCGGGCGCAAGAGTCGCAATCTTTCTGGCCGTATCGGCGGTGCTTGTCATGGTTGCTGCTTCACGCGTGTACCTTGGCGTCCATTATGCGACTGACGTCGTGAGTGGCATCTCGCTCGGAGCGGCGTGGGCGCTACTGCTCGCCGGATGCTTCACACTCGTTGGTGATCGTGGCTCGTCCTGAGCGTTTGTAGCAGGCGAGGTGCTCCGTCAAGAACTGCTTACGCCTTACGGTTCGCTTTCCGGAACCGCTTTCAGTCGATCGATCTGATCGAGCAGCTTCGCCGAGTCGGCTTTTTCCTTCTTGGTGGACTTCGTGGAGACTGGCGGCTTCAGGTCCTTGTAGTACGCCAGGATATTCCGGCGAAGCTCCGGCGGAATCCCGGCGAACTGATGGTCCGCCAGCTTTCCCATCAGCTTCGCGTAGGCTTCGTCGGTTCCTTGGTACTTGCCGGCGATGCTTGGTCCGCCAACATCGAAATTCTCGTTCGGCAGCTCCGGCTGCCCGGCTTCCGCGTTTGCCAGAACCGACCGGTAGCGGTCGACGGTCGCGTTGAAGCTCGCCATGAATAGCTTTTCTACTTCCGGAGTCGGCGTGCGGACCTTGAGCGCCCTGAACGGGCCGGACATCGGAAAGATCCGGAACAGGAAGGTCAGCAATCTCGTGCCAAAGCCGGGCTTGTGGTACTCCGTTCCCCACTCCTTTTCGTAGCTCGAGCGGGAGAGATTGTAGAGGAACTTCTTGCGCGTAACGCCCGGAATCTCTTTCTGAAGCTGGTCCTTCTTAAGGCTCCACGCCACCCGCGTCATGCCCGGAATGATCGAGCTGACGGTGTGTCGATAGGAGCCGAGTGCCAGGGTCACATTTCCGAACACGTCCTTCATTTCGACGCCATACGTATCCCGGAACGCGCGCTCCAGCACCGCCCGCGACACCTGGAAACCGATAAAGCTCCGATACTGGTCCGTTGCGTATCGCCCCGACGCGACCTGGAGCACATCGAAGCCGAACTCCGTCCTGATGTGCGCCACCGGATCATCCCAATAGGCCACAGAACTCCCGAATTTCCGTCGCAGCTCGGGATACAAAATCGGCACAGCACGATTGGTGGCGATGCGGTGCCCCTCTGTATCGGCGGCATAGTGCTCCAGCGCGCCGAGCGCGAACGCATATTCGTTCAGGTCCTGCGATTCGCGAATCAGCGCCGAGATGAAATCGCCACTGCGGACGTAGTGTGTGAGATCGCTGAAAAAGCGGCTGCTGAACGGATAATATCCCATGTCCTGAATGATGCAGCCTCCGTAAGCGTAGGCGTGCGCCTGCTCCAACTCCTCCGGCGTCGCGCCGGGGAATCGTTTCAGAAGCAGCTTCCTCACCGATGTATCCCAAACGGAGTCGATAATTGCTTCGTGGGTGAGAACCGTATAGCCGGAGGAGAGCGAGGTCGAAACAAAGACCGCAAGAACCAAACGCCCGATGGCAGAGATCTGGAGCCCCTTTCCTTTCAGTAAATCGAGGGCGGAGTTTACGAAGTACATTGTTCTTCTATCGTATATGGTCATTTGGCCTCAGTAGACGATTGTTTGTTGACATACGAACGTGGATTGGCGGAGACAGCCCAGTTGGTCTAGACCAGCGACTTCGCCCTGCACTGTGCTGACTATGCATTCGGTGCCCGCATAAGGGGGGTAACAGACTGATCCCTAATTGTCCGTTTGCGTCGTCCAGTTGCGGTGCTCGATGAAAGTTGAAAACGTCGGCCGCACATTCCTCCTGGTGCAGCAGGCGAGCAGGAGGATTCTGGTGCGTTCAAGCCGGCTGCTACCCGTTCGGAGACGAGTGCCCCACTCGTGCGGGTAGTGCGAGTTGAGGGTAGATTGTTGTTAGGAGGAGCAGATGGCTGACTCCAATTTACGCCGCAAGAGGGCCAAGTGGGCAAGGAATTCAGCGACCGGCGCCGTAGGTCAGGCCGCCGCCGCCGAAAAGAACCGGCAACACAAAGTTCGGGCTTGCATTGTTCAGGCTCTCAGTCGTTTGGGAATTCCATACGGTGAGTGGCCGGATTTTGTCCAAGTGTATTACACCAGAGCGCAGGATCAGAACCATTATCGCCAGCTCATATCGCTATCTCCGTTCCAGCCACCCGCATTCGACCGATTGAATCAATCGAAGGAAGAGTGGGTGAAGACCGCCGATAAGGCGTGGGAGCAACATCGGAACAAGTTCTTACAAGGGTGTAAGTACTGGATCAAAGTAAACGTGGATGAGGAGATTCCGCAGGCGAAGCGCACCCGCGGCCCTGGCATAGAGCTGGGCGCGACTCGTGCAGGCCGGAAACGTGGAGCCAACGCACCCCTGGATCAACGGTACGAATGGACTGCGAGACACCTGGTCGGTGTGCCATTGAAGGAAATCGCCGGCGCAGATGCTGACGCGTCCACGGTGGGGAAGATTGTCAGAGAAATTCTTCGAAGAGCTGGCTGGGCGAGAAGGCCCAAATCAAAGAGTGGGCCCCCACGTAGCGTAGCGGAAGTATCACGCCTCTAACTACGCCCGCTCAACCTACGCAACAGCTCTACCCGGGGGAAAACGGCAATAACGTTACGCGCTTATTGCCGTTTATTTTCATCGCTTTACATCTCACTATGTTCTACGCTGGAGTTTGGAGTGTGGGCGGCAGAACGCTTTTCCTCCTGGGAGCAGCAAGCGACCGGGGGAGAGCTTCTGGGCCAGACCGATCAAGGATTGTTGGATTTTCACATGGCCTCACGAACGTTCAATGCGCCGGCTGGTGGGACAAAGCTAACGCAGTTGGAAAGCGCAGCTCGAGGGGCACTCGAAGGAGTTGCCTCTCGGGCCTTCAGTGATTTGGAATGGGGGCGAATGCGCGCACGGCTGTTGGAGTTCGTAGGCATCCTGTGGGAATGGGACCGTCTGACCAAGACGAGCGCACCCACAGCTGATAATGTTGTGATGATACGGCGCCCGACCACCAGTGAGTCTGGGCTCGATAAGGCTGCCTAGGCATGCAAAGCACGGTTACACCGCTCAGGCAATCCGTAGGGTTGCATGCCACCCGTACAGGTGATGAGAACGAGATTCGCAGGCTCAGGTAGGCCTATTTATGACGAGAGGTGTTACGAAGCATCAATTGACAGCCGGGGCGGTGGACACGCGGCGACTGGCGGTTCTTTACGCGCGGGTCTCGAGCAAGGAGCAGGAGCAGGGGTATAGCATTCCCGCCCAACAAGATTTGTTGCGGCCCTATGGGACCCAAATCGGGGTGCGCATCGCGGAGGAGTTTGTGGACGCGGAGACGGCCAAGACAACGGGACGACTGGGATTTGGGACGATGATCGCCTACTTCAGGCAGCACCCTGAGTGCCGCGTTCTACTGGTTGAGAAAACCGACCGGCTGTACCGGAATTTCAAGGACTACGTCACCATTGACGAGTTGAACCTGGAGATCCATTTCGTGAAGGAGAACGTGATCCTCACCAACCAGTCACGTTCATCGGAGAAGTTTGTCCACGGCATCAAGGTCTTGATGGCCAAGAACTACATCGATAACCTCAGCGAGGAGGTGCGGAAGGGGCTGCGCACGAAGGCCGCCCAGGGCTTGTGGCCGTCGTTCGCCGCCCTAGGCTACGTGAATACGGACGGTCCTGATGGCAAGCGGATCATCGTGCCTGACCCGGTCCTGGGACCCATCGTGACAACGTTATTTACTTGGTTCCATTCGGGGGAATACTCTTTGAAAGCTCTCGCGAAGAAGGCCTACGAAGAGGGATTTCGATTTCGCAAAAGCAAGAGCAAAATCCCGGTGACCACGCTGCACAAAATGCTTCGGAACCGCATCTACATGGGCGAGTTCGAGTACGCCGGCACGGTCTACCAAGGGACTCATGAGCCGCTGGTGAGTGGGGAGGTGTGGGAACGCTGCCAGGAAATTCTGGACGGTCGCCACGAGAGAAGGGATCGCAAGGTCACACACGATTTCGCCTTCTCGAGCCTGCTCAACTGCGGACATTGCGGGTGTTCCCTTGTCGGTGAGCTCAAGAAGGGACGCTACGTGTACTACCATTGCACGGGCTACCGCGGGAAGTGCCCGGAGCCGTACACGCGCGAAGAAAAGCTGACAGACCTGTTCGCCGGGCAGTTGCGTGCCCTGGTCATTCCCCCCGCCGTGCTCGAATGGTTGCGGGAGACGGTCGTTGCTAGTGACGTTACCGAACGAGCGGCGCGCGCGCAAACCCTCGGTCGGTTTCAGATGGAACTGGACCGGCTTCAGACGCGCCTGGACGTGCTGTACGATGACCGCCTGGACGGGAGAATCGACGCCAGCACGTACGATAAGAAAGCCGATGAGATCCGCGGGACTCAGCAGCGCGTCCGAACCAAGATCGCTCAGTGCCAGTCGGCTGAATTGGCTCCCGCAACCGAAGCAGTCGATCTGATGTCACTGACCAGCAACGCAGCAGAGTTGTTCGAGCGCCAAAGCGCGCGCGAACGGCGCCGGCTGCTTCGGCTTGTTGTGCAGGAGGCGATTTGGCAGAACGGGGAGTTGCGGACGTGCTTCCGCGAGCCGTTCGAGCAATTGCGACTATCGAACTCTGTAACCACAACAAAAGACGGACAGTTTTTGAGAAACGAAGGCAATTCTGGGGCTCTTCATCAGAAATGGGGGCAGCCCAGGATTCCTGACTTGATAAAACATTCTTGGAGGAATTGTTTTGATCAAATCAGAGATCGTATTAGGACTGCCCGACTATGAGATTACCGATTTACAGATCAGCGGTGGTGGGGTGAGGATTTCTGCCCGGCATAACGGGCTGAAATCGTGCCCGCACTGCGGCAGCGAGCGGCTGCGCAACAAGGGCCGATACCCAAGGC
>JAIQFK010000017.1 GCA_020073305.1 Terriglobia bacterium
CTCACGCGCCGGTCCGGTGGACGTGCCCATCTTGTGGTGGGCCCATGGTCGTCGTCGAGCGATTGACCGCCGCGCAGATCCGAATGCGTGCGCCACCACTTAACGTGGTCGAGGCCCAATGAAACATCTGCCCACGTGTCCACAACACTATGTGCTCCGGCGCAGTTACTCTTCCTGCGCGTCGAGGGAAGAAACCAGCGCGTGCCGCGTGCCATCGACCTTCACTCGGGTACGCTTCTGGATCCGATCTCACCTCCACTGCCACCTCGACGCGCCGCAAAGTCGACTCAAAAGACGGTTGCCGCCGACATCCACCCTCCCCGGGCGATTGAAATGACATAGACCGCACATCCGCCGCAAACGCGGCCGGCTTCGTTCAAATCGCTGTATCGAAAGCGAACCGGCGCGACCCCGCTCGCCCTCCGAAGCTATCATCACCGGTTCGCTTTCGATACAGCACTAAGATTTCTCGCCAGGAATCAGACCTGGGATCAACGGTAGTTCTCCACCAACATCAGATCGCTGCCGGATCGATCGAGCTGCGTGTAGAGAATCCAGCGGACGTCGGGTGAGACGGTTAGCGCGGTGGAAGACGTTTCGACTTGCGTGTCCTTCGAAAACTCCCTGAGGAGTGTCACCTTGCCGGTGGCGAAGTTGTAAAACTTGAGGGTGGTGCCGGCCGGGCCAGTGAAGTCGAAGAAGCAGATTCCCTGGCCAGTTAGAGCCCAACTGTTCTGCCCAGTCCGATCAAGCACGCGAGTTTCCTCGCCGCCCGCCACCGGCACCTTCCAAACACCAGGCGCATCCAATTTCGCATAGTAAACAAACTTGCCGTCGATCGATTCGAACGCTTCTTCGCCGCCGCTCTTGGTTACCTGGACAGCCGTACCGCCCTGCGCAGGCTCTTTCCAGATCTGCCAGTCTCCACTCCGATCGGAACCGAAGTAGATCCACCGGCCGTCCTGGGACCAACTCGGACGCACGTTATTAGACGGTCCGCTGGTGAGACGGCGCGGCTGACCCCCATCCGCGCTGACTACGTAGATATCCCCGTTGCCCGCCTTGGGGCTGTCGAAGGCAACCCAACGGCTGTCTGGCGACAATCGCGGACTTCCGATCGCCACGCCACCAAAGGAGGTCAGTTGAACCGGATTTCGGCCCTCGGGATCGCAGACCCAGATCTCGTAATTGCCCGAGCGGGCCGAGCCGAAAGCGATCTTTGCGCCGTCGGGAGAGAATTGGGGTTCCGCATCCGGTTCGGTGGAGGCAATGAATCTGGAGGGTGCGCTTTTCATGCCGGTCGAGTTCGGGCCAGGAATTCGCCAGATGTTGGTGTCGAACACGTCGCGTTCGTAGGCCAATCGACTGCCACTACGAGAAACGGAGAGTGCCGTAGCGAAGCCCGCGACGGCCAACCGTTCGGGTGCCCCCCCGGAGGCCAGGATCGTCAACAGATTCGTGCTACTCTCTTGGCCCGATGAATACACGATTCTCCGACCATCGGCAGTCCAGTCTAAGCCAAAAATCGACCGTCCATCGAGAGTCAGCCGCCGAGGTTCACCCAGTGGCCTTCCATCGGAAGTTACAGACAATAAACAGACCTCGTCATTAATATTGGAATAACTTCGAACAAACGCGAGCGTCTTACCATCGGGAGAGAATCGGGGACTCCAATCCGCGGCGTATTCGGTAGGCGGTGAGGTGACTTTTCGCTTGTCGCCAGTCTCGATGGAGAGCCAAAAAATGCTGCTGGGCTCGCGCGGCCCGCTCTTGTCAACCATCGCCAGGTACTTCCCATCCGGAGACCAGGACAGTCCACATCCCGCCGATTCTCCCAACTTCCGCTCCGCGCCTCCCAGTGCGGGAATCATCCAGATTTCAATGTGGTCGGGGAGGTTGCCAAACCACTGTGCGTAAGGCGACAAGCGAGACGACGTTGTGACCCCGGCGTACTTATCCCGGCAAAAAGCGATGTAGCGGGCATCAGGAGACCAGGCGGGCGCCCATTCGTCTGCGGGCGAGCTCGTGAGTCTTAACGGGGTTCCGGCATCCACAAGCTTGACATAAATGTCGAAATTGCCACCTTGCTCGCCATCCCAGGCAAACGCCACCTGCTTGCCATCGGGGGAGAAGGCAGGGCTAATCTGCCTGCCAGGATAACTGGTAAACGGAACAGTTTTCTGGGTGGCCTGAGGCGCCGGGCGCAGGAACCAAAGCCCAACTCCCAGTGCCGTGAGGACCAGCAAGGCAATACCGCTAACAGCCCACAACAATCTCGATTTTTGCTTCCGCCACCTGCCGCCTATTGAAATATTCAATTTGGCGGATTCCCATTCTTCCTTCACTTCCTCCAGTGTCACCTTTACGTCGGCCATGTACTGGAAGCGGCGCTCCGGGTCTCTGCGTAAACATCGGGCGATGATCTTTTCCAGATCGCACGGGACATCCGGCACGACCGCACTCACCGGCTTCGGGTCGTTTTTCAGAATCGCCGACAGCGTCGAGAGTTTCGAGTCGCCTTGGAACGCGCGCCGACCCGTCACCATCTCGTACAACACAGAGCCGGTCGAAAAAATGTCGCTGCGGGTGTCCACCCTCTTTCCTTCGGCCTGCTCGGGCGACATGTAACCCACGGTGCCCACCACCAGGCCGGCAGCAGTGAGACTCTCTTCGCTCGTCACCATTTCGCACTCCGAACCCGGCGGAGGCTCTTTCAGTTTCGCCAGCCCAAAGTCCAGCACCTTCACCTGCCCGCGTCCGACCACGAAGATATTCGCGGGCTTGATATCGCGGTGGATGATGCCCTTGGAGTGTGCCGCGGCCAGCGCGCTAGTGATCTGTATGGCAGATTCCAGCACCTCGGGCAACGGAAGCGCTCCCCGCTTCAGGCGCTGCGCGAGCGTCTCTCCCTCCAGGAACTCCATCACCAGGTAATCGATCTCGTCCTGGCGGCCGATGTCGTACAGCGTGCAGATGTTCGGATGGTTCAGCGATGAGATGGCTGCGGCTTCCCGCTCCAGGCGTTGTTGTAGGCCGGGAGTGCGGGCCAAGTGAGGCGACAGGACCTTCAAAGCAACGGTGCGGCGGAGGCGCTTGTCTTTGCCACGATACACCTCGCCCATGCCACCGGCGCCCAAGCGGGCCTCAATCATGTAAGGTCCGAGCTCCAGTCCTGGCGCGAGCTGGTGCTGGCTCTGACCTTGCTGCGACGCCAATATTGCGGCAGCTTCCCGCATCGGCGCGCCCAGCAATGCCGAGGTGGTACCCTCCGCGGCAAGCAGCGATTCAACCTCTCGGCGGAGCTCTTCATCTTCCCGGCAGGCTTCAGCTAGGAAAGCTGCCCGCTCTTCCGGCTCGCATTCCCGAGCCGAATGGAACACCTCTTCGATCTGGCTGAGACGCTCCGGGGTCGTAGCCGGCGCTGGCTCCACCGCACCGATGAAACGGTAGCCCAGCCGCGGTAGCGTTTCGACATACCTTGGAGCTTCAGCGGAATCCCCCAGCGCCTGGCGTAGCCGCTTGATGGCCGCATTGATGCTGTGGTCGAACTCGACGATGGTCCCGTTCGGCCAGAGTCTCTGGTGGACTTCCTCGCGAGTGACCACCTCGCCGGGCTGCTCCAGAAGCATCGCCAGTACTTGGATGGATTGATCGGGAAGCCGGACCTTGACGCCGTTTCGACGAAGCTCTCTGGCTCGCAAATCCAGTTGGAACGCGCCAAAGCGGAAGAAACAGAGAGAGCGAGAGGCGGCCATCGGCAGCACGCCCTCCTAGCCAAGCGTATCACAAACGAGCGGCCTATTCTAGACTGTTTACTCCGAAACCCCATCCTGGGGCCCTTTGTTTTCATCGATCTAACTTGTCAGGCAAATGCCAGACGGATACCAGGCCCACTGCATCGATCGAAAGGCCCGCCTAACCCATAGTTGCCCTGGCTTCGCAGCTCGCAGCGGAGGGCGACATGAACATTACAGGGAATGGGTTCAGAAGTTTGAGCCTTTTATTGAGTTTGGTAGTTTGGTGGGGCTTTGCGCCGATTCTTGGTTCGGCTTTGGGGTGGTGTGGCACCCGGCTGCCACGCGCCCGGGAGCCTGAAACGCCGCTGAAAGTAACCGTGCGAACCTACAACTATGCGCAAGTACCCGGCGACATCCTGCTCGAGGCCGAACAGCATGCCGCCGAGATTTTCCGCCGGGCGGGCATCGATCTGGCGTACGCCGAATGCCCACTCTCCCCAGGGGAGGTCGACAAATTTCCAGCTTGCACACCGAGCACGGGGTCCCCGACTGCAACGCTCAAGATTCTTCCCGAATCCATGGCCGAGGGGTTCGGTCTACCCTTGAAGAACTTTGGCGTGACCCTGCAAAATCATGCTTCTTTTGTATTTTATAAGCGCGTGCAACTGGCGAATCGGGTCGGCCTCTCAGAACCCGTGGTTCTGGGCCTTATCATCGCGCACGAGTTGGGTCACCTGCTGCTGGGAGAGGGGGGCCACTCGGATAAGGGAATCATGATGGAAGATCTGCGCGTGATTCATTTCAGGCAAGCCGAAAAGGGGTGCGCCACTGACTTTCAGTACGGAGCAGGCCCAACGCATGCGAGCCCGGCTGCTGGTCGGGGCTGCCGTTGCACCATCGGCACACGTCGGAATACATGGCCACAAGCGTTAGCTATTGCATCGGTGCGCCCAGCAATGCGGAGCTGGCTCCCTCCGAAAGCGAGCAACGATTCCACCTCACGGCGGAGCTCTTCATCTTCCCGGCAGGCGTCAGCTAGGAAAGCGGCCCGCTCTCCCGGCTCGCGCTCACGAGCCGAATGGAACACCTCTTCGATTTGGCTGAGACGTTCCGGGGTCGTAGACTCCTCCGGATGTTTGTCTCAACCATACCCCTTCCTTCACCGACCGGCAACCGTGGCCACACTCACCGAGCGGTCATCGCATTGGCCAAGCGGGCTTGGCGTACCTTCAGGCCGTCGTAAATCAAGTCCACGTCTTGGCGAGCGAAACGAAGGGGCTTGCGGCGCATTTGGAAGTAGTCATTATCGTCCCATCGATCCTTCATGATGCCAGTAGCCGAATGCCGGTCGATTCCTTCGATGACGTGCGCGATCTCGTGAACCAACACATGTGCCAGCACGGACGGCCCCCCGTTGCGATTCAACTCCTGCACGCGGTCGGGGAACACTACGATGGTCCCCTCGTATGGCTGTGCAAAGGCCAAGGATTTGAATTTGCGGATGCTGGGCGGGTGGTAGGACATTCGCACCTGGATGGCGCCGACGTCAACCGGGCAGGAATCGCGGTCGTGCCAGTCGACTCTGACACCGATGCTCGCGAACATCTTCGAGACCAACGGACGGACACCCATCAGGACAAGCGGGTCCGGTTCGAGACAGACGGTCACAGTGGCCTCTTGCGCCGCCGCGCTTTGTCCAGCACAGAGGCTTGCTCCCGTCATTGCCACCATCGCAACCAAGCGTGTGGTCTTCATTGCCTGTTCTCTCCACCGCTGCAGGCGGAAGGGGACAGGAAAACCGGCCACGGCCGTGATACTTTCTTTTGAGGGATGGGATGGCGCTGCCTCGATCCGCGGAAATTACTGGTTTATTAAGAGCTTGGAGCGGCGGCGACCAGACGGCGTTAGACCGGCTAGCGGCCAAGGTGTACGACGAACTCCACCGCATGGCGCGGCATTTCATGAGGAATGAGCGGGCCGGGAACACGCTCCAAACGACGGCCTTGGTGAACGAAGTCTACCTTCGCCTGGTGGACGTGAAGAACGTCGACTGGCAGCAGCGCGCCCAGTTCTTTGCCATATCCGCCCAGATGATGCGCCGAATTCTGGTAGACGCGGCGCGGGCCCGCGGTTCGCACAAGCGGGGCCAAGGCGCGATCAAGGTGAACGTGGACCAAACAGCGTTCTTGTCACGGGAACGTGATCCATCACTGGTGGCGTTGGATGAGGCGCTGGAGGCATTCTCGACAGTGGCTCCCCGCCAGGCCAAGGTTGTCGAGTTGCGCTATTTTGGTGGGCTCACCGAGGAGGAGATTGCAGAAGTCCTGAAGATCTCTGCGCGAACAGTCAGGCGCGACTGGGAGTTCGCCAAATCCTGGCTGGCGAGGGAATTCAGCCGATAGCGTGCCGCGCTACGGCCCGTTGCGCGTTCGCCGTACTCGCCCTCTGCGGAGTTACTGTGCCGATCCCATTGGGCTGATAACTAGCGATAACAGCCCTACCGTCCAGTAATCGGGATTAGTCTCGTGAAACGCAGCCCGCGTCAGTGGCTACGCACGGATCCCCAGCCCCTTGGTTGCGTCGCCGGCTATGCGTAGAAACAGCCTTCCTAGCTGGCTCACGTCGGATTCCCAACCTCGTACCCGGACGCGACCAAGCCGCGGCTGCTCCTACGGTGTCTTCTCCGCGTGGGCGGCGGCTTTGAGGTGTTTGTAGAATCCCAGGTCCTCGCCGGTCAGCATTTTGGTGGCGAAGATGATCTGGCCGGTGTGCTGGGAGAAATGTTCCACCACGTGGAAGATGGCTTCGAGCACCGTCACGTCGTACTTCTGTATCGTGACGTGTTGGGCCAGGCGTTCGGCCGTCACATTGCCGAGGGCGGCGATCGCCTCGCGGACCGTGGATTCCAGACGCCCCAGAAGGTCCGCCGTCTCCATGCCGCCGCGCGCCGCAAACTCGGCATCGCGTGCGCGCGTGTCAGGCGCGCCGCCGACGCCGGAGACAATCCACTGCCGCACATTCCCATTCAAGTGCAGCACAAGATTCCCGATGGCGTTCTCGTTCTCATGGCCGCGCGCCCAGATCTCGTCGGGGGCCAGTTTGCCGACACAGTCCCGAATGCGCGCGAGCAATTGCTCCATTCGCTTCGTCGAAGCTTCAAGAAAAATGCGGTCCAGCGTCTGCTGCATCCCAACCCCTATCCTAAATACGGCGATCCCGTTTAACTAGCGTACAAGATACCGCTCCCTTTGGTCGCGGCTCGGTAGCGGGCTCCGAATTTCTGGGCATGAACCCTACAGTACTTCTTCCGACCAGTTTTCGAGTACGGCCTTCACCTTGCCGGTAAACTGGTCCCCCAGCGAGCCATCGATCAGCCGGTGGTCGAAGGTGAGGGACAGATAGCAGATCGAGCGGATGGCGATGGCGTCATCGATCACCACAGGCGTCTTCTCTACGCTGCCCACGCCCAGAATCGCAACCTGCGGCTGGTTGATGATGGGCGTGGCGACAATGCTGCCAAAAGTGCCGAAGTTGGTGATGGAGAAGGTGCCGCCCTGCACTTCGTCGGGCTTGAGCTGCCGCGAGCGCGCGCGCGCCGCCAGGTCGGCAATGGCCCGCTGCAACCCCAGCACGTTCTTCTCATCGGCGTTGCGAATTACCGGAACGATGAGACCGTTCTCGAGCGCCACGGCAATCCCGATATTGATTTCGTTGTGATACAGGATGTTGTTGCCTTCGATGGACGCGTTCACGATGGGAAACGCGCGCAGTCCCTCGACCGCCGCGCGCACCACAAAAGGAAGATAGGTGAGCGAGAGGCCGTAGCGCGTCTGAAAATCCGCCTTCAGGCGTTCGCGCACCCGGGCCACCTTGGTCATGTCGACCTTGTGGATGGTGGTGACGTGGGCCGAGGTGCGCTTGCTCATCACCATGTGCTCGGCGATTTTCATGCGCATGGTGCTCATGGGCTCGACGCGCACTCTGGCCGGAGTCGCCGCAGCAGGCGGCACATAGGCGGCGGGCTCCTGAACCGGCGGTGCGGACGCGCGCCCGGGTGTACCCTGCCGCCCGGCCAGATACGCCTCGACGTCCTGCTTGGTAATGCGCCCGCCCGCTCCGGTGCCTGTGATCTGGCTCAGATCGATATTGTTCTCGCGCGCCATCTTGCGCACCAGCGGCGAAAGAGGCCCGGCAGCCTCAGCCGGCTCGGAAACCGGAGCCTGCGGCGGCGGAGTAGGCACGGGCGCTGCTGCAACCGGTGGAGAGTGAGGCGGCGCTGCCGCGGGTTTCGCCGGCGCCGCGGCGCGCGCTCCATTGCCGCCGCTCTCATCGATTCGCGCCACTACCGTGTTGATGCCGACCGTCTTGCCTTCCTCGACGAGAACTTCCGCCAGCGTTCCGGCGGCGGGGGAAGGAATCTCGGTGTCCACTTTGTCCGTCGAGATCTCGAACAACGGCTCGTCCCGCTCCACGTGTTCCCCGGGCTTCTTGCGCCACTTGGTCAGCGTCCCCTCTACGATGCTCTCGCCCATCTGGGGCATCACGACGTCAGTCATAGATCAGCTCTCCGGTCTCGATATTCGCGCTGGCCTGGGCCATGTCGCATTCAAACACGCGGCCGAAATGAAACACCAGCCGTTCGATCACATTTTCCCGCGGCGCGCCCGCGTCCAATACGCTCATGGAAGTGACCGGCTTCACCAGGCCGCAGGGCACGATGTACTGAAAGTAACTCAGGTCGGTAGAAACGTTCAGCGCGAAGCCGTGCGAGGTAACCCACCGGCTGATGTGCACGCCGATGGCGGCAATCTTGGCGCCATCCACCCAAACGCCGGTCATGGAAGGAATACGGCCGGCTTCGACGCCGAAATCCGCCAGCGCATCGATGATCACCTGCTCGAGCGACCGCACATACGCTACCACATCGCGCTTCCATTCGCGCAGGTCCATGATCGGGTAGCCCACGATCTGGCCGGGGCCGTGATAGGTGATGTCGCCGCCACGGTCGGTAGGGTGAAACGCCACACCGGCGCGCTCCAGAATTTCCTCCCGCGCCAGCAGATTCTCCATGTGCCCGTTGCGGCCGAGGGTAATGGTGTGCGGGTGTTCGACGATCAGGAACTGGTCCGGAATCTCGCCGCGCTTGCGCCGGCCGGCGACTGCGCGCTGCAGCTCGAAGGCCTCCGCGTAATTGATTCGGCCCAGATCGCGCCAGTGGCAGCTACGCATGGACCGCCTTAAGAGCGCGTCGAATAACTCCGCGGAGCAACCGCTCCCTGACGGTCGCGGCTCGGTAAGTAGCCGGCATTGTGGAGGGCGGATTTCGAGCCAAGGAGCTCCTACGCATTGATCGCCAGACCGTAGACGTTGTTGAACGCCTCACCCATGGCTTCATACAACGTAGGATGAGCGTGGATGGTGTGCATCATGGTCTCGACCGTAGCTTCCGCCTCGATCGCCGCCACTGCCTCGCCCAGCAACTCAAACGCCTGCGGTCCGATGATGTGCACGCCCAAAATCTCGCCATAGCGTTCGTCAGCGACCACCTTCACGAATCCGTCGTGGCTGCCCAGGATGGTGGCTTTGCTGTTGGCGGCGAACGGGAACTTGCCGACCTTCACTTTGTAGCCTTGCGCACGCGCCTGCGCTTCGGTCAGACCCACGCTGCCGATGCCCGGCTCGGTGTAGGTCGCTCCCGGAATGCGGTTGCGGTTGACCGGCGTGGCGGGTTTTCCCGCCATGTGCGCCACCGCCACCATCCCCTGCGTGGCGGCCACGTGCGCCAATTGCGGCGTGCCCGCCACGATGTCGCCGATGGCGTAGACGCCCGGTTCCGCCGTCTGCTGCCACTGGTTCACCTTTACAAAGCCGCGGTCGAGCTCAATGCGCGTGTTCTCGATGCCTACTTTTTCGGTGTTCGGCTTGCGGCCGACGGCGACCAGCAGCTTCTCCGCAGCCAGGTCTTCCTTCTTGCCGTTGCTGAGCGTGACGCTGATCTTGCAGCAGCTGTCGACAATTTCCACGCTCTCGACTTTCGCGCCGGTTTCCACGCGGATTTTGTTCTTGCGGAACACGCGCTCGAGTTCTTTCGAAATCTCCTCGTCCTCCACCGGCACGATCCTTGGCAGCATCTCGAGGACCGTCACCTGCGTGCCAAAGCGGCTGAAGACCGACGCAAACTCGACACCCACGGCGCCTGCGCCGATGATGGCCAGCGTACGCGGAATGGCCGTAAGATTCAGGATCTCGATGTTGGTCAAGATGCGTTCCGTATCCGGTTTCAAGCCGGGAAGCATGCGCGCTTCCGAGCCCGTTGCCAGGAGGATATTCTTCGCTTCGAGCGCCTGCGTTCCCTGCTCGCCGGTCACTTCCACGCGACCGCCGCCCTTGAGGACCCCGTATCCCTTGATCCATTCGACCTTGTTCTTCTTCATGAGGAACTCGACGCCTTTGGCATGTTTGGCGACGATCTTGTTTTTTCGGTCGATGACTTTGGGATAGTCGATGCGCGGCTTCTCGCACACAATGCCCTCTTCCTCCGAGTGCACGAAACGCTCCCAGACGTCCGCGGTGTGCAGCAGGGCTTTGGTGGGGATGCAGCCCACGTGCAGACACGTGCCGCCAAGCTTGGGGTCTTTTTCGATAATGGCGGTCTTCAGGCCGTACTGCCCGGCGCGCACCGCCGCGGAGTAGCCGCCCGGGCCGCTCCCGATAACAATCAGATCGTAAGGCACTTTTTCCATTCTACATAGTCGGAATCCGCAACCGCGCGGACTTCCGCACGTCCCATACAATTAGATGATGGTGCGATTCATCGCGGTTCTTGCGCTTCTTGCGGCCGCGCCCGGCTTTGCGCAGACCGCCGCACCGAAAGCCAGCCGGAAAGCCGCCGCCAAAAAGGCCGAAACCACCCAGTGGCCCATCCAGAGCTTGTCCGTCGAGGGGAACAAGAATTACACCGCCCAGCAGATCCTCGCGGTGGCGGGCCTCAAAGTGGGCCAGGTTGCCGGGAAAGCCGAGTTCGACGCCGCGCGCGACCGGCTGGTGGCGACGGGTTTCTTTGAAACGGTCGGCTACCGTTTCGCGCCCACCAAGGACTCGAGCGGCTACGCGGCTTCGTTCCAGGTGGTGGAGGTTTCGCCGCTTTATCCAGTGCAGTTCGAGGGGCTGCCCGCGAAGCCGGCCGAAATCAGCGCGTGGCTCCAATCCAAAGATCCGCTATTCGGGCCCAAGCTTCCGGCCACCAAAGAGGTGCTCGACCGCTATCGACGGCTGATCCAGGACTATCTCGATTCCAAGAACGAGAGCGAGAAAGTTCTGGGCAAGCTCACCCCGATCGGCATCAACGATTTCGCCGTCGTGTTCCGCTCCGCCAAGCTGCTGCCCACCATCGCGCTGGTGAAGTTCACCGGCAACCAAGCGATTCTCACCACGACGCTGCAGAACAAAACCTCCGAGGTTGCCATCGGTTTCCCTTACACCGAGAGTGGCTTTCGGATTTTGCTGGATAACGCCATCCGGCCGCTCTACGACGCGCGCGGCCGCGTGCGTGCGACTTTTCCGAAGATCACGACCGAGCTTGCCCGAGACGTGAACGGGCTGGTGGTGACCGTCACGGTGGACGAAGGCCCGGAGTTCAAACTGGGCGAGGTGAAATTTGCGGGCAACTACGCCTCCAAAAGCGCCGACCTGCTCAAGCTCGGCAAATTCAAGACGGGCGAAGCCGCTAACTTCGAAGACGTGGCACAGGGCGTCGACCGCATCAAGAAGCGGCTGCAGCGCCAGGGCTACTTGCACGTGGAGGCCAATGTCGAGCGGGCCATACACGACAAAACCAAAATCGTGGACCTCAACATTCGCATAGACGAAGGCCCGCAGTACAGCTTTGGCAAGCTGACCGTCGAGGGCCTGGATTTAAACGGAGAAGCGGCCATCAAGAAGCTGTGGGGTCTGCATCCCGGCAAGCCATTTGACGCCGAGTATCCCGACTATTTTCTGAACCGCGTGCGCGAAGACGGCCTTTTCGAGAATCTGCACAAGACCAAGGCGGTCCCCAAAGTGGATGACGTGAACCACGTGGTCGACGTCACTCTGCAGTTCGGGTGAGCGGAAGTCACCGGCTCGAGCATGTACGAAATCCTGAGCGGGCTCCCGGCGGCAGCCGCGGTCCTGGGTATTCAGGAGCCAATTTTTGTCGCCACAACGACGTCTTGCAGACCATCAGGAATTACACGATAGCGGACATCTTCAAATCCTGCTGACAGTCGGTCGAGGATGTATTCCCGAGAGTGCCAGCTTGTTTGATACCAGTCGGGCACGAGGCCTTTCAGCTTTTGGGAGCGCTTGTGTACGAAGCCATGATCCCGAAGCGTTCTTTGGCCTTCCGCGTCCAAGCCTTTGGTCGCAGCGGTTCCATAAACAGTAAGCAGGAGCACCCCTCCAGGCTTCAGTATCCTGCTCAGCTCCGCGAGCCAAATATCCTGCATGGACTCATTCAGGTGTGTGAACACCGAGAGGCAGTAGATGACATCGAAGTGCTCAGCGGGGTATGGTAGCGGCGGACCTGGCGCGGTGGCTAGAAAATGGCCCTTATGGAGATGATTCTTGCACCAAGCGACTGCGTCTGCGTCAACGTCAACCCCGTGGAATTCCGCATCGCCGGCGCCACTAAGAAACCATCTGATCGTGCGACCGCAACCACACCCAAAATCCAACACGCGACCTCCATTGCAAAGATCTATCCCCATTTCGTCGACGTGCTGTTGAACGAGATTTGCACAGCCCTCACCCACCGTGAGGAATTCGCCAACCGAAAGTGATTCGCTTACGCGAAAACGTTGAATCGCGGGCGGCACGGGAACTTCCAACAGCGGCATCCGGAAGCGATCCGCGTACCAAAACCGTATGCGCAGTTGTAATCGAAACAGCCGGTGATAGATGGCCCTGGCGACAGGTTTCAGAGCGGACGGAACCACACGATTCAAGGTGGACTGAAGAGTCACAATAGGCCGGTATCCGTGTCTGAACTGGTCCGCCCGAGTGTCGCGCGGTGGTTTTGAGAGCCATCTCCTTCATTCTGTATTCGCGATTCGCGAATGGCGAATGAAAAACGTAACCTGCGGACCTGACAGGGAATGCGGAGCCTATGCACCTGGGAGCCCGCCGCGCTACTTCTCACCCTTCAGCTTCCACAGAATCTGCCGCAACATGCCCAGCACCACGGGTGCATCGCGCGCGCTCAGATCAAGCCGCCTCACCATGCGGCGCACTTTGTTTTCGGCCGAAGCCGCGGTTACCGGATTGATATACCCGCTTCGTCCCAAAACATCGACAAGCAAGCGTGTGATCTGCTCGGTATCGGCGGCCGGCGCAGCCTTTGGTGCGCGCGCCGGTGCGGTCCGCGAGTCGAGCAGGTTGCGCGACAGTTCGTACAGGCAGACCGCCACCGCCTGGCCCAGGTTCATGGAGTGCTGCCGGTCCGCAGTCGCGATGCGCATCAGCCAGTGGCAGTGCGCGAGATCTTCATTGCTCAATCCGAATTTTTCCGAACCAAACAGCAGCGCCACCGGACCGGATTCGAGCTGCTCGCGCACCAGCGGCGCGCCCTGTTCCAGCCGGTGCACGGTGTGCGCCAGGCCGCGGTGCCCGATCGAAGTGGTGCCGACGACCAGCGCGCAATCGGCGACCGCTTCCGCCACCGATGGAAATTCTTCCGCCGATTTCAGGATCTCGCCCGCCCCGATGGCCGACCGCGCCTCGCGAAACGCTACTGCATACGGATTCACCAATCTCAGCCGCGCGAACCCGAAATTGAACATCGCCCGCGCCGCCGCGCCGATATTCAATGGGTTGCGCGGCGAGACCAGAACCACGCGAAGGCTAGAGAGAGCGGCGTCCATGGGCGGTTTCAGCAAGCTCAGCGCAGCGCATTCAGAAAGTCCGCCAGTGTCGTCGCCGCTTGCCGCAAGATGCCCTGCAGCGTTCCTGGAGCAAGCGATCGATGGAGCGGAACTGTGACGCACTTTGGGCCGTTACGTAGACGGACATGTGAACCCACTTGCCGCGTGACGGAAAAACCCATTCGCTCGAGAGCCCTGACGGCTTCCGCGCCCGAAACATCGCGGGGCAACTTCACGCTTGTACCAGGATGGGGTCGCTCACGAAATGGAAACGAATGCGGCGCGGACCTGCGCCGTCGTCGAAATATGCGGCCACTGCTTCGGTAACCTGTTGCTGCAGATCGCGGAGATCTCGTCCCTGCGTCGTAATCCCACCAGACCCGTCCGGAGCATCCCAGGATGCCACCAGCCAACCCGATTCCTCGTCATGATGGATCTGCAGCGTGATTTCTTCCATTACCTTAACGCTAGCCCTACCTCGGTGGATCGGTCAAGTGAGCTACTGGCGTTCGCTTGCCGGCGTCCGATCTTAAACGCGTCACACTTTCCCGCTAAAAAAATCTGCGAAAAAACAATTTACACTTTTATTGTTCTGGGTTATCATTGCTAAGCTCTGGCCAATCATTAATCCGCGCGACTATGGATATAGCCGCTCAGATCTCCTTAACTCGTGAGGAGATGGAACAGAGACGTCTCGAGGCAGCGCAGGATCTGCTCAACGGCCTCTCTCAATCAAAGGTTGCCCGTAAATTTTCCGTCAGCCGCACTACCGCCTCGCGGTGGTATCGCGCGCTGGCAAACAAAGGGGTGGAGTCGCTCAAACGCCGCAAGGCTACGGGGCGCCCCAGCCGGCTCACGCGTGACCAGCTCGAGCGCGTAGCGCAAATCTATCGCGACCGTCCGGTCATGTTCGGGTTCAGTGACGACCGCTGGACCACGTCGCGCATGGCGGCGGTCATCGAGCGCGAGTTTGGTGTCCACTACGACCGCGACCATGTCGGTCGCCTGCTCTATAAGTTGGGTTTACGCGAGCGCAAGCCGCGGGCCCGGCATGCCGTGGTGGGAGCGCCTTACGCCGCTTCGCGGTATTCTCCGAATACGGACCTGAGCCGGTCGGAGATTTCGCCCAGCGTGGCGTAATCAGCAGCGGCGGCGAGGATCAGCGGCATCAGGTTTTCCTGCCCCCGCGCCGCCTGCTCCAATCTTTCCAGGTGTTCTTCCGTTGTTTTGCCATTGCGCCCGGCACGAATTTGACGCAGCCGTTCGATTTGCGTCCGTTCGATCGCCGGATCCAGCCGGAAGGTGGGGATCTTCCGTTGTTCCTCCATGCGGAATCGGTTGACTCCCACCACAACGGATTCTCCGCGCTCGATGGCTTTTTGGAATTCGAAGGCGGCGTTTTGGATTTCGCCTTGAATGAAACCGCGTTCGATGGCTTGGAGCGTGCCGCCCATGTCCGCGATGCGATCGAGATACTCCTGGGCGCCGCGCTCGATGGCCGCGGTGAGATCTTCAATGTACTCGCTGCCGCCCATGGGATCCGCCGTGTTTGTGACGCCGCTCTCGTGCGCGATGATCTGCTGCGTCCGCAGCGCCAGCCGCGCGGATTCTTCGGTGGGCAGCGCCAGCGCTTCGTCGCGCGAGTTGGTGTGCAGCGATTGCGCGCCGCCCAGCACTGCGGAAAGAGCCTGGAGCGATGTGCGGATGACGTTCACATCCGGTTGCTGAGCGGTCAGCGTCGAACCGGCGGTTTGCACGTGAAAGCGCAGCATCATGGACTTAGGATTCCTGGCGCCGAAGCGGTCACGCATCAGGTTCGCGTAGAGACGCCGCGCGGCGCGAAACTTGGCGATCTCTTCGAGAAAATTGCTGTGCGCGTTAAAAAAGAACGAGAGGCGCGGGGCAAAATCATCAATGGCCAGGCCCGCCGTCAGGGCGGCCTCAATGTACGCAATGGCGTTCGCGAAGGTGAAGGCCACTTCCTGCACGGCGGTCGATCCGGCCTCGCGAATGTGATATCCGCTGATGGAGATGGTGTTCCATTCCGGAAGCTCGCGCTGCGCCCAGGCAAACAGGTCGGTCACGATGCGCATGGAGGCGCGCGGCGGATAGATGTAGGTTCCTCGAGCAATGTACTCCTTGAGAATGTCGTTCTGCACAGTGCCCGAGAGTTTCCGCACATCCGCTCCCTGGCGCCGCGCCACCAGCACGTAGAAGGCAAGGAGAATGGCCGCCGTCGAGTTGATGGTCATCGACGTCGAAACCTGGTCGAGCGGAATATCCTGAAAAAGCCGCTCCAGGTCGGCCAGCGAAGAGATGGCCACGCCCGTGCGCCCCACTTCGCCCGCGGCAAGGGGATGGTCGGAATCCATGCCCATCTGCGTGGGCAGATCGAAGGCCACCGAAAGACCGGTAGTGCCTTGCGACAGCAGGTAGCGGTAACGGCGGTTGCTCTCCTCGGCGCTGCCGAAGCCCGCGTACTGGCGTATGGTCCAGAGCCGGCCGCGATACATGTCGGGATAGATTCCGCGCGTGTACGGAAAATGGCCCGGCTTACCCAAGGGATCGCTCACGATCGTGAGATCTTGCGCGCGCGGCGAAAAGAAGAAATGCCGTACCCGGCCATGATGGTGACGAAGGCGATGGTGAGGATCAGTCGGAGCAAGCTGCCTTTCCCTGCGTCGAGATCGCGCAGCGCCCGCAGCCCAGAGGGAATCGGGATCACCGCCAGGGCCAGAAATAAAAATCCGATGACTTCGTGCCAAAGCGTACGCGCGGGCTTGACGACCGCCGGCACGACATGGCGGACCAATTGATATCCTTGGTGAACCAAGCTGGGTTTGGCCACCTTTTCATGGTACCAAAGGGGTTGTGTTGCAAGCGTATGGGAAGGCTGGGGTAGACCGGCGTCTGGCCTGGGTACCCCTTTCGTAAGCAGTTAATGGAGCAGTACTTTTTTGCCGATAGAGACTTGTGAAGCGTACCGGCGTCCACTACAATCTAAACGGGCGTGGGGCCGTTGACGCTCTTGGATAGATCAGATTCTGGAACGCTTTACACTTCAAGCGCATCCAGAGAGACGGAGCCTCCAGACCCATGGTTTGGAGAAAGGGGCTGATTTTGGAAGAGCGTTTAAAGATTTTGATGCAGGAACTGGGGAATGCGATCAACGATTCCCTGTCGGATTCGGACCGTATCGCCGAAGCCATCGGTGAGATCAAGCAGGCCGGTTACGACGTGTTCCTGGTGCTCGAAGCCACCATCGGTTTTAACAAGCGCGACGAAGACGGCGACACGGAAGAAGAGCAGGAAGCCCGCCCGGAAGTGAAACATACTTTCGAATCCACCGGCAAGATCAAATTCACCAGCCAGGATCAGCGGTTTCTGCGGGCGCTCAAGATCGCGGTTGACGAGGATTTGAAGTAACCGGTCCGTCACGTACGCTCCTGCCGATGGAGCTCAAATCAGCAGTCCTTGGTAGACCTCCCAGGTCTGTGCGGCTGCTTTTTCCCAACTGAAACGCGACGCTCGGTCTACGCCACGCGCCATCAACTCCTCTCGCAGCGCCTGGTCGCGCATCAGCCGCTCCAGGGCGGCCGCAAGCCCTGCGACGTCTTCCGGATCGACCAGCAGCGCGGCATCTCCGCACACCTCGGGCAAAGCCGCGCGGTTCGACGCCATCACCGGCACACCCGCCGCCATCGCCTCGAGCACCGGCATTCCGAAACCCTCGTCCAGCGAGGGAAAGGCAAACACGCTGGCCCTCGCATACCAGCCCCCCAGCGCTTCGGCGGGAACATAACCCAGCACTTCGATATCCCCGCGCCGCCGGCTGTTGCCGATGCGCGCCAAAATCTCAGCGGCGCCATAGCCCGCCGATCCTGCCAGCGCCAGCTTCCAGCCAGGCGGCGTGCGCTCAAAGGCCTCCACCAGGCGAGCGATATTCTTGCGGTGCTGAATCGCGCCCACGTTCAGAATCAGGTTCTGGCGCGCGGCCGGCGCACGGTCCGCAGGCGCGCGCCGGTTAGTGCCGTGATGCACCACGTGCAACCGGGAACGCTCCACCCCCAACAGCGTCTCCACCTGGCGCGCGGTAAACTCCGAGACCGTGATAATCGCATCTGATTCCGCCGCCGCCTGGCGCGCCTGCTCGGCAAATCTTCGGCGAAACTCCGGAGTCGAGTAATCGCCGGTCAGCACGAACAGGTCGTGAAACGTGGTAACCATTCTCCGGAACCGGATCGTCGGAAGCCTCTGGTTCAGGCCGTGAAACAAATCCCGCGACCGCGGAAACAGCGGTTCGTATAGCAACGACCGGCTGGCATTGGCGGGCAGCCGGGCGGCGAAGGAACGAAGGTAGCGGTGCGGGCGATAGCAGAATGTGAAGCGCTCGTCAGGATGCGCGGAGACCAACCCGCGCAGCAGTTCGCGCGAGTAGATTCCGACCCCCGAGAGATAGTCTCCCACGCTGTACGTTGCGTCGAGCGCGATTTTCAACTGACCAGGCGATACTCTTTCAGTTTTCGATAGAGAGTAGTGCGTCCGATGCCCAGCAGATAGGCGGCCATCACACGATCGCCCTTGGTGTACTCCAGGGCATGCTGGATCGCTTGCTTCTCCATCTCTGTCAAAGGAATGATACCTGATTGCGGGGTGCCCTGAGGGCGAGTGACGGTACAGCTAGCTCCCGCCACGGCCGCTGATGCCGGCAAAGAATGCCGAGCTTCCAGGTGCGTTTGCAGCGCCGAAGGCAAATCGGCAGTTTGCAGGAGCGGTCCGGAGTTCATGGCCACCATCCGTTCAATGCAGTTCTGGAGTTCGCGCACGTTGCCCGGCCAGTCGTAGGACACCATTGTTTCCATGACTTCCTGGGTCAGCGTGTGCGTGGCGCCCAGGCGATCGAGGAAGCGCTCCACCAGCAGCGGAATATCGTCCCGGCGGTCACGCAGGGGCGGTAGC
Source organism: Terriglobia bacterium (assembly GCA_020073305.1). Classification (GTDB taxonomy): domain Bacteria; phylum Acidobacteriota; class Terriglobia; order Bryobacterales; family Bryobacteraceae; genus QHXW01. The sequence continues at coordinate 18,596 of JAIQFK010000017.1, forward strand.
CGCAAACTCACCACGTTTAACCGGTAGAAAAGGTCCTGGCGAAAATTGTTGCGTTCGATCTCGCGGGCCAAGTCGCGATGCGTGGCAGCCACCACGCGGATCTCCACCTTCTTGGTGGCCAGAGAGCCCACCGGACGGAATTCCCGCTCCTGCAAGAGGCGCAGCAGCTTCACCTGCATGTCGAGGGGCAGATCGCCGATTTCATCAAAGAACGCCGTGCCGCCGTCCGCCAGCTCGATCAGCCCGCGCTTGGTTTCCGCCGCTCCGGTGAAAGCACCGCGCGTGTGCCCGAACAACTCGCTCTCCATGAGCGGACCGACGAGCGACCCGCAGTCGATCGCGACGAAATTTCCTGCCGTACTGGCGTTGTGGATGGCGCGGGCAATGACCTCCTTGCCCGTGCCGCTCTCGCCCAACAGCAGTACCGGCGATTTGGAATGCCCCAACCTTTCAATATGCCGGCGGATTTGGCGGATCTGCGAGGATTCCCCCACCAGACCGTGAGAGGCGTCCACACACGAGGAGTTCATGAGTCGTTATGGATATAGTGTGCCCTCTGCGCAGCATTCTCTCTCCATCTGCACGGCTGATTGCACAGATCCGTGGGCGCAGGGCCTGGCGTTGTTTGCCGGAGACCTACGGTGAGTTTAGGCGATCTTGGCGGCCGGGGGACTAGTAGGAGGAGAGGCTGTTTCGGCGGGCAGGACTTGAGGAGAGTCTGTCTGATCATCAACCGGCTCGGCGTTTGGGGCGGGCGCGGGCCGGTCCTGGCGGCGAATGCGGATGAGGGAGCGCAGGGCCTGCCTCCGCACACGTGCGTCTTCATCTCGCACTAAAGCATCCAGTGCCGGCTCGAAGGCTTCGTCGCGGACCATGCCCATGGCAAAGGCGGCGGCCGCGCGGGCCAAGGGTTCCGAGTCGGACGCCATTTTCTGCAGGTTGGTGATCACCTCGGTTCCGGTGTAATGTAGTCCAATCAGGGCATTGGCCGCGACCCGATGGTGCGGGTCACTCAAAGCGGCCATGAAGACGGCACGCGCGGCCGGCGAATCCGCACCCCAAAGGCTTTCGACCGCATTCGCACGCACGCGCGCGTCGGAGTCGGTCAGTCTTCTGCGAACCCAATCCGGATTCTTGCTGGTGCGGCCATACAGGCAGGCGGCTTTCGATCGCACATGAGGGTCGGAACTGCTTAGCAGGCGGGACAGGGGCAGTAGGATGTGGCGATTCGCGGGCAATTCACTCACGATGCTCAGCACGCGTTTGGCCCGCACAACGTCCACCTGGCAGATGGCGTTGTCGTTCGATGGGAATCCGAGATGCAAGAGTCTGATATCGAGCATCGGGTCGGAAGAAACCCAGCGCTTGGCCAAGGAAATAGCGGCCGCCAGCGGCAACATGGCGGGATCGATGAGGCTGGCCACCAACACCGGGCTGCACCACAGCAACTCCATGAGGCAGACGGCTCCGGCTCCGGCGGAGGATGCTTTCAGAACGCGGCATGCCGAATGCAGAAACGCCACCGGGTCTTGTTCCAGCAGCCGGCGCATATCCCGCTTGAAGAGGGCCGAGCTGGACTGGAACTCGTCCACCAGCCTGTGGAGAAACAAGTCTGCTTCCGCCTCGGCCGGCGGCACGCGCGCCTGCTGGATGTACTCACGGACCAGGTCTGTCACCGGAACCGACATTCGAGATGGATACCCGAATGACTCATCGGCCCGCGGTGGTAAATATTGAGCCGGAAACCTCCTTTTATCGCCGCCGTTCGGCCACGATGGTGATCTCCATGTCGCGCGCCAGCCGGACCGCCCGGTGCAGCGTGCTCCCTCGCACACGGTGCTTCCAACCCTGGGACGGGCTCCGCCCCATGAAGATCTGGGTGGCGTGGCGCGCGCGGGCGAATTCGACCACGCTTTCTGACACTTCATTCCCCTCGATCACGTGGGTCTCGATACGCAGATTGCGTGCGAAACCCAAGTGCTTTTCGACCGCTTCCCGTTCCTCCTGCGCAAGATGCGCCAGCGTGGGGTCGGGGCTGACGTATATGGCGAGGCATTCGGCCCTGAGGTAATCGGCGACTCGTCTCCCGCGCCGGATTAAAACGGCGGCGGAGGGCCGCTCGTCAATACAAATCAGGATGCACTCCTTCGGCCCGGTGGGTTCCGCGGAAAGAGGCGTGTCCCGCAGGCCGGGAGAAATAGAGTCGCCGCTGCCGGCGGACAATTTCTCCTCGATCTCGTGCGCCGCGTGCCGCATGACGATCTCGCGGAGAGCGCTCAGGTTGTGTTCGGCGAAGAAGTTCTCCAGAGCTTTTTCCGCCTTCTCCGGAGAATAGATGACGCCCCGCTCCAGACGGTGGCGGAGCGCTCGCGGGGTGACATCTACGACCACAATCTCATCCGCCTGATCCACCACCCAATCCGGCAGCGTTTCGCGCACGCGGACGCCGGTCATCTGCCAGACCTGATCGTTCAGGCTTTCCAGGTGCTGGATGTTGAGCGAGGTCAGTACACTGATGCCGGCCTCAAGCAGCACTTGCACATCCTGGCACCTCTTGGTACGCTCCGAGCCGGGAACGTTGGTGTGTGCGAGTTCATCGACCAGGCAGACCTCCGGCTTACGCTTTAGGATGGCTTCGGTGTCCATCTCCTCGAATATCGTGCCGCGGTATTCGATTTTTCGGCGCGGGATGATCTCCAGTCCCTCGGTCCGGGCGATGGTGTCCTTGCGGCCATGGGGCTCGAAGTAGCCGATGACCGTGTCCACGCCTTTGCGGCGCAGCTCTTGCCCTTCGTCCAGCATCTGGTACGTCTTGCCTACGCCCGCCGCGTAGCCCAAGAAAATCTTAAAGCGGCCTTTCCTGGCTGGTGACTGGGATGTCATGACACGGGGCGGGGTTCCGAATGAGGGAAGATGCGCACATCCATGGCGTCGGCGGCCGCGATCAACCGGTCCAGCGGATTGCCGAACAGCAGCTCGTGCCAGCGGCTCCTGAGGCTGTGACCCACAAACAGTTGCGTAACGGCGTGCGCACGGGCAAATTCAAGAATGGCGGAGGCCGAACCCGAGGCCTCCAGGATGTGCACCTTGGCGCCCAACTCACGGGCCAGAGCCAGGTGCTTCTCGACCAGTTCCTCGTCGGAGTCGCTCAAGCCTTTCTGCCGCACGTACAGCGCCAGAAGATCGCAATGGAATCTCTCTGCGTTGCGATGCCCGCTCTCCAGCATGCGTTTGGCGTTGCTGCGCGGCGTGATGCAAACCAGGATGCGCTCCTGGCTGCCGAGAAACGTTTCCACTCCACGGAGCTCCAGCGACTGGTGCAGTTGCTGATCCACCACTTCAGCCGCCAGCAACAGCGCTAGTTCGCGGAGTTCGGACAGCCGGCGGGTGTCAGCGGTGCTCGACGGCACATCCTGGTGCAGATCGTCCGGAGGCGCATCGACAATGACAATTTCATCGGCCGAGCGGATAAACGCTTCGGGCACCGTGTGCGACGCGCGTTTCCCGGTGATCTTCTCGATGGCGTCCTGTTGCTCGGCAATGTACTGCAAATTGATCGCCGTGACCACCGTGATGCCGTTATCGAGTAGCTCTTTCACGTCCTGCCACCGCTTGGGATTGCGGCTTCCGGGCGGATTGTCGCGGGCCAGTTCATCCACCAGACATACCTGCGGGTGCCGCCGCAGGATGGCGACGACGTCCATGACCTCCTCTTCCTTTCCATCCACCCGGACCTTTAGACCGGGGATCACTTCCATGGTTTCGAGGACTTTGGATACGTCGGGTCCGAGCTTGCCCTGAATGTAGCCGATCACCACATCCTGCCCGCGCTGCTTGCGGCGCCGCCCTTCGTCGAGCATGCGAAACGACTTGCCGACGCGCGAAGCGTAGCCCAGGAACATCTTGAGGCGGCCGCGACGGGACTGCTGCTCTTCCGCCTCTATGCGGCGAAGCAATTCCTCGGGGCTGGGCCGCGCATTGGGCATACCGATAGCATGTTACCAAGATCCTTGCTTAGTGCCGAACCGCTAAACCAGGCCGAATGTGGCCGTGTTTTGTCCCGTGCGATGAATCCGAGGTAACGTAAGGCGATAAAGTGAAAGATACTATGCCTGAACATCAGGATGAAGCGATGCCTGACGAGGCAGACAAGGGCTTGTTGGAGAGACTGGCGCGCATCGAGCGCGAACTGGGCCATCTGAAAGACGCTTTGGGCTTGCTGGGTGTGCGGCGTTGCTGCCGGTGTCAGAAGTTCTTTCGACGCGCAGACGGCGCCGCCCTGTTCGACTGTGGCGACCTGGTGTGCTACCCCTGCATTCATGAATGGTGGCCGCGTCGTTGCGCGGAACTCGCAGTGAAGGATCGTGAAATCATCGAGCGCAGGCTCGTGAGCTGGCTGGTCACCCACCACAACGGCCAGGTCATCCATGACCTGAGGAAAATGCCCGAAGACCACCTCCAGGAACTGAGGATCGTTGCCACTTGTGGGGAATGTAACGGAACCGGAGCGCAGGGGCACCAGCGATGTCCGTATTGCGATGGCGGGTCGATCTGGGTAGTAGTGCCAAGAAGACGTGGAGACCGCGAAACTGCCCCAGAATGAAGAACAGCCGGAACATTGTGCTGTTAACGTGCCGTCTTCTCGGCGCGCGTGTCCTTCACCATGGCCAAGAACCGGCGTGCCAGTTCGTGAATCTGCGCTTCTTGCCGCCGCTGTAGAGCCTCATGCGGAATCAACTCTGACCCGATACCCAGCGCGGTGGCTCCGGCGCGAATGAAATTGGCGGCGCTTTGTTGATTGACACCACCAGAGGCAATCAACGGCACCTGTGGAAAGGGAACCTTCAAGGCTCGGATGTAATTGGGTCCGCCGACGGGCGCGCAAGGGAAAACTTTTACAAAGTCGGCCCCGGACTTCCACGCCGCGATCACCTCGGTGGGGGTCAACGCCCCTGGGAAAACCACCACGTCGTGCTTCAGCGCGAATTCCACAACCTCCAAGACCAATCCCGTGATGGTCAAAAACTTGGCGCCAGCATCCAGACAGCGCCGGGCCGTTTCTACATCCAGGACGGTTCCAGCGCCTACGATCATGTCGGGAAGCGTCCGTGCCACATGGGAGATCACGTCGGTTGCGCCTGGTACGGTCATGGTGACTTCCGCGATGGGGATACCGGCGCGGTTTACCGCTTCCGCGGCATAACGCGCGTGCTCGGACGCGGATACGCGAATTCCAGGAACGATTCCGATTTCCTCAATGCGGGCGCGCACTTGTGCTTTTGTCATGAATTCGAATTCCTCGTGTTGATTTTTACACGACTCCGCTGGTTCAACCGCAAGGAACAGGATACGGGGATCAGGGAAGGTTCCTGGTCCCTACGGCTTCGCGGACCTGCTCCAGCGCCAGCAGGTAAGAAGCGAGGCTCTGGCGGTAGGCGACCTGCGTAGCGCGATAGCTGCGCTCGGCGTCCAGGAAATCGAGCAGGCTCGCGGCGCCGCGGCGGTAGGCATATTCGCTAATCTCGCGGCCTTTCTGGGCCACGTCGAGGTAACCAGAACGATAGAACTGAACCACGATATCGTTCGTCTGCAGGCCCTCATACGCGTCTTTCACATCGGTCATCACTTGTCCGGTTGCCTCCTGCTGCTGTTGTTGCGCCTGGGTGATGGCGTAACCGGTCCGCGCAATTTCGCCCTGATTGCGGTCAAAAATTGGCAGGGGAACACTTACATTGAACGTCAGGGCGCTGATGCTATTGACGTGCGAGTAGTTCCCCGCCACGGTGACATCGACCTTTCCATTCGCCTTGGCCAGCAGGTATTGGCTGTTGGCTGCGGTAACGCCCTGCTGCGCCGCGCGCAGATCCGGCCGATTCTCGATCGCTTTCGTTTGCAGGACTTCGAGGTTCACCGTGAGCGGTAGATAATCGAACGGTCCCGCGACGTCGTAATCTCGCGACACGGATTCGTAGCCCAGCTGTTGCCTGAGATCCGACAGCGCCTGGACCTTGGCGAGCTGCGCCTGCTGCAAGTCCGTCTGAAATTGCAGCAGCTGGAGTTTAATCTTCAGGAAGTCGTTCTCGCTGATGCTACCGGATTTGTGTTGGAATTCGGCGATGTCCACCGTATTTTGAAAGCTTTTCAGATTCTGCTGCGCGAGCTCCAGCGTCGATCCAGCAAGTTGCGCATTGACGAATAACGAGGCCACCTGAAACGTTAGAGTGCGTTCGTTGTCCGTCACCTGGGAGCGCGTTACGGCGGTCGCATCCTTCGCTGCCTGCAGGCGGTGCTGCCGCTTCTTGCCGCGCTCAAACAGGTAACTCAGGCCGATGTCGCCCTCGGTTGAGTCGTGGAGGTAATCCGCCAAACTGCCGCTTGTCTTTTCGAGCGGCAGGTATTCCCAATCGGTGAAGAGCGTCGGATTCGGTCTCAGGTTCGCCGTGATTTCCTGTGCCTCGCTTTGCTGGATCGTGGTTCGCGCGGCCAGCAGGTTATGGTTATGCTGGAGCGCCATCTGGATGGCCTCGTCGAGGGTAACGAGTCTCGGGGTCGCCTGGCCGGATGCCAATTGGGCGAACAAAATGCCCGCGAACCAGACGGAGGTCAGGGAAGCCCTGCATAGGTGGCGCATATTCACGAGTGCCCGCTCAGCCTTCAAGGGAGTCCTCCGGTTCCGGGAGCTTGTCGCCGTCGCGGGCAATCCAGGCATATAGCGTAGGCAATAAGACGATGCTCATAACCAGATCGGAGACTAAGCCTCCTACGATCACGATCGCGAAGGGGCGCTGGGAATCGGAGCCGATTTCATGCGACAAAGCGGCGGGCAATAAACCCATGGTCGCGACCAGCATGGTCATCATGATAGGGCGAAGCCTCAACACCGCGCCTTCTACCGCGGCGTCCACAATCGTATGGCCTCTCGCCCGCAGCTGATTGATGTATTCCAGCATGATGACGCCGGTCTGCACCGATACGCCGAAAAGAGCCAGGAAGCCTATTCCCGAGGACACGCTGAAGTGCGTCGCCGTTATGAGAAGCGCGAGCAGCCCCCCAATGCGGGCGAGAACCACGTTGACCAGAATGAGCAACGTCCACTTAAATGAACGGAACATCGTATAGAGGATGATGAAAATGAGAAGGATCGTGAGTGGGACCACGATCAGCAGCCGCGCTTGCGCGCGCTTTGAGCTCTCGTATTCCCCCGACCAGTCCAAGTGATACCCCGGCGGAAGTTTAACGTTCTGGCTGATCCGAGCCATTGCCTCTTCTACCGAGCTGTTGAGGTCTCGCCCTCGGACGTTGAACGTCACACTAAGGTAGCGGCTGTTTCCTTCCCGGTAAATGTCGTAAGCCCCGTCGCGGACTTCCATTTTGGTGAGCTGCGCCAGGGAGACTCGCTCCCCGGAGGGAGAGAGCAGGCGAATCTTGCTGATCGCCTTCGGATCCCTGCGATACGGCTCCAGGTAACGCACTACCACGTCGTAGCGCTCCGGAGTACCTGCCGGCAGGACCTGACTCACCGCCTTTCCACCCACGGCGGTTTCGATCACGTCTTGTATGTCGGTCACATTGATGCCGAAACGAGCCGCTTGGCGCCGATCGATGGTGAAATTGAGATTGGGCTGGCCGGTGTCCCGATACAGTTTGACGTCTTTGATGCCGGGAATGCGCTGCATGACGGCGGTAACCTCTTCGCCCTTCTCCTCGAGAGTCCTCAGGTCGTTCCCGTATACCTTCAGAGCAAGCTGGCCCTTTGTGCCCGTGAGCGTCTCTCCGACGTTGTCTTCAATCGGTTGCGAGAAGTTCCAGGTTGCTCCCGGCAACTTGGATATCTCCCGATTCATAGCGGCGATCAGTTCCTCTTTGTCTCCTCGAAACACGGGGCGCCATTGCGCCTTGGGCTTGAGGTCGACATAGTATTCCGTGTTCCCGAACCCGCCGGTGTCGGTCCCGTCATCGGGCCGGCCGATCTCCGAGACAACCTGGTACGCTTCGGGAAAAGAGGCAAAAACCAGGCGCGCCTGGTTCATAAAGCGCGTGCCTTCTGTCAGGTTGGTGCTTTGCGCCAAAGTGCCGCGAGCCCAGATCGCGCCTTCGTCGAGATGGGGTAAGAACTCCGCGCCGATGATCCCGCTGAAGGCCAGATACAGCGACGCGGCGAAGGCCGCTACTCCGACACCGACCGTGATAAAACGATGGTGGACGCACCAGCGCAGTCTTCGACGGTAGCGCTCGGTCAAAAGGTCCATGACCGGATTGCGCACTTCTTTGACGCCTTTTCGAAAAAACGCACTCGCAAGAACGGGAGCGATCAGGATGGAGAATGTCATCGCGCCCAGAAGGGAAAGGGCCACCGTCCAGGCCATGGGCCGAAACAACCGGCCTTCGATTCGCTGCAGGGTAAATATCGGGAGATAGGCGGTGATGATGATCGCGATGGCATAGAACACGGGGCGCTGGACCTCGTGAGCGGCTTCCCGGATCGTCGCCACCACAGACATCTGCGTCCCGTTGGATTTCTCGCGGCGGCTCATGTGCCGCACGATGTTCTCAACCATCACCACGGCCCCGTCCACCACCATGCCGAAATCCAACGCGCCCAGCGAGAGGAGGTTGACGGGGACCTTGGTCAAATCAAGCCAAATGGAAGCGAACAGCAATGAGAACGGAATCGTGAGAGCCACAATGAGGGCTGCGCGAGCATTGAAAAGGAAAAGGAAAAGGATGATGGTCACCAGAATCATCCCCTCCACCAGGTTGTGCATCACCGTGTTCAACGTGAAGCCAAGCAGATCACTGCGGTCGATCATCCGCTCCATCTTCACGCCAGGAGGAAGGATTCCGTTGTTTAGCTGGTTCACCTTGGCGTGAAGTTTTTCGAGCGTAGGTCCGGAGTCTGCGCCTTTGCGCATCATCACCTGCGCGAAGATAACGTCGTCGTTGTCGACGATCACCCCATCTTCCCGGCGGACGGCCCGTCCCTCATGGCCCAGCCGAACCTTGGGACCTTGTGCCACCTCCGCGATGTCTTTGACTCGCAGAGGGGTCCCGGACTTTGTGGTTAAGACGGTCTGCTCGATGTCGTTCACATTGGCGAAGAGCCCGATGGTGCGGACATTCATCTGCTGCAAGCCCGTCTCCACGAAGTTGCCGCCGGCGTTGACGTTGTTACTCGCGAGCTGCTGCTCCACCTGGCCAATGCTCAACCCATAGGACACCAGCTTATTGGGGTCGACCTTCACCTGGTACTCCCGGGTCGTGCCACCAAAGCTGCTGACGTCAACGATATCCGGAACCGACTTGAGTTCCTTCACCACCATCCAGTCCTGGATGGATCGCAGATCCATGAGGTCGATCTTGGGATTGGTGCTTCGCAGGATGTACCAATAGATCTGCCCGGTCGTGCTCCAGTCCGTGCCCATCGAGGGCTGAAGACCTTGCGGCAAATCGGCCTGAGCCATCCGTTCCAGGACCTTCTGCCGGTTCCAGTCATTGTTCGAGCTGTCGTCGAAGATCAGCAACACGAAGGAGAGACCGAAAATCGATTCGGACCGAAGATGCGTGAGATGAGGAATCCCGTTCATCTGGATTTCGATTGGAATCGTGACCTGCTGCTCGACTTCTTCGGCGGCTCTGCCTGGCCACTGCGTGATGATGGTGGCGTAGTTATCCGCGATATCGGGATACGCCTCAATGGGCAGGTTATGAAATGAGACCGCTCCCCAGCCCAGCAGGAGCAGCCCAATCGAGATGACTACAAATCGGTTGTTCAGTGCGAAATCTACGAGAGCCCGAATCATTTCCTATTTCTCCGCGGGGGGAATTGGGCCCTCATTGACCGATGGTGTGGTCCAAGACCAACGCGTTCGCGACCACTTGCTGACCGCGCTCTAATCCGGACTTTACCTCCTGCATATTGCCGGGCAACGCGTCTCCGCTGACGACTTCAACGCGCCGGAACTTGTTCTCCGGCGCGGGCACGTATACATAATCGCGGTCGTGAATGCGGAGAATAGCGGACGCCGGTACGGAGGTGAGCTTCTCCTTGGTTTGTCCGCGAAACGTGGCCTGGACAAACATGCCCAAGCGCATGAGCCCCGGATTCCGCACTTCGATTCGGACTTTAGCCGTGCGGATGTTCGGATCGAGGACCGCACCGATATTGCTGATCGATCCCTTAAGCACCAGGTTGGGATAGGCGTTCAGGCGGATATCCGCAATATCGCCCAGCCGCACATTGGGCAGATCATTCTCGTAGACATCGCAGACGATCCACACGTAGGAAAGGTCTGAGATCGTAAACGGGGCCGTACCCAGACTCTGCACCCCCGCCGCATTGGTCACCTGTTGGTCCGTGATGACACCCGAAACCGGGGCCACGATATCGACGAGGCCCGTCGGATGATCCAAATCACTGCCGCGCAGCTTGAGGTGCTCGGAAGTGGTTTCGACATCCACTTTGGCGAGGTCTTCGGCGGTTTGTGCCACCTGAAGATCGTTCAACGCGATGGCGCCGTGTTTGTACAGATCCTCGGACCGTTCGAGTTGGGTACGCGTGAGCAGTTCGTTACGCACAGCCTTCCGGTAGTCGGAAAAGCCACCGGAAATGTCGTCGCTTCGAACGCTCAGCAACAGCTGGCCCTGCTTGACGCTGTCGCCGAGGCGCGCGTGAATGGACACGATGCGGCCGGAAACCAGCGAAATCACCGGCACGGCGCGGGAAACATCCGGGGTTACCGCGCCGGTGACCACCAACTCGGACGATGTGACATGCTCCGTGGCCGTGGCGAGCGGAAACTGCTCTGGATGTTCCACTTGGAAGAGAGTTACGTCCACGTCTGGAATGACCTTGGCGAGAGGCGGCGCCTCTGCATTTGTGTCCCCGTGCACCGTACTACAACCGCCAAGAGTCAGCAGTGAGTGAATTGACAGCAGCAGAACCCCAATCGCATGCAACTTGCTTTTCATAGGTAACTCCGAATCATGAACTATGCCAGGCTTAGAATAGGACACTCGATATAAGGACGGCATAAAGGCCACAATCAAAAATGCTATAACCTCGATAGACTCTGCTTATCAGGTGATCGAATACCAGCTTGCCGTCGGATTGATGGTAAAGGACTTGTTACTAAGAGATAGAAAGTCATCTTCCGTCATAGGCGGCGCTTAGTGAAGTCTTGCGGCGACTCAATTCGCCGGCTGCCGAAAACAATAGCCGAAGTGGAGTTCCGTGAGCAGGTACTCCGGAGAGGATGGATCGTCTTCCAGCTTTCTCCGCAACTGGTGCATGAATGTCCGCAGGTATTCAAGTTCCTGGCCGTATTCAGCGCCCCATACGGCGCGCAGGAGCTTGCTGTGGCCGATGGGCACCCCCGGGTGGGACATCAGGTAGTGCAGCAGATCGAACTCCTTGGGTGTTAAGCGCAAAACGGTGCCCGCCTTACTCACGACCCGGCGTGCGGGATCGAGTTCGATGGCGCCGATGACGATCGGCATTTCCGTATCAAGCGGGGTCGAATTGGCGCGCCGAACCGCGGACCGTAACCTTGCGGTCAGCTCCGGGATGGAGAAAGGCTTCGTAATATAGTCGTCAGCTCCCGCATCGAACGCCGCAATCTTCTCCGCTTCCATGTCCCGAACCGTCAGCATCAGGATTTGAAGGCGGGGAGCCTTCTTTCGAATGGCCCGGCAGGCTTCGATTCCGCCGATGCCCGGCATATTCACGTCCATGAGAACGGCGTCGTATCGGCGAGAGTCTAATTCCTTGAGAGCCTGCTCTCCATCTGGAGATTCGCCGACCTGAAAACCCAAGGCGTCTAATGTCCTCCCCAACACGCGACGAAGTTCCGCGTCGTCGTCGGTAACCAGGATGTGTCCGTTGGCAGAGCCCATATGTGAACTAGGCCGCAATCGCCGCGGGCAAAGAAATAGAGAACGAAGTTCCGTAATCCTCGTGCCCTTCGGCCCAAACGCTGCCGTGGTGAGCTTCCACAATCTTCTTGACAATCGAAAGTCCCAGCCCGGTGCCGGCAGGCCCGTGTTGGATCTCAGGCGCTCGATAGAATCGCTCAAAGATGCGTTCGCGTTCATCCGCCTTGACGACCAAGCCTCGACTCAGTACTTTGAGGACCACCCGATCGCTCTTGACCGCGAAAGCCACATCCACCGGTGATCCCGGTTCCGAGTATTGGACGGCGTTATTGACGAGCTGGACAATGGAGGTCACTATCAATTCCCGATCCGCGAATACGGGGACCTCCCGGCTGGGCACTGAAACGTGAAACCGATCCCGATCCACTTCTTGATCGAGTTTTTGGATCGCGAGACGGAGCAGGCGGGAAAACAACACCGCTTCACGCTGGGGCTCGAATTCCACAGCTTCCAACCTGGCCGCGGTCAAAAGCCGTGAGGCCAGATGCTCCAATTTCGTCGCCTGTTGGTCTATCGAGGTGACGAGGTCCGTTTGCAGTTCGGACAAGCCACCAATCGCTAAGAGGCCGGAACTGGCCGTCCGCGCGATCGCCAAGGGTGTCTTGAATTGATGCGCCAGAGCGTCCAGGACGGCCGCGCGCAGTTGCTCCGCCTCCCGGGCGGCCTGGGCATGAGATTCTCTCTGAAGCGCTCGAAGGCGCTCCAGGGCAATTGCACAAAGCGATGCGAGCGCGGTGGCACCGAGCTTGTTTATCCCGGTGCCGTGCAACGCCAAACCGCCGACGGGCCGGGCGCCCAATCGTAGGACGCAATACCAGCTCCTCGTTTCCGGATCGAAGCAGTCGGCGCCCAGGAAATAGGCGTCCCGGGTCAGATGTTCAGCACCCACCGGGCTCGCGCCGATTTGATAGGTCGTGGCCGGCAGAGCATCGAACAATTGAACGGCCTTCAACTCAAAGATCTCCCTGATCAGCGACGTAATCTGATTCCCGAAGTCACCTGAGCTATCCAGGAGCAGGATCCGACGCGAGGCTTCGTAGAGCCGCTCCGTGCTGCACCGCCCGGCAATCGCTTCCGCCGCTTGCATCTGGGCGCGAAGTGACAACCGGCTGATCACTAAGGCCGTGAACTCAAAAGCGCCGAGCGCGACCCAGTTTGCCGGACTATTCGCAAAGCTGAATATCGGTGGAACGAAGAAGTAGTTCAGGCAAGCAGCCGCGGCAATGGAGATCACGGTGGCCTGCCAGAATCCGCCGTACAACGCCGTCAAAACCACCAGGACAAGATAGAGGAATCCGGTGAACGCAAAACTCTGACCGAAATGGAACGATAGCCAGGTGCAGGCAATGAGGCCGGCCAGAGAGAAGCCGCTTGGCGCCGCCAACACAAGCTTTGCCCTGAGCAGACTCGAGACCCAATGAGGCCCCGTGGCGGAATGCGTGACGTTCGTGAGCGACTCACGGGGCAGCGACAGAGCCGCCCCATTCAACCCAAGCATAAGAAGACTCAGAACTTGACCATGACACCAGCGCTGATGGTTGCCTGCCCTCTGCGGAGATCCGGGAACCAGACACTGCCGGGGCCACCGCAGTTCGTGTAGGCGGTCGCGAGATCGTTCGTGCCGGACGCGGCTCCGCTGCTACAAGCGTATTGCCCGGGGGAGCCGTTGTTTCCGCCCGGAGGAGTAATCCCGCCCCGCCCCGACCAATACGGCACATCCGAGTGGCGGTACACACCCTCCAGCCACCACGTGATGTACTGCTTGGGCATCCACTGGACACCGATCGACGTATCCCACATGTGGGCCTTGTCGCCGGGATTTGCCGTGAAGTACGGCGAGCCAGAGATGGCATCCGCTCCGTTAATCGGCGGGAGCAACGTCAGATAGCGGCCGGGGTTGTTCATCTGGCCGCCGCCCATTGTCAGAGCATACTTGTCCTTCCCGAACCAGATTCGGTTGTAGACCATCCAGCCCAGGAAGGCTTGCTTCGGCGCGCCCTTGCCCGTGCAACTCGTCCCACCGCCCTTACCGTACTCACATCCCGCATCCGCCGTGAAGGAGAAGGCCATCTTGGTGACGCCGGTATTCTCCGGCTTGTTGAAATATCGGACCTCGACGCTATCATCGGTGTGCAGGCGCACGCGGTTGGGATTACCTAGGGTGTCCGTGCCGTTTCCATAATTGTTGAAAACCAGCGACAGCCATTCTTTTGGACGATAAAGAATCTGCCCGCCGAAACCATGGTGTCCGTTGAACCGGTTATACGACTGCCACCCGTTGATGATCCAGGGCTCGATCTTCAACTTGTTGGTGGGAAACCACTGGATGCGGAGACCATTGAAGAACCATGGCGTGTTCGAAGACACAAAGGACGGCTGGTAAGCCCAGTTATCGAAGTTGTAGTAGCTGAACAGACCAATGTACGACACGAAGATTCCTGCATCGACGTTGAGCCCGTGGTTCACGTTGAAATGGTACCCGCCATACGCTTCCGAAAAGTATTTGTAAGCATTGCGGACGTCCCATTGGCCCACCCCGGCGCTGCCATCGTTCCGTGGTGTCGTAGTGGCAAACAGACCTCCCATCGTCAAGATCCTGCCGCGAACGTTTTGCCAGTGGAAATCGCCACCCACGCTGATTTGCTCCACCTGGATTTCGCCGCTCCGGAAGCTCTCGGTCGCGCCTCCCATGGTGTGGTCCCGGGGCTGATTGAAATCGGTCATGAAGTGCGTATCGAATCTGACTTCCGGCGTGAAGAACTTCGTGTCGAGCACTGCGTCTTTGTTGCGCGGGGTGCCGTTGAGCCAGGTAAAGTCGCCGTACGCAAACGGAGTGACGTTGTCGACTCCGGAAGTGGCTTCAGGAGCTTGCAGGGCTTCCGGAAGGACGGGGCTGGGCGGAGCGACAGGCGCGGGTACGGGCGGCTTGCCGGCTTGTGGCGGAGCATCTGCAGCCGCCGGCAGCGACGCGTTGGAGGCCACAAGTGTCCTTTCATCCGGCCTGGCTAGCGTGCCTGGCAACACGGGGATCGCGCTTGGGTCCTTCGCAATCGTCGCGAGAAGGGTGCGCGGCTGGTCCACGGCTTTGGCGGAAACTTCCGCCGGGGCCGCCTCTGAGATTTCTTGTTTGCTCCTGCTCTTCAACTCCGCTTCGAGCTGATCAATACGCTTTTGCATGGCTTCAAGCGCCTTCAGAATCGCGGAACTCATCGCAGCATCTGGAACGCTCAAAATGCCAGCGCTGCTCTTCGTCAGCGGCATGGTCACATTCGTGGTTTGCTGATCGGTCACGTCCACAGGGGTGGCCGATGGAGTGGCGAATCCCTCCGCTTTGGCGGTCAATTGATATTGCCCCGGCTTGAGGCTTGCGACGGAGAACGTACCGTCGCTGCCACTGATGATCGTAAGATCGTACTTTTCCGAGACGCTGTGCACGGTTACCTGGGCCTGAGCGAGAGGTCGCCCATCCGAATCGCGCGTCGTTCCGCGAAGGGCGCCGGACGCAGACTGCTTTCCGAGGTTTGCTGGTGCACCGAGCGCCATTCCGGCGCTCGCCAGTGCTATCCACAAGAAGAACGAGTGTTTGTTCATAGAGTGATCAGGTCTGAATGACATTCTGAAGTGTGGATCACGCGCCCTTAAAAAGTCATAAAGATTTCCTTAAGGTTCGATTGCACTTTTCGATCATTGAGATAACAAATATGAATTAACATGGAGCAGAGTCGCGTCGGGTCAGCGACTTGCAGGATTCCTGTTGAGGCGCGCCGATTTCCTTGAGACAATCTGCTTGAATGACTCGTGGAACAGCGATTCTCGTACTTCTGTTTGCGTCGCTTCTGGAGGTCGGTGGAGATGCCTTGGTTCGAGGCGCACTCCGCAGCTCGGGGGCGTCGATGCGCACTCTTCTTTTCGCGGCTGGGGCTGTAGTTCTCTTCGCCTATGGATGGCTGGTTAATGCGCCGTCATGGGATTTTGGGCGCCTGATTGGACTCTACGTCGTATTCTTTTTCGTCATGGCCCAGATTATGTCGTGGCTGGCGTTCGGTCATTTACCCAGTCGCAGCTTATTAATCGGGGGTATTCTAATTGTTAGTGGGGGGTTGGTGATCGCGTTATCGGAAGGGTAAGTACCCTCACAACCCATTCAGGGCAACGCGGACGAACTTACAAGACTTAGGATTGAAGCCGGTGCGAGTTCCCCCTTTTTCGCAAATTCCAGAGCGCGACTGCGGCGCAACCCGCCAGAATCGGCAGGAACGGCACACCGTTCATGACCAGAATGATCGAGGCAGAAATGGCCGCGGCCAGAAAATATCGCCACTTCATCTCCACACCACCATCACACAAAGTGCTAAGGATGCGGCTGCCAGAATCAATCCCGCTGGAGCGAGCGACCGGGCCAAGGCTGGTTTCACGGTGCCCTCGCGCATGAGCCGGCGAATCTCCAGAAGATGCTTCCGCGCGAGCGAGGCTTCGAAACCATTCGTCGCCAGTTCGAGTGCCCGCAACATTTCCTGCTCCGACTTCGGAAGTGCGCGCAGCCGGTAGTGCAGTTCTGCGTACTTCAACCGGGCCCAGAAGCTGTGCGGGTTGATTTCGCAGGCGGCTTCGAGTGCATCCATGGACTTGTATGCCTCATAGTTCATCGCGTACGCCATCCCGAGACATGTGCGGAGGTCCGCAGAACCTGGATTCTCCTTGCAGGCTTGCTCAAGTGCGCGAATGTAATCCTTCAACTTCTCTGGCGACACGGTATGCGGGTCGCGCCAGGGAACGGGTGGAAGAACGGTTCGGGTTGCCCGGGCCGTCTGCAGATCAGTCGACATGGCTCAAACCTCCGCTCCCCGCGACGTAAGGTCGAACTCGGGATAAGCGAGCGCACCCATCTCCGGCAGGTCCAGTCCCTCCATCTCCGACTTCGCCGAGGTTCGCTGACCCACGAATAGGTCGACCACCAGGTACAGAACCAGGCTCGCCGAGAACACTGCTCCAATCAGCGTGGAAACCCCAATGAGTTGCGCTACAAGCTGGCCGGCATCCCCGTAGAACAGGCCTGTCACCGATCCATTGACACCATTCCACGCACTGCCGAAGTTACTCTTGCCATCGGCCAGCAGGCCCACTGAGATGACACCCCAGATACCGCAAACGCCGTGCACGGAAACAGCGCCGACGGGGTCGTCAATTTTCATCACTCGCTCAAAGAACGCGACCGCCACGCACACCAGAACGCCCGCAATCAAGCCGATGATCACCGCTCCGACCGGGTTGACGAAAGCGCAAGGCGCGGTGATGGCTACCAAGCCGGCGAGAAAACCGTTGCCGGTCATGGAAGCGTCGGGTTTGCCGTATGCCACCCACATGTAGAACATCGCGCTCATCATGCCGCCGGCACTGGCCAGCATGGTGTTCACGGCGATTGCGCCAATGCGCAGATTGCCGCTAGTCGATGCACCCAGCGTCGATCCCGGATTGAACCCAAACCACCCGAACGCGAGGATGAGGCATCCGGTAATCACCAATACAAGATCATGCGCCAGGATGGCTTGTGGCTTCCCTTGGCGGGTGAACTTGCCAATGCGCGGGCCCAAAACCATGGCAATGGCTAGTGCGGAGAGTCCCCCCACTGCATGCACCACTCCCGATCCTGCGAAATCCACATACCCTTTGCCCAAACCGAAGTTGGTTCCGAGATTGGAAAGCCAGCCGCCTCCCCAGGCCCAATTGGCAAACAGCGGATAGATGAACGCGGCAAAGACAAACGAAGAGATGGCGAACGCGGAGAACTTCCAGCGTTCTATTGCCGCGCCAGTGGGAATGGTCGCCGCTGTATCCATGAACACCATCTGGAAGAGAAAGAGCACCATCACAGCAACATCGTTCGTGCCGTTATGCATGAGGAAGAAGCCGTTTTGCCCGAAGATTCCAAACGGCTTCCCGAACAAAGTGAAAGCGTACTCGGCGCTAAGCGGTGGAGTTCCACCAAGGTTCGCAACCGCGCCGACGCCCCCCATCTGCAACGAGAATCCAATCATCCAATAGGCCAGCATGCCGATCCCGTAGACACCGATGTTCATCATCATGGTGTGATTGGCGTTCTTCGCGCGCGCAAGGCCCGTTTCCAGAAGGGCGAACCCCAGTTGCATGAACATCACCAGATACCCTGTGACCAGGGTCCACACAAAGTTGATGGCGATCTTGTTCTGGCCGGCCTGATTGACAAGGTCGGCTATGGTGAGACCCTTCTTCGCGTCGGCGATGGCTACGTCCGCCGCGGTACCCGTGAGAGAGCCGTCGGGGTCACCCTTGGCTCGCACTTCGGGCTTGGGCGTGTCAACGCTTTTCAAATCGACGTCCGTAATCGGTTTGGCAGCAGCGGCGGCCGGTTGCCCCGCGCCGGCGCCTGGAGCCGGAGTTTGTCCGAATGCACCGGCAGTTAGAGCTAGCAGGACCCCTGCTAGTTGGAGAGACTGCTTCATTCGGTCTTCACCTCTTCCAGATCGGATTCTTCAAATAGGCGCGATTGATGAGGCCGATGATACCGAGGAGACTCACCCCGAGACCCAACAACACCACCACCAGACGCCCGTTGATGGTGGAGGCCATCCCGAGGCTCAATAGGCTGATTACAAAGCCGAGAACCGCCACTACGATTCCAACCAGGATCACGCTCTTTTCCCTTTCATGCGAGGAATATTTAATGTTCGGCATCCTCCCAAGGTTTGCATTTCAAAGAAATCGCGACGGAGACGCCGAGTAAAACTATCGCGACAATCACCAACACCAGGCTGCCTCCCGACGCGAAGGCTCCTGCCAGAGCGGCGAAGGCAAGGTAGAACGCAATGATCCCGTATGCTTGTGTCGGATTCGCACCCATATTTTAGAACTGTGTGGAAAGCAGTCGTTAAGCTGTACGTGGCTTAAACGTGGGAAAGCTAGAACGTGGCTTGCGGACCATTCTATCTTGCAGCCGGATGACAAACCAATCGAAAACCTGAATAGGCCCCATACATTCTTTTGCTTGTCAACACAGGCTGCTTGCGAATCACTCCTGTTACAATTGGCAGGTTACTCTTCGCTTCCCCGTGTAGTACAGCCGCACCCAAGTCTGGCCAGGCTGCCGGCCAAACCCCAGTCCGCGACCGGCCGGCGCATTCTCAAAGTTCGAAGCTGACTCTGCTTTTCTGCGACCACATGAGAGCAAATTCCATTCGATTGCTCGCCATCCTGATAATTCTGCTTGCCCTGGTCACGCTTGTTCTTGCGATGGTGGTTGGAGGCGATATATTAATGATTGTATTCGGCTTATCTCTGGCCGCGACCTCAATGGAATTGTTCCGGCGCGCAACCTGCACCTTATAATGAATTACATGTACAGCCCGCCGCTGACGTTGAGCTGCTGCCCGGTAATGTAGTCGCCATCGGCGGCCAGAAACCCTGCAGCCTTGGCCACTTCATCAGGCCTGGCGAACCGCTGGAGCGGGATTTTTACCCGAATCTGCTCGAGAATTTTCGTCGGTACCTTGGAAAGCATCTCGGTCGAGGTGAAACCTGGCGCAATGGCGTTGGCCGTGATATTGTACTTGGCCATCTCGAGCGCCAGCGATTTCGTAAACGCGATAATGCCGCCGGTGCTGGCTGCGTAGTTTGCCTGGCCCAGGTTGCCGCCTTGGCCCACATACGAGGCGATGTTGATGATCCGCCCGAACTGCTGCTCCATCATGGCAGGCAGAGCCGCGCTCGTGCAGTAAAAAGTCCCGTTCAGGTTGACGTTGATCACGTCAGCCCACTCGTCGTCGGCCATCTTGCGCAGTGATTTGTCGCGCGTGATTCCGGCATTATTCACCAGGATGTCCAGGCGCTTCCACGAATCCAGAACCGTCTCGACGACGTGGTGCGCATCTTCCTTGTTCGACACGTCGCCTGGAATGAGCAGGCAATCACTCCCCATCCCACGGATCTGCTTCGCCAGGCTTTCAGCGTGCTCCTTGCTGTTCCTGTAATTGATGGCAACGTCGGCGCCGCGCTCCGCGAGCTCCAGTGCGATCGCCCGCCCAATGCCTCGCGCCGCGCCCGTAACCAGGGCGACCTTCCCTTTCAAGTTCGCCCATCGGCTTCCATTTCCATTCCCCTCTATCATGGCTTCCCCCTCTTGATTGAGGGCCGCGTCCGGCCCTCACGACATCAGTTCCCGATTCGCTCAAAAATAGCCGCGATACCTTGCCCGCCCCCGATGCACATCGTCACCAAACCGTACCGGCCGCCGGTGCGGTGCAGTTCGTGCAGCACCTTGACCGTCAAAATGGCCCCCGTGCCTCCAACCGGGTGGCCCAGCCCGATGCCACTGCCGTTTGGATTGGTCTTCTCCATCGGCAATCCGAGATCGCGGACCACGGCGAGCGCCTGGGCCGCAAAAGCCTCGTTTACCTCGAACACATCGATGTCGTCCAGCTTCAGGCCGGTTCGCGCCAGCAGCTTCTGCACCGCCGGTACCGGTCCGATCCCCATGTACTTCGGATCCACGCCGACGATTGCGTAGTCCACCAGCCGGCCGATCGGTTTGAGACCGCGCCGTTCGGCGGCGTCTCCCTCCATCAGCACCACGGCGCCGGCGCCATCGTTGATTCCAGAGGCATTGCCTGCCGTCACCGTGCCGTTCTTATCGAATGCCGGCTTCATCTTCGCCAAAGCTTCGATGGTGGCATCCGCGCGCGGCTGCTCATCGGTATCGAAGGCCACCGGACCGCTCTTCGTTTTCAACTGGATGGGCACGATCTGCCCTTTGAACACACAATGCTTGATGGCGTCGACTGCGCGGCGATGGCTCTCGACGGCTAACGCATCCTGGTCCTCGCGGCTGATGCCCCACTTCCGCGCAATGTTTTCCGCTGTGATGGCCATGTGAACGTCATCGAAGGGGTCGGTGAGGGCTCCCACCATGGCATCAATCACCGTAGCGTGATTCATGCGCTGGCCCCAACGCATGCCGCCAATCCAGTACTGGCCACGGCTCATGCTCTCGGCACCGCCGGCGACCGCTACATCCGCATGGCCCAGTTGGACGATTTGCGCAGCAGATACGATGGCTTGCAAGCCGCTGCCACAAAGCCGGTTGACGGTCAGAGCAGGCGTCTCAACAGGCATCCCGCTCTTGACCGCAACCACGCGCGACAGGTACATGTCCTTCGGTTCGGTGTGAATGACGTTTCCAAACACCACGTGCCCAACCTCTTCGGGCGCGATTCCGGCGCGGGTCATCGATTCGCGAGCCACGGTCGCACCGAGATCAGTGGGTGGGACGTCCTTTAGCGCACCGCCGTACTTGCCGATTGCGGTGCGAACGGCGCTCAGGACCATTACTTCACGATGATTTGTCACGGAATGATTCCCCCTCTTTCGGTACACGAATCCTCTCAGCCCCCCGGAACGGCCCAAAGAATCCTTCAGAGATAATGCGGCGTTTTAATGATACGGGATTTCAGGATCTCTTAGTATACTGCGTTGGCACTATTTAAGATAAAACACTCTCATTCTGCGTTTTTTTGTTTACACTGATAACCTTTAGCAGTATTCTATGCGCGGGGGCTA
Source organism: Terriglobia bacterium (assembly GCA_020073305.1). Taxonomy (GTDB): domain Bacteria; phylum Acidobacteriota; class Terriglobia; order Bryobacterales; family Bryobacteraceae; genus QHXW01. Next base: position 40,115 of record JAIQFK010000017.1, read on the forward strand.
TCGGATGGGCTACACCAGCGCAGCTACAGCCATGGCTTATTCACCCAGTTCGCGGACGGATCCGGAAGGCGATCCCATATCGCATTTGGTTCCCCGCGACGCATGGGAGACCGTGATCCGTTTCCGGTTTCTGCCGCTTTCGTATTTGACGAGTTGCAACGTAGAGTGGGACCCAGGCATTGATCGTCTGCTCTATGTTCAAAGCTTCATTGACGAAGAAGAGTAACCCGCACGGCTCAACGGGAATGACGACGACACTGGTCCGAGGTCTGGCTATTGCCAGATCGCGACACCGCCCGGAGGAATCGTCCGGCTGCCAGTGAGTATCTTTGCGTCGGCGGGCGCGGGGATCGTCTGGTCGTTGTCGGTGAAGTTCGTAGCTACCCAGAAACCATCCCGCCAGTCCACCATAAAGTTGAGAGGTAAGCGGGTGGGCTTGGAACCGCCGGCCGCATAAACCGTTCGCAGCAGATCGGCTTCCAGCTCTCCACTGAGCGAATCGACGCCAACGTAGACGGCACGCCCCTTGCCCAGCCGATGGCTCGTCGCCGCGGCGCTTCCTTTGTAGAATTGGTCGGCATAGGATGCCAGCATCTCTGTCCCCGGACGCGGCTCGATGATGTCCGCCCAACTGCCCCATTCATATTCTTTTCCTGCGGCGGAGACCTTGCCGTTCCGGCCCTCCGGCAGCACATCGTACTTTGGGATCGCAGCTCCGATGAGGTCATAGATGGGCTCGGCCCAGAGCGACTCCCAGATCTGCCCCCGGCGATCCTTCTGTCCGGTGCGACAGGTCAGAATCAGCGTGCCGCCGTTTTCGGCATATCGCGTCAACCGCGCGATAAGCTCTTTGTCGATCAGTTGATACGCCGGCGCAACAAGATACGGATACTTCGAGAAGTCCTTTTCTTCAGTAATTACATCGATCGGCGCCATGAGGGTTTTCAGCGCGCGGTAGTACTTCAGCAGGTGGTCGAAGCTGTCCCAGCGAATGGTCTGCTTGTGGTTCTCCATGTCCCAGCGGTTTTCAAAGTTGTACAAGAAAGCCGTGCGGCGGGCGTTATAGTCCGCCGGTGGTGGCACATTGGGCTTGTAAAGTGTGCGCAGTAACTGGACATCTTTAATGGACTGGATAAACTCCTTCCCACCCGGCGCCAGCGTGACTCCGTCCGGTTCCACCATCGTCTTGTGATAAAGTTCGTCGCCCGCCAGCGGCTGGCGGTACCGGTATACGCAGACCAAGCGTGCGCCCAACCCGAAAGCCCGCATAATCCAGGCATGGACGACACCGGGCTGTGGCCATGGATTCACCGGGGCCCAGTTTACCTGGCCGGGCTGGAGCTCCATCGGCCCTTCAATGCCGCTTCCCAGGTTCCTAAGGAAGTCATGCGTAAACGAAACTGCCGCCGGATCTCCCATGCGGAAGCCAAGTTGTCCACGGAACAGCCCCCCGCTGACCGGATACATGGTGAAGGACATAATGTCGAGATCCTTTTCGGAGAGAGCCGGATTGATCAGGTCATAGTTCATCATGAAGTTGGTGGTGATCCACTGGTTCTTCACGTGGCGCCGCAGCACCGAAGCCTGGAAGCGAAGATAATCCGCCGCCTCGCTGGCGAACCAGCGGTGCAAGTCGAGCATGGAGTGCGGGTTCGCGCCGGCCACTAATTCCTGCGGGTTGGGCATTTGAACCTGGTCGATGTTGTTGTACATCTGCGACCAGAAAGAGTTTCCCCAGTCCCGGTTCAGACGCTCGACGGTGCCGTACTTCTCGCGCAGCCAGTCCCGGAAGCGCTGCTGGGCCGCGGGAGAGTAGGACATGCCGGCGCCGTAATGGGACAGCTCGTTGTCGAGCTGCCAGCCCCACACCGTGGGATTGCCGGCATAGTGCTCGGCCATCTTCTCGACGACTTTCTCCACATACCGGCGGTAGACCGGAGAACTCCAGTCAGCCTGCTCGCGCGAGCCGTGATTCAAGCGGGTGCCATCGGCGCGTACCATCAGGATGTCGGGATGATTGCGCGCCAGCCACGCGGGCTGCGTCGCGCTGGGCGTGCAAAGAACCACCTTTAACCCGTACTTCCTGGCCAGGTCGACACTCTTGTCCAGCCACCCGAATTCGTAGCGGCCCTCCTCGGGTTCCATGAAGGCCCAGGCAAACTCGGCCAGGTGAATATACTCGAAGCCGAACTTCTTGATGTTGCTGACGTCGCGCTCCCACTGCGACTCCGGCCAGGCTTCGGGATAGTAGTAGACCCCGATGGTCATCATCTGTTCGGGGGGAAACCATTGGTTGGGTTGAGCCGCGCACAGGGCGGCGAACAGCAACGTGGCGATTACGATGCGCAGTTTCATAATGAGCGAGTCCTACGAGGTTGTTAAAAGCTCCGCGAGGCGACCGCTCCCTTTGGTCGCGGCTCGGTAACGTAACTGACGGTGCAGAGGGCGGATTCCGAGCCGCGACCGTAGGGAGCGGTATTCGGCGTTTTTCAACAAGCTCTAGATAAGCAGGGTACGGCAGAGGCGGGCGTATTGCAAAGGCTGGGCATGGCGAGGCGGCGAAAAGCGTGGCGGCCGGCATCGCTCACGGCAAGAAACTACAATGGAAGGTCTGGGCATTGCACCACAGGGGCGGCCAAATAACGGAACGAACGCGACAGATCCGGCCGCCGTACGTCGAACGTCAATAAGGAGTTTTGCATCCAAGTGAAACCTAAAGCCTTTTTTCGCCTTGCGGCGGCGCTCATCTTGCCGGCGGCTCTTGTGGGGCTTTCGCCTTTGCGGGCCGAGGAGGGGATGTGGACCTTCGATAATCCCCCGGTCAAACAGCTCCAGGAGAGGTACCATTTCACTCCGTCGCGCGAGTGGCTCGACCACGTGCGCCTGTCGTCGGTGCGTCTCAACGACGGCGGCTCGGGGTCTTTCGTAAGTCCGCACGGGCTGGTGCTGACCAACCATCACGTGGCACTGGGGCAGCTGCAAAAGGACTCTACCGCAGAGCACGACTACGTCAAGAACGGGTTCTACGCCGCGACGCCGGACGAGGAGATGAAGTCGTCGGATCTCGAAGTCAACGTGCTGGCCTCGATGGAAAACGTTACCGGCCGGGTGCAGGCCGCGGTGAAAAACGCGAAGACGCCTGAACAGGAGTTCGCCGCGCGCAAGGCCGTGATCGCCGATATCGAGCGCGAGAGCCAGCAGCAGACCGGGCTCCGTTCCGACATTGTGACGCTGTATCAGGGTGGGGAATACTGGCTCTACCGCTACAAGAAGTACACCGACGTGCGGCTGGTTTTTGCGCCCGAGGAACAGATCGCCTTCTTCGGGGGCGATCCCGACAACTTTACGTATCCGCGCTATGACCTGGACATGGCCCTGTTCCGTGTGTATGAGAACGGCAAACCGATCGAGAGCAAAGACTATCTGAAGTGGAACCCCAAGGGAGCCGCGGATAATGAGCTGATATTTGTGCCTGGCAACCCGGGCTCGACCCAGCGCCTGGACACCGTGGCGCAACTCACCTTTGAGAGAGACGTGGCCGAGCCAGGCATTCTGAATATTTTGAAACACCGGTTGGCTGTGCTGCGGCAATATTCAGAGCAGGGACCCGAGCAGGCGCGGCAGGCCGTGGAGAGGAGTCGCCGCCTGGAGAACTCGCTCAAAGCGTATGAGGGGCGCTACCAGGGTCTGCTCGACAACAATGTGATGGCCAAGAAACAGCAAGAGGAACACGAGTTTCAGGCGATGGTGATGGCGCGTCCGGAGTGGAAAGAGGCTTATGCGGGCGCCTGGAAGGAAATTGCGGAGGCGGAGAGCAAGGCGGCATCGCGCGCCAAGCAACAATTCTTCCACGGCCTCGACTCCGATCTGGCCGATTTTGCCAGGATCATCGTGCACTTCGTCACCGAGGTGAAGAAACCGGACGGTGAGCGCCTTGCCGGCTATCATGAGGCGCAGCTCGATTCCCTGCGATTCGAACTGGCGTCACCGGCCCCGATTTACAAGGCGATGGAGATCGTGCGCATCACCGGAGCGCTCGAACTGGATCTGGAGGAGGCGGGCAAAGACGACCCGTTCCTCAAACTCCTGCTGAACGGCAAAACGCCGAAGGAAGTAGCCACGGAACTGGTGAATGGCACCAAACTCGAAGACCCGGCGGTACGCAAGAAGCTGCTGGAGGGCGGCGAGGCCGCGGTGGCGGCGTCCGATGATGCGATGATCGTGATGGCACGCAGGCTGGACCCGATGCGGCGTGAGTTCATCAAGTGGACGGAAGATAACGTGGAGAGCGTGCTGCAGAGGGCCGGCGAACAGATCGGCAAGGCGCGTTTTGCGGCTTACGGGAAGACGACTTATCCCGATGCGACCTTCACGCTGCGCCTTTCCTACGGCCAGGTGAAGGGCTATCCGATGAATGGCACCCAGGCGCCCTACAAAACCACGTTCTACGGATTGTACGATCGCGCCGCCAGCTTTGATTACGACGGCCCGTTCGCCTTGCCTTCCCGTTATAAGGAAGGGCGCGCCAAGCTGGATCTCTCGACGCCGCTCAACTTCGTAACAACCAACGACGTCATCGGAGGGAACTCGGGCTCGCCGGTGATCAATCGCAACGCCGAGATCGTCGGCTTGATCTTCGACGGCAATATCGAATCCCTGGTCGGCGACTTCGTGTACGATCCCGAAAAGAATCGTTCGGTCGCCGTGCATACCGCTGCCATGACCGAGGCATTGCGGAAGCTCTACGGAGTCCAGAAACTGCTGGACGAACTGGCGGAGACCCCGGCCAAATAGGCCGCGCTACGTGCGCCCGCGCTTCACGACTACAATGGACAGTCATGGAGAGCATCAAGTATCTGCTGGCCGAAGACCGCATTCCGCGGGCCTGGTATAACATCACGCCCGATCTACCGGTGCCGCCGGCGCCGGTGCTGCATCCCGGGACACATCAGCCTGTGGGGCCGGACGATCTGGCGCCGTTGTTCCCCATGAGCGTGATCCTGCAGGAGGTGAGCAACGAGCCGCGGATCGAGATCCCCGAAGAAGTGCGGCAGGTCTACGCGCAGTGGCGGCCGACGCCGTTATTTCGCGCGCGGCGACTGGAGAAGATGCTCGACACGCCCGCGCGCATCTACTACAAGTACGAAGGCGTAAGCCCGGCGGGCTCGCACAAACCGAACACGGCCGTCGCCCAGGCCTACTACAACAAGAAGGAAGGAACGCGGCGGCTGGTGACGGAGACGGGCGCCGGGCAGTGGGGATCGTCGCTGGCCATGGCGTGCGCGTTCTTCGGCATCGAGTGCAAAGTGTTCATGGTGCGCGTGAGCTACGACCAGAAGCCGTACCGGCGCGCGTTAATGGAGGCCTTTGGCGCAACGGTCGCGCCCAGCCCCAGCCGCGAAACGGACTCCGGACGCGCGATCCTGGCCGAACATCCCCATTCAACCGGCTCACTGGGCATCGCCATCTCGGAAGCCGTGGAGGTGGCAGCCAAGGACCCGCACTCCAAATACGCATTGGGCAGCGTGCTGAATCACGTCCTGCTGCATCAAACCGTGATTGGTCTCGAGGCCCTCGAGCAGATGGAGATGGCGGGTGACGATCCCGATGTGATCGTCGGCTGCACCGGCGGCGGCTCAAACTTCGCCGGCCTGGCGTTTCCGTTCGTGGGGCGCAAAATAAAAGGCAAGAGCAAGGCGCGAGTGGTCGCGGTCGAGCCTGCGGCATGCCCCAGCCTGACCAAGGGCCGCTTCACGTACGACTTCGGCGATACCGCGCACCTCACGCCGCTGGTCAAGATGTACACGCTGGGCAGCATTTTCGTGCCGCCCGGGATTCATGCGGGAGGTTTGCGTTATCACGGCATGTCGCCGCTGGTTTCGCATCTGCTCGATCTCGGGTTGATTGAGGCCATCGCCGTGCAACAGCTCGATGCCTTCGCCGCGGGCGTGCAATTTGCGCGCGCGGAGGGAATCATCCCGGCGCCGGAGGCGAATCACGCGGTGGCGGGAGCAATTCGCGAGGCGCTGCGCGCCAAACAGGAAGGCGCGAGCCGCGTCATTCTCTTCAATCTTTGCGGCCACGGGCATTTCGATATGCAGGCCTACATCGACTATCACGCCGGCAAACTGCAGAACTACGACTACCCGGCGGACGAGGTCGCGATGGCGCTGGCGGGTTTGCCGGCGGTGGAAGTCTGAGCCTGCACATTCGGATCATCCAAAGCACGCAGAAGCTGGTACGATTTTATGGACCGCATGGAAAAAACAAATCGTAACGGCGAATGCGACGAAATCGAACGTTTCGCGAGATCGTTTGGCAGGAACCCGCATTGCACCTACAATTTTGAAACCAAAGCCCACACGCTTACGCTCGGCGGACAGGTGATCGCGATCACGAGAGAAGATTTCGACGATCGGAAGTGGCAAAAGACAATCCGCAATGCGGTGCCGCGGCCCCCGCGATGACACGTACCGGGCCGCGGCATCGTCGAGTGCCGCCAGGCTGATCGGCGTCGAGCCCTACCGCTTCATTTTCGCCGCATGCACGTCGAAATGCGCACCCGGCAACAGGGACGTCAGGACGAACGCGTCGAAATCCTGCCCCATCATCTCGGTGTTCCGGTAGACGCCGGGTTCGCTGTCAATGGATTCGTGCGCGGCGCTGAAATCATCGAGAAAGGCCTGTGCGTCCTTCAAGGACGGCATCGATACCGGCTTGATCCAGGGGCCGCGCGCCGCAACGGCTTCGGCGGCATAGGAACGAATCAGCTTGGGCCAGTATTTTTCGAGAAGCGGCGCGCTGGCAAAAACGTCGGCCCATACGATCTCGCCGTTCACGGCGACCACGGCCCCTACCGCCTTTTGCGCACGCAGTTGCCGCATCAGTTTGTCGTAGGAGCGCTCGATGGGCACGGCCATCGCATCCACGCGCTGCTGTACGGCGCCGTTAGCCATAGTGGCGGCATACGAAGACGTGGCCGCAAGCTCTCGGGCGGCTGGAGCCGGCAGGGTCGTGGCGACGGACGCTCTGGATTTAGCCACCTCGTTCCAGACGGCCTGCTGATCCTTCTCGGCCATGGCTTTGAGCCGCACGCTCGGCTGCGCCATGGAAAAGCCCAGGCCGCCGAATTGCGCGGTTCGTTCGACCCAGCGATGAGGTTCAACGCAGAAGACGCCGAGGTCGACCGGCTCACTGTGAGGCGGCACGATACGATCCTTGCCGACCACGCGATCCTGCTTGCCGCCGGTCACGATTTCGCCTGCCAGCAGAATGAGCGGCCGCTCCGAGTTATTCATCAGCATGAGCCGGTTGACCTCCGCTCCGCGTTGCCGCGGAACCTGAGGTTGCGGCCATGGAGCGGGGGCCGGGCGGCGCGGGCGCACCAATCCGGGTGATCCTCCCTCTTCGGTCACCACCACCTGGCCGGAACGAAGGCCCTCATCGAGCGTCAAAAAGAAGTGGGTGTCGGGAGTCGATTCGGTGACAATCGGGAATATCGTCAGATTGTCCTGGGTGGCGGGAGCGAGGATCTTGTACGCAGGTCCCGCGAGTTTGTCTTGTCCTCCCTCGATATGGGCGGTAAAGAAAAGGATAGCGGCAGTGCCCAAAACCAGTGCCGCGCCTGTCTTAGCGAGTGAATGCCCGGTGTTAGCCATGGTTCATCCTCCGGGGAGCAACTTTGAGTAACGTCGTCCGGCTCCCTGTTCGTCAAAAGAACGCGGACCGCCGGATTTCTTGCAATGAAATTTGACGAAACAAGGCGCGGGGCGAACCGGGCCGAAACTGGTATCCTGGCGGCAGCGTATTCCGGGCCCTGGTAATCGGCATGAAACAGGCTGTGGGATCAGGAGAACGGGTTGTGGAGAGCGCCTGGACGGTAGCTGAGGATCGCCAGCGCCCGCCCTATTTTGCCGACCTTTACGCTAAATCTTGCGGGGAGAAATACGGACTCAGTTTGCAGGACTTCGCCGGGATCCTGGATGAGGTGAGCAGGCAGTATCTCCCTAAGGATGCAACCCCCGGCGAGGCGGCCGAGTTGCACCACAGCTTGCGGCTCGAGGAGCTGGCGCTGGCCCGTGCGTGCGCGAACGGTTGTGAGCCGGCGTGGGAGTGTTTCCTGAGCCGGTACCGTCAAAAACTGTACGAGGCAGCGGGAGCGATCGCCAGGGAGGAATCCATCGCGCGCGAGCTTGCGGATTCGCTCTACACGGACCTGTTCGGCACGCGGCAAAGCGAGGATGGCCGGCGAATCTCGAAGCTCGCGTCCTATACCGGACGAGGCTCGCTCGAAGGCTGGCTGCGGACGGTCCTGGCGCAGAACTACGTCAACCGGTATCGCAGCCAGCGCCGGCTGGTGGGCTTCGACGACAAGATCCAAGCGGGCCGGCAATGCGAGGCGGGCGCTGAAGTGCCAGCGGACCCTCGGCTGGAGCAGGCTGTGGATAGGGCGCTCGTTGAACTTCCGGCGGAAGAAAGGCTGATCCTGGCATCCTACTATCTGGACGGGCGCACACTGGCCGAGATTGCTCGCATGCTGAGCGTGCATGAATCCACCATCAGCCGCCGCGTGGAGCGAATCACGGCGTCGCTGCGCAAGCGCATCGTGCGCGGGCTGCGGGAGCGCGGGATGGACGCGAGAGCCGCGGAGGAGGCGCTCGAAGCCGACGTGCGCGACCTTACGTTGGATGTGCGAGCGCGGCTGCAAGAAAAGAAGGAATGAACGTTCTTTAAGCAGGCGACCAAGATGGCTGAATGGCCCAAAATCGTGCAGCAGAGGATGGCGCGGCAAGCATCCGCCGGCAATGCGGAACATCCGGATGCAAATCTGCTAGCGGCATTCGCGGAGCGCGCGCTCGTGGAGCGGGAACGCGCGGCGGTGTCGGCGCACCTCGCTCAATGCGCCGATTGCCGCGAGTCTCTGGCGCTGGCGATCGCGGCGCAGTCCGAGGCGGAGCCGGTTGCGGACCGCGCAACCACTATCGCAAAGCATCACTGGTTTGCGGAATGGCGGTGGGTGGGCGCGGCCGCGGCGGCTTGTTGCGTAATTGCCGTGGCGCTGCAGGTTCAAGTGCAACCTCCGCCGGTCGAAAGGACGAGCTACACGGCTGCGCCTCCGGCGGCCTCTCCGCCGGTAGCTGAAAAACAGACTATACAGCCTGCCCAGCAGGTCGCGAGTGCCAGGAAATTGAAGGTTGAGCGTGACCAGCCGGTCGAACCACCTCCGCCCGCTCCGAGCGTGGCAATGGTGCAAGAACAGAAGCCACCGGAAGAGAAGGTGCCATCAGATGCCACCACCCCTGCCGGGAATTCGGCGGCCCTAATCAGGCCGCTCGAGCCCCCAGCCCAGCCTGCGTTGACCACAACGATACTGCCGTCCGCGGCCGAGCCGGAGGCGTTTCAAGCCGGGACCGCCGAAGCAGGGCAAGCCAAGAAGGAAGTAGCGGCATCACAGGCTCTGCGATCCCGCGCGAGCGCATTCGGCCAGGGGATGGTGGCTCGCGCGCCGGTGCCATCCGCGCGCGCCATATCCGCGCTCTCCAAGCCGTCCGCTCTCTGGAGCATTAATGCGTCGCCGGCGATGGCTGAAAATCTTCGCGGCGTGGTCGAGCGCTCCACGGACGCAGGCAAGACGTGGGAAGCGGTACCGCTGAGCGAAAGCGTGAGCTTCCGGGCGGTGGCATCGGCCGGATCGCAGGTGTGGGCGGGAGGCACCGGCGGCGCGCTCTTTCACTCTCCGGATGGCGGCGCCCACTGGGAGCGCATCACCGTCTCTGAAGGGAACGCCCGGCTGACCGCTACGATCGTCAACATCAACGCAGCGGATCCGAACGTGATCAAGATTGCCACCAGCTCCGGAGAGAGATGGAGCAGCGCCGACGGCGGCCGGCAATGGACGCGGCACTGAGATGTGTCACCCGGACGGTTGCACCGTCAGCGCCGCGGATCTGATAGTCTGAGCCGGGGAGCCCGAGATTCGATCGTGCCCTGAACGCTGCTGCAGCACTTTCAAAATTAAGGACAATAAGGAGCCTCCGTGCGGCCATCTTTCGTTCTGCTCTTCAGTTTGTTTCTTGCGACCTTCTCTCATGCACGCGGTGCGGACAAGCGCGTCGTCTACCCCGCGGGCGCCAAAACTTTTGGCCCGTACAGCCCCGGCATTCTGGCGGGTGAGTACCTCTACGTTTCGGGACAGGGCGCACGTGGTCCGGAGCGCCAGATGCCCGCAACATTCGATGCTCAACTGCGCCAGTGTCTGGAGAACATCAAGGCGGTTGTGGAAGCCGCGGGATTGACCATGGAGCACGTGGTCTACACCCAGGCCTACCTGACCGACATGGCCAATTATGAACACATGGACCCGGTGTGGCGGCAGTTCTTTCCGAAAGCGCCGCCGGCGCGCTCCATCATGGGTGTCTTCCGGCTGCCGGATGAGACGCCGGTTGAGATCAGCGCGGTGGCCGTGCGGGATCTGTCCCTCAAGAAAGCGATCGTGCCGCCGGGTTATCCAGCGGACTCGACGATTTCTCCAGGGGTGATGGCGGGGGAAAGGTTGTATCTATCGGGCTTCCTGGGGCGGGAAAAGTCCGGCGACGTTCCGCAAGATGCGGCGGCGCAGGTCCAACTGGCTTTCGATCAGATGAAGGACACCCTGGCCGCGGCAGGAATGGACTATCGTCACATGGTCTTCGTCCAACCGTACCTCACGGCTAAGATGCCGGCCGGGGTCATGAACCGCATCTACGCCTCCCATTTCGAGTTTGGCAACACGCCCGCCCGCAACACCATGGAGGTGACCAGCCTTCCGTATGGCGCGAGCATCGAGTTCACCGGGGTGGCGATCCGCGACCTCGCCCAGCGCCGCGCCGTGCGGCCGAAGAACATGCCGCCCAGCCCTACCGCCAGCCCTTGCGTGCTGGCCGGCGATACGCTCTACTGCTCCGGAAAATCCGCCTTCATTCCGGGACCGCGGCTGGGGATTTATGCTTCGACCGTCGAGCACCAGGTCCGCCAGACGATGCGGAACCTGCTCGACGGACTGGAAGAAGCCGGCATGGACCTTTCCAGTGTGGTGGCCAACTACGTCTATCTCGACAACATTGATGATTTCGCGCGAATGAATCGCGTCTACGCGCAGTATTTCTCCGTAACGCTTCCGACTCGCACCACCGTCCAGCATCGCGCGGCGGGGGAGCGGAAGGCGGAGGAGGACGACCGCTCGCCCGCTCTGGAAGAGATTGCTCTGATCGCGGTGAGGTAGCGATGAACGGCCAGCTGTTGACGACCTTGCTGTACGTCGCCTCCGCCTGGGCCGCGCCAAAGGTGTATCCGGACCGCTGGGTATATGTGCCGACGGAGCTTGGAAGTGATCAGGAACTTGCGCGCGTGGAGGGCGTGGCCAAAACGGCCGGCGAACACGGGCTGAACGGCATGCTGCTCTCGGCGGGATTCGATGCGTTGGACTTGAAATCCGACACTTACTTCCGCCGCCTCCAGCACCTCAAACAAACTTGCGATCAACTCGGAGTAGAGATCATCCCGATCGGCTTCAGCGTGGGCTACGGCGGCGGCGTGATGTCGCATGACAAGAATCTGGCTGCAGGATTGCCGGTACGGGGTGCCCTGTTCGTCGCCGGAGATCATGACGCGCGCTTTGTGCCGGATCCTTCGGTCACCCTGGCCAACGGCGGATTTGAACGGCGCGAAGGGAGCCTGCCAGCGCGCTTTACCCTTCATGGCTCACAAGCCGCGATCGACACCGCCATCTTTCATTCCGGAAGCGCCTCCGTGCGCTTCCAAAATTTTGCGGCCAGCCCGGGAGGCGAGGTCTACCTGGCGCAGCCGCTGCGTGTGCAGGCCAATCGCTGCTATCGACTGCGCTGTTGGGTGAAAACAGAGGGTGCAGTGCCTGGCCAGATTTTTCACTTATGGGCGCTCGCGCCCGATGGGCGGGATCTGGCGTACATGGAGCCGTCGCTCGCCGCAACAAGCGGCTGGCAAGAGCTTGTCTGGGCATTCAACAGTTGGTACGCGGACCGCGTCGAGTTTCGAATCGGGGTGTCGGAAGGACAGGCAGGCAAAGTCTGGGTGGATGATGTCAAGGTTGAAGAGGTCGGGCTCGCCAACGTCCTGCGGCGGCAGGGAACTCCAGTTCGAGTGCACAGGGAAAACAGCACCGAGGTGTTCGAGGAGGGCCGCGACTACGCGCCCATTTCCGATCCGCAGTTGAATTTCCGGTGGGACCACGATGGGCCACCTATTCATGTCGTGGCGGGCAGCCGCATCCACGCCCGCGATCGCCTGCGCCTAGATTATTACCACGGCACGACGATCTATCGCGATCAGGTTCCGATCGACATGTCGGAGCCTGCTGTGTACGACATCTGGCAGCGCCAGATTCCGCTGATCGAGAAATATCTGGCGCCACAAAAATACTTTCTCACCATGGATGAAGTGCGGATTGGCGGGTTCTGCGAAACCTGCAAGCGGCGGCACCTGCCGATGGCCGAGATTTTGGGCGACTGCCTGACGAGGCAGTACAAGATGTTGCGCGCCGCCAACCCCAAGATCAAGATCTACACGTGGTCCGACATGTTCGATCCGAATCACAACGCACGCGAGCAGTATTACCTGATCGATGGCAGTTTTCGCGATACGTGGAAATACATCCCCAAGGACCTGGTGATCGCGTGCTGGTATTACGAGAAGCGGACCTTGAGCCTCGATTTCTTCTCCAAGCTTGGTTACAAGACGTTGGCGGGTGCTTATTACGACGCCGACGATCTCGAGAACCCGAAGGGGTGGCTCGAGTCGCTCGACCGCACGCCCGGCGCCGCCGGCATCATGTACACCACCTGGGAGAATAAGTACCAGCTCCTTGGCGCTTTCGGCGACCTGGTTTCAAAACGCCAGCAGTAACAGATTGGTCGTGTCCTAAATCTGCGTTGCTCTTGGTGGCGGAGTGTGGAATTTGACCGAACTTCTGGCGTAGGATAGAGGGAAGCGATCTCGGAAATTTTCAATCAGGCTGCCACTTCTTGGAATGGCTGGTACCCACTTCAAGCCGTGTTAAATGCGGCCAGATTGGAGTGTACCATGATCGTCGCTGCGCATAAATGTCAGACAATCGCTGGCCATTTTCCAAGCCATTGGAGTTCCTCCAAAAGGTCAAATACGGAGGAGCCGTGGGAAAACTGACTGCTATAGCAATAGCGGCAATTCTTGCATGCTGCGTTGCGCTGGTTTCCATGTGGGGCCAACAAGCAGTCGCCTTTGTCGTGTTGGCGGTAATCATTCTAATCGTATTCGGAGTGTTTTGGGAGATCCGCAAAACACTCGAGAAGCATCCTGAGTTGGCGCTTATGGATGGAGCGGAGTATGTCGCCTACAGGAGAATCCAGAATGCAGCAAAGGGCCAACCTACCCTTTTGACAGAGGCACAACCCATGCCCGATCCGACCCCACCACGGACAAATCCAGACGAAGGGGACGATTAACATCCCCGTGCCAACCGTTACAGCCACAGCAAAGCGCTCATTCGGATTTCTTCACCTCGCAGTAAATTTTGAGGGAACGGACGGGGCTGCAGAACGAGCCGTCATCGAACAGGCCCTCAACAAGGCTAAGGACTGGCTGCGTTACGGTCCGGACTGCTGGCTTATTTACACCAGCCGAAGCCCTAAAAGTTGGAGTGAGGACTTAATGGGACTAGCTGGCATGAAACAGCATACGTTTTTCATCTGCGAGGTAAACATCAAGAACAGGTCTGGCTGGTTGCAAAGGTCCGCCTGGGACTGGATCAACAAAACACGCGACTAGCCTGCGATCAACAACGCAGATTTAGGACACTACCAACAGATTTCAGGCTCTCTTTCTCCTTCATTAAGTGCTAGAATACTGCCAGAAGCTAACTTGTAGCGGAGATTTTGTGCCGGCGCGCTGACCCTTCGGCGGGAGCTTCGCGGAGGCTCGGCCGCTGAGCGTTTGAAGTGGATGTGGCGTGACACGGGGAGGTCATATGCCGGCAAGAAAGTCCGCGGTGCGGCGCGCCGCGAAGAGAGTCGCAGTACGTCCGAGACCCGCGAAAACACAGGAGATGGTCATGCATCGCGAACGCAGCATTGAATTGCTCAACAAGGCGGTTGCAGACGAGCTGGCTGCCGTCCATCAGTACATGTACTTTCACTTTCACGTGGACGACCAGGGTTTCGCACCCTTGGCTGGATTGTTCAAGCGCACCGCTATTCAGGAAATGGGCCATGTGGAGGCGCTGGCGGAACGCATCTTGTTCCTCAAGGGAGACACCAGTATGATCGCCGCCGGAAACGTGGAGAAGATCCGGGATCCGATCGCGATGCTGGCGAAGGCCATGCACATGGAAGAGGGGAGCGCGCGGGAATACAACCAGTGGGCGCTGGAGTGCAGCGCCAACGCAGACGCCGCCTCGAAACAGCTCTTCGAAAAGCTGATCAACGACGAAGAGGGCCACTTCAACAACTTCGAAAAGCAGTTGGAAAACATCAAGCGTTTTGGCCCGAACTACCTCGCGCTCGAATCCTTCGGCGGCAACGGTGTCAAAGCCGAAGCGGCGCATTGAAGTTTACGGAGATTACGCAAAAGGAGGAATGGACGTATGGCGCTCTTGTACCTTATTCCCGTGTGGTTCGTCCTGGGCATGTCGATTCCGATCGCCTGGTCTGTCAGCAAGGCCTATCGCAGATCACGAGGTCCCCGGGAAGTGGTCTGCCCTGAAATCAGCCAGCTGGCTATCATTCAGTTGGATGTGCGCGACGCTGTAAAAATGCACGTGCTGGGCAATCCGGTCCGCAAAATCCAAATGTGCTCCCGCTGGCCCGAGCGGCAGGCTTGCGACCGTAGTTGCCTGATGCACGCTGCGTAGGTGCGGCGTTATCGCGTGCTCCAGTGCGCCCGGATGCCGATGTAGTCGTCATCCGGAATATTGGCCAGGATCAACCGGCGGACCTCGATGGGATCGATGGGCCCTTGGTGCTCGTAGGCCACGCTTCCATCCGGGCGTAGCAGGACGGTATAGGGCACGCCTGCATTCCACTTGGGATCGAACGCTGCCATGAGGCCGTAGTTATCCGTCGAGCCGAAGAGCAGATTCTTGCTCGAAGCATGCATGCGCTCGAGGACAGCCAACACGCCTTTCTTCTCGTCGGGATAATTCGTGCTCACGGTGACCAAATTGAAAGGCCGGTGCCGGTACATCCGGTACATGGTCTGAAACTCCTGGAACGTCTGAATGCACGGGCCGCACCAGGTGGCCCAAAAGTCGATCAGCACTACCTTCCCGCCCGCGTTCTTCCGTAGCGCTTTCAAGCCTTCGGCGTCCACCATCTCCACCTTGACCGGCTCCCGTTCGATGGCCGCCAACTCCGCGGCACGCTCTTCTTCTTTCGATGCCCACTTGATCGAGCAGCCGAACGTCGGCGTCTTGGCAACCGGTACTGGCTTGCCGGCCAGCAAGGCATCCAGCGCACTGCGGGCGTCGTGCATCTTGGCCAGGGGTTCGCGCGAGCTGCTGTCGATGCGCCCTTCATAGCGCAGCTTCCGGTCGCGGTCAAAGATGAAGGCGTGGGGAGTGGCCGTCGGGCCGTATTTCCGTGCCGTCGCCTGGGTCTCGCCGTCGTAAAGATAAGGGAAATTGAAGCGGCTGTGTTGAGCCCGGATTTTCATTTCGTCGAACGAATCGGAAAGATCGGTATACCCCATTTCATCCAGACGAACAGATTTCGGATCATTGGGCTGAATCGCGACCAGGGCCACACCGCGGTCCCGATAATCGGCGGCAAGCTCTTTGATGCGGCCCTCGTAGAGCTGGGCGGTAGGGCAGTGATTGCAGGTGAAAACAATCACCAGCAACTTGCTCGCTGCGAAATCCGACAGAGGGTAGGTCTTGCCGTCGATGCCAGGCAGAGCGAAGTCGGGCGCGGGACTCCCGATCGCAAGCGTGGGTGGGTTGTCTGCGGCGTAGACCGCGGCGGCTGCCAGAAGGAGTGAAACTGCGCGGATGATTTTCACGTTTCTATTCTCTCTCTTCGTCGCTCAAACGTTGTTCCGCCCGTCAAACCGCTCGCTCACTCGCATCATCTCCTCCCAGCTCACCTCGTGCTGCCGATAGGCGGCCATCCGGCCCAGAACGCCGGTAAGCGTGCTCTCGACGGCCGTCTCGCTGTTGTTCAGGAGCTTCCCGGTCTTGATGCTGTCGATGAAGTTTTTGATATTGGTGATCGCGCCCTCGCGAAACGTCGGGTCCGTTTCAGCGCCATTCCAGGGGTTCTTGCCGGTGATGCGGAGCGCTCCGCCGTAATGCGAATCCAGGGTGCCCTCGCTGCCATAAATGCGAATGCAGAGATCGCTGTAGCCTTTCGCAAACTGGACCGAGCTGAAATCAACCTTGGCGTCGTTCGGATACTGATACGTGACGATGAAGTGATCTGAAATGTCGCCGGCGATGGGCGCCTTGCGACCGCACAATCCCTCGGCCTTCAGCGGATGCGATTGCAGATACCAGTTCCCTGCGTCGAGAACATGCACGTTCTGCTCGACGATGATGTCACCGGAGAGCCGCCGGTCATGCAGCCAGTTGCGCAACGTAGCCTGTTCCAGGCTCATTCCGCCTACGTCGTGCACCGGGGTGTGACCGGCATGATAGTACACATGGCCGAACACCGGCGTGCCGATTTCGCCTCTGTGGACGCGCGCTGCCGCCTCCTGGAACACCGGCCGAGCGCGAGTTTGGAAATCGACCAGGTAGCTCAGCTTGCCGCTCGCTTTCTGTGCGCTGGCCGCGACGGATTTGCAGCCGGGTACGTCGACGGCCACGGGCTTGGCCATGAAGACGTGTTTCCCCGCATTCACCGCGGCTTCGGCGTGCTCCGGATGAAAGTAGGGAGGCGATTCGATAATGACCGCGTCGAGCCTGGAGTTCGCCAGTTCCTGATACGCATTGAGACCGGTGTAGGAGCGCGCGGAATCCACCTTGTACTTGGTGCGCGCTTCAGCCAGCGGAGTTGGAAAGGCATCCGCCAGCGCTACCACACGCGAGCCCGTGAACTCGATGAAGAAGTCCGTCACCCAATTCCCGCGCGATCCACATCCGACCAGACCCACTTCGACTGCTGAATTCGCCTGATATCCGAACGCGGTCTCAGGCCTCAGGATTAACAATCCCGCGGCAGTCGCCCCGCCATCGCGCAGGAAACTGCGCCTTCCCTTCCCTGGTTCACTCATTGTCTTGCTACCTCCCGGAGAGCCGTGCTCTCCCAACGCCCTCCGCACCGGAGCACGCGATAAGGCTGCCCGATCGATTCCGCCGTCCGGATGAATTCCGCCGGATCGGCCGTATTGAACTCGAACATCTCGTAGTGACACGGAATGACCATCCGCGCGCCCATCGCTTTCGCCAGTTCCGCAGCTTCGGAACCACTGAGATTGCCCGCCACGCGGCGTTCGGGCGCCCGTCCATTGATGGGCAGGAGCGCGATATCAACGGCGAATGGACGGAGACGGTCAGCCATGCCCTCATACAGCAGGGTATCGCCGCTGTGATAAATCCGCCAGGATCCACACTCGATCACGTAGCCCAGACATTCAGGAGAAAGCTCCTCGTGCTTCGCTGGAACCGCCGTGAACCGAAACGAGCCAATCGTAGTCGACTCGCCGTCGCGCAACCCGACCGGAAAGGATCGGCCGATGCTCAGGCGGTCTGCAATGAAATCCCGGTTGGCATCCGGCGCAACCATCACGAGCCGTGGATTCGCCTTGAGCAGCGGGCCAAGAGTTTCGCCATCCAGGTGGTCGGTGTGGTTGTGACTCGAAGTGACGACATCGATGAAATCGAGTCGTGCCGGATCGACCACTCGTTCCGTCATGCGGACGTGCGGCTTGTCGGTGGCCGCATATTTCCTGGTTAACGAGTCGGAAAGATACGGATCGAGCAACAGGTGGCGGCGCTTCCACTGCACCAGGAATCCGCTTTGTCCCAGCCACCACAAGCGAAAATGGCCGTCGTCGCGGTTGGCCCCGCTCACATCCTCGAGGAAAGCTCCGTCCTGAAGTGCCGGTCGGATCACGCGATCCCCAATTCCTTCCGCGCGCGGTGGACGCCATCCACCAGCGCCTTCAGCTTCTTCATGGCGGCCCAGCGCGCGGTCTGGCTCAGGCCGCAATCCGGAGCGAAAGACAACCGCTCGGGCGGCGCAAACTCCAGGCACGTCCGCACGCGCGCCGCTATGTCTTCGGGCGTTTCGATGTAATAGTTCTTGACGTCCACGATCCCGACCGCCACGTCCATTGTTGGGGTGATGGTGCGAATCAGCTCAATTTCCGCGAACTCGCGGCTGGCCATCTCCAGATGGATTTCATCCACCTCCAGCTTCAGAAATGCCGGAAACATGGGAGCGTAGCGTCGCGGAGCGACCGCCCGTCCTTTGTAGTTGCCGAAACACAGGTGCGTGCCAAGCCGGCAACGCCCGCGAATCGTTGACACGGTCCGGTTGAAGATGCCGACCAGCCGCACCGGGTCCTCTCGCCACGCGTAGCAGCTCATCGAGGGCTCATCGACACAGATCTCGGTGCACCCAGCCTCGACCAGTGCCTCGAGTTCCTGCCGCACGATGGGGATCAGGGCTTCGGTCAGAGCGTAGCGGTCTTTGTATTGCTCGTTGGGAACCAGCCGGCCGCTTAGCGTGTAGGGACCCGGCACGCTGACTTTCAGAACCGGGCCGGCGGGCGCGATGCGTTGCAGCCGCCGGAAGTCGTCCACTGCGCCCAGGCCGCGAGGCGCGCCCAGTGTTCCTGTGACCTCGTGCTTGCCGCGCTGATCGTGTGCCGGCGGACCAAACCGGCGCTTCTGCTGGGATTCCATCTCGATGCCGGTCAGAAAACCGTAAAACGAGAGATTGAAGTCCAGCCGGGTCTGCTCGCCATCGGTGATCGCATCGAGGCCCGCGGCCACCTGGTCGTGCACGGCAACCGTGACGGCGTCATCCAGCAACTCCGCCAGATCGTCGGTCCCGAATTCATCCAGCCGGCTGGAAGCAAACTCGAGCCACCCGGGAAATGGGTAGCTGCCAATGACCGTAGTGCGGAGAGGGCGCTGTTTCATGATCTATCCGCTCACCGTCCATCCGCCATCCACGCTGACGACCTGGCCCGTGATGTGACGCGCGTGCGGGCCAAGCAGAAATAGCGCCGCCTCGGCGACGTCGGCGGTATCGAGCATGCCGCCGCTCAACGGCTGCTTGTGAGCGATGAACTCCGTGACCTCCTGATTCGTTTGCGCGCGCGCGCTCATGGGGGTTCGCACCAGCCCCGGTGCAATCACGTTGATCCGGATCTTCCGCGGCGCGTAATACGCAGCCATGGCAAGGCTCATGGAAATGATGGCCCCCTTGCTGGCCGCGTAAGCGTGCGTGGCAAAATGCTGTGCCTGCGGCGAGATCGCCAGTACACTCGACATATTCAGGATCGTACCCTCCCGTCCCAAGCCCAGCCAGTACTTCAGCACACCGCGGCACACCAGAAACATGCTCTTCACGTTGTTGTCGAGCGTGACCGTCCAACCATCCGTCGAACACTCATGCAATGGTCCGTCGCCGAAGCCGCGGCCGCTGATGCCCGCCACGTTGAACAACGCGTCAAGGGCGCCAAACCTATTGAGACAGGCCGTCAGCGCATCTTCCACCCCGTGCTCGTCGGTGAGATCGCAGGCGTAGTAACCCGAATCCGGCAGGCGCGCACAGAGGTCCAGGCAAGAGGCCTCATCCCGGCTGATCACGAAAATCGAATCACCTTGCTGCGCGGCTTTGATCGCCGTTGCCTCCGCGATTCCCGTCGATCCGGTAATGAGCAGCACCTGACCCATCGCTCAGTACTCGACGCGAACCCACTTGCCGGATCGCATGGATTCATAACCGGCGTCCAGAACGCAGTTCACCACGTACCCGTCTTCGTAGGTTTCCCGCGGTGTTGCACGGCCGCTCACGCACTCGACGAAATGGCGCATCTCCGCCTGATACCCGTAGGCGAAGGCCTCCTCCGGCAGCGGACGCGTCCAGCCCACATCCGAGTCCGCCTTTTCCACCACGTAGCCGGCCGAACCGGTAGTGAACGCTGCGATCGGCGTCCCGCGGGTGACGTCGGTAAACACCGAGCCGTCCGAGCCGTGAATCTCGTTCCGCAGATCGAGCCCGCCCTTGGTCGTCCAGGAAAGCTCGCAGTGGCCGATGCCGCCCGACGAGAATTTCAGCACCAGCAGCGCGTTGTCTTCGCCTTGCGTCTTATCGTGATGAACGAGGCGCGCACCCCACGCCATCACTTCCACGATCTTGTCCTGTTTCCCGAAGAAGTACCGGGCGGCCTCAATGCAGTGGCAGCCGAGATCGTTCAAGGCGCCGCCTCCCGTCTTGTCCACGTCCCAGAAATGCGGGCTGTGCGGCCCGCTGTGCGATTCCCGCGAGCGCACCCATAAGACCCGGCCGATGCCGCCCTGCTCGATCATCTGCCGCGCTTTCACCACGCATGGCGCGAACACCTCCGTCTCCGCGTATCCGTGCGTTGCGCCCGATCGCACTGCAGCCTCCAGCATGGCCTTGGCTTCCTCCCGTGTGCGGCCCAGCGGCTTCGTGCAGACCTGGTTTTTTCCGGCGCGAGACAGGTCGAGGGAAACCGGCAGATGCGCTTCGTTGGGGAGCGCGATGATGTAAAGATCGATATCGGTCCGGCTGACCAGTTTGGCCAGATCGGTGGTCCATTCCGGAATCGACCAGCGTTCGGCGAAGTTCTTTGCGCGAGCCTCAGCGCGCGAGTAATTCGCCATCACCCGGTGGCCATGCACGTTGGCCAGGCCTTGCATGTAAAATTCGGCCACGAATCCGGAGCCGAGCAGAGCGATCGATACTTCACTCATATAGGTGTCGCAGGCTCTTGCGGTAGGCTTCGTAAAACCGCTCGAGTTGTTCGGAAGCGCTGGCATTGCCGACCAACTGATGGCTCGGCAAGAGCACGGGCTTCAATCCGCGCGCCATCAGCCGCTCAGCGACCTCGCACCGCAACATGTTGATGATCATCGCGCCGGTAACGGTTGAGGCCGGCCCCGTGTTCCAGTCCAGGCCTTCAATTCCAAGCACGCAATCGCCGGGCGGGCAGTGATTGTCGATCACAATATCCGCCAGATCGATCAGCTTCTTTCCGGAGGAATGCGCCGCGGGTGAGCGATCGCTATGCTGGCGGGAGACGATGGCAATCACCGGCAGATGGCGCTCCCTGGCCCCGGCGGCCATTTCCACCACCACCGGACGGATGCCGCTGGTGGAAATGATGATGAACGCGTCGTTCGGGCCAAAATGGAAGCTCCTCAGAATTTCTTCTGCGTAGCCTTCATACTTCTCCAGGTAGAGTGGCGGGCGAAGGCCGTTGGCCCCAACGATGTCGGCGTGGTTGGAAAGCGCGAGTTCCACCAAAGCAACGAAGCCCGGGAAGCAGCCCTGGCGCGGGGTCATTTCCTCGCACATCATCCGCGAGTGGCCGTTGCCGAACAGGAACACCAGTCCTCCAGCGGCAATGCGGGACGCGCACAGTTCAGCCGCCTGCAGAATCGGCGCCATTTCGAGGAGCCGCAACTGAGCCAGGAGTTCGATGGTTCTTTCGAAATAGGATGCTGCAGCATTCATGAGAATCCTACCTATATCAGAAAAAGGCAGGCCACCGGGAGTATTCTGGCTTCATGCTGCTCGGCATGGATATCGGCGGGACACAGATCAAAGCAGCCACGGTGGATGAAACCGGGGCCATCGAGCGGACTCTGCGCGCCGACACACCGGCGTCACTCGACGAATTTCGGCAGGCGGTCGTGCGGTTGATTCGGGATCTAAGCTCATCCGCCGCGCCTATCAGGGCGGTTGGAATCGGCTGTAAAGGGATCATCAACCCGGAAACCACCTGCGTAGAAGTGCTGCCCGGAACGCTGCATTATGTCGAGGGCCAGCTGCTTTCCGAGATCGTGGCTCCGGCGCTGGCGGCAGACGCAACCATAGCGGCCGATAACGATGCGCGGGTAGCGCTTGCCGGAGAAGTCGCCTGGGGCGCGGCCCGGCAATGCCGCAATGTGTTGATGCTGACGCTGGGAACGGGAGTAGGAGGCGGCATTGTCGCCGAGGGCCGCATTCTCCGCGGGGCCACGGGCGTCGCCGGGCACATCGGGCACCTCACCGTGGATCCGGACGGCGTGCTCTGCATTTGCGGAAATCGCGGGTGCCTGGAGACAGTATTTTCAGCGCGGGCGATTGAGAGCGAGGCCTTCGCCGCCGTGCATCGAGGCGTGGATTCGCGATTGCTCGCGTGCCGCTCTAAGCCACCCTCCTGCGCCGAAGTATTCGATCTGGCGCGGCAAGGCGACGTGGTTGCCGGCGACATCATTCGTAGGGCAACCCGCGTTTTGGGCGCGGCCATCGCGGGTCTGGCATTCGTTTTTGATCCCGAAGTTGTGATTCTCGGCGGCCAGATCTCCGAAGCCGGTGAGATGTTGCTGGGGCCCCTGCGCGCCGAGGTTGGAGCGCGCACCCAGAGTTACCTCCGGCGGGAAATCCCCATCGTGCGCTCCACCCTCGTAGATCCGTCCGGTGTGATCGGCGCGGCGGCTTTGGCCTTGGAGGCTACGAGGCGCAAAGGGACGAATTAACCACGGCTATCAACCGTGCAGCTTCCGAAATGCCGCGAGGCAGCGGTCGGCGGTGTCCACGGGCGGGTATGCGCTTCCTTCCTGCTCGATCAGATAGAATTCGATGCCGCCGGTGCTCTCTGCTGCATCGAAAATCTTCTTCCAGGGCGCCACTCCTTCGCCCAACAGGACCTTATAGCCCTTCCCGGCGTCGGGTGACCAGTCTTTGCAATGCATGGAGACGATGCGGCCGGGATTCTTGTCGATCCAAGCCACCGGGTCGGAACCGGCCTCCAGGCAAGTCCCCACGTCGAACTGCAGCACGACGTCCTTGACGGTGTTCGCGGCCAGCACTTCAATGGGACGCTTCCCTTCAATCGGCTTGAACTCCGGCTCGTGATTGTGATATCCGGCGCGAAGCCCCTGCGGCTTCAACTTGTCGGCCGCCGCGTTCAAGCGTTCGGCAACGCCCTTCCAACCATCGAGGTTTGTGGGCACCTTTCCCGGATGCGCCATCACGATGAGCTTGCTTCCAATGATCTGATTCAGCTCGATGGCTCTGGGAAGGTTTTCGGCGGTGAACGATTGCGCATCGTTATGCGTCGAAAGACAGCGGATGCCCAGATCATCCAGCAGCTTTCTGACATCTTTGGCCTGAGCGTCCGTCCAGCGGAAATAGGGCGAATAGAACTCGACATCTTCGTAGCCCAATTTGGCAACGGCCCGGACGGTTCCCGTGAGGTCTTTCTTCAGCTCGTCGCGAACCGAGTAGAGTTCCAGACCTACAGGAATGTGCCGGGCCTGGGCGGCGGACGCAACGACGGGAGCCGCTGCGGCAACGCCGAGAAACGAACGGCGGGAGATGGAATCGTGGGTAGTCTTCATGAGTGAGTCCTCACTCATACCGTAGCACCTCGGTGGGGGTGAGCCGGCTGGCGCTCCGCGCCGGATAGATCGTCGCCAGAAAGCTGATCAGGATCGCCACCGCCGCCACCCAGACGCCGTCCACAAAGCGCGGCTCAAAGGGAACGTAACTCAATGCGTACACCTGCTCGTCCAATTGGATCCAGCGGAACCGGTCCGCAAAATAGCAGAGCGTGTAGCCGGCCACTAAGCCGATGGCGGTACCCGTGACTCCGATCAGCACACCCTGCATGATGAAGATCCGGCGGATCTGCTCGCGCCGCGCGCCCATCGACATCAACACGGCGATGTCGCGGTACTTCTCCATCACCATCATGACCAGCGAGATCAAAATGTTGAGCGCCGCCACCAGCAGAATCAGACCAATCGTGATCATGGTGACGATTCGTTCCATGCGAAACGCGTTGAACAATTGCCGGTTCTGCTGAATCCAGTTGGTCGCGGTGAGCCTTGGCCCGGCAACCTTCTGCGCCTCGATGGTGGCTTGAGGAGCCAGATACTTGTCGTCCAGCTTCAGTTCGATCTGGTTCACCAGGTCGGTGAGCGACAGCGCCTCTTGCGCCGCATGGAGCGAGGTGTACGCCCAGAAATCGTCGTACTGAAAGAAACCGGATTCGAAGATCCCCACCACGCGGAAACGCCGGATACCGGGCCGCACCCCGACCGGCGTCAGATCGCCCTGCGGGCTGACAACGGTGATCACGCTGTTCAGCATCATGCCGGTATCGCGCGCCAGTCCTGAGCCGAGGATGACGCCGGGAGGCGATCCCGCATCTCTCAGGCGAGTGAGCGAACCCTCCTTCATATGCCTGAGCATGTCGCTGACCTGGGGCTCCAGATCGACGTCGATACCGAACAGGATTCCCCCTTTCGCATTGAGCGGGCCGGAAAAGAAAACTCCGCTGGAGACCGACGGCGCCGCACCCACGACATGAGGGATCTTGCTCAGCTTGGCGATGAGCGCCGGCCAGTTTTCAATGGCGTCACCCGCCTGCTTCGGTATGACATCGACGTGCGACGTAGCGCCCAGCAGGTTCTTCTGCAGCTCGTTGCTGAAGCCGTTGTTGATCGCCAGCGCGATGATCAGCGCCATCACCCCCGCCGCCACTCCCACCACCGAGATGGCGGTGACGATCGACACCACGGCTTCCTTGCGCTTGGCACGCAGATAGCGGCGGGCGACGAAGATCTCGAAGCGCGCGGCCACGCTGTCAGGGCTCCAGAGCCCGCAAGCGTTCGGCAACGCCGATCTCGCCTTCGGGCCGCAACAGGGGAAACAGAATCACATCGCGGATGGTGCGCGAGCCGGTCAGGAGCATGGTGAGGCGGTCGATGCCAATTCCCTCCCCTCCCGTGGGCGGCATGCCGTAACACAGGGCACGGACATAATCTTCGTCCATCTGGTGCGCTTCTTCGTCGCCGCGCTCGCGCATTCCAATCTGCGTTTCGAAGCGCCGGCGCTGTTCCTGCGGATCGTTCAACTCGGTGTACGCGTTGCCGATCTCCATCCCGCCGGCAAAAATTTCGAAGCGTTCCACGAGTTCCGGCTCGTCGGCCTTATTCTTCGAGAGAGGCGAGGTCTCCACGGGGAAATCGTAAATGATGGTCGGCTGACCGAGCTGCGATTCAGCCACCCGCTCGAAGATCTCCGCCAGCGCTTCCCCAGAGCTCGCTTTCGAAGAATGGCGCTTGAGCCACTGGGGATCCCGTACATTGTCGAGCGTGGGCCGGTCGGCGCCTTCCCAAAACTCGATGACCGCCTCGCGCATGCTGAATCGCCGCAGGGAGCCGAAATCGAGCCGCGCGCCGTTCCACTCAACCTCAGTGCCCCCGGTCGCATCCAGCGCAACCTGCTTCAGGAGTTCGGCGGAGAGATCCATCAAGCCCCGGTAGTCGGTGTAAGCCTGGTAGAACTCGAGCATGGTGAACTCCGGGTTGTACTTGAAACCGAGTCCTTCATTGCGGAAGTTGCGATTGATCTCGTAGACGCGTTCCAAACCGCCCACCACCAGCCGTTTCAGATACAACTCCGGCGCGATGCGCAGGTACAGATCAATATCCAGCGCATTATGGTGCGTGATGAACGGGCGCGCCGTGGCTCCGCCGTAGAGCGGCTGCATCATGGGCGTCTCGACTTCGATGAATCCGCGCTCTTCGAGCTGACGCCGGAACGAGGCAATAATCTTGCTTCGCGTGACGAATACTTTGCGCGAGTCGGGATTCGCAATCAGGTCCAGATAGCGCTGCCGGTAGCGCATTTCGACATCTTCCAGGCCGTGCCACTTCTCCGGCATGGAAAACAGCGTCTTGGAAAGGAATTCCAGGCGTTCGACGTGCACACTCAGCTCGCCGGTCCGGGTGCGGAACAGATAGCCCTCCGCGCCGACCACATCGCCGATGTCCAGAATCTGAAACAGGCGGAAATCGTTGGCGCTCACGGCATCGCTGCGCACGTAGATTTGCAACTGCTCGCCATTCTGGGCCAAGTGCGCGAAACCCGCCTTGCCCTTGCTCCGTATAGTCTTCACGCGCCCGGCAATGCGGACTTTCAGTTCGGGCGAAAGTTCTTCGGCAGTCTTGGAACCGTATTCGGCCACGATCCGCGGGATGGAGTGCGTGAAGTCGAAGCGCTTGCCATAAGCCCGGTGACCCAGCTCTTCGATCTCACGAATCCGCGTCCAACGCTGCTTGAGCAGCTCGTCTTCGAGGGACAATCCGTTCTCCTTTGCGGGAAGTACGCTATTATAATTCACGCGGTTCACTCACTGATCGAACAACGCACCCATTGACCCGCTCCCTGTCCATCATCATCCCCGCTTACAACGAAGAAAAACGCCTGCCAGCCACCCTGAAGCGCATTCAAAGCTACCTGGCTGGCGCCGGCTGGAAGTTCAGCGAGGTGGTGGTTGTGGACGATGGCTCGCGCGACCGCACGGCTGCGGTGGTGGAAAAGTTCGCCAGGCGCGCGCCCGCCGTCCGCCTGCTGCGCAATCCCGGGAATCGCGGCAAAGGCTACTCGGTGCGCCACGGAATGCTCGACGCCAAAGGCGAGTGGGCGCTGTTCACCGACGCCGACCTCTCTTCACCCATCGAAGAGTTGGAAAAGCTGTGGACAAAGGCCCAGGAAGCCCGCGCACAGGTGGCCATCGGCTCGCGCGCCCTGGATCGTTCGCTGATTGGCGTGCATCAACCCTTGTTCCGTGAAACCGCGGGCAAGCTGTTCAACCTCGCCGTGCGCGTGATGACCGGCCTGCCATTTTGGGACACGCAATGCGGATTCAAGCTCTTTGAGAGCCGGGCCGCTCGCGAAATTTTCCGGCGCCAGCAGCTCGAGCGGTTCGGATTTGACGTTGAGGTGCTGTTCATCGCACGCAAGCTCGGCTACTCGGCCATTGAGGTGCCGGTGCGATGGAACGACGTGGCCGGTACCAAGGTCAGCACGCTGAACGGGCTGTCCGCATTTCTGGATCCTGTGCGCGTCCGGCTGAATCAGATCAAGGGCAGGTACCGCTGATGCCCCACTCGATTCCAGGCATTCATCACGTGACCGCCATCGCCGGCGACCCGCAGCAGAACCTGGATTTCTATACCGGCATTCTCGGGCTGCGGCTGGTGAAACTGACGATTAACTTCGACGATCCCGGCACCTACCATCTCTACTACGGCAACGAGAACGGAACGCCCGGCACCATCCTGACGTTCTTTCCCTGGCCAGGAGCCCCCAGAGGCAGGCACGGCACAGGGCAAGCCACTGTGGTTTCTTTCGCCATTCCCGCCGGCAGCGTGAAATTCTGGGTGGAGCGCCTGCAGGCGAGCCAGATCCGCGTTGATGGACCCTTCCCAAGGTTCGATGAGCAGGTGCTCGCCTTCGCCGATCCCGACGGGCTGCAACTCGAGCTCATCGAGACGGCGACGGGATTCGAGCCCTGGCGCCAGGGTCCGGTGCCGGCCGAGCACGCGATTCGCGGATTCCACAGCGTGACCCTCACGGAACCCGGTTGCGAGTCCACTGCGGCCTTCCTGACCGGCGGGATGGGTTTCGGGAAGGCAGGGGAAGCCAGCAACCGTTTTCGGTATTCCACGGGAGCGGGCAGCACGATTGACCTGCTCAGCGCACCGGAGCTACGGCGCGGGATGGTCGCGGTGGGCACGGTCCATCACGTGGCGTGGCGCACGCCGGACGACGCGGAGCAGCGGGCCTGGCAGCACGAGCTTGCCACTCGCGGCCACGACGTAACCGCCGTACGCGACCGCAAATATTTCCATTCGATTTATTTCAATGAACCCGGCGGCGTGCTGTTCGAGATCGCCACCGATCCCCCGGGCCTCACCGTGGATGAGCCGCTCGACGAACTGGGCCGGCGCCTGATGCTGCCGCCGTGGCTCGAGCCGCAGCGAACGCGCATCGAGGGCGCACTGCCCAGGCTGAAGCTTCCCCTGGCCGGCTAGTGCAACGGCGCCTACCGGCGGACGATGACTTCGCGCAATTGTTCCCGCGTGAGAAAGAACTTCACCGATTCGAACTGCTGGAACAGCTTTTCCAGGCTGCGGTTATTGAAGATCTGGACGGGCTTGCGCGTGCCGCGCTGGGTCAGCAGAAGATGCTGCTGGTTTTTGATCCGGAACGAATAAAACGGCACTTGCTGCGCCTTCTCGTCCGAATGGAAATAAGCGAGCAGGTAGCTCTGGGGCCGCACGATGGTGCGTAGCCGTTCCAGTGTCGCGGTGAGCAGCGCGGGCTTCATGTACTGCAGCACATCCCACACCAGCACGCCATCGAATTGCTCGTTTTCGAAACTCATTGTCTGGCGCAGGAACTGTTCGATGCGGCCCGGGTTGGCCTGGTCCTCGCCCGCGAAAATGTCGTCCAGACTCCTGACGAAATCTTCGGAGTAAATCCGGTGTCCCAAGTTGGTAATGAAGTTGATGTTTTCCTGGCTCGCGCCGGCCAGATCGAGAATCGACAGGCCCGCCTGCCCGCGGAGATAGGCAAAGAACTGCTCCAGACCCCGGCTCGGCCGCGTGGACACCAGTTCCCTATCGAATAGTTCGGTGGCCGAAGCTGGATGGGGCGTGAGCACCCCAGCGCCGGGAGATAATGTGGCTCCCGGACGACGGAGCATACTCCGCAATCGTTCCGTGATCAACTACCTGGCCTCCCTGCCTGGTTAGCGCTTTACCTCGGCGGTAAGAGCGGTCCCCTGGGCGTTGGTAACCGGAGGCGGTGTCGACTGCTGCGGCCGTGGCGCCGAGCTTCCGGTTGGCTTACCTGTCTCGGGCTTAACGATGTCGATGCTGCCCTTGAAATACGCGCCATCCTCAATGATAATGCGCGCCGTCTTGATGTCCCCGACGAGCCGGGCATCCTTGCGGATTTCCAGTTTGTCGCTGGCATCCACGTTGCCCTGAACGTTGCCGAGGATCACGACCTCGCGCGCCTTCACACTGGAATGCACTTTTCCGTTCGGGCCGATCGTCAAGCGGTGCTCTTGCAGTTCTATGGTTCCTTCCACGTCACCGTCGACATACAAGTCTTCTTTGCTGTAAATCTGGCCGTTGATCTTCACGGCCTTTCCGATGCTAGCCTGACCGCGCGTACTTTCCGGCTCAGGAGTCTTGAAAGGCATGGTGGACAAAGGTGGTGCCTCCTTTTTCGCTTCAATAGGATTTGACGGCGGAACCGCAGGCCGATTTGCAAGCGGAGCCTCCGGGCGTGGCGCGGGTGGAACGTCTTCCTGGCTGCGTTTGTTAAAAAAACTCATTAAGAGCGGCCCTCCCGTATAAGGACGACGAAAGCTAAATACTACGTCCTCCTAGTCTATAGGGGTTTTCAGAAAAAAGGCAAACGGTTCATGGGATATAGCCTCATATTCCAGGCATAATTCGTGTTCGGCCCGAGCCGCTACTTGTGCGAGCCGTCCGGATGGGTGCAGCCGGCAAACTCGCCATGCGGCGGGCCGTCCCATCCAAGCTCTCGCATGCCTACTTCGGAGCTGTAGAACGCACGCGAAACCCACTCCTTCAGCGTACTGAAGTGCTTGTACCCGGTAGATTCGCCGGCGGCCTCGCTGCCCCAGGTCGCGAGCGAATGCGGATACGCCAGGAGGCGCAGAAGATCAACCTGGCTTTCGGCCGGAAGATAACGAAAAGCCGTGCGATATCGCACCATGCACTCGCCATCCAAATACGCCATCGCCTCGAGAAACTCCCGCTGCGTCTCACGGCTTTCCGCCGCCAGCAGGCGGTCGATGAAACGGTTGACCAGGGCTTCCTTGGCGCCCGGCGTATCGGTCTGGGGAATGATCCGGTCGCTGAGCGCGAGGAGCGTTTCGTTTTGATGATCGTCGAGAAACGACGGTTTCCAGTTGGCGCGCGCCATGTCCCTGGACGCATCGTAATCCGGCGGAAATTCGCGCGCCCCGGCGCGCGGGACCGCGCCCGCCGCGATTCCAGCCGCGCCCCACAGCGTTCGACGGAAAAGCTCTCGGCGAT
Organism: Terriglobia bacterium; assembly: GCA_020073305.1. GTDB lineage: Bacteria > Acidobacteriota > Terriglobia > Bryobacterales > Bryobacteraceae > QHXW01. The sequence continues at coordinate 70,215 of JAIQFK010000017.1, forward strand.
CCACGGCGTCTCCCCCGATCCAGAATGGTCATGATACCGGACTTGCTTCCCCCTCCGCCACGGTGTCACCATGTCAATTCATTTCGCTACCAGGAGTAACGAAACATGCAGGACTCACGGCCCGAGTTATTCGATGCCATCGTCGTGGGCTCAGGAGCCACCGGTGGATGGGCCGCCAAGCAACTGTCGGAGGCCGGACTGAAAGTGGCGCTGCTCGAGGCTGGGCGGAATATTTCGCCGAAAGAATTCACCGAGCATATGCCCGGCTACAAGCTGCCCTATCGCGACATGTCTCCGGAAATCGCGCGCACGCGGCCGGTTCAAAAGCAGTGCTATGCCTGCATGGAATATAACTACGACTGGTTTGTCGACGATCAGCAGAATCCTTACAGCACGCCCGCCGGCAAACCGTTTACGTGGCAGCGGCTGCGCATCGTCGGCGGCCGCACGCTGGTCTGGGGCCGCCAAAGCTACCGGCTAAGCGATCTGGATTTCAAAGCCGCCAGTCACGACGGATACGGAGAAGACTGGCCCTTTTCCTATTCGGATCTGGCGCCCTACTACGACATCGTCGAGCGGTATGTAGGCATCAGCGGCGCGCCCGAAGGCAATGGGGCTCTGCCGGACGGGCAGTTTCTGCCGCCCATGCACATGACCTGCGGCGAGGTCCGGTTGCGCGAGCGTGTGCAAGAGAAATTCAAGCGCACCGTCACCATTGGCCGCGTCGCCATGCTCACCAGGAATCACAACGGGCGGCTGGCGTGCCACTACTGCGGACCCTGCGAGCGCGGCTGCGTCACCCACTCGTATTTCAGCAGCCCCTTCACCACGGTTGCCGACGCGCTCAAGAGCGGCAACTGCAAGCTGGTCACCAACGCGGTGGTCAGCCACGTCGACATGGACCCCTCTGCCAACAAGGCCGCCGGCGTGACCTATGTCGACCGTGTTTCGCACAAGACGTACCAAGTGCGGGCGCGCACCGTTATTCTCTGCGCCCAAGCGCTGGAATCGACGCGCATTTTGTTGAACTCGAAGAATCCGGAGTATGCTTCCGGACTTGCGAATTCGAGCGGCGCGCTAGGTCGCTATCTCATGGACCACGCGGTGGGCGCGGGAGCGGCCGGCGAGATGCCGGAATTCCTCACGAAATCCAGCGCCAGCGAACCGCAGCGCAACAATGGCATTTATGTGGTTCGCTTCCGCAACGTGCTCAACGGGGAGCGTCATCCCCGCTTCATCCGCGGTTACGGATACCAGGGTGGCGCCGCCATGGGCTTCCAGTTCGGCGCCGAGGGTTTCGGCGCGTCGTACAAAGCGGCCGTGCGCCGCGGCGTTTACGGAGTTCAACTCGGTGCGTTTGGCGAATCACTCGCCCGTTGGGACAATGTCTGCGAGATCGACCCTAACCTGAAGGACGCCTGGGGCATTCCCGCACTGCGAATCACCATGACCCACGGAACGAACGAAGCCGCCCTCATGGAGGATGCCGCCATTTCCGCCGCCGAAATGCTGGAAGCCGCCGGCGCGAAGAATATCAAGATCAACACCGAAGTCAGCGAGCCCGGCATGGCCATCCACGAGGTGGGCACCACACGTATGGGCAACGATCCCAAGAAATCGGTCCTGAACGCCTGGAACCAGACGCACGACGTGAAAAATCTCTTCGTCATGGATGGAGCGTGTTTTGTGTCTTCCGCGTGTCAAAATCCGACTCTCACTATGATGGCAATCACGGTGCGAGCTTGCGATCATCTGATGGAGAGATTCAAGAGGAATGAGGTCTAGTTACGACAAATGAAAAAGTTCTATGCAGGTTTGGCTCTGGTTGCGCCACTCGTTTTGTTGGCGGGCGCTCGGGGTGCGGAAGCTACGCCGAAGGGTGAATACATCGCCTACATAGGCACCTACACGGAGAAGAACAGCAAAGGCATTTATGCGTTCCGGTTTGATGCCGCTACCGGGAAGCTGACACCGCTCGGCTTGGCGGCGGAAATCGCCAGCCCCTCGTACCTGGCGATCCATCCCGATCAGCAGTTTCTGTACGCGGTCAACGAGGTCCGCAATTCCGGAGGCCAGAAAGACGGCGCGGTCAGCGCGTTTTCGATCGACCGCAATACGGGCAAACTCACCTTCCTGAACCAGGTTTCTTCGCGCGGCCCCGGGCCGTGTCATCTGAGCCTGGATAAGACCGGCAAGAATTTGCTGGTCGCCAATTATGATGGTGGAAGCGTGGCGGTCTTTCCCGTGGAACCCGACGGACACCTGCGTGATGCTTCCGCGTTCGTTCAGCATACCGGTTCGAGCGTCAACAAGGAGCGTCAGGAAGCGCCGCACGCGCACTGCATCTTCCCTTCCCCGGACAATCGCTTTGCTCTCGCGGCCGACCTCGGTTTAGACAAAGTGATGATCTATCGTTTCGACGCCGCTCACGGGACGCTTAGCGCCAACAATCCTCCATTCGGGAAGACACCTCCCGGAGCTGGGCCGCGCCACTTCGCCTTTCACCCCAACGGCAAGTACGTCTACGTCATTAATGAAATTCAGTGCACGCTATCCACGTTTGTCTATGACGCCGCGCGCGGCGCGTTGCGATTGAAGGACACCGTGTCGACCCTGGCCAAGGGCTCCAACGTCACCCCCAATGACAGCACGGCCGAAATCGAGGTGCATCCATCCGGCAAGTTCGTTTACGGTTCCAATCGCGGCCACGACAGCATCGCCGTGTTTGCCGTCGATCCCGCCGAGGGCACGCTCAACCAGGTTGAAATCGTATCCACGATGGGAAGGACCCCGCGCGGTTTCGGCATCGATCCAACCGGCTACTTTTTGATTGCCGCGAACCAGGCCTCCGACAGCCTGGTTGTATTCCGCATCAATCAGGACACCGGACGGCTCACACCGACCGGACAGAAACTCGATGCCTACACGCCGGTATCGGTAGAGTTCGTGCCGGTGAAATAGCACGCTGGATCATCGGACGTATATACTATTCTTTCTATGCGCTACCTCGTCGCGTTGTACGTTCTCTCGGTCGCCGCACTGGGAGTTCTGGCTCAGGAGAAAAAGCCGCCGCTCAAACTGGTGTTCGAAGCCAAGAACGGCAACGTTACCTTCGATCATGCCGCTCATGTTAAACGCGAGAAGAACAACTGCAAGGTCTGTCACGACAAGTTGTTCCCGCAAGAAAAAGCTCCGCTGAATTTCAAGGCCGGCATGCACAAGCCCGCGGAGGCCAACCACACGTCGTGTGGAGCCTGTCACGCTGCCACTCCTGCCAGCCAGGAGGCAGGCGGGCACGCATTCGAAACCAAGGGCAACTGCACTAAGTGCCACGTGAAGGCCGCGGCCTAAACTCGCGCATCCGCCGCATTTTCCACCGCGGACGCGCGAGTCTCGAGTTGCTCTACGCCTACTGGGCGGCGACCGAGATGAACGCGTTGGCCTGCGACTGCACTCCCCCTACCTTCGCAACCACCGCGGCATCGCCGGCGGGCAGGCCCGTCGGGACCACCACGTTGAATTGAAAAAGCCCTGCCTCGGTTAGCCCGGCAAAGTCGACCTGCGCCTGCGCGCCGCCGATGGTGATGATCGGCGTGGTTACCAGTTTTAGGGCTGAGGTGAGGAGCTGTCCGTTCGGAGCCGGCGGATCCGTTACGCCGAATCCGTTGCCGTACAGCACGATGGTTTCTCCCGCCTGCGCCGGCGTGGTCGTCGCCCCGTTAATAAGCTTGGGCGGGCCCACCAGCGAGACATTGTCGGAGTGCGTCGCGGCGATGTACTTCGTATTGCTGAACAGGAAGAACGACGGTGCCACGGGTTGCGCGCTGACGGTCACCGGCGCGCTGGTCAGTCCATTATTGGTCGTCTGCACCTGCACCGGCCCGGGTGCAAGATCAGCCGGAACCAGGAAATTGATCTGCGACGGGCTGATAAATTCCACATAGGCGGGCGTCCCATTCAGCGTAACCGTCACATTGTCCAGCTTGGTGGGCAAGGCGTTGTTGACGAAATCGGCGCCGGCCCAAGCGCGGGTCGTAGCCGAGAGTCCTCCACCAATGATGCTCACCCATGTATTGGGCGCGAAGGTGCCCGAAAAACTCGCCGCATTCTCCACTTTGTCCGCGGTAAAGGACGGCGCAGCCTGAATGCTGCCAAACAGACCATGGGATTCAAGCGCCTCGCCGTTCGGGCCTGGAATTCCCGCCGTAAAGTACAAAGTCGCCTTGTCTCCGCCGCGGCCGCCGTTTCCAAACATGAGGCTCCACAGCCCCTGGATCACAATCGGGTTCCCCGTCGTGTCGTTCAATGTCCCTAGCAACGCCCCAGTGGTCGGATCGAAGGCATGAATCAAGCCATCGCCGAAGTTGCCGACCAGCAGCATGCCGGCGAAATCTCCGAAGGTATTCGGTGCGATGGCCAATCCCCACGGGGAGTTGAGCGGGCTTTGCAAACCTCCTGTGATCAAGGTGTTCAGCAGCGCGCCGTTCATGTCGTAGACCGCGATGTAGCCGTTGCCGGGGCCCGCCACGTCGTCCATCCTATCGGAATCCTGCTTCGCGTACGTCACGTAGAGCTTGCCGTTCCAAGTCATGATATTGAACGGCGCAAAACCGGAGGGAACCAGCGGATCGAAGAACGCTCCGGTTAACGAAACGGCACTGAGATCCGCGGCCCACACATTGACAACCCCGTTGTGAAAATCAGCCGCGTAGAGCCGCGGGGCATCCGAAGTGCCTCCGATAGTACACCCCTTATAAACGGCGTTGGATGCGGATTGATTACTGAGAATCGTCCCCGTGGTCGCGGGCGAGTTCCATCCCACGATGGTGCCGTCCTCAGTACAGAATATGAACGTAGGCGCCTTGCCGCCAGACGGCGCAAAAGCCTGGGGCGTGTTGAATAGAACGCCGGTTGGCGCTCCGCCGCCGGTTGGATCCGAGGGGGAAGGGATCTTCACCACGAGCGGAATCGCGGTACCGCTGCCGTCATACAGTGTGGAAGTCGCGGAGTGGTTGTTGCTGATCCAGAAAGGGCTCGACGTACTGAATCCGATACCCCATGGATTGACCAGGTTGGGGTCGACATGATCGGCCATGTTGGGCAGATCGGAAACCAGGTTGTGAACCAGGTAGCTATTCGCAGCAGCGAGAGAACCGGCAAGGACGGCAGCCAGCAGGCCGCCTCGTATCCATGCCGCAAGGTTCGCTCGCAGGCGGTGACGTAAGTACGCACTTGTTGATTTTGTCATAGGTGGGTAGCTCCAGCAGGTCAAAAACACAGCGTACGCGATCGCTTCCGAAAAACTTGTAAACAAAATGCAAATTTTAGGCGCTAGTGGGCGAGCGCTCACAAACGGAACCCCCGTAGTGAGACCGCCCTCACAATGGCGTCGAGGGCTTTGATGTCTTACTTGGTGTGAAACTTCACAATCGCGCGGCCGAGCTGGATTTCATCGCCCCATTCGAGCTTCACGCCGCGCGCATCCCTGTGCACTTCCCGGCTCAAACCGTCGCGGATGATCCACAGGCCGCAGTTGCCGGCGGCATGCTTGGCTTGCCTGTGCCAGCGGTCGTTGTAAAGCCGGTACTCGCCGGTTTTCCTGGAGTAAAGAATGTGCGCGTGCTCTCGCGACACCGTGCAATTGATTTCGTTCTCTTCCGTAAATGCGAGGTCATTGCGTCGGGATGGGCCTTGCGCGCGATACACTTCAACCGTCCTGCCGATATTCGTCCGCTCCTTGTTCAGTAGGACCTCGGGCGGCATGGCCGTGCCCCGCACCACCGTCAGCCTGGCGGTTCTTCGCGGCGCAGGAGCCGTCTGCCGCCTGGGCCGCGACTCGGTTTCAACCCGGAGCCAGTCTTCTTTTGAGCCCGGCAGTTCTCCGCTGGCAGAGAACTCGACTTCGAGATCCTCTGGAAACCGGAAGTTCGACCGGGCGAGGCTCTTTCGAATCTCCTGTTCGAAATAGCCTTTGAGAAAATCGCCTTGCAGAAATGCGGCCTCGTCCTCGTTAGCCCCCAGGACATAAATCCTGACCAGGTTGTACGGAAAGACGGTTCGCCCGCCCACCCGATGGCCCTTTTTCAGAAGCTGCTCCAGCACAGCCAGCCGGATCTCCGCCAGTTCGGGAGCTTCGTTGGACGCCATGGTGGCATCAAAGGGAGCCTCGAAAATCGTTTTGCCCAATCTTTCCATCAAGTCGGAAAGGCTCATCCCTCACCTCTTCTGAAGCTGGCTGGTTGTTGGTGTGGAGCCGGAAATGATGCCCAGATCGGATGCCGCTTCGGCGATCTCCCGTGCTATCGGCGCCGCCAAGCTGCCGCCGTAGCCACCGTGCTCCACCAGAACCGCAAATGCGATCCGCCGCTCTCCGTCGTAAGGCGCGAAGCCCGCAAACCAGGAGTGTGGCTGCCCTTCCCCGAGTTGCGCGGTGCCGGTTTTGCCCGCGATGCTGACCTGCGCGCCTTTCATCGCGCGGCGCGCCGTACCGTTCGTGACCACCGACCGCATGGCATCGGCAAGGAAAGCCGCAACCTCCGGAGGCACGATGTGCTCCGGAGCCTCGGTTCGCCCGCTGTTTTCGTCGAGCGTCCAGCGGCCCTGGGGTGCGACGCCAACGTCCGCAATGGTCGCCGCAACCCGCGCCATCCTGAAGGGAGTCGCCAGAATCGGCCCCTGCCCGTAAGACGCAAAAGGCATCATGGCTTTCAATTCGACAGGGTCGGCATCCGGGAATGCCAACAAGCGCAGCGTGTCACGCAATGCGGCGGGGCCCACCTCGCTGACGCCGAGTTGCGCGAAATAAGCGTTGCAGGAAACCGTGATCGCCTGCCTCATATCCAGAGTGCCGTGCGGCGGGTCGCCCACGTCGTCGCGGATAATTCGCCGCCAGCCGGGAATCACGGTGCCGCCCCGCCCACCGAACGACCGGCACTGGAAGGTCTTGTGGACCAGCTTCGGGTCGATGCGCAGCGCCGCGATCGCGGTCACCAGCTTGAACGTCGACCCCGGTGGATACTGCCCATAACGCGCGCGATCCAGCAGTTCGTCGGGCGTGCCCCGTTCATTGCGCGCCGGGGCGGGAAGGCTGACCATGGCCAATACGTCGCCCGACTGCGCGTCCATCACGATCACCGCGCCCTTCTCGCGTTTCGCCGCCTTCAGCCGGCGCGCGAGAATCTCAGTCGCGCGAAGTTGCAGGCGAAGATCGAGTGAAGTTCGTACGTCGCGATTGCGGCGGCGTAGCCGCTCGATGGCCGCATTGCCTGGCTGGTGCCGGTATCGAACCAGCGGCGCGAGTTCGCCATAATCCCGGTAGCCTTGCAACTTTTCATTGGAATCGTGTTCGACGAGCGATGCGTTGCCCGCGTGAAAATTCTCGCCCGTACGCCAGTCGCCAAGAAAGTGCGCCGTCAGCTCGCCGAAGGGATAGTGGCGGCTGTCGAGTGGAGAGCAGATTTCGTTGACAGAGACGCCCAACTGCTCGTATTGGCCTTGGTAGCGCTCGAGTTCATTCCAACTGCTGGTGGCCAGCAGCAGGCCGTTGCGGTCGTAGATGTTTCCGCGTGGAATCTCCCTCGCCAGCGACATCAGGCGTGGATTGTGTTGCGCACGCTTGACGCCGTCACTCTCGAAAATCCGCACGTCGCGCGCGATAAATTCCTGATCGCGAGCCACCTGAAAATACACCGCGCGGCCGGCCAGAATCAGTGCGCAAGCTCCTAGCGTCCACGCCAGGTAACGCATGGGCCGTCCGAACGGTTCCCCGATCTCCGGCCGGTGCGCCTGATTCGACACCGAAAGAATCACGGCGAACAGGAAAAAATTCGCCAACATGGCGGTGTTGCCAAAACTCAGAAACGGGGACACCACGCCCGAAAGCGGAATCGCGCCCAGCACGCCGCCCGAGATCAGCAGCATCTCCAGAGCAAACAGGCTCGCGAGGCCAACGGTGAGAAACAGCGCGTACTCATCCGCCGCCGCGCGCGCGATCCGGAACGAACGGCGCACCAGAAATGCAAACAGCAGGCCAATGGTGGCGACGCCTAGGAAGCCCCACTCCTCTCCGATGGCTGGCAGGACAAGGTCGGTGTGGCCGGCGGGAATAACGGAAGGATCGCCCCAGCCGGGACCCGAACCCCACAGTCCCCCCGTGGCGAGCGCCCAGAAAGAGTGCGCCAGTTGATCGCCGCCGGTGACATCGTTGTCCCAAGGGGAAACCCACATCGACACGCGAGCCACCACGGTCTCCGGATGGCCGAGTTGGTATCCGATGGTGACGCCCGCGACCAGCAGCAGGACACCGGTAACAGCAAGGCCCGCGCGGCCTCTGGCCACGGCAAACATCACCATGAAGAGGAAACCGGTGACCAGCGCTGGACCGAGATCTTTCAACAAAAAAAAGAGCAGCAGCGCGCACGCCACACCGCACATCACCGGCAGTGCGTGAGAAAAGCGCGGCAGATTGAGCCAGCGCAGGATGCCGGGCGCCAGCCGCTTCTCGCGCAGTTCCCTCAGCCGCTCCCAGCGGGTGGAAAAATATCCGGCCATGAACAGAACCAGCAGCACCTTGATCACTTCCACCGGCTGAAACGGTCCGAGGTTCACCTTCGAATCGCTTCCCGTGGGGCCCGACCCCAACGCCAGCAGCAGCACGAACAGCAGAAAGCTCGCCAGCAGGGGCGTGTAAATCCAGCGCGAAAATCGGCGATAGTCAAAAAAACGGAACAGCGGCAGCAGCAGAAGGGCGCAGCCCAGCGCCACACCCCAGGCGAACTTGCCGAACTCGAGCGTGTCGCGCAACGGATCGCGCAAGCTGACCGCCAGGATGAGCCCGATTCCGGTTAGCAGATGCAAAGCCGGCAGGATGGCCGGGTCGCCCGAAAAGGCCCTGCGCCGCCATGCGAAGTGGACTATGTAGAAACTCGCGAGATACAGCGCCACCCACCCCACGAATTGCAGCAGGAATTCGCGCGGCGTCCGAACCACCAACCCCGGCTTGACCTTCGCGAGCGGCAAGAGCGCGATGCGAGGTTCACGCTTCTGCCGTTGCTGATTGCCGATCTGCTGCTGGAGCCGGTCACGAAGCGCGTGCCAGCGCGGCTCGCTCTCGATTTCCTGCCGGCTGAGGCGAAGACGCGCCAGCGCCCCGACATTCGGCAGCGGACGGTGCTTCTCCAGGTAAGTCACGACCTTTTCCGCCGCCATTTCGCGCTCGGCGGAATCAGAGAAAACCTGCAAAAAGGGAAGCAACTCCTCCGGGTCGCTCACCGCGTTCAGATTGAGCAACTCTTTCCGTTCCAGACGCGCCCATAGTTCGTGGAAGTTCGATGTCTTGGCGAGGAGAACGAGAGCCAGCCCCGCGCACACCATCAACGACGCACCGATCAGCCACGGCAGCTCGCGGCGGCGCTCGGGCGGCACACTCCGTTCGAACGATCCGATTTGAACGATGGCCCGCTGCTCCCAGCTCTTGGTTACCGCCATGAACGCGGCCTCCGTGCCATCAGCTTTCGGGGAGTGGCGGCCTTGTGATCCTGCGCCTCAAGAAGCTGCTGGCGCGCGCGGTCGCGATACAGCCGGTTCAGATTGGCGCTCACATTGGAGAATCCGCCGATGGGCTCGTACAGGTTGCGTGCCCGCTCCAGGTCGCCCTGCGCCAGCGAAAGGTATTTCGCGGACTCGCCGCTCTTGCCTTGTTGCGCTCTCCGGGCGTGTTGCAGCTCCTGCTCCGCGCGGAGCAGATACCCATCCGCCTCTTCCTCGAATTCGCGCGGTCCGAGCTTGAAACCCAATCGCTCGGCTTCGGAGAGTTCCGCAAGCGTGCGGCCGACATTTCGATAAGCGTAAACTTCCAACCGTGCCAGGCCCAGGTGAGGATCCGGAGACCGTGGAAGATACGATACGGCCTCTTCAAAACTCGCCTTCGCCCGCGCTGCGGTCTGCTCCGTTTGCGGATGCTCGAGGAGAGCCATGTAACCATTCGTCAGCGCGAGCTTTCCCTTCACCGCGGGATCGGCGCCATCCAACTCGGCGGCGTGCTCGAGGCAGACCTCTGCTTTCTGCCAATCGAAATCGCCGGGCGAAGGATCGGAGCTGTTCCGGTACCGCTCGATCACGTCATCGGCTGCAGCCAGCAAGCTCGACCGCAGCGGCGGGCTCAGCCAGCCCACGGGAGAAAAACGGCCCAGTGGAAAATTGCGCCGCTCCAGCGTCTGATATAGGCTCCAGTCCGCATTGACATCGGCGATGCCGCGGCGTGTGTAGTCGTGAGGCGCTCGAAGCGGCTTGCTCTCGCTCCAGAACCGATAGGCGTAGGCCGACTCGATGTAGATGAGAGAACCGACCACCGCGCCGATCGCTACCGCGGCAACCGGTACCAGCACCTTCTCCAGATACCGCCTGAGATTGTGAGGCGGCCTGAGTGATGCCGCCGGCGTGGGCGCCGGCTCGCGATCCTTTTCCACTGTGGGGTTCACTTCCCACGCGCGCTGCTTCTCCGTTTCCGCGAGCGTCTGGCGCCCGTCGAGAAACAACCGGAGATCCTGCTCCATCGCCGATGCGGCAGTATAGCGATTCTCCATCTCTCCGGCGAGGCTCTTCCGGATTACGGCCTTGAGGCTGGCGGGACAGCTCTCCGGCAGCGCGCGCGGAGGCCGTTTGGAGCGGATCAGCTCTTCCAGCTTCTGCGTGCTCTGCGCCTGGTACGGCGGAAAACCCGCCACCATTTCGTAGAGAGTCGCACCCAGCGCCCACAAGTCGGAATGCGGATCCACCTGTGCGCGCAGCAGCCGCTCGGGAGAGCAATAACTGGGGCTGCCCAGGTTATGGTAGGTCAGGTGATGCGTGAAGGTGATGGCTTTCGAAATTCCGAAGTCCAAAAGGCGCACCGCACCATCCGGACAAATCTGAATATTCGACGGTTTGATGTCGCCATGGACCACGGCGCGTTTCCGCCCGTCGATCTCGATTTGAAACGAATGGAGTTTATCGAGCTGGCTGCACACTTCCGCGGCGTATCGCGCGGATTCGACCGGGTCCATGCGGCGCGCCGCCTGTAGCATTTCGGCCAGCGTCTTTCCCTCCACGTACTGCATGGCCACGAAGTAGCAGCCGTTCATTTCCCCGCAGTCGTAGATCTCGAGGAACCGCGCGTCCACCTCGTGCAGCTGTTTCTGGATTTGCGCCCCGCGCCGCTCCGCCTCGAGCACCACCTGGGTCCAAGGGTCCCCGGATTGTTCAACGATCTTCAGAACCGCGTGGCGGCTTTCGGCCGTGTCCAGGGCCAGGTAGACATCGCTCATCCCCCGGCCGAGCTTCGAGATGATCTCGTACCGGCCAAACTGCTTGAAATGCAACACGCTCCGGACCCTACCCTATCTGCGCCAATGCCTTGTCAGACGGTGGTGCGGAAGGCTTGTGGCGCGATTCCGGCTCCTCCCCGTGTCCCATATATCCCACACGTTCGAACCGTGTGAACTTGTGACGCGGCGCACGCGTGCGCGGGTTTCGATCATTGAGCGCCTTTAATTAACGCCCGCCCGTTGCAAGTGTTACGCACGGCCGTCCAGCAGACGTCCCAGACGGTTCAGCATTCTCCTCCACCAGCTCTTGATCTCGCGAGCCTGCGTGACGGAGTGCCTCGCCCTGGCCTCCGACATGGCCTCGGATTCGCTTCCCAGAAACTCCGGCCCTGCCACGAAAATGACGCTGATATTGTCCTTCCCGCCCTGCCGGTTCGCTTCCGCCACCAGCTCCCGCGCCGTAATTTCAGGATCACCACAATATCGTTCGACCACGGAGCTGATTACAGCCGAGGTCAGCATGTCACTCAGGCCATCGGTGCACAGCAGAAGGGCCGCGCCGGGCCGGAAGGGGAATGATTTGATCTGGATGAATTCCTCTTCATTCGCTTCGCGAGGCTTTGATCCGACATCGCGAAAGACTTCGTTGCGTCTGGGATGGCTCATCGCTGCGGCCTCGGTCAGCTCGCCCTGCTCCTCCCATTCCCCAACCGGCGAATGATCGGACGTCAGTTTGCGCAGGGTGCCATTCCAGACCAGGTAAAGCCGGGAATCCCCCACATGGCCCAACGTGATCTGGTCTTCGTGCGCGACGGCAAGCGTGAGCACGCACGCCATGCCGCGGCATTCTTCGCGCTCCTGCGCCAGGCGGTAAATCTCGTTATTGGCCAGCGTGATGGCCTGGCGCACACGCTCGGCAGGGTCCCCGTCAGAACTCTCCAGATGCTTGGGGATCACCTGGATCGCGGTTTCGGCAGCCAGTTCGCCGGCCGCGCGACCACCCATGCCGTCCACCACCAGGAAGACGCCGGCCGCGTCATCAGCATAAACGCGGTCTTCATTATTGGGGCGCAGAATGCCCGGATCGCTGGCGGCGGCCGAACGCCAGCCGATGGCGGCGGGCATAGCGCTCAGCCCCGCTTCGCCCGGTGGGCGAAGACCAAACCGCACGCAAACAGAAAGAACAGCGACACGACCGGGATATGGAGACTCATTTCCTGGATTCGAAGGAGAGCGTGAGCACCTCGGCCACGCCGATCTGCGCGCGGTCGGGCAGCGCCTCTTCTACCCCTTTCTTCAGCCGCTTGCCATCCAGCCAGGTTCCATTGACGCTCTTGTCTACGATGCGGAAACGCCCGGTAGCGGGATCGCGTTTGAGCGCCAGATGCTCACGCGACACTTCGTCGTTGGTGTAGAGTGCCAGGTCCATGGGCAGATCGTCCCCGCCGCGCCCGATCCGGACGTCGTTCTGAGAAACCAAATAAAGCTGGGGCCCGGAATCGTCCTCGTAACGGATCTCGGCGTACACCGAATCGCCGGCTCTGCGCGTGATGGCCGCCGGGCGCGGGCTCGTGACCGAAGGCTCGCGGTCCATCAGCGTCGTCTTGGTGCCGCGAAATCCCGGCTGCGCGGTTTCGTTCAGCTCCGAATGAATCTCGACGTCGCCCAGCGGAACCGTGTTCTCAATATCCGGCAGAAATTCAAGAGTCCAGTCTCTGGCAGCGATTTTGAACTCTTTGGGTTGGCGGTCGGGACGTTTCCATCGCCACATGGACGGCCGGCTGTTCAACTGCGCCACGCGTGCGCACAGCACCTTTTTCGCATCCTCGACGATCAGGTCGAACACACCCTCCAGCCGGGCATAGTCATCCGGGTGAAGATACAGGCTGAAGACGCAGGGAAGCAGAACGCTGTAGCCCATCTCGAACCGGCCAAGTTCCATATTCCGGATCAGCTCGGAAATGATGGCCTGCCCGCTGAGTTTCGCCTCTGCCGGCTTGGTGTCGTTCTGCGGCATCCACCCCTCCTGAGCTTCGACGTACGCAAACGGGCCTGGTTTCGTTCCTTACGGAGTGCTGCCGGTGAGATCTGGATGAAAGGGATTTAATGGAAAGTTCGGAACGCTACTAGAGGTTGTTGCGCGTCCGAACTCAGCGGGTGGGCAACGCGCTGCCCGCCATGCGATGGATGGCCCCCCGCAGGCTGTTCAGGCGCAGGCCCAGCCCCAGCATGCAGATTGCGCTGAAACCGAAGTAAGAGCCAAACCAAAGAAAGTCCGCGTGTGCACCCGGTCCCGGTTTGATCCAGAGAAACACCAAAGCAAACCCAACCGAGGCCGCGCCGGCCAACCCAAGAAACCACTTGTCCGGCACATGACGCCGCAGGGTTCGCGCGGTTGCCAATTCGAAAATACCGATGCTCAATGCCATCACGACGAGCAGGAGCGCGATGGTACGGAAGCTAATTCTAAAGCCGAAAATGCCGTTAAGAATCAGTCCGAGCGCGCTCAGCGCAAGACCATTCAGCACCAGAAGCCAACATTTGCCCTTTGCGGACCTCCAAATGCCGGCTGCAATGGTGCAGGCGCCTGCCGCCAATGCGAGCCTACCCAGAAATACAACTGTGCCTTGCACCGCGAATTTGCGCAAAGCCAGGGATCCATCCGGGTCCTGCATAAAAAAGTTCGTGGCCGAATAGATCGCGTCAAGAACGCCGCACAATGCCAGCAACCACCAGTTCTTCATCAGCGTTTGGATCATGCGACCTCCAGACGGCGAACCAGCCCGGCCTGAGGGCGTGAGGCCCCTTCCGTGATCTTAGCACCAGCGATTGACAGGCGAAAACGCCGGCAGCACCTCAGGCGAGAATGTCCTGGATGACCGTTCCGGAGACGTCGGTGAGCCGGAAGTCGCGGCCGCTGTAGCGATACGTCAGTTTCGTGTGATCGATGCCCATGAGATGCAGGATGGTGGCGTGCAGATCGTGGACGTGGACCGGCTTTTCGGCGACTTTGAAGCCGAAATCGTCGGTCGCGCCGTAAATCGTTCCGCCCTTGATGCCGCCGCCCGCCAGCCACATGGTGAAGCCGAAGGGGTTGTGATCGCGCCCGCTCTGGCTGCCGCCCGCACCGGACCCGATTTCCTGAACCGGCGTGCGCCCGAACTCCGATCCGCAGACCACCAGCGTGTCTTTGAACAGGCCTCGTGATTTCAGATCCTTGATCACGGCGGCGAAGGGCTGATCGGAATCCTTAGCGTTCTTGCGATGCGATTGAATGTCGGAGTGGGCATCCCAGGGATCACCCTTTCCGTAATAAACCTGCACCATGCGAACGCCTCGTTCCGCCAGGCGCACCGCGATCAGGCAGCCGCGCGCCGTGCTGCCGGGGCCATAGAGCTTCAATGTCGCTTCGCTTTCCTTCCGGATGTCGAACACATCGGGCGCCTCGGTCTGCATCCGGTAGGCGATTTCCATGGACTGGATTGCGGCATCCAGTTGCGGGTCTTTCACCTTCTCCCGGTCCATCTGGATGCGATCCAGCTTTTCCAGCAGATCCAGTTCGCGGCGCTGCTCCGGAAGCGTGAACTTTTCATTGTGGATGAACGAAATCAGCTTCTGGGGATCGAACTCTTTGCCCACCAGCTTGCCGTCCACCTGCTTTTCGACTTTGTCGGAGATGTACGTTCCCTGGTGCACTGCCGGGAGGAAGGCGTTGTTCCAGAGCGGTGGCCCGACGGTAGTGGGCACATCGGGACAAAGCACCACGAAGCCCGGCAGGCTCTTGTTCTCGGTTCCCAAACCGTACGTCAGCCACGATCCCAGCGACGGCCTCCCCACCTGGCTGTGGCCGGTGTTCATCATGAGCATGGAGGGTTCGTGATTCGGAATGTCGGTGTAGATGGAGCGGATGAAGCAGATATCGTCCGCACACTCGCCCACATGCGGAAACAGCTCGCTGACTTCCATGCCGACCTGCCCGTACTTCTTGAACTGGAACGGCGACCGCATCAGCGAGCCGGTCTTGCGTTCCGTGGCGATGGATCCGCCGGGCAGCGGCTTCCCGTGATACTTGTCGAGCATGGGCTTAGGATCGAAGCTGTCGACCTGGGAGAGGCCGCCGTTCATGAACAGGAAGATGACGCGCTTGGCCTTGGCGGGATGGTCGAGCTTGCGAACTTCGATCGAGCCGTCTTTGGTTTCGATGGCGCCGGCCTTAGCCAGCGATTCGCCTACCAGGCTTGCAAAAGCCAGCATGCCGAAACCATTGCCGATGCGGCAGAGCGCATCGCGCCGTGTAACGGGCCTGGGAGCGTTATGCGGGAACATGGAATCCCTCAATTGACATACAAGAACTCTCCGGAACTCAGCAGGATTTTTGCGTAGCGGCCCCACGCGGTGGGCGGCAATAGCTTGGCTTCATCCTCCGGCTTCGACGCACCAGGGGTGACGCCGCCCATCATGCCATCCGGCGTGTAGACATCGGACTTCGGCTTTTGCCCGCCGCCTGCGCGCATGGCGTCAGCTTTGGGCTTGGCGTCTTTGGCTGTCTTCTGCTCGGAGTCTTTCTTCGCCTGGGCCTGCTTGCGTTCTTCAAACTCCTGCATGGGTTCGCGTTTCAAATATTCGAGACCCGCTTTCAACTCGTCGTCACTGGGCGCGCGTCCCAACACGATGCCGTACGCTTTGCGGATGCGCGCGGCACTGTCCGGCTCCGATGCGACACGCTTCGCGAGCAACTCGGCCTGTTGCCCGGCGAAATCGCTGTTCATGAAGAACAACCGCTGCAGCGGCACATTCGTCGTGAAACGCTTTTCGGCCGACATGTTCGGAGGCGGAAAATCGAATAACTGTAGATATTCGTCCAGCCGGTAACGGCTCACTTTGCCATAAACCGTCCGGCGATTGTAGGCTGGCGTCAGCGCCGAAGATGGCCCATACATTTTCGCGTCGAGCGCTCCGGAAACGAACAGCAGCGAATCGCGGATCTGTTCGGCATCCATGCGCCGCCGGTTGGCGCGCCAATACAGACGGTTGCCGGAATCCTTCTCGAAGTTCGTCTGCGAATAATCGTTACTCAACTGGTAAACGGCGCTGAGCAGAATCTCGCGGTGCAGTTTCTTGACCGACAGGCCGTTGGCGACGAAGAAGTGCGCCAGGTATTCGAGCAGCTCGGGATTCGTCGGCCTCTCGCCGGTCATGCCGAAGTTGCTGGGCGAATCGACGAGGCCCGTGCCGAAATGGCTTTTCCAGATGCGGTTCACAATCACGCGCGTGGAGATGGGCTGCTTCAGGATGGCCTCGGCCAGCTCCATGCGGCCGCTGCCTTTCGAGAACGGCTGGGGGCCGTTCTCGCCCAGAACTGACAGGAACCCGCGCGGAACTTCGTCACCCAGGTTAAATGGATTCCCGCGCAAGCTAACTTTCAGATTGACCGGCTTCTCGGCGTCACGCGCGCCGTGCACGTAAGGGTACTGTGACGGCATGGCCTTCTTGCGTGCTTCAATGTCTGCTCGCAGTCCCGCAATATAGCCACGCCGCTCAGCGCTCAATTGCCGCTCGAGCCCCCAGTCCTCGAATGCGAGAAGACCGGGCCGGATGTGGGGCAGATCAAAGACCTGGAACGGGTCAAATCCTTCCTGCAGGTCATGCTCGAACACATCGGTCCAGAGCTTCGCTTTTTGCTCCGGCAGTGCTTTCAACTCCAGGCCGCAACCGGGGCAGAAATCGTCGTTGGTCACGAAGTCGCTCGGAAGCTTGGCCCGCTTCTTCTTTTTGGTTCCGGGAAGCGCCTTGGCCGCGATGATGTCGTTCTCTTCCTTCAGCTCCTTCTGCTCGAACATGACGTCGAGCAACAGCGCCTGAAACTCATCCCCGAGTGTTTTGGCTTCCTCCGCGGTTCCCCCACGCTTGATCATTTCCTGCCACTTCGTCAGGAAGGGATAGAACTTCGGCGGCTTGACCAGGAACTTGAGCCAGCGATCGAACAGCTCATAGTCCAGCTTCTGATCTTGCACCACCCAGAACGCTTCTTCTTTCGGCTCGCCCAGAACTTTCCACGCCGCGTGCATGTAGCGGGAAGACTGCAGGGCAAGCGACTCGGCCAATTGCTCGCTTTCCTTCGTCAGGAATTCCTCCAGCAGCTTCTCTTTGTTTTCGATTTGCTTTTCTTGAGCCTTGTACTCGTCGACAACGGCCTTGGGCGCCAGGGGATACTCGTAGTACACGGTATTGGCGAACACTCCCGCCATGGCGTAATAGTCCTTGGTGGGAATGGGATCGTACTTATGATCGTGGCAGCGCGCACAACCCACCGTTAAACCGAGGAAGCCACGCGAGATCACATCCACGCGGTCGTGGCGCTCATCGGCGCGCGTGATTTCGACCGCGCCATTGTCATAGAACCACGGGCCCAGACCCAGGAAGCCCAAACCCGGCAGCATCTTCACGCGGACTTTCTCATCCAGAGAATCCGCCGCCAGTTGCGCTTTCACGAAAAGATCGTATGGCAGATCATCATTAAAAGCTCTGATGACCCAGTCCCGGTAAAGGTAAGCGCACGGATAGGGATTGTAGCCGCGGCGCATGGGGTCGAGACTGCGGTAATCGTCTTCGCCGTAGCGGGCAACGTCCAGCCACATGCGGCCCCAGCGCTCGCCATACTGCGGCGAGGACAGCAGGCGATCGATCACCTTGGCGAAAGCGTCGGGCGCAGTGTCTTTCTGAAAGGCTTCGGTCTCTTCAAACGTCGGCGGCAGGCCGGTGAGATCGAGCGTGACTCGCCGCAGCAGCGTGCGGCGGTCGGCCGGCTTTACCGGGGAGACGCCTTCCTTCTCGATCCTCGCCAGAACGAAACGATCGATATCCGTCTTAGGCCACGACGCATCTTTGACCGCGGGAACCGCGGGATCGCGGATCGGCTGGAACGACCAGAAAGTACGCTGCTCAGGACGGATTACATAGATTCCCGATTTCGCCGCGGCCACTGGAGGCAACTCGGGCCACACGGCGCCCGCTCGTACCCACTCAACCAGAACGTCGACCTCTTCCTTTTTGAGCTTGCCTCCCTTGGGCATTTTCAGTTCGCCGGTCTGGCGGACGGCCTGGATGAGCAGGCTCTTGTCCGGGTCGCCGGGCATGATCGAAGGCCCGGACTGGCCACCCTTCAGCATGGCCGCGCGCGAGTCCAGACGAAGACCCGCGAGTTGCGAATTGGTGTGACAGGCGTAACAGTTAGTGGCGAGGATGGGCCGCACTTTACTTTCGAAAAAGTCGGGTGCGGTAGCTCCAGTCTGCGCCGGTGCGGAAGCGAGCCAAACCAGCAGAAGCCCCGCGAGCAGTTTCAGACCGGCTGGCAACGTGTGTACCTCTGGACTAGTTTAATCGTTTTCGATCTCCCCCCGCCAATTCCCCGATTCAGAACTCATACCGCAGAGCAAATTGCATCACACGCGGAGGCATGGTGTCGGTAAACTCCCCAAATGTCGAGGGCGAGTGCAGCGCCAGGCTGGGTTTGATGAAGTTGACATTATTAAAGGCATTGAACGCCTCCGCCCGGAACTGCAGCCGGTGGCCCTCCCAAGGCAGCTTGAACGACTTCGCCACGGCGATATCAAAGTTCGTCATTGGCGCCAGGCGGAGCGCCGCACGGGCGCCGGTCTGGCCGGGATATTGATCGGCAAATGAATTCACAGCGTCCGTGCTTGCGAACAAGCCGGGATTGCCGTTGCTATCGATGCCCTGCTTCTCTTTGAAAGTGCCAACCGGAATGCCGAGCGAGTTCTGCCAGTAGTTCGTGTTCCAGGTATAGTTCCCCTGCACGACGGTGGGCAGGCCGCTGTGATAGCGCATGATGCTCGATACCTGCCAGCCGCCCACGACCTGGTCCAGCCACGCCGGCGCGCCCTTCAGCAGCATCTTGTTGCGCCCGAATGGAAGTTCGTAGATCACATTGGCGTTGATGTTGTGCCGGATATCGAAATCGGAAGAGCCGCGGAATTGGCCTGGATCATAGACGTTCTGAATTACTGCGCCATCCTGTTTCGCGCTCCCCTCCGCCGCCGAGGCATTGTCGATGGAGTGCGAAAGAGTGTAGTTGAAATCGAAAGCCAGCCCGCTCCGGTAAGCCCGGCGAATGGAGAGCGTGGCGCCGTGAAACTCGGCGGTTCCCGCATTCATCCAAGTGGGCAGTGAACTACCTTGCCGCGCGAAGAACGTGTAGCAGCCGGTGCGGCTGGCGCACGTCCCCGCCGGCGTGTTGAACGCCGAGGGGATGCGGTCTAGCGCGTGCAGAATGTCCAGATAGCTCCCGCCGTATACGCCATAAATTCCGTAATAGTAGTTGGCCGACGCGCTACCCGGAAAGTAGAAGTTGGCCAGCGCGGGAAACATGCTTTCCACGAACGGATTCGCCGGCACCAGCGAGGGATTGCCTTGCACGGCGTCGGGAGTTACTCCGGTGTTATAGAGTTGCCGCACTGCAGTTGCACTCTGCAACCAGGTTTCACCCGACACCGGGTCCTTGAATCGCTCGAGCGGTGTATAGACGTCGCCCTGCAACAGCAGCTTGTGCGAAAGGCGGCCGACGTACCCGATCTCCATCGTCAGCTTGCCCGGCAATTCGCGCGCGAAGCTGGCATTCAGCAGATAGGAGTAGGGAGCCTTCAGGTCCGGCGAGATCCCCAGGGTCTCGCCCACAATGGCCGCGATGTCCGGCGGCACGTAGGGGAATCCGCCTTGCGGGGGAGCCGGCTGAGCCGGCTCACTGCCGTTGTAGCGAGGCGCCGTAGTGAAGTTGTAGGAGATCGGATTGCCCAGCGTCGTCGCCAGGCCCTGCGAGCCGAATTGATCGAACTGGGTGATCAGGTCGCTCCCAAACCGGTCATAAACCATGGCGGCCCCTGCACGAAAGACGCCGCCTTTTCCGAAGATCTTTCCCATCAGACCGCCTGGATTGACCGGGCTGTACGCCAGGGAGAAGCGCGGCGCGAAATTGTTGTTATCCGGACCGTACCAACTAGCCTGGTGATTCACCGGCCCATTCAAGTTGTACGAAATCTGTGCGTTGGGCATAGCGTTGGCCGGAACGCCCTGCGACTGCAGATAGTTCCGTTCCGCAAAGAACTGATTCAGCCCGATGTTGGGCGCCACCTGCAGCCCGCTGGCCTCGTAGGGCGGGCGCGAGTTGCTGTAGCGCACACCGAAGGTGAGCGTCAGGTCCTGCCGGACGCGAAAGTTGTCTCCCACGTATCCCTCATACTCATGGAGCACAAAGTTGCGTTTTTGCGCTGAGCCTTGCTGCAAGACCGATCCGTCCCGCAAAAACTGGTAGGTGATGGCGGTGGAATCCACCACGCCCAGCAGCAAGCCGATGGCAGAAGCGGCGGAAGCGGGATCGGCCAGAGCGAGGCTGGAATTCCCGCTGCGCTGCTGGATGAACTTCGTGATGTCGGTCTGAATGTCTTCACCAAGTCCAACGGCGACGTTAGTAGTGAAACCATAGTCGGCGAACGATTGAGCGTACGAAAACCTATCGTTGTTCATGAGCCGGACATTCACGCCGGTCGTGACCGTGTGCTTTCCTTTGGTCCAGGTGAGGTCGTCGATGAAGTGGGACACCGGCAGGATGCGGCCATTCCCTCGGGCGCTGTAGTTATAAAGCTGGCTCAGGTCATTGAGCGTCAGACTGACCCCCAGCGGCCCGGATTGCTCGAAGCCCTGGCGCGTGAATCCGAAATTGAACACGTTGATCAGGTTCGGCTTGAGAACGGCTGTGTACAGTGCCGAGATGCCCTTACTGTTATCCAGGTAAAGCGGCGCCGCCTGCCCTGGGAACTGAGCCAGATACTGATCCAGATTTCGCGTGGCGTTCGACAGCGTGCCGCGAATTGAGAGCGTGTGCTTCGCGGCGCCGTCGAGCACGAAATCCATCTTGCCGACGTAAGCGCGGTCGTCGCGCTGATTGGGAGCGTTAAAGCGAAAGCCCGTAAAGTTCAGGCCGCTATCGGCGCCGTAGGGAGCGTCGTTGCCGGCCGGATAATGCTTCAAAAGGTCGAGAAAACCCTGATTCAGGCCGATGTGCAGCGGGTCCACCTGCTTGATCTCCGCCGTATTGAGTGTCTGGATCGAGCCATCGGAAGCCGCGAACGTCAGGACGCCATTTTTCAGGCTTTCACTGGGCACTGCGCGCTCTTGAGCGGTGCCGCTGGCGTCCAGGCGGCGTTCGTAGTTGAAGAAGAAGAACACACGGTCTTTGATGACTCGTCCCCCGAGCGACGCGCCGAACTGATTCCGCACCAGCGGCTGGCGGGGTACATCGCTGCGATTGTTGAACCAGGTATTGGCGGCGGTGAGTGTATTGCGGTTGAACTCGTAGGCTGAGCCGTGGAAGTCATTCGTGCCGCTCTTGGTAACCAGCGACACCTGCCCGCCAGAGGATCGTCCTTCATTTGCGCCTTCGCCGCCAACCGTCACTCGGAACTCTTGCACGGAATCGAGCGGAATGGGCAGCACGGAATTGAAACCCGGATTCGACGTAGCCCCATTGGCGTTCGAACCCTGGCCATCATTGACGCCGCCGGCAATCCCGGAGTTCTGATTGTCATTGACGTCCACGCCGTCGAGCGTGACGTTGTTCTGATCGCGGCGCGCCCCAAGCACTTCACCGTTGGGCGTTACACCGGGTTGCAGGCTCAGTAGCTCGACGACATTCCGCGTCAGCAAAGGAAGCTGGCGGATCTGAGTCTCGGTGAAGGCATTCCCCACTGATGCGTCGACGGTGTTAATGGTGGACGCTTCAGCGGTGACGTTCACTAACTCGGTCGTCGTGCCGATCTCCATGCGGAGATCCAGCGTCGCCGGTGTACTCACCAGCAACTTGACGCCGTTCTGCCGCGCGGTCGCGAACCCCGGCTTCTCCGCGGTCACGTTGTAGGTACCCGGTGCGATTTGGACAAACTGATATTCACCGACGGGGCTGCTGACTGCCTGGCGCGTGGAACCGTTCTCCGCATTCGTCAGGGTGACGATCGCTTGCGGGATGGCCGCGGATTGCGAGTCCGTTACGGTGCCTCGCAACGAAGTAGTCGCTTGTGAATACGCGTTGCTTGCCGAGAGCAATGCAACCGCGGCGATCGCCGCGAAAGGGGTCCTCATCACAATATCTCCTCGTACAAAAGGTTGGTGGGAGCGTGCCCGTCAAGAGCAACATTGCAAGCACTCGGCGAGGAGTGACTACCGCTTAGAAGTAGGAATAGGGGTATGCGCCTCTCACCCCGGACCGCGCATTACTGAAGCCCTGTCCCTTGAGGATCTAAGTATCCCCCAATGTTCGTAAAGCCAGCGGAAAGCTGTCAAGATCTAATTGCGCTCATAGAAATTTTCTATGGCAGGATCCTGCACTCGGCCGCGGTATCATTTTGTCGTGAAGCGTTCCCTCGCAGGCGCAGTGTTCGCGATTGTCTTCGGCTTGGTGCCCGGTTTGCGGACCGCCTCGTGCGCCGCTGCGACGCCACCTCAGAAAACCGGCGTCAAGACGCCCGGCGTGCAGATTCCCATGAGCCGGCTGAAGCCGGATGCCGTGTTCGAGGTGCCCGGCGCTCCCGATTGGATCGCAATCGACGAATCGGTCTGGATTTCCAACAAGCCGAAAGACAGCATCACCCGCATCGACTCGAAAACCAACAAAGTCGCCGAAATCGTTCCCATCGGGAAGGGGCCGTGCGCTGGCCTGGCACTCGGCTTCGGCAGCCTCTGGATCCCGAATTGCGGTGATCAAACGATAGCTCGGCTCGATCTGAAAACCGGCAAAATCGTGGCCACGATTGCCACGCCCATTGCCGATTCGGAAGCCACGATCGCGGCCGGTCCGGACAGCATTTGGCTCATGACGGATGCTAAGGGCACTCTGGCCCGGTTCGATCCAGCGACCAATAAGTTGGTCGCCGAAGTCTACATCGCGCCGGGATCCTACGCGGCGGCGTTCGGAGAAGGTGCGTTGTGGATCACGAGCACGGAGAAGAATCTGCTGACTCGGGTGGATCCGCACACCAACCTGGCGGTCGAGACGATTCCCGTGGGCCCGGCGCCGCGCTTTCTGGCGATTGGGGAGGGCTCCATCTGGACCTTGAATCAGGGGGACGGCAGCGTCTCGCGCATCGATCCGAAGACGAACAAGGTGATCGCGACCATCGAGGCCGGCGTGCCCGGCGAAGGCGGCGACATTGCGGTAGGTGAAGGATCGGTGTGGGTCACCTCATTCGACTTCCCGCTCTCGCGCATCGATCCGGCGTCCAACAAGGTCGTCCAACAGTTTGTGGGCGAGGGCGGCGATGCCGTACGTGTGGGCCTGGGCTCGGTGTGGCTGACGAACCTCAAAGGGCAAAAACTCTGGCGCCTCGATCCGCGCAGGATCGAAGCCACACTCGCGGAGTAGCCGGTCTCATTCGAGAGATTTGGTCCGGGTGGTGCGCTGACTGGGGTCGGACATCAGCGCAACGGCGTAACGGAATCTCGAGAGGCAGCCGCGCATCACCGCCAGGCTCTGGTAGTAGTCGTTATAGCGAATGAGGCCCGTTTCACCTCGCCACATGGGAAACATGGCGCACGCCTCCACCCATTTATCGTAGACAGGAGTGATGTCGAGGACCGTGTCGGGTTGGTAGTTAGTCGCGTCTTCCCAGTTGTCCGCAAAAAAGAGCTTGCCCACGTTGTGCGCCGGGAGCTTTCGAGGCATGGCGTCGAGACCGGCATAGAAGATCGCGTCGCGCACGATCAGAAACGTGTTCTGGTGGTCTTTGTGCCAGCTCCCCGACCAGTGCGTCACGATGACGTCGGGCTTCTGCCGGCGGATGACGTCGCAAACCGCGAAGTTGGCCTCGTCGTTGGCGGGAATCTCCGCATCCGGATACGTCAGAAACAGGGCCTCGGCGCCGAGGTGCTTGGCGGCCTTTTCCGCGGCGGCGCGCTGCATTTCGCCGTACTCTTTCGGTGCGATGGTTCGATGGCCTCTTTCGCCGAGAGACAGGCTCAGGAAAGCACCAGCGCCTCCGTTGTGGATGTGTTGAGCAACGGTCGCGCCCATCGTAAAGAAAGCGTCTCCAGGGTGCGCGGCAACGGCCAGGATCTTAGTCGGCATGCAGCTCGTAATTTACCACTGCCTGCTCGAGAGCGCCGGTCGCTATCAGGTATTGAGCGGCGTAATAGGTCCCCCAGACCAGGTAATCTCGCGCTGGGATCTGGCTCTTGAATTTCGCGATGGCGAGCAAAGAATCCGAAGTGAGGAACAAGAGCGCACCGGCCGAGACGCGCCAGCCGAATTGCGAACGGAGCGCTGTGGTAGTCATCGCCGTAATAGCGCAGATGTATATCGTCACTGGAATTTTCAGCGAGCCGGTGCTTGGCACGATCCAGATGGAGACCGCAACCGCGTAGACAACGACAGCGGCCAGCAACGAGCTTCGCCTCGTTCCCGGGTTCCGCGAGCCGTTGCCGGCAAACAGAACCGTATAGATAATGTGCGCCGCCAGGAACGCGCAAAGACCGGCTACGAACAGTCGCTCGGGATCGACGTCGAGAAGGATGTCGCCGATTGAGGATGCGGCCAGCGCGGCCGTTAACAAGCCTCGGCCAGGAGCGGGCTTCGAGACCCAAGGCAGCGCAGCGAGTAGCGCGATCGAAAGCCCTTTGATCACCGGGCTTGCGGCGTACGGAGAAGCGGGCAACGCAAGCAGATAGCTGACGCCGAGTGCGATGGAGAAGGCGCGCAGCAACCAGCCGTAATCGCGGGTCATTGCCGCCGGGGCCGTTCGCGGATCCACTTGGGTATGCGGGACTCCATGTCTTCCTCCACCGGCTTGCCCATCGCTTCTCCCAGGTGCTCCAGCCAGGAACCGCCGGGTCCGGTAAAGTTGTCCGGGCGCTGGTAGGCCGGGTCCTTCATGGCTTCTTCCAGGGTCACGAAGCTGTACCGGCGTTTCCGCATGCGTGCAATTGAGTCCCGCAACGTGACGGAATTTAGTTCGTTGCAGTGGATCAGTAGGATCTGCGGCAATTCGTAACCGAGTAGTTCCCGCGATATTCTCTCCGCGGACTCAAACCCTGCGTCCACATATTCCAGATATGCTTGCTTGATCTTCTCCGCGGTCTCCGCATCCCCCGCGCGAAGCTTGCGGCCATACGCGCCCGCGAAAATGTAGTCCTTATAATCGACCGTTATCGGCGCGACGCGATAGTGGTGCTCCGCGAGAAAATCGAGGATCTTCTGGTGAACCTCCGCGGTGGTCCCGGAATCGAGGAACGGAAAACGAAACCAAATCAGCTTGCGGCCATGGCCCTCGATCAGCGGGCGCATGACGACTTCGCCCTTGATGATGTTGTCTTCGAACTCCGATAACGGAACCTTGTTCAGACTGGGGTGCGAGTAGGTGTGATTGCCGAGATCGTAACCGGCATCCAGCCATTGAGCGAGCACCGCGGCGCGGCCGTCGCGCTGGCCATCGACGTTGAGTTGCCGTTCGTTGATGAATATGGTGGCCGGGACCTTTTCCGATACCAGCGAGTTTATCAGCGCGTTGGAGATCCTCTGGACATTCGCGAGGTCCTTCAGTTCGTTGACTGCAGGGCCATCGTCGATGGTGATGGCGACGCGGCGTTCCTGAGCGGCGGCGAGCATCGCGAGGACGAGCACGGCAAGCCAGGTTCGTGGCATATGCATCACTGGGCGTTCGCTTCCAGGCGGCCGCGCAGAACGGTAATCGAAGCTTTGGGCAGAGTGAACGTGGCTTCCGGGCTTCCCGTTACGACATGGGCGACCGGCGGCCCGTCGGGGTCAGGGTGACTGTTCGGCCCGTCGTTCTTCCACACGTACTGCTCGCTGCCGAACGTAACCTGAGTGACCGGTCCGGAAAAGGACGCGCTGCTGTGTGTCTTGGAATTCTCGAAAACCAACCGCACCGGATGTGGGCTGGTCTCGTCACGATTGACCAGCATCAACGACCAGTTTCCGTCGGGACGATGCACCGCATAGGAGGTAACCAGCACGTCGCCCTCGCTGTCCTGAATGCCGGTTGAAGAGGCGTACATGTGATGGACGCCGGAGCGGTGCGCTGCCCATTCCAGATTGATCATATGGGCGGCCCAGTAAAAAGACATGTACCCCTTGATGTTGTAGTCGCGGTCAGAAACGAAGTTCGACCAGGAAGCGTAGCCCAGGCAGGTGTTCTGAACATCCTGCGGCTGAATGGGCGAATGGTAGTAAGCGGCGCCGCCACCTTCGAAAAACGCGCCGATGCTGTCGGCCAGCCACAACCCGCCCCAGATGGTGCTCATGGGGCCTGTGAGCCCTGCGGCGACGCTGCTCTCGGTCACCATGAGCGGCACTTTTTGCGGCACGCCGTCGTTTCTCCACACCTGCAAAATCTGCTTCATCAGTTTCGGTTCCTGGTACAGAGTCTTCCACGTGATGTTGCAGCGTTCGAAGGGATAGTGCTCGAAGGAAACAAACGCGAGATCAGAGAGGCGTCCGTGGGCCTTCAGGTAGTCGATGAAGCGCCCCATCCAGGATGTGCGGCCCTGAGCGTCGGGCCACACGCGGATGTCTTCGTTGACACCTTCGAAAACCGGCCCGCCCAGTTTGAGTTTGGGATCGACTTTATGAATCGCCGTTGCCCACTGGAGATACAACGCGCCATAATCCTCCGGCATGGCATGCTTGCCGTCGGGTTCCTCGCCCATTTCGACATAGCTGATGGGGTAGCCGCGCTTCTCGATGTACGCAATCTGGGCGGCGGCATCGTCGGGCGTGCCGTAGAGCATGGTGACCGGGATCATCGCGGGCTGGTTGTTGGTCAACCCGCTGGTGAAGAAAATATCGAAGCCGCTGTGCTGCTGGCCGCCGGTCGCGTTGACATCCGCCGCGGAGTGCCACGGATCAATCGAGGAGGAACAATACTCGGGTGCACGCGCGCCGGTCGCGACATCGACCAAGGCGCCATTCGCGTCGATGCTGCCGGCATGGATTTCCTCAATGGCGTATCCGACGCAGTTGCGCACATCGTCCGAGCCATGCACGTCGCAGGTGTTCGATGATTCCGTCATGAGCACGCGCAGAAACCGGGTGGAGACGGGCGCTTCGGCGAGCTTGAGTGTCACTGTGCCGCCTTTGGCGTTCGTCATCGCGCCCGACGGAAAGGTCTTCCATTCGCCCTGCGGCCCACTGTCGAAATCGAGCGCGTCCTTACCCACCCAATATTCCACTCGATAGGTTACGGCGTAAGGATTGGCCCAGGCGATGCGTATGGCGCTGACCGGCTTCTCGGCTCGCAGATCCACGACAACCCATTGCGGGTGCAGAGAGTCGCTTTCGCCCGTGAACTTACTCGTGAGATAGGGATTACTCTTCCAATAAATAAGGTTGGGACCCTGCACGGGGCGGTCACCACTGGTGGAAAAGCCGCGGTGCGGAAGCGAGTAGGCCAGAATGTAACGAAGCGGCTGTTTGAGCTCCGTGCTGCCGGTGAAGTACCCGCTCTTGTTCGCCGCGTCGCTCCAGCTTCCGTTCTCGGTCCAGTGCCAGGCCGCCATACGGAGTTCGGTGTTGTTACGATACGTGATCGGACCCCAGCCTGCCGAGAGGGACTCCTGCACGATGTGCGGCGTGTACACCTTGTCAATGCCGGTGCGAGACAGGACGTCGATCGAGCTTCCCAGAGCGCTATCAGGATCGAACGAATTGATCTCGTGACCCGGCGTTGCGTCCACGTGAATGGTCGCAACGTCTTGGGCGTAGCCGCACAGCGTGACGATGAAAACTGCGGCGACCGTCGCGTCTCGAAAAATGCGTCTTGGCATTCAGAAGTGGCTCCCGCGCGGATTATATCGCTACGACCCGAGTTCGAGCACCAACTTGTTGACCGATGCCGGCGGAAAGCGATGCGTAAAGGCGGATCCTCGCGCCTCGATGATTTCTTCACGCGCCTGAACGACGCCGGGATCGGAAAAAGTGTTGTGCGCGTGAATATCCGGGTGCGCCAGCACGCTGAGCTTGCCGGACTTTGCCGTGGCGCCTCGCAGAACAATCTCCGTATCGAGCGGCCGGCTCGCATCCGTGTTCACCGCCGTCAGGACCAGGGTCTTGCCCTGGATCGAAGCCGAACCGGCAAGCCCGGTGACGCTCCAATTGCGGCCGTCGTCCCGAGCCGGATGCGCCGGCGCCGCGAACTGCGCGCGCACGGCCTGGGACCCGCGGTGCTCCGCGTACATTCGAAAAACGTGATAGTTCGGCGTCGCGACGAACTGATCCTCACGGGCGAGGAACAGGCAGTGCAGGTTATTGATTAACTGCGCGACGTTTCCCATGGCTACCTTGTCCGCATGCCGATGAAACGTGTCGAGAGTCAGGGCGGAGATCAGTGCGTCGCGCATCGTCGGCATCTGGCCGAACAAATAAGCCGGGTGCACTTCCGTTCCGGGGTTGTGCCATGCGCCCCATTCATCGACCACGAGCTTGACGCGATGCTGAGCATCGATCTCGCCCATCGCCGCCCAGTGTTCGGTGATCAGAGGCTCCATGCGCGTGGCTTTGGCAAGCAGGCTGTACCAGTCGTCGACGGTGAAATCGACGGCTTGTCCCTTGCCCGATGTCCCACAGTAGTAGTGCAGCGCAAGACCGTACACTTTGCGCAGCATGTGCTTGCCTTTTTCCGTGAGCTTGTCGAGGAAACGGCGCGTCCAGTCGATGTCGCCGCCATTGGGACCGGAAGCGATTAGCGCCGGATCCACGCCGAACTGCGGCAGCCAGGCGGTGTAGCGGCGGAACTCGACGGCGTACTCGTCGGGAGCGAAATCGCCGCCGCAGCCCCAGCTCTCGTTGCCTACGCCCCAAAATCGAACACCGAAGGGATCTTTGTCGCCCTGGGACGCGCGCAGATCCGCGAGCGAAGTCAGGCCCGCGGGAGAGTTGCAATAGTCGATCCACTCGTAAAAATCTTTGGGCGGCAGGCTGCGCAGATTCGCGGCGAGGTAAGGCTGAGCGCCGACGAGGCGGCAGAAGCGGACGAATTCGCTTGTGCCGAACCAGTTCGGCTCGTATTTTTGCGGGCCATCGGGCGCCTTGACCATGAACGGGTCATTGATCCAGAAATTCGCGCGCCGCGGCCGCTGGCCGCGGGGGCCGACGCCATCGCGCCAGTTGTAGCTATCGGCGAAACAGCCGCCGGGCCAGCGCACCACGGGCGGCTTGAGAGCGCGCAAGGCTTCTACCAGCGACGAGCGGATGCCACCCATGTTGGGAATCTTGGAGTTTTCGCCGACCCAGATGCCGTCATACACCACTCCGCCGATGTGTTCTGTGAAGTGGCCGTGCAGATCCGGCGAGATGGTTCCAATGGGTTCATCGGCAAAGACTTCGATATGCGCCTGGGCGGCTCGCGCGCTGCGCGCGGCTAACAGCCCTGCGCTAAGGGCCAGAAAGTCTCGACGTCGCACTCGGGTTTCCTCGCTTTCGAGAATTTGCAAAACAAAGCCAATTTTGATGTGCCGGGCTTCCGGTTTCCATCTTACAGCGGACGCTTATTTGGGCGGCATGCGAAGCGCTCCGTCGAGGCGGATGGCTTCGCCGTTGAGCATCGTGTTATCAATGATATGCAAGACGAGCTTGGCGAACTCCTCCGGCCGCCCGAACCGTGATGGGAACGGCACGGATGCGCCGAGGCTGTCCTGAATTGCCTGGGGCATGCCGCTCATCAGCGGGGTTGCGAAGAGTCCAGGTGCGATGGTACACACACGAATCCCGAAGGCGGCGAATTCCCGGGCTGCCGGCAGCGTGAGCCCGACGACGCCGGCTTTGGAGGCCGCATAGGCCGCTTGTCCGATTTGCCCGTCGAATGCCGCGATCGAAGCCGTGAGCACGATGACGCCGCGCTCGCCTTCTGCCAGCACAGGCAGCTTTTCGAGATTGCCGGCAACAAGGCGCATGACGTTCAAGGTGCCGATCAGGTTCACCTCGACGACGCGGCGAAATGCATCGAGCGCCATGGGACCGCTCTTGCCGACGATCTTGCCCGCGGGGGCGATGCCCGCGCACGTGACGAGGATGCGTGCCGGACCCTGAGCGGCTTTGGCGGTTTCCACGGCGCGTTCTGCGCTTTCGGCTTCCGCGACATTGCAGGGCACGAACACGCCGCGGATTTCGGACGCGACCGCCGCACCCTCTGCCTCATTCAGATCGAAGATGGCGACTTGTGCGCCGGCCGTTGCGAGCACGCGCGCCGCGGCTGCTCCTAATCCTGAAGCTCCTCCGGTGACGATTGCGGCATGGCCTTTTGCGTCCATTCCCATATCGTAATCATTCGCGGGTCGTGTAGAGGGGACCGTTGGCCGGCATGTCGCCCAAGGCGACACCCGCGAGAATGAAAATGGGGCAAGGGCTCGTACAAGAGGGGACAGGCACCACCGTCCACGACGAGCGTGCTGGTGGTTTGCGGGCAACTCGATTAGGGACGGTGGAGCCAGTCCCCGGCGCTAGGCTGATGACCAGGCCGCTTGAAGGATCGCGTTGAAATCCGCACCGGGTGGAAGGGTGCCGAACGCGTGTCCGGAATTCCCTTCGAGCCGGGATGCGCAGAACGCATCGGCCACAGCAGGCGGACTGAAGCGGACGAGCAGAGAGGCCTGCAAGGCCAGTGCCAGCCGCTCAGCCAGCCGGCGCGCATCGTGCTCGGCCGGGCCGGCTCGAATTCCCGCGGCGAATTTTTCCACCCGCGGATCGCCCGCCAGACGGATCTCCGTGAGCACGCGTTCCAACGCCTCCGGCTCCTTCGCGATGGCGCGAAGCACATCCAGTGCGATCACGTTGCCAGAGCCTTCCCAGATGGAGTTGAGCGGCGCCTCGCGATAGAGGCGAGGCATCATGGACTCCTCGACGAAGCCGTTGCCGCCCAGACATTCGAGGGCTTCCGCTACGTGCGCGGATGCGCGCTTCGACACCCAGTACTTGCCTGCGGCGACCGCCAGCCGCGCGAACGCACGATCTCCTTCATCGAAGGCGCGCGCGAGCCGCAGCATCAACATGGAGGCCGCCTCCGACTCTACGGCCAGGTCGGCCAGCACGTTGCGCATCAACGGCTGATCGATCAACACGCGTCCGAATGCATGGCGGTATCGAGCATGGTGCAGCGCTTCGACCAGCGCCCTACGCATCAAGGCCGCCGAACCGATCACGCAATCGAGGCGCGTGTGATGGACCATCTCGAGGATAGTCGCCACGCCGCGCCCTTCTTCGCCGATCAGACGCGCCCAAGCGCCGTCGAACTCCACTTCGCTCGAAGCATTCGAGCGATTTCCCAGCTTCGGTTTCAGCCGCTGCAAGTGAAAGGCATTGCGCCGGCCGTCAGGCGTCCAGCGCGGCAGGAAGAAGCAGGAAAGCCCGCCTGGCGCCTGCGCCAGCACCAGGAAGGCGTCGCACATGGGCGCCGAGCAAAACCACTTGTGCCCATGAAGCCGGTACTCGCGATCGCTTCCGCGCTCGGCTCGCGTGGTGTTGGCGCGCACATCCGACCCGCCCTGCTTCTCGGTCATCGCCATGCCGACGAGCACGCCGGCTTTCTCCGGCGCCGGGCGGAATGACGGATCGTAGCGTGTCGAGTGAATCCGCGGCTCCCACTCCGCCGCGAGTGCCGGCTCGCGCCGCAGCACGGGCACCGAAGCGTAGGTCATGGAGATGGGACAAACATGTCCGGCTTCGTTCTGCGATGCCAGCATCGCCAGCGCCGCTCTCGCCACATGGGCGCCGGGACGCGGGCACGCCCAGGGAAGACTATGGACGCCATGCTCCACCGCGAGCCGCATCACGTGGTGCCACGCGGGGTGGAACTCAACCTCGTCGCGCCTGTGGCCGTAGCGATCGTGCGTGTGCAGCACCGGCGGATATTCGTTGGCGAGCACGCCCCACTCGACCGCCTCCGCGGTTCCAACTTCCCGGCCGAACGCTTCCAGCTCGGCGCATGCCCAGTTCGCGCCTTCGCGCACGAGGGCCTCGCGCAACGCACGGTCGGTCGAAAACAGGTTGTAGTCGACGAGCGGAGGAGGCTGGTTCAGGACTTCATGATTCACGGGTGGTCAGTTGCCCTTCGCCGAGGCGGGGATAGGCACCACTGTCCACGACTGGCGGTCCGGTCAGGTGTGACTGTTAGGATTAGGGACAGTGGAGCCAGTCCCCCGCGGGCGCTATGCGTGTGCGCCATCGCAATAGCGCGGCACAGCAGCACGCTGGTTGACGTCGCGCTTCCAGTTCTCGAGCCGCGGACCCGCCAGGCTCTTCGCGTCTTCGCGGAGTTTGGCCATCTGTTCCTGCGACATGGGTTTGAACTGCTGTGCGATCCGGACATCGTCTTCGATCTGCCCGACCGTTGTGCAACCGAGCGCCAGGCAATGGATCGGCAGGCTGAGCACGTAGCTGAGGCAATCCTTCAAATGGATCTCCGCGAGCAGGCCGGCGTTTCCCGTGCTCTTCATGCCTTGAATCCCCATGCCGCGCTCGACGGCCACCGGCAGCACCATTTTTTCGAAGCTCAAGTACGAGGGATCGGCCGGGTTCAGGGGCATCAGGATCGTGTCGTACTTGTCGTAGTTCTTGAGCATCGCCAAGTGCACTTCCGGATCGTGATGCCCGGTGAAGCCCATGAACCGGCACTTGCCGGCCTTCTTCGCGGCCTCGAACGCTTCGATAGCGCCGCCCGGAGCGAAGATCTGCTGGACTTCATCCATGGTGCTGACCTGGTGGATCTGCCAGAGGTCCAAATAATCGGTCTTGAGCGCCCGCAGCGATTTCTCGAGATCCTCTTCGGCTCCCTTGCGGCTGCGCTGCGGCGACTTCGTGGTGAGAAAGATCTGCTTGCGAAACGGCGGCAAGACGTCGCCGTAAGCCTCTTCCGACTTGCCGTTCCAATAAATACGAGCGCAGTCGAAATAGTTGATGCCGAGCTCATAGGCGCGCAGCGTGATCGCCTTGGCGTCTTCATAACTGCACAAGGGGAAGCGGCCGCCAGCCTGGCCGATGATGGTGAGTTTCTCGCCGGTCTTGCCAAACACTCGCTTGGGAATATCTCCCGGCGCCACCTTGGCGGCACGGGCCGGGCCGAACGACAACCCCGCTACAGCGGAAGTCGAAATGAATGTCCTGCGTCGCATCTTTTCCTCCCCATCAGAACTGAGGTACCTCCAGCATACTTCCGAAAGATCAGCTTCGCGAGGACGCACCACCCGCGCCTTGACAACCGTGCCGTGGTTTCAAATAATCGGAGCCGTGTGCCATGCGGCGGCGGAACTTTCTAGCACTCGGTAGCAGCGCCGCGCTGGGACTCCTGGATAGCGTGAGTGCCATGCCGGTTCCCTTTCAAGACGAAAAGAGCAAGCTGAAAATCACGGGCGTCCGGCTGGTCCACACAAAGCCGAAGCGGCCGGTTCCCTCCTACCAGCCGGCGCCAGGCTCATGGTCGACCGGCGGGGTGGAAGTGGCCAACCCCATGTCCGTTTATCCGGAATACAAGGCGCAGCGTTCGCTGTTCATGCCCGACCCCGGAAAGCTGGAAGGCTTTACGGTCGAGATCACGACCGATAAGGGCGTGAAAGGCTATGGAAGCGGCGGCATCGCCGGAGGTCCGATCGTAACCGGCCACTTCGCCAAGTTGCTCATCGGCGAAAATCCGTTCAACATCGAGCGGATCTGGGACATCCTCTATCGATCGAGCATGTACTACGGGCAGGCGGGAGTGGTCCCTCACGCCATCAGCGGCGTGGACCTCGCGCTGTGGGATCTGATCGGCAATGCGCTGGGCATGCCGGTGTACAAGCTGCTGGGCGGCGAGACCAAGCCGCGCATTCCCACGTACTGCACGGGCAACGACCTGGAGCAGCACATCCAGTTCGGCTACAAGCGGCTCAAGCTGGCAGTGCCTTACGGCCCGGCCGACGGCCGCGAGGGGCTCAAAAAGAATGTCGAGCTGGTGAAGCACACGCGCGACTTGCTGGGTCCGGACGGCGACATCATGCTGGATTGCTGGATGGCATTGAACGAGCAGTACACCATTGAGCTGGCCGAGATGGTGGCGCCACACCGCGTCTACTGGATGGAGGAGTGTCTGCCGCCACACGATTTCGAAGGCTTCGGACGGCTGCGGGAGGCCATCAAATCCACGCGCATCGCCACCGGGGAACACGTTTATTTCCGCTACGGCTTCCGGCATCTGTTGGAGCACAACGCGGCGGCCATCTGGCAGCCGGACATTCACTGGTGCGGCGGCCTGACCGAGTTGCGGCGCATCGCCGCGCTGGGCGCGGCGTACGACATTCCCATCATTCCTCACGCCGGCGGCGTGCAGGACTGCGTGCATTTCACCATGGCCACGCCCAACGCGCCCTGGTCGGAGATGTTCATGCCGCCGCCGGGCGGCCCGCCCGAGGTCTACCGGCGTTACGAGGAAGACAACCAGGTCACCCGCGGCCCCGAAGGCGTCTACATGCGTCCTTCCGAGCGGCCGGGATTCGGCTGGGAAATCGAGGCGGCGCCTCTAACTTAACGCCGTGTTATTCTTCGAGAGGCGTTTCAGGACGCCACCGTGTCCGCGGGAAGGACTGCGTCCGCCTGAACTTGCTTTTTCCATTTCCAGCTTTCAATGAACTCTTTTCTGCCCGAGTGAGCGGACACCGGGCGCAACGAAAGGAGCTCATGTGAAACAGAAGTTACCCACCCGCCGGATGCGCGAGCATCCGGATCTGGAACAATTGAAACGGCAGGCGAGGGAATTGCTGCGGGGGTTTGTCGCCGGCGAGGCGGAGGCCGTCGGAGAGGTTTACGCGCACTACCACGCACCGGACCGATCGAAATTCGCGCTGCACGACGCGCAACTTGTGATTGCCAGAAGCTACGGCTTCGAGAGCTGGCCCAAACTCAAGGCGTACGTGGATGGCGTCACGGTCCAGCGGGTGGCCGATGCCGTACGCACCGACGATCTGGCAAAGGTGCGGGCAATGCTGAAAGCTCGGCCGGAACTCGCCGATTTAGCCATGTCGTACGTCGACGAGCATCGACCTATCCACTTTGCGGTGATGAAACGGTCGCCGGAGATGGTGCGGCTGCTGATGCGGCATGGAGCGAATGCACGGCAAGGCATCCATCCGCACCGGGACGCGACAACAGCGTGGACCATCGCGAAGGAGCGCGGGTACGACGAGATCGTCGCGATTATCGAGGAGGAAGAGCACCGGCGCAGCGCGCCGCAGTGCGCGCCCAAAACGGAAGTACTCGGCGATGAGGCCGCCCGTGCAGCCGTGGCCGCAGGCGATATCGTTTGGCTGCGCGCGCGCCATGCCGAAGGAACACTGGTCAACCCGATCCGGTGGAATGGCGGCGGGTTGCTTACCGTCGCGGTGCGGCACACCCAGCCGGACCTGCTGCGGCTGATGCTGGACTTCGGTTTCGATCCGGATGAAAAGGTCTCGTCGGGCGAAGGCGATTGGGTGGCGTACTCGCAGGGATATCCGCTGTGGCAGTGTGCGGCACTTGGCAGGCGCGAGATGGCTGAGTTGCTGCTCGAGCGCGGCGCCAATCCCAACGTGCACGTGGATTCGAGCGGCTCGTCGGTACACAGCGCGTACAGCCACAAGCAATGGGACATGGTCGAATTCTTGCGGCGGCACGGCGGCGTGGTGAGCGCGGATACGGCGGCCATTTACCGCCAGACGGATCTGGCGCGGCAAATGCTGGCGGACGAGGCTCGCGGCACGCTGCCGGAGGGGATTGTTTCACCTGGCAAGCCGGTGGCAGAGGACCTCCTGCACTTCGGGGCCAGCGGCGGCGATCCCGAGATCGTCCGCATGGCTCTGGAACAAATCAACTGGCCGCGAAACGATCCGCGCTGGTTCGGTTCTCTGACCGAGCCACTTTATTTCTGGCATCACATTCCCTGGTTGTATGCGGGAAATCGCGAGTTCGATCGCGCTACGTATTTGCTCTGCTTCCGCCTCATTCTAGAGCGCTGCGGCCCCAACCTCATCGGAAGCTTTGGGCGGACGGTGCTGCATGAAGTCGCTGCGATGCGCGAGCACATCAGCGATGACGAAGTGACGCCGTTCGCAACCGCGCTCCTCGATGCCGGCGCGAGAGTGGACATACGTGACGATCTCCTCAAGAGCACACCGCTTGGTTGGGCGTGCCGGTGGGGCCGAATCGAGCTGGTCAAGCTGCTGCTCGAACGCGGCGCGGATCCGGTGGAGGCGGATGCCGAATCCTGGGCGACGCCGCAAGCCTGGGCGCAGAGGATGGGAAACGAAGCCGTGCTCGCAGCGCTGCGGGGGCAATCGAGCTGAGTTCAGTCGCGTTATAGCTGGTCGCGTAGCTCTTCGAGCTTGAGCAAATCCGCACGAATTCGAGGCGCCTCCTGCCCAGCCGCGGCGATGAGTTTCTCGATTGTGCCGATCAAGCCATCGAGCCAGCGCATCGCTTCTTTTTCGAGAGCGGTTATGGACGCGTTCACCACCGCGTCCCACTGGCCGGCCAGCCGCGAAAGGTTCATGAAGACGACGTCAGCCACTTTGTGTTCAAAATGCCTTCTTACCACGCCCCCGATCACCCACATCGGCAAGAGGAACGAAAGCAGCTCCCAATTGCGGTCGGTCTCGGCGGCTTTCGAAGCCAGGGTCAAATACTCGGAGCACTCGCTGAGCAAGGAATCGACTTTGTGGCGCAGGATGGCGGCGCGATGTTCGCCGGCTTCTGCGCGCGCCCGTGACAGCAACTTCTCATCGATCTCGGTGCGAAGGGATTCGAAGCCTGGCCGGGTCGAAAACGGAAACACCGCGAGGGGCTTGTCCCAGTACCGCGCGAGTTGCTTTTGCACGAACTCCTGAACCTGAGTGCGCTCGCTGTCGTCCAACACATCAACCTTGGTCAGCAAAAGCGAGATGTGCGGCGTATAGCGGCTCAAATTTCGGATCAACTCGATGTCATGTTGAGAAAGGGGCGGGTCCACGCCCACGGCGACCAGAGCCAGGCCGACATTGGGTAACCAGTCGAGCGAAGCCTCCGTGTTGTGTTCCAAGACACTCTCGAGGCCTGGTGTATCCACGAACCGGATCCCGCGGTATCGCTCCATCGCCGGCAGTTGTACACGAACGCATACCACGCGCCTGGAGTTTTCGGGGTTCTCGGTTTCGGAAACGAATTCGCTGATGCGCTGCGACTGGATCGCCTGTGTGCTCCCGTCCCTGAACACAACCTCCGCGCGCTC
The DNA here is from genome assembly GCA_020073305.1 of Terriglobia bacterium. Taxonomy (GTDB): domain Bacteria; phylum Acidobacteriota; class Terriglobia; order Bryobacterales; family Bryobacteraceae; genus QHXW01. The sequence continues at coordinate 107,797 of JAIQFK010000017.1, forward strand.
GTCGGGCCCATACTCGATCTCGGTCCCTACGGTAGTGACCGGGATGGCGCCTACGGGCAGGATTCGCCTGGCCAACAGGTGATTGAGAACGCTGCTTTTCCCGGCCTTGAAACGTCCGAGTATCGCCACGTTAAGCATCTCGTCGCCGGCAAAACTCGGCAGGTCTCCAGGAAGTCATCCAGGGCGGCAATTTGATAACTCTGGCAGAGTTCGCCGGCTACCTGCAGTGCGTTCCGCGCAGTCTGGGTCGCAACGTGCGGTGTCGTGGCCTCGCTCATGGCAGAAGTGCCGTCAACAGATCAATCCGCGAGCTCAACCACCCGCCCTTTCCACACGAATCATCTGCACTTCCGACACGGCCATTAACCCAGTATCCATCATTTCCGCGGCCACCGGCACGAGCCGCTCGATATTCTCTGCCGTATCGATAATCGTGATCACCACGGGCCGGTCGCTCCGAACCAAATGCGCTTTGTGCATCTCGGCGGTTTCCCCGTAGCCTTCGAGGCCCAGAAAGACCGAGGCCCCGGCGATCTTTAGCTCCCGGCATTTCGCGACGATCGCCTCGTACAGCGGCTTGCCCTCGAAGCGATCCGATTCCGAGATGTGAATGCGCAGGATTTTAGCGGTTTGAATCGGTCGCATCGGGCGCCTCCGCTACCTTCTGACTTCGAACCATCCGCACAATGTCGGCGTCGGAGATCACAATCAGGCCGTCTTCCAGCATGTCCTCAATCGCTGCAGCCGCGGCCATGATTTTTTCCGGACTGTCAATCACCGACAGCATGATGGGCATGTCGCGCGATACGTGGAAAAAGCTCTTCTTGTGCTGGTGGCCCTTAGCCCCATAACCGAGAATGCCGCGATACACAGTGGCGCCGGCGATGTCCATCATGCGCAGCTTCTTCACGATCGCGTCATAGAGTGGCTCGCCGTGCCACTTGTCTGCCTCTCCGATGAACACCCGCAGCAGCTTGGCGTGGCCCGCCTTGCGTTCATGCGGAAGCTTCGGCTCGGGCCGGGTTGACTTGCGGGCGAGTTTGATGACCGTGGTGTCTTGCACCTCGATGAGCCCGTCGGTGACCATTTCGTAGAGAGTGGGCAGAATCTCCTCTACCTTTTCGGGCGTTTCGACAAACTCGATTCGGATCGGCAGGTGCTGCGCCAACACCTCAATCTTGGGCGTGTGCAGCATTTGATGCGAGCCGAATCCTGCATAAGCGCGGGTGGCCGTCGCGCCCGAGACTCCCTTGTGCATGAGAAAGCTCATGATGGAATCGTGCAGCGCCGTCATGTGATGCTGGGTGTCTTCATTGATGAAGATGGTAACCTTCTTCGCGGGACCCTTTGTCAGCATTCCGCCTCCTTTACAGCCAACGCCGAAGGGCGAGCAACGCGCCCAGCCATACGCCGAGATAGCCGAGCGCCACGCTGCCCGTCAGGTACAGCATACCCATCCAGCGCGCGCCATCGCGAACCGCCTGATAGGTCTCGTACTCGAAGCTGGAAAACGTCGTGTATCCGCCGAGAATCCCCACCACTAGGAACAGGCGCCAGTTCGGGTGCGGCTGCAACCGCTCTGTGAATAGCGCCATCAGCACCCCGATCAGGAACGAGCCGGTGATGTTGATGATGAACGTGCCAAGCGGAAACCGCCCGCCGTATTTCGCCATGATCCACGTGCCCGCCACGTAGCGCGCCAAACCCCCGAGCCCGGCTCCCGCCAGCACTACCAAGTATCTGTCCAAACGTGATTGTCTCCTCTTGAGTGTGTTTTGTGGTTTGCTGCGAGGGCTGGAACCAACACTCCCACAGGAAAAACCACTGTAGGAGTTATTGGCCGTTGTGGACGGCGTTAAGCGAACTCCACCGCTCGAACCAATTTATAACAAGGACAGCGTCCCGTCTAGTTCTTGTGGTGCAGGCGGCTGCAGGCGGCCTCGGCGCCGCTCGAGTCGATCGCTGTCTTGCCCTCTTCGATGTACTGGATCTTGCCTTCTTTGTCGACCACGAACGTCGACCGGTTGGCGATGCCCAACTCGGCAATGAGCACTCCGTAGTCTTTGGCCACTTGCCGCTTGGAGAAGTCGCTCAACAGCGGGAAGGTCAGCTTATTTTTTTCCGCGAATTCTTTTTGCGACGGGGTGAAATCTTCACTGATGCCGAACACCTGAGTGTCGGCGCCATCGAATTTGGCGATACCAGCCTGGTACGCCAGCATTTCTTTGGTTCAACCGCCGGTGAACGCCGCCGGAAAGAATGCCAGCACCACATTCTTCTTGTCGCGGAAATCCGACAGCTTGACCTGCTGCCCGGTAGTCGAGGGCAACGTAAAATCCGGCGCCTCATCGCCAACTTTCAGTTGAGTCTTCGGCGGGTTCACTTGGCCGAACAGAATTGTCGCCGTGGCCAGCGCGAGGTAACAAAAATTACACATGCATCCTCCTGACTAAGACGAGAGGCTACCATGATTCGCCGCCTCGCGCAAAACCGATCAGAACCCGATTTGCAGTTGTGTCAGGAAGACCCCGCTCAGCCGGACCGACGCAGGCTCCTGGCGCACGCCGCCATTCGCCTCGATGCGCACCTTCCGCCAGGGGTAGTAATTCGCGCCAGCCAGCCAGGTCTGCGTTCTGGCGTTCGCCTTATCTGTATTCGAGGTGTACCAATCGTCGCGAACCAGGCCCTCCCACTTCTTCGACCAGTGCCACACGGCCAGCGCGTAGCCGCCGCGCCGGTGGGTGTTTCCGTCGCGGCCCCACAAATATTCCGCGTCTACCGTCAACGGCCCGCGGACGTAGCGGGCCTCGGCGCTTTGGCGGATCTTCTCCTTATGCGCCGGAGCGGAAAAACTCCGGTACATGTCGCCTGCAATCTGCAGGCCGTGCCAAACGTGCGCCACTGCGCGGGCCGCGGCGGCGTGGTAACGCGGTTGCGGGGAGTTTATCAGCAACTCACCACTGAACACCCCGGCGAAATACTCGATAGAGCGTGACGATCCGAAAGTGCCCGAAAGCTGAACTCCAGAATCCCGCCCCTGCGTGCCGATGTCGCGCGCTGGAACGAGTGCGTTCACCGCTTTGGCTCGTTCGATTGGCACTTCGAGATTATCCGCAGTCAGGCTGGACAAACTAAATGGAAGCTTGAACTGACCGGCTGTGAATTTCAACGCTCGCGCCACCTTGAATTCCACCTCCGCGTCCAGCAGGTTCGGCAGCTTCACAACGTCCCCTTGAATCAGGTAGCTGATTCGTCGCCCCAGTTCGCCGCTCATCAACAGCCGGACTCTCCGGACCTCCAGCCGGTCCGGCGTGTCGCGGGTATCCGTGAAACGGCCTTGAACGTACCCGCTCAAGTGAAAGACGGAGCCATTACTTGGAGCGGGAGCAGGGCTCTGGGGCTGGGTGTTGTTGTCGCCCGCCAGCGCACCCAGACACAGAATCGCTGCCACCACCCCGGAGAACATCGATCCAGTTTACTTGCGATCTTGTCTGGAGAGCCTGCGCGCCGCCCGGCTATACCGCCCAGGAGCTGTCTTCCACCGCGTTGGCAAGCGTTTGATTGGCTTCGCGGGGGCGCATCATCTCAAGCCGGATGGCATCGGTCAGAGCGAGCCAGCTCGCCTCAATGATGTCGTCGGAAACGCCGGCGGTGCGCCAGGTATGATCGCCATCGGACCAATCGATCAGCACGCGCACCCTTGCCGCCGTGCCCGCCTGCGGTTCGAGCATGCGGACGCCGTAGTCGATGAGCTTCACGTTACCAATCGACGCGTACACCGTTGCGAGACACTGGCGCAACGCCAGGTCAAGCGCGTTCACGGGCCCGTGGCCGGATGCGTTGGCGGTGAGGATTGCGCTCTCGGACTCAATCGTAACCTCGGCGGTAGTCTGTAAACCGTAGGCCGCGCGCATTCGCGTGGTTACCGCGTAGCCGAGCACCTTGAAGAAGCGCGCGCCGGGTTGTGCCGCTTCGCGCACCAGCAACTCCAGAGTGCCGTCCGCGCCTTCGAGGTCGTAACCCTCCGCCTCTTTGTCGCGGACGATCTCGAACAGCTCGCGCCGGGCTTCGGCGGAGAGCCGCATCACGGCACCGCAATGAACCAGTTTGGCAAGCAGATCGCCGGCATCGGCAACACCCGTGAGCTTCTTGGGCTCCTCGACCACACCACTGCGTGACATAGCTACGCCGCCTTTCCCGCCGCCACGGACCGGTACACCGGCCAGAGCCAGCGGCGATATGCCGGCATGCGGCCGTGAGTCGCTTCGACGTATAGGGACTTCAACTTCTCCGTAACCGGACCGACTACGCCCATCCCTATGGGGCGATGATCGATGCTGATGATGGGTGCTACTTCGACTGCCGTGCCGGTGAAGAACACCTCGTCCGAAACATACAGTTCGCTGCGGCCGATCGAGCGCTCCACCACTTCCAGCTTCATCTCGTTGCGCGCCAGTTCCATGACGCTCGCGCGCGTGATTCCTTCGAGAATGTTGTCGGTTCCCGGCGGAGTGAACAGCTTGCCGTTCCGCACCATGAAAAGGTTGCAGGTGGCCCCTTCGGCCACGTGGCCGGTTTCGGTTAGAAAAATCGCCTCATCGTAGCCATTGTGCCGCGCCTCATCGGTGGCCAGCACGCTGTTCACGTAGGCGCCGCAGATCTTCGCGCGGCCGGGAATGGCTGTGTCCTCAATCCGGCGCCAGGAGACCACGCCCGCTGTCAGGCCGTGGCGGCTGTCGAAGTAGTCGCCAAACGGCACCACCACCAGCGCGTACGCGTCATTCTCGTCCGGCGCCACTCCGATCCTCGCCGACGACTTGTACGCCAGGGGCCGCACATACACATGCGAGCGGAAGCCGTTGAGCCGGCACAATTCCGCGGTCAGCTCGCAGAGTTCCTTGGCGGAAGGCGGAATTTCAATACGAATGATTCCCGCGTTCCGTTTCCAGCGTTCGAAGTGTTCCATCGGCCGCACCAGAAACAGGTCTTGCTCTTTCTCTTCGTAGTAGCCGCGGATGCCTTCGAACACTCCGGTGCCGTAATTCAACGCGTGCGTCAGAATGTTGACATTGGCTTCGGCCAGCGGAAGGAATTGGTTGTTGAACCAGACGATGGTTTTCCCACTGGGCGACTCGGTGGTCATATGGATACCTCCCGGTGAATCACTTCGCGGCCGAACTCGATGGCCCGGCGATTGAGATCCAGCCAGCGCTCGGATTTCGATAGCCGCGCGAGGGCGCTTGCCACCCACTCGCTTTCGAGCAGACCGGTGGCTTCGAGCATCGCTCCCAGCATCACCATGTTCCCTGCCCTGGTGTCGCCGATTCGGTCGGCCAGCGCGATAAAAGGCTGCACGATGAACGTGACGTCGGTGCGCATCGCGCCTTCGGGCAACGAGGTTCCGTTGTAAAAAATCCAGCCGCCAGGTTCGACCGCCGGCAGAAACTTGCGCAGCGAGGGCTCGTTCATCGCCATCAGCACATTCGGCCGGGAGACCAGCGGCGAATCGATCTCATGATTCGACAGGCGCACGTGGCAGTGCGACGTGCCCGAACGCATCTCCGGACCATACGAGGGCAGCCACGAGACTTCGAGCCCGGCATCCAGACCCGCTTCGGCGAGAACCTGCCCCAGCATCAGCACGCCCTGGCCGCCGAATCCCGCAACTTTGACGCGCAGATCCACGGTTCGGCGGCACGGCGCTGCCGGCGCCAGAGCCGGCGGCCGGCCCTCCTTGGCGCTGAAGATTTTCGGGAGTTCGTCGAGCGAGGGCGCCGGCACGGGCGCGGGACGAGGCTGCGCTTCTTTCGTTTTGTCGCGAAATACACCCAGCGGATACACCTTGGTCAGCTCTTCGCGCACCCACTTCTGCGCGTCCGCCGGCTCCATCTTCCAGATCGTCGGGCACGGGGAAAGGATCTCGACGAGCGAAAAACCGAGCCCCTGCACCTGGTTCGCGATCGCCTTCCTGACGGCTTTGGCCGCTTGCTGGATCATCTTGTTATTGCCCAGCGCCACGCGCTCAATGTAAACGGGCGCTTCGAGCGATGAGAGGACTTCCGATACATGCAGCGGATACCCTTCGGTCCACGGGTTGCGGCCGAACGGCGTCGTCGTGGTCTTCTCGCCGAGCGGCGTGGTGGGAGCCATCTGGCCGCCGGTCATGCCGTAGATTGCGTTGTTGAGGAAGAACACCGTGATCGGCTCGCCCCGGTTGGCGGCATGTAGAATTTCCGCCGTTCCGATAGCCGCCAGATCACCGTCACCTTGATAGCTGAGAACGACTCCATGCGGCAGCGCGCGCTTCATGGCGGTTGCCACCGCCGGCGCGCGCCCGTGGGCGACCTGCACGTTACCCACGTCGAAGTAATAGTAGGCGAAAACCGAACAACCCACCGGGCTCACCAGAATCGTGCGGTCCTGGATGCCCAGCTCGTCGATGGCTTGCGCGATCAGCTTGTGCGCGATGCCGTGCCCACAACCTGGGCAATAGTGAGTCTGGTGTTGCAGTTCGGCCTTGCGCTCGAAGGAATCGTAGAAGCACTTCGCTCTCTGGTGCAGGATGTCGAACTCAGACATGGGCCACCTCCGGAGATTGCCCGCGAACCAGCGAATAGCGCTCGGCAATGTTGCGGATGACCCCGAGCACCTCTTCCGCCGAGGGAACGCTGCCGCCGGCCCGCCCGTAGAACTCCACGGGCTTACGGCCATTCACCGCCAGGCGCACGTCTTCGACCATCTTGCCGGTGGAAAGCTCAACCGCCAAAAAAGCCGATGCGGTTCGAGCCAGATCGCCGATCTGTTCCTTCGGAAAGGGATATAACGTGATCGGACGCATCAGGCCCACCCGCAATCCCTCAGCCCTGGCAAGACGGACCACGGCTTTCAAAATGCGAGCCGCGATGCCGTAGCCGACCAGAACCAGATCCGCGTCGCCGGTCTCGACCTGCTCGAATCGCACCACCTCAGCTTCCGCGCGCTCGTACTTGGCGGCCAGCTTGCGGACGTGACGCTCCAGCGCATCGGGATCGAGGTAGATGGAGGTGATCAGGTTCTTTCGCGTCTCGGCGGTGGCCCGCACCGCCCAACTGGGAGGCGGCGGCAGGATTGCGCGCTCCGGAAACTCGACCGGCTCCATCATCTGGCCGATGAAACTGTCTGCCAGTACGAACACCGGATTGCGGTATTGGTCGGCGAGTTCGAACGCCAGCGTGGTGAGGTCGCACATTTCCTGCACGGAATCGGGAGCGAGAACCAGAGTGTGGTAGCAGCCGTGGCCCCCGCCCTTCACAACCTGCATGTAATCGCCCTGCTCCGGCGCGATGTTGCCCAAGCCTGGCCCGCCGCGCATAATGTCGGCAATTACGCACGGCAACTCCGACCCCGCCAGGTAACTGATGCCTTCCTGCATGAGGCTGATGCCGGGGCCGCTTGAGGAGGTCATGCACCGCACACCCGCCGAGGCCGCCCCGTAGAGCATGTTCACGGCGGCGGTTTCGCTCTCCGCTTGCAGAAATGCGCCTCCCGCTTGCGGCATGTAGTAGGCAGCGGCTTCCGAAATCTCGCTGGCCGGCGTGATGGGATAGGCGTAGAAGGCGCGGCAACCGGCCAGAATCGCCCCTCTCACCACCGCTTCATTGCCCTTGATCAGTTGTTTTGGCATCGGCGAAGCTCCTTCAAGCGGCCACCAGTTCCGGTTGCGTTGCGCGGGGCGCCGCGGCTCTTTTGTAAACCGCGATGGCGCCCGGCTCCGGACACGCATAGAAGCACAGGCCGCAGCCATTGCAGCCATGGCCGGCGTATACGGCGGGATGGTAGCCGAAGCGGTTGAGCGAATCAGATTGCCGGAGGACGCCCAATGCGCAGGAAATCACACATAAGCCGCAGCCCTTACACTCGTCCGCGTTGATGGCCACCGAACCTTTATCCGGCCTGGCAATGTCACTCATGGGTCCTCCTAATGGACGAGCGCGGCCCGCGAATCGAGATAATGGGCGCGCTCGGCAAAATCAAACAGCTCATTGTGGAACTTCGGATCGGCAATCGCGATCAGTGCCTCAGCCCGCTGGCGGATGTTCTTGCCATGCAGGTCCGCGATTCCGTGCTCGGTGACGACGTAATGCACATCAGCGCGCGTGGTGACCACCCCGGCGCCTGGCTGCAGCATAGGAACAATGCGCGAAACCGTGGCGTCTTTGCCCGAGGACGGGAGCGCGATGATCGGCTTGCCGCCTTTGGACCGCGCCGCGCCGCGCATGAAATCGAGCTGCCCACCGAACCCGCTGTACGGCTTGAGGCCGATCGAATCGGCGCAAACCTGCCCGGTGAGGTCGACCTCGATCGCCGAATTGATGGCGATCATCCGGTCATTGTGAGCGATGATGTACGGATCATTGGTGTAGTAGGTCGGGTGCAGCTCGAAAATCGGGTTTTCGTGCAGGAACGTGAACAAGCGCCTGGTGCCCAGCACGAATCCGACGACGATCTTGCCGCGGTGAATGTTCTTTCTTTCGCCGGTCAGTACGCCCGCTTCGATCAGGTCGATCACACCGTCGGAGCACATCTCGCTGTGTACCCCGAGCGCTTTGCGATCTCGCAAATACCGGAGCACCGCGTCCGGGATCGCCCCAATTCCTGTCTGAAGCACCGCGCCATCGGGGATCAATGAAGCCACGTTCGCGGCAATCCGTTCTTCGATCGCCGTTGCCTGCGGCACGGGCAATTCGAGTAAAGGACGGTCCGTTTCCACGACGGCCGCTACCTTGCTGACGTGCAGAAACGTGTCGCCCAAGGACCTGGGCATCTGGCGGTTCACTTCCGCAACCACGCTGCGGGCACACTGGGCAGCCGTGAGCGTGCAATCGACGCTCGTGCCCAGGCTCAGAAACCCGTGATCGTCCGGCGGCCCGGTTTGGATGAACGCCACATCGATGGGAATCTTCCGGAAGCGGAACAGCTCCTCGATTTCGCTCAGAAGAATGGGCGTATAGTCCGCGCGGCCTTCCGCCACCGCGCCTCGCGTATTCGCTCCCAGGAAAAGCCCGTTATGCCGGAAGTGCCCCTCGTATTCCGGCCGGGTGTAGGCGGCGCTGCCGAAGGTCAGCATATGCATGATCTCGACATCGCGAAGTACGGGCGCGCGTTCGAGAAGCGCTTCAACCAGGATTTCCGGTGTCGCGCAGCCTTCGTGGACCCACACCCGATCGCCGGAGCGGACTGCCTCCACGGCTCCTCTTGCGGTGGTGACCTTTTGCCGAAATTCGTCCCGCCAGCTCATGACTGGACGCCTCCAAAATCCGGAAAGCAGGTGGCTAGCCAGCAAATCTCAACAATTTAAACTGTTTATTTACAATATGTTAACAGGATAAAGATACAGTGGAATGATGCTGCGGCGTAAAAAGCCCCACTTCCGGGTGCTGCTATTGACCCAGAATGAATGCGGAGACTGTTCCCGCCTAATGCCAACTTATTAATTTTCGAAGCATTTACGAGTTGGTCGAATAGGTGCGAACCTTGAAGTTGAGAACACCTTTCCCGTGCACGAACTTTCGATAGCCGAAAGCATTCTGGACATTGCGGCGGCAGAGGCGGCAACCCATCATGCGGCGGCCGTCACGACCATCAAGGTCCGGCTGGGTAATTTCACGGGTGTGGTACGGGAAGCGCTGGAATTCGCATTTGAAATCGCCCGGCAAGGCACGGTGGCAGCATCCGCCACGCTGGAGATTGAGAGCGTGCCTCTCAGGACCCGCTGCCCTTCGTGTGATATGACAGGCTCATCAGATTTCTGCTTCATCTGCGAGCGCTGCGGCACGCCACTGGACATCCTTTCCGGCCGCGAGATGCAGGTGGAGTCCATCGAACTGGCTGAAGAGGAGGTCCCATGGATCGCGTCTCGGTAGTTACTGACATCCGGCAGGCGAATCAGAACGCCGCCCACGAGAACCGCAAGGTGTTCGACAAGTGCGGGAGCTGTGTCATTAATCTCATGTCGGCTCCGGGCGCGGGCAAAACGTCCGTGCTCGAAGCGACGATCCGGGAGATCGCGCCATCGTTTAAAGTGGCGGTCATCGAAGGCGACCTGGAGACGACTTTCGATTCGGACCGAATCCGCGCCATGGGTGTGCCGGCCCATCAGATCACGACGGGCAGCGTCTGCCACCTGGATGCGCGAATGGTGGCGAAGGCGCTGGCTGTATTTCCTCCGGACGGCGCTGACTTGGTGGTCATCGAAAACGTAGGCAACCTGGTATGTCCCGCGGAATTCAATCTCGGCGAAGACCTGCGCGTGATGGTTTTTAGCGTGGTGGAGGGGGCGGATAAGCCCAAGAAATATCCGCTCATGTTCCACACCTCGGATGTTGTGCTCTTGAACAAAATCGATCTGCTGCCGTATTCGGGAGTCGCGCTCAGCGAGTTGTTGAGGAACGTGGTGGAAGTGAACCCGCGCGCGGCGATCTTTCCCATTTCCTGCCGGACCGGAGAGGGAATGGAGGGCTGGATCGGCTGGCTGACGCAAGAGCTAAAGACACGAAGCCGCCAGGCGCTATCCACTTTGAAGACGTGATGCCGGTTGCGGAAACCACGGTGGTGCGTGTGCGGGTGGCCTTGGGCGGGACCGTGCAAGGCGTGGGGTTTCGCCCGTTCGTGTACCGTCTGGCCAGAGAGTTGGAACTTACCGGCTGGGTGTGCAACTCGAGCGCCGGCCTCGTGGTGGAAGCCGAGGGCGCTCCGGCGCGGGTGGATCGCTTCCTGGAGCGGCTGGAGGCGGAGATGCCTGCGGCCGCGGTCGTACTGACCCGCGAGACCGCGATTCTGGCTCCGGCTGGCTTCCGTAATTTTGAAATCCGCTCGTCCGACGAAGAGGCCTCCAAAATCGCCGGCGTGTTGCCGGACCTGGCGACCTGCCCGGCGTGCCTCCAGGAACTGAACGATCCGTCCAACCGCCGTTACGGTTATCCTTTCACCAACTGCACGCTCTGCGGGCCGCGGTACACCATCATTGACGACATCCCATACGACCGCCCGCGCACGACGATGCGCGCATTCGTCATGTGCCCGGAATGCCAGCGCGAGTATACGGATCCGGCGGATCGGCGTTTTCACGCGCAGCCGAATGCCTGCCCGCGTTGCGGACCGCGGTTGTGGGTGGAAGAGCCGGGCGCAGGCGAGCCCATCGAGAAAGCGGCTCACATCATCCAGACCGGCGGCATCGTGGCGCTGAAGGGAATCGGCGGGTTTCAGTTGCTGGTGGACGCACGGCAGACGGACGCCGTCGCACGTTTGCGCGGGCGCAAGCACCGCGAAGAAAAACCGCTGGCTGTGATGATGCCGACGCTGGAAATGGTTCGCGCGTACTGCCATGTGTCGGGCGCCGAGGAGCGCCTGCTCACGTCGCGCGCGGCGCCCATCGTGCTGCTACGCCCGAACGGTGGCTCTGGCATCGCGCCGAATGTGGCGGGGTCTTCTCCGTATCTGGGTGTGATGCTGCCGTACTCGCCTTTGCATCACCTTCTGATGAGAGAGTGCGATTTTCCGATCGTCGCCACCAGTGGCAACCTGAGCGACGAGCCGATCGCGACCACCAATGAAGAGGCGCGCGCGCGTCTGGGACAGATCGCGGATCTGTTCGTCATGCACGACCGGCCTATTGCCCGCCCGTGCGATGATTCGGTGGCGCGCGTGGTCCGCGGCCGGGAAAGCGTGATGCGACGCGCAAGAGGATACGCGCCCTTACCGGTCTACGTGGGGCGCGATCTGCCAGCGGTGCTGGCGGTGGGTGGCCACCTCAAAAATACCGTGGCCATCGCAGCCGGCCGTCAGGTTTTTTTGAGCCAGCACGTGGGAGACCTGGATACCCCGGAAGCGCGACACGCATTCGAGCGCGCCATTGACGACCTGTGCCGGCTGTATTGCTTTCGGCCGGAGGTGGTGGCGTGCGATCTGCATCCCGACTATGCGTCGACGCGCTGGGCGCAATCGTGCGGGCTATCGGTGGTCGAGATTCAACACCACCAGGCGCACGCGGCTGCTTGCGCCGCCGAAAACGGGATCGAGGGCACGTACCTGGGAGTTTCCTGGGATGGTACCGGTTATGGAATCGACGGCACGGTTTGGGGCGGCGAATTTTTTCTTGCAGACGGAGCGAAGTTCGAACGCATCGCTCATTTGCGTCCGTTCCGGCTGCCCGGCGGCGAAGCAGCCGTGAGAGAGGGCTGGCGCTCGGCCGCCAGCGTGCAATGGGCCGCGCTGGGAGCGGACGCGGTGGGCGATCGTCCGGAACGATCGGTTCTGTTGCGGATGCTCGAACGCGGAATCAATGCGCCGTGGACGACCAGCGTGGGCCGGCTGTTCGACGCGGTGGCTTCGATGGCGGGCATCGCGCAGGAAAGCCGTTTCGAGGGGCAAGCGGCGATGCGGCTCGAACGCCAGATCGGGGAGCTTGCCACCGACGAGAGTTATTCGCTGCCCGATGGAGATTGGGCGCCGCTAATCGAGGCCGTGCACCAGGACGTGACTCGCGGTGAACCGACGGCGCGCATCGCAGCGCGCTTTCATAATGCTCTGGCAAACTGGATTGTGAGCGTTGCGGGGCGCGCCGGCGTGCCCCAGGTCGCGCTCAGCGGCGGGGTTTTCCAGAATGGATATCTGGTGGAGCGCGCGACGGCGTTGCTCGAAGCGCGCGGATTTCAAGTGTACACGCATCAGCGCGTTCCTCCCAACGACGGCGGGATCGCGCTGGGACAGGCCGTGATTGCGGCCTTACGAGGTTGACTTATGTGTCTGGCAGTACCCGGAAGAGTGGTCAGCATCATTGAAGAGGCCGGACTCGGCTTGCGCCGGGGCAAAGTCGATTTCGGCGGCGTGCAGAAAGAAATCTGCCTGGCTTACACACCCGAGGCTTCGGTGGGCAACTATGTGCTGGTTCACGTGGGCTTCGCTTTGAGTGTCGTCGATGAAGACGAAGCTCGCAAGATTTTCGACACATTAACTGAGATGCAGCGGCTCGAGGAACTCGAAGGCGCGGACGATCTGACGGAGACGGGACCATGAAATTCCTGGACGAGTATCGCGACAGCGCTGCCGCCACGCAGCTCGCGCACTCCATTCGCAAGACGGTGCACCGCCCCTGGACGCTGATGGAAGTCTGCGGAGGCCAGACGCACACCATCGTCAAGAGCGGGTTGATGGATTTGATTCCGTCCGAAGTGACGCTGGTCCACGGCCCGGGGTGCCCGGTCTGCGTGACGCCGCTCGAGTTGATTGACAAGGCCATGGCCATCGCCGCGCGGCCGGAGACTATATTTTGTTCTTTCGGCGACATGCTCCGGGTGCCAGGCTCCGCGAAGAGCCTGCTCGAAGTCAAGGCGCAGGGCGCGGACGTCCGCATGGTCTACTCGCCGCTCGATGCGCTGAAGCTTGCTCGCGCTCATCCTTCGCGCGAAGTCGTCTTCTTCGCGGTCGGCTTTGAGACCACCGCGCCCGCGAACGCCATGGCCGTCTGGCAGGCGGAGCGCGAGGGAATCCGCAATTTCTCCATCCTGGTGGCGCACGTGCTGGTTCCGCCCGCGATGGAAGCCATCTTAAGCTCGGCGAACTGCCGCATCCAGGGATTCCTGGCGGCGGGGCACGTGTGCACGGTGATGGGCTGGGAGGAGTACGAGCCGATCAGCCGCCGCTGGCATGTGCCGATCGTGGTGACCGGCTTTGAGCCGCTGGATCTGCTGGAAGGCGTGCAGATGGCGGTGGCGCAACTGGAGGAGGGGCGCGCCGAGGTCGAAAACCAGTACCGGCGAGCGGTGAAGCGCGAGGGCAACCGCCCGGCGCAGCAGCGGATCGCGGAGGTGTTCGAGATCGCTCCGCGACAGTGGCGAGGCATCGGCGAGATTCCTGCGAGCGGGCTGCGATTGCGCGAACGCTACCGGGCCTTCGATGCGGAGCAGCGTTTCGCGGTGGGCGTGACAACGGTTGAGGAATCGAGCGAGTGCATTGCCGGACTGGTTTTGCAGGGGCTGAAAAAGCCTTTTGAATGCCCGGCCTTTGGCACGCGATGCACGCCGGAAACGCCGCTGGGCGCACCCATGGTTTCCTCCGAAGGAGCGTGCGCGGCGTATTATCTCTACGGAAGGCACAAGCATGAAAGAAGTGAATCTGAGCTGCCCCGTGCCGCGTCCCGCGGATGACATCGTTCTGCTGGCGCACGGCGGCGGGGGCAAGCTCACCAACCAGCTCATCGAGCGGATCTTTCTTCCCGCTTTTGCGTGCACGCCGCTCGAGGCCCGGCACGATGGCGCGGCGCTCGATCTGAACGGGCAACGCCTGGCATTCACCACGGATTCCTACGTGGTGCGGCCGCTCGTGTTTCCCGGCGGGACCATCGGCGACCTGGCGGTGAACGGCACGGTGAATGACCTCGCCATGTGCGGTGCGCGGCCGCTGTACTTGAGCGCAGGTTTCATCCTGGAAGAAGGACTGCCCCTGGAAACGCTGCGCACGGTGGTGGAGAGCATGCGCACGGCAGCCGCGAGAGCGGCGGTGCAACTGGTCACTGGCGACACCAAAGTAGTGGACAAGGGTAAAGGCGACGGGATTTTCATCAACACCGCGGGTATCGGGGTCATCGAGGCCAGCGCCGCAATCAGCCCGGCCGCGGTTTGCGCCGGAGACGCCATCATCGTGAGCGGCGATTTGGGTGCACACGGCGTGGCCATTCTCTCGGTGCGCGAGGGCCTGGAGTTCGAAGCGCCGGTGGAGAGCGATACGGCGCCGCTTTGGGAGCCGGTCGAGGCGCTTCTCAAAGCTGGAATCGAAGTGCACTGCCTGCGTGACTTGACGCGCGGCGGATTGTCGTCAGCACTGAATGAAATTGCAGCGGCGGCAAGAGTAGGCATGGAAATTTCCGAGCGGGCTGTGCCGGTAAGAGAGGTGGTACGCGGGGCGTGCGAGATCCTGGGTCTCGATCCGCTTTACGTGGCGAACGAGGGCCGGTTTGCGGCGATTGTTGCGGGGCAGGATGCGGAGCGGGCGCTGGAATTGTTGCGCGGTCATCCGATGTGTGCGAGTGCGGCGCGGATCGGCGTAGTCACGGACACGCCGGCCGGTATGGTGACGCTCGAAAGCCGCGTCGGCGGGCGCCGCGTACTGGATATGCTGAGCGGGGAGCAATTGCCAAGGATTTGCTAAACGGCCGGGGGCGCACGGCAACCCAGATCAGATAGGTCTTTCCGGAAACAGGCCGGGCATCCAGCGAGACGCCAACGACGCGGGGAAGGCGAGGCGGAGCGGGGCCCGTGCACTATCGGAAACCAGCACTTCCTTATCAAGCAGAGCCGATACGGTTCTCCGGGCCTGTCGTTCACCAGTTCCCACTACGGTGCCGGCTTCGCCGCGAGGCAACTCGCCGCGATAGAGGACAGCTTCGAGAATGCTGCCTGATTTGGGAGGAAGGCGCCCCAGCCGGATTTCCTCTTCCACCCACAGCAAAATGCGAGCGCGCAAGCGGTCGGGCTGAACCAGACTCTCCATAAAGTTCACCTGATCAATGCAGACCGCAAGAAAGAAGCGGGTGAACTCAGCAAGTGCTTCTTCGCTTAAACTGCCACGCCCGTCGAGATCGTTGCGGCGTGGCAGATCACAGTTGGCGAGAAGCCTTTTGTACTCACTCACGTTGCGGGCAAGGCCGCGGGCAACCGACCAAACGGCGCCGGTATCCAGCGTGTCCAGCATCATCGCATGAGACATCAGCCGGGCTACGCGACCGTTGCCGTCCAGAAACGGATGTATCCACAACAGGCGGTGGTGAGCTGCAGCAGTGGAGATGATCGCCTCGGTCTTGCCGGTGTTTTCGTAGATCTGTTCGAAGCACTGCAGGAAGCGGGGCAAGGCCCCCGCGCTGATGGCAATGTGCGTTCCAACCCGCACCTCGCTTTTGCGCAACTCGCCCGGAACAACCCGTATCCGTTCTTTAGTAGCCGGGTCCTCGCACCACAGAAGATCCTCGGGCAGCAGTTCGCAAAAGCGCCGATGAATTTCGCAGATGCCGTCAGCCTTGATAGCTCCGCCACCCTTGAGCCCGCCATTATCGATCCATTGTTGGACGGTGATATGCGCCTGGGCTTCGAGTTGCAGGTCGCGTTTGCGGGTATCCTTGCTGTAGTCGTTCTTCATCGCCCGCTCTATGTCCACCGGGTGCGTGTCGTGTCCTTCGATAAGGTTGGAGTAATAGCAGTTCATCGCCCGCACCATATCGGCAACCGACGCCAGCAGAGAGGGGGGCAGGCTGCGGTGGAATCCGGCGGACTTTTGGGCTAGGTCGAAAGCAAGGTCGATGAGTGCCCCCCGGTGCCGGGAGCCTTCTCCTATGAGGAGTGGCTCCATAAGAGAGACGAGCTCGCCTCGGTCCGCTTCCATGTCCGATGCTATATCCTCTTGTAATTGTTATACAACTATATGTATATCAAATAGATATGATAGACGCAAGTTCCTTTAGAATCCACTTCGATGTCCGTTGTAAAGTCCGCTTAATTGCATCTAAGTCAGAGCTACGGAACAAGCAGGACCCTGGCTTACTCGTATCGCAACGCTTGCATGGGGTCGGTGCGGCTGGCGCGCAGGGCTGGAATGTAGCCGGCCAGACAGCCGACAGCGGCGAGCGCGACCACGGCCAGCGCAATCGTCAGCGGGTCATTCTGGCCGACTCCGAAAAGCTGGCTCTGCACGTAGCGGGTGAGGGCGAACGAGGCGGCCAGGCCCGCCACCATGCCGATCGAGACCAGCAACACCACCTCGCGCATTACCAGCCAGATCACGTCCCCATGAATGGCGCCGAGTGCGATGCGGATGCCGATCTCGCGCGTGCGGCGCTCGACGGTGTAGGCCATCACGCCGTATAGGCCCACCATGGCCAGTAGCGTGGCCAGGCAGCCGAAGAGGGTCGACAACCCGGCAATCAAGCGTTCGATGAGCAGAGAATTCTCGACCTGCGCGTCCATGGTTCGTATGCCGTAAATCGGCAGATTGGGGTCCAACTGCCGTACCTGGGACCGCACGGCGGCGAATGCCTGAGTGGGATTCAGAGACGTGCGGAGATAAACGGTCATGTTCCCGACGTACCGGCTAGCCAAATACGGAACGAACATCTGGACCGGAATTTCGTCTTTGAGGCTCGTGTACTTAATGTCTTTGACGACGCCAATCACCTCCATGTCCGTTTTGGTGCCGGGATCCATACCGAATCCGACATGACGGCCTATCGGATTCACGCTTCCGAAAAACTGCCTGGCAAATTTCTGATTGATGATGACGACGCGTGGCGAAAAGTCGTCTTTATCGGGCCCGTGCTTGACCTCATCGACATCTTTGAGGGTGAAGTCTCGGCCCGCGGCCAACGGAACGCCGAGCGTGTTGAAGTAGCCGGGACCGATGGAGTTCATGTAAGGCTCAGGGCCATCACCCTGCTTCGGGGTGAAGCCTTCAACGGTCACCGAGCTGTCCCATTCGTTACCCTCCAGGATGCGCACCGACGCCAGACCGGCGGACTGAACCCCGGGAATCGCGCTGACCGCGTCGGTAAGCTGGCGGTACAGCAATTTCGCCCGGTCACTGTCATATCCGTTCAATGACGGGTCGAGATTGAAGGCGATGAGGTGATCCTGCCGGAATCCCGGCCCCAGGCCGTGCAGGTTGCGCAGGCTGCGGATGAACAGTCCCGCACCGATCAGCAGCAACAACGAGAGCGTGACCTGCGCCGTCACCAGGCCTTTTCGTAACTGAACTTGCCCGCCGCCTCCGAGCACCGCTCCGGCCTGGTCTTTGAGCGTGGGAGCCAGATTGGGGCGAGTGGACTGCAGCGCGGGCGCCAGGCCGAAGATCAGTCCGGTGAGACACGCAACCGCCGCGGTGAAAAGCAGGATTCGCAAATCCGGGGCGGTGGAGAGGTTCAACGATGACGAATCCGGCGGCAAAAGGGCCAGGATGGCGCGGTTGGTCCAGGTGGCGAGCGCGATTCCGAGAATGCCGCCCGCGCCCGCGAGGAGCAGGCTTTCGACCAGAAGCTGGCGCACAATGCGGAGGCGCCCGGCGCCCAAAGCCAGCCGGATGGCTACTTCCTTCTGCCGGGTTGCGGCGCGGGCAATGAGCAGCCCGGCCACGTTGGCGCAGGCGATCAACAGCACGCCGCCGGTCACGGCCATCAGCAGCCAGAGCGGGGTCTGCAGCGATTGCCGGGTATAGGATCGGCCTTGCGATCCGGGCAGCACGTCGATGACGTTCTTCAGAAACTGCTCGCGGGTGTACGCCGAGGCATTGCGAAAGGCCGGCTCCTTCACTTCCATTTCGAGCATGCTGTGGAAGAACGGCTGCAGCGCAGCCTTGGCCTGTTGCGCCGAGACGCCGGGCTTCAAGCGGCCAAACGCGTTGACCCAGCGCCAGCGCCGGTCCTTCATTCCATCCCACAGGGGCGTCATCTGCGCCTTCATCATTACGGGTACGAAAACCTGCGTGGTAAATCCCAACTCGACGCCGTCAAATCCAGACTGCGCTACACCGATCACGGTCATGTTGTGGCCGTTAACCACGACCGTTTTTCCGATGATCGTGCGGTCGGAGGCGAAGCGCGATTTCCAATAGGAGTAGCTGAGCATTACCAGCGGATGGCCGTTGGGGACCTGGTCCTCTTCAGGCGTGAAGGTGCGGCCGAGAGCCGTTCCTACTCCGAGCACCGGGAAATAGGAGCCGGACACCAGTTCAGCCGTAACGCGCTCGGTTTGGCCGCCGAAAGACAAACTCAGATAGTTGGGGAAACGGCAGAACATCCCGGTGAAGACCTTGTTGTTGTCGCGGAAGTCGGCGTACATGGGGTAGGAGATCGCATTGCCGCCCCAATTGCTGCCATAGTGCATGCCCTTCATGGTGAGCAGGACGAGCTGCTGCGGCTCTTTGACGGGAAGCAGGCGGAGCAGAATCTGATCCACGAGCGAGAAGATGGCGGTATTGGCGCCGATCCCCACGGCCAGCGAAACCACTGCGATGGCTGTGAAAACGGGCGACTTGCGCAGCATCCGGAGGGCATAGCGAAGATCGTTCCAGAGTGGGTTCATGGTCTCACCTTTAGACAACGCACATTCGTCCCGGTTAGTTCTTAGAAGAAAACTGAGGATGCGACGAAAGGTTACACGCGGCGCGAGCCGATAGGAACGACGCCCGGCCGCGCGTGTTATGATTCAGGCAAAAAGAGCCCTCGAGTGTAACGGGTGACCGTCACAGCAGCCAAGGGCGGGAGGAAATATGGGCCCGACTTCGCTTCGTTCCGTAGCGCTGCTGGCGTTGGCGACATTCGTGTGCGCCAGCCAGCCGGCAAAGCCCCAATCCAAACCGGGCGCAACCGCGAGCGGCGTGTTCACCGGCCGCAGCGGCAAGCCCATGGCCCGAATGCGGCTGATCCTGGCCGAAGTGAGCGGCGACCGGGAGTTGTCGTTCGCCAAGATCAAGCTGGCCGTGAACCCTCCGACCGCCGTGACGAATGACAAAGGCGAGTTTCAATTCACCAGCGTGACTCCGGCGATGTACACGGTCCTGTACCAACCGGCATCGGCTTCCAAGGCGCTGCCCGCCGAGATCAGCATTAAGGCGCTGGCGGCTGTTACACAGTCGCCCATGCCGTTGCTGCGGGATGTGCCGATCGGCGAGAGTGGTCCGCCCAATCCGGATCGCTTATGGGGCCGGACATTTACTCTGCTGAAGGGTCACACGTTCTACGCCCAGGGGGCCAACATGAAGATCTGGAACGCCACGGCTCGCTGGGGACCGCAGGGGCCGTATATGGAAGTCCGAAAGGGCGTGATCGTGCTCGAACAGTTTCCCGGCCATGGCCCCATCAAGCTGGTCGCCTGGAGCTATTGAAAACCGCTTCCGGCCGCCTCATCGCCGAACGGCGATCGTCACGGCGGGACCGGTCTGACCGGCGATATTCAGGAGGACCGGTACTTCATTACCCGGAGTAACGCCCGCGGGCACGATGGCGTTGATCTGATACAGACCGGCGAAGCCGGGAGTAAGCCCTGAGAACAGCACCTCGGCCGGTGTGCCGTCAATGGTAACGCTGGGAGCCGCCGTCGTCCGGCTCAGTGGCTGCGAAGGAGCAGGCACTCCGGTCGCAACTGCCGGACTGACCGTGCCCAGGCCGGAACAATAGATCACGATCAAGTCCCCGGCCGTGACGGGATGAGCCGCATCCGCCAGTACCGCGGAATTGCCGACCGTCACGACGCCCTGTCCGCTGCCCTGCTGATTGACTGTAAAGATGGCCGGCTGAGCGGGAGCAACCGCAAACGCCTCAGGCACCGATTGCAATGTGCCTCGCTTCACCACCATTTGCTGCGTCGTGTTGACGGCAACCTGGTAAGGAACCTGCGCGATAATCCGAGTGTCGCTCACGAACAGCAGGGGCAGGGCTTGGCCCGCCAGCAGCACCTCGGTCCCGGCGATCTCCATGGGAAACGGCAATCCGATATATGGCTGGGTGCGATCCGCGAGATTATCGCCGTAAATATTGATCAAGCTTCCGGGAGCTATCGGAGCGTAGGCGGAATAACTCGCGGCGCTCGAAACGCCATGCGGCAGCACGAACGGTTGCTTCGAACCTTGTGCCGCACTCACCGACAGCGCATTCGGCAACGTCTGCACGGAACCCATGACTCCTTGCACACGGATCTCGAAATCTCCCGGCGCCGTTGATTTTGGCGTGAAGGTGGCTTCCCACTCGCCTCCCCCCAGCGGCATCAGTGGGACTGATGGATCGCCGTTGCTGAACTGCAACTCTATCGCTCCATCGCCTTGCGGGGTTGCGCCACAGTTATCAAGGACCTTGACTCCCATGGCGAAGGGACGGCCAACGGTGAGCGGGGATTCGCCGCCCAAACACGTGACCATGGGAATCAGATCGGTGCACGCGCACCTTCCGAACATGGGCAGGGTCGAAAGGCGCATCCGAATTTTTTGCGCGGACCGGTCGCTGAATCCCAGGTTCAGTTCGCCCTGGTACATGACGCCCTGGAGCAAGCCATTCAATTTCGGTTGCAGGGCGATCTGGGCCTTTTGCCCGACATCGATATAGCCGGCCGATGGCAACACGGTGAACCACGGGGGATCGGCGCCAAAGAAGGCGCTCGACTCGAAGCGCAGCGGGCTTGCCCCTCGATTGGCGACGGTGACCGTTTGCGCAGCCGGATTCGGATCGCCGGGTGTTGCCGCAAAAATCAATCCGACCGGGTCGACCGACGCGCTGACGTTACCGCTCGTTGGAACGGTGAGAACGACGCCTACGAACTGGGGAGAATTGTCCGCGCCGGGTGCATCAATGCGCAACTGCCCGTAGTAGTCTCCGGGCGTGAGCCCCGCGGCAGACACCTGTACCGTCACCGACGACGGAGAACCAGCGGCCGAGCCGCCCGTGGGCGACGCGTTCAGCCAGGTGCCTCCCGACAGCGTGGTCGAAGCCAGCGACCAAGGCAGTGTGCCGGAGCCGCCGTTAGAGACCGAGACGGTCTGAGGTGGCGCCGTCCCGCCGGCACAGGTGCGAAACGACAGCCCGGTTTGTGACAACGCCAGCGATTGCGCGCTGGCGCTGATGGTCATCGTGGCTAAGACCGTTTGGAGAGTACTCCCGTCGGGTCTGGAAACGGTCACACTACCTGTGTAGGTTCCCGGCTCGCGGCCCCACGGATCAGCGGTGATGGACAAGACGCCGGGCGCATCCGTCTTGACTGTTCCTGTGGCGGGGGTGACATTCAACCATGCGACATCCGCGCGGGACTCGTATTTGGCCGGCCCGGCAATGGTCAGGTGGCGGGTCTGAGGTTGCCGCGATCCCCGGGCAGAAGAGAACGTGAAAGCTTCGGGCCCAGCGGCCACGGGCGGAGCGGCATTCGGGTTTGGAACGGTCAGTGTGACTGGCACACTCTGTGAAGCGGGCTTGGCCGACGGAGACAAGATCTTGATGGCTCCCTTGTAGACGCCTGGCGGCAATCCCGCGGGATTGGCGGACACCGTCACGGTAGTTGGCGCCGTACCGGAGAAGTTGGCAGTGAGCCAGGTTCCGCCCGAGGCTGTGGTGGGCGTAATGAAAAAGTCCACCGGGGCGCCGGCGAAAAGGAAGAGCCCTTGCAGCAAAGGCTGCTGATTCTGGCCCGGGGCTTTGAAGGCGAGCGACGCCGGACTGGCTGTTATCGGCGGATGGTCGAAGACGGACAACGTGGCTTCCAGGGCCAGGGGTCCAGCCGTGCCGACAGCCGTGATGGTGAGGTAGCAGAAGAACGAACCCGTTGCCAGCAGACCGGTGTTCACGGTTGCGGTGATTTCCGCGGGCGTGGTCCCGGCCATCGCGCTTAGCGCCAGCCAATCGCAATTCTGGCTCCGCGAAATGTAAAAATCCACGCCTTCGCTGGGATTGACGCTCGAGAATTTGAAGGTCTGGCTGGGCGGCGCGTTGCCTCCCTTCGCATACGCAAACGTGAGGGACGGCGGGTCGAGTGAAACCGTGGCACCAGCCAGGCTAACCTGAACGGCGCCCAATGAAACGCTAACGAACAGCAAGATTGAAATGGGGAACCCATGATGTTGACGCATGACCAACTCCTGGCAGATGATTCCGCCGGTCGTGTTCTCGCTCACGCAATCCAGTTAGGACGATTCGCTTGACCGCGCAATTCGAGCCGATAATCGGCACTCCGTATTCGGGAGTGTCTGTTTTCCCCCGCGGTGTTGCCCGGAACACGGTGCGGTATTTGGCTGGACGGACCCACACGGCCGAGCGGAGCTTCGTGCAAGCGCTCCGGGTGTTGGCCGGCAGGAAGGCACCAATGCTGCAATGCCGCTCAAACCGCTTAATAATACTTTCAGATCTTATATTAAGCTTATTCACGGGCGTGTCAAGGGAGCCTCCAAACGCGGGTGAAACGATATGACGCAGCCTCCAGAATCCCGGCTTCCGTTGAGCCACCGCACTGCAAGACGCTCAATTCTGCGGGTTATGACGCAGCGGGTCCGATTCGGAGCAGGATCGTTGCGGCTCCGAATGGGCCAGCCTTCCGTCTGCATTTGCAACGGCTTAGAAATGTCTCGCTGAAAACGGCCGGTCCTGGAATGACTCTTGCATTAAGGTGTTCGTTTCCAAAGAGACAGGGAGGTTCAATTATGCCCAAAAATAGCTCCTCCAGCCGGAGGGATTTCATCGCGAGCGCGGCTGGCATGGGCGCGACTCTGGGACTGGCCGGCCGGGCCGTTGCCGCTCGGCCTGGACAGACTATGACGGGCCGCGTGCTCGGGGCCAACGACCGCATCAACGTGGCGGCCATCGGAGTCGGCGGGCGCGGGACTTACGTCTCGCACAAATTCGCGGAAATCGGCCGCGCCAACAACTCCTGCCAGATCGTGGCGGTTTGTGACGTTTATCAGAAGCGAGTGAACCGGAACAAGGAGCGCCACCAGTGTGACGGCTACCTGGACTATCGCGAAGTCCTGAACCGTTCCGACGTGGATGCGGTGATTGTGGCGACGCCGGATCACTGGCACGCCCGGATCGCGCTAGAGGCCATGGCCAAGGGCAAAGACGTGTACCTGGAGAAGCCCATGTGCTACACCATCGAGCAGGCACGGGAACTAGTGAAGGCGGTGAGCGAAACCCAGCGCGTAGTGCAGATCGGCTCCCAAACCTGCTCCGCGGACCACTGGTGGAAGACGCGGGAGCTGATCGCGCAGGGGGCCATCGGGCAGATGATCATGAGCCAGGGCTCGTATCATCGCAATTCCATCAAAGGCTGGTTGAGCTGGGATATCGACGCCGACGCCGGCCCGGACGGCAAGGGCGAGAACTACGTGGACTGGCAGACGTGGCTCGGGTCCGCGCCCAAGCGGCCCTGGAATGCCGACCGGTTCTTCCGCTTCCGCAAATATTGGGACTATTCGGGCGGCATCGCGACGGACCTGTTCTTCCACGTCTCGGGGCCTCTGAATATCTGCTGGGGCGAGGCTCAGTTCCCCTCCAAGGTGGTTGCTGCCGGCACGCCCTTCCTCTTCCCGGACGGCCAGCCGCCGGCCGAAGTACCTGAAAATTTCCACCTTATCGCTGAATACCCAAACGGCCACTCGATGGTGCTGAGTTCATCCATGGCCAACTCGCAGCACATCCCGGGGATGATTCGCGGACACGCGGGTACGATCGTCATGGTGGAAGACGGCGGATTTGAAGACGGCAACGACCACATTCTCCTTCGGCCGGAGAAGGCAGTGATCGATGACGCCTACAAGGCGAAGTTCGGGGATTCGGAGAAACGGATCGAACTGAATCCGAAGAACGAAGAGGAAGACTGGATGTTCACCCACATCACCAACTTCCTGGATTGCATGCGCAGCCGCCAGAAGCCGACGCTGGACGTGGCCACGGCGGCGAAGACACAGGTGGTGGTTTCGATGGCCGTCGAATCCTACCGGCAAGGGCGCGCACTCTTCTTCGACGAGAAGACCTGGAAGGTTTCGGCAAACGGCCGTAGCTGAACAACGGCAGGCCCGGCAGTCGATTTTTGGAATAATTCACAAGGAGGTTTTCGATGAACAGTGTTGATTCCGGTGTCTCGAGGAGACACTTCATGCAGGGCAGCGGGGCCGCCGCCGCAGGAACTTTTACCGTCATGGCCCCAGGACTCGCTCGCGGCAGTGAGGCCAACTCCAAGATTTCGGTTGGGCTCATCGGATGCGGCGGCCGGGGCACTTACGACGCGGGCATCGTGCAGAACGACCCGCGCGCTCACATTACCGCGCTTTGCGACATCTTCGAAGACCAACGCGAAGCCGCCAAGCGCAGTCTGAAACTCGAGCGCCCCGCCGAGTACGTGGATTTCGAGAAGCTGCTCTCCTCCGATGTGGATGCCGTCATCATCGCCACGCCGCCGTTCGAACACCCGCGCATGCTGGCCGCCGCCGTGGAGGCCAAGAAACACATCTACTGCGAGAAGCCCATGGGCGTGGATGTGGAAGGCGCCAAGAAAGTGATCGCAGCGGGCAGACGATGCGATCCGAAGAAAAACATCTCGGTCGGCTTCCAGCAGCGCTACGGTCCGGTTTACCTGAACGCGTACAAACGTGTCCAGGAGGGACAGATCGGCGAGATGGTGGCTGCGCGCGCCTATTGGATTGGTGGCGACCCGTTTACCCGCAAGCCATATTCCGATCCCAAAGTGGAGCACATCCGCAATTGGTTCTGCTACAAGGACACGTCGGGCGACTTCATCGTGGAACAGGACTGTCACAACTTCGACGTCCTGCACTGGTTCCTCGGTCTGCCCAGCCGCGCCGTCGGGTACGGCGGCACGAAGCTACGTACGTCGATGGAGATCCTGGATCACCTGAGCCTGGTCTTCGAATTCCCGAACGGAATTGAAGTCAACTTCGAGGCCAACCAGATGTCGCCGCCGGGCATTGGGAAAGTCGGCGAGGAATTTGTGGGCCGGAAGGGCATGATCGCCACCTCCCGCGGCAAGACGGTTTTCACCCCCAGTCACGAGTGGAACGAAGCGGAAACAACCGTCACACTGAACTCGCCGCATGACATCACGGTGGATGCTTACAAAACGTTCTTCGACAATATCCTCAGCGGCAAGGTGGAGAACGTCGCGGAACGGTCCGCTCTCAGCACGATGATCGCCATCCTGGGCCGCACCGCCATCTACAGCGGAAAAGAAGCTGTTTGGAAAGACGTGATCGGCGTATGAGCAGACTCGGGCGGCGGCTGGATAAGAACTGGCAACCGCTTCCTCCGGGCGCGGCTCGGTAAGCAACGGATGAGGTCTACAAAATGTTAAAAATCGGCCGTCGTAATTTGTTGAAAACTTCGCTTGGAGTGTCCGGGGGTCTGGTGGCGGGAGTCAGCTTTGAACATCAGGCCCTGATGGCGCAACTGGTAGATCGATCGCAATACGGCAAGGTCAAGGAACCGGTCAAGGGGCTGCAGTGCGGAAAACTGGGCAAGTACGAAATTTCCCGGCTCATTATCGGCGGCAACCTCATTTCCGGATCTGCCCACTCCGGTGAGTTGTTGTACCAATCGGCGTTGATGACCCACTATTTCAACACCGAGAAGATCCTGGAAACCTGGACCCTGGCGGAGCAAAACGGCATCAATACCACGCTGATGCGATGCGATCCGCACATCATCGAGCATTACCAGAAATTCAAGCGCGAGCGCGGCGGAAAGCTCCAGTGGATCGCCCAATCTGCGCCCGAACAGGGTGAACCCGCGGAAAACGCCAAACGGGCACGCGACAACGGCGCCATCGGCATGTACCTTCACGGTGGCGTGTCCGACAGCCTGGTGAAGAAAGGAAAAGTGGACGACATCGGCCGCGCGGTGGAAGGAATCCGTAAAGCCGGTCTGGTTGCCGGCATTGGCGCCCATCTGCTGGCAACCGCGCGCGCATGTGGAGAGGCCAAACTGGATCCGGATTTCTACATGGTGACGGTGAACCGTGTGAAGTATTACTCGAGCGAACCGGCGGAAGTGGGCGAGTTCATGAAAGCCGTCAAGAAGCCCTGGATCGGGTTCAAGGTCCTGGGAGCCGGAAGAGAAACTCCTCCCGATGGCTTTCGCCACGCCTTCCAAAAAGGCGCCGACTTCATCGCCGTCGGGATGTTCGACTGGCAGGTCCGCGACGACGCCGCGCACGTTCAGGAAATGCTCGCCAAAGGAATTGACCGGGACCGCGCCTGGGCGTAGCGGCTGCTGCGCGACTCCGCCGGCTTGAATTCGGATCAGAAAGTCTGAATACTTTCTACAGGAGGTCTGAATATGGCCAAGCAACAGGCACGGGCTCCATCCCGCAAACGGTTTCATATCGTGCTGGTTCCGGGCTTCGGAGGTTTCGACGCGCTGGGGCAGCTTGAATACTACGGCGGCGTCACGCCTCTGTTTCGGACGCGGAAGGCCAAAAATGAAGTACTGCACTACTTCGACAATTTGCCGACCGCGGCGGTAGCCACTCGCGCAGGACGATTGCAAAGGTATCTTGCGAGGCGCATCGCGCGCGGCGAGATCTTGCCTAGCGATGAAATCACCCTGATAGGGCATTCGACCGGCGGGCTTGATATCCGCTGGCTTTTTTGGAACCCGCCCCGCCTCAACCAGCCGATTTTCGTTGACGGCGGGACCAAGGTGGAACCCGACGAGATCCTCGATCGCGTGCGCCGCGTCGTGTTCCTCTCGGTGCCCCATTGGGGCACCAACATCGCCGACTGGGTACGGGCCCGCAAGATCTGGCGCGAAACGCTGGTCACCGAGTTGCGCGGTGCTGTCGTAGGCTCGCAAGTGCCGCTACTCGATCGAGCCGAGGACTTGATCGCGGGCGGCGCCGCTTGTCTCACCGGTGCAGGGCTGCTTCGTGCCGTGCAGGATTCCTTACGCGAGGCCGATGAACGGATGGGCAAACCCAGTCCGGAGCGTACGGCGGGCGCGCAAGAAGCCGCCTCCCAGCTCGAACTGTACTTGCGCCATATGGCTTCGGATTTTCGGGCGATTGACGATCTCACTTCCCAGCGTCCAAAGAGCGGGCCGTTGAGCCCGGCTCACTTCAACGATGAAGAGCGTAAGCAAGAGCTCAAACTGTGGGGAGATCGCATCGCCACGCGCTCCTATGTGACGCTGGGAAAGCGTGTATTTCAATTCGATGCGGGCCGCCCCGCGCCGGAATTGGATCTCGTGAAACCGTGGACCTACCCTGAGATCGCAAAGGACACGCGGCGGAGCGCAGGCACCGACATCGTGTATCGCTTCTGTTACCGTGCATGTGCCGGCGGCCCGTTCGACTGGCCGACTCCGTCCCTCAGCGGCAAGGTGGCCAAGCCTCACGCGATCGAGCTCTGGGATAACGACGGCATTGTCAACACCGCTTCCATGCTCTGGCCCCGAGGCGATAACGTGCTGGTCCCTGGCGACCACATGGACATCGTCGGACAATTTCAACCGGTCAAAGCCAACCGCGGAGAAGGTCGCACCTATCAGGCTTACAATCTGCTGAAGTCGGACTCGGGGTTCAACGAGGATTCCTTCCGCGAGGTCTGGACCGAGATCTTCGACTTCTGCGCGGGCTGAGCGCTCGGGCAAGGAGGCCCAGACCATACCCCCTACCTCCTGAATAGCTTGTGTACTTGCCGAGGCTGCCGTGCGTTATAATCGAGGTCCATTTTTGAAAAGGGGAGGCGGGCTATTTCATGCCAGGACGACGCAGAGGATTAGCGGTTGACGCATCACTGCTTGAAGCGGCGTTGACAGGATTCGAGCAGATGAGAAAGAACGTCGACGAGAAGATAGCGGACATCCGTCGGCGGCTGGGTTCCGGAGCCAGTGTGGTGGCTGTTGCACCGGGCCAGGGACCGCGGCGAACGTTAAGCGCAGCCGCGCGACAGCGCATTGCGGCGGCACAAAGAAAACGATGGGCCGCTGCCAAGGCGGAGGCAAAGCCGGCAGCGCCGAAACGCACCATGAGCGCGGACGCCCGCAAGAAGATTGCGGCTGCCCAGCGGAAGAGGTGGGCGGAGCGCAAGAAAGCAGTGGCTAAAAAGGCCGGTCCCAGCCCAGCGGTGAAGAAGGCGCCCGCTCCGGAGAAAGCAGCCAAGGCGGCGACGGCAGCGACGTAAGGCGCCACGCCCGCGTCCGAAGTTGCTCCAACAACGGAAGGCTTAGAGCCAGGCGCTACTTGTTCGTCGCGGCACAGGTGAGGTACGTGTAAAAGTTCGGTAATCATTCAAACAGAGGCCAGACACCTTGAAGACTGTCGCCGGAGTGGATCTTGGCGGAAACGCCATCAACTATACGTTCCTCAACAGCGAAGAGCAGTTTCTTATCCAGGGGTTGTGCGAGCATCCAGCCCGGTCGAAGGAGGGCCCGGAGATCTGCCTCAAGCAGATCGCCGAGGGGCTCGAAATCGCCGCAAAAAAGGCGGGCGTTGCGCTGGCCGATACGGTGGTCGTGGGTCTCGACACGCCGGGTCCTGCAAGTGCGACCGGCGTGCTGAGCGCGGAAGGCTCCACGAACTTTCTGCATCCGGACTGGTCCGGTTTTGATATTCGCGAAAATCTGTCAAAGAAGCTTGGCAAACCCGCCACGTATCTGAACGATGGGAACGCGGGGGCGCTCTGGGGGCACTTCGTACTCTTCGGCTCGAACCGCCAGGCCACGTCCATTTCAGCGATCATCGGCACCGGCCTGGGTGGCGGCGTCATCATTGATGGCAACGTCGTCAAGGGCCGAAAGGGGTTTGGCGGCGAACTGGGCCACGTTCTCATCCCCTACCAGAGCATTCGCGGAGCCGGCGGCGTAAAGCCCGTATGCAACTGCGGCCGCACCGGAGACCTGGAGTCGCTGTGTTCGCTTACCGCGATCGAGAACTCGTTGCTGCCGCTCTTCCTGCCGCGGTATCCCGGTCACGAGCTGGGCAAGACCGGCAACCTGCATCAGGCGGCCAAGCTGGTGCGGGGTTTGGCCGAGAGCGGTGACGCAATGTGCAAGGAAGTCTTCCGGGTTCAGGCGCATGCGCTCGGCCTGTTCTTCGATGAGATGGTGAACACCTTCGACCCCGATGCTTTGATCGTCGGCGGAGGGGCGTTGGAGACCAAAGAAGAGTTCCAGCATTGGTTCCTCGACGAAATTCGAGCAGGCATGCCCACCCAGAGGCAAGAGCAGGCGGATATACCGATTCACGTCATGCCGAACGGCGACACCGCCGGCGCTCGCGGCGCAGCCATCGACGCGCTGCAGTTCGCTCGGCACAACAAGCTCTTATAGCTGTCGCATCGTCGGAAGATTAATTTCGAACCTTGACGAGCATTTTCCCGCTACCCACCACTCTATATATGGATGGCCGCGACACCGCGACCCGTAGCGTCGACCCTGAAAGGATATCTTTATGATTGAAGACTTGTTGCAACCCAGGCACCTCCTGGTGATTCTCGCTGTCGCGCTGTTTTGTTTCGGTCCGAAGAAGTTGCCCGAGCTAGGCAAGGGTCTGGCCGAAGGGATTCGCAGCTTTAAAGACAGCCTCAAAAAAGGATCGGAATCCGAGGGGCCAGCAAAGCCGCTCGGGCAGTAACCCGCCCCATCACACTGGATGCGCGCCTCTTGGGGCGCGGCCATCCATCTTCCTTTCCCTGCACCTGCCGCCGCATTTGGCGATCACAACGGAACGATAGAATACAGGCCATGAACATTCTGGTTCCGAATCTCGGTTCGACCTCTCTGAAGTACCAACTGCTGGCGCTACCGGAGGGGTCCGTGCTCGCCAAGGGCCGATTGGAGCGAGTGTCGGATTACGCAGCCGCCATTAGCCAGATCTGCACCGATGCTCCCATCGACGCCGTAGCCTTTAAAGCGGTTCACGGCGGACCGAAATATTGCGGAACGTTTGTGATCGATGATGACGTGATCGCCGCCATGGAGGAGTATCGCCTTGCCGCGCCGGCGCACAATGCGATCTACCTGATGGGGATCCGCGCCTTTCGCGCTGCCATGCCCTCGGTGCCGTTGGTGGCGGCGTTCGAGACGGAGTTTCACGCCACCATCCCCGAGTATGCCGCCTGCTATGGAATCCCAAGGGATTGGTGTGAACGATTCGGAGTGCGGCGCTATGGCTTTCATGGGGCGTCGCACCAATACATCGGCGAGCGGGTTCCCGAGATGCTCAGAGTACCGCGAGAGACTCTCCGGCTGGTGAGCTGCCACCTGGGTGGCAGTTCGTCCCTTTGCGCGATCCGGGGCGGACGCTCGATCGATACCACGATGGGATTTTCACCGCAGTCGGGACTCGAGAATGCGACGCGCCATGGGGATCTGGACGCGTTTGCCCTGCTGTTCCTCATGGATCGGAAGGGTTGGTCGGTTTCCACGGCAGCCGAACAACTGACGCGGACCGGGGGATTGGCGGGCCTGTCAGGCATCCCCGGCGGGGATATTCGCGATCTGGAGAAAGCCATCCTCGACGGCAATGAGGACGCCGCACTGGCTTTGTCGGTTTTTACGTACCAGGTCAAGAAAACCATTGGGGCCTACGCTGCGGCCATGGGGGGAATCGATGCTGTCGCATTCACTGGTGGGATCGGCGAGAATTCCGCGCGTTTGCGGCACGGCTGCTGTGAGGGCCTCGAATTCCTGGGTGTGCGGTTGGACCGGCTTCGAAACGAGGGAGGCGAGGGCGATCGAGTGGTGTCGGCGGACCGCTCCCCAGTAGCCGTCGTTACGCTAGCGACGAACGAGGAACTGATTGTCGCTCGCCGGGCCTACGCGAGTTTGACTCAAGCCGCGGCTCGCGTTTGAGTGCTTACCTCTCGGTTCACCCAGCCACCCGGGCTTTCATGCCTGCTTGAGCGCGCGCCGCCAGCATACCGATCGCGATCGAGTGAATCTTGGTTTCCGGGGGCTCCGCGCGGGAGAGCAAAATCAATGGAACTTTGGCCCCGAGCACGATTCCACCCGATTTCCCTTTGGCAAAGTAGAGGATCGCCCTGTAAAGAATGTTGGCAGCCTCGATATCAGGAGCGACAAAGATATCCGTTTTCTCCACCAGGGGACTTTCGATCCCTTTGCGGTCAGCGGCAAATTTGCTCAAAGGAACATCCAGGGCAATAGGGCCCTCCACATAAGCGCCGGTAAGCTGGCCGCGCCGGTTCATCAGGGTTAGCGCCGCGGCGTCCACAGTCGCGGGCATCTCCGGGTTGACGAACTCCAACGCACAGAGCAACGCGATATTCGGCTTCTCGATGCCGATGGCGTTCGCCACTTCGATTGCGTTCCGGCACATTTCGGCCTTCTGCTCAAATGACGGTGCGATGTTGATGCCGGCATCGGTCATCAGCATCAAGCGATCGAACCCCGGCACTTGGAATACGATCACTTGGCTCAGCAGGCGGTTCCCTCGCAACCCGGCCTCTTTATCGAGCACCGCGCGAACCAGGGCTGCGGTTTTGACCTTGCCCTTCATGAGGAGACCAGCCCGGCCTTCGCGGATCAAGGCAATCGCCTTGCGCGTGGCCATCGCGTCGTCAGGCTCGGAAACCAGTTGCGCATCGGGGATTTGCAGGCCGGCCGCTTCGGCTAGAGAGCGAATCTTCCGGGGATCGCCAACGAAGATACCCTGGGCCAGGCCGATTTCTTCGGCCTTCTTCATGGCTTCAATGACGTCGGGGTCATGCCCCGCCGCAATCGCGATCTGCGCGGGCCCTCCCGTCCGCGCCGCATCCACAAGTTCGTCCAGGGTTCGAAACATTAACTCACCGCGGCAGGAGTCCTCTCGAGAACCGTGCTCACGATCTGGTCGAATTCGGCGCCTGTCAAAAGCGCTTTCTTTTCGATGGAAAGCTGCTTCACTCTGGCCAGAATGGCATCTACCTGTTGCGGCGTGACCTGCATCCCCCGGCGTTCGAGGTGCTCTTCCACGTTGGCCTGCCCGCTTCCCTTCCCGAGAGCGATGTCTACTCCGGGACGTCCCACCATCGCGGGAGCGAAGGGGATGTATTCGAGCGGCTCGACCTGCTTGCAGCGCCGGTGGAACATGCTCACAACACCGGACTCGATGTAATAGAGCCAGTCGCCAATGATCGGGCGGTTGGGAGGAACCTGGAAGCCGGCGAGTCGCTGCACCAGTTTTGAGAGCTCGTAGAACATCTCGGTCTTGATGCCGACGTCGATATCGTAAAGGCAGCGCAGCGCCATTACCGTATCCTCGAGAGGCACATTGCCGGCGCGTTCGCCCGTCCCGGTAACGGTGAGGTGTGCCACCGAAGCCCCGTTCGCGAGCGCAGCAATGGTATTGGCCACGCCCAATCCAAAGTCCTCGTGGCAGTGAATTTCGATGGGTTTGGCGAAGCGCTGTTTCAACTTTCGCACGGCCACGCCGATGGCCTCGGGTGTGCAGCCGCCAAAGGAGTCCGCCAGCGTCAGCGAGTCCATGTGCCCTTCGGTGGCCACCCTCTCGATCAGATCCATCAACCTGTCGGGGTCGGAGCGGGTGCTGTCAATGGTAAAAAAGACCGTGTACAGACCCGCCTCTTTGGCCGCCAGAGTGGTTTCGATTGAAGACTTGATCGCCCAGTCCATCGTCTTGCCATAGGCGTTCTTGATGATGTGGTCGCTCGAAGGGATCTCGGTGATGATTCCCTTCACTCCACACTCCTTGGCCAGTTTCACATCGGCGGGCATGCAACGGGCGAAGGAGAAGATCTCAGAAGGAAGTCCGAGGGCAACGATGTCCTTAATAGCGGCTTCATCCTCGCCGGATACAGCAGGCATACCCGCCTCGATTCGGTGCACTCCCGCTTCCGCCAGTTTCTTGGCAATAGCCACCTTGTCCTGACGGCGAAACACAATGCCGGTTTGCTGTTCTCCATCACGCAAGGTGACGTCATGGATGCGGATGCGCTCCGGAAAGTGAAGGCTCGCCTTCACCTCGGGTGAATGATTCCAAGCGCTGGTAAACCACCGGTCTGTCTTCCAAGGGCTATTCATGGGTATGTCCTTTTCTGGCTCTATGGAGAGTCTACTCCACCGACAGCAACATTTCCATTTGCGCGGTGTCCTTGGACGCGAGCGTAGCCTGCAACCCTACTGTGGCCTTACAAAATGGTTGGCGCAGAATCCAAGTCAGCTGGCTGTGCCGATGTCAGGCTATACACCCGACACCTGCACCACGCAGCATCTCCGTAGGACAGCCCTTAATCTGTGTCGGAGGGATAGTCATTGGCAGGGGCTGGCGTGAGATCGCTAACGGCCGGGCTCGCCTTTTTGACTTCCCGCCTAGCCATGTTTTTGCGCAGCCGTTGTTTCACTAAACGAATCTCTTTCGCCACCGCTCCGAGCGCCTCATCAATTCGTCTTCGCATACGCTCCAGGCTGCGCTCCAGAATCCGGATCTCCGAAACCGGCTGTTCGTCCCGCATGGGGTGAGGAAATCCTGCGCGCTCGAGTTTGGTGAGGAGTTCTTCTCTGGTCTTCTCTCCGAGCCCCTTTACGACCAACGACAAATCGAGCCGTAGCGCATCGTCCACGATGTCGCACCCGACACTGCGGAGGGCGTTGCGCGTACGGACCGACAGGCCGAGATCCTCTATGGCCGATTCAAGGCCGAGAGACATCCTTTCCGCACCGCGCGCTCGCCCGAGTTGAGTCTCGACGTCATCCACAATCCGCCGCACCTGGGTGGGAGAAAGACGATACGTCCTGCCGATTTCGTCCAGAGGTCGTTCCTCGTAACAGTACGCGTTGAAGATTGCCCAACTGCGTTTACGAATCGCGAAAGGTTTGGGAGGCGCAACTCCTCGGGAATGCCTGGAGCGTGATGCCATCTGATCTCCGCTTGCCGAACACGCAAAGGTGACAGGTACCCTTTTGTTGCACAGCTCTAAGCAACGGAGCTTCCGTGCCCCTGGTCCAAGCACAGGATGCCCAGAGCAACTGTAAACGATTGTAGGCATGCCGGCGGCGCTTTTCCAATAGAAAAAATTGATCCGTTGAATCCAAACTGGTAGGGGGAGTTGCGCTTGCGAATGCACCCGTAAACGAACAGCGCCAAGGCGCCAGACAAAAGCAGAGATCCGGACTGCGGCTGCTCCCGGCGAGCGCAGGCCGCACGGATAAGAGAGACTCCCGCGGTTTCGAGCAATGCGGCAAGCAACAGCCACCTCAATGTCATCAAGACATTCATGTCAGGCGCGTGCATGGTTCGGAAATAGAGATTTTCTAATCCATCCGATAGAAATTATCTATTAGCATCCACAGAAAAGAAGGGCTAGATTGGGACAGTTATACGTCAGGCTGGTTCGCCCCGTCAGCGTGCTCTCAGCCTTTCAAGCTCGGTAGCGCAGCTTACCAATTACTAGAGTCTGAGAGGAGTCAACATGCGAAAAAGTCGTATCAGTTTTGTTATCGCCGGAGCAGTAGTGCTCACCGGCGCCGTCTTTGCGCAACAGTCATCGACGGATTCAGCACCGGCAGCGCAAGCGCCGGCCGAACAAACACCGGCGCCACAAACACCCGCTCCCGCGGCGGCCGCATCGAAGTCGCCTTTGACCCAGTGGGGTACCGACTTCAGCTTCATGTTTGATGGCTACGTGGATGCAAATTTCAATCATCCGGATTCCGGATTGAACCAGCTCCGCAACTTCGACATGCGCTCGGATACGGCGCACGTGAACATGGGGATGATCACGATCGACCATGGTCCTGCACCAGTCGGCTTTCACTTAGATGTCGGTTTCGGGCAGACGTTCGATGTAATCCATGCGAGCGACAGGGCTCCGGAAGAGCTTAAGTACTTCAAGCAAGCCTATGTAAGCTTCAAGCCGAAGTCGTGGCACGGCCTGGAAGTCGACGCCGGAGAATTCGTCACCTCGGCCGGCGCCGAAGTCATTGAGACCAACCAGAACTGGAACTACTCGCGGTCGTTGTTGTTCGCGTGGGCGATTCCCTATTACCACTTCGGCATTCGCTCCTCGTTCCCGATTGGCCCACATTTCACGGGAGGCGTCCAGCTGGTGCAGGGGTGGAATAACGTCTACGACAACAACAGCGGCAAGACCGTGGGACTCACAGGGGCATATGCCTGGAAAAAGGTCACATGGACGAACGTGTACTACGGTGGACCCGAAAAGAGCCACACCAACACCGGCATGCGTAACCTCTACGACACCACCGTGCTCGTCAACGCCACTGACAATTTGAGTTACTACGTCAATTTCGATTACGGCCGGGATAAGAATATCGGGTCGGGCTCACAGAAGTGGACGGGCATCGCCGGTGCGGCGCGCTACGCGTTTAAGAAGAAGTATGCAGTCGCGGGGCGCCTGGAGTGGTTCGACGATATGAACGGCTTTTCCACCGGCACAGCGCAGTCCGTCAAGGAATTCACCCTGACGGGTGAATACAAAGTGAACGGCTGGCTGATGAGCCGGCTCGAGTTTCGCGACGACTGGTCAAACCAGCCGTTTTTCCAAAACAACGGCGGCACGTCGAAGAATCAGCCCACGGTCCTGCTGGGACTGGTGGCATTTATTGCCCCAAAGAAATAGGAGAGGGATTCGAAAGGAAATAACATGCGATCCAATTCGACAATTTGCAGATTGAGAGGGAACCTAAATGGCTGATAACGCCGAAGTCAAAATGCAACAGACTCTGGGACTGACGGGTCTTACGATGAACGCCATGGCGCTCATCGCCCCCGGCGCCTTTCTTTGGCTTACGTTCTACATCCAGGCCACGACCGGAGTTACCGGGCCGGCGATGTGGATGGGCATCGTGCTCGCCCTTCTGCTTTGCCTGGCGACCGCTGTATGTTACGCGGAAATGGCGAAGCTATATCCCGGCACGGGCAGTTCCTACTATTTCGCCGAGCAATCGTTTCTCAACCACGACCGAGCGTGGCGGTATGCGCGGCTGTCGAAATTCATCGTCGGCTGGGGCTCGCATCTGTATTACTGGATCTACCCGGGAGTGATGGTTGGGGTGATGGGGGTCCTGTGCGGCTACCTGGTCGGAACGCTGTGGCCGAACGTGATGAGCGCTTCCACCCCGGGCCCCGTGTTCATGATGCTCGTGGCCGTGGTGTTCTCATTCGTGGTAGCTTACATCGCTTCCCGAGGCGTAAACGGCTCGACATCAGTCAACGTGGCGATCAACGTCATACAGATTAGCGCGCTGGTGGTGTTCTCGGTTCTGGCCTTGGGCTACCGGATGAATCATCCACCTGGAAGTATTGCTTATCAGTTCGATTCCGCGTCAAGCGCTGCCTACACCTATGAGTTCCAAACCAAGCCCGTTACAGAGAATGGGCAGACCACCGATCAGATTGTGCGCGATGCAAACGGCATTCCGCAGGCTAAGGTGGACGCGGCCGGCAAGCCGGTACCATTTCGCATCAGTTATCCGGAAAAGGACGAGAAGGGCAATTTTCTCAGCCACCCCACAGCGTCGTCCGTCCCGGCGCCTCACAATTGGGGCTGGGTGTTCGTGCAGGCCACGGTCGCGATCTTGATTCTAGTGGGCTTCGAATCGGTAACCGCCATGGGCGGCGAGGCGAAGAACGCGAAACGTGACGTTCCCATAGCCGTGATCGTGTCGCTGCTGGTGCAGGGCATGTTCTGTTACCTGTTCGAATATTTTGCGGCTAACTATTTTCTCAACAACGGCTACTCGATGGTAAGCGCATCGGGTTCCGCGGCGCCGCTCGGCGACATGATGGTGGTGGTGGGGGACGCTTTGTTCGGCCCCGGTAACGGACGAACCTTCATGCTGATCGAGGCGTTCACCGTGTTCCTGGCGCTGATAGGCACCACGCTGTCGTGTATGAATACCGGCGCGCGCGTCACCTACGCCATGGGCAAGGACGAAGAGGTGCCGGAGGCGTTCGGTTACCTGCACTCGAAGAACCTCACACCGCACCGCGCCATCTGGTCGCTGGCCGTCATTTCGGCTGTGATTGGCTGCGTCTCGGTAGCGGTCGCCTTCGGTGACGCGGGTGCGCCTAAGGATGCGGATATTAAGGCTCTGCCCCAAGGTTTGTTTTCGAGCTTCGGGTATACGACTCACGACCAGATGGCGGCGCTGCCGAACACTCTGCTCACCATGACACTGGCGTCGAACTTTGGCACGTTCGTGTTGTATGCGCTGAGTTGCATTATCTGCATGGTCGCCTACCATAAGCATCCAAAATTCAGCCCGCTACGTCATATGGCCATCCCTTTGTTCGGATTGGTCGCCAACCTGGGCTGCATGGCGTTTTACTTGATCGGACCATTCATGGGGTATGGCACTGTGAAGGAGCCTCTGCTGGCTTTGGGCATCGCGGTCGTTTGGGGGCTCTACGGTGGCATCTATTTTCTCCGGGCAAGTAAGCAGAAGGGTAGGACGACTCTGGTTGCCGAGCGCTTCCAGACGGCGCGGTCTTAGATGGCTGAGCGCCCGCCGGGCGGGGAGAAATCGGAGGAGCCTGGCGGGCGCTCGAGAATATGTTAGATGTGGACTTCGCGCAGCTCTCCCATCCTGGGCGGCTGCGCAATAATAATGAGGACTATCTGGGCCATGTCCAGCCGGCGACGCCGGAGGAAGGGCGTTCGCACGGCTGGCTTTTTGCTTTGGCGGACGGCCTGGGAGGGCACGACCGGGGCGAGGTAGCCTCTCATGCCGCGGTGGAACATCTGCTGGCAGGTTTTCGCGCCGCTCCGGAAGGGGAACCACTGGGGACGCTGCTGGCGCGGCTTGTCCGGGAAGCTAACGCGCACGTCTACGAGGTAGCGAAACAAGCCAGCCCCGGCGGTTCGGCCATGGCGACCACGCTGGTGGCTTGCGGACTGCGGCACGACCGCGCTGTGATTGCTCATGCAGGCGACTCCCGGTGTTACCTCGTGCGTGAAGGGCAAGCCACGCTGCTGACGCGTGATCACACAGTGGCGCACGATCAGGTCCGTCTGGGAGTGATCTCTACCAGGGAAGCCTCCGAATCCTCCAACCGCAACCTCCTCAGCCGCTCGCTCGGGAACGACCTGTTCCTCAACGTCGAAACCAGCGAACACCAGGTCATTCCCGGAGACGTGCTGGTGCTTTGCTGCGATGGAGTCCACCACTCCGTATCGGCGGCGGAAATTGCCACGGCCGCGGGCACCGACTTGGCCACAGCAGCTCAACAGTTGTTGGCTCTTGCGAACCAGCGGGACGGCAGTGATAACATAAGCATGCAGCTAGTGCGCGTTCGGAGCGTGGAACGTGTCGGGATCTATCGGGGGCGGCCCTACAAGCTCCGGTAGTTCATTCCGTCCTGCTTGGCCTTCTTGCTCCCTCGCCCTTCATGACATCACTGCATCCCGGCGATCAGCTCGACCACTACCGTATTGAGGGGGTCGTCGCGCGCAGCGGGATGGCTTCGATCTTTCGGGCCACGGACATGCGAAACGGCCGCCAGGTCGCCATCAAGGTGCCACATCCGGAGATGGAAGCGGACCCTGTACTGTACGAACGCTTCAAACGCGAGGAGGAAATCGGACAAAAGCTGGACCATCCGGGTGTCATGAAAGTGTTCGCTGATGACGACCGCAGCCGGGTCTACATGGTGATGGAGTGGGTGGAGGGACGGCTGCTTCGCCAGCTTTTGGGAGAGCAACGCAGGCTGCCCATAGACCGGACTCTGCGCATTACGATTGCGATTTCTGACGCCCTGGATTACATTCACCGGAACGGCGTGGTACATCGCGATCTGAAACCGGAGAACATCATGATTGATGCCAGCGATGGGATCAAGTTGATCGACTTCGGCATCGCGGGAAGCGCGGGGGCGCGGCGACTGACATTCGGCAAGCTGTCTCAAATCGCCGGCACGCCCGATTATATTTCTCCGGAGCAGGTCAAGGGGAAGCGCGGAGACGGGCGCAGTGACATCTACGCGCTCGGAGTCATGCTGTACGAGATGCTGACCGGAAAGACGCCCTTTGCCGGCACGAATCCGTTCGCCATCATGAACGACCGGTTGCTGAACAACCCAGTGCCGCCACGCGAGTTGAATCCGGAGATTTCGCCCGAATTGCAGGAAGTGATCTATCGGGCGCTGGAGCGCGATCCGCAGAACCGCTATTCAACCGCGAACGAGTTTGCGTGGGATCTGGAGCATCTGGACCAGGTTGGGGTCGAGGATCGTGCCGAGTTGCGCGATTGGCAGCACCGGCGGACGCCGTGGCTGAGACGCATTCTGTTTTATGTGGCGATGGCTTTGATTCCCATCGTCGTCTTCGGGGTGCTCCTGTTCGTTGCGCGGCACGGGTAAACCAGTCCCTGCAAAGTTTCGAGCAGCTCCCTAGCGTAGCCAGGAATCATCCGTGTGAGTCATGAAGTCAGGATAAGCGCCCGCCCCGAGTTCATAAAGGTCCAGCCCTTGGCGCTCGGCCTGCGGTGCCACGCGTTGGGGATAGACACGGTTCAACAGCCAGTTTAGTCCGAACGTAAGCGGCAGTACGAAGCCGGTCAGCGTTGCGACTCCGACAAGTTGAGCCAGCCACTGGCCCGGAACGGGGTCTGCGGCAAGCAGACCGGCGGCCATGAGGCTCCACAGCCCTCCCACCGCATGCACCGAGATCACACCGCCCGGATCATCCACCGAAAGATGAAGCTCCAGCCACTCGATCGAGTAGATCGCCAGCGCGCCACCCACGATTCCGACCATCACCGCAGCAGCAGGGCGCATCAGTGCGCAGCCGGCGCTTACCCCCACGAGGCCGGCGACCCACCCGTTGGCGCATAGAGAAGCGTCGACCTTGCCGAAGCGAGCGCGCGTGATAGCGGCCGACGTCAGAGCCGCCGAAGCGGCGGACAGCGTCGTATTCAGCGCCGCCAGAGGTACGCGGCCTACTTCTACGCCGGTGAATAGCATCGCACCCGCGCAGTCCAATCCCAGCCAGCCCGCCCAGGCAAGAAAGCATCCGAACAGCACCAGGACGGAGTTGTGTCCGGGAATCGCGGCAGGCATCCCCTCCCGCGTGTATTTCCCCCGCCGCGGGCCGAGAACCCAGGCGATGGCCAGTGCCGTCAGTCCGCCCGTCATGTGAATCGCGCCGCCGCCACCGCAGTCCACCAGGCCGCGCCCGATGGTGTAATTTGGACCGAGTTGCGCGAGCCACCCGCCGCCCCAGACCCAATGGGCAAACAACGGATACGTGCAGCCCGCCAAGATGGCCGTCGACACGCAACTTGCCCCCAGCCGCCACCGGTCAGCTCCGCTCCCCAAGGGGATGGTGGCCGCGACCGCTACTCCGAACATGCCGAAGAGCGCGTATAGTGGAGCAGCAGAACCGTCAAACTCCAGGCCGCGCAGAAAAAACCGCTCGGAGGAGATCCATCCCCAGTTTCTTGCGCCAACAGCGATCACGTGGGTTGCGCTGCCAGGATAACCTTGTATTGAAAATCCGATCGCAAAGTAGGCCAGCGCTGCCACGGCAGCGACACAGAGCACACTGAGTATCGAGTGGGCAGCATTTCGCGACCTGCACAGTCCGGCGTTCATTAACGCGAGTCCGGCCGCGGCGAAGGGTACGAACAGGGTCAATAGAAAGCAAAGACCTTTCGCGGTGTCGGACTCCAATGGGGCCGGCGAAGCCATCACCGATCGTCCCTGGGTGCAATGATGTGAGACCGGAGGAGCAGGCCCAAGCCCACCCCCTCAATGCCAACACCCCCCAACGCGAAGCTGGACTGCAACGGCCCCGATCGTAGAAGGGCCACCGCGCCAAGCACGATGATCCACCCCGACACCAGCAAGAACATGGCTATGAGCTTGATAATGAGTATTCTATTTCACTGCCGGTCCCCATTGCCTAATAGATAATTTTGATTTCGCTCATAAAAGAATTCAGCTTTCGATGAAGAGCGGCTTGCGTGATACTAGAGCCTTGGAGAAAGTCGACGATAGTGCTGTGGCAAGAGCCCCGGAAAAGCTGTCGTCCAGCGGCGCATGGCGCCGCATCGAAGAGGAGTTTCTAGCGACGGGCCGGGCGGCCGGTGTGCTGAGCGGGCTGACGGAGGCGACCGATGCCATTGCCCGCGTCGCCTATCGCACGTCGATCGAGCCGCTTTTTCCACGATCCGCCGCCATGCTGGCGGTCGGCGCATACGGCCGCCATGAAACCTTTCCGTACTCGGGTGCGGACATCATCGTTCTTCTCGACCAATACCCGGAGTCCGCTTCCGCGAGGGGCGCTCTGGCGGAGTTCACCCGTTCGCTGTGGAACGCGGGATTGCAGCTGAACTACACGGCACGGACTCTTGCCGAGTGCCTGCATGCCCACGAGCAAAACCTGGAGCTTGC
The DNA here is from genome assembly GCA_020073305.1 of Terriglobia bacterium. GTDB lineage: Bacteria > Acidobacteriota > Terriglobia > Bryobacterales > Bryobacteraceae > QHXW01. The sequence continues at coordinate 149,667 of JAIQFK010000017.1, forward strand.
CGTCAACCTCCTGGATCGCCGGTTTCTTGCCGGTGATGCAGAGCTCCCCGCGAAACTCGAAAGCAGATTCCCGGCCGTGCTTTCGAAGCATGCACGCGATATCAGGCAGCATCTCTCGGGCTCGGCACGAGTCCGCCACGCTAAGCATCAGAACACGTGCCATCACCTGGAACCCGATGTGAAGGAAGCGCCAGGAGGACTGCGCGACCTGAGCCTGATCGACTGGCTCATGAAGCTCAACGCGGAAGGTGAGCGGCCGGGCGAGAGGCTCAAGGAGGCGGGAGCGTTCGTGTCGTCCGTTCGCTGTTTTCTGCATTATCAAGCCGGGCGTGACTCAAACGTGCTGGACCTCGATGCCCAAGAGGCTTTCGTGCGCCGGCTCTTCACGTCCGGCGGGAAGCCCAGCGAGTGGATGCAGGAGTATTTTCAAAATGCGCGAGCGATCTTCAACGAAGCGCGTCGAGCGCTCGATGCATCCGAGAGGAACTCCGGTTCGTTGCTCGAGAACTTCCGCGAGCTTCGCTCCCGCCCGTCCAGCGCAGAGTTCACTGTCTCACACGAGCGGCTGTTGCTGCGTAGTCCCGCGCAACTCGAAACCGACCCCGATCTGGTTTTCCGGATGCTCGAGTTTGTCGGTCGGCACGGTGTTCCGCTCGCGCCCGACACCGAGCGCCGCGTCGAAGCAGTCCGTCCGATGTTCGCCACCCTCTGTGCCCAGCCGAGGTCTTTGTGGCCGGTGCTCAGAAGTCTCCTGTCGTCCCCGCACCCGGCCACGGCTCTACGGGCTCTGGAGAACACGGGTCTGCTGTCAGCGCTCTTTCCCGAATGGGTCAACGTCGAGAACCTTGCCGTGACGGCGCCTGAGCACCGGTACACCGTGGACGAGCATACGCTGGGCGCGATCGAATGCGTGGGCCGATTGACGTTGGCGACGGACCCGGCGCAGCGGCGATTCTCGCAATTGCTCGCCGAGATTGATAGCCCGGCTCTTCTCCTCTTCGCACTTCTTTTTCACGAAATGGGGAGGAACCAGGACGATCCGTTGCGCGTCGCAGCGGAGCGCGCGCGGGTGGCGATGGCCCGAATTCAGATGCCCGTCCAGGACCAGGGCACCGTGCAGTTCCTGATCGAGCATCAAGGCGATTTGGCCGACACAATAACAGGTCGCGATATGGATGATCCGGCCACCGTCCGCCGGTTGGCCGAGAGCGCCGGAACCGTCGAGCGCCTGAAGCTACTCTCCGTGTTCACCTACGCCGACATTTCCGCAATCAGTCCGGACGCCATGACTCCGTGGCGCGTGGAGCAACTCTCGCGCGCGTATTCCGCGGCCCACCATGAGCTGACGCGCGAACTGGAAACGGACCGCATCGAGCGAGTGCCGGCAGATCTTCCCGACCGCGCGGAGTTCACCAAAGGTTTCCCGGTGCGTTACTTGCGTGTGCGCCCCCACGCTGAGATCGAGGCGCATCTGCAGCTTTACGAACTCAGCCGGCCGACCGGCGTGGCCGTACGACTCGACCAGATTGAAGGCGCTTACCGGCTTACCGTGATCGCGCGGGACCGTTCCTACCTGTTTGCGTCCTTTGCAGGGGCGATCACAAGCTTTGGGTTGGAAATTTTGAAGGCTGAAGCTTTCTCCAACGTCAACGGCATCGTTCTCGACACGTTCGTGTTCGCCGACCCGAAACGCATGCTCCAACTGAACCCCCCGGAAGTCGAGCGGCTGCGGGACTTGATCTATCGCGTCGCCCTCGGCAAAACGGATGCTCAGCGGTTGATGCGGACCTTCTCGCAGCCCGCGTCGAGGAAGCGGAGCACGCCTCCCCAAGTGCAGTTCGATTCCGAGACGTGTGAGACGGCGACGCTGGTCGAGATCATCGCTGAGGACCGGCCGGGGCTCTTGTACAGCCTCGCTATGGTATTCTCCTCAAGCGCGTGCAATATCGACGTCGTTCTCATCGACACCAAGGGTCAGCGGGCAATCGACGTTTTCTATGTAGCTTGCGATGGCCGAAAGCTGTCGGTCGAAATGCAACAGCTGCTGCAGGAGAAACTCCTTGCCGCCTGTTAGGCCGCAGGCTCGCCGCCTCATTTATTAGCTCCATAGAAAGAATTGATTTTCTATGGGCCGCTGCTACAACTAAGATGATCATTTTTGGAGAATAGATGAATCCACAAGAAGTCTTAGATTTTGCCCAGAAGAACGAGGCGCGGCAGTTGGATCTGCGATTCACGGATATTCCGAGCTTGCAGCATCA
>JAIQFK010000038.1 GCA_020073305.1 Terriglobia bacterium
GCCTTGGGTATCGGCCCTTGTTGCGCAGCCGCTCGCTGCCGCAGTGCGGGCACGATTTCAGCCCGTTATGCCGGGCAGAAATCCTCACCCCACCACCGCTGATCTGTAAATCGGTAATCTCATAGTCGGGCAGTCCTAATACGATCTCTGATTTGATCAAAACAATTCCTCCAAGAATGTTTTATCAAGTCAGGAATCCTGGGCTGCCCCCATTTCTGATGAAGAGCCACCTTCAGCCCGGTTATTCCCAGGCTTCTGCCGTTTTGAGCCCCCGGACGGATCGAAGGGTATTAGAGCACACTCTTGGTGTCGACCAACTCGAAGGCACCTACACAACCCTGCGAGCCATGAACGATGAAACTCCCCTCGCTGAGAGATTGCTGCACCTCGATGCCACCGAACGGGTTTCGGAGAAAGATCTGGAACAAGAACGCGCCCAGGGCCGATCCTGCTGGTCGTGAACCATCCCTTCGGCATCCTCGAGGGTACGGTTCTACTTGCGTTACTCTCCCGGCTGCGTTCCGATGTGCTGTGGTCCAAGCAGCTCTATCACTATGTGGTCCGGGATTGGGAAAATGGCGATCCTGCATTCCTTGCGCCGCCTGCCGAACGGGCGAAACCGCGACTGGACCATCTCTACAACGCCGACGTGATCTCCATGCCGAACAAATGGGAGTACCCCTGGTACCCGGCTTGGGACATGGCTTTCCACTGTCTCTCACTGCGCTGGTCTATCCCGAATTCGCGAAGAAGCAGCTCGTGCTCATGACGCGCGAATGGTACATGCATCCCAATGGACAGCTTCCCGCATACAAGTTGCTACAACAGAGTGGTGAGCCCGCAATGACGGAGCAGACTACCGGCAAAGAGGAACGACGTGTGCGCCTTCGCGTGAAGACTCCACAACTGCAGGCAGCATGACTATGGCGCCAGTGGATGAGACTGTCTGCCACAACCTGGATCTCGCGTCCCGTCGCGAATGGCTGGAGACGAACGGGATCGGCGGGTTCGCATCCTCTACCATCACGGGGTTGAACACCCGCCGCTATCACGGACTGCTGGTGGCGGCAACGAAGCCTCCAGTTGGCCGCATGGTCCTGCTGTCGAAAATTGAGGAGGCGCTCGTCATTGATGGCCGCCGCGTGGAACTCTCATGCAATCGCTATCCGGGCGTGGTGCATCCTCACGGGTACCTGCACCTGAAGGAGTTCCGGCGCGACCCGTTTCCGGTATTTGTGTACGACGCCGAGGTCTTCATTCTCGAAAAGTCCGTCTTCATGATTCACGGCGAAAACAGCACCGTCGTTCAGTACGAACTTCGGGTGCCGAAGAACGTGAGGCCAACTATGTGCGCGCTCGAACTGCGTCCGCTGATTGCCTTTCGCGACTACCACAGCACGACGCACGAGAACGGGGCTCTCAACCCGTTACTGGAGATCGAGGCGGGATCAGTGAAAGTGGCGCCGTACCAGGGCCTGCCGCCGCTCCGTCTGGCCCACACCCCGGGCGATGTCCGAGGAACTGGCGACTGGTACCGCAATTTCGAATACACCATCGAGCTGGAGCGCGGCCTGGACTACCGGGAAGATCTGTTCAATCCGTTCGTGCTGCGCTTCGATCTGAACCACAACCCGCGGCCCACGGTGGTGGCGTCAGTCGAGGGCCGCAGCGTCGAGTCGGTCGAAGTCGCTCGCGCAGATGAAATCCAGCGCCGAAAAAAAGTTCTGACCGCCGCGCCGTTGAAAGATCCGTTCGTCAAAGAGTTGGTCGAAGCAGCCGATCAATTCGTCGTTCAGCGAGGCAAGGGCAGCACAGTCATTGCCGGTTACCACTGGTTTGCCGACTGGGGCCGCGACACCATGATTACCCTTCCCGGCCTCACTCTGGTGACGGGCCGACCGGAAGCAGCCAAGGGCATTCTGCTTGAATTTGCCACTCACGTCGACCGCGGCATGCTCCCCAACCGGTTTCCCGACGCCGGCGAAACGCCGGAATACAACACGGTGGATGCCACCCTGTGGTATTTCGAAGCCGTACGCGCCTTGGTCGCGTACACCGAGGACTACGATTTCGTGCGCACAAAATTGTATTCCGTGCTGGCGGATATCATCGCCTGGCACGAACGCGGTACTCGCTATGGGATCCGTGTGGACGGTGATGGTCTGCTCATGGCCGGCGAGCCCGGAGTCCAACTGACGTGGATGGACGCCAAAGTAGGCGACTGGGTGGTGACTCCGCGGCAAGGCAAGCCCGTCGAGATCCAGGCGCTCTGGTACAACGCCCTGCGCGTGATGGAGGACTTGGCTCATCACTTCGGTCACGACTCCGATGGCTCCCACTACAAGGAATTGGCGGACCGCGTACGAAATGCCTTTTCGAATCTCTTCTGGAACGAATCCACCGGTTGTTTGTACGATGTCGTGAACAGCGAGGTTCGCGACGGCTCCATTCGCCCGAACCAGATTTTCACCGTCAGTCTGCATCACAAGATGCTTTCGCCGGAGAAAGCCAGGAGCGTCGTCCAGGCCGTCGAGCAGCATCTTCTGACGCCGTACGGTTTGCGCAGTCTGGCGCCGGGCGACCAGCAATATCGCGGCCGTTTTGAAGGCGGTCCGTTCAGCCGCGACAGCGCCTACCATCAAGGCACGGTTTGGCCGTGGCTGATGGGGCCGTTTATCACGGCTTACCTCGAAGTAAACGGGCGATCGGCAGAGGCGCGAAAACGGGCGGAGGGATGGTTGGCGGAATTGCGGCATTACCTGGAAAATGAAGGTCTCGGCCAGATTCCCGAAGTTTTTGACGGTGATGCTCCCCAGCGTCCGGGCGGCTGCCTGGCGCAAGCGTGGAGCGTCGCCGAAGTGCTGCGCGCCTTGGTAGAGGATGTGTACAGCACGGCGCCTGCACCGGCACGCGCTCGTGCCACTGGTTAATGGCCTTATATGAAAGATAAATCCGGACCCCTTTCAGCCGAGCGCGAGTTCTTTACCGCGCTCCTCGAGAGCAACGTCGAAGCCCTTGATCGAGTCTGAGGGCGCGGCTGTTTGGTTGGAGTAGAATCGTCGTTGTCTGAGACATGGGAATGAGAAGAAGCCTCGTCGCCTTGGCTGTCTGGTTGTTGGCGCCATGCGCGATATCTCCGCTCGCGGCAGCCACCCTGCCTCGCACGGCTTCAGGAAATAGAGGGCTGGTCGTGTCCGGCAAAAGCGCCGCCTCCGCGGCGGGAGTCCAGTTGCTGGAACAGGGCGGCAACGCTGCCGACGCAGCAGCCGCCAGCCTTCTCGCTCTGAGCGTGACTCAGGTGGGCGCATTCTGCATCGGCGGTGAAGTTCCGGTGCTGGTTTACGATGCCGCCACGAAAAACATCAAAGTGCTGGCGGGCCAGGGTGCCGCGCCGCTGGACCCGAAAGCCATCGATTGGTACATGAAGAACGGCATTCCTGGCAGTGATATCCGCGCGGCCGCAGTGCCCGCGGCTCTAGACCTCATCGTGACGCTGCTGCGATTGTACGGCACCAAGAGCTTCGAAGATGCCGTACGGCCGACCCTGGAAATTCTGGAGGTGGGTGGCCCCAGTTCGTACATTGACACCTCAGAAGGCCGGAGGATAGAAACCGGCCGCAACTGGCAAGCCGATCTCGCACGGACTTTCCGCAAGCTCATCGAAGCCGAGCAGAAGACGGAAGGAAGCAGGAATGACCGGCTCCAGGCCGTTTCGGATCGCTTCTACCGCGGCGACATCGCGGACGCCCTGGTCGAGTGGTACATCGCCAAGGGAGGATTCCTGCGCAAGGCCGATCTGGCGGCGCACAAGACTCGAGTGGAGGATCCGGTCCAGGCCAGCTATCGAGGCTACACGATTTATAAGTGCGGTCCGTGGACGCAAGGTCCCTACCTGCTGGAAGCTTTGCGGCTGCTGGAGGGTTTCGACATCAAGGGCATGGGATTTCTCTCGGCGGACTACATTCATGTGGTCGCCGAAGCCATGAAGCTTGCCATGGCGGATCGCGACGAGTACTACGGAGACCCGCTATTTGTTGATGTGCCGGTAAAGGCCCTGCTCTCGGACCCGTACACGAAAATCCGGCGGCCGCTCATTGACATGAGCCGGGCGTCGCTCGATATTCGCCCCGGAGACCCTGTTCATATGCGCCCGCTCAAGATACCAACGCCGCAGCCGCCGCTACCGGGCGGCACTACGACCTTGTGCGTCGCCGATCGCTGGGGGAATGTGATTGCTGCGACTCCGAGCGGGTTGGGGAGCACTGCCGGCGTAGCGGGCGACACCGGAATCATCCATGGTGCGCGCCTGGTCAGCCTGAATACCTGGAAGGGTCATCCCAACTGCATTCAACCGGGGAAGCGCCCGCGCGTCACGCTGACCCCTACACTGGTTCTGAAGGATGGAAAGCCGGTGCTCGGCATCAGTGTCGCGGGAGGCGATCTGCAGGACCAGGCGGCCTTGCAACTCATCCTGGATTACGTCGAGTTTGGAATGCTGCCGGAACAGGCGGTATCGGAGCCTCGATTTGCGACCGCGCACCATACCGGCTCTTTTGGACAAAACAAACCCACGCTGGGCAGCTTGCAGGTTAATGTCAGGGTCGCGGAACCGGTTCAGGAAGAGTTGAAGAGGCGCGGACACGCGTTGACCGTTACACACGGTGCGATCGGAGGGGTGAACATGTTGTTCCTCGACCCTAAGTCCGAGGTCGCTTTCGGAGCGGGGCCCGCCGTTGGGAAGGTGAACTAGTGACGACACTCTGGCGAAGGGGGATAGGAGCAATTCCATGTTTGATCCGGAGGTGAATCGCAGAAGCTTTCTCAAGACGGCGGCCGGGGCCGCTGGCGCGCTTGCCGTATCCGGCCCGTCGGGCGCAGCGTTGTCTTCGAAGATGATCGGCATCCAGGTCGGCGCCGTCTCGTTCGTGGATGAAGGCACCGAGAGAGTGCTCGATGCGCTTCAGGAACGGGCCTATGTGAACACCCTGTTCCTCGCCGTATTCACCTATGGGCGTGGCATCGCGGGAAGGCAAATTCCAGGCCAACCGCTGCCCGATCACGGCAAGCAGGAGTACGATCTCAAATTTCACGGGGGCAACTTCGCCACGCCGCACCCGCAGTATTACAAAAACACGGTGCTGGCGGCAAAGGACACGCGCGCGCCCGACCACGGGAACCTCGACATCCTCGCCGAAGTGCTGCCGGCGGCCAAGAAGCGCGGCATGAAAACCGTCTGCTGGCTGGAAGACGTGTTCCGCACCGATCTGCCCAACATCGGGAGGTTGCAGGAACGGGATCTATACGGGCGAAACGCCGAAACCCTGTGTCTGAACAATCCGGACTATCGAAATTTCCTGACCGGTCTGGTGGAAGACTATGCGCGCTCCTACGAGGTCGATGGCATTATGTGGGGCTGCGAGCGCCAGGGCGCGCTTTCCGACGCTCTGGGCGCTACGCATGACGATCCGCCCATCGATCCGGGAAACGTGACGTGCTTCTGCCAGTTCTGTCAGGACAAGGCGAAACAGCGCGGGATCAGCGTGGAGCGCGCCCGGCAGGGGTTTCTCGAGTTGGAGAAGTTTGTACGCGCGGCGCGCACAGGCAAGCGTCCCGTGGACGGCTACTACGTCCAGTTCTGGCGACTCCTGTTGCGGTACCCGGAGCTGGCGGCCTGGGAAATGCTCTGGACCGACAGTCTGCGCGAAATGTACGACGCTTTGTACAAAACGGTGAAGGCGGTCAAAATAGATGTGCCGGTAGGCTGGCATATCTGGCACAATAACTCCTTCAATCCGATCTACCGGGCCGAGCAAGATCTGCACGAGCTCTCCAAATATTCGGACTTTCTGAAGATCGTGATGTACCACAACTGCGGCGGCGAGCGCATGGCTCTCTACGTGGACAACATCGGATCAACACTCTATGGCGATCTTTCGAAACAGGGCCTGCTCGAATTCAACTACGCGGTCATGAATCTGAAAGAACGCAGCTATGACCAGATTCCCTACACGGGGCTCTCGGCGGACTACGTGTACCGCGAAACGAAACGCGCGCTCGAAGCTGTTGCCGGAACGCATACGTCGATCTGGCCGGGCATTGATATCGACATTCCCACCGAAACCAACCACAGCAAGAGCACGCCGCAGGGCACCAAAGAGGCGGTCCTGGCTGCGTTCCGTGCCGGTGCGCCCGGTGTGCTGCTTTCCCGCAAGTACTCCGAAATGAAGCTCGCCGATCTGAGTGGCGCTGGCGAAGCGATCCGGGAGCTCAAGCTGGCCGGCTGACAAGACACTTGTTTTTGTCAGTTGGCTCCGTGGTCCGGTGTGGCTTCGATGGATGCCCTCAGCGCTTTCGTTACTTCGCCGGCAAGGTCATGGCCTTACTACCGAAGGAACGTGGCATCCCGTTAACGTGCACAAACTCCTTTGGCAGGATGCCGCCTGTTAAGGTCTTTGCCCTCTACCTGCTTTTTATCCAGCGGACTCCAGAGCGGGTAGACTTGTTGCAAGACTCAAAGGGATCCAGAATCCGCCAGATCCAGCCCCGTGTATTGCCTTCCGTTTAGAAATCTGTTAGGCTTTTTCGTTAACGCTAACGAGAGGCGGCAGGTTTTTGAGCCCCTGCAAAGCCGGGCGGGTGGAAGTTCATCCTCTACGCTCTCGGAACCCTCGGCACCGGCGTCCTTACGTATTTCTTTACGGCCTGGAAAAAAGGCTTCTGGTCTTTCGTTGAAACAGCCGAGCCATGCGAGGTGTCGGAGGTTTAGAATTTGTGGCCGCTTTCCAGGGCAGTACGGATGGTTGGTGACGTTCTAAAATCAAAGCATTCTTGGAGAGACTCATGGCATACGTTCTACGCTTTGTTCAGCACTATCGTCCGGCCGATCGCGCCGTGTTCATGGAGCTTGAAGCGAAGTTCGCCGAAATCGAGCATCGCCGGGCCGATTTTCCCAAGGGCCGCCGCCTGCAGCCGTACGCGGGGCGCGAGCCAACCTGTACCCTGATTTGGGAATCGCAGTTTCCGACTCTCGCCGGAGCGCAGGAGGCCCTGGCACGAATCGAGGGCGATTCGGAACATGAGAAGCTTTTCCGGCAACAGGTGCCGTACATGACGGATGCTTACACCGAGATCTATGAAGTATTGGATCTCTGATCCATGGCTCAAGGAACGACCGGGACAAATCAAATGAGCCACGTGAATCCAAGAGATCTTTATCGCTGGTGTAAAGTGCCGGCCGAAGAGCTGGCTCATCATCCCGGCTTACGGGTTCGCTTTTGCCTTGTGAAAGACTCGGAAGAGATGGGGTCGCTCATGGCACGCGAGTTGGTTGCGGTCATCGAAGAGAACAACGCGCGGGGAAAACCGACCAGGGCCATCATCCCCTGCGGCCCGAAATGCTGGTATCAGCCGTTCACCGACCTGGTGAACTCAGGGAACCTGCCGCTACGAAATCTGACGGTCTTTCACATGGACGAATGCCTGGATTGGCAGGGCCGCCCGTTGGCCCGGAATCACCCTTACAATTTCCGGACGTTCATGGAGAAGTATTTCTATGGCGGCATCAAATCCGAACTGGCGGTTCCAGAGGAGCAAAGGTACTGGCTGCTTCCCAATACCATGGACCGCGTGCGCGCCGCGCTGGACACTGCACCAGTGGATATTACGCTCGGCGGCTGGGGGCAGGATGGCCACGTCGCTTATAACCAAGCCCGACGGCACCCTTTCAGTCCAATAACGGTGGAAGACGTAGCGAACTCCACAATCCGCATCCAGGACAACAATCTGGACACCATCCTGGCGCTCGGACAGCGCACCTTCGGCGCCGCCTATCAGTTCGTCCCGCCGATGTCGGTGACTTTGGGAGTCTCCGAATGCCTCTCGGCCAAACGCGTACGCGTCTACAGCGACACCGGGGCCTGGAAGCAGACCGCTCTGCGCGTCGCCTTGTTTTCTGAGCCGACGCCGGACTACCCGATGACCCTTCTGCAGCGGCACCCCGACGCCATGATCACAGCCACTATGGAAACCGCCCGTCATCCCATCGCGGAGAATCCTGACTGGGAGTTGTTCTAGCGCCTGGAGGTCCGAGATGCCGCAGCGCTGCCTTCGATTCAATTCACACTCCCCCTACCGCCGGCTGATCGGGGTCGGGGGAATTGGCGCCGGCATCTTCTTCGCGCTCGAGGGCAATCACACCCTCGGCCGCAATGAAAGCCGGCCAGCCCGGCTGCTGGACATCCGCGACTACTGCAAGCTTCACATCATTGCGCACTACGTCGCGGTGCTGCTGGGTGCGGATCCGTCCGGCTCGCCCTTTCACTTAGTTCCCATCGGAAAGGTGGGTGACGATGAACCCGGACACCGCATGTTGAAGGAAATGTCGGGCGTGGGCATGGATATCGGGCGCGTTGAGATCGTCAGAAATCGGCCTACGCTCTTCAGCGTCTGCTTCCAATACCCGAGCGGAGAGGGAGGGAACCTCACGACCACGCAGTCGGCGGCGTCCGAGTTGACCGCGGAGAATGTTGCACCAGCCTCACCCTTGTTCGCGGTAGAAGGGAATCGGAGCATGGTCTTGGCGGCGCCAGAGGTTTCACTCGAGGCGCGCTACCATCTGCTCGAGCTTGCCACTGCCAGCCGGGCATTTCGCGCTGCGGCTCTCACGTCCTCGGAGATGGTGACGGCGCTCCGGCAAGGCTTCTTTTCGCTCGTCGATCTGCTCTCCATCAACGAGGATGAGGCAGGAGCCCTGACGGGCCGCGTGTTCGATCCGGCCGATCCGTACCCTTTCTTGACGGCATGTAGCGATGTCTTGATCGCTTGCCAACCCTCCATGCGGATCGTCGTCAGCGCAGGAAAGCACGGCGCCTTTGCCTTTGCCAAGGGTCTTTGGGATCACTGCCCCGCAGCGCCGGCCTCGGTGGTTGGAACGGCGGGGGCAGGAGATGCGTTGCTGGGCGCGATTTTGTCCGGCCTTGCTGTCGGAATGCCGCTGATCTGTCCGGGTTCCCCGCGCAAGTCCATCAATGAACGCCCGCTAGGAAGTGCGCTCGACTTCGCTGTTCTGCTGGCCAGCTTTACCATCACATCTCCGCATACCATTCACCCGCACGCGAATCTGGAGACGCTTCTCCAGTTTGCCGGAGAGCTAGGCGTCTCGTTCTCCGGCGCACTCAGCCGTCACTTCTGATTTAGGATCTCGGGAGCGCTAACGCTCCGAAACGTTAGAAGGTCAGACTGTGCCTGAAGGCGAAACCCGTGGGAGCGCCAATGCAGGTGCGGGAGCCGCGGACTCCCGGCCTGCAGGGGCCCGCATTTCGCGGAACAAGTGGAATGTCGAGCGCATGACCAGTTGTGGAGCCAGGAAGTGGGCTTTTGGAAGTTGGGTTCCGTGGAGAAAGTGATCTACCGCCAGACGCATGGCCAATTCACCCTGAACGTATGGCCGGCTGTAGACACAAGCAGAGATCGTACCCTTTTCAAAATACGGCCGCATTTCGCCGAACAGATCCGTAGTGACCAGCTTCAGCCGGCCGGCCAATCCCGTGGCGCCAATGGCACGACACACCGGGAGGCAGTTAGCCGTGTTTACGTAAACGCCAGCCAGCGCCTTGTGCCGCTCCAGCAGGGCAAAGCACTTCTGAAAGGCTTCATCCTCGTCGTCGTGTGCCTCGATCACCTCAGCCACAACCCCTTCGCTGCAGAAGCGCGGATAGGCCCCAAGAAAACTTTCCGTCTTCCTGCGATGGTCCTCAATGTGCAACATGCCGGTGACGATGGCCACCTGTGAACCGACAGGGACCATGCCGCCCAACAGTTCCGCAGCGACCCGTCCGCTGGCTTCCGCATCCACACAGACTGCCGTAGAGCGCCGGCTGGCAGGTGCGTCCGTGTCCACACAGATGACGCGGATCCCGCGACGCTCAGCCTCGTTGATCACCGGAGTCAACTCCTGAGGGCTGCCCGGTGTCAGTATCAACGCGCCTGGCCCCGCGTGAATCAGTTCCTCAATCGTCTCTACCTCGGCCTCACCAAGACGCTCAGTCCTACGCCAGATGGTCTCGACCCCCGATAGTTCAGCGCGTTGAGCTTCCGCCGCTATACCTTGGCAAAGCTGATCGAAATAGTAATGGATTTCACGCGGGATGCAGATGCCGATTCGAATTGGAGTGCGGCGCACGGACAGCGCCCGGGCCGCCATGTTGGGCCGGTAACCCACACTCTTGGCGATCTCCAGGATTCGCAGGCGGGTACTTTCACGGATGCCCTTCCGGCCGTGGAGAGCACGATCGACCGTCCCAATGGTTACATTCGCCAACCTGGCAATCTCGGGAATTCCGATCCTCTTCATAGGTGCAGGCTACAGCGATTATAGCCAAGGCCAAGAACATCGCGTCGCCAACGCAGCCTTCCCGGGGCTTGACGAGGCTGTCACCGCATGCTAGCATCCCGACAAAGGTCGTGAACGTTAACGCGGGCACATATCAGCACAACCAGGAGGTCGCTCATGCAACTTTGCGGTTCGAAGTCCATTTTGCTGTTCAGCGTGCTGGGGGTCATGGCTTCATCCAGCCTGCGGGCTGACGTAACAGGAAGTATTCTCGGTGTGGTCCGCGACCCTACGCAGGCCGTGGTTGCCAATGCGCGGATTGTTGCCACCAACGTGGAAACCAATCTCAGCAGGGAGACGATATCTGCCGCCGACGGATCCTACCGCATCCTCGCTCTCCCCCCAGGAACATATAAAGTCACGGGCACTGCGTCCGGATTCCAGCAGTACATCACCACCGACATCGATGTGAAAGTGAACGACCAGTTGCGCATCGACATCCTCCTCCAGGTTGGCAGTGTGCAACAAGAAGTCAATGTCACCGCCAACGCGGTCCAGGTGGAAACCGCCAGTACGCAGCTCGGCGACGTGATTGAGTCGAAGAAGATGCTGGCTCTGCCGCTGAACGGCCGCAGTTACATTGATCTGCTGGGGCTGCAAGCCGGCGTGGCGCCGGATTCTGCCAACACCATCGGCGGAGACCGGCAGGTCTCCGGCGGTCTCAACGCGGGCAACATCTCGGTGAATGGCCAACGCGAGACCGGGAACGCCTTCCTGGTTAATGGCGGCGACGTGAGCGAGGGCCGCAACCTGGGCGCGGGCTTGATTCCGAATCTCGATTCCATTGAGGAATTTCGCCTCATCACGAATAGCTTCGATGCAGAGTACGGGAAGTTCAGCGGCGCGGTGATGAACGCCATCACCAAATCCGGAGCCAACGCCATTCACGGCGATGTCTTCGAGTTCATGCGCAATGACAAGTTCGATGCCCGTAATTTCTTTACCGCCAGCAAGTCTGAATTGCGGCGCAACCAGTTCGGTTACGCCATTGGCGGACCCTTCTGGAAGAACAAACTTTTCTGGTTCACGGACTATCAGGGCACGAGAGAGGTTCGAGGCGCCGAAACCGGCATTGTGCAAGTAATCCCCGCCGCTCAGCGTCAAGGCCAGTTCGACCCAACAACGCTGACAGGCACTATCGATGGCCCCTACTGGGCGCAAGTGCTCTCGCAACGCCTGGGGTATGGTGTGACAAACGGAGAACCGTACAGCTTCGCCGGCTGCACGCTGACATCCGATTGTGTTTTTCCCGGCGGCGTGATCCCGCAGCGAGCCTGGTCGAAGCCGGCTATTAACATCTTGCCTTACATTCCGCTTGGAAATGTTGACCCTGCAGCAGGCGTCTACTCAGACAATAGTCAAAAGAACAGGGTGCAGGACGACAAGGCCGGGCAGCGCGTCGACTTCATCAACCAAGCGACGGGTAACTGGTCGTGGTATTACCACTTCGACGACTCGAACGTATTCAACGCGATTCCCGCTGCCAGCGTCGCGGGCTTCCCGTCTTTCACGCCCACGCGTGCCCAGCAGATTGTGATGAGCAACACCAAGACGCTCGGGCCAGGCGCGGTAAACGAGGCGCGTGTGAGCTTCTTCCGCAGCTCGACTATTAAGGACCAGCCGAAAGGCAGCTTCGCAAAGCTGTCCGACCTTGGTTTCCTCACGGGGATAGGCACGCTGGGCATTAACCCTTCCGGGCCGTCGGGCTTCCCGCAGACCGTGCCACCGCTGTATTTCAACAACTTTAGCACCGGCGTGCCGACGCTGACCACGAAGCAGCCCAACAACACCTGGATGCTGACCGAGGGCCTTTCCAAGGTCGCGGGCAATCATACGCTTAAGTTCGGAGGCGAATTCCGGTACCTGCAAATCAACGAGCGGAATGTCGCATCGCCCAACGGCACCTTCAACTTCGACGGAAGTGTGACCGGGGTCGATGCCGCTGATTACGAGCTCGGCGCAGTGTCCAGCGTCGGCTCTGCGTTTCAGCAGTACAGCATGCAGTTTCTGGACTCGCGGACGCGCTATGGTGGCGCGTATGCGCAGGACGCCTGGAAGGTGAAAGCAAATCTCACTTTGAACCTCGGTCTACGCTGGGAAGTCAGCATGCCCTGGTATGACACCCAAGGCAAGATCGAAACCATCGTACCCGGTGAGCAATCCAAACAATTCCCCACCGCTCCCCTGGGCTGGGTGGTGCCTGGAGATCCCGGCATCCCGTCCACTCTGGCTCCGACGCACTACAACAACTGGGCTCCGCGCCTGGGCCTCGCCTACGCACCTGGCTTCAATGACGGCATTCTGCGAAAGATCTTCGGAGGCCCCGGAAAAACCAGTATCCGTGCGTCGTTCGGCATCTATTACACGTCCATCGAGGATCTGAACCTGTTCTACGAAGTCGGCGACCCGCCGTTCGGCAATAACTGGCAGAGCCCCAATGGCGTCCTGTTCGAGGAGCCGTACCGCACTCGCACAGACGGGGCCTCGCAAGGGCAGAAATTCCCGTTTATTTTTCCGACTCCGGGCAGCCCGGCGAACGCGACCCTGAATTTCGCCCAATTTCTGCCGATCTCTTACGCACCGGGCTATGACATTCACAATCGCATGCCCTACGCCGAGCATTATAATTTCTCGATCCAGCGCGAATTGTCCAAGTCCACCGTACTGACGCTCGCCTATGTCGGCACCCAGGGCCATAAGCTGATCTCGCAGACCGATGCCAACCCGGGCAATACGGCTTTTTGCCTGCAACTCAACGCCAGGGGCGCCGTTGATTTGAATACCGGTCTTTCCAACCCGGCCTGCGGCCCCGGAACAGAACAGGATACTTTTCAATTGCCGAACGGCACCAAAGTATACGGAACCAGAACCAGCCTTGGCCCCGCTTTTGGGGCCAACAACACCTACACGCGCAACAGCGCGAACTCGAACTACAACTCATTCCAAGCGTCGGTGGAGCGCAAAGCCTCGGACATGACGTTCCTGGCGGCCTACACGTTTGGCAAGGCGATGGATGATGCCTCGACTTTCGGCGATCTGATGAATTTCACGAATTACCGGCTGAGTCGATCACTGTCGTCTTTCGATGTCACTCACAACTTCGTTGCCAGCTACAACTGGGCTTTGCCGTTCGACCGGGCTTTCAGCGGCCTGCCGAAGCGCCTGACCCAAGGTTGGAACATCACCGGAATCACACGCTTCTCGACGGGCTTTCCGATCCATATCCGCCAAAGTCGCGGTGATTTGTCACTCACCGGCAGTAGCGCAACCGACGAGCCCAACCTGGTGGGACCGGTGGTCATCCAGAATCCACGTCGGGCCGGACCCAACGGCGCGAACACCTATTTCCTGCCGGACGCCTTCACTTCTGACCTCCTGGGACAGTTTGGGGATGCCAACAGGCAGTTTTTCCATGGTCCCGGCATCATTAACACCGATTTTGGGATGTCGAAGCGAATTTCGATTAGGGAATCCATGGCCGTCGAGGTCCGTGGAGAATTCTTCAACATCTTCAACCACGCGCAATTCAACAATCCGAGCGGCAACTTCAGCAGCAGCTTGTTTGGAGTCGTCACGGGCGCGCGCGATCCGCGCATTGGGCAGGTCAGCGCGAAGTTTTACTGGTAATGACTGGCCCGTCTAACGAGGTCCAACCCGAAGGTCCGTGGGTTTCCAGCAGACGCAGTTTTCTCGCGGCGTTGGCCGGAGCGGCGGGGGCGGCATTCGCGCGCCCCTCGACCGATAAGCCGCTCCGTGGCATCTTCGTCATCGTCGCTACGCCATATAAAGAGTCGAAGGCCGTTGACTACGAAGACCTCGCGCACGAAGTCGAGTGGCTGAACCGATGTGGAGCGCACGGCATCGTATGGCCGCAAATGGCGAGTGATTACAACAGGCTCACGATGGAGGAGCGGTTGCGCGGCTTTGAGGTGATCGCCGATGCTGCAAAAGGCAATCGATCGGCGGTGGTTTTTGGCGTGCAGGGTCCAGACACCCATGCTGCCTTGAATTACCTGCAGCATGCCGAGAAGTTGTCGCCCGATGCACTAATTGCCATTCCGCCCGAGAAAGCCAGTTCACTCGAAGAATATCGGGCATATTACGGTGCGCTGGCGCATGCCACCGAGCGGCCCATCTTCATCCAGGACACCGGCCCCCACCATCCTTTGCCCATGCCGGCGCCGTTCCTGATTGAGCTGGCGAGCGCACATCCCAACCTCGGTTACGTGAAGGAGGAGCTCAGCCCGGTCCTCGAGCGGATGAGGGAGCTGCAGGCAAAGCGGCCGCCGATGAAGCGGGTTTTCAGCGGGGATGGAGGACGGGGCATGCTGGCGGAGATGAGCCAGGGTTCGGATGGCACCATGCCCGGGGCGGGGTTCACGGATGTATACGTGCAGATCTGGGATGCCTGGCAAGCCGGCGATCGCAAGAAGGCCAGAGACATATTCATGCACCTGCTCCCGCTCATTAATCTGGATGAACTGGTGGAACAGGGATACCAACAGGTGCTTTTCCGCCGTGGAGTATTCAAGACATCGGTCTCGCGAATTCCACGGATCAGCCTGTCGCCAGAAGTGAAGGCGGAGATGGATGCCGCCTTCGAAGAATTGAAACCCTACCTGCGCGTCTGAAGACAGCGGACAGAACACAAGCAAGCATGGCAGGGAAGCCGAGTGGCGATAACCAGGCGCTTCTTGCCAGGCCCGATTCACACGAGAGGTGACTCATGGAGAGACTTACTTCAACTGATCGGCGTGCGTTCATGAAGTGGATGAGCGCGCTTCCCTTACTTGGGTACATAACAACCCAGGGCCTTTTCGAAAAGGCCTTCGGGGCGGCGAAACGAAATCGCTACAACAATATCTACACGCGGATCGGTGTCAAACCGGTGATTAACGCACGGGGCCCGTGGACGTACATCAGCGGCACTCTCGAACTGCCTGAGGTGAAGGCGGCCAAGCAGCAAGCCGCTGAGTACTTCGTCAACATTTGGGAGCTGCATCGCGCCGTCGGCCAGCGGCTCGCTCAGCTTTCTGGGGCGGAGGCGGGACTCGTCACCTCGGGAGCGGCGGGCGCCATGGCCGTGGCAACCGCAGCCTGTATCGCCGGCACCGACCCGCGCAAGATCTGGCAGCTTCCCGACACTTCAGGGTTGAAGAACGAGGTCGTGATGTTGGGTGGACGGAGTTTGTTCGACAGTGCAATCCGAGGTGCAGGTGGGAAGCTCGTGCTGGCGAACACACACGACGAATTGCAGGCAGCCATCACCGAGAAGACCGTCATGGTTTACACCATGGCTCACGGGGAGCGGATGGAGAAGGCGTTGTCTATTACCAAAAAAGCGGGAGTGCCGATGTTGGTTGATTGGGCTGACCGCGTTCCGCCGATGGAGAATTTTATGCTGCCCGCCAAAATGGGAGTCGAGTTGTACACTTTTAGCGGCGGCAAGGGGCTGTGCGGGCCCCAGTGCACGGGTCTTCTCTTGGGCCGAAAAGACCTCATCGAAGCGGCACTTGCGAATTCTTCTCCTTGGGAGGGAGCCGTGTGTCGGCCCATGAAGGTGGGCAAAGAAGAGATCATGGGGCTGCTCGCGGCGGTGGAAGCCTGGAAGAAGATGGATTCGGGGGCTCTGGACCGCGAATGGGGCAAACGCGTAAGCCGCATCGCGCAGGTAGTCGAGACCGTGCCCGGTGTGACCACGGAGATTCAAACTGCCTATGCGGCGCCCTCGTTATTCGTGAAATGGGACGAAGCGGCGTTCAAGCTGACGGTGGCGGACTGCGCCAAGAGATTGCTGGATGGCGAGCCGCGAATCGAGGTGGCGACCCGGCACAACCCCAGCGCGGTCCCCGGAGCGGAAGAGGGGGATCCCAAGAGGACGCACGGCGCAAGGCCGGACCGCATACAGATCGTCTCGACGACTCTGCAACGGGCGAGGAGTTGCTCGTCGCCCGGCGGCTGCGCGAAGTCCTGAATGAGGCCAGGAAAGCGGCGTAGCAACATTGTGTTCGTCCTGGCCCAGCGACTCAATTGAACTAAACCCGCTGTGTAATCATATTCCAAGTCAGGAGCGTCAATCGATGTCAGGCGTGCGAAGTTCGCTACTGCTGCTGTTTCTCATCATCAACCTGGTTGCTTCCAACGCCCTCTACGCAACTCGCCCGGACGCGTCCAGTTCCCCCGAAATCCTCCTTCGCGAGCGTTGGGCTATTCAGTCCTCGTCGGACGTTTCCGACACCGGCGGAGTGATTTCGACTCCCGGCTACAACTCTCGCGATTGGTACAAGGCCACGCTCCCCTCCACCGTGCTCAGTGCTCTGGTGCGAGACGGTGCCTACCTCGACCCGTACATCGGAATGAATCTGCGAGCAATCCCCGGCGGCGCTTACCCGCCGTTCACTGACTTCGCAAATTCTCCCATGCCGCCGGACAGCCCATTCCGGCACTCGTGGTGGTACCGCTGTGAGTTCACCGTGCCGGCGGGGTACAAGGGGAAGACCCTGTGGTTGGATTTCGATGGCATCAACTTCCGCGCCAACGTGTGGATGAACGGTCGCCGGATCGCATCATCCGACAAGATGGCCGGGACCTGGAGGCGGTTCGAGTTTGACGTGACGGCAGCGGCACGCCCGGGCGAGAGCAACGCGCTGGCGGTTGAGGTGTTTCCGCCGCAAGCGCACGACCTGGCAATCACGCTGGTCGACTGGGCGCCCATGCCGCCGGACAAAGAGATGGGCATCTGGCGCGATGTTCGCCTTACGGCCACCGGCCCGGTGGCCTTACGCTACCCCGCTGTCTTTACGCGGCTCAACCTGCCTTCCGCCGAACTCACGGTGCGGGCGGAGCTGAAGAATGCCGCGGATCATCCTATTGAAGGCGTGCTGAAGGGCGAGATCGAAAACATCGAGTTCTCGCAGCCCGTGCGGCTTGGTGCACACGAGACACACGTGGTGCATTTCACACCAAAGGAGTTCGCGCAACTGAAGATGGCGAACCCCCGTTTGTGGTGGCCGGCTGCCGTGGGTCCGCAAAATCAGTACCCGCTGGAGCTACAGTTCGAAATCAATGGTGAGATTTCCGATTCGAGCCGAACGCGTTTCGGCATTCGCCAAGTGACCTCCGAGGTGGATGAAAAAGGGCACCGCGTGTTTCAAGTCAATGGAAAGAACATTTTGATCCGCGGAGCCGGTTACAGTTTTGACATGCTGCTGCGCTCCACGCCGGAGCGCCAGGAGGCGGAGCTGCGATATGTTCGCGATCTGCATCTGAACGCGATCCGGATGGAAGGCAAGCTAGAGGACGAGTACTTTCTGGAGCTTTGCGATGAAATGGGCATCCTGGTGATGCCGGGCTGGTGTTGCTGCGACCAATGGGAGAAGTGGGACGAGTGGGACGCCGAAAACGAGTCGGTCGCTGCCGATTCCCTGCGGGATCAGATCCGCCGCCTCGAGCGTCATCCCTCCATATTCACGTGGTTAAACGGCAGCGATTTTCCGCCTCCGCCCAAAATCGAGAAGATGTATCTGCACATCTTCCAGGAGTCTGAGTGGCCCAATCCCACGGTGTCTTCGGCTTCGAATAAGGCGACGACCGTCGGCGCCAGCGGCGTGAAAATGACCGGCCCGTACGAGTATGTGGCCCCGTCATTTTGGTATCTCGACACTCACCTCGGTGGGGCTCACGGCTTCAACACCGAAACCAGCCCCGGACCCGCCATACCGCCGATCGAGAGCCTGCGCCGCATGCTGCCGGAAGATCATCTCTGGCCGATCGATTCGGTTTGGGAATACCACGCGGGCGGCATGTCCGGCACGCTCAGTATTTTCACCGAAGCACTCAATCAGCGCTATGGCGCGGCGAACTCGGTCGAAGATTACGCCCGCAAGGCCCAGGTACAGGCCTACGAAGGCCATCGCGCCATGATGGAAGCCTATGGCCGCAATAAGTACACGTCCACCGGAATCATTCAGTGGATGCTGAACAATGCCTGGCCCGGCATGATCTGGCACCTGTATGACTGGTATCTGCGGCTCGGCGGCTCGTACTTCGGTGTGAAGCTCGCCTGTGAGCCGCTGCACGTCCAGTATTCATACGACGACCGGTCGATCGTGGTGGTGAACTCGTACTATCAGTCTTTTCCGCGGCTTAAGGTCACAGCGAAGGTATACGACCTGGACATGCGTGAGAAATTCGCGAAGGAAGCCACGCTCGATGTGACTCCCGACAGCAGCACGCGCGTGTTCACGTTGCCGGAGATTGCCGGTGTCAGTTCCACCTATTTTGTGGACTTGAAGCTGGAGTCCTCCGCAAAGTTGGCTAGCCGCAACTTCTACTGGCTCTCCACGAAACCGGAGACGATTGACTGGGACCGATCCAATCGGGACCCTTCCGGCGAGTACCAAATCTCAACGTGGACGCCCACCAAGACGTTCGCCGACTACACCGCGCTGAACAGTTTGCCGGCGGTTGATTTGGAAGCGACAGCCCAGTCTCGGCAGGATGGGCCGCAGAGTTCCACGACCGTTACCCTTCACAACCCGAGCCGGACGCTGGCGTTTGCCGTGCGATTGAAAGTGAACCGGGCGCCTCTGGGGTATGTCAGCCGCGAGGCTCCAACCGACTACGAGGTATTGCCGGTTCTCTGGCAGGACAACTACTTCCCGCTATTGCCGGGGGAAACAAGGCAGGTTACAGCCACGTACAATGCTAAGGATCTGGGTCACTCCGCGGCGTTTGTTGAGGTCGAAGGCTGGAACGT
The DNA here is from genome assembly GCA_020073305.1 of Terriglobia bacterium. Lineage (GTDB taxonomy): Bacteria > Acidobacteriota > Terriglobia > Bryobacterales > Bryobacteraceae > QHXW01. Next base: position 19,149 of record JAIQFK010000038.1, read on the forward strand.
GAAGCGGAAAGTGGTCCAGCCGTAGCTTCGTTTGATCGCGCCACGCGAAACTCGATGGGAGCTAAGCTCATACTTCGTTACCTCTCACCATAAATGACAGAAAGCATGCTTTACCTTTCACGCGAAGCAGTCGAAAACCTGGGCTTGAAGATGGCCGAGATTGTGGACGCGGTCGAGGCCGCATTCAAAGACAAAGGACAGGGCAAGGTGGAGATGCCGCCCAAGCCGGGTATTCACACCCGGCCAGATGCTTTCATCCATGCCATGCCGGCTTACCTCAAGTCGAGCGAGGCTGCCGGAATGAAGTGGATCTCGGGCTACCCGCAGAATATGGAGCGGGGTCTGCCTTATATATCAGGCTTGATGATCTTGAACGACCCCGACACTGGATTCCCGTTATCGGTGATGGATGCGACGTGGCTCACGGCCATGAGGACAGGCGCGGCGACGGCCGTGGCCGCCAAATACTTGGCTCGCCCCGATTCGAAAACGGTGGCGATCCTGGCGTGCGGCGTCCAAGGCCGATCCAATCTGCAGGCGCTGCAGGTGGTTCTCAAAAGTCTCGACAAGGTTTATGCCTACGACATCCGTGATGAAGCCGCGAGCCGCTTCCGTGAAGAATGCCGTTCATCACGCAACATCGCATGCACGGTCTGCAGCTCGCCGGAACAGGCGGTCCGCTCCGCGGACATTGTTGTGACATCCGGACCCATTCTCCGAAATCCCTCACCGGTGATCGTCCCGGATTGGCTCAAACCAGGGGTCTTCGTTTGTCCCCTCGACTTCGACTCGTATATGACGCCCGCCGCTTTTCACGCGGCCGACCTGTTTTGCACCGACGATATCAATCAGCTCCGCTACTATCAGAAAGCCGGGTACTTCGCAGACATCCCCGCCCAGCCGGTTGACCTGGGTGCTATCGTGGCCGCGGGCGTACCGCGCCGAAAGTCGGCCCGCGATCGGATCATTTCTGTGAATTTAGGGTTGGCGCTTGAGGACGTCGCGACCGCGCAGTTGATCTACCGCCGGGCCCTGGCTGAGGGCGTGGGCGTTCGATTGCCATTATGAGAACATCGCGATCGGTTGAGCGGGTCGCAAGTGCAAGTGATTGATACCAAATAGACTTGCAGCTTCATTCGATAAATGAGGTATGATGATAAGTCGAATCACCCGATTGTCTATCGACCTGGTAGGGGACGTCGAATATGAAAGCCAGCAACCCTCTTTGGAAAGACCGGCTGCTTGAGCGGATGCCGCCCCAGTGGGCCAAAGAAGTCGACATTTACGAAAACGAAATTGCTCTCCGGAAGCAGGGCAAGATCGACGAGAAGGTGTTCGCCGAAACCCGGCTCCGCCGCGGCTCCTATGGCCAGCGCTACGACAATGGCCAGCGGCACGACGGCCGCACCACCCGCAAACTCGGCTATCCCAACGTTTCTCTCACCAAAGGCCCCAACACGCTGTGGGACGCGCCCGGGATGCAGCGCATCAAGATTCCGTTCGGCGGGCTGAACTCGGAACAGCTCGAAACACTAGCCGAGCTGGCTGAGGAATATTCGGACGGCATCGCGCACGTGACCACGCGGCAGGATTTCCAACTGCATTTCGTGCACATCGAAGACGTGCCATCGCTGCAGCGCAGGCTGGCCGCGGTGAACATTACCACACGGGAAGCTTGCGGCAATACGGTCAGGAATGTCACTGCATGCCCTTACGCGGGCATTTGCCGCGACCAGACCTTCGATGTCACACCCTACGCCAAAGCCACCGCCTACTATCTGCTGGGGCATCCGGATACGCAGAATTTCGGCCGCAAATTCAAGATCGCTTTCTCCGGCTGCCGCGACAACGCTTGTTCGCTGACGCGCATCCACGACATCGGCTTGATCGCGGTGACGCGCGAGATCGATGGCCGCATCCGCCGTGGTTTCGAAATGTATGTCGGCGGCGGCCTGGGCACGGTTCCTTATCAGGCAAAATTGTTTGAAGAGTTCGTACTCGAAGAAGAACTCCTGCCTCTCTGCCAGGCCATCTGCCGCGTTTTCGCGCGGCTGGGCGAAAAGAAGAACCGCAACACCGCGCGCCTGAAGTTTCTGGTGGTCAAGCTGGGCATGGAGGAATTCAAGCGCCTGGTGCTGGAAGAGCGGGCGATTCTGCCGCACGACGATCGCTGGGCCGCCTATCTGCAAGATGTGGAGCAGTACGAGGAGAAGGCGCTCAAGCCGCCCAGCCTGCTGCAGATCACGCCCGCGGCGCCGGCAGGCTTTGAAGCATGGCGCCAGACCAACGTTTATGCGCAGCGGCAGCCCGGGTACGCGACGGTCACGGTGGCTTTGCCGCTGGGCGACATCACCGCCACGCAGCTGCGCAAACTGGCAGATCTGGGCCGCAAGTACGTGAACGGAACGTTCCGGTCCACCGTGGAACAGAACATCATCCTGCGCTGGGTCAGCGAGGCCGATCTGCCCGCGCTCTTCGCCGAGCTGAAGGAAGCCGGTCTGGACGAAGCGGGCGCCGGCACCATTGTGGACATCGCCGCCTGCCCGGGCACCGACACCTGCAAGCTTGGCATTTCTTCTTCGCGCGGTTTGGCGGGAGAGTTACGCACCCGTCTTTCAGAGCAGGGCGCCGCGATGGACGAGGCCATCCGGAACCTCCACATCAAGATCAGCGGCTGCTTCAATTCCTGCGGCCAGCACCACATTGCCGATCTCGGGTTTTACGGGGTCAGCCGCAACAAGAACGGCTACACGGTTCCGCACTTTCAGGTGGTCTTGGGAGGCCAGTGGACCGAAAACGCCGGCTCATATGGCCTGGCCATCGGCGCCGTACCCTCCAAGCGCATCCCCGAGACCGTCAACCGCATTACCGGCCGCTACCTGGCTGAACGCCAGAAGGGCGAGAGCTTCCAGGCATTCGTCCGGCGGATCGGCAAAGCGGAATGCCGGAAGATGCTGGATGACATGACCGGGGTGCCGCAGCATGATGCGGATCCATCCTTCTACGTCGACTGGGCGGATGCGCGCGAGTACACCATCGGCGACATGGGCGCCGGCGAGTGCGCCGGTGAGGTGGTGTCGCCCATCGAGTTCGCGCTTGCCGCCTGTGAACGCGAGGTCTTCGAAGCTCAACTTCTGCTGGACCGCGGTGAAGCGGAGATGGCCGCACGGCAGGCTTATCAATCTATGCAGAAGGGCGCCACGGCGCTGCTCGACTGGAAAAACATCTCCCATTCCGGCACGCCGGACGGCATTGTGGAGCAGTTCCGCGCGCATTTCTATGACACGCAACTTTTCTTCGATCCCTTCACCGGAGGAAAGTTCGCGCACTACTATTTCGCGGCTCACCAGCATGCCGGCGATCGCCACGACCCGGAGACCGCGCATCGCCTGATCGAAGAGGCGCAACTGTTCATCGAAGCCTGCCATAGCTGCTACGGCAGGATGATCGCCCAGCCGGCCATCGTATGAGTTCGCAAACGGCGGAAGAAGTCCAGCTCCAGCATCTCAACGTCAAGATCTTTGCGCAGGAACCCGCATCCATCGATCTCGCCGGCGCTATTCCGGTCTTTCACCGCTGGATCCAGGAAAACGTGTGCGAAGAGTTGTTGATCGACGTGGCCGATTACCGGCACGTGCCGGCCGGGCCCGGCGTGCTGCTGGTGGGTCACGAGGCCAACTACAGTCTGGACCAGTCATTCCGCAAGCTCGGCCTGCTCTACAATCGCAAGGCGCCGCAGGACGGAAGCCCGCAGGATAAACTGCTGCAGGTCTTTTATTCCGCACTCGAGGCTTGCCGCCGCCTGGAACAGGAACCGGAGTTCCGCGGAAAGCTGGCATTCAACGCCGGCGATTGTGAAGTGATCATCAACGACCGCCTGCTCGCGCCTAACACCGAGAGTACCTGGCAAGTGTTACAGCCTGAGTTTGCCCGCTTCTGTGACGGGCTCTATGGCCGTACGGGTTATGCGCTCCACCGCCTTGGCGAACCCCGTGAGCGCTTCCGCGTGGGCATCAAGGCAAACGCGCCGCTGGAGGCGCGCACACTCCTTGAGGCGCTCGACGGCGCGTAGCGCGGGACCGCCGGCACTCGAGCCAAGACATCCCGATCATCCGCCGAAAGCTGAGAAGCGGTCCGTCCTCTCTGGCCGCGGCTAGGCTGGCGAAACCACCGGTAGTTTAGCGGCATCCCAGGCGGCGAGGCCGCCGGCCATCTCGATCAAATGGGTGATCCCATATTGATGCAGGATGCTGACGGCGATCGAAGAGCGGTAGCCGCCCGCGCAATGGACGGCAATACGGCGGTCGCGGGGGATTTCGGCGATACGCTCCTGCAAATGGTTGAGCGGAATATTCACGCTGCCATCAATATGTTTGGTCTCCCACTCGCGCGGATTTCTGATATCCAGCACCAGAGGCGGGTCCGCGCTCGCTAACTCCTCCGCCACCATCGGCGCGCTGATGCGCTCGGTTGGCCACACCAAGTCCGGCCGGCTCGCCAGCGCTTCCATGCCTCCCTGCAGGTAGCCTTTGACGTGATCGAAACCGATACGGCCCAGCCGTAAGGCGGCTTCCTGTTCGCGTCCGGGCTCAGCGATGATCACGATGGGCTTGGCGCGGTCGAGTACCGTGCCTGCCCAGGTGGCGTATTGGCCGCCGAGCCCGATGTTAATGCTGCCGGCGAGGTGACCCTTGGCGTACTCGGCGGGGTCGCGGACGTCCAGAATCTGAGCGCCCGCATCTCCCATCCGGAGGACCTCGGCGAGATCGACGGGATGGAGAACCTGTTCGAGATTCCTGTCCAGCGTGGTGCGCTCGCGGGTGTTGAGGATGGCGTCATAGGTGAAGTACGGCGGAGCGTCGGGCTGGTCGGCCGTGACGAGACGAACAAATTCCTCTTTTGTCATGGGCTGTAGGGCGTAGTTCAAACGCCTTTGATCTCCGAGCGAAGAGACCGTGTCGGAGGAAAGCTTCTTCCCGCAGAGGGAGCCTGCGCCGTGGGCCGGATAGACGAGAGTCTCGTCGGGAAGCGGCAGGAGTTTGCTGTGCAGAGAATCGTAGAGATGGGCGCCGAGGTCGTTGGCTGTCCACCCGAGCGAAGCACGCAGGTCAGGGCGGCCGACGTCTCCGATGAACAGAGTGTCTCCGGTGAGCACGGCGTAGGGTTTTGCAGAGTCTTTCTGGAGATCGAAGACCAGGATCGAGATCGACTCAATCGTGTGGCCGGGGGTTTCGAGGACTTGCAGGCGCAGTCCAGGGAAGTCAAGAGTATCGCCATCCTTCATCGCGACGAAAGCATATTCCGCTTTGGCGCGGGAGCCGAGATGGATGGTCGCGCCGCAACGGTCGCGCAACTCCAGGTGACCGGCGACGAAATCGGCGTGGAAGTGGCTGAGGAAGACGTGGCGGATCTGGAGGCCAAATTTCTCGGCATCGGCCAGGTACTGCTGGATATCACGCTGGGGATCGACAATGATGGCCGTCGAACTCGCCTCGTCTCCGAGCAGATAGGACGCGTGGGCCAGGCAACCCAGGTAGTACTGTTTCAGAATCATAGAAACCTTTCGAGTTTAGCGCAGCGCGCAACTCGACGGCCCATTCGGGACTTGCAAATGCCCCGTGGATTGCGGCACAGTGACGGCATGCCCCCCGGTGTCCTGCGTATGATGATGGGGGCATTCTGCGTTCTTTTCGGTTATGCGTTCGGGAAGTCCGCCATGCGCCTGCGGCGCGGCCGGGAGCGCCGATCCAGAACCACTGCCTGGGCCCTTCGCACAATCGTAACCGGCGCGGCGGCTGCCTGGCGCGCCGGCTTCGACATCATCACCGTTACCGTCATCACTCTTTCGGCTCTTTCCTTTGCGGGCGGAGCGTACCTCGAGTGGCGTCCCAAGCACGAGGAAGAACTCGACCGGGTCATCTTCCCGAACGAATGAGAGTGCTCGTTCACGCCACTGCGCTGCTGCTCGCGCTCGCCCCGCTCCGAGCGGCATCCCCGCCTGACACCTTCCGATTCGTTGTCCTGGGCGACCGCACAGGCCAAGCACAGCCGGGCATTTTCGAGGAGGCGCTCCGCGAGGCGGCAGTCGAGAATCCCGCGTTTGTCGTCAGCACCGGCGACTTGATCGAGGGGCCGAACGACGCGATCGCGGAGTCCGAGTGGCAGGCACTCGATCAGATTCTGACGCCCTTCCGGCGGTATCCCCTGTATGAAGCCCCTGGGAACCACGACGTCTGGTCTGAAAAGTCGGGAGGATTATTCCAAAAATACACGGGGCGCGCGCTGCACTACAGCTTCGATTATCGGCAAGCCCATTTTACGGTCCTGGACAACAGCCGGTCCGAGCAGTTCTCGCAGGCCGAGATGACGTATCTCGAAAAGGATCTGGCGGCTCACGCGACGCAGCCGGTGAAATTCATCGTCTCGCACCGGCCGTCCTGGGTGCTTGACGCGATCCTTCGCAATCCCGAGTTTACCTTGCACCGGCTCGCGAAAAAGTATGGCGTGCAAGCGGTGATTGCCGGTCATGTTCACCAGATGCTCCACGTAGATCTCGGTGGAGTCGACTATATCTCGATGCCGAGTTCGGGTGGACACCTCCGGCTGTCCAAAGGATACGAAGATGGTTGGTTCTACGGGTATGGATTGGTCGCGGTGAGCGGAAAGGCCATCCAATTTCAGATCAAGGAACTGCAGCCGCCGCATGGCAAGGGCCGCGTGACGACGCCGCGGGACTGGGGCTCGGCGGGATTGGTCGATCGAGGAAAGGCGGCTGCGCTCTCTTTGAGCCATTGACCTTCACTCACCGGTTCGCTTCGATCGTCTGCGCCACGTCCTCCCACTCTGCCAGAAGGCTCTCCAAATCTCTGCGGCGCGCGCTCAGCAGTTCGCTCACACTCCTGGTCTCTTCCGCGCTTTTGAAATTGGCCAGCGCCTGCTCGTAATCGGCGATCTCCACCTCGAGCCGTGTGACCTCGTCTTCGATGGCGCGCCTGCGCTCTTTCATCTGGCGCAGCTTGATGGGATTCAGGCGCTTGTCGGCGGCCGGTTTTGGCGGCGGCGGTGTTGCGGGCTTGGCCGGCGCCGCCGCGGGCGCCTTCTCTTCGGCCTCCAACCCCGGTTCTCCCGGCGCCGGAACGGCTGCCGTGCCGCCGCCCTGTTTCCTCCACAAATAATCTTCGTAGTTCCCTGGATAAACGTGTACCGCGCCGTCGCCGACCTCGAAGATCCGCGTGGCCAGCTTGTCGATGAAGTAACGGTCATGCGACACGAACACCACCGTGCCGGAGAATTCCTCGAGCGCCTCCAGCAGCACGTCTTTGGCGCGCATGTCCAGGTGATTCGTCGGCTCATCCAGCAACATGAAGTTGCCGGGCACCATGAGCATGCGCGCCAGCGCATACCGGTTGCGCTCGCCGCCAGAAAGCACGCCGATGGCCTTGAACACGTCGTCTTCGGAAAATAGAAAGCAGCCGAGAATCGAGCGCAGCTCGGTGTTGGTGGCGCGCGGAGCGACCGCCGCCAGATCATCAATCATCCGAACTTTCGGGTCCAACTCCTTGTATTGATCCTGCGCGAAGTAGTCCGACGCCGCATTGTAGCCCAGCGTGTACTCACCGGCGGTCACCGGCTCGATGCCGGCCAGAATCTTGATCAGTGTCGATTTCCCTGCGCCGTTCACGCCCACCAGCGCCACGCGGTCGCCGCGCTCGATCACAAAATTCACGTCCGAAAATACCAACTTGGCCCCGTAGCTCTTGGCCACGTTGCGGAACTCCGCCACCACGCGCCCGCTCGGCTTCGGTTGCGGGAAGTGGAAGCGAATTGCCTGCTCGGCAGGCGGCAGCTCGATCCGCTCGATGCGCTCCAGTTCCTTGATGCGGCTCTGTACCTGCCTGGCCTTGGTGGCCTTGTAGCGGAAACGGTCGATGAATGCTTCCAGGTGCTGGATTTTATCCTGTTGGTTCTTGTAGGCCGATTCCAGTTGCGCGCGGCGCTCCGTCTTCAGCTCTTCATACCTTGAAAAATTGCCGGAATAGAAATTCACGTGCTTGTTCCACAGCTCCGCGATGCGCTTCACGGTCACATCCAGAAAAAACCGGTCGTGCGAAACCAGAACGTAGGCGTGCGGATATTGCTTCAAGTAGTCTTCCAGCCAGTTCCGCGCTTCCAGATCCAGATGATTGGTCGGTTCGTCGAGCAGCAGCAGGTTGGGCTTCTCGAGCAGCAGCTTGGCCAGCGCGATGCGCATCTGCCAGCCGCCAGAAAATTCTTCTGTGGGCCTTTTCCAGTCCTCGCGGCCGAAACCCAGTCCGGTAAGCACTGCGCCTACCTGCGCTTCAACGGCGTATCCGTCACGCGCGCGGAACTCGTTCTCGGCGCGATGGAAGCGCTCCGACACCTGCGCGTATTCGGCGCTCGTCGAGTCCAGCTCCGCCATGCGCGCGGTCAGCGTTTCCTGCTCCTCCTCGAGGGCGCGCAGCCCGGCGAAAACCGTCATGCATTCGGCGAAGACCGAGCGGCCGGAAAGCGAAAGTCCATCCTGCGGCAAATACCCGACAGTCACGCCCTTCATGAGTGTTTGGGTTCCGCCGTCGAGCCCATCGATGCCCGCCAGAATCTTCAACAGCGTGGTTTTCCCCGTGCCGTTCGCGCCCACCAGGCCGGTGCGCTCGCCCGTGGTGACGAGCCAGTCGAGTTCTTCGAAAAGGGTTTTCGGTCCGAAGCGCTTGAGCGCGCCTGTCAGTTGAATCATTGAGGATGAAGCGCGGAGTCTTTTCTATTTTAGGCTAGAAGAGGTCTGAGTCGAGACCCGCGATGAACTGAATTCCGGGAACAATCTGGCCCGCCAGTCCGCGATCGTTCGTCAAGAAGAGATCGACTCCCGCTTCCGCCGCGCACGCCAGGTGGATCGCATCGGCGGGGGAAACACGGAGGCCCGCGCGAATCTTTGCATAGTGGTTCGCGGCATCGCTCGTGAAAGGCAGCACTTGAATGAACGGCGGCCGGAACGCCTCGCGAATGCGATCGGCCATTTCAAGTGCTCCTTTCTTGTAGGGACCAACCAGTGTTTCTGCAACCGCGAAGGCGCTGGTGCAGAGCGAATCCTTTCGCTGCTCCATGCGTGTGAGAATGTGCCGGATGCGATCTGCATGAACCGGATGCTCCTCGAACCAATAAACGAAGAGCATCGTGTCCCAGTAGATCAAACTCATCGACCGATCTTGTCCTGGATGTCAGAAAGCTGCTGTCGCTCCCCCTTGATGAAATTTTCCCATTCGCCGCCTTCCTTGAAGATGTCTTTTGCAATGCCGCGGAGTTGCCACAGCGGATTCGGTTCGCTCGCACCCGCGGAATCGATTTCGAATGTGAACTTGACCGTAGTGCTCATGCCCGACGGCGGCCCGGTTTCATCCTTTAGCCGTAGATGATTTTCTGATTGGAAACGATCGGCTCTCAAGGCGGTGCACACCCACGCAATTCGATTCTTCAGGCCCAGTGCCTTTTGAACGTCGCCAGCCGTTACCGACACAGTCTTTTCACCCCGCGCTTGTGCAGGCCGGACGTACCTCTCGAGGACGTACTGCCGGATCGTGTCAGCATTCATATGATTATCGTATCAATGCTCATCATGCATATCAATGCCTATTATGCCCGTTTGCTAAACCTATGAAAACACACCCACGCCCCACCCGCCAGCAGTACAAATCCTCCCGTCAACTTCAGCTCGAACAGCCACACCGACGACACATCGCCTGGTGGCACGAACGACAGCACGACGGCCAGCACCGTCACCACCAAGCCTGCGGCGCTGCTCAACCGTTGGCCGTACTTCCAGGCCGCCGCGAACATGTATAGGAACGGCACAAAGTAAGTGATCACCGTCATGTCCACCAGGAGTTGATAGCCGGTCCGCAGATTCTCTCCCGCCTGCATCGCGACAACGAAAACCGTGCAGGCTCCGCTCAAGATCAGGATCGAGAGATGCGGCGTTCGCCATCGCGGGTGAAGCCGGCTGAAAACCGGGGGCAGATAATGATCGATCCCAATCACAAAAGGCAGCCGCGCGCTTCCTGCGATCCACGCGCCAAGCTGTCCCATCACACCGAGGCAGATCGCGAATGCCATCACCAGGGGCAGCCCGCCGAATCCCATGCGTGTTCCCGCCGCCCTGGCGGCTTCGACGAGACCCGTCACGATGCTGATCCGGTCAGGTGGAACGAGGACCAGCAGGGCCAGCGTACCCGCGATGTAGAACACCGCGATGCCCAGCCCCGCAATCCACGCTGCGCGCGGCACGTTTCGCTTTGGATCCCGAATCTCGCCGCCCATGATGGCCCCCAGCTCGAGGCCTCCAAACGCGAACGCGATTTGCGACCAGAAGTTAAGCTTGTCCAGGTTCCATTCCGGCATGATACGGATGGCCGTCACCGATCCGAATCGCAGCCATACCAGCAGGCCGAAGCCGATGATCAGTGCGCCTCCGAGGTACGTGGAAAGCCCGCCCAGGTTGTCGGTCCATTTCCCGACGGAAAGTCCGGCGATGTTGGTGATCGACGCGATCCACAAAATCGCGAGGCAGATGATCACCAGCCAAATGCGATTCTCCGCGAACCCCAGGGCGGTCGCCGCCATACCGACGCCCGCAAGCAGCAGGCTCGGAAAATAGAAGACATTGCTGAGCCAGTAGCACCAGCCACAGAGGAACCCGTGCCAGTCGCCGAACCCGCGGCGCGTCCAGACGTAGATGCCTCCTTCTTCGGGAAAGCGCCGCGAGAGCCCCGATACCACCACCGCGGACGGCACGAAAAACAGCGCCGCCGCAAGGATCCACAAGGTGATGGATCCCGGCCCCGTGTGCGCAGCTGCCGCCAGCCAGCGGATGCCGGTCACTGCCGCAATGTTGAATAGGACGAGGTCGCGCAGGCCTAGTTCGCGCCGTAATGTGGGGGTGGCGCTATCGCTCAGGCGCGCTCCACTCCCAAAGGGCTGGTTGCGGGCAAAAAGGGGATTTCGAAGAATGCGGTCACTTTCCTGCGATTCATGGGCGAACTAGAACATGATAGCCCAGCCTACTGGCGAGCAAAGGAGGAACCGAGCGCCGGGCCGCGGAGCCCCGACACGCCTCCGCGGCGCCATCCGCTACTCGGACAGGAGAAGGAAATGGCCCGTCATTTACTAGAGACGCATCAGGCGGCCATTTGGTTTTAGCCATTCGTCCCGATGCCTTACAGCCAGTACTGCCACTGATTCCTCATCAGGACGTACGCGGCCAGGCATGCATTGGTGACGGCATGCGCCAGAATGCAGTCGGCCAGGCTTCGCGTCCGCGTCATCCACCAGTTGAACAAAACACCCGCGATCAGCCCCACATCCCAATACGAACCGTGCTCGGTCGCGAAAAGCACGGCCACCAGCCAGAACGACTGCGGAGCATAAGTACCCAGCGGGACCTTGCGGAAATCCCTCGAGATCAGCCAGCGCATCAGCCACCCACGCCAGAACAGCTCCTCGAGAATCGGCACATTCACCGCGCTCGATAGCACGCGAAAAGTGATAAACACGATACTGACTCTTACGCCCGCGGGAAGGGAACTCTTCGGCGCACCGACAATGCTGTTGTGAAACAGCCAGCTTTCCCGATACGCCGGCCACAACACGTCGGGGCCCACCCAGATCGCGAACAGCACCACGCCGAGCGCCGTGCTTCCCCAGAAATTCATCAGCCGCCAGGTGATGATCCGCCGAGAGCAGAATAGCGTCACACCGAAGACAACAAAAAATCCGACGGCGGAACTGATTTCCAGCAACCGAGCCGGCACGTATCGACCCAGCGCCAGCAACGCCAGAAACAAGATGAAGGGGACAACGTACGGGACCGCCGGGTGGCGCAGGATTTTACCTGAGGCCTCTGTAGATTCGATTCTCATTGGTTCAGAGTATTTCTCGTATCGATGTCAGCAGTCCAGCGCCGCATCGTCCGATTCATCGTACCGGTACTTACTATCAATCCATTGACAGGAAGCTGCTCACAAATCCATCCTAAAACTAACGGAACAAGAAGCGTACGTAACGTGGAGGGCCGATGGATTTCGGAGGAATTAGGCCGGGTGTTCACGTCCGCATAAAACGCTCGACACCCTTTCATCCAGCTTCAGTGATCTTTGGGCGGCGATAGGTCGCCCGCGCACGATACGCATTGGCTTGGGTTTGATCGGACAGCCGCAGGTGACGGGTACCTTTGAGCACGCAAATGACTAAGATGAGGCAGCACGATCAACGTTTGAGGACCCGCCACTCGGGCTTGCGCGCCGCTCTGGCAGGCGCAGCACTGTCAGTGGCGTTGCTCGCCTCGTGTGTCGCGGGTTTCTCCGCATGGGCTAACCGCTACGCGGAAGGCCCTGCCGCGCCTAGCCCCAGAATCGCCCGCTTCGAGGGACCTAAAGGGGCGGCGGCTCCGGCGTTGCGGCCCGTCTACCCGTTTTCCATCATTCCGGGAGGGGCATACAACGCCGCCGAACTCCGGATTAGATTACGTTCAGACCCGGTTGCTGCACTCCACTACCGTCAGTTTCAATTGACGCGCGTGAGGCGCCTCGAGGCGCATTCACTCTCACGCGTTTACGTTTCCTACCGCAAAGGCGACTCGATTTTCTGGACCCGCAAGCCAGTCCAACTCGCCAATGGCGAGGCCCTCCTCACCGACGGAGTTCTGCTCGCGCGCGCACGGTGTGGAAACCGCATCTCCATAATTCCGCAGCAACCCGTTGCGGCGTTGGACCCGCCTCCCGGCATTCTGGATATTCCAAAATACTGGCTCCCAGCGCTTGGTGAGCCGCTGCTGCCTCCGGAGCAGCCTGCCGAGTCACGGACGCGGGCGGTGCCGGTGTTGCCGGGAAACCCGCCTCAGGAAATCGGCGCGAAGCGATCCAAATGGTGGCTCCCACTGCTTCCGTTACCTGCCCTGTTCGCGCTGCATGGGGGCCACCACGGCAACTCGGTCTTGCCCGTTCAACCGCCACCGGTTCAACCGCCGCCCGTTCAACCGCCGCCCGTTCAACCGCCGCCTGTCCAACCACCGCCGGTTCAGCCGCCGCCGGTTCAGCCGCCGCCGGTTCAGCCGCCACCGGTTCAACCGCCACCGATTCAGCCGCCGCCACCGGTTCAACCGCCTCCGCCCGTTCAACCTCCGCCACCGGTCCAACCGCCACCCGTCCAACCACCACCGGTCCAACCGCCGCCACCGATCGAACCACCGCCGCCGGTTCTACCGCCTCCCGTGGTTACCCCCGTCCCGGAGCCCAGCTCACTAGCACTCCTCCTGGCTGCGCTGGTAGCGATGGCGGGGACTCACTACTGGCGTCAGCGATCCGCGAAGTCCCGCTGAGGGCAGCACTGCCAATCCAGGCGGTCACACATTCTGCGCAGCACCTTTGCGGCAACTGCCTCACGCCGGTGTTCGCCATTTTGTGATTTCACCCACCATTGTTAGAGGGGTGGTTGGGAAATCTGCATTTGGATAGTCGAGCGAACACTAACTGTAGTTAGCATTCACACTCGCCACCCGCTCCTATCTCCTTGATTCACGGAGAACGCACCCAGACTCAACCACCGCGGCTTACTTTTTGGCTAGTTGAATGCAATACCTTTTGGCATCCGCGAGCCTAAAACAGCGCTTACGGATAGGGGGCATCGCTCATGGCGCCGGGAAGACGGTGGAGCGATCTCACCGCGACACCCTAACGAAAAGGTGGAGGACGTGCAGACAACCGCAACCAATTCTGACGCTCGAACCGTCGAGCGGTCGATGCCTACAGAGTGTGCAGCCGGTGTTGTGCTGACGCAGGCGCAGCGCGACGACGCCGCCTATCGTATCGAGGCCTTCTTACGCGAACGCAAGAGAGTCGGCCAGCAAAGGCGCAGGCAGGAATGCGAGGACCGCATCCGAAACAGCGAACGGGCACGCGAGCGCTACCACATGATGGCAAAGAACAAAGCAGGGACAGATTCACCGTTCGCACCAAGGTCCATTTAACACTTCATAACTCTCGATGCCATCCGGGTGGACGCTCCTCCCCGGCCGCCGTTGTCAGACGGGTTTGCCTGTGTCTCTAACTTATGGCAATCTTGTCATATTCCCTAAACTCGGTCACATCTGGAGAGCACCACACGAACAAGCGCGGCAGACCGTCAGGAGCATATGATGCCATTGGACGTTGCAGGACTCTTGCCGTTTCACTTCTCCAGAACGGCGGCCCCGTTGCTGCTCGCATCATGGTGTCTGGCGGACCTCCCTATCGCGAAGGCGCAAGACGTACTCACCCATCATAATGACATTGCCCGCACCGGCCAAAACCTGAACGAAACCACCCTGACGCCGAACGACGTGAACTTCAGTTCGTTCGGAAAGCTCTTCACGATTTCCGTAGACGGCAAGGTGGATGCTCAGCCGTTGTACGTAGCAGGCATTGCGATTCCCGCACAGGGCACGCACAACTTACTGATTGTAGCCACCGAGCACGATACTGTTTATGCATTCGACGCGGATACGGGCGCTTCGATCTGGAAAGTTTCCATGTTGAAATCCGGGGAAGCGCCATCGGACAATCGCTCCTGCGGTCAGGTCACGCCAGAGATCGGCATTACTGCCACACCCGTGATTGATCGTACTCGCGGGCCAAATGGCGCGATCTATCTCGTCGCGATGTCTAAGGATGGCGCGGGGAATTACTATCAGCGCCTGCACGCGCTCGATCTCGCCACGCACGCGGAATTGTTTGGCGGGCCCAAGTTGGTTCAGGCAACTTATCCCGGCACCGGTGACAACACCGACGGCACGAAGGTGATATTCGACGCCAAGCAGTACAAGGAGCGGCCGGGCCTGTTGTTACTCAACGGTACCGTGTATACGGCGTGGGGATCTCATTGCGACATTCGCCCGTATACAGGTTGGGTCATGGGATACGACGCCGCGACTCTCGCGCAGACAACCGTCCTTAACGTGGTTCCCAATGGCAGCGAAGGCGGGATCTGGATGTCGGGGGCCGGACTCGCCGCGGACGCATCGGGGAACATCTACCTGCTCAATGGCAACGGAGATTTTGACATGACCCTGAATGGCGGCGGCTTTCCCGCCAACGGCAACTATGGCAACGCGTTCATGAAGCTGTCCACGTCGGCTGGTCTGGCCGTCGCCGATTACTTCGAAATGGACAACGAGGTGCCCGAGAACGCCAGTGACGCCGATCTCGGCTCCGGAGGCGCGATGGTGCTGCCTGACCAGAACGACAGCCTGGGCAAAGTCTGGCGCTTGGCCGTGGGTGCGGGCAAAGACAGCAATCTGTATCTGGTGAACCGCGATTCGATGGGTAAGTTCAGCTTGAGTAATAACAACGTCTATCAGGAACTTGCGGGAGCGTTACCGGGCGGAGTCTGGGCCATGCCGGCTTATTTCAACGGCACCGTCTATTACGGTTCCGTCGGCAGCCCCATCTATGCGTTTCGGTTCGCGAATGCGAAGCTTTCAACCACGCCGGTTGCGCAAACGGGTAATGCATTCGGTTACCCGGGATCCATACCCAGCATCTCGGCGAACAACAACACCAACGGCATCGTTTGGGCCGCCGAGAATTCGAATCCCGCCGTCCTGCATGCCTACGATGCGACTAACCTGCGTGAGCTTTACAACAGCAACCAGGCGGCGGGCGGCCGCGACCATTTTGGAGCAGGGAACAAGTTCATCGCGCCCACCATCGCCAACGGCAAAGTGTACGTGGCAACCACGGCGGGTGTTGGCGTCTTCGGCCTCTTGCATCCCGCGCCGTTGCCGCCCACATCGCTGAGCGCCGGCTCAGTCGGCGGCGGCGCGGCCCCCTGCGACCCGGACAAAGACGGAACGGTCAACGTTGCTGACGTACAACTGGCCATAGATATGGACCTCGGCATGTTGACTTGCACGCTCACTGTCGAGGGAACTGCCCTCTGCAATATTGCCGTTGTGCAACGCCTGATCAACGCCGCGTTGGGCTTAGGATGCGTCACAGGCCCCGGCGTCACTGCCCACAGCGTGAATCTAACTTGGACGGCCAGCGCCTCCACTAACGTGGCTGGTTACAATGTCTATCGGGGAAGCACGTCAGGTGGACCGTACACGAAAGTCAACTCAGGCTTAGTCGTTGGTACCACTTATACCGACACCAGCGTCCAGCCTGGTCAGACTTACTACTACGTGGCCACGGCGGTAGACAGCAACAGCACTGAAAGTGCCTACTCCTCCCCGCCGGCCCAGTCGGTCGTACCTTCCTCGTAGCGGCCGGCTTCCCAACAATTGCACAATCCGCTCTTTGCACGGAGCACGGAGCGGTGATGCTGGCAAACGTACTCCAGAGCCCCGTGGCAGTTCGTGCGAGCATCCAGGTGGTGCGCGCATTCGTCCACCTGCGCCAGATGCTCGCGGGCTACGACGAACTGGCTCGAAGGATTGAAGCCCTGGAGCGGAAAATGGGGAAGCACGACGCTAAGGGCGAAAACGGGACGGCGAAAACGGGACGGGCGAAAACGGGACGGCGAAAACGGGACAGACGCATTTTCGGGCGAAAACGGGACAGGAAGCTGTGAAAAAATCGAGGCGCTCACTTGAAAATATTCGGTGAATCCGTAAACTCGATTTGTGGACACCAACCAACATGCAAGCGAGGCACTCCGTTTCGAGGAGATCGATCGTGCCCAGAGCGTCCTGCTGCCGGTAGACATTGAGGGACTCATCGGCGAAGAGCACCCCGCTCGCAGCATCTGGAGCTTTGTCGGCCGTTTGGATCTGGATGCCTTCGTCG
>JAIQFK010000039.1 GCA_020073305.1 Terriglobia bacterium
GTCTCCATCGGCACGCGATGGATGCTCCTTTTCCCGCGCCGCTGATCGAACAGCCCGGTGTAGCCATACTCCTGATACGCCTGCCGCTTGCGCTGCATGTTGCGCACGCTCATCCCGGCGATCTCTGCGGCTTCGATCCAGGTCAGTTTCTTGGCCATGGCTTTCAGAATCACGTCCTGCAGTTTCATCATCCGCTCCATCTCTCGGGCGGGTATCGGCTGGCTGGGTTCCACTCCGCCAGCTTCCTACCCCGCCCGGCCTGGACCGGACAACTCACGTGTTAATTACACCGGACAACTCACATGCTAACGACAGGGGGCGGGACAGTGAGCTTGCGCACCGCTTGCCTGGTGTGTTAGCTTCTACGCACATCAGGGAGCTTCCTATGCGACAGGAGCAGGGTTGCAGTGCGATGAGCAGCGTCTGGCTGACACCGGATCTTGGGTTGGGGTTTCACCACTTCGACTATTCGCAAACGCAATATGACGGGTTGGCGCACATGCACGGCGAGTACTGCATCGTCATGTGCCTCTCCGGATCTATGGAGGTCCTGCGGGAACAGCAGCGCGATCTGTTGCACGCCGGTGAAATCCTCATCGTCAATCCCGGCGAAATTCACCGCTGCCGGTTCGGAGTGGATGCGCCGCACGCCAGCGGATTTACGCTGATCCTCCGGCCGACCGTCTTGCGCCCGCTGCTCGAAGCCATGTCCATGCCGTACTGCTCGTTCTCCCGCGACTTCCGTTTCGTCGGGCAGTTTCGGAATGCCGAGGTTTTTGAGCTGGTGGCGAAGCTAGTGCGAGAGTATCAGGAACAGCAGCGCGGCTACACCACCATGGCGGAGACCCTCGTTCGGCAGATCCTGGTCCATTTGTTGAGGTCCTGGCCCACGGACGCCGTCCTTCCTTTGGAATTCCACCTGCCTCCCCAGTTGCCGTGGCTGCACATGCATCGGGCGACGGAATACATGAACAGTCATGGCAAGGGAGCATTCCGGCTTACGGACCTCTGCGTGGCCGTCGGGGTAAGCCCCTCCAGGTTCATTCCGCTGTTTAAAAACTCCTCCGGGGTCAGCCCGCACACCTATTACAACGCGCTGCTGGTGCTGAAAGCCCGGCGGCTCATACACTTGGAGGGGTCCTCAACCAAAGAAGCGGCTTATGCACTCGGGTTCAAGAACGTCAGCCACTTTTGCACGTTGTTTCATCAACTTGCGGGCTCGACGCCGAAAACCGACCAGGAACCATCGCCCGAGTATCTTTGATCCCGGATCAAGACCCAAGCATTACACGCTTTTACCAATTTCCCCCAAAGATAGTGAAAAAACACTAGTTGGATTGCCCGACAATAGGCAGAAGTCCGCACTGTAAATGAAGATTACAGACATCCAGGCCATCCATCTGCGCGTGGAGGACCCAAACATCGGGCTGTTTGACGGCTCATACGATGATTGCGTGATCCGCGTCGAGACCGACGAGGGCATTACGGGGATTGGTGAAGTGGAAACGCTGGCGGACGCGGTCCAAGCGATTGTGTATGCCCGTCCGGCGCACTGCAAAGCCTGGGGGCTGCGAGAGCTTCTGTTGGGAAGGGACCCCTCGAATCCCCGGGGATTGTGGGATCTGATGTACGATTCCACCTGCTATGTGGGCCGCCGTGGGCTCATGATGCACGCTATTGGAGGCGTTGATATCGCGCTGTGGGACATCGCGGGCCAGATGCGCGGAGTGCCGATCCACGAGCTGCTGGGCGGCGCGCGCCGCGATCGCATTGAGGCGTACGGCACTATCTATCCGATGGCGGCCACCGAAGCCGGTGTGAAACGCCAGGTGGAGGACGCGATGGACCGGCTGCGGCTGCGCAACGTCAAGTTTGCCGCAGATCCCTGGTGGATGGATGACCTGGACCTGACTCACCGTTTGTTGCGGTCGGCGCGGGAGGCGTTGGGAAGCGGCAGGCTGATTGTGGATGCGGCTCTTTCGTACAAGACCGCCGACGAAGGGCTCATGCTGGTGCCGATTTTGAAAGATGTCGGCGTGCTGTTTCTGGAGGCGCCACTGCCTTTGGACGACGTTGCCGGGCACGCGCGCATGGCAGAGGCCGGTATTCCGCTGGGCGTGGGAGATCTCGGACTCACGCACGTGGATGAGTTCATCGAAGCCATGGACCGCGGCGGCGCCTCCATCTGCCAGCCGGACATCACGAGCGTGGGCGGCTTCACCGGAATTCTCAAAATTGCGGAGGCCGCGCGGCAACGCGGCAAGCGCGTGATCACACACGGCTACAAGACGAATATCGAAATCGCGGCTAACCTTCACTTTCTGGCAAACCATCACGATACGGAGCTGCTGGAGTATTCGACCAGCAAGTCGCCGCTGCGCTGGGAAACGACCGAGGAGAGCATCCTGGTGGACGCCGACGGAATGGTGGCAGTTCCGAAGACTCCTGGGCTGGGTGTGCATTTGAACCCGGCGACGATCGAACGCTACCGCGTGGGGCAGAGGGAGAGGGCGTGCGTCTGACCCTCGCATGGGCTCTGCTGGCGACTTCGTGCTGTGCGCAGGCGGCGGATTATCTCGACCTGGCTCCCTTCGGCAGGCTCACCACGTGGAGCGACAAAGAGCCCCGGCGTCTGGCTGCGATTGCCGATGTCGCGAAGAGTTCCAACGTGGGAATCGAATGGGATGAAGAACGCGACATTCGCGAAATCAAGGCGCGATACGCGGGTGAGGCGCCAAAGGGTGTTCGGGTCGAATACTGGTTCCACAACTGGCCGTATGATCCGCCGCGTATGCCGTCGTTCGAAGATCCCATGGACGACCCGTGGCAGGGCCAATGGCTGACTGCCGAGGCCTCAGAGCGCTGCGAAAAATCGGAATGCCGCTATGAGTTCTCGCCGCTGGGTGAAGCGGAGAACGCGCGCGCCAAGAATCTGCCGGCTGTGCGCTATCGAAGAACGCTGAAGGTGCGCTTGGCTTTCGCCGCCGGAGCGCCCGCGATCTCTGCGATCTCCGCGTATTCCGACAGTGTGGAGCGGCCGCTCGTTGTGCGAGTGGAGGCTGACTTCGCGACTGAACCCGCAATCTCGGTTTACAACGGCCGGCTGCGCTCGTCGGCGGCCTCGGCTTCACCTAAGGGCGTGATGCTCGATCTCGTCCAGGCCGTGCCATCCCTTCCCGGCTCGCATGATCTGACCGTGGTGACACTGAAGACGACGGCGAGGACTTTCTCATTTTGCACGGATGATCTCAAGCGCGGACCTATCGTCATTCCGGATCTCGGCGCACGGGTGGTCGATCTGGACGGTCCCGACGCCGCCGCCGGAACAAAGAAGCTGCGCATCCGGCAACGCATCCCCAAAGAACCGGAGCAGAGCTACGAACGAGCCTCCCGTGAAATACCGCCTCTCGATCCCTGGCAGCGGGAATGGGGCGGGCGTGCCTATCTGCCATTGGCCCCGGACTCAGACTGGCAGAAATTCGCGTTCGAATACGGCGGGAATGTCTTCGTGAGCAAGTCGGGCATCAAAGCGAAGGGACACGAACTCGAGCGGCTGCAATGGGCGGGCGATCGTATTACGTGGACGATTACAACCGGCCAGACACCGAACCTGCGCGAGGACCACAAGGTTACCGTCAGCAAGCTCGACCGTTACCTTCCCGTGGTAACGCAACGCTGGCACAACGAAGGCATCGATTACAGCGAAGAAGCTTTCTCGACGTTGCTGCGCGGGCCGTTGTCTCCTGAAGATCCGGCCCGGAGCGAGCAGACGCCCGCGATTCTGATGCTCCGGCTGACCGCGCACAACCCCGCGAGCGCCACGCGTAACGCTCACGTATGGGTGTGGGTCGATCCCGCTGAAGCGCTCACGCTCGAAGGAAAATTCGTTGTGGGCAGCGGTTTCGTGCGCGCGCAGCTCGACGGTCCCGCCACCGCCACGATGGCGGCAGAGAGCCGCGGGATCCACATCCGATTCCCGGTTCCGGCGGGCGCCGAAAGCTCGGTTGTGGTCAAACTGCCGTGTGTCTCCGATCTCTCAGCCGCCGACCGCAAGGACATGGAGGCGCTGCGCTATTCCTCCGAACGAGACCGCATCATCGGTTACTGGAAGCAGATCGTGGAGCCGGCCGTCCGCTTCAAGGTTCCTGAGCCGAAGTTCAACGACCTGGCGCGCACGGTGATCGCGCAGATTCACATCAGCACCACCAAAGACCCCAAAACCGGCCTCTACATGAATCCGGCCGCCAGTTACGTTTATGACGTGTTCGAGAACGAAGCCTGTTATCAAGTTTTACTGCTGGACACGCTGGGACAATTCCAGACGGCTACGAGCTATCTCGAAATGATGATGCGCCTTCAGGGAAGCAAGAACTTCCCGGGCGCTCATCAAGGCCCCACGGATGCGATCTTCCACGGCGCGAAGGTCGACGATGTTTACGACTACACAGCTTCCGGTTACGGCCTCGACCATCCGACCGTGCTCTGGACGTTAGCGCAGCATTATTTCTACACCAGAGACCGCCAGTGGCTGGAGCACGCGTGGCCGCACATGCGCAAGGCCATCGACTGGATTGTGGCGCAACGCTCCACCACAAAACAGAACGACGCCGACGGGCAGAAACTGCGCGAGTATGGCCTGTTGCCGGCATCTCAACTGGAAGACAACGAGGACTGGGCGAACTGGTTCTCCATCAACGCCTATGCGTGGGCCGGAATGGATCAGACGGCTTTAGCGCTGGCGGAGATTGGCAATCCGGAAGCGGCACACGTCCGCAAAGAAGCGGACGAGTTTCGCACCGACCTGCGCGCGGCGATCTTACGCTCGGTTGAAGCGGCACCGGTGGTGCGCATGCAGGACGGCACGTATGAACCATATGCGCCAGTGGTGCCCACGCGGCGCTTCCGCCTGTTCGGACCCATCCGCGCGGATTACTACGAGCGCTACGGCCACCGGGAACAGAAGCCTTTGATGAGGCTGGGCGCCGACCGGGATACGCTGTGCGGCGCGGTTGTGTGGCTGATACTCGGCCTTTTCTCTCCGGACGAGCCGATCGCGAATTGGATTCTGGATGATTGGGAAGATAACGAGACGCTTTCGAGCGGCATGGGTCTAAACATTCACGGGATGACCGATGACAAGTACTGGTTCAGCCAGGGAGGCATGGTTTTTCAGGCGAACCTGCTAAATCCGATTGCCGTGTATCTGCGGAGGCACGAGGTTCCGGCCGCGATCCGCAATTTGTACAACGACTTCGTGGCCTGCCTTTACTCGGAAGTCAACATGTTTACCGAGGAGTTTCATCAGTGGCGGCACGGCAGCGGCCCCTTCTACAAGATCTCGGACGAATCGCGCTTCGTGAACCGGGTCCGCGACACGCTGGTCTTTGAAGACGGAGACACGCTTTGGCTGGGATTAGGCACGCCGCGGAGGTGGCTCGCATCGGCCGAAGGAATTCACGTGGACCGGGTGCAGACTTTCTTCGGCCCGGTCAGTTATCAGATGCACGCCGGGTCAGCGCCGGGAACTGTAGAGGCGACGGTGCAGTTGCCGTCGGATCATGCGGCGAAGAAGAACTGGCTGGTGGCTCGGGTTCCTTCGGGCCACATCCAGCGCGTGACGCTGGACGGCAAGCCATGGACGCGGCTGGATGCGACCCGGGACGCCATCGAACTTCCATCGCAGCCGGGCACAATGCACCTGGAGATCCAGTACCGCTGATGAAAGAGCCAGTGGAACAGGTCGCGGAGATGGCGGGGCCCAGACCGGCAGGGCGCCTGATGGCGCCGTGGATGCTGCTGTCGCTCCTGACGGTTGCTCTTTGGGGCGGCTGGGGGCTGCAGTCGAAAATCATCGTGGATCGGATCTCGCCGTGGACGAATCAGGTGCTGTTTTCGATCGGGCTGCTGCCGCTGGTTCTGTGGATGGCGTTTTCCAGGAATCTGCGGCGAACGGCCGGGAGTAAGAAGAAAGGCGTGACTTACGGCCTGATTACCGGCCTGCTGGGCGGCACCGGGAATATCGCAATGTACCTGGCGCTGGCGCGGGGCGGCAAGGCCTCTATCGTGATTCCGTTCGTCGGGCTGGCGCCTCTGGTGACGGTGGTTCTGGCGTTGGCGTTGCTCGGGGAGTCGCTCAACCGGGCGCAGATCATGGGAGTCGGACTGGCGCTGATTTCGATTTACCTGTTGAGCTTATGAATACGCAGGCATGGTTCTTGTTCGCGGTGGTCGCGCTGGTATTTTTCGGTATCAGTGGAATCACGCAGAAGCTGAGCACAAACCATGTCTCGTTTGAGTTGTCGTTCCTGTGGTTTTGTATCGCCATGGGTGTGATTTCAGCCACGATCGCCGTGGCGGGTCCGGTCGAATGGCGAGTGAGTCCTTCACTGGTGAGTTTGGCCGCGCTAGGCGGCCTGTTGAACGGCCTTGGTGCGCTGACGAGCTTTGCAGCTCTTGAGAAAGGCGGCAAAGCCTCGGTCGTGATCCCGATCATCAATCTTTATCCGCTGGTGACGATCGCGGGCGCATGGCTGTTTTTGGGCGAGAAGTTGACGGCCACGCAGGTTGGGGGCATTGTTTGCGCGCTCGGGGCGGTGGTGCTTCTTTCGCAAGAGACCGCACCGGGCGCGGGGCATTGAGGCTTAGAAGCTTGGTAAAAATTCGCTGAGCAACCGCTTCCTTCGGTCGCGGCTCGGTATGTCACTGACGGTGCGAGTGGTCTTTACTACAGGAGGTGGGTATGCGTGAGTATGTTCGTTTCTTCCGGTTCGCGATGGCGGCGTGGCTAGCCCTCGCGACGATGCAGGCAGCGCTGGATCGCGGGGCCATCCAAGGTACGGTAACCGATCCGCAGGGAGCTGCCGTTCCCAATGTTGAGGTCACAGTGACCAACACCGCGACCAACACGTCGACTAAAGTTTTCACCACCACCGCGGGCTTCTACCTGGTCCCGGAGCTGGTGCCCGGAACCTACACGGTGCAATTCCGGTCCAAGGGCTTCAGCTCGCTCGACATGCAGAACATCGCGGTGACAGCGGGCAGCAAAGCCACCGTGGATGGCGCGCTGCGAGTGGGCGAACTCGCACAGACAGTAGACGTATCGGCACAGGCGCCACTGATTGAAGCTACGGCCTCGAATTTCAGCATCGGCATTCAGCCGCAGATGCTGGATAAGGTACCGATTCTGGGCCGCGACATTCAAAATCTGGTGCAACTGCTGCCCGGCATCACACAGTCCAACGGACCCTCGGGCTCGACGTTCGGCTTCGACAGCCAGTTCGGCGGCTTTCCCGACCCCACGCACATTGTCGGCTCCGGGATCAGCGTCAACGGCAGCCAGGGCGGCGCCAACGCCTGGTATCTGGATGGATCGCTCAACGCCGCGCTGGGTCCGGAATCGGTGGTGGTCAACCCGTCGCCGGACGCGGTGTCGGAATTCAATCTGGTGGACAACGGGCTAGCCGCCGAGTGGAGCCGCACGAGCGGCGCCGTTGTGAACATCGTCCTGAAATCGGGCACCAACCAATTTCACGGCAGCGGGTACGGGAGCAACCGAAATTCTTATTTCAATGCGAACAACCCATTTGACCGGCGATCGCCGACGGGCGAGGAATTCCTCTCGCCGCGCGTCAACTACAACGACGTGGGGGGCACACTGGGAGGACCCATCGTCAAGAACCGGACCTTCTTCTTCTTTTCGTGGGATACCTCGCTCCTCCACGAGAACAAGAATCAGATCTACAACGTTCCGACGGCTCTGGAGCGGTCCGGGAATTTCAGCGACCGGCCGGACCTGGGAGCCTGCCCGACGTGCATGATCTACGATCCCTACTCCACCACCGGCCCGGATGCCAATGGACTGTTTCACCGGGCTCCGTTTGCGGGGAATATCATTCCGCAGAGCCGCATCGATCCGCTGTCTGCGTATTACGCGGCAAGCTTGCCGACGCCGAATTTCATTGATCCTCTCCAGCAGGGTTCGAGCGGTTGCGGCGTTTATTGCAACAACTTTCTGGGCGCCGTCGGCAGCAGTCTGACCACCAACAACATGTCCATCAAGGTGGATCACCGCTTCAACGACAAAAGCGCGCTCTTCGTGGAGTACCTGTACAATCCGAGTTACTACGCGAATTTCCGTCTGCCATGGACCGGCGCCACTGCCCAGACGCAAGGAATTTCGGGAGCGCAACCATATACGACGGCGAACCAGATCTTCACCATCGGCCACACCCAGACGTTCGGCTCGACGCTGATCAATGAGTTTCGCGCCAGCTACAGCCGCCAGAACCAGATCCCCAAGCAGAACCCGAGTTCGCTGGTGGACAACTCCGCCCTGCAGCAGAAGATTCAAGGGTTGAACTTCATTCTGGATCGCTTTGGGCCAGTCCCGACGATCGGCGTGGGCGGCTATCTCGGATTCGGCCCGCAACAATGGCAGAACGGACTGCAAGGCGTGGACGCCTACACGCTGCAGGATAACGTGACCAAGGTCATCGGCAGTCATACGCTGAAGGGCGGCTTGATGTGGCGGCGCGATCACAACTGGTACAACGCGAGTTGGGGCTACGGCCTGGGATTCGGCGGCGGCCTCACCAATGATCCGGTGACCGGCCAGGGCGGTAACGGCCTGGCGCAGTTCCTGCTGGGCGCGGTTGACCCTGGCAGCGGCACCGGAACCTTCCACTACCCCTATCAAACCAATGATTACTGGGGCTTCTATTTTCAGGATGACTACCGCGTTAATTCCAGACTGACGCTGAACCTCGGGCTGCGCTACGACTTGTACGGCTGGTTCCGGGAGCGCAGCAATTACCTCGCGAACATCAACTTCTCGGGGCAGAACCCGGACGTGCCGTACCCGGGACGCATCGACTACTTTGGGACGGCTGCTCATCCCAGCCCCAACGTCTTTCCGGCGCACAAGAATTCTCTAGGCCCACGCGTGAACTTCGCCTGGACGCCGACGAGCGACCGCAAGTGGGTGGTGCGCGGCGGTTATGACATCATTTACAGCAACGGCATCAGTGCCGCGTTCGGTGATCAGAATGGCGGCATCAGCGGCCCTGCCTATGCGAACTACTTCGGCTACAACGGCGACTTCACCGGCAAACGGCCGGTGTTTCAGTTCAGCAAAGGCGCGCCGCCGCTCACTTTGCCGCCGCTCAACCAGGTGAAGCAGGACAACAATCAGTTTCTGGGCACAGGGCCGCAAGGCTTCCTGCAGGGCAGTAAGGATCCGTACGTCGAGCAGTGGAGCCTGTACGTGCAGCGCGAGCTCCCCAAGAATATGTCGCTCAGCGTGGGCTACGTCGGCACGCATGGTCTTCACTTGTACGGTGACGAGTTCCGCAGCTACGATCACGTACCCACGGCGGTGCGCCAGCAACTGCGGGATCATATCAATGACACCGTGCCGACGCCGGCAGCGCTGGTACCGATTTACGGTCCGACGATTTCGCTGGCAAGCCTCGACCGGCCGTATCCGCAGTATGGGAATCTGAGCATCAACTCGAATCCCGACGGCTTCAACCGGTACAATTCGCTGCAAATGAAGTTCGAGAAGCGCTATTCGGCCGGCTTGAACTTCATGGTGGCGTACACGCATCAGAAGAACATCGGGACGCCAAACACTGGGAGCATCATTGGGAACACTGCTACGCCCACCACGATCGGCAGAACCGTTGGGCGCGCCTCCCTAGTCCCGGGCGGGCTTTCCGGAGGTTCTGGGAATACCGCGGGCGGCGCCGGAACGCAAAACCCCGACAACCGGTTTGCGGACGTGGCGCTAACCGCCGACGACATTCCGAACATCCTGAACATCGCTGGATCCTACGAGTTGCCGTTTGGAAAGGGAAAGCCGTTCCTCTCCGGAAGCCGGCTGGGAAGCGCCATTTTCGGTGGCTGGACTCTCACGCAAAACTGGAACTTCCAAAACGGCGTGCCGCTTCTTATCACGGCGCCGTGTAACGGCATCCAAAACCAGTGCCGGCCGAATTTCATCGGCGATCCGAACAAGGGAGCGCATACGCAGAACCAGTGGTTCAATCCGAACGCCTTCCAGGCGGCATTCCAGACGAATCCCGCCATCCTGACCGCGCCCGATCCGACCATCTATGACGCATGGTGGCAGTTCGGGAATATGGCTCTGCGCAATGACGGGGTGCGCTCGCCCGGATTCTGGAATACGGATATGTCGCTGAGCAAAGACTTCCACCTCAGCGAACACAAGTATTTCAGCTTCCGGTGGGAGGTGTATAACGCCCTGAACCACCAGAACCTTGGCATTCCGAATACCTCATGGTGCCTGCCGCCGAATGCGGATGGATCTACGGACCTGGTCCATCAGTTCGGCTGCCAGTTCGGCAAGATCACCAACGTGCAAACGGATCCGCGCGCGATGCAGTTCACCGTGAAGTTTACGTTTTAGGCGAAGGCGGCTTCGACGGCGGACTTGGCGGCGCCAACGTCCAGCGAAGCCGCCTTTCGATTTTATGATGGTGCCGGAGGAGGGGGTCGAACCCTCATGACCAGTGAAGGCCGCGGGATTTTGAGTCCCGTGCGTCTGCCAGTTCCGCCACTCCGGCCGCGGAGATTCGCATTTCAGTATAGCAACCCCGGATTCGCTATACTGGTGATCGAGCCCTTCCTGAATGGCGCTGTTCAAGACGCGCAGCGCCGCCGTATACGGCATCGATGCTCATCTGATCGATGTCGAAGTCGACATGTATAAGTCTGGCACGGCGCGCGACTTCATCACTGTTGGCATGCCCGATACCGCCGTTCGCGAGAGCCGCGAGCGCATTAAATCGGCGTTGATCAACTCCGGATTTGGATTCCCGAACAAAGCGCTCACCATCAACCTGGCTCCGGCGAACGTCCGCAAAGAGGGAGCGGGATTCGATCTGCCGATGGCGCTGGGCATTCTCGGCGCGATGGGAACCGTAGCCGCGCTGGATCGTCATCTGGTAGTGGGTGAGCTCTCGCTTGACGGCGCCGTCCGGCCTGTCCGCGGCGCGCTCTCCATGGCGGTTTGCGCACGCACGCAGGGCATCGAAACCCTAATTCTGCCGGCGGAAAATGCCGCCGAAGCGGCCGTCGTGGAAGGCGTGCAAGTTTTCGGCGTTAAGCATCTGGCCGAGGCAGTGGCCCTGATCTCGCGGCCCCTGGAGTTCTCACCGGCTATCCCGTTGAACGCGCCGCAGTTCTCGCCGGAAATCTCCGCTCTGGATTTTCACGATGTCCGCGGCCAGATCACGGCGAAGCGCGCGCTACAGGTGGCGGCAGCGGGCGCTCACAACGTGCTCATGATAGGGCCGCCGGGCTCGGGCAAGACCATGCTCGCGAAACGCCTGGCTGGCGTGCTGCCGCCGCTGAGCTTCGCCGAAGCCATCGAGACCACCAAGGTCCACAGCATCGCCGGCATGCTGCCTTCGGGCGAGGGACTGTTGCGCGAACGGCCCTTTCGCGCGCCGCATCACAGTATTTCCGATGCCGGGCTGATCGGCGGCGGTTCGGGCATGCCCCGGCCGGGCGAAGTCAGCCTGGCGCATAACGGCGTCCTGTTTCTGGACGAATTTCCGGAGTTCCCGCGCAATGTGCTCGACCTGCTTCGCCAGCCGATCGAGGACGGCTCGGTCACGATCGCACGCGCCGCCATGACGCTGCACTTTCCCTCGAGCTTTATGTTGATCGCGGCGATGAACCCGTGCCCGTGCGGATTCTTTGGCGACTCGACGCGGGAATGCCGTTGCACGCCCGGCATCATCCAGCGCTACCTGAGCAAGATTAGCGGGCCGCTACTGGACCGTATCGACATCCACATCGAAGTGCCCGCGGTTCCCTACAAGGAACTTCGCGGAAACGGAACCAGCGAAACATCGGCGGAGATTCGGGAGCGCGTGGAGCGGGCGCAGGCGCTACAGCTCGAGCGGGGTTTCCTCAACTCGCGCATGCCGTCGCGTTTGATTCGCAAGCAATGCGCGCTCGACGATGCCGGTGAGCGCACGCTGGAATTGGCGGTCCGGAAGATGGGCCTTTCCGCGCGGGCGCACGACCGCATTCTCAAAGTGGCGCGCACCATCGCCGATCTCGACCAATCCGCCTCCGTCTCCGCCAAGCACCTGGCGGAAGCCGTGCAGTATCGCAGCCTGGATCGGAGCTACTGGACCTGAGATCAGGTCACGACGCCAGACAGATTGCCGCTCTTTGCGATCGACGCCTCGATCACCTGGAAGAGTTGTTTGGGCCGCATCGGCTTGATGACGTAGTCGTCCAATCCGCAATCCGGGCGGCACGGATCGTTTTCGGCGGTGTGATGCGCCGTGAGAGCGATGATGGGCACGCGACCGCCGGTCCCCTGCTCTCTCTTCCGGATCTCGGCGGTGCATTCATAGCCGTCCATCACGGGCATCTGGATGTCCATCAGCACCAGATCGAACTTCTGGCGATCAATTTCCGCCAGCGCTTCGCGGCCGTTGGCCACGGCAGTGACTTCGTAACCTTTGCTTTCGAGCAGTTTCGCAACCAGTTTCTGGTTGATCAGGTTGTCCTCAGCCAGCAGGATCCGAAACGATTTCGAAACGGTACCGGGCTCAGGACGCCGTTCGGGGCTGCTGGCCGGCGACGGCAGCGAGTTGGCCGCGACTTGAAACGGGACCGTGAAGTGAAAGGTGCTGCCTCGCTGGGGCAAGTTCTCCGCCCAGAGACGACCGCCCATCATGGCTACCAGGCGGGATGAAATGGTGAGCCCCAGTCCCGTGCCGCCGTATCTTCGCGTGTTGGAACCGTCCGCCTGCCGGAAGGCCTCGAAGATCACTTCCATTTTGTCGGCGGGAATGCCGAGACCTGTATCGCGGACCGAGAACTGCACCGTGACGGTTTGATCCATGCGATCCTCGACCCTGGCCTGCAAATCGATCGAACCCGCTGCCGTAAATTTCACCGAGTTGTCCAGCAGACTCAGCAACACCTGCCGAAGCCGCGCGGCGTCGCCGTGCAGTCCATCCGGCACCCCGGGCGCGATCTCGAGGTTGAGTGTCAGGCCCTTCTGATTGGCGGCCGGACGCAGCGCTGCAGCCGCTTCCGCGGTACACCGGCGCAGCGAGAAATCGACCGGATGCAGCTCCATCCGTCCGGATTCGATTCTCGAAAAATCCAGCACATTGTTCAGCAGGGAGAGCAGAGTCTCCGCGGATGTTCGCGCCACCGAAAGGTAGTCCCGCTGCAGGGAAGAAAGCTCGGTATCGAGAACCAGATCCGTCATGCCCAGAATGCCATTCATGGGAGTGCGGATCTCGTGACTCATGTTGGCGAGGAACTCGCTCTTGAGCCGGCTGGCCTCCTCCGCGCGAGCTTTTTGGACCAGCACATTGGCTTTTTCCTTCTGCAGTTCCTGGGTCCTCTGGTCGACGGCGATCTCGAGCTGCCGCTGTTCTTCCTTCAAGTGAGCGACGCGCCAAGTCCACACCAGGACCACGAGGAGCATAGTCATGGCCCCTTGAATCACGCGGGCCCACCAGGACCGCCACCACGGCGGGAGGATCCTAAATGGAAAGCTCGCCGGCTGGGTGCTCCAGACTCCCTCGGGGTTAGAGGCAAGAACTTCGAACGTGTACCCTCCGGGCGGCAGGCTGGGGTAGCGAACTTCACGTTGGCTCGTTTCGACCCAATCTTCCTCCAAGCCTTGCAGGCGGTATCGAAACCGAACGGACCGTTCGTTGACAAAGCTCAAACCCGCGAAGGTTACCATCAGCGAATGGTGCTGGTATGGAATCTTGATACCGGGAGACGCTTTCACAGACCCGTCTCCGAACTGCACGGAGGTGAGGACCACCGGGGGTGCAACATTGCCCATCGGGTGTGACGGTGGATGAAAGCGGGAGAGGCCGCGGCTGGTGCCCAGCCACACACTGCCGTCCGAATCGGCAAACAGCGAGCGGCTCACGGAATCTTCCCAAAGCAGCCCTTGCGCCTGGCCGAAGTGATGCCATTTCTGGCCATCAAACGCATCCACGCCGTCATTCGAGCTGGCCCACACCCATCCCCGGCTGTCGGTTTGGAGCGAAGCAATCTCGTTGGACTTCAGCCCTTTCCCCTCCGAGAAGTGCTGCACTTGCGGCCGGCCTTGACGGATCGTGAATCGAGAGACTCCGAGCGCTTCGACATAGCCCAACCAAATGCTGCCGTCCGCCGCTTCTGTCAGGGTGTCCACGGCATCGCTGCGCAAGCCGTCCTTGGCCGAAAATCGCGTACACCGGCCCTCGTCCATGCGGAGCAACCCTTGGGAACCAGCGAACCACAAGCTGCCTCTTGAATCGATCAGCATTTGGCCGAAGGTTTCCGCGGCCGAACTCCCGGGCAGTATTTGGCGGTCGAATTTTACAGTTCGGTTGACCGGCGTGCTTCGAAACAGCGCGCCCTGAGTGACTACCCAGAGGCGCTTTTCGGAATCCAGCACCAGTCCGGTGACGAAGTTGTCGTCGTCCAGCACTCCTAACCGGTACGAGCGGACTCTACCGGAACGTGGATCCAGCCGGGAGACACCGCCCGGGGCACTTCCTACCCAAATCGCCCCATCCGCACCGGACGTAATGGCACGCACTTTGATGCCGCCCAATCCGTCTTTGTCAGTCCATGCGCGCGATATCTTACCGTCGCTACCCATCCGCTGGATGCCGCGCTCCGTGCCAATCCACAGGGTTCCAGAGCGGTCCCGGTGAATCGCCTGCGAATTGTTTCCCGCCAGGCCCTCCGCGCGGGTCCACGACTGCCATTGGTCATAGCCAAGCCAGCGAGCCAATCCGGCGCCGGACAACCCGACCCAGACCGAACCTTCGCGGTCCTGAAGGATGCAACAGGTAGGATTGGTGGGGAGGCCCTGCTCGATGCCGATGGTTTCCCAGACTCCGCCTCTCAAATGGCCGATCCCCGACTCGGTAGGAACGAAGAGGCGGCCTTCGCGGTCCATTTGCAGGGAGGCGGAGATGGTGGCCGGAGGCAGTCCGCGATCGCGCGCCATGAACTGCCGCTCGCCTTTCGGACGCACCAGCAGCCTGTGGAGACTACGGATCCACAGGTTGCCTTCCTGGTCGGTCAGGATGGCGTCCCATTGATCCGCTGGAATCCCGGCATCCTGAGCGAGAACTTCTGTGCGCTCATGGGCGAGCTTGCACAAGCTATCGCCGCAGCCGAACCAGACGTCTCCAGCGGGATCGACATGCACTCCATAGACCGCCGGATCGGTAACGAGTGCGGGGTTCGGATACCGCCGGAACTTCAGATCCGGACCGCTGCCCTCGCCGACATACAAGCCTTTGGTGGTGCCCACATACAGGCGCCCCTGCGGATCAGAAACAAGGCTGCCCTGGCCGTTGATGCGAACCCACCCGGGCGGATCAACGAATTCCATCTGGCCATTGCGCAGGCGCGCGAGCCCGCCGTGGGTTCCGACCCACAGCGTTCCGTCCGGGGTTTCCGCGAGTGCGTCTATCGAGCTGGTGATATCGCCGGATTGGAGAAAACCGACGAAGTGCATACCGTCGTAGCGGAACAGCCCTGACGAGGTACCCACCCAAACGAAGCCCGTACGGTCCTGCAACAGGCAGTGAACTTCTGTGTCATTCAGGCCATCGCCATGGCTGAAATACTTGAACCGGTAGCGCTGACCGAACAGAGAGAGCGGGGCCAGGATCATCAATAGCCCGATTAGGGCTAACGGTCGTAGACACGTCCGCCTGCCGACTCCTGTCCAATGCACAGTGAGAGAAAACCCTTCCCTTTTCATTGTCGAAAAGCGGTAATGCAAAGCCAATATTTACTTTGGTAAAGGAAACTGGATTTATGGCGCCGTGCGGGGGGGGGCGGCTCCATTGGCGCGGAAGATGCCTGGATCTCGGCATTGGAGGATCGCGAATCGAGGCGCGCGACATGGCGTGTTAAAATTCAAACTGATCCCCAGCAAATGGATTTTCTTCAAGGGCTAAATCCCCAACAACGCGAAGCCGTTGACCATACCGAGGGTCCGCTGTTGATCCTGGCCGGCGCCGGCAGCGGCAAAACGCGCGTCATCACCCACCGCATCGCGCACCTCATTAGCCGCCACCGGGTTCCGGCGTCCGCCATCCTCGCGGTCACCTTTACGAACAAGGCGGCGGATGAAATGCGCACGCGCGTCGCCGCGCTGCTCGAAGGCGAGAGTCTTGCTTCGTCGCCCAACCTTTCCACGTTTCACTCATTTTGCGTGCGGCTGCTGCGGCGCGATGGCGATCCTCTAACGCAGATCCGGCCCGGATTTACGCGCCGTTTTTCCATTTACGACGACGAAGACCAGCTTGCGATCATCAAGGCCGCCTTCCGCCATCTTGGCCTGGACGAGAAGTTCATGCAACCGCGGGCCGTGCTCTCGCGCATCAGCCACTCCAAGAACTGCAAGAAGACCCCGCAGGACCTGTATAAGGAAGCCACCGAACCGAACCTGACCAAGATTGCGGTGATCTTTGAAGAGTACGAAAAGGCGCTGCGGCAGGCGAACGCTCTGGATTTTGACGATCTGCTCCTGGAGACCGTCCGCCTGCTGTATCACGATGAGGCCACGCGCGCGGGCTACAACCGGCGGCTCAGTTACCTGATGATTGACGAGTACCAGGACACCAATCGCACCCAATACGAATTGATGCGCCTACTCTCTCAAGCGCACCAGAACGTGTGCGTGGTAGGTGACGAAGACCAGTCGATCTATAGCTGGCGGGGCGCCGACATCCGCAACATCCTGGATTTCGAGCGCGATTATCCGGGCGCGTTGACCATCCGTCTCGAGCAGAATTACCGCTCGACCAAGAACATCCTGGAGGCGGCTAGCGTACTGGTGGCGCGCAACAAAGAACGCAAAGGCAAATGGCTCTGGACCGATGCCGGCGCGGGCGAGCCGCTGGGTCTCTACGCGGGATTCGACGCCGAAAACGAAGCGCTGTTCGTCGCGGATTCGATCGAGCGGCTGCTGTCCGAAAATCCAGGCCAGCGCGTAGCCGTGCTGTACCGCACAAACTTCCAATCGCGGCAAATCGAAGAAGCGCTGCGGCGGTACGGCCGCAAGTACATCGTGGTAGGTGGATTCAGCTTCTATCAGCGCGCCGAAGTGAAGGACATTATCGCGTATTTGAAGCTCGCGGCTTCGCAGCAGGATTCCATCAGCCTGTTGCGCATCATCAATACCCCGGCGCGCGGCATCGGCAAAACCACGGTCGAGCAGATCGAACGTTACGCGCTTGATCACAATCTCGATCTTTGGACCGCCATCGGCCGCATGCTCGACGAGAACCAGTTCGCGACGCGCGCGCACGCGGCGCTCGAATCGTTCCGAAAGCTCGTGCAAGAACTGGCAGAGGCTCTGGCCGCTCTGCCGCTGCACGATGGTTTGCGCTTTATCGAAGACCGCACCGGGTATCGCAAGATGCTCGATCAGGAGAACACGCCCGAATCGGAAGGGCGGATCGAGAACCTCGACGAACTGGCGAGCGCCGCTGCCGAAGCGGCCCAGCGGGGTGAGGGCGTCACCGAGTTTCTGGATCACGCGGCGCTGGTGTCGGACGCCGACACGGTGGACGAGCGCGCGCAGGTGAGCCTGCTGACGCTGCACAATGCCAAGGGCCTGGAATTCCCCATCGTTTTTCTTGCCGGCATGGAAGAGGGCCTTTTCCCGCATAGCCGCTCCTTCAATTCCGAAGCCATGCTGGAGGAGGAGCGCCGGCTCTGCTACGTGGGCATGACGCGCGCCGAAAAGCGGCTCATCCTGACCTGGGCGCGTTACCGGAGGCGGTTCGGCGGTGGCGAGCAGGAGCGCTCGATTCCGTCGCGCTTCCTCAGCGAAGTCCCCGCGAACCTGATTGTGAACCTGGGCGGCGATGACCGCGGGACTCCGCAGCTTGACCTCACTGCCGAACGCTATGACGGCCGCGAGAGCGCCAAGCGTAGTACGTTCACGGGCAAGACCTATAATTCGCTGGAGAATATTTCGCACTTTTTCGCGGAGCGCGGCATGCCCTTCCCCGGGCAAAGGCCGGGGCAGCCAACTGGCCAGCAAGCGCCGCGCGCGCCCGTGGTCACACGCAGCCTCCCGTCTGCTCCGCCGCCACCCAAGAAGCCGGCGCGCACCGGCATGACGGTCGAGCATCCGAAGTACGGTACCGGGACGGTGGTGCGACGCGAAGGGGAAGGCGATGATGCTAAGATCACCGTCAGCTTCCCTCGTTACGGTTTGAAGAAGCTAATTGAAAAATACGCTGGACTGAAAAAGAGCTGATGAATACACAAAAAATTACCGACAAAGCGGAACGGAAGAAGTTGAAGCGGGTTGCACGCAAAAAAGCGCCGCCCAAAGCCAAGCGGGCTTCCGGGGTCGCACGAGGATCTCAGAAGAGAAAGATCACAAGGGCTGCGCAGGGCCAACGCAAGCGCTAGTTATCGCGCGGGGCATTCGCGGTCGAGCAGGAATGCCTGCGCCACGCATGAATCAGCTTCTCCGTACCAAGAGCATCGACGCACTGATCGCCGGGTCCGAAGATCCGGCCGTTCGTCTGCGAAAGACGCTGGGCGTCTGGAGCCTGATGGCCCTCGGCATCGGCGCCGTGATTGGTTCAGGCATTTTCACGGTGTTGGGCACCGCCGCGGCGGGCCAACACTTCATGGACAAATCCGTCTTCAAGGTCCCCGTGCTGGATTTGCTCTTGAACGGCGGCAACGCAGCCACGCTCACGGGACGGGCGGGCGCTGGACCAGCCATATCGCTATCTTTCGTCCTGGTGGCCATCGCTTGCGGCTTTGCGGCGCTCTGCTACGCGGAACTCGCGTCCATGATTCCGATCGCGGGGAGCGCGTATACCTATGCGTACGCCACGCTGGGAGAGATTTTTGCCTGGATCATCGGCTGGGATTTGATTCTGGAATACGCGTTCTCCAACATGAGCGTGGCCGTGGGTTTCTCGGCGTACTTCAGCGACATTCTGGAAAATCTCTTTGGCATTCACCTTCCGGCCCAGCTTTCGAGGCCCATGATCGTGGAAGGCCAGTTCACCGGGAGCTGGTTTAACGTACCGGCTCTGTTGATCCTGCTGGTGCTCAGCTATGTTCTGGTGCGCGGCGTTCGCGAAAGCGCAGAGACCAACAACATCATCGTCGTCGTCAAAATCGTTGCGATTCTGATCTTCGTGTTCGGTGCTGCGCGCGCCGTGAACACCGCAAACTGGCACCCCTTCATGCCGAACGGCTATTCCGGGGTGCTGACGGGCGGCGCCATCGTGTTTTTCACTTACATCGGATTCGATTCGGTATCGACGGCGGCAGAGGAGTGCCACCGCCCGCAGCGCGATATGCCCAAAGGCATTTTTGGGACTCTGCTCATCTGCACGATTCTCTATGGATCGGTGGCTCTGGTGCTGACGGGAATCGCCCACTGGAGCACGCTGAACAACGATGCGCCGGTGGCGAACGCGCTGAAGGCGCTCGGCATGAACAAACTCCGGCTAATCGTGACGGCCGGCGCTCTGCTTGGCATGCTTTCCTCGCTGCTGGTATTTCAGTACGGACAGGCGCGGATCTGGTTTGCCATGTCGCGGGACCGATTGCTGCCTGGCCTGTTCTCCCGCGTCCACCCGCGGTTCCAGACCCCGCACATCAGCACCTGGTTGGCCGGATTGCTGGTTGGCATTCCAGCGGGCATCTTCGATATCGGCTGGTTCGCGGACCTTTCCAACATCGGTACCCTGTTCGCATTCATCATCGTGTCGATGGGAGTAATCGTGCTTCGCAAAAAGCAACCTGAGCGCCCGCGCGGATTTCGCGTTCCGTGGGTGCCGTTCACGCCGATTGTTTCCATGGTCTGCTGTCTGGTTCTGATGGTGAGCCTGCCGCTCGAGACGTGGGTGCGTTTCTTCGCGTGGCTGGCCATCGGCCTGGTGATTTACTACACGTTCGGAAGGCATCGCAGCACATTGCGAAACGAAGAGACGGTGGCTTAGCGCAGACTGGCTTGGCTACAGTTTTTGCCAGCGTGTACCCTCGAATGCCAGTGCGAAAGTCTCAGGGTGCAAGATCTCCGAAAGAATCTGCAGCGTCTCGACCAGCCTGGGGCCGGGCCGGTTGAAGTATTGATTTCCATCGGCAACATACACCCGACTGTTTTGCACGGCGCGCAGCCGGTGCCACTCGGGGTGCTCAGTCAACCAATACATCTGCTGCGCCGTTCGCGCCAGATCGAAGCCACACGGTGCGATTACGATCACATCGGGATCGGCCGTCACCAGTTCCGCCCACTGGAGGTATCCGGAATGCTTGCCCGGCTCGCCTAAGAGATTGACGCCGCCGGCCATTTCCACCAGTTCCGGCATCCAATTGCCCGCTGACATGAGCGGTTCCTGCCATTCGATGCAGGCCACTCGTGGACGCTCAAATGCGGCGCGAGCTTTCTCCGAAATCGCGCACATGCGCGCCTGCAACTGAGCAACGACGACCTCGCCGTGCTCCGCGATTTCGAGCGCGCCCGCTACGCGGCGGATGTCGTCCCAAACGTGGGCCAGCGAATTCGGCGTGAGCGATATGATTTTCGGGCGGCTCGCAAGCCGCAAAGCTACCGAACGCTCCACGTCGCGCAGGCTCACCGCGCACACTTCGCACTGCGTCTGCGTGACGATGTGGGTGGGCTGCAGACGCTCCAGCACCTCGTCGAAAACCTCATAGACCGACAGCGCGTTGCGCACCCGGTCTTTCACCGCGCGATCAATCTCGCGGCTATCCGCGTGAATGTCGATAGTGGGCTTGGTGCAGACGGGCAGCGCCGCCGCCTCGAGCGGGAAATCGCACTCGTGTGAGCGGCCCACCTGGTTGGAAGTCTCTCCGAGCGCGTGAATGATCTCGGTTGCGCTTGAGATCAGAGAGACGATACGGGGCACAGTAGATCGGCAAACGTGAAATCGCCGTCCTCATGGAGACTAACCGGTTCAACCGCGACGGGCCGGCTGAACATGGGACCGTCAAAGACGAAGGTGTGGAATTCGCCATTTTCACCGCAGGGATCGGCACCGGGTGGCAGATCCGCGAGAAATTTCGCGTCGAACTCCCTACCGGCGAAGGAGGTGTCCAAGACCTTTCGGTCGATGCACGCGACGCGAGCGCGCAAGCCACCGGCCAACATCTCCACGGCGAGAGCGCCGGTCGGCACATCCCACAGCGGAAAGATCGGCTCGAGACCCGTGCCTGAAAGCATCCTCTCCCGATAGGCGCGAATGTCGGCGAGGAACAGGTCTCCGAAAACCACCAGCGTGATGCCTGAATTGACAGCTCGGCGGCACGCCTCCGCCATGACTTCTTCGTAGCGCCCGTTAGGGCAGGGCCACGGCAGCGGCGCCAACCACAGCGGAATGCCGATTGAGCGGGCCTGCTCTTCGATCAATTCGCGGCGCACGCCGTGCATGGCGACGCGATCCGCCTTTTCATTGATCGTGGTGAGCAGGCCGACGACTTGGATGTCCGTCCCACGCAGCCGCTCAAGTGCCCAGGCGCAGTCTTTGCCGCCGCTCCAGGATAGAAGCGCGCGTCTCAAGCGGTTTGCGGTACCCGCTCCGGCGTGTAGACCCTGCGGCTCAACCACGCATGCAGGCCGAACAGCACGCCGGTTGTCAGCAAGTCGCTCACCAGCGTTGGCGCGAAGAATGGAAGCGCCATCGTGTAGCACTGCACGAATCCGGCCCAGGTGTGGGCATATCCGAACGCGAGCCATGTGCCGAAATTCGACAGCAGGAAAAACTGGACGCTGCAGAGCATCGCAGCCGCACCGATGCGCAGCGGACTCTCGGATTTCCGCAGCCGCCGGCCGATCCACACGTTGATCATGAAGCTCAGATAGATAAGCGGGGTGGCCCGGCTGTAGCCGCCGACCAGGGGGTCGGTGACGGCCATCAGCACGATGGGCAGCAGGTACGCCTGCCAGCCTCTCAGCCGTGCGCCGGCAAACAAGCTCATGCCGCCCACGGGCGCAAAATTCCATGGGTGCGGTGCAAGGCGCGCCAGCGCCCCAGCTACCGTCAATGCCAATGCCAGCGGTCTTCGATTTACGTTCTCCATGCACTCTCCTTCAAGATCTATTGTCGCGCTGCCCGGAGGCGGCGCGGTTGGGTTCCCACAGAGTCTCCGCAACTCCTAGTGTATGACTGGCCCAGCGGCTCCAGACAAACAGGGCGTCACTCAGCCGGTTGAGATATCGGACGATCTCGCCGTCCACCGGCTCGCTGCGCGCCAGCGCCACACAGACGCGCTCAGCGCGGCGGCAGACCGTGCGGCAGACATGCAGCTCGGCATTCAAGCGGCAACCGCCCGGAAGCACGAACGAGCGCAGCGGGGGCAAGCCTTCGTTCATCTTATCGATCTCGGCTTCGAGCTGCGCAATCTCCGCTTCCGTGACTCGCGCCTGCCGTGGATGCACATCCTCTGGAAGCGTCGCCAAAATCGAGCCGGCATTAAACAGCTCATGTTGCACGCGGTTCAGGATGGCGCCGAGTTGCGTGAGCGCCGGGTGGGCTGCAACCAGTTCCTGTGCGGTGTCGCGAGCCAGGCCGATCTGGGCATTCAGCTCGTCCACCGTACCGTAGGCGTCGATGCGCATAGCATCCTTGGGGATACGCTGCCCACCCGCCAGGCTGGTCTCGCCTTTGTCGCCGCCGCGCGTATAGACGCGATTGATGGCCAGCCGGGGTTGGTCGTACTTCACGTTCTCCATTCTCGCACTCACTTAGACGGTGAAAAGGTCCACTTCACACCGCTCACAAAATTCAGAAGCGGCGAGGGGAAGCCCAGAGCCTCTTCGTAGCGCCAGTTCAGGGCATTGCGCAAGTTTCCATAGAGCGTCACCCCACGCGTGAGCGCGTAATTCACGTTCAGGCCGAAATTCGCGAAACCGGGATTATAGAACACGCCGTAAGCCGGACCATAATTCGGTTCGACATCGAGGGCCTTTCCCCGAAAATAACCAGTCGCATTCGCCGAAAGCTTGCCGCGCGAGAACGTAGCGACCATCGTGCCCGAGTGCCGCGGCCTTCGCGCCAGCGGCTGCCCCACCACGAAATATTGTGGAGCGAGATTGGTCGAGCCCCTGAGCGACAATATTTCGGAATCGAGAAATGTGTATGCGCCCGCCACAGAAATCCACCGCGCCGGCCGGAAGCGCACGGCGAATTCCGCTCCCTGCGCGCGTGAGTTGGCCAGGTTATCCGACTGGAAGCTGCTCAGATGCGTGAGCGAACCTCCCAGTACAACGATCAAGTCGTAATAGCGGTTGTAGAAGTACGTAGCGTCCAGTGAGACGTGATTGTGGAACAGCCGCTGTTCGATCCCCGCGTCGAAACTTGCGGTGCGCTCGGGTTGCAGACGCGGATTATCGGTGAAGGCCAGCTCAAATCCGGACGGCGGGCGAATGCCGGTGCCGGCGGAGACGTGCAGTCGCGTACCTTCCCGCAGTGCGTATGCTACGGCGAGCTTGGGATTCAGTTTCAAGATCGTGTCCCGCGGGAATTCGGGACGCCCGACCACCGGGTCCGCGGCGATGCGGCCGGTTTGAATGATCTCCTCACGCGCCCCCGCGTTCACGAATAGCCGGCCGCCGAATTCGAAGCGGTTCTCCCAATAGATTCCTTGTTGATTGCGCTCAAGAGGGAAAACGCCGGCGCTGGGGTCGTTGATATATGTATTCCTGAGTTCCTCCCGCGCGAAGGCGTAACCGAATGCCATGGTGTAATGCGATGTCACGCTCAGCACCGTGCGCTCTTCCAGTTGTCCACGATAGTTGTCGTTGTAACTGTCGCCGTATGGGCTAACGTAGAAGCTGTTGCTCCAGAAGATGCTTGCGAACAGCTCCTGGCGCACCCGCGGTGTGGCATCGATCTGGTAGTGCGCCCCATAGTTGGACAGGTTGACGCGGCTGCGGCTGATGAGGTCGAGGCCGGTGAAAAGATGTGCCGGGTCGGAGCCGTACGGCCCCGGCTCTCCGACGTCGCTCGCGTTGAAGTTGCCGTTCGCCGCGAAACTCTGCCGGCCGGTGTTGTGTGTCAGTGTGAGGAACAGGTTCTGGTTGTGGTAGTCGCCGTTGGCCACCGGGCCATCATCATCCAGGCGAGAGAGGTAGGCCCCGATTCCGAAGCCGCGCAGCGTGCCCGAGCCTCCCAGACCAAAGCGCCGCTCATAGTGGCTGCCGCCTTCGGCCAACGCCTCGAATTCCGCGTTCTCCTGGGGCGATCGCGTAACGAAATTCACCACGCCGCTGTTGGCGTATGCCCCGTAGACGGCCGACTGCGGCCCTCGAATCACTTCTATGTGATCCAGGAAGTCCGTGGGGACGTGGGCGAAATCGACGATTCCGCCGAACCAGTCGATGGGGACTCCATTGATCTCCACCAGATTGAAGTCGTAATCCCCACCGCGCATGAACACCGATGCCTGCGCACCACGCGCGCCGGTTGCCGCCACGCTGAGGCCGGGCAGGTACCGGATCAGGTCGATGGCCTGCGCTTCGTTGCGCCCGGCGATCTCTTCGCGCGGAATGATGCTTACACTTGACCCCTGCTGGCTGAGCGGGATATCCATAGTCGAGCCCGCAACGGTAACCGAATCATCCTGCGGCGCAATGGCGAGCGTGATGACCCCCGCCTGCGCCAACGGTACAGACTTGGTCTCGAAGCCTGGAGCCGTCACCAACAAATTCGCGCCGATGCCATCCGCCACCGAAACCTGAAATGCGCCCGCCGCATCGCTCACGGCCTGCGCCATCACTCCCACACGGTTGACGGCCGCCACGCGCGCGCCGGGGATGACTGCGCCGGACGGATCGACAACTTTACCTTGGACGGTTTCTGCCTGCGTCATGGCCGCGGCGCACAACAGAAAAAGCAAAGAGAATGTGAGTGGACGTGTCATGGTCAGGCAGCCCTCCGCTGCCGGATTTCACGCCCTGAAATGGGCTCAGCATGTGGTCTGGCGCAGCGCCAGATTCATGCTGAATCCCGTCGGTCGGTCTCCTGACTTCGCGCTTCAACGGGCCGGCCGGCCTTCCCATTCCGTGCGGAACAGTGGCTGAATTGACCGG
This sequence comes from Terriglobia bacterium, assembly GCA_020073305.1. GTDB lineage: Bacteria > Acidobacteriota > Terriglobia > Bryobacterales > Bryobacteraceae > QHXW01. Next base: position 25,121 of record JAIQFK010000039.1, read on the forward strand.
TCCTCCACGCTCACAGTGGCGGGGCCGTGCTGGATTTTCACCAGCTTCCCGTACTTCTCACCGCGGGCTTCCAGGACTTTTCGAGCATATCACAGATTTTTCTTGTGGTATCCTGAAGGATTGAAAACTCTTCAAGGACTGGTACGTAAGTAGAACATGGCAAATCATTACTCCGCGCTGGAGCGGGTTCGACAGACCGAAAGGCGCACCGAGTTCAACCAACGCAACAAGACACGGCTGCGCGGTCAGATCCGCGCCATGCGGAAGCTGCTCACCGACAAGAACGCGTCCGGCGCGCTCGCACTGCTGCCGGAGACCTTCTCGGTCATCGACCGCTCTGCCAAACTCGGCATGATCAAGAAGAACACCGCCGCGCGTTACAAATCCAAACTGCACCTGCGCGTCAAGTCGCTCGCGAGCTAGTCAGATCGAGCACAAAACGTTCCATCACGATGCGGTCGTCCGGCCGGGCGCTGCGAAGGTCACGGTCCGCCGCAAAGATTAACCTCAAACACCGCTCCAGTTGTTCCTTCGAGAACTTGGACACGGTCTGATAAATTTGCTCGGCTCGTGAACTCCACATGGGAACGCCGGCGCGAGAGAAATGTCCTTGAATCTGCTGGGCGCTACGCAGTCCGCTCTCCTTGGAGACCAGCGCCAGGCGGAATTGCGTGGAAAGAAACGCGAGCGCGAGCGGCAAGTATTCGCCTTCCCGGCACAGAGTATCCAAAAGCGCCAGCGCCCGGGCCCGATCGCGGCGGCCCAGTGCACTTACCAGGGCAAACACCGTGGTGGACCGCGCATCGGGCACGAGAGCCGAGATGTCCTCGACTGACATGGACCGGCCACCGGCGCTGTACAGCGAAAGCTTCTCGATTTCCACCGCGATGCGAGCCACATCGCCACCCAGCGCCTCCACCAGCAGGTCGAGCGCCGCCGGATCTACGGCCACTCCGGCACGCCGCACGAGCGCCTGCGCCTCTGCGCCGGCTTCGTCCATCGAGAGGCGATGCAACTCCACGGTCTCCAAAACCGCGGAATAGAACTTGCGCACGCGTTCGATCTTTTTTTTCTCTTCCCCCTCGAATTCAAATCGGGTTGCCTCGAACAGCAGCACCAACCCGGGCGAAGGGTCCTTCAAGTAGGTGTCCAGCTCAGCCGCACCGCCTGAACCGCCGGCCTCGTCCTCTTCGTCCGATTTTCCGCGCGGCAACGCAGCTTCGGCGCTGGAGACCTGAATCACGCGCTGCGCGGCAAATAGGGAGAGAGACCGTGCATCGTCGACCACCTGGGCAAGCGAACTCTCGCTCAGGTCATACTGGGTAAGCCCGCTCTCGCGGCCGTCGGGACCCAGCACCCGCTCCAGCAGCGCTTCGCGGCAACGCCGGCCCTGGTAAGCTTCGGCGCCCAGGAAGAGATACGCCGGCGCGATTTCGTTCCGCTTGAGGCGCGCGATAAACTGCGCGGGAGTCATCAGAAATTCTCCAGCACTGCGCTGACCACGGAGCGCGCCACGTCGCGGCTCAGACGGTCCATGGCGACATCGCTTTCATCGAAGTAAGCCCCGGGATTGACGCTGATTTCATACGTCTGACGGAATACCATGTTGGGGCGGTCGAACAGCACGGCGTTCGTCGTCCGGTCGCGAAGCGAGAGGGCCAGGAAAACGATCACTTGCACGCCGGCAGCCCGACCTGTCTGCGGGTCGAAAGTCGTGGGATATGCAAAAAAGTTGACCACCGATCCCGAAAGCACGGCGTCGGCATTGTCCGGGTCCGCAACGACCTTGTACCGCGTCCGCGAGATGAATTCGCGACCCACGGCCGCGGTGATCACCTCCGAGACCTTGTACCGGGTGGTGGCGTTGGCGAATGCAGGGATAGCGATGATCTTGACATTCTTGGGTAAAACACTGGCAGCACCGGCGACATGGTAGCCGCAGGAAGCAACACCAAAAGCCAAAATGCAGGAGGCCAAGGGTACGCATACGCGCCGGAGCGTCATAGCAGTTGCTGCGCAACCAAGATGGCGTTTTCTGCTTGCAAGCGAAGGTTGTCACAGACAATCCATAGCCAGACGGCTCTCGGATGGTTACGATCCGACGCGACGTTACCAATCGCCAGCCCGCCCTGGCCCGCCATGCCGACTGCGTCAGGCGGCTCGGTATCGCCCCCTCGAACGTCCACCCCGTCACCCTCGAGCACTTGTTCGATGGTGGCAATGCCCGGGTTTGATTCGAACTCGACCCAGAGTGAAATGCTATAGCCGTGAAATACAGGCGCCTGAATCAGCCGCAGCGACGGAATGGGGGCGTGACCGGAATGTGAGAGCAACGTCGCCAGGTTCCGCTCGATCCGCAGTTCGGATTCTTCAAGCGCAACCGGCGCTTCTTCGCCATAACGGGGCAGCAGGTTGAACGCGAGTTGCGCATCGAAAATTTTCTTCGGCTGACCTTTGAACGACAGCAGGCCGATGGTTTGCTGCTGCAGCTCCTCGACGGCAGGGGCGCCTCTTTCGCTCGCGGGCCCGAAAACATGCGCCAGCGCGCCTGTGATTTTGTGCGCAGCATGCAGCCGGCTCAGGACCACCGTGATGGCGATGGCGGCCGCATTGGCGATCACGTGGATGGAATCGCCAGGAACCTGGTAGCCCCGGGGCTCGACCATGGGCGCGCGCAGCCGTGCCTGCGGCATATCCTCCAGGGCGTTTGTGAGATCGATCAGATGCGCGCGCGGAGCCACCTCACGCACCTTTTGGGCAGCTTCGGGCGTGTCCGCCAGGAAGATGACATGTGCCGATTCCAGGCTCTCCTCCTCGAGCGCCAGCAGAAAGGCCGGCTCTCCGCCGTGGTCGGTCAACTTGCCGGCCTCCTCGCCGCCCGCCGCGATCAGCTTGAGGTTCTGCCCCAGGGAATTGCCGGACAGGAGATCACGAAGTTCGCGTCCGATCAGAGACTCGCTGCCTACCAGGGCCAAAGTCTGGGTCTTAGCCAACCTGATGCTCCGGCTGCTCCGGACGAGCGGGGCGCAAATACCGCCTGATGATTCCCCCAATACGAATAACAATGCCGCTGGCCACATAGCAGGCGGCACACGCCAGCAGCACCGGTTGCGAATAGTTCCAGATGAGGTAAATGAGACCCCCGACAAGAATGATGGTCAACGGCGATCGTGGGCGCATCAAGTTCAGATCTTTGAAACTGTAATAACGCCACGTGCTGACCATCAGGAAGGAAAGCAGAGACAGCAACGCCAGCCAGGCAACCGTCCAGGGCCAATAGGTGATCGGCACGGAATCCGCCGCGTACACGACGGAAGCCACCATCCCCGCGCCGGCTGGGATCGGCAATCCGACAAAGTATTTCCGGTTCGGCCTGCCGGGATTCTTGGGAATGGGATTCTTCTGGACATTGAAGCGCGCCAGCCGTGCGGAACCGCAGAGCAAGAACATGAACACAATGAAACTGCCCACGGCAAGGATTTGCCGGTGTAGCAATGCCCCCAGACCCGGATCGGTAAACTGCACGCCCCAGGTGTACGCCAGCACGGCAGGTGCGATGCCGAAGCTGATCACGTCGGCCAGTGAATCCATCTCCCGGCCGAAATCACTCGCAGTGTTCGTCAGGCGCGCAATCCGGCCGTCAAGTCCGTCCAGCAGGAAGGCCAGCCCGATGGCTTTAGCGGCAATCTCAAAGTGATGTTCCGCCCCCGCCGTGCCATCGTGCGCGACCATGGCGCCTTGAATGGCCTGCATCACCGACACGAAGCCCAGGAAAATGTTGCCGGCGGTGAAAAGAGTCGGTAGCGCGTACGCGGCGCGATGCGGACGGCGCTCGGGCGACCGCGGGTCGACGAGCCGCTCTTTAAGGTTCAACCCCGGCATGCGACCGGCTCCAGCGTGCTGACCTGCGCCGAGGCGTCCCCGATACGTTCCACGTCGTTGCGTCGGGCGAGTACGCTCGATCCGGCTGCGACACGCATCCCTTCACGCACCAGAATGTCCCACTCCGGACCGAAGACCACGTCGACTCGGGAGCCGAACTTGATCAGCCCGACACGCTCGCCGGCCGTGACCTTGTCGCCGGGCTTCTTGGTGCAAACGATCCGCCGGGCAATCAAACCGGCGATCTGCTTAAACACGACACGCGTGCCGTTGCCCTCGACCACTAGCGTGTTCTGCTCATTTGCGAGCGAAGCCAATTCTTTGCTGGCCACGAGAAATCGGCCCTTCCGGTATTGGATGCCCGTGATGGTGCCGCCAATGGGAGCGCGATTCACGTGCACGTCGAAAATGTTCAGAAAGATACTCACGCGTTGTTCCGAGGCGCCTTCCGGCCGCACCGCGACCACCTTGCCGTCGGCCGGGGAGACCGCCACCGGCCCGGGAGGGATCCGCCGCTCCGGATCGCGAAAAAAATACAGGCAAAACACCGCAAGAATGAAAAACGGCAGCCCATACCACGGCTGGATCAGGTATGAGACCAGGACACCCAGTGCCGTCATTGTGGCGCCGTAATAGAGGCCATCACGAACCATAGAGAACCAAGCCCAATTCTATTTTCCCACGTCTCCACAATCTTGCCGGAGCACCGCTACAATCTATCTAGGATCTGAGTTCTCGCCGTGCCCGAGCTGCTCCGCCACCTTGGTCAATTCTTTGCGAAGCAGCGAGTTCTCGGGGTACTCGGAAGCCAAGCCTGCGAGAAGTTTCTGGGTTTCACGGGGCTGCTTCTCCCTTAGGTACACCATCGCCAGCAGAATCTTGGCGAACGGCCGCAAGTACTGCCCCGAGCGCGCCACGAGTTGCAGGTTTTGAATCCCCGTGTTCTTGCTGCCGTTCACGCCGTCGAAGTGAACGAACCAGCGGACGAAAAAGGGCAGGCTGCCGATCAAATATTCATTCAAGCCGGTGGTTAAATAAGCGTCGTAGTACTGCGGATTGATCTTCAAGAGCCGCTGCGCATAATCGTTGGCACGGCGGGCGGAACTGAGGCTGCTCAACTGCCGCTTCTCTACCAGCGCCGTGTAGTCCATCGTCACGCCTTGCGTGATGGCCATGGCGAACAAAGAATTTTGATCATTCGGATTCGATTCCAGGATTTTCGCCGCGCGCGACTGCGCGTCATCGATCGCCCGAAAGAGCTTTTGCTTGACTTCGGCGTCCGGCTGCAGTTTCTTTTTCTCGATGATGCGCCGGTCGTCGGCGAAGAACTCGCTTTCCAGAATCCCGAGGCGGTAGAGTTCGGAAAACAGGTAGGCGCTGGCACGCACCGCATAGCCCAGGGGATCGGATCGCTGCGCGGCGACATAGCGGTCGAGAACCTCATGGGCGCCCCGGAAATCCGTGTTGTACATGTGGGCGAACGCCTGGTCAATTTCAGGCGCGGGGCGGCCGGAAACGCCCGTACCGCCCATTACGGGCAGGCTCGCCATGGTGGCCAGCAATAGCCAGCGGCCAAACAGTCTAGCTGAACACGCGATCAAAGAATTCTCTCGTACGCTCACGAATCTGCGCCAGTTTAGCATCCAGGCTCCGGTCATGCAGGTGCTCGGGCGTCCAACGATGCACGAGTTCCGTAAGGACTCGCATCTGCTCCGGCGCGGCGGGAAGGCTGCCCTCCGCGTGGCCCGCGGCGATGCGCAAGCCGTGATCGACCGCACGGTAGAAGGTGGCCGCGTCGCGCAAAAACTCAGCGTCTTCCCGTTCGAGGTGGCCCATCTTCTCAATGACGTCAATGCGTTCCGGAGTATTGAGCACTTTAAAGAAAATTCCCGCTCCTTTCAGGCGCAAGTACATCAGCGCAAAGTCGATATCATAATAGCCGCCCCGGCCCCCCTTGAGCGGGTTGCGGGCGCCCTGCTCCTTCTCTAGACGTCCGCGCATCTGCGCAAGTTCCTTGCGGGAACGCCCGCTCTGACCATAACGGCGCCAGTCGACTTCCTGCAAATCGTGCAGGAAATCCGTGGCGCGAGACACATTGCCGGCCACGCCACGTGACTTCATGTACGCGATTCCCTCCCAGGCTTCTGCCCGGTGTGCAAAATAATCCTTGTACACCGACTCGGACTGAACCAAAGCGCCTTCCCGGCCGTTGGGGCGAAGCCGGGTGTCCACAGTGAAAATGACGCCTTGGCCGGTATAGGCGCTGATGGTGTGGATCATGCGCTCGGCGACTCGAGTCCAGAACAACGCTTCGGAGGTATCGGCGTCGGGTAGGACGAAAACCAGGTCCGCATCAGAGGCGAGGTCGAATTCGCGCATTCCCAGGCGGCCGATCGCGATCACCAGCATTTGATCCTGGGGCGCGTAATCGGCATGAGCGGGCGGACTGCCGGCCTTCATATCTTCGAGCGCGATGCGATAAGCCGCGGCAATAACGGCGTCGGCAAGATCCGAGGTGTGGTCAAGCGTGGTGAAGATCGGTTGTCGCAGATACACGCTCTGGCACTGGATGCGAAGCATCTGCCGCAGATAGAAGCGGCGGAGGCCATCAGCTTCCGCCGGCAATTCCGTATCCACTTGAAACTCCGTTGACCCGCAGGCGTGGGCCACCTCATCCAGCAATTCCGGATGCCGGATGAGCTGATCGGCAAAGTACTGGCTGTGCTCGAACATGTCAATCGCACAGCCCGCCAGGCGCGAATCCGCATTGAGCTGTCGAAGCCATTCGGGATTGGCAATCACCTTCTCCAAAAAATACTCGAAGCGGTCGCTTCCGCGGCGCAAGGGAGTTTGGTTCAGAATCTCCGCAAGCCGCGGCGCCCGTTGATCCACCAGGCGGACCAAGTTAACCGAAGCCAGGCGCCGCTCGGGAACTGGAAGGGGCTCGACGCCGGCAGGAGGCGGCTCGGCCGGAACGGGTGAATAGTACATCGGCTTGTTCACGCGAATCAGGCGGTCGTACAATTCCTGCACCTCTTCCAGATGGGCGTCGATCTCCCGCTCGATGGTATCCGCGGAGGGCGGGGCGGCCGAAGGGCCGGCGGGCATGCGGCGCGCGAGCGCTTCCAGTGCCTCCGGATCCTGCGGCAGCGTGTGCGTTTGCCGATCCTCATCGAATTGCAGCCGGTGCTCGAGATTCCGAAAGAACTGGTACGCCGAGGCCAAGCGCGCGTATTCGGGGCCTGAAAGCAGCGACTTGTCCCGCAGCCGGAACAAGGCGACCAGCGTACCGGCGTGCCGTACCCAGGGCTCGCGCCCGCCATGCAGACGCTGCAGGCATTGCACCAGAAACTCGATGTCCCGGATTCCCCCGCGAGCCAGTTTGATATCCAGCCCCGCATTGGCACGCCTGGACGCGAGCTTCTCATGGATGCGGGCGCGGGTTTCCGAAACGGCCTCCACGGCGCGGAAGTCGAGCGTGGTCGAATAGATCAGCGGCTCGACATAATCCAGCAGCGCGCTGCCGGGCTCGGTTTCGCCGGCTGAGACGCGAGCCTTGATGAGCATCTGCAGTTCCCAATCGCGGCCTCGCTGCTTGTAATAAGAGCGCGCGCCTTCGAGCGAGATGGCCACCTCGCCGAGCCGTCCGTCCGGCCGTAACCGCAGATCGACGCGGTAGCACTGGCCTTCCGCGGTATAGGTCGAGAGAAGCTCGGTGGAGCGGTTGGCTACCTTCTTGAAGAACTCCTTGTTGGTGATGGGCTCGGCGCCATCCGTCTCGCCGCTGGCCGAGTAGACAAACATCAGATCGATGTCGGAACTGTAGTTCAGTTCCTTGCCTCCCAGTTTGCCGAGCGAGATCACCGAGAAGCCGCAGGAGCTCCCATCGGCCAGCCGCGGCACTCCGTGGCGCGCGGTTAACTCCTCCCGGATGCGATGGTAGGTGAGATCGAGGACAGCGTCCGCGAGATTTGAAATCTCCTCGGTGACATCGGATAGTGATGCCAGCCCCAGCACGTCACGCAACATAACCCGGAGCAACTGCTGACGGCGGAAGTGCGCGAGATGGAGCGGCGCGGGAACGCCCTCGCGCGTCACAGACGTTTGCAGGCGCCGCCCAAGCTCGTCGGCTGAGAGCGCGCGGTGCAAATCGCCGGAAGCGATCAATTGCAGCAGCCACTCCGGGTGCTGTACAACCGCTTCAGAAAGAAATTTGCTGTAGGAAAAAACAGTAATCAGATAGCCGAGCGCCGCCGGTGAGCTGGCAATGCGATCGAAGCCGCCCTGGTTTTCGCTGCGCAGGCGTTCCAGGTAGTGGACCGCCTGGTCGGGGTCGGGAACCGACGCCAGCAGGACCTGAATGCGTGTGACGACGGCTTCGGGAAGGCCTGCGGCCAGCCGCGCCATCTGCTCCCGGGCGCGGCTGGGATTCTGGAACTCGATCTCTTCGAGGAGATGCGTCATGGCTTGGGACCCAAGCGGCCTCAGGCCAACTCGGACTCAAGCGTGATTATATCGTTAGCGCGAACGACCCCGGCTTCGACGACCGTCGCGTAGAAACCACTCATGGCCCACCGCGGCGACGAACTGTCACCCGATTTGACCCGGTCGTCATAGATTTCGGCTTTGATGGGGGCACCGTAGACATCCTGCTGCGAGCAAGGCACGCGGATCCGGGTCAGCTCAATGACGGCGGAACCGGCGCGATAACGCTGGCCCGCGCGCAGCAACCGGCGATCGATGCCGCGCGTAGTGAGGTTCTCGCCCATGGCGCCGTAGAAGACGGGGTATCCGAGAGCGACCAGCTCGTCAATGGTCTCCGCGGTCATGAGAAGAACGGCTTTTTGCGGCCCGCCGTGGATTTCCGGGTGGCCGTGACCGTCGCCTTCCAAACCGAGCGGCGTCAGGACAGCCTCTGGAACCGGGTATTTTGGAATTCCGCCGCGAGAGACGCTGATCTGGACGATCGTGCCGGTCAAGAAACGGGATTTGGGATTGGGGATCTGGGAGTTAGAAACGGTCCTGAGCTGCGAACCAAATCCTAAATCCCAGATCCCAAATCCCGCCTTTTAGATGTCGTAGTACAGCGCAAACTCGTAGGGATGCGGCCGCAGGCGGATGGCATCGGCTTCGTTCTTGCGCTTGTAGTCGATGAACGTCTCGATCAGTTCCTCGGTGAACACGTCGCCCTTCATCAGGAACGCATGATCATCTTCCAGGCAATCGAGCGCCTCCTCGAGCGACGCCGGCATGGACGGAACGCTCTTCATCTCCTCCGGCGAAAGGTCGTAAATGTCCTT
>JAIQFK010000018.1 GCA_020073305.1 Terriglobia bacterium
TCCGGAGATTCTCGGTGCGGGGTCGCATCAAGGCGCGTGCCGAGGCGCTCCTGCATGCCCTGACATTCAATATCCAAAGGTTACTGAAAATCCAGCCCGCGCTGGCGGTGTAACCGCCGCAGTAATCGGAACGCTTGGCACCGTCGGGAGTAAAATCGGATGCCGCACCACACAACGGATCCGGCGTTTTGAAAAACGCCATTACTTCACAGCTTCCTGTCCCCTTTTCCTTCCTTTTCCTTCCTAGTCCCGTAACATCGCCAGATAGACGGCGGCGGGAACCAGCAAGAGCACGGCGGCCGTGGCGAGGACCAAGGCGCCGTGTTCAGCCAGGAGCGCTGTCATCTCGAAGGCGGACACGCTCGAGGCGATGCTCCCGAGCGCCGACTGAAACCACTTCGATGTGGCGCCGAAGCAGGCACCGAGCAGGCCGACCGCGCAAGCCAAGGCGATCACCTGAACCGCGGTAATCGGGCGGCCCGCGGTTCGGGCGGCCTCGCGGCGCGCGCGCATCTGCGCGAGCCACCAGACGCGGCCGGAATCGGGGATCACGGCATCGTCGCGCATTTGTTCCCGAGCGTCATCCACCGCGCCGGCGATGGCTGCGACATCGGAGCAGACGGCGCATGCAGCGACATGTGCGCGTAGGGAAGAGTCCACCCGCTCGGGCCAGCGGGATTGCAGAACGGCGGCCAGCACCTCCGATTCGAATTCGCACTCAACCGGCTTCATGGTTTTTTCCTTTCCGGCGCACCGCCGAGCAACGCGGCCAGCCTTCGCCGCGCGCGAGACAACATGGGCTTCAGGCTGCCCGGACTGAGGCCGAGCACATTCGCAATCTCGCGGTGCGACGCGCCCTCGGCATAGGCCAGCCATAACATCGCGCGCTCCCGTGGCTTGAGGTGCGACATGGCGCGGGAAAAATCGGCGTTGCGCTCGGTGGCGCCGGTGTGATCGGGGGAGGGAACGCGCTCGATGTCGTCGCCCGCCAGGCTGAAGGCGGCGCGAATCATGCTTCGCCGCCGGGCATCCCGCGCCAGATTCGTGGCAATGCGATAGAGGGAATTGCGGCGATGCGTTTCGCTCTCGTGCGTCGCGGCGGCGCGCAGAAAGCGATAGAACGTTTCCTGAAGCAGGTCGTCCGCCAGTTGCCGGTCGCCGGTGACGCGGGCCAGGTACGCCCACACACCGCGCGCCGTGCGCTCGTAGAACGCGCGGAACGTGTCCTCGTCCATCACGAAATCCGCGCGGGCGTCGTCCAGGGCGTTGGCGCGGCTGACATCGGTGAACGTGGTGTCACGAAACATATGGAAAGCGCTTTGTCATTCCCGGCTTCCGGAATCCTAGGCAGCCGGCGGCGCAGCTCGATGCGCCTGAGATGCCGGTTCGATCAGACCCAGACGTTGGGAGATGACAAAGGAGATTATCGCCGAAATCACGAACCCAAGGCCGAGCGCGATGGCGAGAACGCCCAAAGCATGGAGCGGCTGGGAAGCGTCATCGCCGACTCGCGTGCTGATCGCCTGCAGACCGATACCGCCGGCGATAAGCACCACCCCGCCTTGTACCGACCAGAGAATGCGCGCGAGCGGAGCACCCACGCTGCGTGGACCGGCGTCGAGCTTGATGGGAGAAGACTCCAGGAACTTCGACCCAGCGGGTGACTGGATGTAGGCGAGCAGATCGTCGTTCGCCGTAAACCGGTCCAGGAGTTTCGTGTGGACCTCGGTCTGCACTTTGGCCAACCGGCTCCACCGGCGATAGTCAACGATTGTCCGAATCAGCCAGACGAGCAGGCCGATCCCCATGCCGAAACCAGCGAATGCGGCCAAGGCGTTTAACACGTCGCGCCACATCTCCATGACCTGCGTGGCGTGGTCCTGAGTGGTGCGGGGACCTGAACCCTCGCCGACATAGAACGCGGGATTGCGGGCGATTTCCGGATGGGCGTTCAGAAAGCTCACCAGACCGGGATACGGCGCCAGATAGGACGGATTGGCGAGGAGACTTGGGTCGAGGGCCAGGACACCGCGCAATCCGGGCGGGTAGTGTTCGAGAAGGCGGGACAACTCCTCCTTGGTGCGCTGGGCGTCTGGTTGCTCGACGGTCACGATGGACGTGGGTGACGTCGCCGCAGCGGCGCTCTTTGGCGCCTGCGCCCAAACCAGTGATGGCGGTAACAGACCGACGCATGCCGCCAGCATTCCCAGTCCCAGAATGTGCCTCACCCGTTGACGCGTCATCGTAAATTCTCCTTCCACCGAATAGTTACGCAGGGAGGTCCGGGAGGTTAACACACGAAGTTCAAATTGAAGAACGATCGCGGGGGCGGCCGGCAGCAGACTTCTGTATCCTGGTACGAGGCGCAAGCCTTCCCTTTCATCCATGTCTTCAAACGGCGAACGAAACCCACTTCTCGAGATCAATTTTCAGATTCCCTTCGACCGCATTCGGGCCGAGCATGTCGAACCGGCGATTCACGAGCTGGTGGCGGACGCCCAGACGCGGCTCGAGGCGGTGGCAGCGGAGACACACCCGCGCACGTTCGAGAACACCATGCGGGCGGTCGATCGCATGACCGAGCGCCTGGATTTCGCCATGTCGGTGGTCAAGCACCTGGAAAGCGTCGCGACGACCCCTGAACTGCGCGCCGCGCACAACGCGGTGCAGCCGGCGGTAAGCGCATTTTATTCGAGCATTCCGTTGAACGAAGGCCTGTGGAAGGCCGTGCAGCAGTATGCCGGAACGGAGGAAGCCAAAGGGTTGACCGGCACGCGCCAGCGATTTCTGACGAAGACCATGGAGGACTTTCGGCGGCACGGCGCGGAACTGGACCCCGCGGGCAAAGCGCGCCTGGAAGCGCTGGATGTGGAGCTGAGCCAGGTTACGACAAAATTCGCCGAAAATGTTCTGGACTCCACCAACCAGTTCGAGCTGATCGTCACCGAAGAATCCGAGCTGGCGGGTTTGCCGCCCACGGCCGTCGCCGCGGCCCGGGCGAGCGCGGAATCCAAGGGCGCGAAGGGCTGGCGCTTCACGCTGCAGGCGCCCAGTTACCTTGCGCTGATGACCTACCTGGACAGTGCGCCCATCCGCGAGCAGGTGTACCGGGCCTTCGCGACGCGTTCGACGGCGGGTGCCCACGACAACCGGGTGATCCTGAGCCGCATCCTCGAGTTGCGGCGGGAGAAGGCCAAACTGCTAGGCTTCGGCAGTTTCGCCGATTTGGTCCTGGAAGATCGCATGGCGCACACGGGTGAGCATGCGAAGAAATTTTTGACGGAACTGAAGGGCAGAACCGAGGCACGGTTTCACGCGGAGAACGAGGAACTCGCCCAATTCGGCGGCCGGGAACTCGCGCCTTGGGACATTGCCTATTTCGCCGAGAAGCAGCGGGCCGCGCTGTACGATTTCGACGAAGAGGCATTGCGGCCGTACTTCCCGCTTGAGCGCGTCGTCGATGGAATGTTCGAAACCGTGCAGCGGCTCTACGGCATTCGCGTCACGGAGCGGCCGGGCGCGCCCGTGTGGCACCCGGACGTGAAGGTTTACGGGATCTACGACCGGGATGCAACCCTGCTCGGGGCGTTTTACGCCGACTGGTATCCGCGCGAAACCAAGCGCGGCGGCGCGTGGATGGACGCCTTCATTACCGGGCTTCCCGAAAAAGGCGGCTTCACACCGCACCTGGGGCTGATGTGCGGCAATCTCACTCCACCCGTGGATGGCCGGCCGGCGCTGTTGACGCACCGCGACGTGCAGACCATCTTCCATGAGTTCGGGCACCTGCTGCATCACTGCCTGAGCCGCGTCGAACTGCGGAGCCTGGCCGGCGTCAGCGTTGCCTGGGATTTCGTCGAACTGCCGTCGCAGATCATGGAGAACTGGACGTGGGAGCGTGAGGCGCTGGACCTGTTTGCGCAACAGTACCAGACCGGGGAGCCGATTCCGGAAGAGTTGTTCCAGAAGATGAACCGGGCGCGCAATTTCCGCAGCGCCAACGCGCAGATGAGGCAACTGGGCTTCGGGTTTGTCGATCTGGCGCTGCACATCGACTACGATCCGGCCAGGGACGGCGAAGTGATCGAGTACTCGCGGCGGATCCTGCAGCCATTCTCGCCTACTCCGCTTCCGCCGGAGCACGCCATGATCGCTTCCTTTACGCACCTGTTCGCCAGCCCGGTGGGCTACGGCGCCGGATACTACTCGTACAAGTGGGCCGAAGTGCTGGATGCCGACGCGTTTACGCGGTTTCGCGAAACCGGCATTTTCAGCCGTGAGGTAGGGATTGAGTTTCGCGAAAAGATCCTAGCGCGCGGCGACAGCGAAGATCCCGCCGAACTCTACCGCGCGTTCATGGGGCGCGACCCGGAATTGAACGCGCTGCTGGAGAGGTCGGGCCTGGTGTCGAACGCATGACGCGGCAATGGTGGGTGGCGGGAGCGCTCGCGCTATTCTGCTCGTGCGGCGGATCACCGCCCAAGGAACCAGCCCAGAATGCGCCCGCGGTGGAGAAGGTCAAGCCGGTGGATGAGAGCCGGCGGTTTCCTCTGGCCGATCAAGTGAGCCTGCGCCTGGTTGACGATCACGTCCTGGGCAAGGATTTTCTCCCCGGCGGAAATGTGGCGGAGTACCGGCGGAAGGGGAAAACGTATCAGCAGTTTCTGGTGCACGCGAAATCCGCCGAGGCGGCCGCCCTGCTACTGTTCGATTTCAAGAGTCACTTGCGCGACGCGAAATTTCTGCCGCACATGGGAGGTTACTTCGGCACGGATGCCGCCACGCCCGTCTACATTCTCCAGAAAGGCGCGTTTCTGGCGGGATTCGCGGGGCTGCCGGAAAAGGATGCCGACCTGCTGGCGCGGCAGTTTGCGGCGCGGCTGGATTGACAAGCCAACCGCTTGCTTGGCGCGCGGCTCAGAACCGGCGCCTGGCTATTCCGCCGATACCCGCACCAGTTGCTTGCCGGTGTTCTCGCCCTGCAACATGCCGATGAAGGCGCGCGGCGCGTTTTCGATGCCGTCCACGAACTGCTCGCGGTATTTCAGCTTGCCGGCCTTCAACCACGCGGCCATCTGCTTCAGCCCTTCGGCGTAACGGGACGCAAACTGGAAGACCAGGAAACCCTCCGCGCGGGCCTGCTTCACAATGAGATGCCACAGCAGGCGCGGGCCGGTCTCGGGCTTGTCGGCATTGTATTGCGCGATCTGACCGCAGACCGCGATGCGCGCGCCGGTGTTGATGAGCGGGAATACGGCGTCCGTGATGGTTCCCCCGACGTTGTCGAAATAAACGTCGACGCCTTTGGGGCACAGTTCCGCCAGTTTGGCCGCATAGTTTGTCGTGGTCTTGTAATTGAAGGCTGCGTCAAAGCCCAGTTCATCGCGCAGCCACGCAACTTTCTGGTCGCCGCCGGCGATGCCCACCACGCGGCAGCCTTGGATCTTCGCGATCTGTCCGACGAGCGAGCCAACGGCGCCCGCCGCACCTGAGACCACCACGGTCTCTCCAGGGCGCGGTTTGCCGATTTCGAGGAGGCCGAAGTATGCGGTAAGCCCGGGCATGCCGAGAACGCCGAGCGCGGTTGAAACAGGCGCGAGCGATGGATCGATCTTGCGCACTCCGGCGCCGTTCGAAACGGCGAACTGTTGCCACCCGAAAAAGCCTTCCACCACGTCGCCGGGCTGGAACTGCGGATTCTGCGATGCGGCTACCTTGCCCACAGCTCCCGCGCCCATGACTTCGCCGATCTGCACCGGAGGAGCGTAGGATTTCACGTCGTTCATGCGGCCGCGCATGTACGGATCGACCGATACATAG
This sequence comes from Terriglobia bacterium, assembly GCA_020073305.1. Lineage (GTDB taxonomy): Bacteria > Acidobacteriota > Terriglobia > Bryobacterales > Bryobacteraceae > QHXW01. The sequence continues at coordinate 5,821 of JAIQFK010000018.1, forward strand.
AGCGTGCGGATCAGGAATTCGCCGGGGCCGGGCTCAGGAACCGGAGACTCGACCAGCTTGAAGTCGGAAAGCTTCGGCAGGCCCGAAGGCCGGGCAGCGAGTGTGATCTGTTTATTGATTGCCGGCATATTTTTTCAACTCCAGTTTTGCGATGCTTTCGCGGTGGACCTCGTCGGGTCCGTCGGCCAGGCGAAGCGTTCGCGCGTTGGCCCAAGCGGCGGCCAGACCGCAGTCTTCGGAGACGCCCGCGCCGCCGTGAGCCTGAATGGCGCGGTCGAGCACACGCAGCGCCATGTTGGGCGCAACCACTTTGATCATGGCAATCTCGGCGCGCGCGGCTTTGCTGCCCTGCGTGTCCATCATCCAGGCCGCCTTGAGGGTCAGCAAACGCGCCTGGTCGATTTCCATTCGCGAATTGGCGATGTCGGCGCGGATGGCGCCCTGCTCCGAGAGTTTTCGGCCGAAAGCCACTCGCGAGCCGGCGCGGCGGCACATCTCTTCGAGCGCGCGCTCAGCGACTCCGATGAGCCGCATGCAGTGATGGATGCGGCCGGGCCCGAGACGGCCCTGCGCGATCTCGAAGCCGCGCCCTTCGCCCAGCAGCATGTTGGAGGCGGGCACGCGCACGTGGACGAAATCGATTTCCCCGTGGCCGTGCGGCGCATGATCGTACCCGAAGACCGGCAGCATGCGCCGGATGGTGACTCCAGGAGCATCGAGCGGCACAAGAATCATGGACTGTTGCTTGTGAAGAGGCGCCGCGGGATCGGTCTTGCCCATGAAGATGGCGATCTTGCAGCGCGGATCGCCGGCGCCGGAGGACCACCACTTGCGCCCGTTCAAAACGTAATCGCCGCCATCGCGCATGATGCTGGCGCGTATGTTGGTGGCGTCCGAGGAAGCCACATCCGGCTCGGTCATGCAGAAGCACGAGCGAGTCTCTCCGGCCAGCAGCGGCTTCAACCAGCGGTCTTTTTGCGCCTGGTCGCCGTAGCGGGCCAGCACTTCCATATTGCCCGTGTCGGGCGCGGAGCAGTTAAATACCTCGGGCGCCATGGGCGAGCGGCCCATGATCTCGCACAGTGGCGCGTACTCGAAGTTGCTCAAGCCCGCGCCGTATTCGGAGTCCGGCAAAAAAAGGTTCCACAAACCAAGGGCTCGCGCCTTGGGTTTGAGTTCCTCGATGACGGCGGTGGGCTCCCAGCGGTCGCCGGCTGCGATCTGCCGGGAGTAGATGCTTTCGTTGGGATAGATGTGCTCGTCCATGAAGGCGCGCAAACGCGCTTCGAGTTCGCGCACCTTGGGGGAGAATTCGAATAACATAAAGAATCTTTGCAACAATACCACATGGTCCAGTAATGCGAATCGGAATCATAGGCGCGGGTGGGGCGGCGCGCGGCATTCATCTGCCGGGGTTCCGGCTGTGTCCCGATGCGGAGATCGCCGTTCTTTGCGAGCCGGATCAAAACGCCGCCACGACAACCGGGATCGCAGACGTGTGTGCAGATTATCGTGAGGTGCTTGGCCGCCGGGACATCGACGCCGTGGTGGTGGCGACTCCGAATTATCTGCATCGCGAGATCGTGCTCGCGGCGCTCGCCCGCGGCAAGCACGTACTGTGCGAAAAGCCGCTGGCTCTCGACCGGGCGGCAGCCGAAGAGATGCTGCGCGCCGCCGAGCGTTCCGGCAAAGTACACATGACCGCCTTCACCTACCGTTTCACGCCGGCGATCCAATACGCGCGGCGTCTGGTCGAACAAGGCGAGTTGGGCGACCTGCGCACGGTGCGCGCGGCATACCTGATGGCGCTTTCCGGACACGTGCTCGGATGGCGGTCCGAGAAGCGGCTGGCCGGCTCGGGAGTGCTGGCGGATATCGGATCGCACCTGGTGCACCTGGTCCAGTGGCTGGCCGGAGACATCCGGGCGCTGACGGCGAGCGAGCGGCGATTCCGCGAAGATCCGACGTCGGATGTCGAGGACTGGGTCGCGTTCCTGGCGGAATTTGCGACGGGCGCGTGCGGCACGTTCGAGATTTCGCGCGTGGCGCCGGGCCGCGGAGCGGGCATTACCGAGGACATTTTCATCGAGCTTTATGGCACACGGGGCAGCCTGGTTTTTTCGCTGCAGGACCCCTGGGGTTTGATGGCCGCTCTCGGGGAAGACGGAAAAGATCCGGCGCGGCCGCTGCGGCATTACGACGTGCCCGAAGAATTTCTCAAGCTTCCGGGTTCGCCCCGCGACATTCACGCGCACGACCGGCGGTGGGGCTACCGCTACGACCAGGCGTTTCAGTTCATCGAGAGCGTGAAACTGGGGCAGGCGCGGGCGCCTTCCTTCGAGGACGGCGTGCGCTGCCAGGCAGTGCTGGATGCCGCGCTTGAATCAGCCGGATCGAGGAGATGGGTGGAGGTGCGGTGAGGAGGGCGAAACGGGGGGCGAAACGGGGACAGTTGAGCGTCATGTCGCCGAAGCGACACCCGCGAGAATGAAAAATTGGGCAAAGCCGCAATCATGAACATTCAGCAAGCGCGCGACGGGGACAGGCCGCTGCGTCCACGGAGAGCGCGTCGGGAAGGTAGAGATTCGCTCGATTAGGGACGCAGAAGTCAGTCCCCGTTTCGCGAGAGTGTGCGTTACTGAATTGTGCTTTTGCCTTCTGTTGCCAGGTCGGACGGGATCACGTTACGGTTGATGTGCCGGTCGAGATCGATCACGTAGGTTTCCTTGGCTTCAACGAGCACGGGCGAGTGCGTGGCGGTGACGATGCGAAATTTCTTCTGGTCCACCAGTTCCATAAGCATCTTGAGAATGCGCCGCTGGTTCGAAACAGAGAGCGCCATCTCCGGCTCATCCAGCAGCAGCACGGTGCCGGCAGGAAAACTGGGAAAGGTCTCGCGAAACATGGACAGCATCACCTGGCCGTGGCTGGCCATCTGGACGAATTCCTTCATCTCGGGCTGATGGTCAAATAACTCCAGATGGGTGCGCGGGTTGTGCTGCTCGGCGTCAAAGAGCAGCACGCGATCGGCGTTGGCCTCTCCGCCCTCGACCTTATAGATGTATCCGTCGACCTTGTCGCCGCGGAGTGCATAGTAAATGGCATGCAGAAGCGTGGACTTCCCGCAACCGTTCTCGCCCGTGAGCATGATCAGTGGATGCGAGAGGTCTACAATCAGCGGCATGTGGAAGTTCAGGTTGGCGAACACCGGATGAGCCAGAATCTTGAGAAACATAAAAGGACTCCCCAGGATAGCTCAGGTTGACCGCTCGGTTCCCGCGGCGGCGCGGTTTTTCAACTGCGTGCGCATGACTTTCTTGTCGAACTTGCCGACGGAGGTTTTGGGGATCGAGTCGACGAACAGCACGTCGTCGGGCAGCCACCACTTGGCGAACCGAGGTTCGAGAAATGCCAGGATCTCCTCGCGGGTGACGCGATCCTGAAACTGCGGTTTGGGAACCACCAGGGCGAGAGGCCGCTCGCCCCATTTCGGATGCTCGACCGCCACCACGGCGGCTTCGAGAACTTTGGGGTGGCCCATGATGGCGTTTTCCAGATCGACGCTGGAGATCCATTCCCCGCCGCTCTTGATGACGTCCTTGGCGCGGTCGACCAGTTGCACGTAGCCTTCCGGGTCAATGGTGGCCACGTCACCGGTGCGGAACCAGCCGTCGGTGAAGGCCGACGCCGATCGCGCATCGTTGTAGTAGCCGCTGGTGACCCATGGGCCGCGCACCTGCACTTCGCCCATGGCAGTGGCGTCCCATGGAACCTCGCGGCCCTGAGCGTCCACCGCGCGAAGGTCCAACCCGACCACCGGCAAGCCCTGCTTGGCGCGGGTGCGAAAACACTCGTCGTCCGGACGGTTGGCGAAATCGCATTTCAGTGTGGAGATGGTACCGATGGGCGTGGTTTCGGTCATGCCCCAGAGTTGCCGCACCTCGATGCCGTGCTGCTTTTCATACGTTTCGATGAGCTGGCGCGGTATGGCCGAGCCCGCGCTGATGGCGAGCCGCATGCTCGACATGTCGAACTTTTCTTCCTGCAGCAGGCTATCGAGCCCGATCCAGATGGTCGGAACGCCGCCCATGACGGTGACTTTCTCGTTCTGGATGAGTTCCGCGAGATCGCGCGGCTGCGGGTGTTCTCCGGGGAGCACGATCTTCGCACCCACCATGATGGCGGCGAATGGCTTGCCCCATCCGTTGGCGTGAAACATGGGCACCACCTGCATCACCACATCCCGCTCGCTCAAGGCAAACGCGTCGGCCATGGCAAAAGCCAGGCTGTGCAGGTAAAACGCGCGATGGCTGTAGACCACGCCTTTGGGATTTCCCGTGGTGCCGGAGGTGTAACACATGCCCGCCGCGCAATTCTCATCGAGGCGCGGCCATGGGTACGAGGTGTCCGGCGCGGCGGCCAGCAACTGCTCGTACTCGCTGTTCCCGGTTCCGATCACAATCAACCGCTCGACACACGGAATGCGATCGCGAATCTTGTCGAGAAGCGGAACGAGCGATTCATCCACAAAGATCACGCGGTCTTCGGCGTGGTTAATGATGTAGGCGAGATCGTCCGGGGAAAGGCGCAGATTGAGCGTGTGCAGCACGGCGCCGTAGCACGCGACGGCAAAATACAGCTCGAGGTGCTGATAGGTATTCCAGCAAAGCGTGCCGACGCGGTCTCCCGGCTTGATCCCCAGTTGCCGCAGTCCATGCGCCAGGCGGTGTGTGCGCCCGTAGTAATCACGGTAACGATAGCGATGCATGCCGCGAGGCGTGCGCGTCACGATTTCTTTGCTCGGGAAGAGTTTCGCCGCGCGCTCGAGAAAGTGGTGCAGGGTCAGCGGATAGTCCATCATGAGGCCGGTCATTTTTTCACCCCCGCCTGGAGATACAGAACCAGTGTGCCCCTCCATGTTATAAGCGAATATATGACGCGTGTGATCGCCGGGCTGATGGCGGCAGCCGCGCTGGCGTGGGGAGCGACGGACGATCCGCTCAAGGCGCTCCGCAGGGAACATCCCCGCCTCATTCTGCTTGACAGCGATCTCGACCATATCCGGGCGCTCATTCAGCAGAATCCGCTGGCGCACAAAGTTCACGCCGATCTGGTCAAGGAAGCCGAGAGGCTCATGACCACGCCGCCGGTGGAGTATAAGCTCGTGGGCCCGCGCCTGCTCGCGCAAAGCCGCCATTGCCTGGAACGCGTCTATACCCTGGCGCTGCTGTACCGGTTGGATGGGAAACAGCCGTACCTGGAGCGTGCCGTCCGGGAATTGCGCGCAGCCGCCGAGTTCAAGGACTGGAATCCTTCCCACTTTCTGGATACGGCCGAGATGACGCACGCATTTGCGATCGGCTACGACTGGCTGTATCCCGCGTTGAGCCAGGATGAGCGCACGTGGATCCGCGCGGCGCTGGTCGAAAAGGGTCTGAACCCGGGCCTGGCGGCTTATGAAACACAGGCGTCTTGGGTGGGCAGCCGGATGAACTGGAACCAGGTTTGCAATGGCGGAATCGGCATTGGCGCGCTGGCCGTCGCGGACGAAGAGCCGGACAAGAGCCGTGTGCTGATTCGCAACGCACTCGAATCCCTGCCCCGAGCTTTAGCGGCTTATGCACCCGACGGGGGCTGGGCTGAAGGGCCGGGCTACTGGCACTACGGCACCAGCTACGCCGTGTACTTTATTGCGGCGCTCGAATCCGCACTGGGCACGGATTTCGGGTTGACCGCCGCCAAAGGCTTCGACCGCACGGGGCGCTTTCGCGTTTACTTCAGCGGCCCATCGGGAAAGGCATTCAATTACGCCGATGCGCACGATCATGTGGATCCGGCTGCGGAAATGTTCTGGCTGGCCCATCGTTTTATGGAGCCGGTCTATTCATGGCAGGAACAACGAATCCTTGAAGCGGGCGGGACTCCAGACGCGTTGGATTTGATCTGGTTTCAACCGGAGGGCCGGAGCCCGAAGCAAGACGGCTGGCCGCTGGAGGCCATTTTTCATGGCGTGCAAGTGACGTTTCTGCGAAGCGCCTGGGACGATCCCGATGCCATTTTTGTGGGGGTGAAGGGCGGCGACAATAAGGCCAATCATAGCCATCTGGATCTCGGCAGTTTCGTTCTGGACGGCGGTGGAGTCCGCTGGGCGCTCGATGCCGGGGCCGACGATTACAATCTCCCGGGCTACTTCGGCCGGCAGCGCTGGGCTTATTACCGCATGCGCACGGAAGCGCATAATACGGTGGTCATCGACAACGAAAACCAGGATCCGCACGCGGAAGCCGGCATTACCGGCCACCTGTTTTCTCCCGGTCTCTCCTGGGTTGAGTTGGACCTCACCCACGCGTACGCGCGCCGGCTAAAGCAGTTTCACCGCAAGATTGGCATTGTGCAGGGCCAGCAGGTGTTCGTTGAGGATTCACTCGAATCCGAGCAGCCGGTGGAAGCGCTCTGGGGCATGCTGACCGACGCGGACGTGGCTCTGAACGGCCAGACGGCCGAACTGCAAAAAAATGGCTGGACCCTCTCCGCTGAAATTCTCTCGCCCCGGCACGCGGTATTCGACGTGGCTTCGGCGTTCGCGCCTGCGCCGCAAGCCTCGAATCCGGGCGTCAAGAAACTGGTGGTGAGGCTCGGCGAAAAAGTCACCGAGATGGACCTGAAGCTGACCTTCACGTTGCATCGCACCGGTCAACCCAAACCCAAGATCACGGAAAAAATCGGAGGCTGATTGCGTCTGTGCTGCGTACTCCTGCTTGCTCTGGTTCTCCTGCTGGCGGGTTGGCACCGTCCCGCCGCCTCGAGGCCGCGTGCCGATGAAGACGATCCGTTAGGCCCTCTCGCGCGCAAGGTATTTGCTCTCGCGAACCGGCAGCGCCGTTTGCACGGTGTTCATGAGCTGGAGTGGAGTGAGGCTCTCGCCGAGCCAGCGCGCCGGCACAGTATGGATATGATGCGGAGCGGTTTTTTCTCCCACACGGACCTGGCAGGGTCTACTCCGGGCTTGCGTCTGCGCGCTGCCTCCATTTCCTGGAGCCGGTGCGGCGAAAACATCTTCCGGGAGCACGGCATGGATGATCCCGCCGACGCCGCCATCGAAGGCTGGATGAGAAGCCCCTCGCACCGGCAGAGTCTTCTCGATCCGCTATTTACTCAGACTGGAGTCGGCATCGCCATCAGCCCAGATACGGACTATTTCATTACGCAGGAACTCATTCGTCCGTTGAAGTAACTAAAGTTAGTATCCTCCTGACGTCGTCCGATCTAAAAAAGATTAGTAACAAAGGCAAGCATAGAACTTAGTAAAGCCAACCAGTTAAAATTAACCGTTAACGGTAAAAGGCGCCGAAGCGTCATTCGACTCAGCGCCTCCGAATACCCATGCACTCACAAATGGCTTGCCGCGGGAGAATCTGGAACAATCTACCGTTGTCCGTTAAGGGACTGACGTTACTCATGATTCCGGCACCTGCTCTGTTAGTCGCGGCGATCGTGCTGAGTGGGACGATCAAAGAAGAAAAACGGGCGCTGGCCGCAGTGGATCAGGTGACAACGGCCAGACAGCGCCTTCAGGAAGTCAGCGCCCTGCTCAAGGCGCCGGGTGCTCCACAGCAGGACTACCGGACACTCACGCAACTGAGCAGGGACCTCGATCCAGTGAGCTCGGACCCCAACCGCCGGCGAGAGATCGAAGGCGCGATCCAGGAGAAGATCGAGTCGTTGGCTGCTCTCAGCGCGACGAACTCGCCGGAGGATGCCTTACTCGACAAGAACCGTCAGGCTACGGAGAGCCTCCAGTCGTCTGTAAGTGCGCTCACATTCGGGTACGATCACTTACTGTCGAGTGGTCTAAGTTATGTAAAGACGATTCGCGCGAAGGAGTTCACCGTCTGTTTTCAGGGAGCTTTTATCTTCCTGTTAGGCGAGTTTATGGCCGCGACTGTATTTCTGACGGCGATCACGGGGCAGATTCAAACCCTAAAGGCCAACTCGCACCGGCTGGCGCAGGGCCTGTCACTGGAGCCGCTTTTTGCCGACAACTGGGAGTTGAATCAAATCGGGCATCATCTGATTCAGGCTTCCGTAGTCCTAAATCAGCAAGAGCGAGATCTCGAGAAGCACAACGATCGGAGTCCGGATTCCTCCGCCGCCGAGCGGCAACTGGCGAACGAACAGAACGAAGCCATGGTGTCCATATTGCGTGACCGGAACCAGGAAATCGCGGGGGCGCTCTCCAGCGCGCGCGAGGCGCTGGCGGCGAAAGGACGCTTCCTGGCCGATCTCTCCCGCGAACTGCGGATTCCGCTGACCAGCATCCTGGGATTTTCGGAACTTCTGTATGACGGCAAGCTGGGCGCGCTGAGCGAGCAGCAGAAAGGGTGCCTGAGCGACATCCTCGCAGGTTCGAAAAGGATGTTGCAACTCACCGACAGCGTTCTGGGGGCCATCAGCAGCGAGAGCGCGCCGGCGCCCGCTCCGGCGAGTGCGGTAGATATCGAGAGACTTGCTAAGGATGTGAAGTACCTGCTCGAGCCGGCCGCGCGCAGGAAGGGAGTCCGGGTGGAAGTCGAGATCGATCCGGGGCTGCGGGAGGTCGATGGCGATCCCGAAAAGCTGAAGCCGTTGCTGCATCAGCATATATCCGACGCGATCCAGTTCACGCCGCACGATGCCGTGCTTGAACTGCGCCTGCGCCCGGAAGGCGAGAATGCGCTGCGGCTGGAAGTGCACATCCGCGGCCTTGGCCTGCTTTCAAAAGATGTCGTCCGGCTGTTCCCGGAGTTCCATGTCGACCTGGTGTCGGTCAAGATTCGAGCGGAACAGCAGCACGTGGCCGCGGCTGAAGACCACAACGTCTTCTATGCCATCCTGCCGGGCGTTGCGCGGCGGGCCGAATCCACTGTACGGGCCCGCGATTCGAAGGCCCGCGCCGCGGCAAAGAACTCCACGGCGCTGATTCAGTAGCGCCTTGGGCAAAGCTATTCATGAGCAGTGAGACGGTACTGGTCGTCGACGACGCGGCTGCGAATCGCAAGCTCACTGAGCTTGTGCTGGCTAGCGCCGGTTATCAGGTGTGCACCGCGCAGGACGCCGAAGAGGCGCTCAGATTGGTGAAAGACATCAGGCCGCGCGCCGTACTCACGGATATCCGTCTGCCGGGTATGGACGGACTCGAACTGACCCGGCGGCTGCGGACAGATCCCGCGCTGCAAGACACCATCTTTCTCGCTGTCACGGCCTGCGTGCTGCGCAGCGACGAGCAGAACGCTACTGAAGCCGGGTTCGATGGCTACATCGTGAAGCCCTACGACACGCGCAAGCTGCCTGCCATCGTGCGCCGGTATTTGTCGCGAACCGCGGCCGCAGGTCTGATCCCGCCGGCAACGCCTGCAACCGCTCCTGGGACGCTTCCTGCCGCCGAGCTACGCAGACGATTCAAGGCGGAGGGCGCCGAGCAGAGCCGCCGCCTGATGGCAACGCCAGGAACCGGCTTTGATCCGCAGGAGGCTCGCACGACGTTCCAGCGGTGGGCCGGCCTGGGCAACACGCTGGGACTGGAACAGGTCGCCCACCTGGCCCAGGAGGCCCAAAGGCTTCTCGACGGCCCGCATCCGCAGACTTCGCCGCGACTGGAGGAGATCGTCGGCCAGCTTTTCCGGCTCTTCACGGAGCGCCCGCCGCGCCGTCGAGACACGGTGCTGTTGCCGGAACCGATGATCCAGCAGCTCGCCGGAAACAAGCTCGGTTTGATCGGGTTCGAGGCCGAAGAGACGCGCCGCCTGGCAGAGGTATTCGGCAATGCTCGCGCCACCGTCCAGGCGCTCGAGGACGACGACGTGGCGCCGAATTCCGAGGCGCTTCAGTCAGTGGACCTGGTGATCTTCAATATCCGGCATGATACGCCTCCACCGGAATGGATGAAGCGCAAGGATCTGGCGCGTGTGGAGCAGCCGATTCTTTTCGTGGGATCCCGGGATGTGCTGCTGGAACACGGCATTTCCCTCAAGAGCGGCGAGCATGACTTTCTGGTCTGGCCCTGGGATCCCGAAGAAGCGATTATGCGCGCCTGCCTGGCCCTGGGCCGCGCAGGCAGCCGCCAGCCCCGCAAGAGGAGTTCGCCGCACCGCGCCAGCATCGTCATGGCGGACGACGACGCCACCACTCTGGCTCTGGTCAAAGCCACGCTCGAGAGCTATCAGATCGACTGCCGGATCGCCGCCGATGGCGGGCAGGCGCTCGAAATGATCGCCGCCCATCCACCCAGCGCGGTCATTCTGGACGTCAACGTGGCCAACATGGACGGCTTCGAAGTCCTCGCTGCATTGAAACGCGACGAAGCCACCAGCGACGTCCCCGTGGTTTTTCTCACCTCCAGGCAACAGGAGACCGACATCGTGCGCGCCTTCGGGCTGGGCGCCGATGACTACATTGTGAAACCGTTCAGCCCCATGGAGCTGGCGGCGCGCATCAAGCGATTGATCCGGAAGTCCGCATGAGCGCGCGCTCCGATCCTCATGTGCCTGAGCGCCGCGCGCGGCTGTTCATTTACCTGAAAACCCTGTGCGTGCTCCTGAGCTACATCGCCCTTACGTGGGTGATTCATCGCGCGTATATGCGCAAGCACGTGCCAGACGCGGAGCTGTCGCTGGCTCTTTCGTTCACGGTGCAGCAAGTCACGGCTATTTTCACTCTGCTCGCCATTTCCTTCGCCACGAAGTTTGTACGTTACTATCGGGCGCAGCGGGCGGCCCGTTTCCAACCGTTCATTCGCGAAAGACTCATCCTGCATTTAAACGGATTGGATCAGTGGACGGAGATGCGCCGGATGCGCGCGAGAACTCCGCGTGAACTCGAAGATTGCCTGGTGCAGATTCTGGCCTCGATTCACGGCGCGGGACGGGAGCGGCTCACCGAAGTTGCGCGGGCGTTTGGATTGCTGCGCAAATGGCAAAAGCAGAGTCACACCAGAAACGCGAAGCGGCGCCGCAAGGCGATCAGCCGGCTTTGCCTGCTTGGGCCCTTAGCGCAACCGGATCTCCTTGAAGCGCTCCATGATCCGGACGATCTGGTGAGAGTCGAAGCAGCCCGAGCGCTGGCGGGCTCCGGGGACGCGCAGATGCTCGCGGCGGTTTTCTACATGGCGCTCGACCAGAACCGCTTGGTGCGCGCCATTCTGACCGAGGCCCTGCGGCCGCAGGCGAGCGAGTTGTACGGTGTGGCGGCGCCCGAGGCGCTGCGTTCGCCGGACCCGAAGCGCGTGGTAGCAGCGCTCGAAATCCTGCGGGCCTGGCGGAAATCGGCGGCGATCCCTCAACTTCCTGCGTTGCTGGCACACGGCGACGCAGCCGTGCGGGCAGCGGCCTTGCACCTGGTGCCGCAGGCCGGGCTGACTCCGGAATACGAGGGGCCGATCTGGCGCGCCATCGAGGACCCGGATGCTGAGGTGCGCGCTGCCGCCGCCGAAGTGTGCGGAAAGCTCAAGCTTGCCTCATCGCTGCGCCTATTGCAGCGCGCATTGGAAGATACCGCGCCGCGTACGGTGCTGGTCTCCGCGTATGCGCTGGCTGAGCTGGGGGTCAACGGCTGCAAGGTGCTGGAATCCGAGGTTCTCTCCGGCGATCCGCTTCGGGCTGCCGCCGCGCTCGAAGCCCTGGAGCACGCCAAGCTCAACCGTGCCGCCACGGTGGGAATGTAATGGACTGGCTGCTTCTCTTCTACCGCTCGTTCGCCTACCTGGTGCACGGCATCATCGTCTACGTGGCCACCATCAACCTCATCTACTTCATCATGATGGCGCTCGGATATCTGGCGCTCAGCCGCCATAACGCGCGACTGACACCGGAAGAGCGCGACGCCATCCTGAAATCGCCGCTGGCGCCGGAGGTCGCCGTGGTCGCGCCCGCTTACAACGAGGCCCTGACCGTTCGCGAAAGCGTGCGCGGGATGTTGAAGCTGAACTACCCCAATCATCAGGTCATCGTGGTGAACGACGGCTCGAAAGACGACACACTCAAAATCCTCGTCGAAGAGTTCCGGCTCTACAAATCCAGCCGCGTACTCATCGGCAGCCTGCCGCATCAACCGATTCGCGCCATTTACGAATCACGCGATCCCATCCGGCTCATTGTGGTCGACAAGGCAAACGGCGGCAAGGCCGATTCGTTGAACGCCGGGCTGAATGTGGCGCGTGCGCCGCTGGTGGCCGCGGTGGATTCCGATTCCCTCCTCGATCCGGATTCGTTGCTGCACGTAGTGAAGCCGTTTCTCGAGGATCCGGAGAACGTGATCGCGTGCGGCGGCATCATCCGCGTGGTGAACGGCTGCGAGGTGCGCCACAGCCGCGTAAGGACGGTCTCGACAGCGTCTTCGGTTCTCGCGCTGTTTCAGACGATCGAATATCTGCGCGCGTTTCTGGGCGGTCGCGTGGCCTTGAGCTTCATGAATTCGCTGTTGATCATCTCCGGCGCGTTCGGCGTATTTCGACGCGATGTCGTAATGACGGCGGGCGGCTTTGCGGTGAAGACGGTGGGCGAAGATATGGAACTGGTGGTCCGCCTGCACGAGCAGTATCGCACCAGGAAGAGGCCCTACAAGATTCTCTATGCTTCCGAGCCCCTCTGCTGGACGGAGGTCCCCGAGAGCGCCAAGATCCTGCAACGGCAGCGGAACCGGTGGCAGCGCGGCACCGTCGAGAGCATCTCGCTTCACCGGCGAATGCTGTTCAATCCGAAGTTCGGCATCCTGGGCATGTTCGCGATTCCGTATTTCACGCTGTTCGAAATGTTCGGCCCGGCGGTGGAGTGCCTCGGTTACGCGCTGACCTTGACTGGTCTGGCGGTGGGGATCATCGCACCCGAAGTCGCCATTCTGTTCTTCGTGGTCTCGGTGCTATTCGGAATTCTGCTGTCGATGAGCGCCATCGTGCTGGAAGAATTCACCACGCGGCGCTACCCGCTGGTGACGGATGTGCTGTGGCTATTCACGGCGGCAGTTGCCGAGAATCTGGGCTTCCGGCAACTATTGACGTGGTGGCGGACACAAGGACTGATTGACGGCCTCAAGGGCAAAACCGGCTGGGGCGCCATGGAGCGCCGCGGATTCCAGCAGAAGGCGGCGCCCGTACCGCCTGGTGAGCGCGTGCTCGCCCCGTAGCTACCGTCCGAAGTCGATGTAGCCGCGCCTGGGATCGGTGCTCAGGAGTGTGACCTTGATCTGGTCGCCGACATCGGCGCCTTGCGCGCCGCGCACCAGCAGGCCTTCGGCCGGCGGATTCAGGATGCGGACAAAGGTGCCCTTCGGCGTAACGCCGGTTACCACCGCGGCGAATGTACTGCCGATGCGGTCGTGGAGCGCGGCGGCGGCAACGCGCTTGTGCATGGCGCGCTCGACCGCGCGGGCGGCGTCTTCTTTGAGCGTGCAGTTTCGGGCGATCGCGGCCAGGTCGCCGTCGGCATACGGTGTGGCGCCGCGGGCCATCACCGCTTTGATCACCCGCTGCGTCACGAGGTCGGCGAACCGCCGGTTGGGCGCCGTGGAGTGCGTGTAATCGTGAACCGCAAGGCCGAAGTGCCCCTCGCCGGATTCGCCGCGCCTCACCAGCACGTACTCGCCAGGGCCCATGAGCTTGATCACTGATAACGAGAGATCGGAGTAGTGCACGGCGTCTTTGGCCCTCTGCTTTTCGAGGAATGCGTTGAGCGCCCGCGCGTCGGGCTGGGCCGGCAGGGTTTCTCCGTAGCGCCGGGCCAGTTCCACGATGCGATCCCAGCGCTCGGGAGTCTTCACGATCCGCCGGATGGAAGAAACACCTGCACCCTGGAGCGTGCGCGCCATCACTTCGTTGGCGGCGATCATGAAATCTTCAATCAACTCGCCGGCGCGGTTCTTCTGACGCGCGGTGATGCCGGTTACCTTGCCGTTGGACATCACCACTTCGGGCTCGGTGCGGTCGAAATTCAACGCACCTGCCTGGTGCCGAGCCTGCCGCAGCGCTTGCGCGACTTCGTCCTGGAGCTTCAGTTGCGCCTGGAGATCGGACGATGCGGCCACTTTCGCCGGCGCGGCAGCTTTGCCTTCGAGCCAGGGGCCCACGCCGTTGTAAGTCAACTGCGCCCGGTTGCGCACCAGAGCGCGGTAAACCGCGGGAGCGGACATCGAACCATCGCCCGCCGCCACCAGATCGACTACTATGGCCGGCCTATCGGCATCCTCATTCAGCGAAGTCAGGTCGGTGGACAGCCGCTCCGGCAGCATCGAAAAGGTCCTGACGCCGGTGTAGACCGACGTTGTTTCCGCGGCCGCATACTGATCGATCGGCGAGCCGATGGTGACGTCGCCATCTACGTCGGCGATCCCGATGCGGATGCGAATGCCGGCGCCCGCGCGCTCCGCAACCTCGATCTGGTCCAGATCGCGGGAGGTGTCGTTATCGATCGAGGACCACAAGAGGGGCCGCAGGTCGCGCACATTGCCATCCAGGGCGGGCAGGGGATCATCAGCGAGCGCCGCCACCTGCTTCTCGACGGCCGGCGGAAAATCCGGATTGAAGCCGTGGTCGATCATCTCCTGGCGGGCGGCAAGGGCAAGGTCAAAGTCGAAATGCGGCATCGGATCCATGATAACGGCTGCGGGTGACGCGAACCTCGACGGTGTGGCGCGCGGGAAGTGGGACAGGCTGCACTGTCCACGACGAGCAGTTCGATTGCTTGCAAGAGTGTAGCTTAGGGACAGTGGAGCCAGTCCCATTCAGTCACCATTCAGTCATGATGACCGATGATTCTTCTCAACTCCTTCTCAGGCGCTGAGAACATGGCGCGTGCCGGTCCCCATTTGGGCATGTAGTAGACGACGGAACCGAAGGGAGTCTTGTGAGCGAAGCGAACGCGAACCAAGCGGCCCTTGTACCACCAAACGGGTTCCACCGCTTCGATGTCCTTGAAGGGAATCCGGGCCTCACGCCAGTAGTTAGCCACGACGAGTTGCTGGCCGCTGTAGCCCACGAGTTGGAGGTGCAGGGTCAGCCACAACAGGGGCACGGTCGCGATCAGCGCAAACCAGACAAGGAACTCGAAGCCCGGCGCGATGTGAATCCGCCCCATCGTGACATAAACCCAAAGGGGGATTCCCGCCAGCAGCGCAAACCACGCGACCGGAAACACGAGCTTGTTGAGAAAGGTCAGGATCGCGCCGGACAGCCAGACGGTATGGGCGTCCGCCTCGGCGGCGGAGACTTCGTTGGTCATGGGGACATGGTACAGGACCGAAGGCCAGTAACGCGTTGGCCCACGTGTGTGGCATCTTGGATAGCGGAGGTTGTTGCCATGCAGAATCGGAATTCGAGCCGCGGAGTCAACCGGCGGGATTTGTTCCGCACAGGAGGTGCGCTGGCGGCGCTGGCCGGAGCGAGCCGCGAAAGGGTGGACGCAGCGCCGGCCACCCTCGACATCGGGCGAAACATCTATCAATCGATCGGCGTGCGACCGTTGATCAACTGCAAAGGCACCTTCACCATCATCAGCGGCTCGCAAACGCTGCCCGACGTCAAGCGCGCGATGGAGGAAGCGTCGCGCCACTACGTGGAGTTGGATGAGCTGATGGAAGGTGTGGGCAAGCGGCTGGCGGAGCTAACCGGGGCTGAATGGGGCATCGTGACCGCGGGATGCGCGGCGGCCATCACACACGTCACAGCGGCGTGCATCGCAGGGACCGATCCGGAAAGGATGCAGCGGCTCCCCATACTTCATGGGCTGAAGAGCGAAGTCCTGATCCCGGAGTACTCGCGCAACGTCTACGACCATGCCACGCGCATGCTGGGCATTAAAACTGTGACGGTGAAAGATAGAGCGGAAGCGGAAGCCAGTTTCAACGAGCGCACCGCGATGGTGTACATCCTGGCGGGCCGCGGGGATGACGGACCGTTGGGCACTCAAGCGCTGTCTGCGATGGCGCGGCCGAAAGGCGTTCCGGTGTTTGTGGATGCCGCCGCCGAAGTGCTGACCATTCCTAACGTGCATCTGGGGCGAGGCGCCAGCGTTGTCGGGTATAGCGGCGGAAAGTGTCTGCGCGGACCGCAATGCGCGGGGCTGGCATTGGGCGACAAGAATCTGTTGCAAGCAGCCTGGGCCAACAGCGCGCCACACCATGCGTTCGGCCGGTCGCTGAAAGTGGGCAAAGAGGAAATTATGGGTATGCTGGCGGCGGTCGAGGCCTGGACGAAGCGCGATCACAAAGCGGAATGGGCGCAGTGGGAAGAGTGGCTGAACCACATCTCGAAGCGCGTGACGCAGGTCGAAGGTGTGACCACCGAAGTGAAGGAACCGAACGAGGGATTGTCGAACCGCTCGCCTCAGTTGGTGATTCACTGGGACGGCGCGAAGCTGGGAATCACCGGCACGGAAGTGAGCAAGGTGGTACTCGAGACCGAACCGCGCATCGTACTCGGCGGAGCGAGAGGCCGGCGCCCGCAGCAGATGGAGAGCCTGATTTCCATCACGCCCTACATGATGATGCCCGGGGATGACAAGGTGGTGGCGGACCGGTTATACGAAGTGCTCGCAAAGCCGCCCAAGATGGAAGGGACGCCCGTGCCCGCGGGTGAGGCTGCGAATGTGGCGGGCCAGTGGGAAGCGCAATTGACGTTCCTGCGCGGCTCGGCAACGCACACCATTGTTCTGGAGCAAAAAGGCGCGGACCTGGTGGGTACACATCACGGCGAGATGATCTCGGGCGATCTTCACGGCGCGGTGGCGGCGAACGAGGTACATTTCCGCAGCTCGCATAGGGTTGAAGGCACGCGGCTATCTTATGAGTTCACCGGCAAAGTGGATGGTGACGCGATGGAAGGCCGCGTGAATCTGGGCGAGTACGGGGAAGCGCACTTCACGGCGAAGCGGCATCGGTACGCGTAGGCCGGCGCTACTTCCTGGCATCACCTTGCTGCTTCTTCAATTCGCGCTGAAAATCTCGTTCGGAGTCGTCGAGGAACGCGTGGAATTCGGCGGGATTGATGAACGGATTGGCGCCGCCCTTCGCTGACCGCGCGCGCTTCTCGTTGAGGTGGAAGAAGCCGCCGTGCGGGGCGAGGAAAACGTCGCAGGGAATCTGGCGCAACCGGGCGAAAGTGCGCTCGTAGTCCGACGCAATCTGCGGATATTTCGGATTGTCGACCAGCCGGTAGCCGGGCACGCTCGTGCTGCAAAAGAAGACCACGTGATAGGTCTTGCCGGAATCGGTGACCGGCATGGTCCACGTGGTACAGCCCTTGGTGTGGCCGGGTGTCAGGAGCGCCGTCAGTTTGACATCTCCGAGCTGAACGGTTTCGCCATCGGCGATCAGGCGATCCACTTTGACCGCTGGAAACCACGAATTCTTCCAACCTTCGAAGCTTACGCGGCCGCCGGATTCCAGCACCACCGCATCCGCGCGGCTGGCGATCATTTGTCCGCCGGAGAGGCGCTTGAGTTCGGCCATGCCGCCGCCGTGGTCGTAGTGCGCGTGGCTATTCAGGAGAACTTTCACGTCCTGAATCCGGAAGCCGAGCGCGGCG
Organism: Terriglobia bacterium; assembly: GCA_020073305.1. Taxonomy (GTDB): domain Bacteria; phylum Acidobacteriota; class Terriglobia; order Bryobacterales; family Bryobacteraceae; genus QHXW01. Next base: position 23,369 of record JAIQFK010000018.1, read on the forward strand.
ATATTCTTTTCGATCAACGGCGCGGTTTCAGGAAAGCCGCCGTCGAGCAGAATGTGACCCTGTGGTGTCGTGACGAGAAACGACGTCACACCGGAGACGCCGACGTAATAGATGTTGCCGATGATGCGGAATGGCGGGACCGGCTGGTTCCAGTCGGAGCGCTCGTGGGAATTGCGCTGGGCGAAGAGGGCTCCGCCCAGCAGGATCAAAAGCGCAAACTGAGCCGCGCGCGTAAGCAAGCGGGCTGTGCCTAACGCCGCTGTTCGCTCGATGGCGGCACCATTCCCTTGAGGCGGAAGTAGGTCACGAGGTTGCCGTAGTGTTCGTTGTTGTGGGCGCTATTAAAGGCCAGGACCGACAACTTCGCCTGATCGCGGCCAAAGAACTTCACCATCTCGGCAGCGTGCGCGTCGGTCATGCCGTTATAGGCCTTATCACAATAACTGAACGCGTCATTCAGAGCCTGCACCAGGTCGGCCTTGCTGGTCTTGCTCTTTTCAATGCCCGGCGCGGGATTTTTCTCACCGAGCACAACGGAACAAAACAGATACTGTGCGTCCGCCACATGCCCCAGAATCTGGCCGAAACTGCGGACGTCCGGGGTGGGCTTGAATGCGTAATTCTCCTCCGGCATCTTGTCCGCGGACTTAAGGATGTTGTTCTTGACGAGGTTATATAAGCCTTTGGCGCCGGCGCTCAGAGGATCTGAGGGTGGCGGGGCTGGTTGCGCCTGCGCGTGCAGCAGGACGGCAGTCATCGGAATCAAAAGGAGCATTGCGGTCTTTTTCATTTGAGCACCTCCAGGAGATGATGCCACAAAGGTACGCCGGGTTGGAAATCGACGGCGCCGCCGGACACTATGCTACAGTCCCAGTTGATGAGATTGATCATCCTGACCTTGCTCGCCGCTTTTGCCGCGTTTGCGCAGAAAGTAACAGTCGAATTCGACCAGGCCGCCAACTTCAGCCGGTACAACACGTTTGCCATACGCGACGGAAAGCTGAGCAGCCGGAGTCCCGCGCTGAACAGCGAGCTGGTCAAGAAGCGCATCGACGCCGACATCGAACGCTACCTGACGGCCAGGGGTCTGACGATGGTGCCCGGGCCCTCCGACCTCAACGTGCGATACCGGTTGGGGTCGGCTCGCAAAGTGGAACTGGAACAATATCCTGCCGGCTGGCGCGGCTGGGGGACGCGTGTCGTGCGGGTGCCTTACGCCGAGGGCACCCTGGTGATCGATCTGCGCGACCCCACCACTCATTCCCTGGTCTGGCGCGCCATTGCCAGCGTAGAGAAAAGCGACGCCACCAAGATCGAAGGCAAGCTGGACGACATGGTTAGAAAGTCGTTAGACAAATATCCGCCCAAACCGAAGTAGCGCGGGCACAGCCATGCGGGCGGTTGGAAATCGCGCACGGGGTGTGCTTATCGCGCCCTTTCCAGTGTTTGCTCTGCCGGTGCCGTAGCGCGCGTTGCGAGTTTCTCTCTGGAAGCGGCCGGGGCCGGCACGGCTGCCTTAGCATCTGCCGCCATCACGCTCCGGATCAGGTATTTCACATAGAGTCCAAAGGCCAGTGCCAACACGAAACAACTAAGGACCAAAAACAGTCCATCAACATAGGCGGCCTGACTAGTGGTGATCAGCCACAGTGCCACACCCAGCGCTGCGAGGATGACACCGAGACCAAAAAGGAAGAGAACGCCTCGATCTGACATGGACCTTTCTCCCGACTGTGAATGCGGTGGCCGCGGGTGTTGAGCCGCGGCGACACATCATACTCCCAACCGTAGTGATTCTTCGCCAAGGAGACAAGCTTTCACTCCTCGTATGAGAGTTGTGTACGCAAATGGCTTTTCGATCACCATGCCCTCATCCCATAGTTCATCCATCAGAGCGCCTCGCTGACCGGTCATATACAGAATCTTGAGATCGCGCCGTGTTTGTTTCAGCTTTCTGACTACCTGAGGCCCGTTAAGGGTGGGCATTTCGACATCTGTCAACACCAGATCAATCCGGCTTACGCCAACCAACTCGGCCATGCGCAACGCTTCTAAGCCGTTTTCCGCCGACAATACGCGATACCCGTGACTCTGCAGGACCGAACACACGAACGACCGGACCATCTCATCGTCTTCAGCCAATAGAATAGTCTGATTAGGCATAAGTTCTCCTTAGATGTTCCCTTCAAAAGCTCAAACCAAATCCAAAAGAAACGGTCATCCAATGATCGGTTGTGGCCGTGGCAGGCACATTGCCAACGGCTTGGCCATTGGTCGAGGCAGAGATGTATTGGAGGGTAGTTCCCCCTCGAAAATTATGATTATCATCGAGAAAGTAGCTGACGTTCGCTAAACCGTACCCACCCCAACCGCCGCGCGAGGTGCACGTGTAGCAACTGGCGGAATAGTAGCCGTTCGAGGGAGCGGTCTCCGAATAATGGAGATACATAGCCCCGCCCCCGGCGGACACTTCGAAGCGCTTGAGTGGTATCGGGATAATGAACCGACCACCAAGCGGAAGCATGTATTCGTGGTCTCCTCCCTGGACGGGCCCGAGGTCCGTTTGCACCGCATTTTGATTATTTGCGGCTCCGAAAGCGATCTGAAAGCCGGCATCTGCCTGGAGGAATCGGTTGAATCGGTAGCCATAGCCTAACGAAATCAACGGCGCGGTGCTGAGATAATTGGTGGCGTTTCCGGCCGGGATGGCAGGCCCGATGCCGACGACGATATTGTTGCGGTGAAAGTCTTGAGCCGATGCGAGAGTGGACACGAAGATGCACGCACACCCGAGAGTGACCGCACACGTCAACGTTCTGCACATTTAGAAGGCTCCTGTTCCGAACATCCCTAAACGATGTTTGTGAATTGCTGGCGCGGGAACCGAGAAGCACCCACCGGTCTGGCAACGCCCAGCATCACCTAACAGGATGTACGTGGAACGCAGGTTCGGACAATACCGAAGTCAAAGTAGATCCCATGCAATCTTTGCGGTAGGTGCAGACCAGGTGTCGCCGAGTCCTGCGGGCTGAGTCTTTGAACAGTGACAGCCCCTGGCGATCAACCGTCCGATGCCAACGGCAGGTAGAACCCACGCTAAAGCCATTTTCTGTGGGGCAATACCCCGACGAAGGTATTCTCGTTTTCGTGCCTGGGGTCCTATGCTCGCGGTAAGGGCTAAGAGAATGCACCGAATCGCAGAAATGCAACCTGTATCAGAAATAAGCTCCGCCGAAATCCATCAGTACCGATCCATGTTGCGGGCGAAACTGGCCGAACTGGAGGCCGGCGTGCGGCGATTAGATGGCATCGCTGTAGAAACGGCACCCGACGCTATGGATGAGTCGGCCTTTGCAAACGGCCGCGACTTTGAAGTGGAGCGCCTCGTGCAGATGGCATCCATGCTCGTAAGCACACGCGCCGCGCTGGACCGGATCGCGGACGGTAGCTACGGAGCATGTCTGGATTGCGGCCAAACCATCAGTCCGAAACGGCTCGCAGTCTTGCCTTGGGCTGGATACTGCCGTCCGTGCCAGGAGAACCTTGACCTGCTCAGGGATACCGGCACGTCGCCGCTTCGGTTGCCAGAAATCTGAGGGCTTCCGGTACGTGCAGCGTGCTCTGCAACAAAACCTATGGCTAATTGGATAAGAAATTCACTTGGCGCATAACCCACCAGCGCGTGTGCGGAATCTGCTCCAACAACTTGATCAGCAATTCTTCATCGCCGCTCTCGGGTGGTCAGGGCTGTTCGTTGTCCCGGCGCTTTAAGGTTGGGCGCTCGTCCTGGTCCTTGGGCGTTTTCTGGTCGCCGCTATCGTCGTCGACGGTTCCGCTCGGGTTGCGGCGGAGGGTGGGCCGGCTGCCATCGTCTTTCTTGGTATCGATGCGGCGGTTGTGCATCATCGCCAGCCGTTGCTTGGTGTCGTTGAACTCCGAGGTGTTCAACACGTACTCCGGCTTGGCCTTCAAGATGGTGGCGATGTTCTTCTGCGCCGCTGCAATGCGGTCATCCGTGAGGGGATGTGTTGAGAAGACCTTGGACATGGTTCCGGGCTTTTTCTTCTCCAGCGTTTCAATCTTCTCGAAGAAATCGACGAACGCGGTGGGATCGTAGCCGGTCTTGTACATGTACTCGAGGCCCAGCATGTCGGCTTCGGACTCGAAGGCGCGCGAGAACGTCAGGAAGCCCAAGGGAATAGCGAAACCCGCGGCCTGGTACAGGGCATACCCGGTCCAGCCCCCCATGAAGATCAGCGGCAGCGAAGCATAGTTGACAATCGTCCCGCGCGTGGCCTGGCGAGTGCCGTGGCGCGCCGCCACGTGCGCAATCTCATGCGCCATCACACCGGCGAGCTCGGCTTCGTTGTCCGCCTTCAAGATCAGGCCCGAGTTCACGAAAAAGAACCCGCCCGGCAGAGCAAAGGCGTTGACCTCTTCGGAGTCCAGCACCTTGATGGTGAACGGAACCTTGGCGTCGGAGTTGCGCACCAGATTCTGGCCCACGCGATTGACGTACTCGGCGATCACCGGGTCGTCAATGATCTTCGCCTGCCGCTCGACCTCCTGGGCCATCTGCTTTCCCAGCCCGATCTCTTTCTCCAGCGAGTAGAAATTCACGCCTTTGCCGACGTCACGGTTCCCGATCTCATCGGGGTCCTTCTTCTTGTCGTTGGCCCAGGAAATCGGGGCGGTCAATGCCACGAGGAGGACCAGGGCCCGGATAGATACATTTGACGTTTTCATAGGGATCTCCTCAAGCTGATGTCGGACAGGGCATGGCTCACAGAGGCGTGCGCCTCCAGGCGCCGGCGCACCACGGCGGTTCGGATGGCCCTACAGGAGACTTTGAAGGTGTGAGTGAGAAGCCGGCACGCAAGGGTGGTGCCTAGCAAACCGATACACAAGAAGCCCGTGAGCACCCAATCAACGTCCATGCGAGCGCCGTGTACTACCCGTCATCGTAGCGGCCTTGGCGTCGGGATTTGGTCCCGGCCGACCGCCATATCCTGAACATGGCGGCTGGCAGTGCGCGGCCATTCCCCCCGCCGAACCGTTCATCCAGTGTATACCGCAAGCTGAACGAGCGGATACCCGCTTTCCCAGCGGGCGGAATGGCTGATCACGGTGGCGCATCCCAGACACGCCATTCTGCCAGCCTAGACCAAACAATACGGCAAGCGCAGCGGGCCTTCATATACTGCCACCGGAGTAGTTGCTATGGATTTTGGAAGTAGGACGCTGTTGCAGATGAGGCATTCACTCCGGCCCAAAGGGCCGTCTACTAGCTGGTTCTTCTTGAAATACCCTGATCCCGGTATGTGAGGTTGGCTACGCACTCCCTAAGATTAGGTTCTGACCCTGGCGTCTCCGGCGCGCCCAAAATTAAGTGGCAAGCCGGGTCCGCATTAGGTCTATGAACCAAACCTGACGGACAGTCGAACGGATGCTTTCCATCAATAACCCCGCAACCCTGCCTGGAGTTCAGAACGGATGTTCGATCTCAAGCGATTAGTCCACATGGGGAAATCGGAGCATCAGGAGGCTCCCGAGCATTCCCGGGAACCCGTCAAACTGGTGGCCATTACGCAGAACCCGGACGACTCTGCGCAGCTCCGGCAAATCGCCGCCAACTACGGCTGGACCATCTCGATCGCCGGCTCATCCGATGCCGCCGTCGCGGCGCTGAACGAGCAGCGGACCCCGCTGGTGATTTGCGATCGTGATCTCCCAGGCGAGGCGTGGCGCGATGTGCTGGCGAAGATCGCCGCCCAGCCGCAGGCCGTCTGCGTGCTTCTGGCGTCCAGTGTGATCGACGATTACCTGTGGCGCCAGGTGATCCGGCATCACGGCTACGATGTTGTCGCGAAGCCCTTTCAGCCGGAGGACTTGCGCCGCGCCGTCACATTTGCGTGGTCCTGGCGAGGCTGGTCCTACCGGCATCATACCGAAGCAATGCACAAGCCCACTGCCTGACCGTTCTTTACCATGACTCCGAAAAACACTCTGCCGGCCGACGACCTCAACAGAATTCGTCACCTGGACACGTGTACGGTGTCGAATGCCATCGAACGGTTTAACGTTCGCCTGCGCAATGAGGGCTTTGTACATGGCTCGGTGTACTGCCAGTTTCCGCACTTTGCTCCGATGCTGGGCTACGCGGCGACCGCACGTGCCCGCGCTTCGTCGGCGCCTATGACCGGCCGTTGCTATTACGACCGCATGGATTGGTGGGAGTACGTACTCTCCCTCCCGGAACCGCGCGTCCTGGTCCTGCAGGATGTCGATCATCAGCCTGGAATCGGGGCGTTCGTAGGCGAGATTCATGCACAGATCGGCTTGGCGCTCCGGTGTGTGGGGTGTGTAACCAACGGCGCCGTTCGCGATCTGCCAGCCGTGGAGAACACGGGCTTTCACCTTTTTGCCGGCAGTGTCGCGGTCTCGCACGCGTATGCGCATATTGTCGATTTTGGCGAGCCGGTGGAGGTCGGTGGTCTGAAAATCCACCCGGGCGATCTCGTTCACGGCGACCGCCACGGCGTCCACACGATTCCCCTGGAGATTGCACATCAAATCCCGGAAGTGGCCGCCGGGCTGGTGGCCGAGGAACGCGAACTGATCGGGTTGTTCCGCTCCCCGGATTTTTCGCTGGCAAAGCTGGCCGCAAAACTCCGGCAGGCGAATCAGGCGTGAGGTATGAATGTGACCAACGGAATCCTATGACAAAGCCGAATAGAAGTTCGCACGGCGTTCCGCTTGTTTTGTTGATGGGTTGCGTAGCTGGATTTGTGACCGGCTGCGCCAAGAGCGAGAAGGTGCGCGCCGAAAGCGACGCGCCGGCAGGCATCAGTGTCGGTGTTACCAAGGTGAGCAGAAAAACTCTGGACCGCCAGCTCACTGTGTCCTCTGAGCTGGTTCCGTTTCAAGAGGTCGACGTCTATGCCAAGGAGTCTGGCTACGTACGCGATCTCCTGGTCGACTACGGAACCCGGGTCAAGAAAGGCCAAGTCATGGCCGTGCTTGAGATCCCGGAACTCGAGGTTCAGCTGCACCAGGATGACGCCGCAATCCGAAATGCTTCCGATCAGGTAACACGCGCCGAGCACGAACTCAGTCGCGTGGAAGCACAACACAAAGTACTCCATCTGCAGTTCGATCGCTTAAACGGCGTCGCCAAGTCGAAACCCGGTTTGGTAGCTCAGCAGGAAGTGGACGATTCGCAGGGGAAGGATCTGGCCGCCGAAGCGCAGGTGGAAGCGACGAAGTCCAACCTCCAGGGCGCACAGAGCCAGCTCCAGGCCGCTGAGGCTAAGAAAGAGCACGACCGCGTTCTATTCGACTATTCCAAGCTTACGGCGCCATTCACGGGCGTGGTCACGCAGCGCTATGCGAATCTCGGCACGCTGCTTCAGGCAGGCACGAACTCCAGCACGCAGGCCATGCCGCTCGTCCGCATTTCGCAGGACGACCTCTTCCGCCTCGTCATCCCAGTACCCGAATCCTATGTCCGTTACATTCACCTTGGCTATCCCGTTAATGTCATCGTGCCTTCCCTCAATCGGAGCTTCCCGGGGAAGGTCACACGCTTCTCCGTGGACGTGAAGGAAGATACGCGCACGATGCATACCGAAGTCGACGTCTCCAACTTCGACCATGTGCTCATCCCCGGAATGTACGCGGAAGCGGCGCTTTCGATCGAGCGCAAGCCCAACGCCTTGTCCGTGCCGTTACAGGCGGTCAATCATGAGGGCCAACAAACCACAGCGTATGTAGTCAACCAAGCGAACAAGATCGAAGACCGCAAGGTCACCCTGGGACTGCAGACCGCCAGTGACGCGGAAGTCATCGCCGGGCTGAACGAGGGCGACCAGGTGGTGGTGAGCGACCGCTCCAGCTTGAGGCCGGGTGAGGACGTGCGCCCGCAGGTGGTTGAGGTCCTCCAGCATCAAGAAGAGAAAGAGGAGTAATGTCACGCTTCTCGATTCGGAACCCGCACTTCATCATCGTCGTGTGTCTGGTGCTGATGGTCATCGGCGTCACCAGCCTGGCGCGGATGCCTGTGGACCTCTTCCCCACCATCAACTTGCCGGAAGTCGTGGTCGCTACTTTCTATTCCGGCATGCCGCCCGGGGACATTGAGACTGATATTACCGATCCTCTCGAGCGTTTCTTCACGCTCGCCAGCGGCATCGACCACATGGAGTCTCGCTCGCTGCTCGGGGTCAGCATCATCAAGGTCTTTTTCCAGCCCGGCACCAATGCGGACGCTGATGTCACCGAGCTGTCCAATCTGGCCCTCGCCGATCTAAAGCGCCTCCCGCCCGGCACGCTGCCGCCGGTCGTGCTCAAGTTCGATGCCTCCAGCCTTCCCGTCTGCCTCGTCACTCTCAAGGGCGAAGGGCTCAATCAGACCCAGCTCCACGATATCGGACAGTTCACTATCCGCAACCAGATCGCAGTGGTACAAGGCGCCGAGATCCCGCCGCCGTTCGGAGGCAAGTACCGCCAAGTGATGGTCTACGTCGACCCTTACAAGCTGTTCTCACGCCAGTTGAGCGTGATGGACGTGGTCAACGCCATCAACAAGAACAACCTCATTCTTCCCGCCGGCGACGTCAAAATGGGGCCGTATGACTACTACGTCTACTCCAACAGCCTGGTCAACCAGGTGGATGAGCTGAACCGGGTGCCGATCAAGACGGTCGGCCAGAGGTGGGTTTCGGTGGGCGACGTCGGCGAGGCCAAGGATGCCAACCAGATTCAGTACAACGTCGTCCGCGTCGACGGCCAGCGCTCCGCCTATCTGCCCATCATGAAGCAAGGCGGCGACACCAATACCATTGCAGTGGTCGACGGCATCCGCGACATGATTGGCCGCCTCTTCGACATCCCTAAGCAACTCAAAGCCACGGTGGCATTCGATCAGTCGGCTTTCGTCAAGGAAGCCATCCGGACGCTGTTGCACGAGGGCTTGATCGGTTTGCTGCTCACCAGCCTGATGATTCTTATCTTCCTGAGCAGTCTGCGCGCCACGGTCGCCGTGTTTCTATCCATTCCGCTCTCGGCGCTGACCACTTTCGTAGTGCTCTATCTGGCCGGCAGCACCGTCAATACGATGATCCTCGGCGGCCTGGCTCTGGCCTTCTCCAGAATCATCGACAACTCGGTCATCTCGCTGGAAAATATTTACCGCCATCTCGAAATGGGAGCGTCACCACAGGCCGCCGCCGAAGAAGGCGGGTCCGAGGTCAGCCTGGCTGTCCTCGCCGCAACTCTGACCACCGTGGTCGTCTTCTTCCCTGTCACCTTCCTGTTTGGCGTCAGCAAGTTCCTTTTCTCGGCCCTGGCACTCGCCGTGGTCATCTCGCTGTTCGCATCGTACTTCGTGGCGATGACGGTGATTCCCCTGTTCTGCTCCCGCTTTCTCAAGGGCGTGCATCACGCCATTCATGAACAGGATTCTGAGGAAGGATCAGTCGGAAGTGAAGGACCGTCCTGGGGCGGCCGCTTCACTGCCTGGTTCAACCGGGTCTTCGGACGGCTCCTGGACTTCTACGAACGCTCGGCGCGCCGCGCGTTGAAGCGTCCCGGCCTCACCGTTGCCCTGCTGTTGCTCCTTTTTGTCGCCAGCCTCGCCATCTATCCCTTCCTCGGCCTCGCCTTCTTCCCACAGACGGACGCCGGCCAGTTCACCATCAACTTGAAGGCGCCGACCGGCACCCGGATCGAGGTCACCGAACAGCACGTCGCCAAGGTCGAAGACCTGATACGCCGCGCTGTGGACCCGGCCGACTTTAAGATGATCGTTTCCAACATCGGCATTGTGCCGGATTTCTCCGCTCTTTACACCACCAACGCGGGCCCCTATACCGCCACTATTCAAGTCGCGCTGAATGAGCCCCACAAGATCGGCAGTTTTGAATATATGGATCGGATTCGGCGCGAGATCGCCGCCACCTACCCCGATCTGCGCACGTTCTTCACCAGCGGTTCTATGGTGGACTCCATTCTGAACACGGGCATGCCCGCCCCTATCGACGTGCAGGTCTCCAGTCGCGAATTGGGCCGGACCTACAAGGTCGCTCAGGAACTCGCCGCCCGGATTCGCAGGCTGCCCGATATTGGCGAGGTTTACATTCCCCAGGACATGAACTACCCTGCCGTTCGGCTCGACGTGGATCGCGTGCATGCCGCCGAACTCGGGTTAAACCCGAAGGAAGTTGTGGATAACGTCATCACCGCGCTCAATTCCAACACTATGATCGCCCCCAATTACTGGGTCGATCACAAGACCGGCAACGACTACTTCCTCACCGTCCAGTATTACGAGAACGGCCGGTCCGCGATCCACAACTTTATCGACTTGAAGAGCATTCCGCTGCGTGCACCCGGCCTCGTCCGGCCCACGACGCTTGACTCGGTCGTGAAGCTGGTGAATGTCCAGACACCCACCGAGGTCGATCACTATCAAATTCAGCGCGTTTCCGACGTCTATGTCACACCTGCCGGCGAGGACCTCGGCAAAGTCGCGGCCAGCATTGACGACCTTATCGCCGGCATGAAGTTCCCCTCCAATGTCCGCATTAATCTCCGCGGCATGGTGCAGGGCATGCGAGCCTCCTTCCGGAGTTTCGCCATCGGCCTTTCCATGTCCGTCGTTCTTTTGTATCTGATTCTGGTGGCTCAGTTCCGCAGCTTCAAGGACCCGTTTCTGATCATGCTCGCGGTTCCGATGGGCTTTATCGGCGTACTGATTGCGTTGCCCCTTACCCACAACACGCTGAACGTGATGTCGTTGATGGGGGTGCTCATGCTGGTGGGAATCGCCGCCTCCAACAGCATCCTGATCGTGGAGTTCGCGCACCGGCTTGAAGAGCAGCAGCACTCGGTCGAAGACGCCGTCATTACCTCCTGCCGCGTGCGCCTGCGCCCTATCCTGATGACCTCGCTCGCTACCATCATCGGCATGGCGCCGATGGCGATGAAGCTTGGAACCGGCAGCGAGCAGTACGCGCCGCTGGCATGCGCCATCATCGGCGGCCTCACTGCTTCCGTCATCCTGACTGTGTATATCGTGCCCGCAGCCTACCTTCTGGTGTACCGGAATCGGCAAACCGCCGCGTAGTTATGACGAAAGGAGCAACCGCGATTGCGTAAGGAATTGTCGAACAATAGATGCGCCCAATTTTTGACCGCCAGGCCAGGGCGCCGTTTAGGTCTGTCGCCTAGCGGTTTGCCGGAAAAGGGAAAATGGGCGCTGCTTGCTTTGCTGGCTTTCGGGGCAGGCCAAACTGCCCTCGCGCAGGCACCTCCGCCCAAGCTGACGCTCAAAGACGCGGAGGCGCTGGCAATCAAGAATCATCCGCAGGTCCTGGCCGCCCAGAGCGAAGTAGGCTTCGCCAACCAGCAGGTGGTCGAAACGCGCTCCGCGTATTATCCGACCGTCGATGCCGACGTAACCGGCTCAACGGCCAACAATGGAGCGCGCATCGGCGCAGGCTTCCTGACGGATTCGCGGCTGTTCAACCGCTTCGGCCAGGGCATTACGGTATCGCAGCTTGTCACCGACCTGGGCCGCACCCCCAGCCTGGTCGCCAGTTCGCGTTTTAATGCCCAGGCCAGCGACCAAAACTACCAAGCCACCCGGTACACCGTCCTGCTCGACGTAAACCGCGCCTACTATGACGCGCTGCATGCCCAGGCGGTGGTGAGAGTCGCGGAGGAAACGGTCGCCGCGCGCCAGCTTCTGTTTGACCAGATCAACTCGCTGGCCAAGAATAATTTGAAGTCGCAGCTCGATGTCAGCTTCGCGGATGTCAATGTGTCGGAGGCAAAACTCCTCCTTCTGCGCGCCCAGGACAGCGTGCAGGAAGCGTATGCCGAACTGTCGCGCGCGCTGGGTTCGGATCAGGTGGTCAACTATCAACTGGTCGACGAGCCCCTGCCGCCCAGCCCTCCGTCCAAAGCCGACGATCTCATCGCGCAAGCCATCGCGAACCGGCCGGAACTTGCCAGCCTCCGGTATTCCCGCGAAGCGGCATACAAGTTTGCCGAAGCGGAGAAAGACCTCGGCCGGCCCACCGTCAGCCTGGTGGGCGTGGCCGGCTACATCCCCTATATCGCGCAATTGACCAGCCAGCAGATCCCCAGCGAGTACGGAGGCGCCGCGGTGAATGTGCAGATTCCGGTGTTCAACGGACATCTATTTTCAGCGCGCCGTGAGGCCGCCCACTTCCGCGCCCTCGAAGCCGATCAGAACCTCCGAAATCAACAGGAACGCATTGCGCGTGATGTGCGTGTGGCCTGGGCCAGCTCCATGACGGCCTTTCAGCGCATCGACGTGACCGCGCAGTTCCTTCGCCAGGCCTCGCTCGCCCTCGATCTCGCGCAGGGCCGCTACAACCTTGGACTCTCCTCCATCGTTGAGCTGACGCAAGGCCAGTTGAACCTCACCCAGGCCGAAATCGAAAATCTCAGCGCGAAGTACGATTATCAGAGTCAGTATTCCGTGCTCCAGTACGCGCTCGGGCTCCTTCGATGAGCCGTCGCGCACAACCCCTGTTTCACGAAGAACAGAGCTTTCGTCTAAAGCGCCCACGCATCTTGCTCGCCATTCCACCAGGTTCGATGCTGGTGCTCCTCATCTGGCAGGTGATGCTGGGCCATCCCTGGGGAAAACAACCGATGTCCAACGCCAGCGTGGTCGGCTGGACGATTTTCCTGTGGCTCGTGTACCTCCGCCTGGTGACCGAGGTCCGCGCCGGTGAGGTCTCCGTAGCCATGCGTGGCTTCTGGCGTGAGCGCCGCGTTCCGCTGAGCGAGATCTCAGCGGCTGAGGCAGCCACCTATGATGCCGCGCGCGACTGGGGTGGCTACGGCATTCGCACCACAGGTCGCGGCAGAGCGTACATCGCCGGCGGAAACCGAGGGGTACGGCTGAAACTTGCCAACGGCAGCATGATCCTCATCGGCTCCGAGCATCCTGAAGAACTGGTGTCGGCCGTCAATCGCCATGTCTCAACGGGTTCATTGGCGTAGTGCGCGCGCGTTACTATGGCAACAGGCGTCTTCGCACGGCCTGCGCAGGAGGACCGTGCCGATGCGATTCCATATGGACGAGTCCGTGCAGCAGTCCACCCGAGCAGCTCGAGCCATCGCTGTCAGCCGCCTCGTTCTCATTGTGGGATTCGGGGGCCTGTTGCTCTTGATGGGTTTTGCGGGAGTCGACAGCCTGCAGGCGTTGCGGCAGATTCAGAGAAGTAATGACGAGATTCGCGAGGACTTCCTGTCGCGGACCAGGGTCCTCGAGCGGATCCGGTCTGATCTCTACCTCTCGGGTACCTATGTCCGGGACTACTTGCTTGAGCCCGAAAGTCAGAAGGCGGAGAGCCACCGGCTCAGTCTGGTCCAGGCCCGGAACGATATGGACTCCGCGTTGCAGAAGTATCAAGCCCTGCTAAACACGCAAGAATCAGGTCCGTTTCATAGCCTGACGCAAGAGCTCACGGTCTACTGGAAGGTGCTGGAGCCGGTGTTGCTTTGGAACTCCGCTCAGAGGCGTGAGCATGGCTACGCTTTTCTGCGGGACGAGGTTTTCCCGCGGCGCACGGCGATGCTCCACATCGCCGACCAGATCGCTGGGATCAACGAGTCACAGTTGAATGCGGGCAGGGAAAAGGTGGTCCGGACTTTTTCACAGTTCCGCCAACGTCTGGTCATTACGATCGGGTTGACAATCGGTGTGGGTCTGCTCTTGGCCGCCTTCAGCATGAGCAAGATCCTGCGTCTGGAAGCGGAGACCGCGGCCCGCTATCAAGAGATCGCCACGGCACGCGCGGAACTGAAGCAGCTCTCTGCCCGTCTGGTAGAGGTGCAGGAAAATGAGCGGCGCTCCATCTCGCGCGAGTTGCATGATGAAGTCGGCCAAGCGCTTACCGGTGTCCGCGTCGAACTGGCCAACCTGTCGAGAAAGATCCGGGGTAAGGAAGTGGATGGGCTGGACGCTAAAGTAGACGACATCAAACAGATGGTCGACGACTCGGTGGGAGTGGTGCGGAATATGGCATTGCTCTTGCGGCCTTCCATGCTGGACGACCTGGGTCTGGTCCCGGCCTTGCAGTGGCAGGCCCGCGAGGTATCGAAGAGGACCGGGATGCGTGTGAAGGTAGCGGCGGAAGGAGTTTCGGAGGACCTGCCGGAAGAGCACAAAACCTGCATCTATCGGATCGTCCAGGAGGCCCTTCACAATTGCGTCCAGCACTCCGCGGCCAGTATGGCGCGGGTCACGGTTCAGCAGGAGACCGGCCGCATCCTGCTCGCCATCCAGGACGACGGGAAAGGGTTCGACGCGGAACACGAGCGAGGCATGGGACTGCTGGGCATGCAGGAGCGCGTGAGCCATCTGGGAGGTACGTTCTCGGTCGAATCGCTGCCCGAACGCGGCGCTATCGTGTGCATCGTCCTTCCCCTGGCGAAACCTGTAGAAGACCAGCTACAAGCCACCACATGAACATCATCCGGATTCTGTTAGCTGACGATCACACCGTGGTTCGCAAGGGCCTCGGTCTCCTGCTCGAGAGCCATTCCGGATTCAAGGTGATTGCCGAAGCCGCTGACGGGCGGGAAGCTGTCGCCATGGCGGAAGCCCATCGGCCTGACGTGGTTGTGCTGGACGTTGCCATGCCGCTGCTCAACGGCATCGAAGCCGCACGTCAAATCTCTGCCAAGCTGCCGCAGACCGCCATCGTATTTCTGAGCATGCATTCCGACGAAGGTTATGTGCTCAAAGCCTTGAAGTCCGGAGCGAAAGCCTATCTGTTGAAGGACTCGGCAGAGTACGACCTGATTAACGCCATCAAAGCCGTCAGCGAAGGGAAGGCTTTCTTCAGTCCCGCGATCAGCAGGATGCTGGTAGAGGATTACATGCGGCAAATGCGTGAACGGGAAGTGGAGGATAGCTATGAGCTACTGACCACGCGCGAGCGCGAGATTCTGCAGTTGTTTGCAGAGGGAAAGTCGGCAAAAGAAGTCGCTGCTCTCCTGAATCTCAGCCTCTACACCGTTGAAACTCACCGCAGCAACATCTTTCAGAAGTTGAATTTGCATAGTGTAGCGGAGTTGATCCTTTATGCCGTGCGCAAAGGTGTGATTAGCTGACTTGCCCCCGCTAACGGGGCTTAGAAAGTGTGCAGGTAGTGGTCCAGTTCCCACTGGCTGATGCTCTGGTGGTACTGGCGCCACTCTTCGCGCTTCACGCCGGCATAATATGCCGCGTAGTCCTTTCCGAGGGCATGATGAAGAACATCGTCCTGCTCGAAGCAGTCGAGCGCCTCCCGCAGCGTGGTGGGCAGGAATGCAATGTTGTGGCGGACTAAGTCTTGTTCGGACATTTCGTAAAGATTCTCGCTATTCGCGTGCCCTGGGTCGATCTTGTTCTCGATGCCATCGAGGCCCGCCGCAAGCATCGCGGCGCTGGCGAGGTAAGGATTCGCGGCGCCATCCACGGCGCGATTCTCGATGCGGCCCGGACCCGGGACGCGAATCATTTGCGTGCGGTTCGATGCGCCGTACGTGACGTACACCGGCGCCCAGGTGGCGCCTGAGCGTGGCGCCCCGCGGATCAGGCGCTTATAGCTGTTCACCAGCGGCGCAATCACGGCCGCCAGGCCGCGGGCGTGGTGCAGCAGCCCACCCATGAACCACCGAGCCATCTGCGAAAGACCCATTGCGTCGCGATCATCCAGGAACAGGTTCTTGCCGCTTTGAGCGTCGGCCAGACTCATGTGATAGTGTGCTCCGTTGCCGGTCAGATTCGCGAACGGCTTGGGCATGAAGGTAGCCCAGAGACCATGCTGCTCCGCGACCGTCCGGACCATCCACTTGAAGAACGTCTTGCGATCGGCTGTGGTCATTGCGTCGGAGTACGTCCAATTGATCTCAAATTGGCAGTTGGCGTCTTCGTGATCGTTGGCATAGGGGTCCCAGCCCAGCTCCTGCGTGTAGCGCAGCAGGGTCGTCATCACGTCCAGGTTGCGGTGCAACGCGCGCAGATCGTAACAGGGTTTGGCAGTGTTATCGAGGGCGTCCCACGGTTCGTACTCCTCGTGCGAGTTCTTCTTGAGCAGCATGAACTCGGGTTCCACGCCGACGTGAAAGACATAACCCTTCTGCCGGGCACGCTCCAGTTGCCGGGTCAGGATGGTTCGTGGGCAGTACGGCCAGGGCTTGGCGTTGACGTGGAGGTTCCCGGGCACCCAGGCCACGTTTTTCCGCCACGGCAGCACCATCAGAGAATTGAAATCCGGAATGCTCAGAATATCCGGATCGTGGGGGCCCTGGTTCAGGTCTCCAGCGGCAAAGCCGGCGAAGCCCGCACCTTCGCGCGCCATGTCGTCGATGTGCGAGGCGGGCACCAGCTTGGCCTTCGGCGCGCCACTCAGCTCCACGAACGAGCAAAAGAAATATTCGATGCCCTTGTCTTTGACCAGTGCCTTGATCTGATCCAACATTGTGATGACCTCAATTACGATGAAACGGCTGCCGCGGCTTTCTCGCCGACCAGTTGCCCCCCGTAGAATCGCGCCGGCGAGAACGCTTCAATGAGCTTGGGCGTCTTGCGCGTCGCGATGAGTTCAGCCAGCAGCTTGGCTGCCGCGGGAGCGGCCTTGAAACCATATGTACCCCAGCCGACGTCTACGTAATAATTCTCCACCTCGCGCGAGACCCCGATGATGGGCGCATAATCCGGGGTCATGTCGCAAATACCGGCCCACTGCCGCAGCACGCGCAACCCGGAAAGTTGCGGGAAAAGCTCGAGCGTATAGGAAGCCATCTGCTCGAGTGTGGGCAGCGTTCCCTTCAGGCTGTACGACTGGTACGGATCGATTTCGGCGCCGATTACCAGTTCGCCCTTGTCCGTCTGGTTCACATAGACGTGCAGGCTGGCCGAGACGATTACTTTATCGAGAAATGGCTTGAGAGGCTCGGTCACGCAGGCCTGCAGCGGATGGCTCACAATGGGCAGGGTTACGCCCGCCAGCTTCGCCACCATCGATGCCCAGCCTGCCGTGGCGTTCACCACCGTGCCGGCGGCAATCTCCCCGCGCGTGGTGATTACGCTTTCGGCCTTGCCGCGCGCTACGCGAACGCCGGTGACTTCCGTGTGGGGATGAATCTCGACGCCCATGCGGTCACACGCGCGCGCGTAGCCCCAGACGACCGCGTCGTGCCGGATGATGCCGCCGGGCGGATGGTAGAGCGCGGCCAGCACGGGCAGGCGCGGCCGGTCGCTCATATCCATGGTCGGAACCAATTTGCGGATTTCTGGGGGATAGATGACGCGGCTATCCACTCCCAGCACTTGATTGTTTTCGGCGCGCACGCGCAAGCCGGCGATGGCGGAGTCGGTATGCGCCAGCGTCAGGTGGCCGCACTGGCTGAACAGGAGATTCCATTCCAGTTCTCTCGAAAGCCGCTCGTAGAGCCGCACGGATTCTTCGTAGAACGGAATGCCCTCGGGCGTGCGGTAATTCGAGCGGATAATCGCCGTGTTGCGCCCGCTATTGCCGCAGCCGAGATAACCGCGTTCGAGCACCGCGACGTTGCGAATCCCGTGGCGCGAAGCCAGATAGTAGGCGATGCCAAGCCCATGGACACCCGCACCGATGATGGCCACGTCGTAACTCGGCTTCAGCTCGTGCGCGCGCCACATGCGCTGCTTGCGGAAAAGCTGCATCATGCCCCGCCACCCAGGAATTCGAGCGCCTTCAATCCGAACGGCGCCAGTTGAAACTCATGGCCGGCGTGGAGGATGGCTTCCCAGACGCTTTCGCCATATTCGCGGCTCACCAGAATGTGGAACGCCGGCATGCCCTCCAGGTCGTCGCGCAGCACGATGCCCGGTACATGTGCCAGGCTTGCCTGCCCGCAGTCAAGATTTTGAAGGGCGGATACGTTGAGCGAGGTCAGCTTGCGCAGGATCTCGCGGCTCCGCGGACCGGCCAGCAGAAACTGCGCATATACAGAGGTCACGTCGGTAATGTAGACCGGTGGCGGTAAGGACAGATCCCGAGACGCCGGAAACGAACGAAGATTCGCAATGAGGGCGTCGCGTTTCGTCGGCTCACACGTGACCAGATAATGCTGCGGCGAGAGACACCAGTCGCGAGCAGAGCCAACAGCCGGCGGAGTCTTCAGACCATAGCCCTTGAGATCCAGCTTCGTCATCCAACTCAAATCGCTCAGGCCGGCGTTCTTCGATAGCTGCTCGGCTTCCTTTTGCGCCCACGTGAAGTATGCCGGGACCTGCCAGCCGTGGTGCTCCATGAGGTTGGCGCCGGCGCGCTGGTGTGCGTGAAACAGGGGTGTCTGCCGGATCGCGGGCATGGTCACATTCTCAGGCGCTCGCCTGCGGGATCGTAAAACGCTTCCGGCACGATCCGCGCCCGAGCCGTGCTGCCGTTGACGCGGATTTGGATCTCAGTGCCCTCCGTAGCGGATTTGGCCGCCACCCATGCGAGCCCGACCGCTTTTCCATTTTTGGGAGAGTAGCGCGCGCTGGTGACTCGGCCGGCGAGTGCGCCATCCACGAGAATCGCCGCGCCATCTTGCGGCACAGCGTCATCGTTCATGACGAAGCCCACCAGGTTTTGCTGTGGGGCGGCTTCGGCCTGGCGCGATAGAGCATTGCGCCCGATGAAATCCGGCTTATCGAGCTTGGCGACCCACGCCATGCCTGCTTCGTACGGATTCGAGAGTGCGTCGGTGTCCACGCCGACGATTACGTGCCGCTTCTCCAGGCGGAGCAACCGCTGCGCCTCCACACCGAACGGCCGGATGTCGTAGGCTTTACCGGCCTCCAGCAATCTTGCCCAAAGATATTCGCCGTATTCGGCGGGGAAGTGAATCTCCCAGCCGGTCTCGCCGACAAAACCGATGCGCAGCAGCAGCGCCGGCGCTCCGGCCACTTCGGCCTCACGGCACGCCATGTATGGAAACGCCTTGCTCGAAAGATCGCAGGCCGTGAGGGTCTTGAGAACATCGCGAGCCTGCGGACCTGCCAGGTTCACCGCCGCACGCCCGCCCGTGACATTCGTAATATGCACGTCCCAGCCGGTTCCCACCAGCCACCATTCGAGCCACTGCTGGACGAAATCCAGATTGCCGGTGGTCGTCGTGATGAAGTAGTGATCTTCCGCGAGCCGTGAGATGGTGCCGTCGTCCAGCATGATTCCGGCTTCGTCGCAGAGGACCGAGTAGCGGACGCGGCCCGGCTTCAGATCCGAGAAGCGATTGGTGTAGACCTTGTCGAGCAGTTTGCCCGCATCACGCCCCTTCACGTCAAGCTTGCCCAACGTACTGACGTCGATGAGCCCGGCTCGCTCCCGAACGGCGCGGTACTCCTCCTCGACGCAGGATCGTTCGGACTCGCACGATGCGCTCTTGTAATAGCGCGGCCGCTTCCACTCGCCCATGTCCATCCAGACGGCGCCCGATTGATCGTGCGCATCGTGCATCGGCGTGCGGCGGATGGGATGGTGCCGCGGACCGGCGAGCGCGCCGAGCGTTACGGAAGGATTCGGCGGCCGGGAAGTTGTGACGCCCGTCTCGGCCATCGTTCGCCCTGTTTCGTGCGCGCAAGCGCCGATGCCCGCCAGCTGGCACATCCTGCCCTGGCACGGGCCCATGGTCAGCGTGGTGTAGCGCTTGAGAGTCTCGATGTGATCGAAGCCTTCGCTGATGCCATC
This sequence comes from Terriglobia bacterium, assembly GCA_020073305.1. Classification (GTDB taxonomy): domain Bacteria; phylum Acidobacteriota; class Terriglobia; order Bryobacterales; family Bryobacteraceae; genus QHXW01. The sequence goes on from JAIQFK010000018.1 coordinate 43,114, forward strand.
GCGAAGATCGGCCGTGCTGACGTCCGAGCAAAAACAAACGAATGAGCGTTTGTGGAAGGGCACGTGTTTCGGTGGAAGTGACATGGCGCGCGTGAGCGAAGCGCCGGTCACCTCACCCGCCGCCTTCACGTTCGCCGGCAGATCGACGGGCAGGAAAGCACCGCGCTCGTCGCTCCACGCCAGCTTTCCACCCGCTTGGTGCAGCAGGCCGGCATCCGGCACGCGCTGCCCGCACATGACGACAAGGTCGCAGGCGACTTCGCCGTTCTGAGTCCTTATGCCCGTGACGTGCGAGGAACCTGTCGCCGAGATCACTTCACCGGGCGCAAGCACCGCGACCAGCTCGATTCCGGCCCCGCGCAGGTCGTCCGCTACTTCATCGGCGTGCGCGCCGTTGGCAACAATCACCGCGCTCGTACCCGGTTTGATCCCGTGCAGATGAATGAGTCTCTGGACCCCGGTTGAAAGCATCACGCCCGGCAGGTCGTTATTCTCGAAAGTGAACGGAACCTCATAAACGCCTGTGGCAACCACCACGCGTTTCGCGCGCAGGTGAATCAAGCGTTCGATCGCCCCCGCGTGGGGGTTCGCGTGCAGAACGCCCAACAGGTTCCCTTCATACAGACCGAAACAGTATGCTCGCGAAATGATTTCGACGGAGGGCATCGACCGGAGCTGCGCGATCACGGCAGCCGGAACGTCCCCAGCCCGTTTTCGATATCTCAGATGGCCGCCCAACTCCGGCTGATCATCGATGAGCACGATCTGAGATCCGCCCTGGCCAAGCTCCAGTGCGGCCTGCAATCCCGCCGGGCCGCCGCCAATCACCGCAGTCTCCGCATTCATCCAGGCGTGCTCGTAGTCTTTCGAGCCGTTGCCCGGTTCGGGAGCGATGCCCAGGCCCGCGACCTTACGAATGTAAGGCTCGGCAGCGTGCCAGGACCACTCGTGCGTCATGGTCTTGTAGTACCAGCCCACGGGCATGAGCCCGTCGAAGCGCTGCACCGCGGCCAGCCAGTCGTGGTCGAGCGACGGATACGCATTCTGGTGCCGCACCGCCATTCCCGCGCGCACCGGCGTGATGCACGCCCGCACATTGGGAGTGCCGTCCACATTCATCATGCAGTTGGGACACTTGCCCGCCAGGCACAGTAGTCCGCGCGGCCGGTGGTATTTGAAGCTGCGGGTGAAAATTCGGCGTCCGGCGCGATAGAGCGCGGAAGCCACGGTGTCGCCGGAGCGTGCCTCAAGGGTCTCGCCGTCGAATTGAAACGTGAATCGATCCGAGCTGTCAGCCATTATTCAGGAAAAAATGCCTCTACAACTTCATTGGTCGTCGTGTTTCTCAACGCCTGGAGCCACTGGCGGCAGCCCGAGCGATGGAACCACCACTCCTTCTGCACACCCGCTTCATTGGCTTTCGTGTACGTGTATTCCATCCATTCCGCGGCCGCCGCTGCCGGCTGAGGCCGCGCCTTCACCTCGCCGCCGAAACGAAACTCGTAAACGCTACGATGGCCGCAGTGGGGGCAGGGAATCAGGAAAGACACCGCATCACCTCCCGAAAACCTTTCTCGTGCCGGCCAGCGGAATGCCACAAATCGCAGACGCCTCCATGGAAAGCGCCGCCATATCTTCCGGCTCGAGATGATGAATGTCCGACTTGCCGCATGCTCGCGCCAGCATCTGGATCTCGAGCGTCATGGCGCGCAGCAGGTTGGCGACTCGCTCCGCGCCCTCGTCCATATCGAGCCGCTTCATCAGTTCCGGATCCTGCGTGGTGATGCCCACCGGACACCGGCCCGTGTGGCAGTGATGACAATGATGCGGCTCCGTGCCCAGCTGCTGGTAATCTTCGACGTACAGGGGCCGGTTGCAGTTGAGCGCGATCAGCGCCGCGGTGCCGATGTAGACGGCGTCCGCACCGAGCGCGATGGCTTTGGCCGCGTCCACGCCGTCGCGGATGCCGCCCGCGATGATCAACTGCACTTCACCATACAGGCCGATGTCCTCGAGCGCCGCGCGAGCCTCGCAGACCGCGGCCAGCGTCGGAATGCCGGTGTGTTCCTGCAGGATCGCGGGCGAAGCGCCGGTGCCGCCTTCCATGCCGTCCACCACGATCACGTCCGCACCCGCCTTGGCCGCGAGCTTCACGTCATCAAACACGCGGCTTGCGCCCATCTTGATAAAGATGGGGACCTGCCAATCGGTCGCCTCGCGCAACTCCTCGACCTTGATGATCATGTCATCCGGCCCGAGGAAATCGGGATGGCGTGCGGGGCTGCGCTGATCCACGCCCACGGGCAGGTCGCGCTGCTTGGCGATAACATCCGAGACCTTCGAGCCAAGCAACAATCCGCCCGTGCCCGGTTTGGCGCCTTGGCCGATGGTCAACTCGATGGCATCGGCCATGCGCATGTGGTGGATGTTGATGCCGTACCGCGAGGGCAGCACTTCATAGATCAGTGTGCGGCTGTTCTCTCGCTCGGCCATGAGCATGCCGCCGTCGCCGGTGGTGTTGGAGGAGCCGGCCGTTCGTGCACCGCGCGCCAGCGCCACCTTGGCGTTGTATGACAGCGCGCCCCAGCTCATGCCGGTGATCATCACAGGAATGTCGAGCTCGATGGGCTTGCGCGCGAATCGCTTGCCGAGCACGGTCTTGGTCGAACACTTTTCGCGATAGCCTTCGAGCGGGATGCGTGTGAGCGAACAGGGGAGAAAAGTGAGGTCGTCGAAGGTAGCCCAGCGGCGTTCGCGCAGCGTGCCCCAGCCACGAATGCGATAGAGACCCGATGCCGCTTTGGCCTGGATGTCCTCAATGACAGCCGGTTGAAATGTGCCGGAGGCTTGCAGAAGATCTTTCAGAGCGCCTCCTGCCAGACTTTCCATTCCCGTTTATCGAAATTCCAGAGCTTGCGGCCGGCCACGACTTTCTTGAAGTCCCTTCCGCGCTGCGCCGTGCCAGGCAGGTATTCGGCGAGCGTGGCATCCAGCCATGCGGTATCTTCTTGCGACGGCTCCTCCACCACCGCGTCGGTGCCCAACCCCTGGATGCCGCCGCCCACGAAGCACATCGTCTCGTACAGGGAATCCGCAAATGCGTCGCCGGCATCGCCGCAGACCACCAGCCTTCCCTTTTGACCCATGAACCCGGCCATGTAGCCGCAATTTCCTGCGACGAGCACCGTGCCGCCCTTCATGGAGACGCCCAGCCTGGCGGCTGCGTCGCCGTGGATCACGACCGTTCCGCCTCGCATGGCTGCAGCGGCGCCGTTGCCCGCGCTGCCATGGACCACCACTTCACCGCTCATCATGGATTCCGCCAGGCCCCAGCCGGCGCTCTCATCGATTTCGATACGTGGCCCATCAATCAAACCGGCACAATAGTATCCGACGCTTCCCGCGAAGCGAATCCGTACCGGTTCAAGCACCGCAACGCCCAGGTTGTGCCTGGCGCCCGGATCATTGACGACGATCTCCCGCTCGCCGGCAGCGATGGCCCGGCGGATTTCCGCGTTGATCTCGCGCGTCATCCGGTTGCCGCAGGTTATCTCTGCCATACCCGCACTTCTTTGACTTGCGCTTCACGAACCGAGTACGAGCCCGGCAGTGCCGCGCGAATCGCGATCTCTTCGGTCGCTACGGCGACGAAGGCATCGGTTTCCGTCATGACCAGCGGCTTGAGGGCGAAGGGATCCTTCACCAACCCGAGTTGCCGTTCCGTCGCTACCAGGCAACTGTAGGATCCGTCCAGATCGCGCAACATGCGTTCGAGCGCATCCTCGAGGCTCGTCGAGCCCTTGCTCAGCTGCTCGGCCAGGTAAATTGCCACCACCTCCGAATCGTTCTCTGTGTAAAAGCGCACGCCGCGCTGCTCGTACCGGCGGCGAAGCTGGTGATAGTTGGTGATGTGCCCGTTATGGACGATAGCCAGGTCCGGAAAACCGTGGCTCCAGAACGGCTGCGAATGGCTGAGGTCCACGCGCGATTCCGTAGAGAGCCGTGTGTGGCCCAGGCCGTGTGTTCCCTTGAAATGCGAAACGCAGTAGGTCTTTTCGAGATTGTCCGGCGAGCCGGTTTGCTTGACGATTTCCAAACGGTGGCCGATGCTGACCACCTCGAAATCCTTATCCAGCGATTCGATAGCTGATGTCAGACCGTTGAGGTCGGTCTCGCCGCTCACCAGAAAACGCGCGTAGGAGGCCGTGGTTGAAAAGTGGCTGCAGCCCTGGAGCTTTTCAAGGCGGCCGGCAATCTGGCGGGCCCTGGATTCCAGGTCACCGCCATCCCCCAATTTGACGCGCACCACGAAACGGCCATCATCCGGCGTCCCGAAAAGGGCCACGCCCGCCGAATCGGGACCACGGCACCCCAGCGCCCGGAGCATTCCGAGGATGGTCCGCCCGACCTCGACCTGTTCACTGTCCTTGGCGAAAAATCCGACGATGCCGCACATTGGATTTCAGGATGCTCGCAGTATACTACCAGTATGCTGGGCGCTCAGGCAAGCGCCCGGCGCCGGCTCATGGTCGTTGCGATTCCCAAAGCGAAAACTCAGGCGGAAGGCGAAGTCGAACGTGTCTATCGCCTGCTGAGGGAATGGCTGATCACCGCGCAACTTCCGCCCGGCGAGTTTCTTTCGGATGCTGTCCTGGCGCAAAAGTGTAGAACCAGCCGTACCCCGGTTCGCGAGGCGTGCAGCCGGCTCGCACAGGACAAGTGGTTATCCTTGATCCCACGCAAAGGCTACCTGGTCAAGCCGATTTCCGTGCGCGACATCGTCGAGCTGTACGAATTCCGGAAGCTGTTGGAATGCTTCTCGGCCGAGAAGGTGGCGCAGGCGTCCACGCCCGAATGCGTTGCGCAGCTCAAGAACATCGTTGCCGTGGAGAACAATGGCCACCCGGATGTGGACAGGATCCTGTTGGCCAATGAAGCCTTCCATTTGCGGCTGTCGGAAATTGCGGGGAACCAGCGCGTGATTGATCAACTCCGGCTGGCGCTCGGTTACGTGCGCCGTCTCGATACGCTGTGCACGCAGACGGTACCCGGATGGATTGGGCACCGTGAAATCATCCGCGCCATCGAGCAGCACAAGCCCGGCCAGGCGCGCAGGGCCATGGCTGCGCATGTTGAGTTGTCGGCCGAGAAGATGATCCGTCTGTTTAGTAGCTGACCGCCGTCCGCCCCCTAATCGAAAACTACGGTTTTGGTTCCGTAGAACAGAATGCGATGTTCCAGGTGCCAGCGTACGGCTCGCGACAGCACGGCTTTCTCCAGATCGCGCCCTTTCTCGATGAGCTGTTCGACCTGGTCGCGGTGTGAGATGCGAGCCACGTCCTGCTCGATAATCGGCCCGGCATCCAGCTCGTCGGTCACATAGTGGCTGGTGGCGCCGATGAGCTTGACGCCGCGCTCGAATGCCGCGTGATAAGGCTTCGCGCCACTGAACGCCGGCAGGAATGAGTGATGCACGTTGATGATGCGCAGCGGGTATCGCGCCACGAATGCCGGCGAGAGGATCTGCATGTAACGCGCCAGCACGACAAGGTCGACCGCACTCCGCTCCAACCAGTCGATCTGTGCCCCTTCAGCCTCCTGCTTGCGTCCGCCTTCTACGCTCACGTGATGGAATGGCACCTTGTAGAACTCTGCCAGAGCTTGTGCGTCCTGATGATTGCTGATGATCGTGGCGATGTCGCAGCGCAGCTCGCCGATCTGGTGCCGGTGCAGCAGGTCTACCAGACAATGCTGGTAGCGCGAGACGAAAATAGCGACGCGCGCGAGTTTTCCCGTGTCTTGAAACCGCCAGCGCATGCGGAAACGATGGGCAATGGGCTGAAACTCGCGCGCAAAATTCTCTGCGTCCAGCGCGAAATCTGCCAAATCGAACTCCACGCGCATGAAGAACAGGCCGGCTTCGTTGTCCTGATGTTGATCCGCATGCAGGATATTGGCTCCGTGCGAGTAAAGGAAGGTGGAGATCGCCGCGACGATTCCTTTTGCATCCGGGCAATCGACCAGCAGGACTGCCGTGCTCTTTACTATCCGTTGCCTCGAAGCTGATTCAGGCGCCAACGCGTCATGCTATCAAACACCGAGTGCTTTCGCGTTCGCCAATCTGGAGCGGGAGAAACTAGAGGAGATTACCGCCGCGCTGCTTTGTCACGATCGAACGCGCGGAGCATGGCGCCCAGCACGGCCTTTTGAACCACAAACGCCGTCGCAATACTGCCAACAAACGTCGCACCAATTACCATCGCATCCACTGTTCTGTGCTCCCTTTTTGCTTTGCAGCGCCGGGATATGATTCCCAGTGCCGCCCTTCAGTTCCACAATAGCTGTCACCCGCATCGACCACAATTCTGTCTTTGGTTAACTCGCTCGTAATGCGCGACTTTCCGCTCATCCGGCGCCTTTCGCCTGACCCGAAATTCACACACCGCACTCGGAACGCGTAAAATCGGATTGACGCGCGAGTCGCACCGCTGAAAAGGTTTGATGAAGCGAATTTGGGTTGTACTCCTGTTACTGACGATAATCCCACTCGCTGGCACGCACGCTGCGGGCGCCAAGAAGAGATTGCTTGCCATTGGAGAAGAAAAGGGATACCGGCACGAATCTGTTTCGCACGCGCTAGCAACCATCGAACGGCTGGGCCGCGCAAGCGGCCTGTGGGATACCACGATTCGCACCGACACCGAAGCGCTGACCAAGAAGAAGCTGGAATACAACGCCAAAAATCTGAACGACTTCGATGCCGTGCTCTTCTACACAGGGGGCACGCTCGAAATGGACGATCAAAAAAAAGCCGATTTTTTGTCTTTCGTTCATGATGACGGCAAAGGCTTCATCGGCGTACACAGCGCAACCATCACCTTTACCGATTGGCCCGAATATGGCGACCTGATCGGCGGGTATTTCGACGAGCATCCATGGGGGACGTTCGAGGCGCCCATCCTCGTCGAAGATCCCGGCTTCCCGGGAATGAGGCAATGGCCCCCGTCCTTCGTGCTCAGGGACGAGATTTATCAAATCAGGAATTTCTCGCGTGACAAGGTGCGGGTACTCATGCGGCTCGATGCCAACAAGTTGGACTTGGCCAACCCGCGCGTTCATCGCAAGGACCGGGATTTTGCGGTGACGTGGGCGAAGATGTACGGCAAAGGTCGCGTGTATTACTCAACGCTTGGACACCCCGACCAGAACTGGGACCGTCCGGAAATGCAGGCCATGTACGTAGAGGCGATCAAATGGGCCATGGGGCTGGTGGATGCGGATGTCACACCGCGGCCTGCGCCGTAACAACAAGCGCATGATGACTCGACGAACCTTCACGCGGACGTTGGCGGCCGGAATGGGCGCGGCCGGCGCGAAGCTGCCTGCCGCCAGCCGCCTCAACATCGGCATCGGCACTTACACCTACCACAGCCTGTCGATCGATGACATGATCACCAGGCTTACCGCGCTGCACATTACTGAGATCGAAATGTCGCGGGGCGAATTCATGCTGATGAAACCACCAACGGACGAAATGTGCCAGTCCGCCAGGAGCAAATTCGATCGCGCGGGGATTCGTTGCGTCTCGTACTACGCCGCCACCATCAAAGATGATCATGATCTCGATTACGCGGTGCGGTTTGCCAGACTGTTAGGGTCGGGCAACATCACCGGCGACGCAACTGGAGGCATGCTGGGGAAAATCGACGAGCGGCTCTCGCGGGAAGGGCTGACGTTCGGCATCCACAACCACTACTTCAAGCAGAAGTTCGCGTACGAGAGTCCCGATGACGTCCTGAAAGCGCTGGCGGGCCGTTCGAAGACTATGGGGGCGACGCTCGACACCGGCCAGTTCGCCTCATGCGGCTACGACACCGTCGCAGCGGTTCGCAAGCTCGCGCCATACTTGAAGATGGTGCACTTGAAAGACGTGAAAGCGGCTGGGGGCGAAGACAACGTTTTGATCGGGCGGGGTATCGCCAGGATCCCGGCGGTCATGGGGGAACTGCACAAAGTGTCGTACCGCGGGCTGGTCGCCATAGAATACGAAAAGGAAGGCGACGTCGACGCAGACGTGACGAGCGAAGTCGAGTTCGCGCGCAACCTGGCATGATCGGGAGGTGTTCAAGGATGCGGCAAGCACTGCTTATTTTGGCTTTTGTGTGTTCCATTTCGGCGGAGCCGGCTCACCCCATTGCACCCCTTGGATCGCCCGCCCCCGACTTCTCGCTTCCCGGGGTTGACGGCAAAGTTCACCAACTCAGTGATTACTCGGCGAGCCCAGTGCTGGTGATCGTGTTTACCTGCAATCATTGCCCGATTGCATCCATCTACGAGAGTCGAATTCAGAAACTCGCCGACGATTACCAGCCGAAAGGCGTTGCGGTTGTGGCCATCCAGCCCAACAACCCGGACGCCATACGTGTCGATGAGTTGGATTCCGCTGACACCAGCGACAGTCTCGACGAAATGAAGATTCGAGTCCAATACAAACACCTGCGTTATCCATACCTTTACGATGGCGAAACGCAGTCGATTGCTCGGGCGCTCGGGCCGCAAGCCACGCCGCATATCTTCATCTTCGACAAGGAACGCAAGCTGCGCTATCAGGGGCGCATCGACAACAGTTATCGTCAGGAGCTGGTGAAGACCGAAGATGCGCGCAACGCGATCGAGGCGCTGCTCGCCGGCAAGCCCGTGCCCGTGCCGCAGACGGGTGTTTTTGGCTGCTCGACAAAGTGGAAGGAAAAAGAGGCGAGCCGGATCGCGGACCAGAAAAAGATCGAGGCGGAACCCGTTCGGCTGGAGATGGCGTCCCCCGAAGATCTGAAGAAACTGCGCGCCAATCCGACCGGTAAGCTGCTGCTCGTGAGTTTTTGGGCCACTTGGTGTGGGCCCTGCGTACACGAATTCCCGGAGGTTGAAACCACTTATCGCATGTACCGCGTCCGCGACTTCGACTTGGTCACGGTCTCGACCAATATGCCCGATGAGAAGGAAGGCGTCCTGAAAATGCTGGAGAAGCAACACGCATCCAGCCGGAATCTGCTGTTCGAGTCAGACGATACCTATGCTCTGCAGGCGGCGTTCGATCCCAAGTGGCAGTCGGCGGTGCCATACACGGTTCTGATCGCTCCCAACGGCAAGGTTGTTTATGAACGGCAAGGCGACATGGATTTCCTGGAGTTGCGGCGAACCATCCTGGCGAATATGCCTGCCGGCTACGCAGGATTTCAGAAATACTGGACGCAGCAATAGCTGAAGGGTGTAGAGCGAATGGCACTGATTAAACTTCGCAAGACAAACGAGGCGGGAGAGGACGCGGGTATTCTCATTGTCAATACTGACCAGATCGTTGCCATCACTGCTGGTACGAATGCGACCGAGCTTCAGATGGCCGATGGACGCCCTAGATGGGTGAGAGATACTCCTGATGAAGTCGCTTCGTTGACAAAAACGTCTGCGTGATGGTGAGGCATGGGAGCCGCCACAGGCGTCGCATATCTGGAGATGACGGGATACGATAAGCCCGTGAACGTCCGGTAACTCAGCGGCCGTAACTTACCTCAGGCGACGCAATATCCTCCCGGGCGTTCGGATCACCTGCCGCCGGGCCGTGCCAGACGCTGCCGCCGTACGTGTTGATGTAGATTTTGGAGGGGTCCAGCGGATCGGGGATCACGCGGTGGCCCCATTTGAAGTTGAAGCCGCGGATGCGCTGCCAGGTTTCGCCGCGGTCGGCGGAGCGCCAGGCGGAAGAAGAGAAGCCGCAGGCGTAAAGCACGGCCGGGTTGCGCGGGTCGATGGTCACATCGTAGATGAATTGATCCCGCGAAAGAACATTGCGCCAGGTCCGGCCGCCGTCGGTGGAGATCCAGATGCCGCCGGAGGTGGCGCGCTCGGGACCCTTGCGGCCCCATGCAGCCAGATACAAGCGTGAAGGATCGCGCGGATCGATGGCGATGCCGTTGGGGCCGTTCAACCCGGTGGGGAGAGTGATCCTGCTCCAATGCGCTGCGGCGTCGGTGGACCGGTAAATCGCGCCATCGTTCTCATTTCCGAAGCTGCCGTCTTCGCTGCGGCGCGCGATCACCACATAGAGCGCACGATCCGGCCCCTCGGCCAGGCGCCAGGCAAATGGTTCTTTCTGCGGCAGGCCCTCGTTTTGGAGCGTCCAGTTTTTGCCTCCGTCGGTGGATTTGAAAACGCCGCGACCGAATCCGGTGACATAGAGCACGCGTGCGTCCTCGGGGCTGGCAGGGTCGAGTAAGATGTGGGTGGCCGCGGTCTGCGGCATCCCGTCGTTCGACACGCGCCAGGTGCGGCCGCCATCTTGACTCATCACCACGCCGCCGACATACCGGGCCGGCGAACTGCGGCGCCACATCTTGGGCCGCGGCAGGTCGTGGACGCCGCTCATAACAGCCCAGGCGCGGCCGCGCACCTTGGGGTCGAAGACCATCCAATAGGTCGTGTTGGTCCAGGCGTGGGGAACAGTCTCGGTTGCACTCATCCATCCACGGCCGCCATTTTCGCTGCGAAACAGGCCGATATCCGTGTACGAGATAAACATACGTTTCGCGTCGAAGGGATCGAAGTGCACCCCGTAGTTAGTGGTCACGTCGAGCCCGGTCGAAGTATAAGAACCGTCGTCGAGACGCTTCGAGTAAACGCCTTCCCAGGTCCGGCCGCCGTCGCGCGTGCGCATGGTGCGGCCCATGTCGGTTCCGATCGAGAGATCCGGATCATCCGCCGCAACGGAAAGGTTCAGCGGATTCTCACCCCAGTCCGTCCCAAAACGTGGTGCGACCCAGACGTCGTGTACGTTCGCGGCGGGTGTCGCATTTTCCTTCCAGACTAGCGCCCAGGTGTGACCGGCATCGGCGGTTTTGGCGACGCCGAAGAAGCGCTGGCCGCCGATCATGAGCCTGCTGTAGGAGAGGTAGCCGACATCGCCGTGACGCGCGCTGGCCGCGATGGCACGTAGATCGGGCGATTCACCAGGGAGCTGCGCCCCATGCCACGATGCGCCGGCGTCATCGGAAACGAACACAGCCCGCCTCGCGGCGGCATAGATCACGGGCTTGCCGGCTGCAAACCCGAGTGCGGCATCGACAAACGAAGTGACGCCTGGGGGCGGCGGGCCGTGCCGCCATGCACCGTCGCGCCGCACCGAGACGGAGTTGTCGCCGATCACGTAAAGAGTCCGGTCGCCGCGCGGGGAATTGGGATCGGCATAGAGGAAGCGGCCTCCTCCCGCGAGATCCGCGGACGGTTTCCAGGTCTTCCCCCAGTCCGTCGAGACAAACAGCCTGGAGACGTGCTCCGAGCGCATCGCCGCGTAAAGCACGTGAGAATCACCCGGATCAACGGCCAGTGCCTCGATGGCGCCCGGCAGGGATGCGGAACTGGCGAAGATGTTCATAGCGTGATCGTCGTTCTGGAAGACCTGGGTGACGGTCACAGGATCGGGATAGACCAAGCGCCAGGTATCGCCTGCATCGGTACTACGCCAGAGCGTTCCGTTGATGCCCCGTATGTTCTGGCCGCTCACGCGTGCGTAGTATGTGCGGGAATCGTTCGGATCAAAGATGTAGGACATCACGACGCCGCCCAGATTGAACATGCGCCAGGATGATCCGCCGTCGTGCGAGACGTAGCCGCCGGTCATATCGCACGCGACCAGAATGTCGGCAGGATTCCGGGGGCTAATGGCCGGATAGAATTGCGCTCCGCCGCCGCCCGGGCCGATGATCTCCCAGGCGTCGCGGCGCACGGGGGCCGACGCCACCGAGAGCAGCAGGGCGGAAATGAGAATCGAGTGGGTCACTTTTGAGCTATGGTTAAAAACCAAATTACAATTATAGTGATCCGAGTACAAGTGCAGGCATCCTCTCCTGGCTGGTACGATGACAACCTCCGCGTATTGTCCATATCGATGCGAGGCGGCGAGAGATTCCTGTTTTGTGACCGGCCCTCGACAATCTCCGCCCGTCATAATTGACAAGCTCCCCGCAGATGCTTTAACCCACGCGCTGTGGTCTGTTTTGCATTGGCTGCAAACGGCGTCCCTGGGAATTGTCCCGGCAGTTCGATTTACCCGTTATATTGAAAGCCATGCAACGCCTCGCCGTAGTCATCCTTTTGCTCCCTTTCGCTCTCGCGCAGTCGTTTCATCTCCGCGCGCCCGCCGCGCCGAAGGATTTTGCAGTCATGGCCTGGGGCGGTTCTCCGTCCGATCCTGAGCAGCTACGCGGCATGCGGGAGGCCGGTCTCAATATCTCGGGCTTCTGCCGCGTGGAAGATCTCGAGCGCGTGCGGGCCGCCGGTTTGACGTGCTTCGTGAGTGACAAGACGATTGACAATTACGACCCGTTGCACCTTCCGCCGGATGCCGAGGTCCGCCGCCACGTCGCCGGGTTGAAGAACGAAATTGGAAACAGCCCCGCCGTGCTTGGATTCTATCTGCGTGACGAGCCGGATGCTCCATCGATGCCGGGACTCGGCAAGCTGGCGACGATGCTTCGCGAGGCGATGCCGGACAAGTGGCCCTATGTGAATCTGTTCCCCTACCGGGTCAGTCCGGACCGGCTGGGCACCAAGGATTACGATTCGTACGTGCGGATGCTGGTGAAGACCGTCGGCCAGCCGTTCCTGAGCTACGACAATTATTCTCTCGTGAACGGCGACATGCTGGATTATTTCTACGTCAACCTGGAGATCGTCCGCCGGCTAAGCCTGGAAACCGGTACGCCCTTCTGGAACTGTATTCTTGCGAACGCGCATTTCAACTACATGGAACCTTCCGACGCGACCTTCAACCTGCAGGCGTATAGCACCATGGCGTACGGGGGCCGCGGCATTCAGTACTTTACATACTTCGCTCCCGAGATAGGCAATTACCGGCTGGCGCCGGTGGACCAGTTCGGCAACCGCACCGCGACGTGGGACATGCTGCGTCGCATCAACAACCAGATCCACGCCCTCGCCCCAACCCTGATCCGGCTGCACAGCACCGGCGCGTATCACTACCCGGATGTCCCCGAGCAAAGCCAGCCGCTCGCGGCCAGCAAGCTGATCCGGAAGGTCGAGATGATGCAGCGCTATGTGCGCCCTCCCGTCGCCGGCCGGTTCCTGATCGGAGAGTTTCGAGATAACAGCGACCGCCCATATTTCCTGATCGTGAACAAAGACCTCAGGAATTCGTTTCAATTTCAGGTAGAACTCAGGCAGGAGGGCCATAAACTGCTGCGAATCTCGCCGTACTCCGGCAAGGAGGAACCGTTCGGCCGGGAGATGGACTGGCTTGCGCCGGGCGCCGGAATCCTGTTCCGTGTCGACTAACCCCGCGGATCTGGACACCTATACTCCCCGCAAGTCGGTCAAGGAACTTACCCGGATGCTCTGACTTGACGTTCCTATCCGGCTTGAGTTCGAGGTCACCGGCCACACAGCCCGAATGGCCGCCGAGATCGCTGAACGCCGCAATATGATCCAGCATCCCGCCTGGCGTGCGCAACGTAGGCTCCGAATTGGTACAATTCCGCAAATGGCCGATTCCGTTTGCGGCCCCACTTCCGCTGCAGCCGTGCCAGCCACGACCGTTCGGTCGCGACACTCTGCTGTCGTTCGCGTTACTCACTGGATCACCACCTTATCCTTCCTGGCCCTGCTCGTAACCGGAGTTGAAATTCTCATCTCTCACCCGCGCTTCTATTGGGGTGAAGCCGGCAACGTGCTGACTCCTCCGTTGTTCAAACTGCCGATTCCAGCTTCCAGAGCCAAGGTACCCACCGGCTACGGCTACGTGCTACCTGACCAGAACGGCTGGAGCCGCTATCTTCATTTCCAATCCGCCTGGGTTGCTGTATTGACCGGCTTCGTGTATGTAGGCTTTGGTTTCTTCACCGGTCATTTCCGGCAGAATTTGCTTCCCGCTCGCGCCGACCTCACCCGCAACGGGCTAGCGAGCGTAATCGCCCAACATTTGCGTATCAGGCCCGCGCGTGCGGAAGAAGCCTGGTCGTATAACGTCCTTCAGCGGCTCACCTATCTGCTCGTTATTTTCGTTTTGTTCCCGTTGGTAATTTGGACGGGCCTGGCCATGTCCCCTGCCATCGCGTCTGCGATTCCGGCCGCGGTCACTGTTTTGGGCGGCCAGCAATCGGCACGCACCCTACACTTCTTCGTCTCTGTATTCCTTGTGCTCTTCTTTTTGGTTCATGTCGTTATGGTTTGTCTGGCCGGATTCCGAAACCGGGTGCGAGCGATGATCACCGGTCTCCCCGCCGCACGCATGGAGCGAGCATGAGCAAGATCTCAAGACGGAAACTTATCACCACCGGCGTGGTAGCAACTGCGGGTGCCTCCGGGCTCGCCGTGGCTGCGAGCCTCGCGCGGCGTTATGGACTTATCCCACCGGATAGTGGTGGCCTCTACGGCCCCGGCGAAACGCTCACCTATGCTGCGCAGCGGTTACTGACTCGCCACTCCTTGGCGCGCGAGTTCAATCGCAACCAGATTTCGAAGCCTCCGTTCGCAAACGAAGTCGCTCCATTGGGCGAAGCGTTCAAGCGCCTGCAGGAGGGAGCGTTTGCTGGCTGGCGCCTCGCCGTGGATGGAATGGTCGCCCGCCCGGCATCTTTCTCGCTTGAAGAACTCAAGGGCTTTCCCGGGCGCAGCCAGATCACTCATCTGGCCTGCGAAGAGGGCTGGTCTTATATAGCCGAATGGATGGGCGTGCCTCTCTCCCACATCCTGAACGCCGTAGGGACTCTCCCCCATGCCCGATACGTGGTCTACCGTTCGATTCAATCCGACTGGTGGGAAAGCATCGACATGGCGGATGCATTGCACCCTCAAACTCTCGTCGCGCACGGTATGAATGGCAGTGAGCTTCCCGTCGCGTTCGGCGGACCTCTTCGACTGCGCGTTCCCCGGCAACTCGGCTATAAGAACGTCAAGTACATCACGAGCCTCACCGTAACCGATAGCCTGACACGGTTCGGCAAGGGCTTGGGCTCAGCATCTCCAGAAAGTGGATACGCGTGGTACGCGGGTATCTAACAGCGTAAGGGAGCGGTGTGTCTCTGCCGCGCGATCCTTGGAGCACGCGCAAACGCTCACAGCCGGATTCGGGAACCACCCATTTGGCGAGATCTGCCCGACTTGGTCCTGAGTTGCAGCTGAGCTCACTCGATGCCGACATGTCATTCCTAATCCTGCCCGCGACCCGACAGACAAAGTTTGCGGATGGCCGGCCATCCGCCCGCCCGGGGTCTATCACAACCCCTGGAGCGCTCGCCGCCTTTTCGTGCTGTCGCGCCACATCGCGAAGTTCCTTTTCGTGCCGACAACGCTCAGGCGAGCCATCGAGCGGATGGGATTTGTTCAGGCAGATCCGATCTGTGCGCTCGCACGAGCTCAGAATCTGATCTTGCGCCGCCCCGTGAAAGCGTGTTCCGCTGGTGATCTGGAACGTGATTATGCGAAGCTTGGCGTCGAAGACGATTTCGACGGAATCATCGAGGGTTGAGGACCCAGCTTTGAGGGCGAGCGGATGTTCTGGGGAACAGCTCGGATCCTGTGCCATCACCGGGCAAATGGTTACCTGCTTGACTAGATCGGCGGACCCAACGATGGAAAGGCAATCCGGATGATCGGCGTTTTCGACAGCGGCTTCGGCGGGCTGACGGTCCAACATGCGCTTATCGAAGCGCTGCCCCAGCGGGATTTCGTCTATCTCGGCGACAACAGGAACACGCCCTACGGAACAAAGCCTCCTATCGACGTGCTGACTCTGACCTGCGCGGGACTGGAGCGCCTGTTTGGCGAAGGTTGCACGCTCGTTATCGTCGCCTGCAATACGGCCTCTGTGGTGGCGCTGCGCTGGATCCAGCAACAGTGGCTGCCCGCGCGGCGGCGCGAGGACGGGGTGCCCCGCAACGTGATCGGCATCGTGGTGCCGACCATCGAAGCCGCGACCGGCCTGGGCTGGGACGAAGAGCCGGCTGCCGCGGGGGAAGCGAAGCCGTCCAGCACCATCGCGGTTTTCGCGACCCCCCGCACCGTGGAGTCCGGCTGCTACCCAATTGAAATCCGCAAGCGCCGTCCGGACATCACTGTGGTGCAGCAGGCCTGCCCGGAACTCGCCAGCGCAATCGAGCAGGGGGTGCCACGCGACGACATTCGTACCCTGGTCGAAGAATACGTGGGCGAATTGCGACGAAAGGCCACGCCCGACCGCGTGATTCTTGGCTGCACGCACTACCCACTGGTGGCTGAGTTCTTCGCAGCCGCCCTACCGCGCGGCGTGCCGATCATTCATCAGCCGCAGGCGACCGCCCGCGCGCTGAGGTTCTACCTAGACCGCCACCCTGAGTATGACGCTGGGAATGCGGGCCAGCGCATGTTCCTCTCGACCGGTTTTTCGGCCGAGGCCCTGCCGCTGATTGAACGATTCTGGGGAGACAAGCTCCCTTTCCGGCAGGCGTGAAGGGATCGGTTGTGAAAGCGAACACATGGCAGTTCAGTACGGTGAGGGGCTGGCCCAAGATCGAAGAGTGAGTATGGGGGTGGCCGACAATTTCAAAGGTGACCGAGATGTCTCAGCGGCCTTCGAGAGAGCCGTCGAAACAATCCGTGGCCTCGATTAGGGACTAGCGGCACAAGTCCGCGATGCCGACTTCCGGGGACTAATCTCTTCGTGGCACTTCCGCGACATGGCGACTGCGCGCTCATGCGGATTGCGTGCGGATTGCCGAACTACTCACCCTCAACAGACGATCAGATAGCGTTTTGGCGATTACTAACCGACTCCAACGGTGGAGCGCCTGGCGAGCGAAGAGTCCGCATATCCCGCTTCGGTGGTTGGCCGAAGAAACGACGGTACTCGCGGTTGAACTGGCTGGCGCTTTCGTATCCGACCTCAAAGGCCGCACTTGCGGCGTCCAGACCATCCATCAGCATCCGTCCCCGTGCTGCCTGCAACCGAAGCTGTTTCAGATACTGAAGAGGACTCATGGCGGTCAGCACCCGGAAATGATGGTGCAGCGTGGACACGCCCATGCCCGCGATTTCCGCGAGATCTTCCACCCGTAGCGGCTTCGCATAGTTGGCCCTGATCCAGGCGATCGCTTTTGCCGTCCGGTGGCTCTGCTCTGCTAGCGTTGCGATCGCTCGAAGGCGTGCTCCCTCCGCACTGCGAAGGATTCGGTAGATGATCTCGCGTTGAATCAGGCCACTGAGAAAGGGAATGTCCGGCGGAGTGTCCAGCAGGTCCACCAGGCGGCAGCACGCGCTGAGGAGTTCCACCGTGGTCTCACCGGTGGCCATGGCAGGGCTGTCAGACGGCGCCTCAGGCACCTGAATCTCCTCCCGGCTAAGCAGTTCCCGGACCATGGGCATTTCGAGCTTGAGCGCCATGGCGAGACAGGGCACCGCTTCACTCGCTTCGATCACACGGCTGACAATTGGCAAATCGATCGACGTCAGGAGGAATCGCGACGTGTCGTAGATGAAAGTAGTTCGGCCGAGGTCGACTCGCTTTCGCCCTTGGGCGATTACGATCACGCTCGGTTCGTACGTCGCGGGGCACGGATCGGTCGGAGTGGTCCGCCTGTGGAGCGACAGGCCGGGAATGTCCGTTGCCCGATGCTCTGCGGATCCCATGAACAAGGCAATCTTGCGAGCCAGCTCGGCCCGCAATTCGCGTGCCGCATCCGGCAGCGGAAGGGCTTCTGCTATTCGGTTTCTCACGGTAACTGTCTCGCTCTCCTCAACCCTAGGATGGCTGCTGGCCCCGGGCTTGGATCAATAGGGCAAGAGGAACAGGCAATAAATCGGAAGAATCAGGATACCGCTGCCAGGGCGCTCGACTCTAACCTGGAGATGAGACAAGGAGACGCAATGCAGAAGCGCAAACTTGGAAAGAGCGGCCTGGAAGTTTCAGCTCTCGGGCTCGGCTGCATGGGAATGAGCTTTTCTTACGGTCCGCCCAAAGACAAGCAGGAGATGACCTCTCTGCTCCGGGCAGCCGTGGAACGCGGCATCACGTTCTTCGATACCGCTGAGGCTTACGGCCCGTTCACGAACGAAGAACTCGTGGGCGAAGCCCTGGCTCCCGTGCGTGAGCAAGTGGTGATTGCCACCAAGTTCGGTTTCAAATTTGATCCGAACAGCGGCAAAGGGGCCGGGCTGGACAGCCGCCCCGAACACATCAGGCAGGTCGCCGATGCCTCGCTCAAGCGACTGAAGAGCGATGTCATCGATCTTTTCTATCAACACCGTGTTGACCCGAACGTGCCGATCGAAGACGTCGCGGGCGCGGTGAAGGACCTGATTCACGAAGGTAAGGTGAAGCACTTTGGCCTTTCTGAGGCTGGAGTGCAAACGATCCGTCGCGCACACGCGGTCCAGCCGGTCACTGCACTCCAAAGCGAGTACTCTTTGTGGTGGCGCTCGCCTGAAACGGAAGTGCTGCCGGCCCTGGAGGAACTCGGCATCGGCTTCGTTCCGTTTAGCCCTTTGGGTAAAGGCTTCCTCACGGGGAAGATCGACGAGAACACCACGTTCGACAGCTCCGACTTCCGCAACATTGTCCCTCGCTTTACGCCGGAGGCTCGGAAAGCGAATCAGGCGGTGGTCGATCTGCTTGGCAAGATCGCAGAACAGAAGAAGGCGACGCCCGCGCAGATCGCCCTCGCCTGGCTGCTTTCCCAGAAGCCCTGGATTGTGCCGATCCCAGGCACCACGAAGCTCGATCGCTTGGACGAAAACATCGGGGCAGTGGCAGTGGAACTCACGACGGACGATCTCCGTGATATCGATAACGCCGCCTCCAAGATCACGGTGCAAGGGGCTCGGTACCCCGAACAGCTGGAGCGTATGACCGGCCGCTGACCGAAACGGGCGGAAGCATGTCTTCGCCCTCGTGGACTCTGCTGCCGTCCGTCACACCTCGCGACCACGGCATACGCCGGAAGGAGATCGCCCAACGCGCCGAATCCTATGCCATCTCGGCTGACACCGTGGGCAAGCTCCGGTGGTCGGGCGGTGATCTCGATGGCGACCACCTCATCTGTGGTAATTTCAAACGCGACACAGGCGTGGCCTCCTTCGACGCCCGGATCGACGCCATTTCCAAGATCCAGTCAGATTTCTATTTCATCCGGGAAAGTGCCGGCGAGACACCCTTTTCCTTCTCCAAGGCTCGACATCTGCTCTGTTGATCGGAACCGGGGGCGGTGGGAACGGGATCAGGCGGCCCGCTCGGCGTGGATGGCAAAGATGAACGGCCGGCCTCCGTTGTATGAGGAATATCTGGAGGTGCCAAGGGAAAGCGCTTCAGTTCTTATCGACAGCCTACAGAAATCGGCGCCCTGATCCGCGGGACGAGAGTTTATCTAAGATCAATCTGAAGCTTGGCATGCGAAGGTTCACTGGCTCGCAAAAGCAGGTGACTGATGGGTCTTTCCGTGCTCGGCGTTCATCTGGCGGATTATGTCTAGTCTTCCCTCGTTACTAAACGCGAGGCAGTGGCGGGCCTGTGGGCGGATTTCAACGCCCTGAGAACGGCTGCAGCAGATTCCTCATTGAGACAAATGAGACAATAGCTGAGTTGGCGAGGTGCGCAAGTGGCGTAGAGCCATGCCGTGGCTCCCCATCGTGGACGCGTTTCGAACTTTTGTGGCCTGCCCGCCGCCACCCATCAGAGCGGTCTTCCAGCAGATTCAACAGCTCGCGACCGGCTGAGCGATCATCCGACCATCCAACCGCAAGTCGGCTCCCCGAGAGGAACCGTCTTCATAGCGGATACTGGAGAATTTGCAGGCCGGACCCGCAGGCTGACCTTGCTGTGGCGTCAGTTGTCAATGATCAGGCTACAGTTTTGAGCTTACACCCAGACTGGCGGCGCCTACTCAGTCGTGGTGGCCCAGTCAACTCAGGAACCACCTAGCGCCCATGGTGAGATTTCGGCCAGCATGTGTCGCGAAGCGAAGTTGCACCTGTCCGCTCAGGAGCTCCGGTCCGGGATTACTCCACGCGGAGGCTCGCTTTCCGACGACGATCGACCAGGGGGCGGTCTGGTATCACTGACCGGTGCTCTCGCGGTTAGATCTGGGTCAGTCGGGATCGGACCACGTTCGCGGCTCGATAGTACATTCTGACTCCCGCCAGAAGAAGCAGAATCAGGACTGCAGGTAACGCCAACGCACTGGCGTGGATAGTCCCTTCCCTTGCGAGGGTCGCCATAGCTCGCAGGACGCCAACGAGCACCCATCCAGCCAACAGCAGCAGCAGTATGCGTCGTTCACCTTTGAACTGGCGGTCGAATTCATCAGCGAGCGCCCGGCGATAGGACTGGACGCTTTCTTCAGGACACGGCTGGCGCGATCGGTTTCGTTCTCTCAGGACCAGAACAGAACCTGCAATAGCTAGAATGGATCCCAGCCACGACATGTATACCGGCCAACTACCATCTCGGGCACCATGCCAGTACTGTGTAGCTACCCAGAAAAAGCCGACAAGGTAGCTCACTCGTCGTCCCCAGGACAGGGGCAAATAGTCCGGGACGATCGAGTCCTCAAGTAGCGAAAATCGCGGAGCCGGTGTCGAAGCTCTTTCAATCGGTTGAGATTGCCACAGTTTGCGCAGATCCTCGCTATCACCGTTCATGTTTCCCTCCCTGTCTGATGATTTCTGCAAGCGTAAAGCGTGCCCGGCTCAGCCGTGTGGCAATTGCCCCTTCAGACAGTCCGACCACATCGGATATTTCGCGATTCGATAAGCCTTCGAGGTAGAGCATCACGATCTGCCTGTCCAGTCCGCTGATACGCCGTACAGCCTCGGCAAGAAGACGACGCCGTTCTGCTTCCAACGACGCGGCCTCTGGATCGAATGAACTGGCAGATTGCATATCGAGCTCCAGTGCGTACGACGACAGATTGCGTTCTCGACGATTGCGCCGCACCGAAGCGGAGATCGCGATATTGTGAGCAATCCGGTAAACCCACGTTCGCTCACTGGCGTCGCCCCGGAATCTTGGCAAAGCAGTCCAGATGGCGATGAGGATCTCCTGGTAGACGTCCTCCCGGTCGGCTTGTCCGGATGCATACGACAGCGTCAGCCTACGCAGTGGACCCTCATAATCATGCACGATGCGTCGAAACGTTTCGTCGCGCTCGGCCGCAGGGACAGCAGGATCTTCAGGCATCGGGGCTGCTCAAGAGTCTCATTTCATCTTTCGCTGAGATAGTCTCATCTGGAGCCAATTCCTTACGAAAATGAGGTCAACCATGGCGACCCCATCAGTGGATACGGGGATCACCCGTCCAAAACCGCAGGGCTTCACTGGCGCTCCGGGGATCCGGCGATACGCTACTGATGACTGAAAGGGTCATCTGGTGTTTACGTCGGACCGGCGAACTGCCCCCGCCACCGAGGGCAGTAGCGCCGCGCGAACGCGGCACCCATGATCCCAAGGCTGTACCATCGGGATGTTGGGGAGAACGCCACCTTGCTTGCTTCGCTGATGCTACTGTCCGGACTCCTACTGCTCTACATCGGCGCCGAGTGGCTCGTCAAAGGTGCTGCCGGACTGGGCCGCTCCTTCGGTGTGCGGCCGCTGGTCGTGGGTCTCACTGTGGTCGCATACGGAACGTCCGCGCCGGAGCTCGTGGTGAGTGGTGTGGCCGCACTCGAGGGACGGAGCGCCATCGCTCTGGCGAATGTGGTCGGGTCCAACATCGCCAACATCGGTCTGGTGCTCGGCCTCTCGGCTAACCCGCGCGTCGTCGCGGGCGCATCTCTCAGCGCGGCGAAGTCGAACGCTGGCCGGCGCGAGCTGACCAGCCTTCAACTCAGTCCCGGCCTGGTGACCTCGTAATGCCCGGCTCCGCTGCAAACGCCGCGCCGACCACGGTGCTGGCCCACCGCGCGCACGACCTGTTCGAAAGGCAGGAACCGGCGCAAAAACGGCGACTCCTGAATTTTCTACTCTCGAACTGCGTTTGGAAGGCCGGTGTCCTCACCGCAGAATATCGCCAACCATTTGACATGTTGGCACTTGCGCGTGAGGCTGGCGGAGGGGACGAAGCGATGAGCGGAACGAAAAACGGCCAATTTGAGAATTGGCTCCCCGGCATGGATTCGAACCACGATTACGATAAGCAACCTAGAATCTGTAAGTTGCAGACTTTAAGAGGGTCTGAAATGCCGGATTGTTCCAGAAAGACCTCCACTCGTACGCGACCCGTACACGGGCTCTGGGATCAATGTGACCCGGATCGCTTGAAGCAGGTAGGCCAAATGGCGTATCATAGATAGCCAGGAGGCTGGCATGGAAACACAGGTTATTGCCGAAATTCTAGGCGGTCGGAAAGTCCTTGGGAGACCAATCAAGAGTCCCGACGATTTGGCGCACCTTGTTCGAAAAGGACTGCCCGCCGGTTCGGTTACGGCGCTCGCCGAGAGGCTCCGTGTCGGCAACGCTGTTTTGTCACGCAAACTCGGCATTCCACAGCGCACTCTGACCAGACGTCTGAGCCAGGCATCGCTTCTGACGCCGGCCGAATCCGATCGTACCGTCCGCATGGCACGAGTATATGCCAATGCGGTTGAGATGATCGGCGACGAGGAAAAAGCCATTGAATGGCTGAGCACCCCGAACCGCGCGCTGGGTGGCGATAGGCCTCTCGATCAACTCGACACCGACATGGGCGCACGTATGGTAGAAGACGTTCTCGGCCGCATTGCTTATGGCGTGTATAGTTGATGCAGTTCTGGCGAATATGCCGCCAGCGCTACGCTGCTGAGGCGGCGCGTGGTGAAGGCGCACGTCTTTATGGCGGTCGCTGGAACCGCCGCGGCGTTGGCGTTGTCTATGCGTCGACGTCGCTGGCATTGGCGGCGGTTGAAACCTTTGTAAATCTGGAACCAAATCTCCGACCAGCAGATCTCGTCTCGATTGAAGGCGAGATCCCCGAGGGAGTTGAAATCGGAAGACTTGACGCGAGCACGTTACCACGAAACTGGCACGAAACGCGAGATGAATCCTTGCGCAAATTCGGCGATGAATGGATTCGGAGTGAACACCGCGTAGCCTTGCTTGTACCATCCGCTGCGATACGCGGAGAATGGAATGTGCTACTGAATCCGGCACACGCTGATTTCTCCAAAATCGATTTCCGTAATCCGAAACCGTTTGAATTTGACGTCCGAATGTTCAGGTGACGAGGTATCAGGCTCTGACGCTCGCATGGAAAAGTAGTTGACGCCGGACACTGGCTTGGCTCTGCTGCATCTACCAGGCGTTTCGCATCGCGGCGAAGCGGGTATATCACGACACTCATGCACAAAAGCGTCTTGTTGTCGAGCAAGAAGTTGGCGGTGGCATTCCGTAAAACATTCCGATTGCCATGATCCATTGTTGATCGCGGCCGGATTGCGGCGGCGAACCACTCCGTGGGAAGTGTTGCAACAGCGTTGAATGGGAAGGTCCTGTGGCGCGTTGGGTGCAATACAGCGCCGAATAAGACCATGACTGTGAGGTAAAGAGCCTCGAACTGCCGGATGAATTGCGCAAAAAAGCAAAAAAGCACTTGACAAGGTACCGGGTCCTGTGGTATATGTCAGCGAGCAACCAGTGCCGCATTCAGCGCGCCCAAGCCCTGATTGTAAATGCGGAACGGCACACAAAAAATGGACATTTCACTGGAAGATGCATGGGGTGGAAATCATCATCGGCTTGCGCGGAGTGGGAGGAGTTGAGATGAATTCATATCGAAATCGCGAAAATTCTTGCCTTTTCTCGCACGGAAGACTCTGGAGCGCTCTGGTCGCCCTGGGCGCTTTCTATGCTTTCTTCGTTCTGCTATCCCCGCCTGCGTTGGCCCAGGGGGCCGCAGGCAGCGTCTCGGGCGTGGCGCGCGACACGAGCGGCGCAGTGGTACCTGGCGTGTCGGTGACCATAACCAACACGGCGACGGGCGTGACCACGCCGACCGAGACGAACAATGAAGGCCTGTACTCTTTTCCCTACGTTCAGCCAGGCGTCTACGATCTCACCGCCAGCCGTCCCGGATTCCAGACGGTGAAGAAACCGGGAGTGACCGTGAATGTGACGGAGCACGTGCAGGTAAGCTTCGATTTGAAAGTCGGCAATATCGAGCAGACCGTCGAGGTCACGGGCGAGGCGCCATTGATCTCTACCGCCGATGCGACGACGGGCCAGACCATCAACCGGATGTTCGTGAACGATTTGCCGCTTTTGAACCGCACGGCGCTTGACCTGGCATTCCTTGCGCCCGGAATCAATCAGGCGCCTAATAGTACTTATGGCACAACTACGCAGACCAGTACAACCTCTTACCAGGGGGCCAACAACTTTGTTTCTAATGGAAGCCGCAATCAGACTTCCGATACGCTAATTGATGGCGTTACGGCGGGGCAAGTGCAGGCGTCGGGTCTGTGGCTCCAGTCCGCCTATACCCCCTCGGTGGATGCTGTCCAGGAGTTCAAGGTACAGCAAACGAATTTCAGTGCCGAATACGGATTCACGGGCTCGACCATCGTCAACCTGATCACGCGTTCCGGCGCGAACGGCTTCCATGGCAGCGCCTACGATTTCCTGCGCAACAATGTGCTCGATTCCCAGAATTTCTTCAACAACCAGAGCACGGTGCCTACCGTTCACGACCTTCCGCACTTAGAACGGAACGTTTATGGCGGCACTATTGGCGGCCCCATCCGCAAGAACAAAACCTTCTTCTTTTTCGACTATGAGGGCACGCGCCAGAGTACGCTGGCGCCACCCGCGAACGCCGGAGTGCCCAGCGCGGCGGAGAAGACGGGGGACTTCCGTGAATTCTGCGCGCAAAACGGCGGCACATACAGCTCGGCAGGCCGATGCTCCGCAACCTCCGGCCAACTGTGGGACCCCTACACCGGTGTCTACGTACCGGGCGTTGGAACCCCGCGGTCATCCTTCATTCCTTTCAACAACTTGGCTGCGTACGCGAGCCCCGGCACAAACCTGGCCCCGGGGCAGAGGCTGCCCGGGGGGCCTGTGGGCACGCCTGGGAACCTGCTTGATCCCTCCATGATGAAACTGTTTCAGTATTTCCCGGCTCCTAACCGGAACGTCGGACAGCCGGACTATAACCCGTACTTCAACTGGGTCGGGTCTGGCGCCAATAAATACAACAACGACCAGTGGGACTTGAGAATCGATCAGACTTTTAATGACCGCAACACGCTGAGCGCGAGATTTTCTCTTCAAAAGACGACTGCGGTACCCGCGAACTGCTTTAACAACGTAGCCGATCCCTGCACGTTCTTTGCCGGAGATCACACGGGCCATCTGTTCAGCCTGCAATTCGTGCACACTTTCAGCCCGACAACGGTGCTTAGTTTTTCCTACGGCCTTACGCGCACCGCGGACAACGATCAGGGCATATCGGCCTTCTACCCGACAAGCAAGACGGATCCGGTGAGTGTGCTGGGGATGCCCTCCTACATCAACACGGGTGGCCTTAAGACCTTTCCGACAGTTATTTCCTATGGTAATGAACTAGCCGCAAATGCCGGCAACAACAGCACAGCCATTGGATCAGCCCCGTGGGCTTACCTGCGTCAAGGCCAGGAAACGCACGATTTGCTCGCTTCGCTGACTCATATACGAGGGCGCCACGAGTTGAAGTTCGGTGGCGAACTTCGCATGCACCGTTTCAACGCCGGGCAACCCGGCACTCCCAACGGACTCTTTGCCTTCGGTCCCAGCGGCACATCGCAAAGCGGTAATTGGGATGGGAGCGGCGGTGACACCCTGGCGGATATGCTGATCGGAAGCGGGGGCAATTGGGGGCAGTACGAGATTCCCGATTTTCTTGCCACCCAAAACTTCGCCTGGGCCGGCTATGCGCAGGATGCCTTGCATGTAGGCCGGAAGCTCACGGTCACCGTCGGGCTTCGCTACGATTTGACCATGCCGCAGACGGAAAGGTACAACAGATTGAGCTGGTTCGATCCCGGTGCGCCTTCTCCATTGCTCGGGTCTAATGGGCAAGAGATCCCCGGGTACAACCTCCACGGCGGCATGAAGTTTACCAGCCCACAACAGCGCACCGCCATGGACACTGATTACCGGGAAATTCAGCCCCGCGTCGGCATAGCGTACAGCCTGAACGATAAAACCGTGATCCGGACCGGATACGGAATCTATTATGCGGTTTCGAACTCAGTCGCGGGTGCAAATGCGATAAGTCCTAACGCACCGGGATTTTATGCGTCTACCGCCTGGCAAACGTCGTATCCGGGCAATCCCGCTACGCCTGCGTCCCCGCTCAGCGACCCCTTCCCGTTTGGGCTGGTCCCCATCACCGGGAACTCGTTAGGACTGCTGACCAATATTGCCGCCGGTCAAACCGTAGATTATTTTCGAACACTGAACCATACGCCCTATGAGCAGTCTTGGAGTTTCGGAATTCAGCGCCAGCTGCCGGGGAATATGCTCCTCGAGACGAATTATGTCGGCAAAAAGGGAACGCATCTGTACTATGGCAACTCCGGCGATTTCAATATTAATCATTTGGGTCCGGAAGTGGAGCAGCATATCGGAGACGCGGCGTGGAACCAGATGATGGCTACACAAGTCCCCAATCCCTTTTACAAGGCGGGCGCCACTCAGGGCGTTGTACAGCAGGGTTTCCTCCTCTCTCCGACGATATCTCAATGGCAGCTCGCTCTCCCCTATCCTCAATTCCAAGGAGTAGATTTCCAGGGGCCGCCGTGGTCCAATTCGAGCTATCAGGCATTGCAAGTGAGGCTTGAGAAACGCTTCTCGAATGGCCTCCAGTTGCTGGCTACCTACGTGTGGTCGAAAACGATTGACGAGGCTTCGGGTTCCGGCAACGGGTTCCCTTCCATCGGCACCGTCGATCCCAATAACCGGAAGCTGGACCGGGGGATCTCTCAATACAACATCCCGCACGTCTTCCAGTTCAGCTACGTTTACCAGTTGCCCTTTGGCCGCGGGAAGCCCTTTGGCGCAAACATGAATCCGGTGCTTGACGCGATTATCGGAGGCTGGGAGACCACCGGCGTCTGGCGATTTGACAATGGCCAGCCCCTCTTGCTCTCACTTGCGGGAACTAATCAACCCCTGCCTACCTATGGCCAGAGGCCGGACTTGACGGGAACGCCGCAGATCAACCCGAAGTCCAAGTGGCTCCTCCCGCTGGATCAGGGTGGCGGGTACTTTGCCAATCCGGAGGTGTTCCAGGAGCCTGCCGCATACACTATAGGAAGTGCGCCGCGAACCCTGCCGGGGATCAACGTTCCCGGCACGGCGAACGCGAGCCTGTCGCTCTTCAAGGAATTTTCGCTGAAGAGGGTTCGCGAAGGCATGCACCTCCAACTCCGTTCGGAATGGTTCAACGCCTTCAATCACCCGCAATTCGCCGCGCCCAATGCGAGCGTCGGGCAGACCGGCGCGACCGGCTTCGGGGCGATTACTAGCCAGGCAAACTTGCCACGCTCGATACAGATGGCCCTGAAGTTGTATTTTTAGGTCAATGAGGCCATTGAGGGTTGGGATGTAGGTAGGTAATATTGGGTCCTGTGATTTTAAGTTGCTGTCAGGCCTTTGCGAGGACGGCGTTGTCTGCCGTCCTCTTTCTTTTTGCGGCGAAGTGTCTTGCTCTCCCCCAAGCGTCGAGTTCCATCGATCTAAAAGCGGCGAAGGATTTTCAAGAAGGCCGAGTTGCCGATGCCGAGAGCGCGCTCGAAGCCGAGTTGCGCGCTCATCCTCAAGACCTTTCGGCATTGAGCCTCAGGGCGGTTATTCTTGACTCCCAGCGGAAATACTCCGAGGCCGAAGAATTCTACCGCCGCGCTCTACAGATCGCGCCGGGATCTCCCGTTGTATTGAACAATCTCGGGAACCACTATCTTGCCACGGGCAATCCCAAGAAAGCTGAAGAAAGTTTTCGACGCGCAGTGGCGATTGATCCGCACCATGTGAACGCGAACCTGCAACTCGCCGACATGAGTGTGCAGCGGAAGGACGGCGCGGAAGCTCTGGCGTGCTTGAGCCGTCTCGCAGCAACTGCTCAAAGCCAACCTGTTGCGCAACTGCTGAAGGCTCAAGCCGTCGTCCTCATGGGCAACTGCAAGTCAGCCATGCCGGTGCTCAACGCGCTCGAAGAGAAAACAGTTCAAGACCCACACTTTAGTTTTTCCATTGGCCTGGAGTATGCCCAATGCCAGGAATACGATCGAGCGGAGAAATCATTCAGCGAGGCCCTGAGAGCCGATCCCTCGAACTTCGACGTTCTGTACAACCTCGGGGTGGCCGCGCGCCGAGCCGGGCACCTCGATCGAGCACAACAGGTGTTCGAGGCTGCTCTGCGGTCAAGGCCGGAAGACGTCGATGCTCTCTACGGTTATGGTGATCTGTTGATTGCGGCTAAGGATTTTCTGACGGCAAGTGCTGTCCTGTACCGAGCTGCGCGATTGGCTCCGGATCGCGCCGATGTGCTTTTGCTTTTGGCTCATGCCACTGAAGAGCTCGGGTATTATGAGGACACCGCCAGCACCTTGGAAAAGTACCTGAAATTGCGCCCTGCCAACGAGGTTGCCCACCGTGAGCTAGGCTTCTCGTTGATCCTCCAAGGCAAGTTCGAAGAAGGTCTTCCCCAACTTCGGCAATTCGTGGTCAGGCACCCGCAGGACGCGAGAGGCCAGTATGAACTCGGCGCAGCTGAAGCAACTGCCAGTCCGGAAAAGGCTCTGTCCCACCTGAATGAGGCGCTCAAGCTCAATCCGGCAATGTCAGAGGCTCGCTTCACGCGTGCGGTGCTTGATTTCCAGAGAGGCAGGCTTGACCAGTCACTGGCAGATTTCGAGGCGCTGCGAAAAAAAGATCCTAACAGTGCCCGGCTTCTGGACTGGCAAGCCCGAGTCTATTTGAGGCGCGAACAGCCGCAAGAAGCAGCGAAACTCTTGCAGCAGGCAGTCAACCTGGCTCCCCGCGATCGCGCCATTTTGATTCATTACAGCCAGGCACTCGGAAAACTGGGTCGCACGGAGGAGCTCAAGGCGGTGTTAGCGTCATTCAAGGAAGCCGCTGCCGGCGGCGCCCAGCCTCGCGCCCGCTCGGGCCTGTTTGATTTTCTCGCTCTCTCCCCGGGGCAGCAGGACGCCAGGTATCTCGAATCCATACAAGCCGCGGTTAATGAGAACCCAAGCGATGTCGCTCTTAAGGCACGCCTTGCCGAGTACCTGCTGGAGCAAGGAGAAATCAAGCGCGCTGCCGCTGTATTTCAGGAGGTGCTTGCGGCGGGAGCTGGTAGCGCGACGCTGGCCGACTGCGGGAAGGCCCTACTGGAGCATGAGCAGTATGGTTTGGCTGCGGAATTTCTTCGAAAGGCGCCGAATGCGAAGCTGGACCTGGCAATCGCCGTGTTCCATTCCGTTGGCTCCCAAGCCGGACTGGCCGAACTCGATGAAATTCCGGCCGACCAACGCGCCGGCGACTACTTTATACTTCGCGCCCAGATCCAGGATTCTGTGGGCAAAACCGCAGAAGCGGCGGACTCGCTGGATCGAGGTATTCGCGCGGCCCCCCGGCGTGCCGATATGTATTTTGAGGCCGCTGCGTTTCTGATTCAACACAGCCAATTCAAGCAGGCGGCGGCATTACTGGAAGATGCAACCCGCCTGATCCCGGATGCGGCTAACTTGTGGCTGGCGCGGGCGATTGCTCTTGAGTTGCCGGTGGCGCATGGGAAATCCCACGACGACGAGTTGCGGAGCGAAGAAGCAAAGAAGGTTCTGGCGCAAATTGAGTCCCGCTGGCCGGCATGGGACCGCCCCTACCTCGTGCACGGCATGATCTTGCAGGACGGACTGAAATCGAAGGAAGCGAAGCAGATGCTCGATTTAGCGATTGCCCTCGGATGCCGGGAAGCGGACGCTTATTATTACCAAGCTTTAGCCATCACAAATACGACCCTGGTCAATCTGCCGGAGGCGCAGGAGGCCATCTCACAGGCAGTGGCATTAGACCCCGAAAATGCCGCAAGCAGGGCACTGTACGGACAGATTCTCCTGGATGGGGGAAACTCCCAGGCCGCTGTTCAACAGCTCCTCGCCGCGGTGCGGCTTCAGCCGATACTCTATCGCGCGCATGATCTCTTGCGCACGGCCTACCTCAAGATGGGAGAGAGTGACAAAGCCGGTGAAGAATTGAATCAGATGAAGCGCATTGCGAAAGAGAGTTCCGAGGGCGACCAGGCTACCTCGTCGATGGAGCGTCTCTTGTTCACCGTGCGTCCGCCGGGCGCCAATGCAGCAAAGGAATGAAAGTTCTCAGCGAACTAACCGTTCGCTAAAAAGGAATCTTCGTTTGTTCACCGATTCCAGCGGGTGATTTTTCGAACTGAGGCTCGACGCGTAAGCATTCGAGGAATGCGGGTCCTGCCGAACACGCACTTGCCTAAGGTGGATTGGTTGCGCGCTGAAATGCGCCGGAAGGGGTTTTCCATGCAGGAGCTTGCGAACTCAGCTTGGTTCCTCCTGATCCTGATTGTGACACTGCTCCCTCCACTTGATGCAATAGCTCTCCCTGCATCGCAAGCAGATGTACCGCCTTCATCAGAGTTGGAATTGAAGCCGGTCTTGGATCTGGCGCACAGAGTAGTCCCGTGGATGGACGGGAAGCTAATTCTCATCCGCATTCCGAAAGAGCGCGGGGATGATGTGTTCGATCTGCGAACGGAGGGCGGCAAGCTCGTCATTCGGGCATCCGGCCCGCCCGGCGCGGCGATGGGGCTGAACTACTATCTCCGGTACTATTGCCATCGCTCGATGTCGCAGGTTGGCAACAACCTTGCGCCAGTCAAAGATCTCCCCGGGCTGGCGCGGCCTGTGCATCGAACTTCACGTTTCAAGTATCGGTATTTCCTGAATTACTGCACTTTCAATTACACGTTCGCGTTTGCGGACTGGCCCGCGTGGGAGCGCGAACTCGATTGGATGGCGCTGAATGGCATCAATCTGGCGCTGGCGGTGAATGGAACCGAAGCGGTCTGGGAGAACACGCTGCGCCGCTTTGGATACAACGATGCAGAGATCCTGCAATTCATTCCCGGACCGGCGTACACGTCATGGTGGCTGATGGGCAACCTGGAAGGTTGGGGCGGGCCAGTGACGCAGCGAATGATTGATGATCGCGAGGTGCTGGAGAAGGAAATTCTGGAACGGATGCGCGAGCTGGGAATCGAGCCGGTTATGCAGGGTTTTTATGGGATGGTGCCGGCATCGCTGGCGCAGAAGTTCCCGGGCGCGCGGATTCTGAAACAAGGCCGCTTTAACAGTTTTCGCAGACCGGACATATTGCTTTCGTCAGACCCGCTGTTTGTGCGGATGGCGTCCGTTTACTACGAGGAATTGAGCAAACTATACGGGACGGTGCGGTTTTATGGGGGCGACCTATTCCATGAAGGTGGAATCGCTGAAGGTCTCGATCTTGCGCCGCTCGGGCGCGGCGTGCAGGACACCATCCTTAAGGCGAACCCGGACGCGGCATGGGTACTACAGGGATGGCAGGGAAATCCCAAGCAGGGATTGCTGGACGGGCTTTCGCCGGCGCATGTCCTGATCCTCAATATGGAGAGCAACGATTGGGAGACGAGGAAAGGATTTGGCGGATTCCCCTGGATCTGGGGGAACATCAATAACTATGGCGATAACACGGGGTTGTTTGGCGGCCCGCCGCGGATCGCTTCGGAGCCGGCGCGCGCGATAACCGGGCCGTATGGCACAAGTATGGCGGGTGTGGGCGCGCTGATGGAGGGGACGAATAACAATCCTGTCGTATACGAACTCCTCTTCGATGCGGCATGGATGGATAAGCCAGTCGATTTGCGCGAGTGGATTCGGGGTTATGTGAAGTGGCGGTATGGGGAAGATACGCCGGAGCTGGAGCATGCGTGGCAACTGCTGTTGGAGACTGCATACAAGTCAAGTGCTCGCCCGGAACCTGTTTTCTGCGCTCGTCCATCCTTGGCCGTAGACAGGGTGAGTACGTGGGGATCGACAAAGATCCCATACGATGAGGCGAAACTGGAGGAGGCAGCGAGGGAGTTCCTAAAGGGCGGCGACCGGGTAGGAGGGATCGATGCATATCAATACGACGCGGTGAATCTTGTGCGACAGGTGCTAAGTAATCGTGGCCTTGCAGCGTACCACAAGATGGTCACGGCCTATCAGGCGCACGACGTGGCCGGATTTGAGGCAGCAAAGCAGGAATTTCTGAGGCTGCCGTATGCGGAGGTCTCGCTGCTGAGCACACGGCGCGAATTCATGCTGGGAACATGGCTTGCCGCAGCGAAGGCCATGGGGCATACGAACGAGGAAAAGAATTTGTGCGAAAAGAACGCACGAACACTGATTTCGTACTGGGGCCCGGATGATCCCGCGGCCGTGGCGCGCGATTATGCATATAAGGAATGGTCGGGCCTATTGGAAGATTATTATTTGCCACGGTGGGAGATGTTCGTCAATGATCTGGGCGCGCAGCTCCGGGGCAGGACGGGGCGGGATATCAATTACTTTGAATTCGACCAAAGGTGGACGGAGGAACGTAAGGACTACCCGGTCGATCCTCGTGGCGATCCCGTGCGCGCTGCTGCCGCGGCTCTCGCCAGTCTTGCGCAAAGGTGAGTAGTTGGCTTTTCCGTTATTTGAACCCGGCACCTTCGACAATCGTTACGTAACGGTCGGCTGCGACATTGTTCAGCTCCTGCACAGTCCCGGAAGGCCAGCGAATCTCCACGCGATCTGCTGTTTTGTGGGGACCCAAACCGAAATGAGTCGGTCCAGCGCTCGATGACGCGTATCCCCTCGCAAAAGCAACATGATTGTGCTGCGTCAATGTGCCTGCCACGACTTTGATTCTTGCGCCGATCCCGTCGCGATTGCTTTTGGTTCCTTGAAGCTTGAAAGCCAGCCAGTGATTCTCGCCGGGGCTGTCGTTGACCCAGATTTCCGCCGGCGCGCTGATAGCGCTCGTCACGACGTCGAGCTTTCCATCGCCGTTGAGATCACCCACCACCGATCCACGGTGCCGTCTGGGCGGCTGTGCGGTAAGGCCAGCTTCCGCGGTGAGCGCCCGGAATTTGAATCCCCCCAGATTCTGGAACACAGTATTGTGCTGGTCCATCTGCATGTCGGGCCTTGAGACCCCCTCGACGTGTCCTCGCGTGACGAACAAGTCCTTCCAACCGTCGTTGTCGAAATCGGCGAGCGTTGGCGAATAGCCTGCCATCGGCAGGCTCAGGCGATCCATGCCGCTCGAAACCGTGACGTCCTTGAACCCGCCGCCCAAATTGCGAAACAGCGGAAAAGTCTGATAATTGAGTGCCACGAAATTGATATCCGGCAAGCCGTCGTTATCAATATCACCGAAGTCTACGCCCATCCCCGAGATGAATTGGCCGTTCTCCGTCAGCGCGACGCCCTTTTCGAAAGCCACCTCCTCGAATTTCCCGCCGCCCTTGTTATGAAACAGCCAGTTACACATCGTGTCGTTGGTCACGAACAAATCCACCCAGCCATCGAGATCGTAATCCGCAACGGCTACGCCCATGCCTTTTCCCGGATGCACGCGAAGTCCCCATTCCGCGGAAACGTCGCGGAACGTTCCGTCGCCGTTGTTGAGGAAGAGTTGGTTGGGTGTCGTCTTGTAAAACTTTGGATGGCAATAGTCGCGGACGCCGGGCTGTATATAGCACGGGGGCTCGGTTTTAACATCCCAGGCGAGGTAATTGAGGACGAACAAATCGAGCAAGCCGTCGTTGTTGACATCGAGCCAAGCTCCGCCAACTGACCATAGCGGACCAAACTCTGAATCGCGGGTGACCAATCCGGCTTTCTCCGTGACATCCGTGAATGTACCGTCACCGTTATTGTGATAGAGATGGTTCGCGTGAACGCCGCCAACGAACAGGTCCGGATGGCCGTCGTTGTCGTAATCGCCGACGGCGACGCCGTTCGAGAAGCCGGCGCCGGTAAGCCCCGCTTTCTCGGTAACGTCCCTGAAATTCCCTCTGCCATCGTTTTCGAAGAGCCGATTCGAATACTGGGGCGAAGTTTTGATCAGGGAATGAATGTCAGCCCCATTCGCGAAAAAAATGTCGAGATGACCGTCGTTGTTGTAATCAAACAGGCCAACCCCGCCGGCCATCGTCTCCGGAGCGTGACGCTCCGGCGTTTCGCAGCTATCGAGGTGGAAATCAATCGGACGATAAGTGAAGTGGATGGGTGAGGCTAGGGCTTCCCGCCTCGAGCGTATGGCTCCCGCGGCCATCAATAGGGTCAGGAACTCTCGCCGTTTCATCGGATCCAATCAGTGTTTCCCAACTTCAGCGACGGCAGAGGTTCGATCAGGCTTCGTGCCCTTCTTCGCTCCGGCGCATTATCATACCATGTTCCACACGCGAACTTTGAGGCCACGTTTGGTGATTTAGAAACCCATGGAAGCGATGTTTCTATATGGCAACTTCATTTCCCCCGGCCCGGAATTTTCTTGGACAGTTGTGTTGCAAAAAAGATTGTGGCAACAAACCAGACCAGATACCAATCTGTGCGGATCAATTATTTCAGCTCTTCAATCCAAGGGTTTCCCGGAGGAACTGAATCTGCCCGAGCACATCCCCTTTAGGCAACCAGCTCACTTGGCCTTTCCGAATCATGTGCACAACCTCGTAGCCTTGAATCGTTCGCCACGCTCCATCGAACGATCGAAATCCTTGGCGGGCATTCACCCGCCGCTTGATCGCTCGATGGTCCTGTTCCACAACATTGTTTAAATACGGGCAGGTTCGACAGCGGCATCGGCGCCCGAGTCTCCGCTCCTGCTTCAGCTCCGCAATTACCTTCGGGTAAGACGGGTTGTCGTCTACTGTGATGACCCGCGGCCGGGGATGGCCGGGAGCAGCCAAGGCTTTCTGGAAGAACCGCTTGGCGGCTGCCGCGTCACGCTCTGCAGAAAACCAAAAGTCGATCGTGGCGCCGGTGGAATCGACGGCACGATACAGATACCGCCAGTTCCCACCCTGACAAATGTACGTTTCGTCGACCCTCCAAGAGCCGTTGGTTGGCTTCAGTTCCCGCCGGCACCTCCTGTTCAGTTCGGGCGCGTAGCGCTGCACCCAGCGCCAAATGGTGGTGTGATCCGCGGGGAGGCCCCGTTCCATGAGCAATTCCTCGACGTCCCGATACGAAAGCGAGAACCGGAGATACCAACCGACTGCGCAAACAATAATGTCGGGTTCGAAGTGCCGCCATTTAAACAGCGCGGGCAATGGTTTGATCATGCGATGTCCTGCAGCCTATCAGACTCGTTCACTGAGTTTTTGCAACACTGCCCTCTGTACCGGCCTGGAACGTTGTTTTGATTCGAGGTCGCGGCCGCCCAGCCTGGACGGGGCCGTCAACAAACGCTTCCTGTCAACCGGAGAAACCGGAGAATTCGCAAGTGAAAACGTGGGGTTCGGCCTCAACCCTGTGGGGTTCAGCTTGGGCTCGCACGATGCCTCTCGTCCAACCGGAGAGAACGCGCGACGCGCAAAGACGTACGGAATGTTGCGGATAAGGGCGCGGGAATGGTCTCGCGCTTCTGTCAACGAAACACGGCCTTCGAGTTGGGGCAAAAAGGTAGTGGCTCCCCGGGAAAC
This sequence comes from Terriglobia bacterium, assembly GCA_020073305.1. Taxonomy (GTDB): domain Bacteria; phylum Acidobacteriota; class Terriglobia; order Bryobacterales; family Bryobacteraceae; genus QHXW01. The sequence goes on from JAIQFK010000018.1 coordinate 78,852, forward strand.
GTGGTTTCCAACAACCTCTCCGCGCCCCTGGACCTACCAGATCTTCAAGAACTGGCTAGACAGTTGCCGCCGGGGGACGCGCCGGCACCGAGGGAACTTGCGGGTGTGGTAGCCAGCAATGGGAAAGGTCCACGGAGCAAAGAAACACGGCCAGATTTTGGCGCTGGTCCGAGGTGCTCGAACCTGCGGCATGGGCTTCTACACGTGCGAGCGGAAGAAGCTACGCTCGGCTGAGGGACGCGATGCGTGGCAGACCTCTAAGGCTCGCATCGGATATCCCATAAAGATACTAGCAGATAAAGAACTAACAGACCCTTTACACCTAAACAGTACGGGTACATACTAATTCTGTAAATGCCTCGCAAATGCACCAGTTGATGCTGATCACGCGCACGCGAAAGCTGATCTGAGGCAAAGCAGGTCCCGCCCCTTTTGCCACGGAACCTCGCCCGGCAGAACTAAAGTCCCGACGGTTCACGAAACCCCGAGATGCTAGGCTCACTCCGGTCTAGGCACTCGGGCCGGTTGCTAATCGGTACTGAATACGATGAGAGCCGTAGGGCGTACTATGCTTTTGGCGACGTGGGAGCAAAACGAGAGGTGATTCGAATGAAGACCCTTTGTGCACTCGCATTCCTTGGGGCAATGCCACTTGCAGCCCAGCCGACAGCTATCGCTCTATCTGAGCCCGTCGCACCAAGATTTGTTACCATCCCTCACGTTGCAGCTGGAGGAACCTGGAACACCGAGTTCACCGCGGTGAACTGTAGTGACACTTTCCAGCAGGTTCAGATCGTGTTCTTCGATGACCACCTGCAGGCTCTGCGTCCAGCGCTGTCCGGTTTGAAACCGGGGATGAGCATGACTAACGGCGTCCTTGTTTCACTACAGCCAATGGGATCCTTTACGTTCCAAACCGATACCGATGCAAGCAGCCCGGCAATTAGCGGGCACGCTATCGTGAGCACTCCGGGCGTTTCCATTTCCATAAACGAAAGCGTGCGCGTTTTTGTCGTGTACCGGCAGCACCTCAATACGCATCAAGAGGATTTCGAAGCAGCCGTGCCGCAATTCTATCCAAACGAAATGATCGTGTTTCCGTTCGACAACAGCAACGGATACGTTACGGGCATTGGTCTGACCAACCATTCTCCCTTGCTCCTTGCGGTGAACGTTGTGATACGGGATGAGAATGGAACAACCCTTTGGACGGGAGACATGCCACGTGACGCTCGTAGGTTACCTCCGTTCCATGAGGCCTTTCTGCTCCGGGATAAATTTCCGGTCACAAGCGGCATCAAAGGCACCATCCTATTCAGCGTCCGTACCCCGACGCCTTCAACCACCTTGTATAAGATGCTGTCAGCAATTGCCTTACGCTTTAGCCCGATGGGTCCTTTTACGAGCCTGACTCCTGTGTATCAAGGATATGCCAGCGGGTTCCCATACCATAACTGACGCTAGATGCGATCACGTCGCCTGGTTCCCGCATCACCATCGTCGAGGACATCTGATATTGCGAGCGTGGAACATTCCTTCGAATGAGCGGCTGACATCTGATGTGGTTTCGCTCGTCGCCATACTGCTGGCCACACTTGATACAGGCAACTCACACACGAACGACCGGGCAGGGGGATTCGCGGATGATTTCGTATGCGTTGGACCGCAGCCTTCCCAAAGCTTCGTGCATGCAGCCCTGGCCAATCACCACCACGTCCGCCTCGTATTGCATAGCGGCCTTGCGAACGGTCTCAGCAATCTTCCCGCCTTCTATACAAACTCTGGCGGTGGAGTCGGCCTCCTGCCGTAAATCGTCGATGTAAGCACGCGCGTGGGCGGCGAGATGGCGGCGGAAGCGCTCGTCGCTGACATGTGTGAGGCCCGCTAGTGCCGGGATCGCATGAATAAGCGTCAATTGCGCCCCGTACGATTTCGCGAATGCCGCGGCCCAGCGAATTGAGGCTACGGCCTCTGGTCTCGTGTCGGTTGCGCAAAGCACAGACTGGCATCCGGCTCGCAGAAACGACACTTCTTCATGCACGTCTGTCCACACCGGGCATTCCGCATCGTGTAGGACCTTCGCTGTAACCGAGCCCAGCAGAAGCCGCCGGAAGGGTCCATATCCATGTGTAGGCATCATGATCAGGTCCGCGTGCTCGCTGCGGGCGAACTCGGCGATGAGGGTAGCTGGATCGCCTACTTCAAGAACCTTCTCGACCTGTGGAAGGTCCTGGAATTCATGTCGCAGATAATCATCGAGCGCGCTTTTCCGTTCTCTCAAGAGATCCGTGATGTCCACGGTCGTCTCAAGCTCGGATGGCACGAGCCCGGCGTACCAGGGAAGAGAGTTCTGCAAGACATGCACCGCAGTCAACTTGGCATGGAAGTGCCTCGCGAGCGCAGAAACGTGCGAAGCAGCGGCGTTGCACTGCTTGGAAAAATCCACGGGGAATAGGATGGTCTGTATGCGGAGCATGGGCGTCGCCTTTCACATATGACTATGCAAGCCGCCTTCCACCGCGGTTCTTGCGTTGTGACCTCAATACGCGCGACCGAACTGAGGGCAGCAGTTGACTACGGATACGTAACGGTAAAGTGGTACGACCGTGCGGTTCGGGCTAGACAAATCGAGAATCTTGCCCCGAGCTACTCCTCTGGCGCCACGCGCAGATTGTTCGTGACGTGATGGGTTGCTTTCAACGCGCGAAGAAAGGCCATGTTCCGATCCGGCTCCGAATCCACGAGTCCCTCGAGGGTGACCGCACCATCCCTAACGATGATGTGAATCGGAGGGAGTGCACGGGTGCCGTACCTGTCAAGCGGCCGGCTTTCATAGATGGCCCGATACACATTCATGCGAATCGCGTCGTCCCGTCTCGATGATGGGAGTACCTCGATCTGGTTGATGACACTGTCAACGCCTTCGAGCCTCTTGACCACACGTTCGGCATTTACCTTGACCGTCTCGCGCACGACCTGCCCTGACAGCGTGACAGTCCTGCCCTGCACCTCGAAGCGAAGCGTGTCAAATACTCCCTGGAACGGAAGCATGGCGAGTTCTACATGGATTCTCCACTCGAGGCCATCGAGCGTCCTCCCGGCCCATTTGTGCTCTTGTGGGAGGGCGGGGATTGCGGTCAGCAGAATCGCGCAACCGATTTTGACCAGTTTCAAAGCCAAAGTGTTCTTCATGTTTCGTCTCCTGTTTGGATCCCGGTTTGCGGTGACCCGAATTGACGACATAGGTCAGATCCGGCTGAAGTCTTCCAGACCTACACGATGGAACACGCGTGCCCCAGCAGCGGGTTTCGTCGTCGGCCTGGGAGCAACGTCTCCACAATACCCTCCAGTAGTACGCCCGATTCAACTTACTTCATGCGGCGACACGATATTGTTCTGCCGGCAGTCTGTAACGCAACAGGCAAGCCGCGCCGCCGAGCTGCAATAGCCGATCGGAGTGCTCCACAACTTCTACTCCACAGCCGGCTCGTTCGGCCATGCGAACCATCTCTTCCTTAACATCAAAGGATCTCAGCCAACGATAGCCGCATTTGGAGCAACCATCAGGCTGCGGACTGCTGACATCCAGCACGCTGCACTTATGACAAGCCCAACCGAAACCTGGCTGGTAAGTCTTTGCCAAGACCAGTACGTCCACCTGATCGTTGCGTAACGCATCCATGCTGGCAGCCGTGCCTGCAGCCGCGAGGCCATGCGTGTTCAGTTCCCTCCACAGTTTGTCTACTACCGCTAGCGACTCGCCCTCTTCGTATTCCAGAAACGACTGAAGCGTTGCGGCAACGATGTCTGAACTGTGATCACCAGCGGAGGCGGGGACAACATCGACCAACTTCAAAGCAAGATGCTTTGGTAATTCGCGTTTGATGGCACTGGTCGCACGTGAATTTCCTGCAAGAATGATGTGCGCATACCCGTATCTTGAAACGACTTGATCAAGCAATCTGATCTGCTCGTGGATGAACTGGCGAGTCCGCTCCCGCCGGTGATTCTGATAATGCTCTTTGGTCCACTCGTGGCCGCTTCGCCTTCGCAGTTCGGGCCGGGTTTTCCAAATTTCCTCAGTCACGGATCCGAGATTAATGCCCAGAATGTGCGCGCTGTGCTCGGTGGCCAGCAATACAACGTAGCGGTTGTAGTTGTCCTTGAGTTCGACTAGATCGTAGATGCTCGGCGCTGAGCTGACCGCAATGCGATTCGGAAGGGGAGCGCCAAAAGAAAGCGGGAGAAATAGCGGCTGTTCTCCCGCTCGGGAAAAGATTGCCAGGCTTGACGACCCGGCAATCGCGCGCGCTCCCAAAAACTCTTGTATTTTGGCGAGAGCTTGCTCAAAATCGCGGCGAAGTTCTTCCCGGATGGTCCGGCGCAGTACTTGGACGCGATCGTCGAAGACTGTTCTGTAGTCAGGATCAGAGCTGCAGAGATCCAGATAGCAACTGATCACCGGGGAACAGGTCTCCTCCAGTGTCGCTAGCACCAGAATGTGCTGATCGAGTTCGTTTAGTTCCACGCTTCCCTTCCTTTCCTCGCGACCCTGCCCGGAATGCGGATAACCGCGCTCTGCAATACGTAGCTTTTACTCGAGCAGAAGAATCCCGGTATAAAGAGCGCCAAACGCCGCCACGCTGACGAACAGTACGGCAATGTACTGAAGCACGCGTTCTGCCAGCGTCGACTGCTGTTTCTCATCACGCTTGATTTCTTCGTCCAGACTGTCGAACATAACTGCCTCCCTAATTTGCCTGCTGAGTGGCCTCGACCCCCTTGATCCACGTCCAATTTCGTACCGCCGATTCAACCACTCGAGTCACCTCTGTTGCGTCGAACGGCTTCGCTAATACGTCGTATCCCCCCAGGTTCAGGACCTCCGCCCAGAGGCGCCCGTCCACGAGTTGTGACGCAACTACAAGGTGCGCCGGGTGTTCGGATGATTCCGCTGCGCCGAGGACATGCTTCCAGCAGCCATCCGGCAGGTCCCGATCAGAGATTACGACCGGTACGAAACTTTGAAGAAGAATGTCGCATGCGTCTCGGCATGTACGGACTCCCAAAAGCTTGAACGTGGGGCTCCCTAACATTCGATCCAGGAGTAAGAAATCTTCTAAAGAGCTGATAACGAGAACCGTCAGGACGCTACGTTCGTCTTGGCCAAACTCATTTTTCCAACTCATCATTGGGCTCCTTTGCGAGGCGGTCAGCCGGCCCACTTTGCTGCTCTGATTGGGCTGGTGTGCCTTTTCAATAACGGGTGGAGCAACTGCTTCGCCATCCTCAGCCAATGCCTACTAGGCCATGGATAAGTGAATTTGGTGCACAATCTTGGCTGAAACGCTGTTCCATTTTGGGTGGGCCTCGTGTGGAGGTGGACGTTTTGGTACAGGGGTACGGCGGAATGCGGCCCTAACATCCGGGTGGATCTAAAGATCCGGCTCCATTACTCGCTGATGCAGGAGGGTTCCAACGTCTGGCTGTCTCCGCTTCGCAGGCTCAAAGGTCATGGGAGTGCTGGTAGCGGTTGCGAGGAGTTCAGAACCGCACCGTGCTTTTGAGGCGAGCCACGTGCTGGTCCAGGTGGCTGGAGTTACATGCAACGAAGGAACTGCGGATCGACGGGCAGTTAAACGTTGCGTTCCTCCAAAGCTCGTCGAAAGGGTAAACAATGAACGCCGCGAAGATGAATCGGGTCACGCTGGTACTGGCAACTTGTGGGATTTCTCTCGGGTTGATCGCAAGTGTAGCGGAGTTACCAAAAATCGCGGATGCCTCCTGGGCTATCACTACGGCTCTCATCCTTCTACCCGTAACTGTCTCGGTAGTTCGATCTCTCCGGAGCCGGGCGCTCGGGGTTGACATCATCGCACTCCTGGCAATGTTGGGTGCGTTGGTCCTTCACCAATTCCTGGCCGGGGCGGTGATTGCGCTGATGCTTGCCGGAGGCCGCGCCCTGGAGGACTTCGCGGAGTCGCGGGCGAAGCGTGAATTGTCGGCGCTCTTACGACGTGCGCCGAGGTTCATCCACCGCTATGACGGCGACATATTAACGGACGGTGGTGTCGAGGACGTGCGTCGAGGAGACTTGCTCCTGGTTAAGCCCGGCGAGATTGTTCCGGTCGACGGAGTTGTATTCGACTCGACGGCAATACTGGATCAAGCAGCGCTGACGGGCGAAGCCGTACCAGTGAAATACAATCATGGCGAGCAGGTACGCAGTGGAACCGTCAATGCCGCCCGCACACCATTCAAACTGCGAGCCATTGCAACCTCGGAAGAGAGCACATATGCCGGTATCATCCGGCTGGTTCGCCAGGCACAGGAATCGAAGGCCCCGCTCACACGCCTCGCTGATCGTTACGCAATTCTCTTCTTACCGCTGACCATGGCGGTAGCCGGTATAGCGTGGGCGATCTCAGGAGACCCTGTCCGTGCGCTGGCCGTGTTGGTTGTCGCGACGCCGTGTCCTCTGATCCTTGCCGCACCAGTCGCGATTGTTGCCGGCATCTCTCGCGCAGCCCGCCGCGGGATCATTGTGAAAGGCGGAGGGGCCCTTGAGACGCTTGCTCGCGGGAAAACTCTCGTTCTGGACAAAACCGGAACCGTCACAGCCGGAAGTCCAGCCCTCACCAATGTAGAGTGTTTCGGAGCGTACGACGCTGATGAAATGCTGCGCCTTGCGGCTTCACTCGATCAGGTTTCTCCGCACGTACTGGCAGGTCCCATTGTTCGGGCGGCCAATGAACGAGAACTGGCACCTTCCTTTCCAACCGACGTAATCGAGGAACTGGGTGCCGGCATTTCTGGCAAGGTCGACGGGCGAAAGATCGCGCTAGGAAAGAGCAGTTGGGTCTTACAGGGCGAGGCGCCGCCCCCGCGGCTGCGCCGGCTTCAGCGTCGTCTCATGCTTGAGGGGGCCTCCGGAGTCTTTATATCGGTCGAAGGCAAGCTTTGTGGAGCGCTGATTCTCGAAGACCCTATCCGTCGCGACGCGCCAATGACACTCCGATCGCTTCGGCGGGTCGGATTCGACAGGATTGCGCTTCTCACTGGGGATCATGCAGACGTGGCCAAATTGGTAGGCGGCATTCTTGGGGTCGATCAGGTTTTTGCCGAACGATCTCCGGCGGAGAAAGTTGAGGTTGTGAAGGCCGAGCAGGAGGCGGCAGTAACCGTCATGGTAGGCGACGGTATCAATGATGCTCCCGCTCTTGCCGCGGCAGACGCCGGCGTGGCGATGGGTGCCCGAGGCGCAACGGCCTCGTCCGAGAGCGCTGACGTTGTGCTTGCCGTCGACCGTTTGGACCGGCTGACCGAGGCCGTCCGGATCGCCCGCCGGTCGCGAGCGATTGCTCTGCAAAGCATTTGGGCCGGCATGGGGTTTTCCATTGCGGCAATGGGTTTTGCGGCTGCAGGGCTATTGTCCCCGGTTGCCGGTGCGATTCTGCAAGAGATCATTGATGTAATTGTCATTCTCAACGCGCTACGTGCATTGCGGGGTACACAGTCCAGTGAATTGGCAGACGCCACCGCGGCGCTAGGAGAACGTTTTCGAGAGGAACATCAGCGACTCCAGCCCGGAATTAAGCGAATTCGACATATAGCGGATCAATTGGACCTGGTGACGCCGGGACAGGCGCGTGTCGAGTTGTTTGAACTCCACCGGTTCTTGGCCAAAGAGGTCATACCCCACGAAGAAGCCGAGGACACAATCGTTTACCCCACAATTGCCAAGCTAATTGGAGGAGACGATCCGACGGCCGTCATGAGCCGGGCTCACCTGGAAATCTCGCACCTGGTCACTGTTCTGGGGCGGCATCTGGAGGATATGATACAAGGTGGCCCGACGTCAGATGAAATCCGGGAACTCAAACCTGTGCTCTACGGGCTCGATGCCATTCTGCGGCTCCACTTTGCGCAGGAAGACGAATCGTACCTCGCTCTGATCGAAGCGCGTGCACAGAACCGCACGGAACCAACAGTGGCTGTGAACGTTGAAACCCCTCTGACGACCCTAAGCGCAGAAACTAAGGGGGAAGCAATTGGGCGGTGACACTATGGAACTGCTCTACGATGTGGTTTTCAAAGATGCCGTGACGGAACTCGGTGTGCCGCGGACGCGTTTGGATCAGTTAGCCAAAACCCCGGCGATCCATGTGGTCAAGTATGCCATCAACACGAACAGCGACGGCCACGTCCTGCTGCCAGTCAGGGCCGCGTGTGGATGGCGATGGGAACCTGCCATTACCCTAAAGGCGGCCTGACAGGACGGCGCGATGCAGCGGGCATCGAGCGGAACCTGAGGCGCGGTGCTGCATCATTGCAGTGGTGCCGCGGACCTATCCATCAAGCGGATGGGTGAATGCCAGGTACATTAGCGTCTTCGCTCTGTTCCTTGTTGATGCCGAATTTTTCCATCCGATAAATGAGAGTACGCCGGCTAATGTCGAGATATCGGGCTGCCTGCGTCTGATTCCAGTTGAATTTCTCTAGCGCTCTGACGATGAGGTCCCTCTCAACTCGTTCCAGGCTGATGCCGCCCGGCGGCAAATTCAGTTCAATCGCGTCCGCGTGCGACCGCTCACGCTGGAGGAAGTCAGGGAGGTCGGCGAGCGTAATTTCATCACTCACAGAGAGGACCACCAGCCGCTCAATCACATTCTCCAATTCACGAACATTCCCAGGCCATCCGTACCCGGAAAAATGTGGCAACAGAGACGATGGTAACCGGAGTTGTGGCACGTTTTGTTTTTGCTTGGCCTTCAAGAACAAGTGCTGGACCAACTCTGGGATATCATCGATGCGCTCGCGGAGAGGCGGCAAGGTCAAAGGGATCACCGCCAGCCGGTAGTACAAGTCTTCCCGAAAGACACCATCATCAATCAAAGCCTGCAGGTTCCGATTCGTTGCGGCGATGATCCGAACATTTACATTAGTAGCGCCGGTCGCACCCACTTTTTCGATTTCGCCGTTCTGGATGAGCCGCAGCAATTTAACCTGCAGCTCCAGCGGCAGCTCACCCACTTCATCCAGGAAGAGCGTTCCGCCGTCTGCAACCTCTACCTTGCCGCGCTTGGGGGCCACAGCACCTGTAAAGGATCCCTTCGTATGGCCGAAGAGTTCCGACTCCAACAGGTCCTTCGGAATTGCGCCACAGTTGATGGTCACGAAAGCCTGGTCCTTGCGCGTGCTGTTCTGGTGAATGGCTCTGGCCAGGAGTTCCTTGCCAGTGCCGGTATCTCCAGCGATCAACACCGTAGAATCACGCCGCGCCACTCTGGATGCCATCTCAAGAACGCGCAACAACCCCTTTGACCGGCCGACGATACTCTCAAATCCATACTTTTCATCCAAGTTGGCGCGCAGCGTTTTCACTTCAGCTATGAGCTGGCCGCGTTCCATTGCGCGGTTAACAACTAGCATTAATTGCTCGTAATCCACGGGCTTGGTGATGTAATCGTAAGCGCCTGCCTTCATGGCCTCGACTGCTGTGGACACAGTTCCAAATGCCGTGATCATGATGACTGTCGTTTCCGGGTAGGCCTCTCGCAGCTTTCTAAGCAGATCGAGTCCCGAGATGCCCGGCATTTTCAAATCTGTAATCACGAGAGCTGGTGTCGTGTCTTCAATCAACGCGAGAGCGTCTTGGCCCTGGGCGGCGGCCAGAACCTCGTATCCTGCCTCTTCGAGCTGCATCTGCATCACTCTACGCAGGCTCTCATCATCGTCCACAACCAATATTCTCTTTTTGCTCATCAGGACCCCGCGCGCTTAAGGGGCAGCACAACAGAAAACGTCGTGCCCCTATCGGGATTGGCCTCCGCCGTCAGAATCCCGCCGTGCTGTTCAATGATTTGATGTGCTACCGACAAGCCGAGTCCTGTGCCGCTTTCCTTGGTGGTGAAGAACGGGTCGAATATCTTTTCACGGTTCTCCGGCGCGATGCCGCAGCCATGGTCCTTCACCCGGATAACCACTTTGGAGTGATCATGCCGGGCGGAAAGTACCACCTCGCTGCCGTCTGGTGATGCCTGAATGGCATTGATGAGAAGGTTGAGAAGCACCTGTTTTACTTGCTCCGGATCGCCTTCAAGCTCGGGCAAATCTGGCGGAACCTCTTTTTTTAGCTGAATCGGTTTGCGATCGATCGCGTGGGTAGCCAGGTCAATCACAGAATCAAGAGCTCCGGAGAGTTCAATGGCACGGTATTGGGGCGGTCGCGGACGCGCGAAATCGAGGAAGCTGGTGAGCAGACGGTTGAGCCGCTCTGTCTCTTTCTTGATAATGCTTAGACACTCGGTTCGCTTGCTCTCGGAGCTGCTGTTGCGCTCGATAATGCCGGCAGCGCCGGCGATGCCGGCCAGAGGGTTGCGGATCTCGTGCGCGAGACCTGCGGATAACTGCCCCACTGCGTAAAGCCGTTCCACGCGCTTCATGCGCTCAAAACTCTCCTGGAGTTCCCGGTAAACAGCCGCCAACTGATCGGTGGTTCGCTCCAGGTGCTCTCGTTGTTTTCGTTCGCGCTCTGATAAGATGCCCGCAAACACTCCCGCTATGCAAAACAGAGGAATTTCCAGAATCTCGTCGATCGCATAATACGGTCCTGCATGCCAGCTCAAGTAGATATAAGGTATGTGAGAGAGTCCGGCCAGCACCGCTGCGGCGAGTCCCGCAGCCCAACCGAAGCTCAGGGCCGCGACGAGAATTGGCAAGTAGTACAGATGTTGGAAGACGACATGGCCGTGCAGATCGGATAGCGGCACGAGGTGGTGGAACAAACTGATTGAACAGATGGCAAGCACGACGCTGGTTGCGCGAATGCCGGAATACTTGCTCCGCTTGGTCGCTGAAGGCTCAGTCATCGTTTCGATCCCGCCATCCTGAGTGTAACGATCTGATGGAGCAGCAACAAGGCGGCGGTTTGTGAGAGCTGGTTTCGCAAGGCAGTGGATCTAGAATGAAAAGCGCACCTGGAGTTCTACGGTGCGATTGGCAGAAGCGCTGCCATGGTGCCCGTATCCGGCAAGAGCCACCGATGTTCCGAACGAGGGTGAACTCAGGTTGCCCACGGGCGGCGCCAGATTCACGGTGTTGAAGAGGTTGCGCGCGGATACGGAAAACGTCAGCGAGTAACGGCTTCCACTGGACGGACCGCCATATCCACCGTGCCCGCCATGTCCGCCATGCGCGCCGGCCATCGGCGGCCCGTGTGGGACTTGGTCGGCAACCTGCCCCGAAGACGAGGATCGTTCGCCGAAACCGAACGACTTGGATAAGCGCAGATTCACCATGAACCGTCCCGGGCTGTTCCCCATGTTGCGGGGAATTATTGTCTGTCCCGGAATTGGCTCGGTGTCGAAGATACCGTAGGATGTGCGGACGACGCTTGGGCGGCTAAGGTCCGTCGCCCAGGCTGGGCGGTCGTTAAAGAGTGAATCGCCGTTGAGATCACGGCCCGATGTGATGTTGAATGGCCCGCCGGAGCTGGCCACTATGAACGGACTCAGCGTGAGGCCGTAAGGCGCTGCGAGCGAGCCTCCGACGAATACCCGGTGACGCACGTCGAACCCCGCGCGCCCGTATTCGTTCCTGAGATCGTACTGGTTAGCGGGAAAATTCCCGGCGCCATCCGTATCGCTGTTCACTTGGTTCCACACATAGTAGCCAAAGAGGCTGAGCCGGGGGCTGACCCGGGCATTGACGTTGACGATGAACTGGTTCTGGCGAAAGTTTCCGGTGGATTCGTAAGAATAAAGGTCTCCACCTCCGTACGGGCGCGAACCGCTATCGGGTACCTGTGGATTGTACGTGCCAGGCAGCGGGGCGTTGATATTGCGCGACCGCAGCATGTGAACGCCTCGCAGGTTGGTGTAGGTGAGACTCACCGTAGTGTTCTTCGGCAATTGGTGTTCAATTGTCAAAGCAGTCTGCATCGTATACGGCGCGCGCAGATTCTTATCCATTGTACGGATCGCTTCCTGCGGCAGATCCCCCGATGCGGGAGGCCCCGGTGGAATGTTGGGATAGAAATCAGGGTCCTGAATCAGGTACGGTTGCTGGTGCACGCCATCCAGCCGGCTAGCCTCCAGGGTAAGGTTCGTTCCCACACGATCGTAAAACTTGCCGAAGCCGCCACGGACCACGGTGCGCCCTTGCTGCCTGCCTTGGCCGCCGGGCGCCCAGGCGAACCCAACTCGCGGTGCAAAGCTGCTCCGGTCCCCGATGTTGTTTTGGACCTCGTACCGCAGCCCGGCGGTAAGCGTCAGGTGCTGTAGGACCCGCCAGTCGTCCTGAACGAATACACCTGCATCCACTTGGCCCACGCCGGCCAGCGGGTTACCGGTAACGATTGAGAATTGACTGGCACCCCCACCCAGCGCGCGAGTCTGCTGCGGCGTCAACCCATTACTCAAGCCGAGCTCCGTTATGCGATAGACGTCGAGCGATGTAAACGTGAAAAGGCCATTGTAGTTCCGTTCCGACCGGTCCGATTGCGTTATGCCACGCACCCTGCCGCCCAACTTCATCATGTGCTTGCTGCGGGCTAACGAAATACCGTCATTAAGTTCCCACCGGTTTTCCGTTAAGGCGGATAATCCGGTGGCCGTCCCTCCGGACGTGAATGCATCGGGCACCTGAACCCCTGGTTCGGTACTTACGGGCAGGCCAGTGCCCTTGCTGCGCCTGTACTGGAAGCGAAGTTCATGGATGGCATTCGGGTTCAGAACCGCAGTCTCGGTTATTTGCAGCACCTGGTCGCGGTTCGCGCTGTTCACAGCGCGGGTTGGCAAGGAAAACGTGTCTAGGTTGGTGTTTTCCTGAGTGGTCTTCTCCCACTCGTAACGGCCAACCAGTGTGTTATTCGAATTCAACTGGTGGTCCAGGCGCAAGCTGACCTCTGTGTTGATGGTCGGACTCAACACGGCATCCTGATACGGGATGACGTTAAAGGATGGATCCAGCACAAGGGCGTTGATGACGCTCGTTTCCCCGATATTACGCTGCTCGGCTTCGAAAAAGAACGAAGAACGTGTTGTGATTGGCCCGCCCGCATTGCCCTCGATCATTCGTCGCTGGTAGTCGGGCTTGTCAGGAAGAAACGGATTCCGGGAGTTGAACATAGAGTCCCCGAAATTGAACAAAGCCTCACCACGGAGCCGATCGGCGCCTGGCTTGGTAAGAATCTCGATCCGTCCAAACCCCAGGCGGTCATACTCCGCAGAAAACGGATTCTGGTTGACCCGGACCTCGCGTATCGCGGACTTGGGAGGCAGCTTTCCCCCCGAGAACCCGTCCACGAATATTTCTCCTCCGTTTGGTCCGGCGGCCGGACCGGCCAGGGCCTGGAGGTCATCCGTAAGATCGTCGGGATCATCCGACAACGCACTAAGGTCCTCGCCTTTCAGCACCAGAGCGCTGGCGTTGTTCGCCGGCTCGACGTCGAGTTGCCTCGTGTCGGCAACAGTAACCTCCTGCGTAGTTGCCGCCACCATAAGCTCGACGTTGTGAGTCAGAATAGCGCCTGAGGTAACCTGTAGCCCTTTTGCCTCGTAGGCTGCGAATCCCTCGGCTGTAATCTGCAGGCGATATGCTCCAGACGAGAGTCCTTGGAAACTGTATCGGCCTTGTCCGTCCGACGTGCTCGTCCGGCCCAGGCCGGCTGGACCGGATAGCACGATCTGAATGTCAGGTATAACGGCGCCGCTCTGGTCCGCGATGACACCGGTGATCGTCGCCGCCTGAGCGCGAAGTGCGACAGTCGCGTGCGCAAGCACGAACACCAGGGCGACTGATCGGATGAAGTTGCGGGCAGTGCTTTTCATATCGACTTTCTGGGGGCGTATTGTGCAATCCGTGGACCTAACGCGTGGTGGCTGGCCCTTCAGGCCTGCTCTCCAGCATTGACGTTTGAATCACACATCCGACTGCGGTGAATGGGGCAGGATACGGTGTCCGTTTTAGGTGTCGTCGGCGACGCCGTGTACCATTTGGGACAACCACAATGGTCGGCTGAAAATGCCTACTCCAGGAAGCGAATCCCAAGATAGAGTGCTCCAAACGCAATGGCTGACGCGACGAACACACCCACGTAATACAACCAACGTCGGCCCACGGAGAGGTGTGCTTGATTTTCGCTGCGTCCGATTTCTTCTTCGAGGCTGGAGAACATGTCTGGATACCTCCCTTTCAATGCTGACCCACGTTGCCTGCCTTCATAACTCGCTTTCGGTGGTGTTGCCGCTGACTCCAATTTCGCCAAGCCGAGTCGATCGCCCGCACGACTTCCTTGTGATCCAAGGGTTTTGCCAGGACATCGTACCCGCCTAGATTCAATACCTCCACCCACAAGTAATCGTCGGCTAACCGTGACGTCACAATCAGATAAGGACGATCGGACAGCGTGTCCAGCGCCTGCAGAATGTCCTTCCAGGTGCCGTCCGGGAGGTCGCGTTCACAAATGACGATCGATACAGCCCGCTCCCGCAGGATGGCCAACCCCTGCTGACAGGTGCGAACGGCATGTGCTTCGCAGTGGCAGTCAACAAGGATCCGCGAGAAGCCGATGTGATCTTCTTCGAAAGAACTGATGATCAGGACGGCGGGCTCTCCTGTGGTGCCCGGTTGCATTCGGAGGTAATCTTTCATCGGCTCATCTCCAAACGGTTCTCCTCATTCAAGGAGATTTTTTCCATCGCCTTAACTATCCGAGCTTGGACAGCGCGCAGCGGGAGCATAGCTCCAGCAGGCAACCTCTTGCTCTGAATACTCGCGGGATTGAGCCAGTAGACCTGAGTACTAGGACCGTCCGCTGAAATGACGATGTGCAATGGAAGGAAGACGGCCGCGGACGGATCCAATGCCATGGCCTCTAGTAGCAGCAGTGGGGAGTCGACGCAGAGAATGCGGCACGGGGCAAGATTCATTCCCGGTTGTCCACGGGCGATGTCGGCTACATCGAATTCTCGGGATATGCGCAAATCCTCATGGAACAGCGCGCTGCGAATCACTTTCAATGCTGTTTCAAAGGGAGCCGCGATCTCTCGCCGGTTTTCGATTGTTTCTCCGTTCCTGACCATTTCGCCCTCCCGGAGTCTTTCCGGGCAATTATGGGTCCGTTTCAGTGAATATCGGGCGTGGACGTACTTTAGCTTCACTATCCAGGGGCAGTTTCGCGCGACGCGACCAGTTCGATTTCTGCCTGGCCCAGTCCAGAAGCGTTTTCGCCCAGGAGAAATGACTGCTTAAAATGACTAGGCCCAGCAGAACGATGGGAATTCCTGGTCCTGGGACCCCCGGGATCGCGAGGATCAATCCGACGGACATGAGTAGGAACCCGGTAACTACTCTCAACTTTCTACGAGATCTGAGAAATCCGACCATTCCAGGGCGCTCCCGTTCGACGTTTAATTGATAGGCCCATACTCAAGGTGTTAATTGGCAATAGCTACGTTGCATTGCGATTTTCTCAATGGCCCGAGAGACCTCATCCTGGAGTCCGTTCACAGCGGAGGCCAGCGGATCGCAGCCGTTAGACGGCAAGGAAGCCAAGAGGTGGATTTCCGTCTGCTCGCCGCGAGCCGAAACCACAAGGTGCAGCGGAAGGAAGATCCCAACCGCGGGACACACATTGATGGCCTCCAGACTCGATTGCTTGGAGTAGACATACAGAACTCTGCACTGAGCCATACCGATGCCGAGACTGCGCTGAATTCTGGCGGAAATGTCCAGCTCTCCCAGAACACTTAGCCCGGAGCGGGCCAGCGCCGCTCGAATGAGCTTCAGCGCGACGTCGAACGATTCCGGAATCGAGTAAGTGGTTGCCGCCGTTTCGCCAGTCATAGACACCCGGCCGTTTCACTTGTAATGAGGCAATTCCGTGGCCAATCAGTGCGCCGCTATCTCTTCCGGCGAAAATTTCGCGTTATATAGATGATCCGCTACTTCACCATGTACGACGACGCTAGTGTCCGTTTTAGGTGATATGCAGGTCCAGCCGACACTGTTTTGGAACACCGTTCACCTGCCAGCGACGTGAATTGGTTTGAGCTTGCAACACAAGGTGTGGAAAGTAACGTGCTCGGGATGTACAGGTCGACGTGCACGGAGCTTTGGTGCACGACCGAGAAATTGCGGAGCCAAAACGATGAGCGAATGCCGACCGCCAGGTTCTCCAACAGAAATGTTTTGCCAGCTACCGGAAGCAGCTGATGTCGATTTCTACTCTGAACAAGTACGTGATCTCCACCCACGGATCTTGCGGCTGGCTCGCAGGCTGGTAGGCAACGCCGCCGACGCCGAGGAAGTGGTCCAGGAATCTCTGCTGAAGGCGTTCCAGCATCTCCAGGACTACCGTCACGAAGCCTCCTTCTCCGCCTGGCTACTTCGCATTGCCTGGAACGAGAGCATGGATTTTCATCGCAGGCGATCCATGGAGGTGATCGGTTTGGATGACCTCAAACCGGGGCATGAGAGCCGGTACCCACACCTCTGGGCAACCCTGAGAGAGACGCCGGAGCAGATATGCAGCGCGAGAGAAATCGAGGAGGCGTTGGAGCGCTCTCTGCGTCGGGTGAAGCCCTGCTATCGAAAGGTCTGGCTCCTCCGGGAAATCGATCAAATGAGCGATGCCGAGGTCGCGAAGCAACTCGGCTTGTCCTTGAGCACTGTAAAGGTACGAATGCACAGGGCACGACGACAACTCCGGAAATTTGTCGGTGGCTGCCTGTCACGGCCAGGCATTGCGCGGCATCACGTAAGTACCCGCTCTGCTATTGGGTCAGCGGAGAATCTGATCCGCTTGGATTACTCTCCGGCGGCGCAAGAATGGCCGGCACGAGCTGCTTGAACGCTTGCCGGCAACTGGCAAATCGATTGCAAGGTTTACGAATTGGAGGTCCCATGGCAAGATTGCACAATTCCAAAGAAAGAATCCGCATTGCCGCCAATGGCGGTGCGGGTGTGGCTATCGCGGAGCCGGCCCACTCGAGTGATCTCGAGGACCAGGAGGAAGTCGCGAGGCTTGCCTATTCATACTGGCTGGCTCGCGGTTGCCCGGAAGGTACGCCGGAGGAGGACTGGCTTCGAGCGGAACAGGAAGTGCGGCAGCAGCACAAAACAACGGTGAAATAGATTGCACTGCCAATACCTTCGGTCGAGGGCGGACACGCTTACGCGAGAGTCGGTGCCCGCCCTGATCCCACTTAGCCGTCCTGAACTCTCGGCCTGAACTATGTCGGCAGCAAACTACAGCTCCAGCGAAAATCGGGAAATCAGCCGACTTGCGGCATAAAGAGCCTGGAGTGACGATCCTACTAGCCGAGGATGAATCCAGCCTGCGGCAGATGCTCGGACTCGTGCTGCAAGCAGCGGGATACCGCTTGGTGGTCGCCGAAGATGGCCGCCAGGCCGTTCAGCTCGCAAAAGAACACGCCGGCAGAATTGATTTGCTTCTGTCAGACATAGAAATGCCGGGTCTGACGGGCCCTGACCTGGCGCAGGAACTCCTACGCACACGACCCACTCTCAAGGTCATGCTGATGTCGGGATGCATGTCAGCTTTGGGCGTTTTCGAGAAGGAATGGCGTTTTCTTCAGAAGCCGTTCGCACCCACAAGGCTCTTGGAAGAAATTCAGATCGCTCTACATTGAGGATCGCGGTCTCAATCAAGCTGCAGGGGTGGATGTCAACTGACCAACCTTCACTGGCGTTACAAACGCATCGGGTTTCACGGTCAAGACCGATCAGTCCACTTGCCGTCGTTTACCTTCCAACAGATGGCACCTAGTGTCGCACATTATCCATGAACACTCCTGAAGGAGCTTATCCAGCGATGACACGTGCCCCTGCTCTGTGCTCGCCGTTTCACAGCCGTAGATGTCGAGCGTTGGCGTTAGGATTGCTCTCCATGAATAGGACGCGCCAATCGGCGCCAGCAGACGTACTCAACTTCGAAGGAGGCAAATCGTGATTAAGCACTTTTTCTCCGCGCTGGGGCCGGCGCAGGAAAACGCATATTACCACCAAAAGGAAGCCGAGCTTCTCGATCATCTTCGTCGTGAGAAAGAACTGGAAAGTGAGCGCCAGCGGATCGCGGAGGAGATCGGCATGGCCGACCAAAGCATCCTTCAGGACCTGCAGGATCTCGGTTACACTCGTGAGACGGTTATGCTTCTGCCTTTAGTGCCTCTCTTGCAACTAGCATGGGCAGATGGGGAATTGAGCTTCCATGAGAGTGAGCGGATCCGCGAGCTGGCTAACATCCGCGGCCTTGCTGAGGGAACTCCAGCGTTCGACTTGCTTGAACGCTGGCTAAGCCGCGGCCCTTCAGACGAATTCTTTCTCCGAACCTTACGGGTGATCCGCAACCTTCTGAGCGTGCTCCGTCCGGAAGAACTCGACGCTGTCAAGCAGGATTTGATCTCCTGCTGCACCTATATCGCACAAGGTTCGGGCGCCATATTCGGGCTGGGCAAAACAATAGGCTCTGCCGAACAGAAGCTGCTGGCGGACATCGTGACCGCGCTCGAGCAGGAGAATCCAGTGTTAGCGAGAGAGATTGTGCGGCAACTGTAAGAAGAAATGGATCGGTCCTCGACGGACGCGCGCTATCCACCAGCCTACAGAGCACCCGAACTACCACTCCCGGTTGGCACCTAAGCTGATTTAGAACGTTAGAGTGCCCCGTCCGCACCGCACAGGCTCTTGGAAGAAGTTGGAATCGCTCTATGCTGAGGATCTCGGCGTCAAATCAAGCTGCGTGGACTGACTCCAACGAATCCAGCTTCACCGGCGTTACAAACGCATCGGGTTTCACAGTCAAAACCGAACAGTTCACCTGACGCAGAACCTTCTCGGCGGTGTTGCCGATAAAGAACCCCGCGACGCCGGTACGGCACACGGTACCCATCACGATCACATCGGCCCTTTTCCTCTTAGCCATGGCGGGAATGAGATCGCCTGCGTCGCCGTCCAACAGATGTACCTGATGTCGGACATCATCTAAAGGGCACTGCTGCAGCAGCTCATCCAGGCGTGACACATGCTCCTGCTCAACATGGGCAACCATTCGTTCCATATTGCCGCGCGACAATCGAGTGCCAAGGCTGGATATTTTCGAAGCGTTCCACGCGTGGACTACGTAGAGCTCGCTTTGCTCGGCTCGTGCGAGCGATGCCGCAAGCTCGATGATCTTAATGTTGAGCGCGTTGAGCTTCCGATCGGATGGGTGCGGATCTACGGCTGCCAGTATTCGGGCACAGAACTTGCCGTGTGCTGGTTTAATGACCCAGACGGGGCAGGGGCACTTGCGCATCAGATGTATAGATGTGCTTCCAAATAATGCGCCCGTAAG
Organism: Terriglobia bacterium; assembly: GCA_020073305.1. Lineage (GTDB taxonomy): Bacteria > Acidobacteriota > Terriglobia > Bryobacterales > Bryobacteraceae > QHXW01. The sequence continues at coordinate 98,212 of JAIQFK010000018.1, forward strand.
TCCACTCTCGCCATCGGCCGTCATCATCACGAGGTCGTGCTGATTTCGCAGTACCTCGCGAATGATTTCCAGAAAGGGAGTACCCCGGAGAATTCTGGTCTGGACTTCGACGCCCGCATCCCGAAGTGGCGCAATCAGAGTCTCCAATCGCCGAAGGTCTTCCTGAACCATCATTTCTTGAATCCTAATTCCGTGAAGATCTGCGCAGCGTCTCTCCGGAATACCAGCGTCGGCCTCCGGGACCGACTCGACAACACACACCACAGTGAGCAGTGCCCGGTTTCTCAGCGCCAAGCCGGCTGCTCGCTCAAATGCCGCGTCTTGTTTATCTGCGCTGTCCGCGACCACGAGAATGTTTTTGAATCTTCGCATGGGGCTCCTCCTTCGCAGTTATTGGGGCAATTCTTCGGCCATCGCCGAAACGGCGCGTTTGCGCCGGAAGTCGCCATCCTTTTTGCCGGTGCTCCCCTAAAACGTCCACCCACTGTCAAGTGAGTACCATTTGGGAATCGACCTCTCGTCCGCGGGGCTGGCCCTAAATGTAAATGCATTGGCGTGCAAATTGGTGGGCAACAAAGTTGGCTTTGCCGAACAGAGGCTGCTCGGGGACATCGCAGCGGCGCTCGAGCAACGGCAACTTTTGTAAGTAGAATGGGGCCCGTCCTACGATCAATGCAGCACCTGTAGAGGCGTTAATTCAGTAGTTTATTGACCGGGTCGGCGACGATGGATGTGCGAGGTGGCCTTGGTTGATCTGGCCACCCCACAATTGCCAGGCGGGAAGAAATTCGGCGGTCAACGAGCATTCACCTTCTTTTGGAGTTCTGCAAATCTGGCTTCAGTCTCCCCGTAGTCGATGAAATCTCCCACCAGGGCTGTAAGCTCTTTGGCGAGTTCGTAATTCACAAAGCAGTAGTCCTCAAGCTCCTTGCTGTGGACCAACCTTCTGTTCTCGTTGAGATGTTCAATGGTAGATTCGGTGTTTGTCGCCAACTCTTTCAGTGCCGGCGTGATATGGTCGATCGCCTGTTGCTGCCAAGGTGAGCCTGTTTCGCGGGCCTGGTTCAGGCTTGCGAGCAATTCACCAGTCTTGTTGACGTGGTCTCTAATTTCGTTGATCTTAGTCGCGAAGCTCTCCCAACTCAACTTAGTCCGCGTGAAAGCCGACATCTTCTCGGCATCTTCTCTGAGCTCGATCGCCTCCGACTTGGCTTCCGACAGAAGTGTGGAGATCTCTTTTGAATCACCGACGGAGCTGGCTAGAGCTCTAGTTGCCGGCGAAATCATCAGATATCCCGCCACCAGAAGTGCCAGCATCGATGGAAAGAGTAGCCTTCTATAGTTAGTCATAATATTCTCCTTTTCGTTAGAATTGTGCTTGTGCAGCTTGTTCTTGCGAAGCGGCTGCGCTGGGAAGCAAGATTGACTCTCGCCATCCATCGGCCTTCAGAGCATCCGAAAGGCCACTTCCGATGACTTAGGACACTCACGTGCCCGTCGAACTATATGGGCACTGAAATAGTCGCTGGAAAAGACGCCTTTCTCGGAAGTGCCGGACGCAGCGCACGCAATTGGTTGCCTGTGGTGGGCAGCATACTACTCCTCTTTCTATGCTGGCTGATCGTGAGGCCTTTTCTGCCGGCCGTGTGCTGGGCGTTCGGCCTGGCTCTGATCGCGTACCCATTTCACCACTGGTTGTGTCGCAAGGTTTCGAGGCGCAATCTCACCGCGGCCATATCGGTGATCGTCATCGCAGTTGTCCTAGTTGCCCCTGCGGTCCTTCTGACCAGAGTTGTGGTAGTGGAAGCAACGGAAGTTGCACAGCAGTTCATGAGCGAGGATCTTCGTTCCGAGATGGAAAGCAATCAACGCGTCCGAACAGTCTTAGATTGGGTCGGAGCGCGTGTGGACCTACAGCAAGAGGTTGCGTTGGCGGCAAGAAGGCTGGCCGGCTGGATATCATCCTTAGCCTCTGTAGCCGTCACTGGCTCGATCTGGTTCGTAACCCAGATCATTATTATGGTTTACGTTTTGTTTTATTTCTTGCGCGATGGGCAGTTGATGCTGAGCGTCATTGCATCGGTACTACCGCTGTCCCAGCCTGATACTCAAAGGATATTTGCACGCATCGGCGAGACCATTCGGGTCTCGCTTTACGGCAAATTGCTCGTCGCCTCGATCCAGGGCTCGTTGGGAGGACTGATGTTCTGGTGGATCGGACTGCCCACGCCCGTCCTGTGGGGTTTCCTGATGGTGTTGGTCTCGGCCTTTCCGCTTTTGGGTACATTCGTAGTCTGGTGTCCTGCGGCTGTCATGCTGGCGTTCCAGGGCGAGTGGGGTCGAGCACTGATCTTGAGTGTTTGGGGACTCTTGGTCATCCATCCAGTCGACAATTTCCTGGGGCCGATCCTCGTTGGAACCACCCTTCGGCTACACACGCTTCTAATGTTCTTTGCGTTTCTTGGTGGTGTCGTAGCCTTTGGTCCTGCAGGTTTCGTCTTGGGGCCCGTGATCGTCGCGGTCATAGTCGCTGTATTTGAGATTCAGCAGAGTAAGATACCCCTCGGGCCGACAGCCACCATTCCCTCGTGACCAAGACATGAATTCAAATCCTGTACCAAATGGGACACCGCTTTCCCAAATCGTTCTCCTGTACAGGTTCGCGCGCTGCCCATCGCTTACTGCAGCAGTTCGCGAAACACCACTAAAGTCGCTTAAAGGCGCTCGAACTAACGCGAACAGAGTATCAGTACGGCACATTAGGCCTTTGGCAGGCAATCTGCAAATAGACCCTCGAAAAATCAATCCAGGGAGGGTACACCGTATGTTGAGCGTCCGACTATTTCCAGCAGCGATACGTCTCGTAATCGCACTGTTTTGCCTGTTCACCTTATTGGTCCCCTGCGCCTGGGCGCAGTTGTACTCCGGGTCCATCACCGGTGTCATCAGCGACCCCTCGGCTGCAGTGGTGCCTGACGCTAAAGTGACCTTGACCGACATCGGAAAGCAAACTTCACGGACCGTGATGACGGATGCGGTCGGACGGTACCTCATACGGTCCTTGCCGCCATCGGCTTACAGATTGACCATCGAGTTCGAGGGATTCACCACCTACATACAGGACAACATCGTTCTCGAAGTCAACCAGAACCTCGCCGTTGATGTGATGCTCACCCTAGGGTCGGCAGTGCAGAGTGTGGAAGTACAGGCTAACAACGCGGCAATAGCCACCAAGGACGCCGCTACCGGCCAGGAACTGAACCGAACATTCATTAACGACCTACCATTACTCGGTCGCGGCGTTTTCGATTTGGCTATGCTTGCGCCGGGAGTTCACCAGCGTGAGGACGGCAGTGGTGGCGCCAACAATTTTATTTCCAATGGTAGCCGAAACTCCACTTCCGACATCCTGATGGACGGCGTCAGCGCCACAAGTTTTGAGCAGAACAGCGGCATTTTAGATCCGCTCTACACACCGTCGGTGGATTCGGTGCAGGAGTTCAAGATCCAGCAGTCCAACTTCAGCGCAGAGATGGGATTTAGCGGATCGACGATCATCAACATGGTCACACGGTCTGGAACCAATGAGTTCCATGGAAGTGCTTACGAGTTCCTGCGGAACAACGTTCTCACCGCTAATAATTGGTTTTCTAATGCCAGCGATACCCCTCTGCCTGCCCGCCGGTACAATCTATTCGGCGGCACGATTGGCGGACCTATCAAGAGAGACAAGACGTTTTTCTTCTTCAACTATGAGGGTCTGCGGGACGTCAATGCCGTGACTCGCCGGGCCGGCGTGCCCAGCGCGGCTATGAGGCAAGGAGATTTCCGTGAATTGTGCGCGGAAGGGTTTAGCGCCAATGGCAGGTGCATGGGCGAAGGCCAGCTCTGGGATCCCTACTCGGGAGTCTTTGATGAGAACGCGGGCGGAGCCGTCCGTTCTACTTACATTCCCTTCAACCGCATGGATCTCTATCAAAGTCCCGGCAATCCGAGACTGAACGGGACCGGCTTCCAGCCCCCGGCCCGGGCCAGCAACCTTATCGATCCGGTGGCGGCCAAGATGATGCAGTCTTTCCCACTGCCCAACGTCAACGTAGGTAACGCCAACTACAACCGCTTTAACAACTGGCTCGGCGCAGGCTCCAACCGGTCGCAGAACGATCAGTTTGACATCAAAGTCGATCACAATTTCAACGAAACCAATCGCCTCAGCGCCAGATATTCCCAAGCGCTCTCCAATTCGACGCCCTCCAACGTCTTCGGAAATGCATTGGATCCCACCGGAGCTCCCGGGGCCAGCCACACTCACATGGTCGCCGTGAATTTCACACGTACCTTCAGCCCCACCATGCTCCTGAATCTTTCCTACGGCTTTACCCGGCGCTTTGACGATTACAAAGATTATGTCGTGGATCCGACGACACTGGGACTTCCTGCATACATGACGACATCCGGTTTTAAAACCGCCCCGTCTATCCTCATCGACAATTATTACTCAGCCGGCGAGAGCAACAATATCGGCGCCCAAGCCTGGGGCATTCTGCGTCAGTCGCCAGAAACCCACCACCTGGTTGGAAGCGTCAGCCGCTTGCAGGGCCGGCACGATATTAGGATAGGCGGTGAAATGCGGATGCACCGCATCAATTTTGTGCAGCCCGGCGAGCAGGGTGGATTCTTCGAATTCGACCAAAACGCCACTTCGCAAAGCCCTTGGTCTCAAGGTGACGAGATGGCCAGCTTTCTGACTGGGGTGATGCCGAGTTGGGGCGAATACGAGGTGCCGGCTTTCGTCAGCACGCAGAGCTTTCAATTCGCCGGCTACTTCCAGGACAACTTCACGCTCAGCAACAAGCTGACTCTCAACCTGGGGCTTCGCTATGACGTGGAGACACCGCGCACCGAGCGATACAATCGCATGAGCTACGTCAACCCTGGCGCCCCCTCGCCACTGCAGGTTCCGGGATTGCCGGATCTCAATGGCGTATTGGCCTTTGTGGACAAGAACAATCGCCACAACTATGGTTACGATCTCAACAATTGGGGTCCCAGGTTCGGCCTTGCCTACCGGCTGACGGAGAAGACCGTCCTGCGGGGCGGTTATGGAATCTTCTATCAGACGACGACGCGCGGCGCCGCCGGGACGGGCGCGTATGGGTTCCAGGGATTCGACCGCTTGACCTCATTCGAGTCATCGTACCAGTGGGACGGCGCCACTCCCGGGCCACCGCTGAACAACCCGTTCCCAGGCGGGCCGCTGCTTCCACCCGGAGCCTCGCTAGGAGGTATGTCCTATGTCGGCGAAGGTATCCGCGGGCCGATCAAGGGCATGAATGCAACTCCTTACGAGCAGAGCTGGACACTCGGATTTCAGCATCAACTGCCCGGAGGAATCATCCTGGACACCAACTATGTAGGGAAGAAGGGTACCAAGCTCTTCTTCGGTGGAGCCTCCGAATTGAACCATTTGGGCCCAGGTATCGAGACGGACAATCGCGCTCAAATTGCCGACATGCTCACATACGTCGACAATCCGCTGTACGGACACGTGCCGGAAGGCGCGTCCCTGGGCGGCCCCACGGTTCAGAAATATCAGCTCTCTCGTCCGTTTCCGCAATTTACCGGCGTCAATGGCATTTCGTTCCCGGTGGCCAACTCCATTTACCACGCTTTCCAGTTACGTGCCGAGAAGCGCTTCACCAGTGGTCTGCAGTTCCTGGTGACTTACACCGCCAGCAAATCCATCGACGATTCTTCCATTACGCATGACGGCTTAGGCTGGCTGGGAGGCAGTACCAGTCTTCAGGACCCCAATAATTACCGGCTGGAGCGAGGGCTCTCCCAGTTTGATCTGCCCCAAGCTTTAGGTATCAGTTACGTGTACGACCTTCCCTTCGGACGGAACAAGACCTTCGGGAGCAACTGGAATCCGGTGCTCAACACGATCTTCGGCGGATGGAGAACCAACGGAATCTGGACCTTTACCAGTGGATTTCCGATTGGCCTGCGCCTGGCTGGAGGCCTGTCTCTCCCGACGTACGGCGATCAGCGGCCCGATCTTCTGGGAACTCTGAAGCGGAACACAGGGTCAAACTTCCGCGACCAATACTTCGCCAACCCGGATGTTGTTGTGGCCCCGGCGGATTATGCTATTGGAAATGCACCGCGCACCACCGGCTCGGTCCGGACGCCTGGCGCGAACAACGCCAACCTGTCGCTGTTGAAGGAATTCTCCCTAGGCAAGTTCAGGGAAGGAATGCGCCTGGAGTACCGGGCGGAATTCTTCAATGCCTTCAATCATCCCCGCTTCTGCGGACCAGACACTACGCTGAATGGCGGGAGCTTTGGCGCAGTCAGCTGCACGGCCAACTCTGCCCGCGAGGTCCAGATGGCGTTGAAGTTCTATTGGTAAGCTGCGGCACTTTCATGCCGGCGAATGAATATGACTGTACTGGTTAAGCGATCTTTGTTTGCAATTGGCTTCCTGTTTGCCGCCGCTCAATTCGTGCGGCTGACGAAAACCAATCCACCGGAGAATGTTGCTCACACAATCCAAGTGAGCACGCCAGTCGGGTCCGAGGTCAGTAGGATACTGGAACGCAGTTGTGCGGACTGTCACTCGGACCGCACCGCATGGCCGTGGTACAGCAGCGTCGCTCCGGCTTCGTGGTTGGTCATCAGCGACGTGAACGAGGGGCGCGAAGCGTTGAATCTATCCCGATGGGGATTGTACGGCGACGGACAGAAGGCCAAACTACTCACGAAGATGTGTGAGGAGATCTCAAATGGAAAAATGCCTATGCCGACGTACTTGGTTATCCATCGGCACGCGCAAATGAGCTACACAGACATTCAGACGTTGTGCTCATGGGCGCAGGCATCATCGCAGGATCTCGCCTCTATAGCGTCCACTGAGGCGAAGGGCAAGAACTGAGCCAGGGGACGAAAACCCCGGCTTGGCCAAACAAATATCGGAAGAGGATAAGCATGAAGATCAAAGTGTATTTGTTGTTATTTGTCGCCATTGTAATAGGCATTCTCGGCCTCAACCTGGCGAGCGCCCAAAAAGAGTCGAATATCAGCGCGCGAACCCAGGAAAACCTCTCGATTGCCATGCACGGCGAGGCTTTTGCGTACGCTAAATACCTGTTGTACGCCGAGCAGGCCCAAAAGCATGGTCACCCGGAACTGGCTCGCCTGTTCGAAGAGACGGCCAAGGTGGAGCGCCTCCAGCATTTCGCAGAAGAAGCCGCCCTTGCTGGACTCGTGGGCAGCGATGCCGACAATTTGAGAGATGCGATCAAAGGCGAGTCTTACGAGATCGACACGATGTATCGTGAATTCGCGGAACAAGCCAAAACCCGCGGCGATCCAGCCGCAGCCGACCGCTTCGAAGAGGTGCGCAGTGATGAAATGGGCCACCGCGAAGCATTCAAGACCGCTTTAGCAAAAGTCCAAAATGAATTGACGGCTACGAAACAGGACGTCCGCTAGAACGACCGGAGGCGGGGTCGCGGAGGACAGCCGCGCCCCGCGCCTCACTACAGGACGGCCGGGCTGCGTTCAGGAGGGGATGCGGATGGTAGGTCGATCGTTATCGCGGTTGGCGACGCTTCTCTTGGGCGTTGCCGTTCCTGTGCTCGTCGTCGCCATGCGCATGCAGGCGATTGCCTGTACTGCGGTCTTCGTGTCTGCCGGCGGCGCGGTGCTCGTCGGCAACAACGAGGATGCCTCCATGCCTCTCAGCAAGGTGTGGGTCGTTCCGGGTGAAGGAGGGAAGCACAGCCGCCTCTGCCTTGGGTATGCCAGCGATAACATTATTCAGGGCGGCGTCAACGAGAATGGGCTGTGGCTCGACAGCTTCTCCGTGGAGGCGAAGCCGGTCGCGGCCTCCCCGGGTGAGAAGGTCTTCGAGGGCGATATGCACGACAAGATCTTGGCCGAATGCGCGACGGTGGAAGAGGTGGTGGCGCTCCTGCGCCGGTACAGGAATCCTTTCCTCTCCGACAATATGCTGATGGTCGGGGACCGCACGGGCGCCTCGGCGATTATCGAAGGCAACGCCGTCCTGCCCCGCCGCGGTCCCTACCAGATCATCACCAACTTCCGCCAGTCCGACCATCCGGACGGCAGCGCGGTGTGCGGGCGGTACAGGATCGCGGAGGCCATGCTGAAGGCAGCCCCTCACATGACTATCGATGGGATGCGGAAGATCCTGGCGGCCGTCCGCCAGGAGGGCCCTGTCCCGACTATCTACTCCTACATCTGCGACCTGCGGAAGGGGAAGCTGTATCTCTACCACTTCCACAACTTCGAGAACGTGGTCGTCCTGGATGTGAAGCAAGAGCTGGAGAAGGGGAGGCACAGCCAGAGCCTGCCGGAGCTCTTCCCGACCACGTTCGCCGCCGAGGAGTTCGCCTCCCAGTCCGCGGCCGTCCTGGAGGTCAGGAAAGCGGCCCGCAGGTACCCGCAGTTCGACCCGAAGACGTACCCCGAGTTCGCCGGGCGGTACGTGGTGAACAGCCCGGCGGCCATGGCCGGCGTGACGGTCGTCGTGACGGCCGGGACGGACCGTCTGCGCGCTGAGCTGAGCGACGGCAATGTGCGGGAGCTGATCCCGGAGTCCAGCGCCAGGTTTTCCGTCTGGGAGCCGGACCACACAGGAACCCTCGTCACCTTCCTCCGCGACCAGGCCGGCAAGGTGACGGGGTTCGTTGCCGATACTCGCGGCGGGGGAATCTCCGCGACCAGGGCGAAGTAGGCTCCATGCCGGAACAGGAAAACGTGCTTAATGGCTAGAGAAGGGTAAGTCTCGATAGACGTTCTGGGGCACCTCTGTCCCATTTGAAGCAGTCTTGCCCGCCATCAGCCACGCTCGTTGCATATAAGGCGCCTCAAATCGATTTGTGACAACGGCTTCGAATCGATCACCAAGCATCTCAAGGCGTCTGGTTGTGGTCTCGGACGTGCAGTAACCGTGGTGGCGCCCATTAGCGGAAAGTGCTCAAGCTCGCGGGCTCACATCGTCCTAACGAGGGGCAACCCATGAAACGCTGGACATCTCTAATGGTTGTGACAACAATCGGGATCAGTGCCCTGACCCCATTGCCGTCGCATGCGAAGGACAAGAAGAAGGACCCGGAACAGATTGGCGCCCGAGATGTCGGCAAGGGTGTGAACTTCTACTCTATTGAGAAGGAGATCGCGCTCGGCAAACAGTTGGCCCAGGAAATAGAACGTGAAGCCAAACTCGTCGACGACCCCCTCCCGGCGGAATTCGTGAACCGTCTCGCCCAGAACCTGGCGCGAAACTCCGATATCAAGGTTCCCGTGACCGCCAAGCTAATCGACAGCGATCAGGTAAATGCCTTCGCCCTGCCCGGCGGTTTCCTATTTGTCAACACTGGTTTGATTCTGAAAGCTGAGACCGAGGCAGAACTCGCAAGCGCCCTGTCGCACGAGATCGCACACGTCGCGGCTCGTCACGGAACTCGTCAGGCATCCAGAGGCCAGATCGTGAATATCGCCACCATTCCGTTGATCTTTTTGGGCGGATGGGCCGGATATGCCGTCCGCCAGGGCGCCGGCCTGGCGATTCCGCTCACGTTTTTGAAGTTCTCCCGCGGATTCGAAGACGAGGCAGATCTGCTTGGACTGCAATATATGTACAAAGCCGGGTACGATCCCACAGCGTTCGTGGATTTCTTCGAAAGGCTGGAGGCGATGGAAAAGAAGAAGCCCGGCACGATGTCAAAAATCTTCCGCTCCCATCCAAATGTCTCAGCGCGAATCAAGTCTACGCAACTGAACGTTCAGCAACTGCTCAAGCAGCGACCAGAGTACGTTGTCACAACTTCGGATTTTGTCGAAGTGAAGCGGTATCTGGAACAAAGTCTGAATCGACGAAAGGCGGCACCTGGCGTTACTGGCCCGACCCTCCGAAGATCGCCGAGCAGCGGCGAACGGATTGAAAGGCGCGACGACCAAAAGCCAGATGATGCGGATGAGCGGCCAACGCTCAAGCGGCGGAACCTGACATGACTACAATACTTCCCCAGATCTTGACGGGTACGCTGCTGTGCACGCCCTGCCCATGTGGCACGCTTCAATCGTTTCCGCCGAGCCACGGAAACACTCTTCAACATCGTTTACGAAGTTCGGCCATGATTTGGTTGGTGTCGATGATGTAGGCGATGTCCGTCAATTGTCGGGTTCCGGCGACAAAAAAGGGAAGGAACCGCCAAATGCTCGCAGACGATTAATCGAACGGATTAGGCAATCGTTTGATTGCGCGCAGGAGCGGAACACTTCGCGGTTCGACATGGCCGCAGGAATACGCTAAATTCTTGCTCCTCGCGTATCCGGCCGGGAACATCGATGACATTTTAGACCGGCGACATCATTGACACTTTTGGCTGAAGCGAAACTTCAGTCTGTCCATTTCAACACAATCGCTCTTTGTTAGAATACGGTCACCTGAACGGAGGATAGGGCTCTCCAGGGATGGAACCCGAGCGCCGATTCAGCGGCCGGGATTCCGCGAGAGCGAGGTGATCTCGCTCTTGCGGTCCAGGAATCCTGGCGCGAAAGCGAAAAATCCCAGGGGTTTGGGGGCGGAACCCCCATTTCAAAGAGAGCTTTGTTTCCTCGTTCCTCGTCGCCGCCTCCCCGTCCCGACCGGCAGGAGCCGTAATTTCCTTAAATCCATCCAGCCGATCATCAGCGGACCATAGTAGACTTCCAGCCAATCAGGATCCTGCTCTAGCTCCAACAGTCCCACCACTTCCCAGGCCAGCAACGAACTGACAAACATCTGCACGCCATCCAGCTTCACATCTCCGTGGTGGGACACCCGGCGCAAGTGCGCACCTTCGGGATATTCCAAGTCAGGAAGTTTCGCGGGATAGCGCCGCTCTGAACCCACGTAGCGCGATGCGGGCGTCTCATACTGTAATGCCTCATGCGGCCGAGCTTGGTTGTACTCCTGCTGAAAGCGCAAAAAAGTCATCTGCTGCCGAAGATTCCGCTCCGGCGGACTTGTGGTTTCCTGCTTCAGTGTTTGGTGCATGCGTTCGTGGCGGCCGTTCTGCTGCGGCTGGCCTGGCTCGATCCGTTCGTGCCGGATGCCCAATCGCAGCCACAACATCGAGAGCTGACTCAATCCTGCGGGTGCTCTACTGGCGAAGGGACTTCCGTTGTCGGTGCGAATCGCTTCCGGCAATCCGAACTCGCGAAAGGCGGCTTCGAATACCGCCCAGGCGTGCTCGCCGTCGGTTCGCTTTACGACACAACAACGCAACAAGTATCGACTGTAGGCATCCGTGATCGTGAGCGGATCACAGCGCGAGCCATCCTGGGTAAGAAACCATCCTTTGAAATCCGCGCACCAAACCTGATTCGGGGCTTCGGCATGTTTTAACGGCTCGGTGTAGGGTGGCGTCCGTTTTCGTTTCCTGCGTGGATGGGCCAACCCTTCCCGCCGAAGCAGGTCTCCAATGCTGCTTGCGGCTGGCCAGCGGATCTTGGGCGTTTCGCGTTGCAGATAGGCACGCAGTTTCCGTGGCCCCCAGTTGGGATACCGACTTCGCAGACCAACCAATGCTTCCCTTACCTTGGGCGGCATGGCTTGCGGGTGATTGAGTGGAGCCCGGCTGTGTTCCTCCAACCCAGACTCGCCTTCTTGTTGATATCGTTCCAGCCACTTGTAGCCGGTCTGCCGGCTGATTTCATAGCGTCGGCACAGCTCCGCCAGACTCTCTTCCTGCCGCTCCCATTCGGTGATGAAGCTTCTCTTCTCGTCCAAAGGCTTTCTCTCTTTCCAGGGCAAGGTTTTCTCCTTTGCCCATTGTTTAGGAAGCTTCGCTTCAGTCGAAAAGTGTCAATGATGTTCCTGGTCCAAATTGTCAGTTATGTCGCCGGTCCGGACCCGCGCTGTGACGTGACCGGTCGGTCACGCCACTTAACCTTGCCGCAGAAGGCGTAATTTTGGAGTCGAACCCGACAACTTCCCGACAGCTTGGCACGTTTCAGGGGTCAGGCTGTGAGAGCAAGAGAGGCACTGGGCAGGAGCCGACGCGGACGGTGGATGTGCCTTAATTAGGTTGCGTTAAAACCCTTCAGGCGGTCGGCGCAGTCACCTTTTCGGCTCTCCAGTCGCTTGGGTATTCTGCGTCAATAGGCATCCAGTTCAAAGGATTAACATATCGCAAAGTCCCAATCGAAGTTTTCTGGGTGCCCGGATTGGACGGGGCCGTCAACAAACGCCTCCTGTCAACCGGAGAAACCGGAGAATTCGCAAGTGAAAACGTGGGGTTCGGCCTCAACCCTGCGGTTGAGCTTGCACCCCCGCGGAACCTCTCTTCAAACTGGAGAAAACGCGCCGCGCGCCAAAACCCTCGAAATATTGCGGATACTGACGAGCGAGGCCGCAGGCGCTGCTGTCAACAAAACAGACGCTCAGGGTTGGGGCAGAAAAGTAGTGGCTCCCCGGAAAACGTGGTTTCCAACCACCTCTCCGAGCCATAAGGCAGCGACCGAACGCCTTCAATCAGGCGGTCATTGACAGAGCGGTCCCATTATGGGACCATAACATCGGCTCTGGATGCACGTGGTCAGCCACAAGGCGATTCGGATCTTCTGCGCGGAGCATCCGCATGCTCGCAGCGCCATGGACCACTGGTATCGAGTCGCCAAACGGGCGACCTGGTCTAGTTTCGCGGATGTGAAACAGTCGTTCAACACGGCGGATTTTGTGACTCCGCACGTCGTCTTCGACATCGGAGGCAACAAGTACCGCCTCATCGCGGAGATGAACTTCACGCGGAGGGTGCTGTTCATCCGGGGCATCATGACGCACAAGGAGTATGTGAAAGGAGCGTGGAAATTATGAGCACTCTGACCGTCGACCCCAAGAAATACGCCCGGCTCGCGAATCGCATTGTCATCAAAGCCATCGAGACTGAGGAAGAGTACGACCACATGGTTGCCGCCGTGGAACAACTGATCGACAAAGGTGAGGACGGCTTGTCCCCGGAGGAGTCTGCGCTCCTGGAAACCATGGCGATCTTGGTTCAGGCTTACGATGATCGTCATCACCCTCTGCCTCCAGTTGCAGCCAACGAGATGCTTGCTTACCTGATGGAGACGAGCGGACGAACAGTCAAGGATCTGCTGCCAGTGTTCGGTACGCGCGGTCGGGTTTCAGAGGTCCTGAGCGGGAAGCGCTCCATTAGTAAGGAACAGGCCAAAAAACTCGCGTCAGTGTTCAAGGTCACGGTCGATCTCTTCATCTAGCTCGCTGGCAGACCCGGACTCGACTGCGCGTACCACCGTCTGCAAAGTGAGGCTGTCAATCGGAAGTTGGAAAGTAGTATTCCTGGGAGCCCAGACGCTGGCTCCCCAAAAACCATGGTTTCCAACTACCTCTCCGCCCGTAACATGCTGATTACAAGAGAAGACTTCTCGTCACCAGGGCCTCAACTGACTCAACTGATTGCGAGCTTGACCGGCTTGCCGACACGGCTGAGCATTTCCACCAACGTATCGATGGTGAACTTGGCGGTTTTTTTGTTCACCACGTCCGACACACGCGGGCGCGAGACCATCAGAATCTCGGCGGCCTCGGCCTGCTTTAATTGATGTTTCGCAATCCAGACAGACAGTTCTTCCATTAGTTGCTGCTTCAGCAGCCGCGTGTCATTGATCTGTTTGCGAGAGGCAGCCTGTAGACGTTTGGCCTCGTCCGGGGTAAAACCCAGCTCCAGGAAGAGGTTCGCGCCCGGCTTTGTCACATGGCGGATTTTGGTGTCGATCTTCATTTCTTTTCCTTCCTCGCATTGACCACGGCGCGATAGCGCACGGCGGCAATTGCCCTGTCCTGCTTGCTGGTCACCTGAGTTTTCTTGTGGAAGCAATGCAGGACGTAGATGGCTTCCTCGAACTTGGCGACGTACATCAGGCGGTAAATACCGCTTGCCTCCCTGATCCGAATCTCCCTTGTGCCCGCACCTACCTCGTCGAACGGCTTCCAGTCGGCAGGATCAAGCCCGGCCTGGACCTTCCCTAACTGGAAACCCGCTTCCTTCCGGCAGATCGTCGTAGGCAGACCCTACCCAAAGGATTCAGATTGAGAGCCGCCGCGCGATGCAGAGTTTCGAAGCATCGCTCCGCGAGAACCAAGAACCAGTCCAACTGCTGTTGCCGTCAGTGGAGATCGCGCTGGCCATGAAGCAGGGAGTCGGCGCGCTGATCCGGCAAGCCGGCCTCCAGTTGATGCAGTTGGTCATGGAGCGGGATGTAGAACAGATGCTGGGTCCGCGCTATCAGCAAGCCGAAAGTCGGCCCGGTTGGCGATGGGGAAAGGAACAGGGGTGGTGGCGCATCGACGGGCAGAAGGTGCCGCTGGATCGAATGAGGGTCCGGAATGTGGATGGCGGAGACATTCCGTTGGGAAGCTACTTGTCGTTCCAGCATGATCCGCAGTGGCACTCGCGGCTGTGGCAGGGCGTGATGCGGGGCTTGTCGACGCGCCAGTATGGTCCGGTGGTGCGGCGGTTCGCGGACGCCTACGGCATCGAGAAGTCGGTGGTGAGCGAGCAGTTCATCGAGGCCAGCCGTCAGAAGTTGCGGGAGCTGATCGAACGGCCGCTGGAAAATCTGAAGTTGTGCGCCGTGATGATCGATGGCATCGCCTTTGACGGCGAGACCTTCGTCGTAGCGTTGGGGATCGGCCAGGACGGGCACAAAACCGTGCTGGGGCTGCGGCAGGGCGCCACCGAAAATGCCACCGTGGTGGGCGAACTATGCGCGGAACTGGAACAAACGAGGCGTGGATTTTCAGGAACCGCGGCTGTATGTGCTGGATGGCGCCAAGGCGCTGAACGTGCGGTGAAGAAGCGGGCTGGCGAAGCGGCGCTGCTCCAAAGGTGTCAATTGCACAAGCGGCGGAACGTGCTGAACCACCTGCCCGACGAACCGCAGCCCTTCATCGAACAGAAGCTGATTGCGGCCTGGAACATGACGGGATACGCCGAGGCGCGGCGGGCCGTTAGATCGCATTCACGAAGAGTTAGAACGCATCAATCCCAGCGCAGCCCGGAGCCTGGCCGAGGGTCTGGAGGAAACGCTGACCATCCACCGGCTGCATGTGCCGGCGAGATTACGCTTGACGCTGTTTTCCACCAATCCCATTGAATCGGCACTCTCGGTGGTGGAGGAGAAATGCGGACGGGTGAAGAAGTGGCAGGGCGGCGACATGAAACTGCGCTGGGTCGCCAGCGGCCTTCTCTTCGTCGAGGGTCGGTTTCGCAGAGTGAAGGGGTATCGCGAAATCCCACAGTTGATGGCAGCGATACAAGCCGCGACTCCGCCCGGTCAGTCGAGGCCGGTTGCTGTGGCTAAGAAGGTGGGGTAAGTTGATGAGTTCCGAGGGTCGCAACTTTCCCCGAAAAGCCGGGCATTCTCTCGGGCATGAGTGGCTCGCCAAGTGCTAACGTCGACGAAAGCAGGGGCCAAACGACGGAGACGACCGTTGATCCAAAAAGAACTCCGAAAACGCTCGATACGGCAGCCGCAGCACGGAACGTAAGGGCTGCCCTCTAGGCCGACAAAACTCACCTTCTGGGCCGAGAAAACGACTGAAGCATCTGTAACACCTGCTCGGGATTCTTGTCGACCATATCTCCGAAAATTTTTCGGACAGCGTCAGACTTGAGAAGCTCTTTCATTTGAGCTCTACCCGGAACGCCCGAGGGCACATCCATTGCCTGCCTTGCATCAAACACTTCCTCGGTAGCCGTTTGATTCGCTTTCGTGACTTGCGAGCGCACATCCTTCGTGGCAATGTGGCTGGGTTGCGAACCCTCATCAGGGCCGCCGGGCAGATCCTTGAATGCCTCCTCTTCCGTTAAGAGCCACTCGGAACCTGGCATTCCAAGTCTCGCCACCAAAGGAGCAAGCACCTCTCGATTTTGGAATAGAGCAGCCGCCATTTCATCATCTACTGTAGCGGCACTTCGGATCGGGATCTCCCCGATCCGCTCCGCTAGGCTCAAACCGCCTTTGCTGGGCACTCCTAGCCGCCCGTGAAGGTTCACCGATTCTATGAAGTCCTCTTGTTGCTCAGGTTTGAGATCCGTCGCAAATAATACCGGATGATCATCGAGCAAGACAAGAACCCGTCCTTCGCGATCAAGCCTGGCTGAGAGGACGCCCTCGGTCACCGGGCATCCACCGGGAACCTCCTCGTGAGCAAAGTCACGTAAGCGTTTTTGCGGGCGAGGAATCTTCAGCATTCTTTCTAGAGCAGCCGCGTATCCTCTTCGCCAACGCATCTCGAACGTAATTGGCACAATGACGGAGAGAATATCCTCTTTGTAGGTGGCGGCCGCCAAAGCCGATTCTTCCGATGCCGCTTGCGCAACTATTTCCGAGAGGGCATGCAACCGGCTCTTTACGGAAGCAATACCCCACGCGTCCACGAACTGGCTTGACTTCTCCTGTTGCTCCTGACGCTGGGCACGAACGACCACAAGGTCGCGTGTCGTCTCAAGCGCCTTGATGCCGGTGATACCCCAGACAAGGCGATCGATTCCCGTTTTCGTGATTCCACCACGCAAGTCAACCCAGGTGAATTCCCTGAGAAACAACGGCAAATCAGGGCGTGTAGGAGCGCTCGGCAAGAGAACCGGAATGACGGGGAGCGACCTGCGCACGAATTCCTGTAAGCACCCGCGCATCTCTGGGATTTCCCATGGCCCTAGTCCGTCTTTCCCGACGAGAACGGCAGCACTAACGGTAGTTTGAATGATGCGTTCCAAGGCCTGTTGGAAAGGCCTACCGGGAACGAGTTCTTCTACATCGAGCCAAACCCTCAATCCTCTGGTCTTCAACTGCTCAGAAAGCTCAATGACCGTCGGCTTGTCCTTGCTGTTATGGCTGAGGAATACATCGAAATATTCAGCTGTAGGCATGTCATCCCTCGGAATCAGCTCTGGCCGAGCAGGCCTGTCAGCTCTTCGATTTGAGGCGCACCAGGCGGATCAGTAAGAGGCAGCGTTCGTGTGCGTCTCACGATCTCTTCCAACTCCTTTCGCAGTTCGCTGCTCGGACGTCCAGCGAAAGGCATCGATCGCGCAACAGTCTTCATCGTTTCGGCGAGCGATAGAAAGTCTAGTGACGACACCGCGTACATCGCAGCTCGGAGTCTCTCCTCTTCGGCTGCCGTAAGGTTCAAACTTGCCGACTCAAGGGCCGCAATGTCAGGCTTATCCTTTATTAATCCTTTAACGAAGGCGGCGTCGCGGGCACGCAACTGGTCCAGTAACACCTTGGCGTTGTTGTCGAGTGGCAGGGCCCGCGTCATCGAACTCGCCAACAGCTGCTCTACAAGGGCTGTACGTCCCTTGCCGCCCCTGGATGAAAGCACATCTGACAATCCAGCGGCGCGGAGCTGCCCTTCGAGGTCTTGCATCGAAAGCTTCGGGGCGGCAGGTTTCAACGACTCGATCAAGATGTGCAGTGCCGCGTTTAGCAGACGGTCCCGTTTCGCGGATTCATCCAGGTTTCCAACGCCAACCAAATCCTGCCGGTAGTCACGCAGAAAGCGATATTCGTGAGCGACAGCACCCCAGAAGTATACTGCCGCCAGATCCGATTTCCGAGCTTTCTCAAATGCTTCTACGCTCCGTTCAAGCTCCCCTTTAAAAAGCAGCCGCTTGCCTTGCTGTAGCAGAACCAGCCCGGCTAGCCTCTTCTCGCCCATGACTTTCTGGCGGAGGTTCCGGTCCCCTTTGAAGCGAGCATCTGAAATTCCCAGATGCGTCTGAACCCATCCGCAGAATTGCCGATGCAGTGTTGAAGGATCTAAGATGCCATGTTTTCGGTCGGGGATCAATCGTTCCTTGAGGCTCGTCGTACGCCCTCCTGGAAATGCGTACATCGTTCCAGCCGCTCCGTCGATGATGATCTCGAAGTCATGCAAATCGATCATGATGTGTGGCTGAATCCAAACGGTCAGGCCGTCGTCGCTGAGCCTGGAGTTGAACAGAATATTGTCAGCCGCCATCAACTCGACGGGGTACTGTCGACGAATCGCCCAGTCTTCGAGTAGAGCCCAAACTGGTGCGGAGGTGTGATCGACCCACATCTTGTACTCAGACCGAAATCGCGAATCAGCGATCAGAAGTGAATCACCACGAATTGCTGCGTCAATGAGGAATCTGAAGGACAGTGTATCGGCTATACCGCCAGTCTGATTGAGTTTGTCGAGCGTAGCGCACAAAGCCCCGAACTTCTCAGCGTACTGCTTCGCCGAGTCTCGTAGGTCCGGTCGGCGTCTCTCCTCATATTCCTGCAGTGAGACCCTTTCAGGAGGCTCAACGACAGTGATCATTCCCAATTCGAAGTTGTAGGACTGCGTAATCGTCACCCAAGGTGCCGCTTTGCACTCGGTCTCCTTTTGTGCTTCTGTAAGTGCCTGCCACCGCTTGACGAAGCGGTCGTGCTGAGTGTACGCGTTTTGAGCCATCGCCTCACGGCGCCGTCCGTTCGCAATCAGTTGCGCCATGTACGACTGGCGGGCTGTGCGTGTCAACTTGAGAACGAGATCGGGATTGAGAGCGCTATAGGACACAGGAATCTGTATAGCCTCGATCTCGCCATCTTTATTTCGATGTAGGAGCGGCATAACATGGATTACGCCACCTGCCTCTGAATGACTCGGCTCGCTTTTCAAGCGCCGAGTCGATTCACCGCCGCTACTGAGCGCCTTCCGAACGCGTTCGTCTAGTGTGTCAGCGTCTCCCACTCCCCAGTGCATTACGCTAACCAGCCCGGTCGAATCTCTGAATCGCTGAAATAACTCAGCAACCAATTCGAATGCTTCGTCAGGCTCCATCCCCAGCGATGGCATTCCCGCTCGGGGCTCAACGGGCCCATCAATCCCAATAGTCGCGCGCAGTACGGTTCTGCGCTCGGATGAAGTGACCGTACTGCGGTCGTAATCGAGATGGAGAATTCCGCCAACCGGCGTTAGAAAGGACTGATCATTGTCGCACGCCAATGCGGTAGAAAATAGACTAGAGAACATCTGAGCGTTCAACGTTCTATCGCCGGTTGTCCCGGCATAGGCGATTCGAACTGGCGTACTGAACTGACCGCCTTGGTACATTGTCACGCTGGCACCGTTGGGCGATCCAACACCCCTGATTGGCGCGTCATACGCTTGATCATCGGAAAAACTAGCGAGAGCGCGAGGTTTCTGCTGGGCGTGCTTCACCCACCTTTGTAAGATAGTCGAGGAGTACTCCGTGGGGCCCAATACCTGCGCAATTGCCGCGAACTCAAGCAGGATTGGAAGAGCGAATTGGCGGTCATCGACTCCAGATCGCTCCAGGATCTCACCGTACGCCCGCAGATAGCAGGACAAGAGATAATCGGAGTCCTCCTTGGGAAGGTCATCCAGCTTGCCGTGTCTTTTAGCGCCGAGTAGACCTTGTGCGAACGCGGGCTCCGTAACCGTCAAGACCCTGCCGGCTGCGCGCGACATCCTGATCCAAGACCGCCAATCACCGCTCGATGCATCCGGTGGCAGGCTGAAAAGATAGCCGTCGACAGCTCGAAACACGATCTCTCGATGAGCCGCTTCAAGTTCGTCGCAACACCTCTTCCAATCAAGGCCGAACAACGCTTCTCGGAAATCATCGCGCTCGACGGGAAGGTTTCGATCATGTTGCGCGACGAAACTCAGCAACTGCCCAAGGGCGACGATTTTTCGGTCCTTGACGAAGTCCCGGTAAAGTGAAGCTTCACGCCGTTTGAGCCGCCAACGGGCGATCAGTTCGCGGATACGGTGGAAATCCATGGCGCATCCTTTTCGCAATCGAGTTCCGAAGCGTGCAAATATTATACACTTGCGATCTCTGTCCCAAAGTCGCGGCTACGCTCCTACTTCAGTAGATAAACGAACGGTCGTCGCTCGCGGGCAGCGGCACCTCAAGGCACACGTGGTCGTAGGCCCAGAGCTTGATGGCTGGCAGCCCGAGGCGGTCGACGTTCACGAACTCGCGCATCCATGGCCACGTGCCGTAGTAGAGGCCCATCAGGTAGCGGCAGTGCATCTGGTCCCAGGCGAGTTCCTTCCACGGGTACGCGGCGCACCGGGTCGCTTGGTCGAGGTTGTGGTTGATTCCGGGATACTGGTAACCCTCGATGAGAAACGTGTCAAAGCCCGAGCCTGGGCGAGTGGTCCATTGCGAAGGCAGATTGATGTACCGCGTTAGCCTGCAGTTGTCCGGGGCGTTCACATCCATTGGCCACAGCAGTTCGAACACGGCAGAGGGGCACTTCGACAGAACGTAGCTCTGGATGGACGCCACGTAGTTGTATAGGCGGGTCCGGAGGAAGTTCGCGTCGGCGTATCCGTTGACCGAGGGGTTGTCGTTCGGCGTGTGGAACGTAACCAGCGCGCGGCCGAGCGCCGACTGCGCCGCGGCCTGCGTGTCAGCATCGTAAAACGCCATGCCGGAAGCGTTCGCCTAGAACCACCAGAGAATTTCACCAAACTGGAGCTTCGGTGTGAGTCCCGCCGCCAACATCAGACCCGCCATCGCGGCGAGGGCCTGCCCAAGGTAGTTCTGCGGTCCCGAACTGAACGCGATTTGCGAACTATTCAACGTCCCGAATCCGGTTGCAGTTTCCACCGCCGTGCCGTCGGGGAAGCGTTGAACCCACACCGCGCCACCGGCTGGATTGTCCGGCGGCTGCACCAGTTCCTGCGAAAACGAACAGACCACGGTCATGCTGTTCGCCTTGAGCAGTCTGAAGAAATCCGTGTTCCAATCGCGGAAGGCCCGGTTGAGCACCGGCGTTTGGGTCGGATCGATCACCCAAGTCACACCGTAGGTTCCGCCCTGAAGATCTCCCGTCACCGCAGCTTGGCCGGTGCCGGTATTGGACGCGGGCAGTTCCGTGTACACGTGGTACTGCCACACACTCCTGAAGGAATGAGATGTGATCGTGAGAACGCTGCCGGCGACTGAGGCCCAGACGCCGTCGAAGATCGCGTTGATGAAGTTCGCGAAGTGACGGGCAATCGTGTTGCTGTTGTCCTGCCCGCCGAACACTGTCTTCCCGATCGCGGAGCCGCCAACGTGTAGCCAGACAACATCCTGATCGTTCCAGTTGCCGGAGAAGGTGACCGTGCATTGCGGGTAGGCCGGATTTGACGCCACCGCTTGCTTCCACCAAAAGACGCCGCAGTAGTGGTCGATCTCGCCCAGCAGACCGAGCTTCTGAATGTTCCACACCAGCCGCTCCGGCGACCGCTTGTAAGTGTTGTCCGTGTCGAAGTCGGTCGCGACGCCGACGGTGGTGGTGGTCGCAGTTGGGGTTGGAACGTCGGTCGCCACCGCGCATCGAGGAAATCAAAGTAAAAGTACCAGCCCTGGCTCGATGGGTTTTTGTTGCCCGAGAGCGTGATCACGACCTTGTGCTGCCCTGCCGCGACGCCAGGGAAGAGCAGGCGCCGGGTCTGCGAAGTGCTGGCCACGGGATAGTAACAGTCAAGCGTTACCGGCATGCCGCCATCGAGCGTGGCGGTTATGATGCCGCAGGTGGTATCGAGACGCGTACCGACGTAAATGGAGTGTGCGTACTGGCAATGCGTCTCGATGGTGACGCGGGCCGAGGAACCGCCAGATAGGTTCCAATTGCTCGCGGTGAAGTGCAGTCGGCTGCTGACATTGTTGTCCGTCTGGTAGAACGCGACCATGTTGCCGTCCGTGCCAGACGCGGCCGTGATCACCAACTGGTTCGGCAGCACCACAGAGGCGGTGATAACGACGGGACCGTTCTGCACCCAGTTGACGGCGTTGATCTGCTGCGCAATGGATTGCAGGATACCTGCGGTTGTCTGGGTCAGCGTGTCGGATGCCGATCCGTCCGAACTCGAAACTGCCACCGGCCCGGCCACCCCGGTCTTCAAGGTGATGAAGATCTCGTTGCCATAGGTGCCTCCCGTGGTGGCCGTGCAGTTCGGATCGGGCGTTGATCTGGCCGGCCACATTGTTCGCTACGCCGGCGCTATTCAGCGAATCCTCCAAGCAAAAATACGTCGCTGACCCGATCCACTTCGCAGTGTTGTGGCCGACGCCGTTGATGGAGTAGTCGAGCGTGTTCCAGTCGGTCGACGGGTTCTTAAGCGACTCCCAGGATTGAATACCCTGCCACGTGACTTCGAAATCGAGAACGAGTCCCGTGAGATCGCCATCGGGAAGATACGAGAACAGCGGGTGGCCGAACGGATCGTCCTTCTGAAAGAGGACCAGCACCGCGAAATCGGCCATGTCGCGGAACACACCGGACACGGTGAACCCGGTGTCCGACGCGCTCCACAGTGCGGCTGCCGCGCCGTAGTCGTCGGAGCCCTGCAGGTGCATCGTGCGATGCGGTTGTAGCTTATAGATTTGGTCCATTATAGACAAGGGGCTGCCGAGACCCCCAAAATGGCTATGATGCTTACCCTGCTTTGGGTCAAATCAACGGAGGGGCACATTGGAGCCGACATTTGACTTCGCGATCTCGTTTGCAGGATCTGAACGGGACTACGCACGGGCGATTGCTGCGATCGCTGAGAAAAACGGATTGAAGGTATTCCTTGACGAGCTTTTCGAAGCAGAGCTTTGGGGACAAGATTTGGTGGAGACTCTGGCCGACGTGTATGAGAACAAGGCCCAGTATTGTCTAATCATAGTGTCTGAGAACTACTGCCAGAGAATCTACACAAATATCGAACGGCGGGCGGCCCTTGAACGAGCGATTCGGACCAAGGCCGAATACATTCTTCCCCTAGTTCTCGACGGGTCCTGGATTCAGGGCCTCCCAAAATCAACGGCGTACTTGGACCTGAGGCGCAAGTCTGTCATTTCCATCTGTGAAATCCTTATCAAGAAAATCCGCGGCACAGCCCCAAAGAAACTCCGAATTCCGAAAGGTATCCATATTACACGACTGCCGCTGGCATCGTTAAGTGCCGATGAATTAGCCCATTATCTGATCGAACTCTGCTCTCAATCCAGCAGATCTGGCGTTCTGGCGTTCGGATGCGTCGTTTATGACGAGACGACTGCTGAGATTCGGAAACTTTTTAAGGATGAAGACTATTGGGACGCCCTGGACACGGCATCAGGGCCCAATTTCGAGGTGTTTGCCATTAAAGATGAAACAAAGTATGGGCAAGATGTATCCACTACCATCGAGTTGCTAACCGTCGCGTCCCTGAGCCGCGCCCACTCGCGTGGCTATTACTTCTCGCGACTTCTGAAAGAGTATTTTCAGGAGGAGAAGACCACGCTAGTGGATCGTCCCAGTGATACCTACAGCGTGATCGGAACGTCATTATGGTGTGGCCGATAATCAAGGGTTGCTGGAACTGAGTGCGGAACAGCGAGACGAGTTGGATAACTGGGCGCTATCGCGAAGCCTGCCCGCCGGGGACGTGTTCCGCGCACGCATCATTTTGGCGCTCGCCGACGGTTTGACGTATCGCGAGATTGAGAGCAAACTGGGCGCCAGCGCTCCCACGGTGTCGAAGTGGAAAGGCCGCTTCGAGCAACACGGTATCGAAGGCCTGCAGGGCCAGCATCAAGGCAGCAAGCCGCGCCGGGCGACACCAGCGTTGCAGGCGCGTGTGATCCGGCGGGCGCAACAGAAGCCATCCGATGGCAGCACACACTGGTCATGCCGCAAGTTGTCCGAGCAGTTGGGCGTCAGCAAGTCGACGGTGCAGCGGATTCTGGCGCAGGCCAACTTGAAACCGCACCGGTTGGATCGCTACATGGCCAGCAACGATCCGGAGTTTGAGCACAAGGCCGCCGATGTTATTGGGTTGTACCTGAATCCGCCGCAGCACGCGGCCGTGTTTTGCGTGGATGAGAAAACGGCCATTCAGGCGCTGGACCGGCTGGATCCGGTGTTGCCGCTTTCTCCGGGGCGTGCCGAGCGGCATGGGTTTGAATATTATCGGCACGGCACCTTGTCGCTGTATGCGGCCTTGAATGTGAAGACCGGAATCGTAGAGGGGAAAACGGCGCGGCGGCACACCAGCGCGGAGTTCGTCGGGTTCTTGACGAAGTTGGTGGGAAAAGCCAAGTGGGCGCGTGAGATTCACATCGTGCTGGACAATCTTTCAGCGCACAAAACGGCGGCCGTCGAGCAGTTCCTGGCTGAGCATCCTAAGGTGCAGTTTCACTTCACGCCCACGTACTCGTCCTGGCTGAATCAGGTGGAGATCTGGTTTGCGAAAATCGAGCGCGACGTGATCGCCCGCGGAGTGTTCACTTCAGTGTCTGATCTCCGCCGCAAGCTCATGAAGTATATCCGTGCGTACGCCGAACGCGCTCGCCCCATCCGCTGGACTTATACCGATGTGAGGAAACGAATTCATGCTAAGCGAATCACTGGGACGGCCCACTAGCTTACCCATCGGTGCTTATCTTTCTGGTCGAAGACGACAACGTCACCCACTGTCGATTGATTCCGCTTTCTCGGGGAACACTGGAAGAGATGTTCCTGCGCTTGCAGCAGCTCTTCATTGAAATCGCCGAGTCAATTGAGCAATGGCGTGCAAAGGGAGGACCGTCATCGGGCCTATGGGACACAATGAAGGATCGACTTCTCAATAAGAAATATACGATCTATATAGAGCACGCGCCGTATAAAGCACAAGACGCAGTCAAGTCACTTGCAGCATTTGTCGAGCCAGCACCGTAGGATGAGAACCGCCCGCCACTGATGCTTCCAAGGTAACCCCCGAACATTCGATCTCGGGAGAATCACGAGTAGATGAACACCGAGAGGTTCGCGCCCGGAAACGTGGTTTCCACCGCCGTGATGCCGATGGAGACCGCCGTGTTAGCCGGGATCCGCGACAAGGCGCTGATCTGTGACGGCGTGGCGACCACCACGGTCTGTCCTGCCGAAATGATCAGAGTCAACCACGCAGTGGTTACCACATAGATCGTGAACGTAATCCCGGAGCCGGTGGGAGCGGCCTGCACATAACCCTTCACGTCGCCGACCGTCACGAAGCGATTCAAATACAGAGGCTGAGCCGCGTTAGACTCGATACCCAGCGTGCCCTGCATCTAGAAAACTAGGCCCGCCACCATCGAGAGTTTTTCAGCGCCGAAAACCCAGTCTTCGCGGATCGGCGCGGCGCCGTCCGGCGATTCGTTGCCGTTCACGTCCACGGTGAAGCCCACGATCACCAGCGTCTCGTCCACGAAATTGTTCGTGGGCATATTGATCGTCGTCACTGCCAGAGGGTTGCCGTTGGCGAGCGAGGCGGTGTCGAAGGAGTAGGGCCACGGCAGAGATCGATCTCGGCGTACTTCAAATCCGTGTCGTTGCCAAGCTGCGTCATCACGCGGTCGCCGTTGCCAAAGGTGAAGCGGACGTTGTCCGAGCTGCCTTTGATGTCCTGCGAGATAAGGATGTCGGAGCCTGGCTCGCCGATTCCGATCAAGCGTGGCAGGCATAGCTGCCCGCCCACCGTGACGCGCCGGCCGGACAAACAGATGTCCGGGACCGCGGATTCGCGCACGCGGATATGTATCAAGGGAATGATCTGCTGGACTTCAGATAGCAGCGCCGTAAACAGCGCGCTCGGAGGGGAACCGCAGGCAAGTGAAGTTGACGGTGTAGGTGGGCGCTTGCGTCGGATCGACGACCTCGACGAGGTTCAATCCGACCTGCGCAGCGTTGCAGAGGTACTCGAACGAGATCGGCGCCTGCTCAAAGGTAACCAGCACGCCTGTCGTCGAGCCATCGGGGTTGGGGACGTTGTAGGTGAACGCCTTCCATGGCCCCTGCATCGACTCCCAGAAAGTCTTAAGCTGGCGGGATTCGGTCCAGTTGAGGTTCGGCCGCTTGAATTGAAGCTTACGCGGGCCGATGCCGACGTAATACCGCTGCTCCTGCTTCGTGTCGAGGGTGCCGAAGCGGTGAACGATCACCGGGCGCTCGACAGAGAAGCCGAACGGGTACTGCGTTGTGAGCGGGAATGTCTGGCCCGAGTTGATCACCGTGGGGACGGTGATCCGGCCGATGGTGTCGGACATCGGTGTGTGAGGGTGAGACTGGCCGGCGCGATCTTGCGCTGGCGACTATGTCTTGAAGGGAGAAAGAAATGCGGCGCAAAAGCCGCGACTAGCTGAGAACGGGGCGTTCCCAACAATTCAAGGGACCTCGGGTTTCCTCTCAGCCGACGTTCAAGAAAACCCGGGATCGTTAACCTTCGTTAAATGCGACGGTCTTCTTGGACAATTTCTGTACAATACGCCTGACGATCGCAGCTCTACCTTTATCGAGCCTAACTATAAAATCATCCCGGCTGTCTCTAACAACACTTTGGTAAACAGCTACATCGCCGGTCGAAAGGTGAAGAGTGAAATAGCTTAGAAAATACTCCTCAGGCAAGATCACGAAAGATACCTTTTGACTCAGAATGCGAGCTCCGGTCTTCTTACCGTTCGCGATCTGCTGGAGAAATGACTTGATGCGCGAAATTTGCTGTCGGTCGTGGACAAAGTACCGGTAATGAATACTCTTTTCGAAGATGTTATGCGCCACGGTGTTTTTCAATGCTTCGACGCCGTTTACATCTAGTGTTATGAGCGAGAAATACGTTGCATAAGTAAAAATGAGGCTGCATACTTGGGTATGCGCACAGGCCGTCCCAAGAAACCTCTGGAAATCAGCGATGAGGACCGCGAGAAATTGAACATGATGGCGCGACGACCGAAGTCGGCGCAGGCCATGGCGATGCGTGCCCGGATCGTGCTCAGCTGTGGGCAAGGGATGAACAACTCGGAGGTTGCCCGAAAGCTGCACGTCACCGGCGCAACCATCGGTAAGTGGCGGGAACGGTTCCGAGAGTCTGGCCTGGATGGCTTGCTGGATGAGCAGCGGATCGGCGCGCCGCGTAAGATCACCGATCAGCAAATCGAAGAAGTTGTTACCAAGACGCTGGAATCGATGCCAACCAATAGCACGCACTGGAGCACTCGCCTCATGGCCGAAGAGATGGGTCTAACGCAAAACGCCGTCGTGCGGATCTGGCGTGCTTTCGGTCTACAGCCGCATCGGGTGGAAAACTTCAAGTTTTCCAAGGACCCGCAATTTGTGGAGAAGGTGCGGGACATCGTGGGCTTGTACCTGAACCCGCCGGATCGCGCCATCGTGCTGTGTGTGGATGAAAAGAGCCAGGTCCAGGCGCTGAATCGGACCGAACCGATTCTGCCACTGGCGCCTGGGATCCCCGCTCGGCAGTCGCATGATTACGAGCGGCATGGAGTCACGTCTCTGTTTGCGGCTATGGATGTGGCTTCCGGAGTGACCATCAGCACGTGCTACCGGCGGCACCGGCATCAGGAGTTCCTGCGCTTTCTCAACGAGATTGAGGACAACCTTCCCGCAAGGGTGGACGTGCATCTGGTGATGGACAACTACGGCACACACAAGGTTGCTAAAGTTCGAAGTTGGCTGACGCGACACCCGCGCTATCACGTTCACTTCACGCCGACTAGCGGAAGCTGGCTGAACTTGGTGGAACGGTTGTTCGCCGAGGTAACGGAGCGTTGTGTCCGTCGAGGCAGTCACACTGCCGTTCCAGTGCTGGAGAAAGCTATGCTCGACTATTTGGACCAGCGAAACAAGAATCCCAAGCCTTTCGTATGGACCGCGGACGCGGATTTGATCCTGGGCAAGGTTGAGCGACTTTGTAAACGTATTTCTCGCTCAGGACACTAGCGTCTCAAGCGGCTCGGGAGCAAATACCCATACTTCGTCTAGTTTGTGATCTTGTTCCTCAGCAAGTTGCTCTGAATCCAAACCGTCGAGAAGCGCCCGCGTCCAAAGAAGGACATCTCGAAGCGTGTCCGTTATAGACGTCTTCGATAAAGCCGCCCGCTCCAGAAGAAGCCAG
The DNA here is from genome assembly GCA_020073305.1 of Terriglobia bacterium. Taxonomy (GTDB): domain Bacteria; phylum Acidobacteriota; class Terriglobia; order Bryobacterales; family Bryobacteraceae; genus QHXW01. Next base: position 126,194 of record JAIQFK010000018.1, read on the forward strand.
CCTATACCTTCTCTAACCATTTCAATGGCTTCATCCTCACTGGCAGTCTTGATTCTCTCCTGAAGTCGACGGATCTGAGAGAAGAAGAAGCCTGGCTCTTTTGCCTTTCGCTGATACGCATGTATATTGTCGATGACCAAATCGTGAGCCGTGGCAAACAGCGGCTGGAATTCCGCAGCCGAAGAGCGCATATATTCCGTAGGCTCAGGATGATCATACTTGATCGTGTTCAGGCCGTCTAAATCAGTAGGTAGCTTAAGCTTATAATTCTTGGGCACTAAATACCATGTTCTATCTCGGCCCGCACGTCCGAACCAAAGCCCAAGTTCGAAAATCACGTTATCGCGGGGCGCGGCCGTGGGTTCGCCATCCTCCGACGTTTTGACAAAATCGTCTGGGGTAAGCAGAAAGACGCCGAATTGATATTGATCCAGAAAATCAATTAGCTGACTGAGATTAGAGCGATTCTCGCGCCACCTCGAGACCTCCCACACCTCCACTCGGAGATGATTATCGCGTTCGAAGGTCATACGGAAAGCCTTTGCGAGATTGATGAACTTAGTGGAAGAACCGATGAAGAGTTTGCGAGGCTTCAACTAAGCCCTCCTTCGGACTTGAAGGTGATACTCCCCAGCCACGCTTGCAGTGAATCTGCCCTTACTAAAGGGAGGCCGATAGCATTCGAGGGGTGCCGTAGGTATCGAGATGTACGCTCCAACTTCATGCGGGCAGGCGCATCGCATACAGCGGAGAGTATATGTTCCAACGCCGCAAAAGCCACCTCGCCGTCTGACACAGACTCACACGTAATCGTATAGACTCGACGCACGCCGTCCGCAGTAGGCTTCTCGAATGAGACCATCCGAAGTTCGTCCAGCAGCGCTAATTTCTTTTCAGACCAGGCGTCGATCTGCACACCGAGGTGGATATCGCATGCCTTGTGCAATCCCGGCAGGACGTCCGAGAGAATGAAGGGTACCAGGCGAATACTGCCATCCGCTACTGTAGATCCGGGTACGATTATTCGTTGGCAGAGTTGTTCTTCTTCAAGGTGTCCCGAGAATGTTACATCGTGTCGCAAAAGCCTGCGGACATCATCCCAGAGTGCATCGTTAGGAAGGAGAGCGTCGCCACGATATGTGGCGTGGTACTCGCTCGCAACGCAATGGCGGTTGTTTGCGAACTCATCCCGAACAAATCCAAGATCCTCAACAGCTCGCCGAGAATCCGCGCTTATAGAAAGGGCAGAAAGGTGCAGGTCGTAACTACTCAGATTTGCCATTTCGAAGCGTTAGCCTTCCGAAGCAAATGAGAATGGATTATAGTTCGTTCGTTCCGGCCGGTCGATGACGTCGATACCTTCGACCTGCTTAACCCAATTCGAAGCTCTGACGGTAAAGGGCAAAGCCACAATCTCGTATAAAACCTTGAATATGTAAATAGTCACTATTGTCTTCAGGAGGTCGGGTGTCGGCAAGACACCCCAAAAGCCGATCGTCATGAAAGCAATAGAGTCTACAGCCTCCCCAACAACCGTTGAACCTACAAACCGCCCAGCTTGCTTCATCCCTCGTTTGCCGGATTGGAAGTATTTGAGCTTGGAAAGGACTACGCTATTAGCAAACTCTCCGCAGAAGTAAGCGATGAGACTAGCAGCCGTTACACGAGGCGCGGACGACAAGATGGTGTCGTACGCTTTTTGATCGTGCCAGAACGGAGCCGACGGCCAGATCCCGACGAGCCAGTACGCGACGGCAGCGAGAACCTGACACGCGAGCCCCGTCCAGATTATTTGCCTGGATCGCCTGTATCCGTAAACTTCGGTAAGAATATCGTTGAAAAAATAAGTTATCGGAAAGACCAGAGTCGCTCCCGAAATGTTGAACGGCCCGATCGCGATGAATTTGGCTGCTGTCGAAGGTACAAGAACCAGAACAGTCACAAAGATTCCGGTAAAAAAACTGATCAGACGAAATGAGCTTTGCTGTGCTTGTGACATACGGAGCCTCCGCCAATCGCCATCAGGATTGCGGTCTCGTCCGACAAGGCGAGCCGGGGTGCCGCAGCGTCGATGCGCAAATCTCCTGAATTGAGTAGTGTACCGCACTGCGCTCCCGCGATGGCGAAGCGAGCCGACGGTTCGCGGGCTTTGCCGTTACGCGACCTCCACCAGCTCCAGCCCCTACACATTGGTCCGGGCGAAGTCCGTGGCCTGCCCAATTGCCTCGGAACACGATGGTCACCCGGCCCTGCGTGTTGTTGCCAGTCGGATCGTAGTTGTTGCCCATCGGCTGGCCGCGACGTCGAACGGGTTGTAGAATGTGAACGGGGTCAGCCCGGCGTTCTGGGACACCCAGAAGCAGTACAGCGCCGAGAGCAGAGATGCGCTCAAGCGTTTGCTGAGCCTGAACCTCCGGCGCGAGGTCTGCGCAAGCTGCGACCCCTGGATCGTTCCGTCGTGGTACTGGTTCTGGAGTTGGGCATACTCTCGCAACTCTGTGAACGCTGTACATAGCGATGCCGGCCTCACTCCGTTGGGTTCGGATTGAACGAGATTGCCTGGCATCTTGGATCACGCCCCTGTCAGTCCAGGTAGCTGCATGTTGGCCGATGTTGCGTGCACCCGTGGCTCGAATACTGAGCGCCCATGGCCTGGTCCGTCACGAACTGCGGTGTGACGAACTGTCCGGTCATGAAGTTCGCCGCGTCGGCTCCGCTGATGTTCAGCGACAGATACGTCGCGCCTGTGCCGCCAGCCGTGTTCGGGTTGCCAGGCGTCGGATAGATCCCCGCGGCGATGCCACCAAGCATCGGGATGTTCGATTACGTAGACGTGAGCCTGGCCATCCTGGTAGCTGGCTTGTTGATAAAACTTGCCGCCCTGCTCCACCAGGCTCCCGGCATACGGCGTCGTGGCCGACAGTGGCATCTTCTGGCCCGGCTGGCCCGTCGGGAACCTGGGCCAGGCGATTACCGGCACGTTCGGCGGTTTCGACTCCTTCAAGGGAAAGTCCACCGCGGCTGCCGTGGGACGGTTCGGATCAGGCTGGGCGTGGCTGTTGAAGACCAGCTCTGACCTGGAGATCATCATCCACGGCCGACCAGGATTCACCGCTCACGGAAGGCAGGTTTCCGGTCATCGGCCTCGATGTGTGGCCTATTATCTGAAGTATAAGAACCGCCGTCCCGATTACCTCAGTGCCTGGTGGAGCGGGGTGAATTGACAGGAAGCCGAGAAACGCTCTCAATGCCGGGAAGTAGACTGGGGAGCGTTCAACGGTTCAGCGTATGACGACCTCAGTGGGTGCCGCGGCGAACACAGCGCCTCTGTGACCTCTCAGGATATCGAGCGCGCCCGGCTACGGCGCCTCGGTCACGAGCCGGTCAAGCGCGGCGCTGATGCGAGGGGACACCTTGTCGTCAATTAAGCCCATCAACTCCTTGACGCGGGCGTCGGTGTCGTTCGGGAACTCTACATCCGCCAGGTACGGGGTGTCGTCGCGGCAGACGTGCTGCTTCCAAGCCAGGTAAGGAGGCGGAACCAGCCCCAGCCGTTTCTCGAAGGTCTTCCGGTCTTTGTCGGCCACTACGAACACCACCCGCTGATCCTTGTGGGGATCGTTCTGCAGTAACGCCACGGCGCGAGTGTATTCGTTGAAGCAGAAATTCTCTCCCTGCTTGGGTGCGACGAACATAATGTCCTGCACCAACTGTACGAACACCAGGTTGCTGGCGAGCGCCTTCTCCAGTTTCGCAAGCGTGTCGGAATTGTCGTATTGGGAGTCGGGGAAGTAGAAGCCCTCCATACGCGGAAGCCGCTCGAGGACGCGCTGGCGGATGGCATCCGCCAGAAGGTTCTTGGTCTTGCGGTCGGCCTTCAGGAACTCGTCGGGCCCCAGAACGTGCGAGATGAACCACCGGTACATGCGATTGATGGGATTCTCCCCGGGCTCGGCCGGGTTGCGCGTCGTGAACGAAAAGAAGAAGTCGAACTGCGCCTGAATTCTCCCCCAGGCATAGTCGAAGTAGTCCTGGCGGGCGGCCGTCCATGATGGCTTGTAGCCGGCGACGATCAATGCATAGCAAAGGTCCTGGTTTTGCATCCGCCGCGTGCACACCAACAACTCGAGCGCCTTCTGCAGTTGCTGGTGCTGCGTCAGCCCAGGGGTGAGGAAGTTCTCGTTCTCCACCCAGACCTTGGCTGTCTCCACTGCGTGCCGTTCCCCGCTGAAGTCGGAGTCCTTCCCATGATCCGCGTAGAGTTTCTGATATGCGGGAGAAGCGAGAATCCCTGCGACAGGTGTAGCGGCATACAGCTGGATCAGAGCTTCACGATTCGACATGGCCCGCGCCTTCGGTTTTCGAAGAAAGCTCCGCCTCGCGCGCTTTCAGACGGGCTACTTCGTTCTTCAGTTGGGCGATGGTTGCTTCCGAGTCCTCGGACTTCAACCGTTCCTGGCGTGCATCGGAGGCGCGGCCGATCAAGCGCTTCTCGCGTTCCAATTGCAGTATCCGCGCTTCGTCGTCGGCTGAAAGCTCGCCCTTCTTGAGCAGCCGCTGGCGCTCGCTCTCATCGGCGGGAGTCATGGTCGCTTTAGCCGAGTATTCCAAATAGAGGCGGTCGACATCCTCGATCTCGAAGACCCTCTGATAGAGGTCGCGCGCGGTCGCCCCCAAAAAATCCTCCGTCATCCGCTGCACCTTGAATCCCGTCGCTTCCTTGGGCCGGCGCAGCACCGAAACCTCGCCTTTGTCGCACCCGGCCACAATGATCGGACTGTGCGCGGAAACGATGAACTGCACGTTCGGAAACCTGCCGGTCAGCATCGCCATGATTTTCTGCTGCCAGCTCGGGTGCAGATGCGCATCCACCTCATCGATGATCACGATCGCGGGCGTCGTCAGCAGCTCTTCGTCTTTCGCCTCCGGGCGGAGCGAGTGTAAAAAGCTGTAGATCAGCCCGAAGATCGCGAGGATCGAGAGCGTTCCCTGCGAGGCCGTCTGGATCGGCAGCGGCGCATCGCGGTTGGCCGCCGTGAGCATGAGAATGCTGTAGGCGCTTCGTCCGGCGCGCTCGATGGAGGCGAATGCGAACTCCTCGTCATCGGTGAGTTCCCGCACGACGGTTTCGAGTAGCCGGAAGATGGGTTGGTCGAGTCCCTTCCGATTCGAGAGATAGTCCAGCACCAGTTGCGTCAGGAGCTCTTGGATGACGTTTTCATATGGCTCCTGCGTCAGGAAATGTTTTGCACCGGTGCGGCACAGCGGCTCGCTTCCCGTCACCGAACCTGCGACTGTCTGCACCGACCTGTTAACGAACCGGGAATCCGGGATCGCCAGCAGCGGGATCTTGCCGACGTTGTCCCGGAAATGCGTTTTCTCGACCGAGACTTCTTCCGTGCTCCCGTTCCTGGTGATCTCCAGTTTGAGCCGCGGGCTACCCACCTTAAATATTTGGCGGCAGGTCTCCCGGTCGCGCTGTACCAGCGCGGCCAGACTTCGGAACAGCAGCGTCTTGCCATAGCCGTTCTTCCCTAACAGAACGTTGACCCGGCTGGCGAAGTTCCATTCGTCATCGTTGAGGAAGTTCAACCCATTCCACTTCAACGACCGCAGCAGAAAGCTGTCCTTCAGATTCCGCTCGAACAGCGTATCCTCGTACAAGTCTCGTTGCTCTAACTCCTGTTCGATCTCCCGCAGGGCGGGATCCGCCCCTAGTGTAGCGGCCGTTTCCTCAGCCACCCGGGCACGAGCCTGCATCGCGACCCGGAACATCAAGCCGCTGACTAGCCAGCCGAGTGCGCCTGCGATCATGCTCACTCGGCCCACATTCCATAGGTTCGTGTCGAAGAGGTGAACGGCCGAAGTTTCTTGAGGAATCAGCCACGGAATCAGCCACACCGCGACCACCCAAGCGATGACGCCGGTAGTCAGTACTCCAAGCCCCGTGGCCCCCGCCCGAATGAACCGGCTCTCGTAACGCGAAAGGTCGGCAGTAGCCAGCTGGTTCCGTTGCACGCCGACCACACGGAATGTGATGAGCGTAAGCTCCCAGTAAACCGGCAATAGCTGCATCCGAGTCCCTCCTATATCATGTCCATCAGCCACTGCGTCATCGCTGCATACGGCTCCAACAGAACACTATCGTCGAGCGCATTGGGATGCTTCTCGCGCCAGGCCTGCTCCAACCCGAGCACGGCGGAATTTGATGCGGCCAGCCTTCTCGCCGCGCCTCCACCGCTGGTGATCGCGTAGATCGGCGGCGCGGGTGAGATCCGCCACTTGATTCGGTGGCTCAGAAACATCCCGGCCTCATCGGCTACACCCTCCATCCCGCCGACCGCGAGCATCGCCTTGGGCGGCCGTAGGCCGTGCGCCTCGATCACCTCTGGCGGAGTGCTGGGCCCCAACAGCATCCACTCCCGCATCAACTTCAGGCTCTTCGGCTGGTCGCTCGTCCCGTCAGCCCCAGGGACCGCCGGCGTCCACTGAATCGACGACCATCCCATGCGAAACAGTTGCCACGTCTCATCCGGCAGATGTCCGCGAAAATACTCCGATTGGAAAGTTATGACCGGCCGGTGGCGCCGCTCTGGATCGGCCGGAAAGTACTCGCCCGCGATGGAGGCGATCAGCGGCGATACGCTGGGATGTCCGCCGAACAACAGCCGCCCTTTTCGGGCGAACACCGCGCGGGCAATACTGACGATCGCTTCCTCAATCTCGACGGGCTTCGCATCGTCCGTCCATAATGGGCGGTATGGCACGCTCGCCGAGACAAAAACAATGTCACCGGCCATCATTTCCACACTCCGTTCTTGACGCACTGGGCGAACCCGTTGAGGTTCCCTTCGTCGAACGACAGGCACTGACTCACCGTATGCAGCCACTGCAACCGCTCGACGCGATCTGGCTCCAGCGCCGCCTGCGGACCGACGATCACTCCGCGCGACGACGGCGATACCCCCTTTCTGGCGAAGTGGGCCACGTAGACACCGCGAAAGTCTTCCACCTCCGGCGGCCGTGTAGTAAGCCAGACGAGGTGTTCATCCGGCCCCATCTTCACGACCAGAGGACCGACTGCCTGATAATTGGTGTTCACCCCCGCCGCGTTCAACGCGGCCACGAGGTCCGCGCGCAGCGCATGCCGCCTGCGGAAGAGCGCCGCCGCGTGCGCCGCCTTGATCTCCGCCACCACGCGGTCCAGGACGTCGGCCTTGAGCTCCGGCCACTCGTTCATAGTTTGCCCTGGATTTTCGGGATTCGGCACTGGCTTCGCGGCGCCACTCAAATCGGCGGCCACCAGCTTGATGCGCGGGCCGACCGTCGCCGAAATCAACGAGTCCTTCTCCTCCACATCGGGCATCCGCAGCGACGCCATGCCCAGCCGATGCCGCTTGGCGAAGTCGATCTCGTGCTGGGTCCACTTGGAATCGTGCAGGAACTTCGACTCAAGCAGCACCACCATCGACTTGTCTTCCAGCTCCTGCGTGAGACGCCGCTGGAAATCGTAGCCGGGCGGGATCGAGAAGCGGTCCAGGAAGACTTCGAAGCCTTCGTGCGTGAGCCGATCGAATAGTTGCAGGCCGATCGGCAGGGTCTCGAGCCGGCGGTAGCTAATGAACACGCGGGTCGCCGTAGAAGTGATTTCCGCTCGCGCCAGAACCCCGGGCAGCGTTTCGCTCGGCTGCTGCTTCCATCGACTCCCGTTCACCCGCCGCAGCAGGTGGGTCGGGTTCTTGCGAATCGCGTCGTCGAGCAGGTCTTCGAATTCGGCCGGGGGCAGCACCGTCATGACGCAGGAGTCGTCCGCGTCGGATTGCCACGCCTGGTGCCACGGAAGATCCTGGAATTTCGCGTCCGCCGCGCCCACCAGGACCAGCGTCTTCCGGCGGTCCGGGTGCTCGGCCGGCTTCACGTCGGAAGGCGCGGCGGGACAGTCCATCGGAGCCACGGCGGCTTCCGGGCCGGAGCTCAACAGGACCGCCGCCAGTTCGTCGCCGAGCTGGCGGACGTACCCTCTCCCGGTCGGCGAACCGGACGAGACGATCGCGATCCATACGCGCCGCGCCGCCGGCACGCCAGTAAAACCGCGGCAGCGGAAAGACCCGTCGGCCTCCTCCGTCTGCAGGATGATCTCGGGGGTGGTCACCTCAGCCATGTCAATGCTCCCACCACTAGCGCCATGACGATCACGGCGCTATGCACCAGCCAGACCGCCGGGCGACGGAACGCCTCCAACAAATCTGTCCGTGTAACGCTAGCCGCGAAGGAAAAGGTGGCCTGATCGCCCTTGGCACCCAGAGCAGTGGAAAACAGGACGCGGAATTCCCTCTCTAGCGCTAGGTAGTAAGCGTCGAGAAACCAGAAAACGATCGCTGGAAAGATGGCCAACAGCGCCGCCTTCGGATGTCCTTCCTTGGAGGCACCGTAGCCGATCACCGCGGTCCCCAGTCCGACGCTCCACGTGCGGAGCGTGAACTGGTTCCCCGCCATGCGCCCGATTACCGCCTGGAGCATCTCCAGGTATTTGATGGAATACTCACCCATGGCAGATTAAGTATAATGCCGCAAGCGCGAAATCGGTACGCCGGGAATATCCGCTTCCGCTCCGCCATAAAACCGCTCGAAGATCCGATTTCGCTCATTGAAGGGGATCGAGGCTCCCGTTGTTCGATACCTTGACAGCAATGAAATCCGAGATGTGGCCAGCGAATTGGGCCGAAACGAAATGAAAGGAAATGTAAGGTTGGATCTCCGGTTCGCAACTCCACGCTCGCGCCTGCGCAGCTCAAGTTCTTCACCGCCGAGAATCCGTACATGAAAGACGGCGACGCGATCCTGCTGGAGACCAGGGCTATCCCGATTTGGCGATGCGATTACTGTCATGATCAACATCGTGGGTGCAGGTTCGCGAGGATCGGGGGATTGTTGCTCGGCAGCAGGGGCAATCCGTGCCTGCCCGAGATGAGCAGTGCGTAGCGACGATTAGTCGTTCCAGGAGGAGACAAGGAAGCGGAGCTTGCCAGCTATGCCGGGCTCGCGGGCAGTGTCGCCAAAGCCGATGGTCAGCTCAATGTGGCCGTCTTTAGGTTCCGGCTTGAGCGGCTCGCCGGGCCCTCCTGAATTGTCGCTCTGCCATCGGGATGCGGCTGTCCAGGCCGCGCCTTGGGTTTGCGGCGCCGTGATGCTAACGATCAGAGTGTCGCGGAATAAGTAGGCACCCTCGAAATGCGAGTCGGGCCAGAACTTCCGCTCGACTTCATAATCGGGCACGCGAACGCTCAGAGTGAGACCGTAGTTCAGCGAAGGGTCCTTCGGGTCGAGGCGAGCGTGGGTGGACAGGAAAATACTCGACAGGTAGAGGCTTCTGCGAGTCGGATTGGCGGGGTCCGTGAGTTCCTGGTGGCTACGGCAGGCAACCGAATCCTCTTCGGCGACGCGGCGTGAGAGAAACCAGCGCTTGCCTTTGGGGGACGCCAACAACCCAAACTGGTACAGGGCGTCCACGGCCTTGCCTTTGATCTGTGCCGGGAGCTGAACGTCCGTGACATCCACCCATACGTCCACGCGGAGGTCTCCAAACAGGAAACGAGTTAAATTCTGATAGGCCTCTTCGCTGTTGACGATACCGAAATAACCGGAATGCGAACGGTAGGCGTAGGCGGTGGCACAGGGAGCGGAAAACTCTCCCTTTGCGTTGACACCCCAGACCGAAGCGTTATCGATGCGGACGAGCCCGTCGCTGCCGTGGCCAGCGAAGGTTCTGGATATGCCCTTGGCGGCTTCATAGTCCTCCCGGTTTGTGCCCACCATGCAGAAGAAGTTTCGGGAGCGAAACATTTCTTCCGGGAGCCAGTCGGCGCGCTCGGTTTGCTGGTACAGGTTCTTGTCGATGTTCAAGTATTCGGCCATCCGGTCGCGATTGAAATTGGCAATGTCATCCTTGGTGAGCCACTTCGGGACATTCAGCCCCGCCATCTCAATTCCGTTGTGGGGGGTGGCGTAAGTAAACACCTTGTCGATGCAGCGGCGGGCGGCTTCATCGCCGAGCGCCGGGTTCTGCAGGAAGGCGCGGCAAACCAGGCCGCCCATGGAGTGTGCGACGAGATAGCAACGAAAGTCCGCGGGCGCAACCTTGTTGTTTGGATCGGCGCAGACCAGATCGCGAAGGCGAAGCACTAATTGGTTCAACCCTTTCGCGAATTCCTCCATGGGGGGCGTTTTCCCCTCGCCGAGCAGGCTGGAAGCTTGCTCGTAGTAGCGGTAGATTATGATGGACCGCGCCGGGAGCGACTGCGCTGGAACCGGCGGGGCCGGGGTGGACGGTGCGGGGGTCGGAGGCGCCGGGATGTTGCGTTCCCAGTCTGGGTCCATGATGTCGAGGCCGTTATGATAGACATCCGAATAATCGTAGTCGGAGGTCAGGCGGAGGACAGGAGATTCGAAAATGAACTTCTTCGCCGGTTTCGTCTTGTCGGGAGTGGCGCGAAAAACAGTGGACCCGAGGTTGAAGCCGCAGAAGGGGTCAGCTGTGGTTTCGTCCTGCTCCTGTTCGGTCATGGCGTAGCCGCGGACGTAAATGATCGGGAGAAATCGGCCGTCTTCGTCTGGCATGGAGATCCCAACATTAGATCACTTTTCGAGGCGAGCGGAATGCCCGAGACTGGCGAGAAGACGCTCGCCTGACTCTTACCGTTCCTGTAGATGGACATCTCGCCGTCCTGACTGATCTTCAGGGCGACCCCATCCTTCGATGCGAATAAGGCGGCGCGGGTTCGTGCGATGGATGAGATCCTGCGCTTGCCGGGCAAGCGACTCGGATTTTGCAGAAACCGCAATAATGGCGTCCGCGTCGAGCGCAACCAGGTTCGGCGCTTGGATCGCAAAAGGCACTCCATGTTTGGCCAGCACTCTGTTGATCACATCGGCATCCGGCGGTTCGATGCCGTCGCGCTGCAACGCGCAACATGCTTCGTAAAAGGCCTTAATAAGAAGCGGAGCGGCGTTTGACACCACCTCACGCATGAGTTCCAGCAAGTCCGAACTTGCGCTGGAGCTCCGGCCAGTGATGCGGCCGGCCGCGCTCCCGAAGTGCTCTTTGAGATGCTCAAGAATGGTCCATCGTTCGTCGCCGCCGACCATGCTGCTGATCAGGCGAAAGCAGTCATCAAAGGGTTTCCGATCCGACAGACAGTACTGGCATCGACTTGGCCATCTCAGGCAAAACGCTCTCGATTGCTCCACAAAAACTCGCATATCCGCCGGAGTTTCCAGCCGGGATGATTCTCACGGTATTCCATGAAGTCTGGTTTGTCCGGCATGCGCACTCCACACGCTGTAATCGCGACGTGCGCGATCAGGGTGTGTTGCGCGTTCGGATCCCCGAGGACAAGATTGGTGCGTTCGCCCTCGGCGGAAGTTTTGAATGCCCAGATACCGTGACCGAGGAGGTGGCACGCGCCGAGGGCCTCACAACCAGTTTCTCCTGCTTTGAACGCGAGCTACCATCGTTCTCTGACAAGATCGTCGGCAACGATGCTGCGCTGAAGGTGAGTGAACGCGCGACCGACCAGCCTGCGTGCAATCGCTTCGGTGTCGGCGATTAGGTATTCGAATTCTGCGCAGAACGATGCGAGGGATGTGAGCACAGCCGTGACGCCGGAAAAGCCAATCGCAGAGCCAAACGGATTGTTTTCATCGGCCACTTCCAATCGCTCTCGGTAATCGTTCAAAAACAATTGGAGGCAGGCCTTCGGGCCGTCTCGGAGTTGAGCGCCGTGCAGGTTGAGGAAGCGCCGGATATTGCAAAGGGTAGCACCAGCATTTTTTGATGAGAATAGGCCCGCTGGCTCAGGATCGCCATGTGTTCGCCTCTCGGCTAATCGTCGCGGAGCCGGCCACTTTTCCCTTGCCTTCCGGGCGAACCGGAGTGATGAATCGTCATGCGCGAAGCAAGCGCATAAAAGGATGACCAGAACACATATGACGAACGCAGAAGCCAACGACAAAGCCGCCGCCCTTGCGGAACAGGACGCGCACGTCGCGCCGGAGAAGGCCCCCTCGAAGAAGGGTGCCAGCCAGAAGAAGGGCGCGCCCAAGGCTAAGAAAAGCGGCAAGGCCGCCAAGCCCGAACGCAAGGCCACCCCCCGCGCCGAAAGCAAGGGCGCGAAGATCCTGGAGATGATCAGACGGGCTAAGGGAGCGACACTCGCCGAGATCATGAAGGCGACTCACTGGCAAGCGCATAGCGTGCGCGGGTTCATCTCCACTGCCGGCACGAAGCACAGCATCAAGATCGAGTCGTCGAAGAACGAAGTCGGCGACCGCGTCTACAAGTTATGTGGTGCACCACATAACGAGTAGTATGCGGAGCACATTATTATGCGGAGTCGGCGGCGACGATCATCGGTTCGCCGCCGAAACACGCGGTTGGCGCTTTACATAACCATGACACTGCGAGAATTCTCCCTGGAGAATTCTCATGTCTACTTCAACGTTCGCAGTGGCGCAGCAGCGGTGGGCCCTCAACCCTGGCGCGTTGCAGCCATTGGTTCAGTCTTATATCAATCATCTCGTCTCCCGTGGAT
>JAIQFK010000019.1 GCA_020073305.1 Terriglobia bacterium
GTCCCTCCGGTATCAACCGTGATGCAATCGATCACATACTGGGTCGCCTTTGATGTCCTGTTAAGAATGCTCTCCGCTTCATCCCCGGTGAGCCCGGCCGCCGTAAGTTTGCGTCTGCGGATCCAGATGGTAGCTCACGTTCGCCACCGTATCTTGAATGAAAATCATCTTGGGGGCATCGCCGCCGGATGCCCACGGCCCGATCGCCGCGATGGTTTCGTCGCGCCGTGTGCGTCCCGCGCTATCGCGGTAAACGCTGGCGTTTGATTTGTGCGTAATCCGGTTCCCATCGGCCAGCGTTTGGTTGGTTTCCGTGACGGCTTCGGCGCTATATGGCGCTCCCTTCACCGGCTTGTCGCTGAAGCTCATCTCCGCTCCGATGAAGTCCATCGTGACCGGCCCCGGCGTGATCGGTCCCGGCTGGTACATCAACACATCGCCGGACCCGCCGCCGATTGCCCGCACCTCTTTGTGAATCACCACGGCGCCTGCTTCCTGCGCTTGTGCACAAATCGCCGTAGCTGCCATGCCGGCAACTGCCACCCAAAGCAATCGAGTCGTCATTTTCATATTCTCCTTGTTCCCCAAAGAATCACTTCACAAAACGCACTGCCCGCGCCAGGCCGTCTTCGCCAAGCAGCACATCTGCCCGAATCTTCTCCTCTGCATGCTCCTCGTTCACCGGAAGCCCGAACGCCGTGAGTGCGGCGCGCGGCAGGCGGACGCGCACAATTTGGCCCTGTTCAATCGGCTCCGGATCGTAGAAGACCGGAATGAATTCCGTCATGTGCTCCCGGTCTGCCTCCATCGCTTGCGGTTTGGATGGCCCCACCGGATTCCGCCGCGAGGCGCGCAGCGTCCGCAATCGCGGCTTGCGTACTTCGCGAACGGCCGGCACAGCAACCGGAACGCGCACTGGCTCCTGATACGCTTGCGGCGGCTTCACTTGAGCTTTGGGCGGCTCCGCCGTTCTGTGGAGACTCACCACCGCCGTCACAATCACCGCGGCCGCAATCGCCGCCACTGCCGCTCCAGTCCACAACGCCCGCCGGCGCGGTTGCGAAGCTGCCAGCTGCTTCCGGAACGCCGCAATCAGTCTCTTCTCTACTTCCGGTGGCGCTACGCGTTCGCTGTCTTCTGCCACGGCTGCCGCTACGATACCGCTGAGCATCCGCTCGTTCGCCAGCCTGCGAGCGCACCGCAAGCAGGTTTTCGCGTGCGCCACGGCCGCGGTATTCATCACTTCTTCACGCGCCATTTCGGCGGCCAATCGCTCAAACTCCCTGCAATTCATACCAGGCACCCACTCGAGCTGGATTTCCGCGACGCCATTCTCTCCGACAACAGCGCGCGCGCCCGATGCAGCCGCGAACGCACCGAGCCCACCGCGCATCCCATGACGCGCGCGGCATCAACATAAGTCAGCTCGTGCAAATCACACAGAACCACCGCTTCGCGATACCGTGCGGGCAGCGCCAGAATGGCACGCCGCAACCCTCGCACAGCCTCATCGCGCACCAGGTCGCGCTCCACTTGGGAATGCGCAATCAAAGACTCCGGCGTGCGCGCGTCTTCATCTTCTGGTGCCGGAATCGGAAGCTGCCGCCGGCGCAACGCCAGCCGCCGCCACACTTGCCGCCGCGCGATCCCGTACAGATACGCTGCCAGCGGACCCTTACTTCCATCGTAAGAGGCCCGATGGCTCAGCAGCGTCATAAAAACTTCCTGCGTCACTTCCTCCGCCAGGCTCGGGCTGCCGCTCATCTGCAACGCGAACCGGTAAACCGCCGGATGGCGGCGCCGGTAGAGCGTCGTAAACGCCGCTTCATCGCCGGAGTCCATCCGCCGCAGCAGGTCGTCGTCGGCGAGATGGGTCGGCTCCGTCATCCGGCAGTTCAATCGACGAATCGCAAGCGCCTCTGTTAGGAATTGGCAGCCGCGCACCCGATAAGTTCCAAGAAATTTAGAGCAGCTTGCCCGCGAGCCCGGCAGCGGCGGAGCCGAGCACTACCCAGATGGTATCTTTCTTGGTCAACACCAGAAACAGGAAGCTGCCCACTGCGATGCCGACCGCCAACGGGCTGGTCAGCGCGTCCCTTGCCAGCGGAACGGTGGCTGAAACCACCAGGCCCGACGCCGCCAGCATGACGCATTGAATAGCGCTCCTCACCGCGGGTTGCGAGGCGCGCGCCCCGAGATAGCGCAGCATCGGAATGATGAGAAATGCCGGAGTGATCACCGCCAGGCAGCCTACGCAGGCGCCGGGAATCCCCGCAATGAAATAGCCCACGCTGACCACGTAAAGCCCGTTGGGACCCGGTGCCGTGCGCCCGGCCGTCACCGCGGCGTTCAATTGCCGCTCCGTGAGCACATGGCGATTCTCCACGAAATCGTGGTACACCACCGGCATCGAGGTGAGCCCGCTGAACGAGGTCGCCGTCGCCTTCAGCAACAGCAGATACAAAAGGATGAGGTTCATTCCGCCGTCTGCCAGAACAACCCCACCAGCGCGGCCAGCCCCAACACCGCGATGGGCGACATCGAGAACACCAGCGAGGCGCCGAGCGACGCGAGAAAAATGATCGCCGCGCGCCAGCGGCGGCCCCGCCGGAGTGCCGGCTCCAGCAGTTGCCAGGCGCTTGTCGCCATCATGCCGCTGGCCGCCGCGATGGAGCCCCCGATCGCTGCCATCGCGAGCGGGTTCGAGTTCCAACTTTGGTAACCGCTCGTCAACAGCACCACGACAGCCGAAGGAGGAACCGTCATGGCCAGCACCGCCAGTACCGCTGCCGGCCACCCCAGGATCTGCCACGCGGCCGCCGCCGAGAAAGCCACCAGGTTCGTGCCCGGCGTTATCCGCGCCAGCCCGTAAATCAGCGCGTACTGCTCCTCATCCAGCCAGCGTCGCGTGAACACGAGCTCCGATTGCAGCGCAGCCATCGTGGGATCGCCGCCGCCGAATGTCAGGTTGCCGACGCGAAGAAATATCCCCGTGAGCCGTTTGAGCGAAGCCTGCGGCATGACGCTACTGTATCATCCGGTCGCCGTTTCTTGTCGGATTCAGAACAATGCCCCAGATCGACTCCGCCTGGCCGCTTGCAAAGTTTGGTTGTCCTTTATATATTCCAAGGGCGAACGTTTCCGGGCGCGCATCACAAAATGAAACCTCCGATCCGGGAACCGCACTATACCGTAAAGCTCTAGGAGGAGCGACATGAAAGTTTTCTGTCTCGTAACGGCCGGACTATTGGCGCTTGTAACAACCGCCTCGGCCCAGCCTGTCATCACCGCAGGCAGTGTGACAAATGGCGCCAGCTATCTGCCTGGCATCGCACCCGGCTCCATATTTATCGCGAAGGGAAGTGGACTGGGCCCGGCGACCCTGCTGCAAGCGCCCAGCCTGCCCTTCCAAACCACCCTTTCAAACACCAGCGTTACCTTTACACCGGTAGCCGGTGGCGCTCCGATTGAAGCGCTGATGGTCTATACATGGGACAAGCAGATCGCGGCGATGCTTCCATCGACCGCCGCACCGGGAGACTACAACGTCACGGTGACCTACAACGGGGCGACCAGCGCGCCTGAACCCGCGACCGTGGTCGCGCGCAATTTCGGATTCGTCACGCAAGCTTCGTCGGGCGCCGGTCCAGCCCAGGCCACCTACGGCGGTTACGATCTCAATCGCTTCACCACCGGCACAGTAGCCTTCGCAGGGCACAACTGGAGTTTGCACCCAGCCGTGGTTGGGAACAAACTCATCCTTTGGGGCACGGGCGCCGGTGCGGACATCAAGTCCGACACCACGGGCGGCTCCTCGGGTGACCAGACGGCGGCGGGCGCCTTCGTCCTGAACATTGACGGCATCGATGTCAAGCCTGACTACCTGGGCCGCTCATCGGGCTCGCCCGGCTTGGATCAGGCCAATTTCACAATACCGGCTGGCGTGACTCCGGGTTGCTTCAAAAACGTGCAGATCAGGGGAACCGGATTTACCTCGAATCTGGGCACCATCGCCATCGCGGGCGCGGGCCAGAAGGCCTGTTCTGCTCCTACTCTGACGCAGTCTCAATTGGCCAAGCTGGATCTCGGCGGAACCCTCACCATCGGAACGCTGACCCTTTTGAAGAATTCCCTGGAGCTCACCGTGCCGACACTGGGCACCATCCAATCCAAGAGCGAGAGCGCCTCCGGCTCGTTTGCCAAATATACCGTCGACACCGTCGGCACTGCCAACTTCTCGCTGACCGAGATCGGCGCCTGCTACGTTTACCAGCGGACCGGCACCTCGCAACAGATCATTCAAGGCGTCCCGCCCACGCCACTGAACGCGGGCAATCACTTGACGCTGAATGGACCGAATGCCTCGAATGTGGCAATGCCCATGCTGGCGGGGGCCAACGACTTCTACTCGGCATCGCTGTATTCGAACGGCTTCAACGGCATTGGCGGCAGCGGCACCCCGACGCTGACGACAGGCACCTACACGATTGCAGGGACCGGCGGGACCGACGTCGGCGCCTTCAGTGCTAGCGTGAACTTTCCCGGCGACCTGACCTGGACCAACGAAGACACCCTCCCGGATCCCATTCCGCGCAGTTCTGGCCTGACTGTCAACTGGACCGGCGGTACCTCCGGGCTTGTCGCAATTGCCGGGACGGCGTTTGCCCAAAGCGGCGGTACGCAGCAGAATCCGATCTACAACGCGTCTCTGTTCACCTGCATTGCCCAGGCTACGGCCGGCACCTTTACCGTGCCGGTGAGCGTCTTGAGCCACTTGTTCCAGGTTTCGAATGATTCTTCAAGTGGGTCTTACGGTTCCCTGTCGGTCTTCGGTGTCATTGACCCGACTCAGGGCCAGTTCACGGCTCCGCTGACTGCCGGCGGTTCCATCGACCGGGGTTTCTTCGCCTATTCGGTAGGAGCAACAAAAACCACCGGTTGGAATTAGCAGACTTTTGTAGCGCAGGTCCACACCCGGTTTTGGTGGGGACCTGCGGCCTTTTGCCCATATCCTAAAATGAAATTGCTGGTGCTCGGTCCGCCTGGTTGGTAGGCCGGGCGCCCCGCGAAACGTATTTTGCAAAACAAAGCCAATTTCGCCCTACAAGACTCATTCCAAAGGTCGTTAAGCGCCCCTTCTCGTTGCATTGCGCTGCAGGCTAGAATGAGTCGAGACTTCCAAAATGCAATTCTTGGCCAATAGCCTCTTGGAGCTGATCACTCAAACGTCCACAAATCTGCCGCCCGATGTGCGCGCCGCCATGCAGATTGCGGGCGCTGGTGAGACGCCCGGCACGCAATCGTCACAAGCCCTGAACATTATTCTTGGCAACATCGACATGGCGAAAGACGACGAGGGTCCCATCTGTCAGGACACCGGCATGCCGACGTTCTTCGTGCACACGCCCGTCGGAGTGAACCAGATCAGGATCCGTAAAGCCGTTCACGAAGCCGTGGCCGAAGCCACGCGGCGCGGAAAACTCCGGCCCAACTCCGTGGATTCCCTCACCGGAAAAAATAGCGGCAACAATCTTGGCGACGAGACCCCCGTCATTCACTTCGAGCAATGGGAAGAGGACGAGATCGAAGTCAGGCTGATCCTCAAGGGGGGCGGTTGCGAGAACAAGAATATCCAGTACTCGGTGCCCTGCGAGCTCGATCACCTCGGCCGCGCCGACCGCAATCTCGAAGGCGTGCGCAAGTGCATCCTCCACGCGGTCTGGCAGGCGCAAGGGCAGGGTTGCTCGCCCGGCGCTCTCGGGGTGTGCATTGGCAGCGACCGCGCCCGCGGATACGATCTTGCCAAGCAGCAGCTCTTGCGAACGCTCGACGATGTGAATCCGAATGCGCAGCTCGCCCGCCTCGAAGCTGAAGTGATGGAAGAAGCCAACCGCTTGGGTGTGGGCGCCATGGGATTCGGCGGCAAAGTCTCGCTGATCGGCTGCAAAATCACGGCCGCCAACCGTCTCCCGGCGAGCTTTTTCGTTTCCGTGGCCTACGACTGCTGGGCATTCCGCCGTCTCGGCGTGAAGCTCAACGCGGCGACGGGCGCCATCACCCAATGGCTCTACCGCGATCCCGATCGTCCCGTCGAACGCATGGCCAGGGGCGAGGGCTTTCCGCTCACCGGCCGCGAAGTGATCCTCACGCCTCCGCTCTCCGAAGAAGCCGTGCGCGCGCTCAAAGTAGGTGACGTGGTGCTCGTGCGCGGTGAAATGTTCACCGGCCGGGACAACGTCCACGCGCATCTGATGAAAAATCCGCCGCCCGTCGATCTCCGCGGCGCGGTGCTCTATCACTGCGGTCCCGTCATGCTCAAGCAGGGCGAGGACTGGGTGGTGAAAGCTGCGGGACCCACCACCAGCAGCCGTGAAGAACCGTATCAAGCCGACATCATTCGCCGCTACGGCGTGCGCGCCGTGGTGGGCAAGGGTGGAATGGGCGCCAAAACGTTGGCGGCTTTGAGAGACTCCGGCGCGGTTTATCTGAATGCCATTGGCGGCGCCGCCCAATATTACGCGCGCACCGTCGAGAAAGTGCTCGGCGTTCACCTGATGGAGTTCGGAATTCCGGAAGCCATGTGGCGCCTGAAGGTCCACGACTTCGTCGCCATCGTCACCATGGACACGCACGGCAACAGCCTGCACGCCGCGGTCGAAAAGACCACCGGCGAAGCGCTCGCCGCGCTCGAAAAGGTGTGAACCGTCTGCTAAACTGAAACATCCCGGCCAGGTAGCTCAGTTGGTAGAGCGCAGCCCTGAAAAGGCTGGCGTCGGCGGTTCGATTCCGTCCCTGGCCACCATGTTTTCAAGACCTTACGGACTCCGCAGGACGCAGTTTCATTCCATTTCATTCCAAAACTTTGGCGCGCAGCGACCAGCCAGGGGTGAAGTGCGGTCTGAACGTCCGTCAGTCGGCTCTCGATTCCGTCATCCTTTTCTGAGGGGCGGGAGGATCAGTGGTTTTTCCCCAGCCACTTTTGCATTAGCTTACCGTCCATGCGTTTTGGGGAATAGACGCTGTTCACAGGCCCAACGATTTCACCGCACTCTGGAGTCAACCACGGGCCTGAAACCGATCCACATTCTGGAAAGCAATAGTCCCGGATCGTACCGGTGTGCTCAGCCGTTTATCTCCGCTGAATCTCGATCACGTCGCCGCTGCCGCCCGGTTCACGCGAGAACAGCAGCACCTTGTCAAAATCGAAGGCAAACTTCCATTGCGCCAGATGGTCGGGCCGCGCGTACACCTCGCCCGGTCCCAGGAACTGGTCATTGACGATCAGGAGCCAGACCTCCGGTGCCGACAGCCTGTAATCGTTAACGCGGCCGTTTTTCTCCGCGATGCGGGCTTCAAGAAGCTCCTTCGGTGCCACAATCGTATCGAAAGCTCTTCCTCCGTGCCAACGTCCGCCCGCTACCAGAGGCTCGTGAATTCCGATGTGACAGTAGCCGGGTGGCAATCCTGTCTCGAAGCCGGTTCCCTTGCTGTTCCGGTTCGCATAAACGAAGTCGGCGAGCGACCTTGTTAAAACGTTGAAGCCTATGTCTTCCGCCCTCCAGAACCCTATGCCAACGTCGACGGGATCAGCGTCCGGCAATCGGTCGTAAATCTCTTTCGCCCTGCCGGGCACTTTCACAAGCCTTCCTGCTTCCGCCCTCGGCTCCTCGCGGCATAGTTCCGTAAGTTCGATTCCGATCTTGCCGTGATCGGCTAGCAGCAGGAAATCAGGCCTCTCATGCGGATCGAGCCTCCCGCTCGGAAAGATCGACGAGGCCCGGCGGGCTTCTTCGACGTATTGTGTTTCAATCCGCTTTTTGCGGTCTACCGCCGGCATCAACATAGCTTCATTCTTTCATGGGTTGAGCCTAAATCGCCGCCCGAATGACTTATCAGCCAATGAGCACGCGGATCTTCGCCCGCACTTCCGCCAGTTCTTCGGGCGCTACGCGGCCTTTCCGAGTGGCTTTTCGGGTGCGCCAGTCGACGCTTTTCACCTGATCGGCGAGGACAGCACTGGGCGGCGTGCCGCCGATGAGGACCTCAAAAGGATAGTTCTTGATTTGCGTCGTCAGAGGACAGCAGATCATCAGGCTCGTCTTGCCGTTGTAAGCCGAGGGACTCAACACCAGAGCCGGACGGTGTCCCGCTTGCTCATGCCCCGCTTGAGGCGTGAAGTTCAGCCAGACGATGTCCCCGGCGTCCGGCACATAGCGCTGCGGCATTACCAGACCTCTTTCCCTTGCGGAGGCCCGAAATCAACCGCCTCATGCAGATTTTTCGAGGTGATGCCTTTCAGAAGGTCCTTCAGCTCATAGGTTCTTTGCCGTACAGGCTCGATGATGATCCGTCCCCGGTCCTCCCGCACATCCACAACCTCATCCAGGTTAAGGTGCGTGGCCTGCATCACGGACGTCGGAATCCTCACCGCCGCGCTGTTACCCCATTTCTTCACCGTGGATTTCATGGTTGCCTCCTGTATAAACCTTGTATATACATTATGACATCACGTCTCACCTGTGTCAACAATGTAGATACGTTCTTTCTTCGCGCATTCATAGCCTCCGGACATAAACCCAAGATTGTTATTTACAGAATCTTAAACCTATGCGTGTAGTCTGAGGGCGAGGGGTGGAAATGCGCCATGTCGCCAAAGACCGAAGACGATCTCGAAACGATACCGGAGGCGGAACTGCTGACCGTCCCCGGCGACACCTTCCCTCCGGGCTGGCTCACCACTTTCTTCACGCGCGCTGTATCAGGAGCAGGCCGACGAACTCGTGCGCGAACTGGACGGCGACTCGACCCTCCATCTGATGATCCCCGTTGGCATGGACCCGCAGGAACGGCAGCGGCGCGAGGAAGATGAGCGGCGCCGCGCGTTGCAGGCCGAAAGGGAAATGGAGGAATACAAGGAGCGCAGCGACCGCGTGCTGGCGCAGATCGAGGAACAACAGCACGGTCGGCTTTGATAAGTTATGGCACGGCTTCGCTCACAGGAAAGATGAGCTTGCTGCCGTCTGGAATCCTATTTCACCGCGCACAGTCGCTATCACTTTCTCGCAACGCAGCCATGTCAGGCACTCCCCAAACTGAGTCACGTTACTTGTCGCCACTTAGGGTAATGCGGCAACGATCTTCCGGTATTCCGCCTCAGTAAAGGCGCGAAGGGTTTCCGTGCGGATGTTTCCGTGTGCACCCAGAGTCAGCGTCAGCCGCGCCGCTGCTTCATCACTCGGCGCTTCGAATATGGTTACGGCATCGATCCTGCCCGTCGTCAGGTAAAAGGCTTTCAACTCCCCGCCGGCATCGCGGAAGATCTTTTTGGCTGCGTCGAGGCGCGTGGGGCTCTGCTTGATCTCCTCTATACCCTTTTGCGTGTAGCGCAACAGCGAAATGTACGTAGGCATGGCGTATCTCCTCGCGCATTATTATATGCGCATGGTTGCGGGTCTGCGCGTGTGACCGTGGAAGGGCTCGTCCCTGGCACGGCCAAGTATGTAGGCAACTTGGATTTCAGCGCGACCGAAGGCGCGCAAAGCGGAGTCGCGAAAACCCCGTCCCGGCCGGCGCGGATCGGAACCCGGGCAGCTAGTCAGTCCCTTGTGGCGGTAGAAGCTTTGAAGGGGGGCGCATCCTTTCCGACATCCCGGCGGATGCGCGCGACCAGCAGCCGGGCATCGCGCTCCTTCACGGTCGGTGCGCCGACGGCGAGAAACTCATGCAATCGGCCGGTCCGCTCGATCCCGATCTGTCTCCGCGCAAACGCCAGCGAAAGCTCCCGCGTCCTCTCCGGGAAATAGACGTCTTTGAGCGCCAACACGATGGCACCGGCCTCGGCCTTCGTGAGAATTCCGCGCCGCACTGCCGCGCGTAGCTGGTACCGCGAATTCACCAGCGGCTCGGACACCGCCCGATACGTGTCGCTGGAATACGCCAGAGCGACTTCGTCATCGGCATCTAGAACGCCGCGGCGAAACAGCCGGAACACGCTGCCGATGCCGATCATGCCGTAGCGCCACAGTTCCACGGCCCGCAGCGCTCCCATGCTGGCCGCCCCGTAGACCGCCACTCCCGCCTCCGGCAGCGAGAGGACCTCTTTGGGCGACACCGCCAGGCTCTGGTAAAACTCCCCATCGATGATGCCGACCGCACGCGGTTTGGAACGGACTAGGGGCAATAGATCCCCACGCTTCACCGGCGGCCTGCATTCCGCATCCAGAAGGGAAGCCGCGTCGCGCGGGTGCAAGCTCGGACCCGTGAAGATAACCACGCGTGGCCCGTCAGCCCCGCAGCCGGTTTTACGCGACATGCCGCCGCCAGAATGCGAGCGCGCGCGGTCCGATCCGTTCCCCATCGAGCGCCCAAAACTCCAGGCCCGGCGCCATCACCCGCACCACAGCGAAGCCATCGGGACCCGAAAGGTCCACCACCAGGACCCGCTCGATGCCGTGCCGCGCCAGGCGCGCCAGAATCAGCCGGATATCGTCGGCAATGTCGTCGTTCTGAACCGAAGCCATCTGGCGGAACCGCCGCGTGCGGCCGGTCTGCTGGAAAAGCCATCTTCCCGGTTCGATCTTGTGGACGCGCTGCGTCAGCCGGTTGCCCTCGGGCGCGGTTTCATGGGCGGCGACGATGTCCTCGCGCGCGCCTTGGATATCTACAACGCGCGATTGCGCTAACTCGGTGATGGCGCGGATCACCGCGATGCGCGCGTTGGGATGCGCCCCCATTCCGCCATGCGCCTGCGGGAATCCCGGCACCGTGTCATCTGCCGTGGACGCAACCGCGCTCGGTATTCCGATATCGGAAGTGATGTCCCGCACCACCAGGCGAAGTCCGGCGCGTTCGAACTTTTCCAGCAGTAACGGAAAGGGATCCCCGGCGCCGGCCAGGTCGATGCGCGGGCAGGCATCCGGGTCATCCGCGCCCGGCGCCCCCGCGCCCAACACCGCCTCGCGTCTGGCCTTCGGAATCCATTGGCTGCGCAGTTGCGCCAGCGTGAAGGCGTCCCGCTCCACGAGTTCGCATAACCCATGGCATACCGCCTCTTCGAAGCAGTTTCCCGAAGCCAGCCCGTTCGACGAGCTGGTCGCAAACGGCGATCCCGGGTGCGCGTACCGCGTACCATAGGCCACCATCGCCGCCGGCACCATCACCACCTCGCCGTGGATGAGATCGTGCGCCTCGGTCCACAGGGACGCGCGATCCTCGCGGTAACCGGCTCGCAGTTTTTGGTTGAACGAACGGGGATCGACCGCCGCCCGTTTGCCACGGCGCATCGCGCGGAAGCTCGCCATCACCACCGGCAGCCGCGTATCCAGGGCGGTCTGGCGTTCGATCGCTTCCATCAGCGCGCCGGCCTTGGATTCATCGCGGTGAATCCCCTTGCCGTTATAGACTGAGATGGAGTCGTCAGACTTAGGAACCACCGCGGTAAATACCGGGATCCCCAGGCGATCCAGACCCGTGATGTTGGCCAACCGCGTGACGCCGAGTGCCGCTGCGCATGGGCCAGCCCGCGCGAGCGTTTCCTCTACCGGAACCGCCCGCTCGGAGCGAGCCGATGCATGCTTCCGGACGCTCTGGATGCGCATCTGCGGTCTAAGCGTCACCCTCTCGTGTCTCTTTTAGGCATCATCAGCCGCGTCTTTTTCGGACCTGGCCCTATGGTTCCGTGTATCAGGAAGACGATCGCTGTTTCCCCTCCCCGTATCAGGAGGTCTTTCAATTTTCTGGCAGTGAGGTTCGGGTGGAAGGAAAGCATCGCCTCCTTCCTCGTACCCAAGCTGGCTATGAAGACGCGCTGCTCCGCGTCGGTCAAGCCCTTGTAGAACTTCGTCACCTTTCGTAGGTATTTCTGCAGCTCCGGCTCGGACAAGCCGATCTGCTGGAGAATATCGTTTTTCACTTGGCTCGCTCCTTTCCCGGTCCAACCAGGTGTGTGTTGCTGTGTTTAGTTGTTCAACTTCATGCGGGTGACAAGCGCGCGAAACCGCTCATCGGACCGCAAGCCATCTAACATCGGATCTACCTTTACAAAGAGAATCTCAGCCGATTTCCGTTCACAATCCAGCTCCAGGTCGCGCAGGGCCTCCTGTTTCTCTCCCAGGTCCATGTGCGCGATCGCCAGGTAGTACCAAATCGCCGTTTCCGGTTTTGGCGTGTAGCTGGCCATCAGCGCCCTGGCCTTGTGATCCTGTTTCGCGCGTGCGTATGCGGAAACCAGCAGCGGCGTGCGCACGTGCGGCGTGAAGGTCTCCGGAAGTTGCGATGCCGCCGCCAGTGCCTCCGCCGGCATCGACTTCGCCCAATAATTCGCCGCCCGGACATCGCCCAGGTCGCCTGGCGCCCCCGTTCCTTTGGCGATCGCATCCAGCATCGCCAGCGATTCGTCGAACCGCCGCGCATAGTAGAGGATGGTGGCGTTCGCCGCCTTGAGCGCCCAAGCGGTGGGGTCGAGGTTTGCCGCCAGTTGCGCCTCCCGCAGGCTCTCGTCGAACCGCCCCAGCGCCGCCAGTTCCAGCGCGTAGCATTCGTGGGCATCGGGCGAGTTCGGATTCAGATCGATCGCACGTGTGTAGTTCTTCTCCGCCTCGGCCCACTGATAGTCGGCCTGCATCTGCACGTACGCCAGCGAGGTATACGCCTCCGCCAGAGTGCCGTCCAGTTCCAAGGCCTTCTGCGCCTCCGTCCTGGCTTCCTCCAACATGCGCGCCGGCGCGACGTTTCCAAAAACACTGGCGTGCATGGCCAACAGAGCGTAGGTGTATGCCAGCCCCGCGTGCGCTGGAGCGTAGTCGGCGTTCTTCTTCCGGATCACCTGCTCAAAATACCGCGCGGCTGCGTCGAAGCCGCCAGGCGTGCGTTTGTTCAGCAGGAATCGTCCCTTCAGATAATCGTGGTACCATTCCGACCCCACGGCGTACTGGCGCGCCAGCCGGTCCTTCAGGGGGCCGCTCAGTTTCAACCGGAGATGATCGGTCACTTGCACCGAGAACTCCTTCTGCGCTTCCGAAAGCGACGACATCTTCGTGGTGTAGGTTTGCCCCCACAAGCGCATGCCAGAGCCGGTATCCATCAACTCCGCCTCGATTCGCAGTTCGTCCGTCGTCCTCGACACCGAGCCGCGCACAATCCGGTCCACGCGCAATTCACGCCCCGCGTTCCGCGGATCTTTCTTGCCGCCGGCGTAGTGCATCACCGCTCCATGCGCGCTCACCCGCAGCGTGGGGATCCGTGACAGGTCGTTGATGAGCGACTCCGTAATGCCGTCGCTGAGATATTCCATGTCCGGATCGCCCATGCGGTTCTCAAACGGGAGCACCGCGATGGAATTCGGCTTGTGCGGCTTCCAGAACAGCGAGTATGCGATGAAGGCCAAGAGCGCCAGTCCTGCCAGAGCCGCCACCAGTTTCAGCCGGTTTGCCCGCGGTCCAGCCCCGTGTGCCGCGAACGAAGTGGTCTGCGTGCTGATCTCCGATAGATCCGCGCTGGCTGCGCCGGAGAGCGTGCTCGCCAGCGTGTCTCCAAAGTCGCGCGCCCGAGCGTATCGATCCTGCGGATCGGGCGACAAGGCTTTCAGAATCGCCTTCTCGGCGGCGTGAGGCAGGTCCGGCCGCAAATCCATCGGCCGCACCCTCACCTCTTGTGTCTTCTGCAGTAGAAGTCCGCGCGGCGTCGTCGACCGGAAGGGCCTGACGCCGGTCGCCAGTTCGTATGCCAGCGCGCCCAATTGGTAGATATCGCTCGCCGGTGACGACTTGCCCTGAAACTGCTCCGGCGCCATGTATTCCCAGGTTCCGGCAACATTCGCCGACCCGGAAGTCACCTCCACATCCTCGAGCGTGGCGACGCCGAAGTCGATCAGCTTGACCTGATCCTGGTCGCCCGATAGTGTCTGAACCATCACGTTGGCGGGCTTCAGATCGCGGTGGCACACACCCGCCTCGTGGGCCGCAGTCAAGGCGCGACCGGTCTGCTGCACGATACTCGCCATGCGAGCTAGCGGCATCCCGTTGCGCGGGTTCAGTTCCCGCAGCGGGCTCCCCGAGACGTACTGCATCACCAGGAACGGCCGGTTGTCCGGCAGATGACCAAAATCGACTACCGACACCACACCTGGGTGATCGATACGCGCCAGCGCCTCCATCTCCTCATGGAATTTCTTGAGCGACCACGCATCCTCCGCGCGCCGCTCCAGCAGCACCTTCACCACAACCTTGCGGGATGCCACCTGCTGGTCCGCAGCCAGGTAGGTGGTGCCGAACCCTCCGCGCCCCAGCTCCCGCAGGAGCAGGTATCGCCCTTGAAGTGGTTTCTCCAGAATGCTCTGCGAGGCGGCTTGCGCTCCAGGTGGCGGGTCCACTCCGGACCCGCAGTTTGGGTCGGAGTTCATAGCAGTCAAAGACTTAGCCGGGATTTCCGTTTTGGCTTCCGGGCCGCCTCGATTATACATCCACTCGCTTAGTTTTAAGTCCCTTTTATCTTGTTTCTATTTCGAGCGGTTCCGGCGGCCCATTTGTCCAATGATCGGGATCAGTCCATAAAAGGAGACCCAAACTGGTCCGGACTATCGAGGATCACATAAGAATACTAGTAATAAAGATTCAAAAGGACCCTTTACACCTAAATTCTCCGGGCGCACAAGACCCCACGATCCCACGGCTCAACGTTCTACTGCCCTATCCGCAATTCGGGTACTTCGGTGCCTTTCCGCCGTTCGCGGCCACGTCCCGGTACGATGCCTTGCAGGTGCGGTTCGAGAAGCGATATTCCATGGGATTGAGCTTTACCGGCAACTACACGTTTTCGCATATGACTTCCACGTCCGATGAAGGAGCCAACCGTTGGATCGGCGCGCTCAGCGCCGGTGAGCCGCAGGACAAGAACAATCTGCGGGCCGAGCAAAGTGTCGGGGCCAACGATACGCCCCAGCGGCTCGTGGTTGCCGCAATCTACGAATTGCCATTCGGCCGTGGCCGCCAATTCGGTCAACACATGAATCGGATCCTGGACGGGATCGTGGGCGGATGGAAATTGAACAGTTTTGTGACGCTCCAATCCGGCCAGCCTATCACAGTATACATGTCGCGCAACCGGCTGTCCGGGGGACAGCAACGGCCCAATCTCAGCGGCGACCCCTGCGGCGGTGTGAGTATCGACGCCGTCGTGAACGGCACAGCGAACTATTTCAATGCCGCGGCATTCTCCAACCCCGGAGACCAGACTCCCGGCAGCGCGCCGCGCTACCTTTCGGGATGCCGCGTACCCGGCATCCATAACCTCGATCAGGGTATCTCCAAGAGCTTCACAATCCGTGAAGGCAAGTTTGTCGAGGTGCGAGCGGAGTTTTTCAACTTCCTGAATACGCCGCGCTTTAGCGCGCCGGGCCACGCATTCGGTTCGGGCAGCTTCGGGGTGATCAGCAGCCAGGCGAACGCGCCGAGGCACGGCCAGATTGGGGCCCGCTTCGTGTTCTGAACGAGGAGCGGATACTCACCAGCGCGGCCCGCGTGAAGATCGGCAATGAATCTGTTTGGGCGTCACCCTAAAACGCCTGGTCGTTATCGGCGTGCAGGCCGTGCGGGCGGCGGTAGACTCAATCTTATGCACAAGATCGCAGCGGCGCTGCTTCTCACGCTTCAGATGGCTGCCGGCGCCGACGAGGCCGGCTTCGCTTCCCTGTTCGACGGGAAGACCCTGAAGGGATGGAAGCTCGTCGACGGCCACGGCCCGGGCTACGTCGTGCAGGACGGCAATATCGTGTGTCCAGCCGCGGGCGGCGGCAATCTCTTTACTGAAAAGGAATTTGGCAATTTCGCTTTCCGATTCGAGTTTGTCCTTACGGCAGGCGCAAACAATGGCATCGGCATTCGCGCGCCCTATGAAGGGGATGCCGCCTACCAAGGCATGGAGATTCAAATCCTCGACGATGGAGACAAGATGTACAAAGGCCGGATCCGGCCCGAACAGTATCACGGCTCGGTCTACGATGTGATTCCCGCCCGCACCGGCTATCGCAAACCGCTCGGCGTATGGAACGAAGAGGAGATTGTCGCCAATGGCCGCCGTATCAAAGTGACGCTGAACGGCGTGATCATTCTCGACACTGATCTCGGCATGGTGAAAGAACCGGAAGTTCTGTCCCACCACCCCGGCCTCGCGCGCCCCGCTGGCCACATCGGCTTCCTAGGCCACGGTAGCCTCGTTGAGTTCCGCAATATCCGCGTCAAGGAGCTGCCCTAACATCCGATCCGCTCCGGCCGGATTGTCAGGCGTCCCGTAATCGCGCATCAGGATTTGTCTCTGGCATGCATGCGATCCTCTTGTTAAGCATTGTAGTGGGCCACGACTCGTGCCACTTTTCCATTCGCTGACAGCTCCATGAACTCTCCCGTACGTGTTCCCTTTTGGTTCGTGTAGTAGAGCACCACACTGTTCATGCCCCAGAGCACATCCTCAAGGTGAAAGCGGAGTTCCGTGTAGACTTCTAGCCCTCGCTGAAAGTAAGCTCTCAAGTTTGCCTTTCCGACCACCTTGCCACCGGACGCACCTAACAGCTGTGCGGCAACCGGCGAGGTCAACTCGATTGCATCCTCATAATGGGTCATGATCAAGTTCAGATCATGAGCGTTCCAAGCGGCAACCCAATGGTTTGCCAGATTCCAAGCCTCGTCTCTCGTCACTGCCGTTCTCCAGTCGAAGTCATAACCTGCGGTGCATTATAGACGCTATAGCAGAAAGGTATGCCGCTGCATGACTCCTGGTTAGTCAGCTCTGCTGACGTGACCGCCGTTTTCTTGGGGCGAACCAGGGATCCAAACCGGGTTCCTCATTACAAGGGCTGTTTATCGCCAGGTATTGCCCATTAGGTTTAGAATTGACCAAGCGGCACAGGCTCCTGCACTCCTTTCAGAAAACGGATAGACCATGGTCGGGCGCATCATTTCGCACTACGAGATCCTCGAGAAACTTGGCGAGGGCGGGATGGGTGTGGTCTACAAGGCCGCTATTTCGAATCTCTGGACCATCCCGGTGTCCGGAGGAACGCCTGAACGGCTGCCCGTTGGGGGCGGGAACAGTAATGCGCTTAGCGTTCCTGTTCGTCGGCTTTGACGTGTTGCCGTTGCGTGAGGGTATTGAACATTGCTTGTCCCTCCCAAGTTCTTGGCTCAACCTTCATTCTTCATTGGACACGGCGCCCAGGGACGGGCGCGTTCAAGAAACTGACGAGGTTTCCAGTATCGCCTTCGGTGAGATCCGGCCATGGTACTTTGAGTTCTCGCGTGCGCTGGTACATCTTGGGTCCATCCTTCCACAGAGCCGCCGCGATTGTGATTACCGTGAACGACTTGCCACGTCCGCGGAGCGCCGGACCATTGCGCGTGCCTTCAGCCTGTGGCCCATGGCAAACAGCGCATCCCCGCTCGACGAACAGAGTGGCCCCCTCCTGCGGGGACCCGGAGGGCTCGAAATAGCGGATACTGGCAAGGAAAGCGACCAGATCCGCGAGTTGCCGGCCCTCAAATGCAGCACGAGGGACATTACGGGCTTCCGATGCGCGCCACATCTGAGGGGAATGGTTCCACATGATGCCGGCGAAGCGCACGATGCTGATCGGTAACTGCCGCCCCGGTCCGAGTTCGGGTCCGATGTGGCCTCCTTTGCCATTGATCGAGTGA
This sequence comes from Terriglobia bacterium, assembly GCA_020073305.1. GTDB lineage: Bacteria > Acidobacteriota > Terriglobia > Bryobacterales > Bryobacteraceae > QHXW01. The sequence goes on from JAIQFK010000019.1 coordinate 17,685, forward strand.
CAGGCAAGACAGGACTTGTCTTGGAAAACCTGCCAGCCCCGGTCGGGGCTTGCAGGCAGCAGTGCCGTCTCCCGCCGGGGCCCGCCACAGACTTCGCGTACGTAAGCCAGCAGGTCATTCATTTCGCCGTCTTCAAACTTTGGCCACGCCGCCCCAAGCTGCTGCATCCGCGCCTCCATCTTCGGCGCATGGTTCCACATGGTCTGGGCCCACACAATGGGTGTGTCAATGCCTTTCATGTCCGCAAGGGCCGGTGCGAGGCCGTTCGCTGTCCCCTGTGCCGCGTGGCAGCGCGCGCAACCTTTGGACACGAACAGGAGCGCGCCGCGGCGCTCGTCGCCGGGCTCGTCAACGTAGTGAGCTGTGTACAGGAACGCGAACAGATTGACCAGGTCCTCGCGATCCAGGTCAGGGTAGGCGATTCCCTGTGCGCGCATACTTTCCCACATTCTCGGGGCGTGGTTCCACATGGTGCTCACAATCTGAGCGAGGCTCGATTGCGGCGACCGGCTGAAACCCAGATCGGGCGCTGAGCTGGCGCCAACACCATTGACGGCGTGACAACGCGCGCACCCCTTCTTTTCGAAGAACAGCGTGGCTCCCTCGTGCGGATCGCCGACCATGAAACTGTTCCAACGCGCAGGGGAATTTCTGTAGTAGGTGTGAATGACCCCAACCGCCAGCAGAATCAGCGTGCCGAGAACCGATGCGCTCCAAAGCGTCAAACGATTATGCCTGTTCATTTCGATCCTCCCAACGTCTGGAGATAGCCGCTCTGATTCCCATTCGGCGGGTTTTACCTGCTTTGCGTGAGGGTATTGAACATAACTTGTCCCTCCCAAGTCGGCAACTAGCGGTCTTACGCGCCCGCCGTCCGTCGGGCCGGTTCGGCGTGCTTCTGGACATGTTCGTCGAACTGCCGCTGCCCTTCATTATTTGCGATCTTGGCAGTTCGTAGCGCCTCCGCGGCCCAGGAACTGTCCAAGCTCGTAAGGAGCAGAGTGTTGTAACGATTCGCAGCCGCAAGGTAGTCAAGTCCACACTCTTGTAATAGGATCTCCAGTCTGAGGCATTCGTCACAGTCTTGCACTTTGAATCCTTCCATTCTCGTTTCGGTGGCGCACGTCTGCTTGACCTGATATTTCGATGGATGCCGACAACGGATGACAAGAGGACGGGATAGGCTCAGGGTCTTCAACGCGCTCCCCCTTCGGCGTGGACGGACCTATTCAGAACAAAGGATCGGAACAGCCGATTCCTGAACCAACTCTTTGTATGACGGTATTCTGTGCCCATTTCCAAACAGCGTCAAGCGATTTGTGCGGTTGGCACGCCGTGATCCGGTGGGCTGCATCGGAATCGCGTCGTCCTTCGCGACCTCCTGGGTGCAGGAGGTAACGGAGTGCTAGGTGCGATCGGTCCTTAGGAGCCGATCGCTTTCATCGCCTCGTCCAGTTCTTTCTGCCGGTGGCCACTGACAAAAACCGACACGCCTTCGTCCTCGCAATTGCCACAGGTTTGCTGGGGCATTTGCCCCTCGCGCTGGTCTCCAATTCGGAATGTGCGGATTCTCGCCCACCTGCGAGTACATTAGACGCTCACAGCTATCAGGATACGAAGCACTTAGCGACTGGCGACCAGACTGCATCGCAGCGTCGGCATATTGCACTGGTCGTACTCACGGTATCCGCCCAAAGGAGGCTTTTTCGATGCGAACTGGCAAGTGGCTCAGAGTCCTGGTTCCCGGCTCTGTCCTGATGATTCCGCTGTGGATGTTGGTGGTTTCCACGAAAACGTATGCCATCCCCGCGTTTTCGCGCCAATACCAGACGTCCTGCACGACGTGTCATCTGGATTTTCCGAAGCTGAATGACTTCGGCAAGGCATTCAAGGACGCCGGCTTCAAGTTCCCCAAAGACGACGAAAACTTTCTGAAGGTACCGAACACTCTGCTGGGAGCAGAAGCCCAGAAGCAGGTGTGGCCGCGGACGGTTTGGCCGGGCCAGATTCCAGGCATGCCGCCGATCGGGCTGCGCATGAACAATTTCTTTCAGGTGACCGGCAATAATCGGAACCAGTTCAACGCGCTGGCGGCTCCAGGAACGCTACCGCAGGTGATTCCGCGAAGCGACTTTGAGACCGGCCTCTTCAGTATCTTCACTGCCGGCAATTTCGGCAGCGACATCGCATTCTGGGTGGATGACGACATCAGCGTGGCTGGCGACAACGCGGCTGGCGGCCTGGGCGACGGCTATCTCAAGTTCGTCAACATTGGCCGATTCCTGAAGCTGCCCACAGACGCGCTGAGCATTCGCGCGGGGCAGTTCGAGCTGGATCTGCCTTTTACGCAGGCCCGCAACATCAACCTCAGCCCCTACGACATCTATGCACAGGCGAATATCGGAGCGATCAGCTCGATGCTGTCGTCGTCGCAGAATGTGAACAACCAGTTCACCTTCGCCGATGCCGCCAAGGGAGTTGAGTTCAGCGGCGGCCACAACTACGGCGGTTATCACTACTCCGTGACCATCATGAACCAGAACACCAGCGGACTGGGCCAGTCGAGCAATGCCAGCCCCTATGTTCCGTCAGCATTGGGCGGCGCCAATGGGGGCCTGGGGTTCGGTTCAGATTCGAGCTTCAAAAATGTATATGCGCGTTTTTCGTACCGCTTTAACCTGGAGCGTGATGCTGAAAGCCGGAACTCCGTTCAGGCGGCTGGCGCCACCGGACCGCGCGACCATACCTACTTGAACTTCGGAACCTTCTACCTGCGCGGTAATTCGCAGCAGGGTTTCCTGGGAGCCCTGGCCAACGGCGACACACGGCTAATCTACGCTCACGAACCCTATTACCGCGCCGGCGGGGACTTCAGCTTCAACTACCGCACTTTCAACCTGTTCGGCGTTTACATGTACGGGCGCGACAATAACCTATTGCCAGTGGACGCGAACGGCGCGCTCATGCCGCTTCCCGTCGGCTCCACCACGGCGGTGCCAGTGGGGTTCATCTCCAGCGTTCCGGCCAAGTTCAACGGCGGCTTCCTGGAGGCCGACTACCTGCTGCTTCCATGGATCATGGCCATCGGCCGCTGGGATGGAGTGCATTCAAGCGCCGACCGCATCAACGGTCTCGCACTCAGCACCAGCACTTCGTATTTCGGCCCACTCCGCTCGGAGCGAAACCGTTTCACTCCAGGAATCCAGTTCCTGATTCACCCCAACATCAAAGCCTCGTTTGAGTATCAGTTCCGGCCCAAGCAGGCCGTGACTGTGGTGACCGACCCGGTGACCGGCGTCCAGACGGCGCTCAATCCGTTCCGCGTTAACACCGCGCTGGTTGGTCTGGAATTTGTTTACTAAAACATATCGAAAGGATTTGTCATGAAGAATCAATTTACGAAGTCTGCGTTAACAGCACTGTTCATCTCGACGTTCGCTTTGGCCGCGGCGCTGCCCGGCAACACGTTATCCGGCAAAGTAAGCGCCGGAAAGGGAGTCTCGGTGGTCTACATTGAGGCCACTCTGGGAAAGACTTTCCCGGCACCAACGGAACACGTGGTTATCGACCAAAAAGGGTTGTTGTTTCAGCCCCACGTGGCGGCCGTGCCAGTGGGTGCAACCGTGGAGTTTCTGAACAGCGATAAAGTGGCGCACAACATCTTCTGGCCAGCGATCAGCGGGAACAAGAAACTGAGCCACAACATGGGCACATGGCCATCGGGGCAGAAACGGGATTTCAAATTCGATGCTCCGGGCGTCGTGCCGCTGCTCTGCAACGTGCACCCCGAGATGTCCGCCTACATCGTCGTCACCCCGACGCCGTACTTTGCGGTAACCGACGCGGATGGCAGCTACAAGATCGCGAACGTGCCGGAAGGCCAGTACACCGTTACGGCCTGGCACGAGGGGATGAAGGTACAATCGAAGCCGGTGAAGGTCGCTGGGGACACGACGGCAGACTTCGCTCTCTCCAAATGACGGGACCAGGCGGCCGACAAACCTATCCGTTATGCGAATGCGATTTCGCGACAAGAAGGTCGACCGCGACTGGCTGAACAGCAATTTCCCTTGCATGATGGCGTGCCCGGCGGGAACCAACGCCGGGCGCTACGTCGCGCTCATTGCCGAGGGGCGGTTTGAAGAAGCGTACCGGCATGCGCGCGATCCCAACCCGATGGCCAGCGTCTGCGGCCGCGTTTGCGCGCACCCCTGCGAAACCGCCTGCCGCCGCGGCGAGATCGACAGGCCCATCTCCATCCGCGCCCTGAAGCGCTTCCTCACCGAGCGGTACGGTCCCGAATCGAGACATCCTCTCGTTGTTCCGCGCGAAACGGCGCCCAAGCTGCCGTATCGAGTCGCCGTGGTGGGGAGCGGCCCGGTGGGGCTCTCGGCCGCACACGATTTGGCGGTCATGGGTTACTCGGTGACCATCCTGGAAGCGGCTCCGGCAGCCGGCGGCATGCTGCGGCTGGGAATTCCCGAGTATCGTCTACCGCGCAGCGTGGTGGATGCGCAGATCCGCGAAATCCTGGACACAGGCAACGTCACACTGAAGCTGAATTGTGCGGCCGGCCGTGATTTCACCATTCGCGGGCTGCGCGCCGAGGGGTTCGACGCCGTAGTCATTGCCGTAGGCGCGCACCGCAGCCGCGACCTTTCGATTCCAGGCGTGGACCTTGACGGGGTCCATAAAGGCATCGATTTCCTTCTCAATGCAAACCTGGGCTACCGCTTCGACATCGGCAAAAAGGTGGTCGTGATCGGAGGGGGCAATGTGGCGATGGACGTAGCGCGTTCGGCGGCGCGCGAAGTACTGAAGCAGCATGCCGCGGCGCCCGAGGGCGAGGTGCCGAGCGATACCAACATTGCAGCCGTGGCGGCGCACGAGATGGTGGACATATCGCTTTCCGCACTCCGGTTGGGGGCGCGCGAAGTGAGCATCGTCTGCCTGGAAAAGCGCGTGGAAATGCCGGCGGCGCTGGAAGAAATCGAGGAGGCCGAAACCGAGGGCATCATCCTGCGCGACGGGCGCGGACCCAAGCAGGTAATCGGACGCAACGGGAAAGTTGCGGGGCTCGAAACGCTCAAAACCAAGTGGGTGTTCGATTCCACCGGGCGTTTCAATCCCGCATTCTACGAGAACAGCGAGTCGGTGGTAGAGTGCGACACCATCATCATGTCGATCGGCCAGACCACGAAGCTCGATTTTCTGAAACCCGAGGACGGCGTGCAGATCTCGCCGCGCGGCCTGATTGTGGCCGACCGCAATACGCTCATGACGAGCGCAGCGGGCGTGTTCGCCGGCGGCGACTGCGTCTTCGGGCCGCGGCTGATTATCGACAGCGTGGGCGACGGGCGGCGCATCGCTGCCGGCATCGATGAATACCTTACCGGGCGCAAACGTCCCGAGCCAGAGATCGAAGTGGAGGTGCTCGACCGCCACCGCATGTTCGCCGACTACATGAACTGGAACCGCCAGCCAGTGCCCATGCTGCCGCTCGACCGCCGCACCGGAGTCACGGAAGTCGAGATCGGATTCGATGAAGAAGGCGCTATGCGCGAGGCGAGGCGATGCCTGCGCTGCTGGATCAACACGGTCTTCGAGGGTTCTGAGGCGGACGGATCGCAGTGCGTATTGTGCGGCGGCTGCGTGGATATCTGCCCGGAAGACTGCCTGAAGCTGGTACCGCTCGAGGAGATCGCTTTCCCGCCCGAGGTGCTTGACCACATCCAGCAGAATGATCAGCTTTTTCGCGTGGAACTGGATGACGTGGCCGCGGAAGAACTGGGAGTCATCACCGGCTCGGCCATGATCAAGGACGAAACGCGCTGCATCCGCTGCGGACTGTGCGCGGAGCGGTGCCCGGTGCAAGTGATCACCATGGAGGCCTACCACATGGTGACCAGCGGTCCGCCGCCATTGATCCAATTGCAGGTTAGGTGACATTATGCCGGACGAAAAGAGTACGACGGAACAGGAAGTACGATGCACGCGACGGGAAACGTTCGTAAAGCTGGGGTTGGGAACGCTGGGCGTCGCCGGAGCCGGCGCTGCCGTTTTCGGATACGAATTTCTGTCTCCTAACGTGCTTTACGAGCCGTCGCCTATCACGAATGCGGGCAAGCCCGACCGCTATCCCCAAGGCTCAGTGACGGCCGATCCGAAGACCGGGATTTACGTGGTGCACGGGCCGGAGGGCTTTTACGCTTTGTCGGCGGTTTGCACGCACCTGGGTTGTCTCACATCGTGGTTGCCGGAGCAAAACCAGATTGCCTGCCCGTGCCACGGCAGTAAGTTCAATGCGGAGGGAGTGAAGATCGAGGGCCCGGCGCCGCGCCCGCTGGCTTGGCTCCGAGTGTGGATCAGCGATGAAGGCGATCTGATGGTGGACCGCTCCACAACGGTTCCGGCCCGGCAGTTCCTGAGGACTTAGCATGGCGAAAATGCTCGACACATACGTCAACGACTTGCGCGAGTCGCGGCTGTGGCGTTCGGTATTCCGCAGCGGCACGGGAGCCACCAACCTGCACCGGGCGCTGGCCGTGCAGCAGAACATCTTCCTCCACCTTTTCTCGGTCAAAATGCGGCGGGCGGCGCTGAACTTCAGCGTCACCTGGTATCTGGGAACTCTCAGCCTGGCGACATTCCTGATCCTGGTGGCCACCGGAATTCCCCTGATGCTTTATTACCACCCGTCGGTGCCGCAGGCCTACGCCGATATGAAGGACCTGCAATTCGTGGTTTCCGCGGGCGTGTTTCTGCGAAACCTGCACCGCTGGTCGGCGCACGCGATGGTGCTGCTGGTGTTCGCCCACATGTTCAAGGTGTTCTATCGGGGCGCGTACCGGCCGCCGCGCGAGTTCAACTGGGTGATCGGCGTCGTGCTGCTGATCATCACGCTGTTCCTCAGTTATACGGGGTATCTGCTGCCGTGGGATCAACTGGCGTATTGGGCCATCACGGTCGGCTCCAACATCATGTCCGCGGTGCCGGCATTGGGCAAGAAGATCCGCTTCCTCATGCTGGGCGGGAACACCGTGAATGCCAACGCTCTGCTGCGCTTTTATGTGCTGCACTGCGTGATCCTGCCCTTGGCCGCGATTCTGTTTATCGGCATTCATTTTTGGCGCATCCGCAAGGATGGCGGCCTCTATACAGGGGAGGCAAAGTCGCATGAGTGAGCCAAAGAAGTTCGAGGCCGGGCTCGACTCCGACAGCCGGAAGTCGCCCGTGCGTGTGGCCTTTGTTACGCGGCGCACTTCGCCGCACGTAAAGGCGCAGGATGATGCACTGGTAATGACCTGGCCAGAGACGCTGTTCCGCGCCGCGGTGGCGATTGAGGTGCTGGGCATCGCGCTGGTGCTGCTGGCGCTTCTCTGGGACGCACCGCTTGAAGAGCTGGCCGATCCCATGCAGACGCCCAACCCGGCGAAAGCGCCGTGGTACTTCTTGGGCCTGCAGGAGCTTTTGCACTATTTCCCACCCGTGATTGCAGGCGTACTGATCCCCACGATGGTGATCGTGGCGCTGATCGTCATTCCGTATTTCAACATCAACGTGGAAGCAGAAGGCGTTTGGATGCGGGCCAAGCAGCGGCGGCTGCGCATTGTGGGAATCGTGGTTGGCGTGCTGGCTGCACTCTTCGTCGTTTTCGAGGTTTGGGCGATTCTGATTCCGACCCTGGCAGTAGCGGGCTTCATGTTCCTGGCGGCGGCCAGTTCGGCGGATTCACCTGACAGATTCCGCCGGTGGCTGGTGGCGAAACCGCTCTCGTTCTGGATTATGAGCTGGTTCCTGATCCAGGCGTCGGTACTGACCATCATTGGCACTTTTTTTCGCGGTGCGGGCTGGGCGTGGGTTTGGCCGTGGAGGGCTTGATGGATCTCAGGCGGAAAGTCGCGGCGGCTTGGGCGTTCCTGTTTGGCGACAGTGCGCGCGCCTTCGGCACGCTGAGCCTTGTGCTGGTCGCATGTCTGGCGGTGGTCCCGGCCAAAGATCATTTTCGCGAATGGTCACGGTATCAAACGCGGTATCTGCGGTTGATCCGGCAGCGCGGTGATGCAGCCACGTTACAGCGACGGTTTCAGCCGGGGTTGCAGCAGACCTGGTTGCCCGAATTAGGTGTCGTGGACCGCTGCACGACCTGCCACGTGGCGATGAAAGAGACCTCGCTGGCGGACGTGAGCACGCAGCCGTTCCGCCCGCATCCGGCGATTCCCCACTCGCTGAACGAGTTCGGGTGCGTGATGTGCCACCGCGGGCAAGGCGCGGCGACCACGGTGGAAGAGGCGCACAGCAGTACGAAGGCGTGGGAGCAGCCGGTGCTGCCGGCGCGTTACTTCGAGGCTTCCTGCGGGCAGTGCCACCAGAATTCGCTCACCGGCACGCCACAGCTCAACCTGGGAAGGAAACTACTGGCGCGATATGGGTGCGTGAGCTGCCACGCGCTGCGAACGGCGGGCGCGGCGCGAATGATGCCGACCAATGAGCCTCCGCCGCTGACGCACGTGGCACGAAAGACCACGCGGGAATGGATTTATGCGTGGCTCAAGAATCCGCAAGCCTACTCCGTCTCCGCCACCATGCCGGACTTCAAGCTGAGCGACGCGGATGCGCGGGATATTTCGGCGTTCCTGATCGATCAGAGCACGCCGTACCAGCAGCCGGATGCGTCGAAATCATCAAGTGCGGCCGCCGACGCTCAGGAAGGCGCCAGCGTGTACGGCGAATCGTTCTGTGCGTCGTGCCATGCGGTGCAGAATGCGGCGGGGTTGATGGTAGGCGGCGACGTTGGGCCGGAGCTGACGCGCATCGGGTCCAAGGTGAAACCGGAATGGCTGGGCACCTGGCTGCGGGAACCGAAGTTGTACGCCCCGCACACCGCCATGCCGCGGTATCGATTCAGTGAGAAACAACTGGGACTGTTGGCGGGTTTTCTCGAGGCCAAGACGGACAGCGATCTGCTGGCCAATGTGCACCTGGATGCTGCGACCAAGGAACAGATCGCACACGGCAAGGCGCTTGTGAACGAGCGGGGTTGCGCATCGTGCCACGAGCTGAACGGCATTAAGAAGCCGGACAACTTTGCCCCCGACCTCAGCGTAGCGGGAAGCCGCTCGCTGGCCAAGATCGTATTCGCGCCGGGAGTTCCGCACACGCTGCCGGATTACCTGGCGGCCAAGATCCGCCAGCCGAGCGCCTTCGGGAGTGCATTGAAAATGCCGCAGTACAATTTGACTCCGGTGCAAGTGGACGCGCTGGTGACGGGCTTGTTGGCGCAGACCGAGCGCGCCGAAGCCATACCCGCCGTCTTGAGAGTGGCAGGGACACCGGTGTTGAAATACGACCCTGCAGGCAAAGCCGGCAAGCTCATGCAAGACATGCAATGCTTCAGTTGCCACGCGATCAACGGCCGCGGCGGCGACATGGCGCCCGATCTCACCTGGGAAGGAAGCGCGGTTCAGCGGGCGTGGCTTCTGACTTTCCTGAAGAATCCGAACACTCTGCGACCGGCGCTGATCCGGCGCATGCCACGGTTCAACCTGACGGATGCCGAAGCCCAGACGCTCACCGACTACATCCTGACGGCGTACCAGACGCCGGCCTTCGATGCGGACTCGCTCGACAGCGCAAGCTTTACGGCTGAGGACCGGGAACGCGGGAGGCAGCTCTTCTACTCGAAATACGCGTGCCAGTCCTGCCACATTGTCGATGCGCAGAATGATAAGGGTTACGTCGGGCCGACGCTGACGGAGATCGGAGCGAAAGGGACGCCTGCCTGGACATTTCATTACCTGAAAAATCCACAACTGCTGCGGCCTGGAAATATCGAACCGAACCAGAGCATGAGTGACGCGGACGCACGAGCGCTCACCGCGTTTCTAATGGCCCAGAAGAAGGCGCCGGCGCAGGAGGCGGCAAAGAAATGACCCGCTGGCATTTGACAGCTGTGCTCTCGGTGCTTGGGCTCGCGACGAACTGCGGGCCGAAGGGTGCAGGACCAAAAGGGCCTGAAGCCAAGGCATACGGCGCGGCGCTGGTTGAAGTGAGCGGCGGCAAGCAGGTTGCGGCCATTGGGACGACGCTCGACCAACCGCTGGTGGTGCAAGTGAATGATGCGCAGGGCGGTGCCGTGGCGGGAGCCGCGGTTTCGTTCCGGGCGGGCGGCGGCGCGACCGTCATCCCGCCGGAGGGCCTGACCGGAAACGACGGGCAACTTACCGTGAGCGTTGCGCTGGGCGGCGTGGCGGGCCGCTACCAGGTGACTGCCATCACGCGCGACAAGGCGGGGAAAACGATTGAGTGGCGAACCGAAGAGATCGCGCTAGGATATCAGCAGAATCTGGGGCGACAGTTGAACGACCGTTATTGTTCAAGGTGCCACGATCCAGAATCCACCGCGGAGCGGGTCTCCAATCATGACAACCTCAACGCCAAGCCGCACGCGTTTACCGATGGGGCTTTTCTGAACAACGTGAGCGATGCCGATCTCACCAGCATCATTACGCATGGCGGGGCAGCGCTCAACAAATCTCCCGAGATGCCGCCTTACGGCGGTACGCTCGGCAAGGCCGATATCGAGGCCCTGATGGCGTACATTCGGGCGGTTGCCGATCCGCCGTATCGGTTGAAAGGGTTGGTGTATGCGTCGAATTAAGGTGTTGGTGGCGGCAACGTGCCTTGCCGCGGCGATGAACGCGCAGGTGCTCTCGCCGCCCGAGATTCGCGACCTGAGTATGCGGGAACTGCAGCAGAAGCACATGGGGGAATTGAAGTCGGTTGCGGTCGCGATCTCGTCTCATCCTTTCCCGTACCGGTTGTACTTCAGCCGCGTCATGGATCTGGACGAGGGGCAGCAGCAGCGCGCGGACCAGCGTGGAATCCGCTTCGACAAGTTCGGCACGCAGACGGTGCTGCAGATCACGGCGAACTACTTCGCTTCGTACTCGGCCGAGCTGATGACGAAGGAAGAGCGCGCGCGGAAGACGCTCCACGACGTCACCGTGCCAATTCTCAAGGCGGCGGTGCCGGTTCTAGTTCAAGAAGAAAAGCTGCAGGCGTTTGCCATCGAGGTTTCGCATCACGTGCGCAGGAAAGTTGTCGGCGTGAGCACGGAAAATCCGGAAAATGTGGCTCTCATTCTGCCCCGTTTGCCGGCGACGCAGCTTGTGGCCGCCAAAACCCCGGCTGACCAGGACGCGGCGCTGATGCAGGGATTGCTGTTCGTCGATGGGAAGGCGGTAGAGGGATGGGGCCCCCGCGATGCGGAGCAGGTTGCCGAGAGCCGTCCGGCGCCGGCGCGGCCTGACGCGAAGCCGGTGATCGGGACGACGGCCTGGTCTTCGGTTCCGCAGTTGCCCGGGGATGTGGATAGAGTCTCGACACCGCCGGCGCGCCTTGCCGCCGAACCGCGGCCCGAAGTCACCGACGAACTTCTTCGCAAGCTGCAAAGTACAGACCAGGCGGCGCTTGAGACATTGGTACGGGATCTGGACAAAGTTGCCCACTTCGTTTCATACGCTCCGCCCACGTTTATCGCGTTTCACAAAGGCGCGTACTTGCAGCTTTCCATGACGACCACCCTGCGGGAGAGCGACGCTGGTTCGCAGTACCGAATGGCTGCGCTGGCATTCGACGAGCACATCGCGCACTTGATCCGGCCGGTGCTGGCGTCTCTCAAGACGAAGGCGGATTATGATGGGATCGATTTCAGCACGAGCGTACGTCTGGCGGGGGCGGGAAGCAACGGCGCGCAGTCGGTGGAATTCATCTTCCCAACCGCAGTGCTTACATGCTACGAGCAGTTTGACTGCACCGGGCAGCAACTGATCAGCCAGGGCTTTGTGCTCATCAATGGGGAGCGCGTGGGGCTCGATCTACAGGGCGCGGAAGCGGTAGTGGGCCGGTAGAGCTCAGAAGGAGCGAATGCTCCCGCTGGTCGGCGCGGAGGGGTACGGCGAGACTGAGCTTGTCGGATGTGGCAGCGACACGCCCAAGCGCGGGCAGCGTCGCGGTTGGCTTTTCATGCTACAAGCGAGTTTTGCAAATCGGCGATGGTCTGAGGGTCTACCTGAGCCGGTCCAGGTTATTGGCGGCCGATCTGGGGGCCAGAGTTTCGACGCCGGTGAGAACTTTCGAGAGTGCAGGAAAGTCTTCAAGCATATTTGGTAAAGCTGGGAGCGGCGCAGTTTTCCGGCTGCCACTCCCGTCATCCCTGAAGTACGCCTCCGATTACCTTCCGACCGCAAAGTTGACGAACTCTTTCAAGCCAAAGGTTTTGCCGTCGCCAATCGTGGGTTTCCAGTTGGGATCCAGCGTGAGGAACGACTGGCTGTCGTACACGAGGAGGCCGGCGAAAGTTTCGGCGACGATGCGGCCGCCAACGGGACCGAGCAGCTTCGATTTGACGCCATGTAGTCCCGGGACGGTGTGGTGGTCGGTCTCAGCGAGACAATAAGCCCAAAGAGGACAGTTGTCCTTGAATGCCGAGCTGATTGTTTCGATCGGCTTAACATCCTCTTTGTCCTCAAACTTGCCGATTTTGATGGGGTCGATGACGGTCTCGCCCATAGCTTTGGCAGCGGATTGGCCGTTGGGGAGCCTCAGCCGCCATCCGCGGACGAGGTTTCTTTCCGCGAGAGAGGGGATGATGAGGTCGGCGACATCCGGAGGGAGTTTGCCGAGGGGGAAGACGATGGAAGGGTCGATGCGATAGGCGAGTTGCAGGCGCTTCTTGTTGTCAGCGAGCTGCTGGGCGGATGGAGGTTTGCCGTCTGGGGTATTGCCATTGTCGTCGAGCATGACACCGTAAGGCCGAGGCTCGATGTCGATGAAGCGGGCCCAATCGAGGGCCCAACCATCGGCGGGGGCCATGAAACCACGGAGGCTCTTGGGGCGGGTGGGAGGACCGTCCTGGCCAAAGATGGGCAGGAGCGTGTCGTCGGAGTCATTCAGGCGATAGCCTGGGCGAATCATGGAATGGCCGAAGCGGTATGCGGCAACGGAGAATTCAAGCGGCATAAACGCCAGGTCACGGGCGTGATAGAACTTCAAGACCGGCGGGTTATCGGCGATGGAAGTTTTTGCAGCCAGGTGCGGGAAAACCGTGTGCAAAGTCTTCTTATTCACCAGGGTTGGGAGGAAGTCATTGATGAGCATCCACTGGTAGTGAAAGCGAAGGGTGCGTTGGGCATCCGCGAAGTTGAGCCTCTTGTCGTCGATGAGGCGGTTGTGGAAGCGGAGAAAGAGGGTTTGCAGCTGGCTGACGAGGCCGTTTTCGTCGTTACGCGGGTCGCCGATGATGGCGCGTGCGGGTTGCCCGGGGGCGACGTTAGAATTGTTGCGCGCCAGATCCTGCGCGGGGGGCTTGATGGGAGGAGCTCCCGTAAGCGCTTTACCGAGAAGGAATTTGGCGCGGTCGGAGCCGCCAGTGAAGTCGTAGAGGTAGGGTTGATCGTCGGGGCCGCGACCGTAAACGTTGTCGAGATCGAATTTGGGAGTTCGGAAGTCGACCAAGCCATCAGGGTCGTTTTGCTTCTGCAGGCTGCTGGACGGATCAAAGGTGATGTCGTGGTCGACGAACTGGCCGAGGTAGGTGTATAGGGCAGGAATGCCACTCTCTTCCGTGTCTGGACCATCCTTGGGTTTATCGTCGGTACCCACCATTGCCTTTCCCAGGAGTTTTAGATTTGACTGGGTTTCGTCGTCATTGGCGCCGAAATCCGCAGGAGGAAGTGCGCGGAAAATACGCCCAAAAGCGCCACTGAAAGAGATAGAGCCGCGAGAGAGGTTCAGCCCGCGAACGCCCTGACCGTGAGGTGCAAGATTTTTGCGAGTCATCCAGGATGTCCCCTTTTTGGATTGTTAGCAGGCTGAGTATACACCCGGACGCCATCCTTTGATCCTGCAAGTTGAGTTTTCCGTCAAGTTGAATTTTCTGACGCGGGGAGCTGCCGTCGACTTCGCCCCAGGCCGCCTTCGCCCCCACAAAACACCAAACCAGCAGATTTCGCCTTTGTCAGCAGGTTCCATGGACACCTCTCCGTCCCTTACCTGCTTTTCCCTTGGATTCGCTACAAAGAGCCTTCTTTAACCCGTCGCCACCTGCCGTCGCCGATTCAGGTGTGCGACGCTCTGTCACGCAACGTTCCGAAGTTGACCACAGGCGTGGAGATCCACAGACATTCTACGCAGCCTTGCCGAAAGCTCACGGTGATTCCGCGATAACTCGAAAGTAGAAGGAAAAAATCGCGGGTTCTGGTGATTCTATTTTGTCCTGGTTCCCCTAATCTTCAACCTGGGCCCACCAAGCCGGCAACGACAAGCTGACAAGGTGCAATTCCCGTAATTCATCTATTTACAAGAGTGCAAGGAGAAGCATGTCACATCACCTCGACTCACCAATCGCCCGGCAGGACATCCGTCTCGACATCACAGACCTCTACCTATTCCGCGGTGAAACGGGTACCGCGTTTGTGATCAACGTGTGTCACTCCATTTTCGGCCCCATTCCCGCGCCCGGCTACCATCCGGAAGGAATGTACGAGTTCAAAGTAGATCTCAACGGTGATGCGGTCGAAGACATCACCTACCGCATTACGTTTAAGGAGCGCGACGAGCACGGAAAGCAAAGTTACGTCGTACGGCGCGTTCGGGGAGTGGATGCGGCCGATCCGGATGCAGCCGGTACGGTGGTTGCGACAGGCGAAACGGGCGAGATCGTCACCACGGTAACAGGCCTACGCGTCTGGGCCGGTAAGGCGGGTGACCCATTTTGGATCGAGCCCGACGTGCTGCACGCCGTTGGCCATGCGTTCCAGGACGGCACGTCCATCGATCTGTCCGGATGGGATTCAAGTCGCGCTAGGAACCTGTTTGCCGGCCACACGGTGTATGCGATTGTGGTGGAGGTTCCGGATGGGGAGTTGCTTGCCGGTGCAGGCAACGGGCGTCGAATCGGAGTGTGGGCGGTTGCAACGCTCGCCACCGACGCAGGGGGATGGCGTTCGATCAATCGTGTGGGCCTTCCGATGATCCACCCTTTGTTCACCCAGTACAACGAAGATCTCGGCAATCGTCTCAACGCCGGGCGCCCAGCGGATGACTTCTCGACACACGGAGCGGCCGTCACGAAGGCAATTGCCGCTGTCGTTTCCGCGAATGGAACGGCCCAAGACCCTGGGGCATATGGAGAGAGAGTCGCTCACCGCTTCTTCCCGAACATTCTCCCTTACGAGGTCGGCACACCCGCCGTGTTCGGCTTCGCAGAGTGGAACGGTCGCTCCCTAACAGACAACGCGCCAGATGTCATGTTCTCGATAGCGGCGAACACGCCCGTTCGTCTCGGAATTGGCCGGGACTCGGTCACCTCGAAGCCGTCGACGACCTTCCCGTACGTTCCGGACGTCAGCGGAGAGCCGGGCCGGAGTCTAGTTGAGGGCGAAGACATTCATTCGGGCGTTTTCCGTTGAGACTGACGTGAGCAGGCTGGATCTGGAAACGGTAGGCGATGGCTTCCTCAGTTACTGCTGGTCGAACCTGCCGCCGCGCCATCGCGTGAAAGTGATGGCCGGGTCCAGGAGACTGCGATAAGTGACGTGAATCCATGTCCGGCTACAAGGCCTTCCCGACGACCTACATCGATCAGGGCTACTTGTCCGTCGGCAACCAGGTCCGCCGGCGCGCGCTATGGCATCGTTCAAATACCGGAGGGCCGCCTCCGGGTCGAAAGTTCGGGCAACGGCAGCCTCATAGTGCCCGGTGGCATCGCGCGGGTGCCGGGCGACGTAGCGCCTCCACAGGACATACTATTGACAAGTAACAGCATTGGCGTAACATCTTCAAGGCCCCAATCGCGGCTTTTTCCTGCACTGTCCGCCTTGCGTTGCAGGAACACGAACCCAGGAGGGACTGGGGCCATTGAGACCTCTGGTGAATCACCATCAAAAGATGCCATCTCCACGCAAAAGATACTGTGTGAATCTCGCCTGTGGGGCGACTAAGATTTAGGTGAAGAGTAGAGTCACCTAGGGTGATGGCTCTCCGTACTTGCCGCGGTTGATTGGTGGATGTGTAGGTCCCGCCACGGCAGGAGGTGTCTATGAGCCCGCAATCAGTTCCGATCCAAACGCCCGCGGCTGACAGACGACTGCACGAGCGCCTTTCAGTCAACTTTCAAGTTCACCTGTGTTGGCAGGACCGTCAAGGGAACCAAATCCTCCGCGCACGCGCTGTGGACATCAGTAAATTCGGGTTGCTGGTGGAAGCCGAAAAATCAATTGCGCCCGGAACGGCAATTTCCGTGCAGACAAACTCGATGACGCTCGGCACCGCCTGCGTCCGTCACTGCACGCCCAAAGGTCTGAACTACAGAATCGGCCTGCATATGCCGGATCGCATGGCCGGCGATTTGCAGATCCGCCGAGCCGCCTGTGGCGGACAGACAGGGTGACGTATGGAAGCGAAAGTAGCAGGCACACCTCGGGCACTCGCGGATGGCCACGGAAAAGCAGATCTGCGAGACCAGCCACGGTTATCGGTGGGCGGCTTGGTCACGGTCGTCTGGAGAGACCAAAAGCGGCAGATTCGATCTATGCGTTCGCTCGTGCGAAACGTGAGCGGAGGAGGTGTGCTGGTTCTCTCCTACCGGCCTTTGCCCGTCGGAGCGTTGGTCCGTATCCGCGACACTAACCTGTTTTTTCTTTCCGGGTGCGGATGCGTCCTGCATTGTAACCGCTGGGGCTTCGCATACCTGATCGGCCTGAAATTCGACAGTGCGATAGCCGCCCGTTTCTGAACGTAGGCAGCTTTCTTCTCCCCCAGGGCGCCTACTACGTGATCGAGCTTCGTAGGCTCTGGATTTCCGCGGTCGCGGCATGCTGAAGACCAGCCCGGACTCCCGCGTGTTATGCGCCAACCTCACGGTGTGAGGCGCAACAGGTCAGAACGGGAACATCCGCTTCAACTCATCATGCGTGGGTTGCCGGCCATACTCGCAGACCTCGAAGGCTTGCGCGTAGCGGACCGTCCGCGCCTGCGCGTCACCGTAGAATTTGACCAGAGCATCGCGGTAGTTGTCCGCATACCCAGCGTACCGCTTTGCCAGATCTCTGCGAACTTCGTCACGCCGCCGCTGCCGCCCGGCCGGGTCTTCCGGAAAGAGCCCGGCGTAACCGTTGGCGCCCCCTTCGTGGATCTGTGACTCCATGACCAGCAGGGCGTCCAATGTGGGTTCGATCACGTCATCAATGGCCACGGCGACATCTGCTCGGAAGGGATTCGGCCGCTGGAACTCATCCGATGCGTAGAGGAACACCGGGTTTTTCTTTAGCGGCAGCACGTCCGGGCAGAAGAACGGCACCGTGACCATGTACGCCGAGTCCTCGACCAGAATCGATGTGTAGCGGTGATCGGGATGATAGTCGTTTGGCCGGTTGGCAATCACAATGTCCGCGTTCCATTGCCGAATTAACCGTGTAATGATGCGCCGGTTTTCGAGCGTGGGCATGATCTCTCCGTCATGTATGTCCACCACTTCGGTAGTGACGCCAAGCCGCCGGCCCACCTCCATCACCTCGTTCTTTCTGCGCTGCGCCAGCGGCCCTCCCGCCATCTGCCAGTGACCGATATCGCCGTTGGTTGCCGAAACCAGCTTGACGTGGTGCCCCATGCGGGCCCACTTCATCGCCACACCTGCCCCGCGATATTCCGCGTCATCCGGATGCGCACCGAAGATGATAATCCGCAACTTGCCGTCAGCCGCAGGCTGCGCTGGCACAGCAGCCTTGGCCAACGCGATCTGCGGTCGCTGTTCAATCATCACGGTCCCGAACACGACTCCCAAACCGCCACCGACGAGCAGAGTCAAAGCCGAGAAACCCTTTCGCGTTTTCATGTTGATTTCTTCCTTTCACGTCGTTTGGTCTGCCATAGCACAATGGGAATGAGTACAATTTACAATCTTTTGCACACGGAGGGTCAAGTCCACGGTGGATAACTTCCGTGGGCGCGGTATCCGGGGTGATCGCGCAATGCCGGCCTGTTCTACGCGTCGACGACGGGAGCTACGCTTTGTTCAGCACAAGCTCGTGCACTTCGTGGTAGCCCTTGTAGCGCAGACGGTACTTATAGTTGCCTGAAGGGTATTTCGCGGTGTTCCACGCCGCCATGTGGTAGCCGGGATCACAGATGGCATTTGAGATCACTTCCAGGTTGTTGCCGCTCTGGTCAAGGATCTCTACGAGTACCCATCCCCTTTCTGGGACGCTGAAGTCGATAGCCAATTGCGGATTGTTCGCGTTGGGATAGTGCTGGTTGAGCACACGCGTGGCCGGCTTTGCCGGAATGCGGAGTTTCGTCTCGCTCACCTTGGAGTAGTCGAACGGCTCGTTGCAGAGATGCCACAGCGGCTCGTTCTTCTGACGCTGCTGGAGATAGAACGACCTCAACGGCGTGCGCGTGAAACTGGTCAGCGGCCGGCGGACGGCGACGCCATCCTGCCACTCATACACAGGAATATTCATGGGATTCATCACGTCGAGATGGCCGCGCTCCATGGCAATGTG
Organism: Terriglobia bacterium; assembly: GCA_020073305.1. GTDB lineage: Bacteria > Acidobacteriota > Terriglobia > Bryobacterales > Bryobacteraceae > QHXW01. Next base: position 36,251 of record JAIQFK010000019.1, read on the forward strand.
GAACAAGCCGAAATTCCCGGGCTCATGACCGCCGAGCCAATGGCCCACGTTATCGACGAGGTAGGGGTTTTTGCCGAAGATGACGATGTTCGTCATGTAGTCCCAGGCTTTGCCATCGTAGTTGTTCTCGTTGCCGAAGGGATTCGGCCCGTTGTTGAAGTCGCCATCACGGCCGTAGATACCCTCGATAATATGAAGCCCCATGGGGGACGCCGCATGATTGTCGATGGTCCGATGCGCCCACAATTCCATACACAGGGTCGTGTAAGAATACGCCTCATTGTATTTGGGATCGTTCCGCGGCACATCCGGGGTGTCCCATCGTGGAATAGTGCCGGTGTGCCGCTTGAAGTTGGCGCCTACGACTTCATGGACTTTTGGGTGGATACATTCCTTATTAATCAGCTTCTCTAGCTTTTGCATCGAGTCGATATCGGGCCACTTGGCACAGTAGCGCTGAAAAGGCGAAGGATGGGCGCCCTGCCAGTTCTTCCCGGTGAGAGTCAAACCCATTTCGTGAGCCTTGAATTTCGCCACATTCAGGTTCCACGAATTCGGCGCATTGAAGGGCCACAGGTAAGGGAGTTGCGTACTTACCACGCCCCCGGGAACCTCTTTCCAGACAAATGCCCCGGCATCATTCGCATCGTCCCGTGTTTTGATGGTGTCTCTTACCGGGGCAACCGTCGCACCCACCCGCTGACCCATAGCCACATATCCGCGGGGTTCGATCACGCCGCCGCCATTGGCATCGCGCGTATGCATCCTGCCGCCTGCGATACCCAGTTCCTTCAATGATTCGAACAGACCCTCGACGAAGAACGCGTCAGTGGTAATGCCCATCGTGTCCTCAAGGGTGAGTCCTCTTTTCTTATCGACTGCGTCGTGAGCGGTGAGATTCGGTTTCGTCGCGATGTTGTGAGTCACCGGAACGCCGGTATGGTCCATGGGAACGAATACGGACCGTCCAAAATCGAGTCCCACCCGCCTGCACGCATCCGAATTGGTCTTGTAGTCCACATGCGTCCGCAGGATAAAGACCGCTTCGGGGTGCTGCTCCACAAACGGATGCACACCGAAATATCCGGACGGTTTCGACCCAGCCGCAAAAATGGAAGCCGGGCTGAGAAAGCTCACACCGCCATACAGCAACGACGAAGACGTAAGAAGATCCCTTCGACTGAACATGTGGCCCTTCCTTTCCAATGGCACGAATCTGAGATATTCAGATTGTGTTCACTGAAATTGTATCGCGTGTAGAAGCGTGGGGCAATCGGGGGACACAGGCGTTAGTCTGTGGCGGTCTAGGGCAGCAGGCCGAACTCGATCAGGCGGACTTTCTTTTCGTGTCTGGCCGCTGATCTTTCACTTGAGACCATCCACCAGGTAGAGCTCAGACAGTTCGCGCCGGTAACAGTAAACGTAGCTCTTGCCGTCCGGGGTGCGCAGGATGGGAGCCAGACTGTTTACGCCGGCGGGATCGGCGGGCATAAACTCCTTCCAGAACTCCTTGCGCCCGGTGGCGAGATCCACGCGGTAAACTTTGGCCGGCAGTTCGGCGCGTTTGTACACATAAAGGGAGCGACTGTCGGATCCCCACTGGGTGGGAGTATCATCCGGATCGAGACCGGAGATCTCGCGCGGCTCGCCTCCCCCAACCGGATACAACACCAGCTTGCCTTCGGGATTGCGGCAGGCCGCCCATTGACAGTCGGGCGAAACCGGAATCCCGAGATCCGAAATGCCTTCCGGCGTGAGGGGGCGGGCTTTGCCACCCACGAGATCCTGCACGTAGAGGCGCAGGGCATGACCCGGCTCATTGCCGGCAATCAGGATTCTGTTACCGTCGGGGAAGAAACTCGCAAACTGATAATTGATGCCCTGGCGCTCAAGGGGCCGCGGCTCGCCGGTTCCGGTGGGATAGAGAATCAATTGAGACACCGAGGTCTGCGAGGCAATGGAGAGCGCCCACTTGCCATCGGGAGAAAGCCCGGCCGCCGAACCCTCCCCGATCTTGACGGCAGGTTCTCCATTTGTCTTACGGATATACATGGCGTACGTAGCGCCGCCGCCTTCGCCCGACTCCAGAAACATTACGGTGCGTCCGTCCGGAGAAAAACCGCGGACCAGAGAGCGGTCGAGCCAGGACAAATCTCTTTCCGTTTTTTCTCCAGGCGCCAGCGCCACCATGCCGCGACGGGCGCTGTCGCGGGTAACCAGCACACGGCCATCGCGGGAGATGTCATCCAAAGTCAAGGTCCCCGCCATGCGGCTCACCACCCGTTCCTTGCCATTGAGGGAAACCGCGTAGAGAGCGCGGGCCACGCCCACGCGCGTAGCGGTGAACCAAATCTCGCCGCCCTTTGGGGCCCAGGCCAGACCCATAATGCTGAGCCAGCCCGAGGCCAAGGTGCGCTTTTTCCCAGCCAGATCGACCACCGCCACCGCCCCGCCATCATCGGCCCGCACCGGATGGTCGAGGAAAGCCACAAGGTTCCCTTTCGGCGAGACGCGCGGGTGACTGATCCATCCCGCCGTCTCGTAGAGAGTCTTTCCGGCTGGGAATTCCAGCCGGCTTCTGCCAGCCACTTCGTGCACCGTAGCCAGATTGGAGCCGTCGAGCGCCCAATCGGCCTCCTGCACGTCTTCCAGAATCTCGCGCGAAGCGCCCCCAGCCAGGGAAGCGCGGGCGAGAGTACCGCTGCTGACGAAGGTGCCCAGCGAACGCCGCTTTACCGATATCGCCATTTCGCCGGTGGAAGAGATCGAGAGAATCTCCGAATCCGGAAATCCCAGGGCGCGGGAGTCGGGCCCTTCGGGACGCGTGGAGAAAATCTCCACCGGATTGCCATCCCAGGCGGCGCCGTAGACGATGGTCTGGCCATCTGGGGCAAAGCGCGCCGACAGAATCGTGCCCCGGCGAAAAGTCAGCAGGTGGAAAGACGGAGGCAGCGACTTCGCCGTCCGTTGGCCGAAATAAAAGCCGCCGAGCGCCGCTATGACGGCCAGCACCGCTGCTGCAGGAAGCACCAGGCCGCGGAAGGCTCGCAAGCGGGAGGGCCGCGTTCCGGGGGCGTCGCCCGTGAGCATCGCTAAGTCGAACGCGATGTCATGGGCCGAGCGGAAGCGGTCCTCGGGGTTCTTTTCCAGGCAGTGCCGGATGATGTGCTCCAGCGCCGGAGAAAGCCCGGGGTGCGTTACCGGAATCGGAGGCGGCTCCGACTTGAGGATGGCGTGCATGGTTTCCGTATCGTCTTCTGCTTTGAACGCACGCTTGCCGGTGAGCATTTCATAGAAGAGCACGCCGAAGCTGAAGATGTCGGAACGATGGTCGACCGTCAGCCCGCGCACCTGCTCCGGCGACATATAGCCGACCGTTCCCATCACGATGCCGGCGGCCGTCTTGGGCGCATCCGAGCCGGGCTGCCCCGCCGGCGCGGCTCCCGGGCGCGTCAGCTTGGCCAGCCCGAAATCCAGAATCTTCACCCGGCCGTCGTTGGTGATGAAGATGTTTTCCGGCTTCAAATCACGATGCGTAATGCCTTTTTCATGGGCGGCGCCGAGGCCGGCGGCGATCTGCAGAGCGTATTCGATCGCCTTGCGGGGGCTCAGCGCCACGCCGCCCAGCCGCGCGTGAAGGGTTTGTCCTTCCAGAAGCTCGGAAACCAGGTAAGGCGCGCCTTGGTAATTGCCAATATCGTAAACCGCAAGGATATTGGGGTGGTTCAACATCCCGACGGCTTTGGCTTCCTGCTCGAAACGGCTGAGGCGGTCGGGATCGGACGCCAGCTCGCTCGGCAAGACCTTGATCGCCACCTTTCGGCCCAGGCGTGTGTCTTTGGCGCTCGAAACTTCTCCCATCGCGCCCTCGCCGATCGGCTTCAGAATCTCGTAATGATCGATCTTGGTTCCCGTGGGCAGCATAGCTGCTTTTCTCCCGGCTTCTCTTACTACTTCAGGCCTTCAACCAGATAGAGGACTGATAAGAGTCGCAGGTAAGCATAAACATAAGCCTTACCGTCCGGGGTCACGCGCAGGCCCGAGACTCCGTCCAGGCCCGCCGTGTCGGAGGGAGAGAATTCCCTCCAAAATTCCTTATGCCCGGTGGCAAGGTCCAGGCGATAGACCCTCCTCGGCAACACACTTCTCCGGCTAACGTAAAGAGAGCGGCCGTCGCCACTCCACTGGCTCGGCTGCTCGCCTTCTTCCAGGCCCGCAATCGGCCGCGGCTCTCCGCCGTCCACCGGGTACATTGCAAACTTTCCATCCGGATTCCGGGCAACTAAGAATTTCCCGTCAGGCGATACGCTTTCGAGCGAATTGCTGACAGCCCCCTCCGGCGTAATGGGACGCGGCTTGCCGCCTGATATGTCCCCCACCCAGACCCGCGCCGCATGCCCCGGCTCATTCCCGGCGATCAAGATCCGCTTGCCATCCGGCAGGAAGGTTGCTCCTACGTAGTTGATGTCGTCTCGTTTCAGCGGCCGGGGGTTTCCGGCGCCGGTGGGATAGAGAACGAGTTGCGGAGCCGAGCTGGTCGACGTTATTGCGAGCGCCCATTTTCCATCCGGGGAGAACCCCGCCCCTGCCCCATCCCCGATGCGAACGGCCGGAGATCCGTCAGTCTTACGAATATATAGACCGTAAGTGGCGCCGCCGCCTTCCCCGGCTTCAACGAAAAGCACGGTCCGCCCGTCGGGCGAGATATCGGCAGGCAGGGACCAGTCCAGCCAGGCGAGCTCCCGCTCCCTGGTCTCGCCTGGCGCCAAGGCGATCATCCCCATGCGCTGGTTGTCGTGGGCGATCAATGCGCGCCCATCGCGCGAGATGTCTTGAAGGGTTAACGTGCCTGGCGCCCGAGCGACCAGCCGCTCTTTTCCCCCGAGGGTCACAGCGTGCAGAGCGCGCCCTGAACCTTCCCGAGTTGCTGTAAACCACACCTCGTCTCCGCCGGCCCCCCAGGCGAGGCCGAGCGCACTGATCCAGCCGCTCGAAAGCGTTTTCTTCTTCGCGCTCGCGTCCACGACCGCGACCGAGCCGCCGTCGTCACCGGTGGCGGGGTGATCCACAAACGCCACCATGTCCGATTTGGGGGACACCCGGGGATTGCTGATCCAGCCGGCGGTTTCGTAGACAACCTTGCCCGCCGGGAACTCGATCTGTTCTCTTCCGTTGGCACTACGGACGATTGCCAGGTTCCCGCCAGAGGGAGCCCAGTCGGCCTGCTCCACCTCTTCCTGAATTTCTCGCGAAGCCCCGCCTGCCAGCGCCGCCCTGGCCAAGGTTCCCGCAAAACTGAAAGGCCCGGCAGAATGCTCCTTCAGGGAGATCGCCATTTCGCCGGACGGGGAAATCGAAAGAATATCCGCCCCTGGATAGCCGAGGGTGCGGGACTCGGAACTTTCCGGGCGCGTTGAGTAAAGCTCGATGGGATTGCCGTCCCACTTCGCGCCATAAACGATCGTCAGGCCGTCGGGCGCGAATCGCGCTGCGCGGATCGTCCCGCGGCGGAAGGTGACGGCGTGGAACGAGGGGGGCGTGGTCTTGCCCAGACGCTGGCCGAAAAATAGGCCGGCCGCCAGCATGACCAAGGCGGCGGCGGTGGGCACCAGAACCAGCTTGGCCCTTGACGTTACCGGCCTGGCCGCAGCAGCACGCTCAGTTTGGGTTAGGGCGACTGCCGCCGTGGTGGTCGATCCCGAGACGGAAGACAGGGCATCAAGATCGTAGGCCATGTCCCGCGCCGATTGAAACCGCTCATCCGGGCTCTTTTCGAGACAATGCCGCACCATACGGTCGAGAGCCGGCGGCAGGTTAGCAACCGTTGCGGAAAGATCCGGTGGGTCTTCTTTGAGAATCGCCGTCATCGTCTCGGCCGGCGTCTCGCGGCGAAAGGCGCGATGGCCGGACACCATCTCATACATGATTGCCCCGAAGCTGAAGATGTCCGAGCGGTGATCGGCTGACTGGCCGCGCACCTGCTCTGGCGACATATAGCCGACAGTTCCGAGAATCGCCCCAGGAGTGGTGTGCTCCGCCAGCGTCGTGGAGTCCTGGTTTCCTCCGGCGCGCGGCGTTTCCGGCCGGGTGAGCTTGGCCAGGCCGAAATCGAAGATTTTGATCCGGCCGTCCTTAGTGACAAAAATATTCTCGGGCTTCAGGTCGCGATGGGTGATGCCCTTCTCATGGGCGGCGGCGAGGCCGCGGGCGATTTGCTGTCCGTAATCGACCGCCTTGCGCACAGACAGAGGCTTGCCTCCCAGGCGGTCGCGCAGTGTCTCGCCTTCCAGCAGCTCCGAGACCAGATAAGGCGAACCGTCATGGGTGCCAATGTCGTAAATCGCCAGAATGTTCGGGTAATTGAGCATGCCGGCGGCTCGCGCTTCCTGCTCGAAGCGCCGGAGACGATCCGGATCGGTCGCCAGCGTGCGCGGGAGGACCTTCACGGCAACCTCGCGTCCGAGGCGCCCGTCCTTGGCGCGATAGACCTCGCCCATTCCGCCGGCGCCGAGCGGCGAGAGCACTTCGTACGGACCGAGCTGCGTTCCCTGATTTAGCATTGTTCTCTAGTCAGCGGGATGCTGAAAACGAAATTCACATTTTGACATCCCGGAAGGGCCTAGTGTACACCCGTATCCACTTGGCCGAAAAGCGCGCCATCGGTAGAATTGCCGGAGGTCCCCGCAAGGCGATTTTCATTTCCGGCCTCCGGCAGTTTGCAGGCCGTGGGGAGGCTCCGGTTAAGCAGGAGTGGCACAGACTCCACAATGTAAGGAGGGTGTATGCTTCAGGAGTCACTTATGAGCGTGGAAGAACCGAAGCACACAGGGATCGTTTGGTTATCGGCGATCGCGCTGTTTCTCATCGTAGGGATCTGGCTTCTGGCAACGCGGGGCTTGAGCTTGCTGGCGGCCCCCGCTCCCGCGGGAACGCACGGGCCTTACACCACCGACTTCTCGCGCGCCGAGAATCCGATTTCGGAAGGCGGCAACTGGCTGAATGGCCAGACCGACGGCCTCGATTGGACCGACGTCCGGACGACTCCCGGCTTCGCATTCGGGACCGAAATAGGCGGGCATAGACCAGATCCACAAAAATACGACGACTCAACCGCGCTTCTGAAGGGTACCTGGGGACCGAACCAAACGGCCCAAGCCACGGTTCGCGCAGTGAACCCGAACCAGGACGGCAAGGTCTGGGAGGAGGTGGAGTTGCGTCTGCGGAGTTCCATTTCTCCCCACAATTGCACGGGGTACGAAATCATGTTTCGCTGCTCCAAAATTCCGAAGGCGTATTGCAATATCGCCAGGTGGGAAGGGCCGCTGGGAAAGTTCACCATGCTGAAAGAGACGGTGGGTTCGCAGTACGGGGTCAAGGATGGAGATGTGGTGAAGGCCCGTATGATTGGAAAGATTCTTACGGTTTACATCAACGGCGCGCAGATCATTCAACTCAGCGACGACAAATTTGCGAGCGGGAATCCGGGGATCGGGTATTACCTCGAAGGGGCCACTGGCGTGATAGGCGACTTCGGGTTTTCGAGTTTTATGGCGACCGACAGATAGACGCGCCAGCATGCGGTGGAACCGCCGTACGCCTTCCCATTTGTGCAGACTGCTGGAAGGGCAAAGAACAAGCGCAAACACGCACTTAAAACCATCTTGAAACTGCCCGACCTCGAACAGATTCCTTCCCTGGCCAACACATTCTAACCACCTGCGAGCCCACATTTGGATTTGGCCGCAATCTATGGAGTATTTGTGTTGATTGCGATGGCTTCGAGCACGCCTCTGCGCAAACACCAGGACATGATCGACCGCGCCCTGGCGCCGCTCACGCCCAGGGAATGGAGGTGGCCAAGCAAAGCAGCCGAGGTTACGGGCTTGCGGGCCAAGTGTTCGAACTCCAGGAGATCGACACCGCCTAGCCAGCGCACGGCAGTCTGATCGGCGAATAGAACTGCGTCGGAAGTTACAATCCGTGACTCGATGCTCAGTTCTGCGGTGCCGCGGCGGCCGGAGAAACGGACCTTTTCGGGCAACGGCTGAGGTGGTGCGGGAGGCTGGTCCAATTCCAGCTTATCGAGGAATTCCAGATGGCGGATGCGAGCCTGATTGACGAAGTCGCGGTAGAAGCGGGATGCGGGCGCGGTGTCGCTTTTCTCACTCCAGGTTTGAATTACGGAAGCGGCGGCGAAGGCAGACGCGAGCGCGAAGCGGATACCATGACCCGCGAGAGGATCGTAGGCGAACGCGGCGTCGCCCACTGCGATTCTGCGGCCTCTCACAGGGTCTTCGCACCATTGCGGAAAGGCGGGGCGGCGACCCAGATAGCGTGCGCCGGGTGGGCCGTGAGAGGGGCGGCTGCGCGTACTTACGACGCCGAGTGTGGAGCCGATCCGATACATCCAGCGATCCGGCGTTCGCTCGATGCGGCCTCGCTCGGCGGCGGCGGCGGGAATTTCGAAAAGATCGGCGACCTGGTTGCCTTGGCGGTGGATGGGTCGTGACCATGCGGCTGAGCGGCCCGTTGCGTCCACGGCAGCAAAGCAGTCAGCAGGGACAGAAGGCAGGCGCCGCACCATGGAGATTTCTACGCCGCGAGCGACGGCCTCTTGGATCGCCGCTGAAGCGAAGACGCTGCGCTCGATGTGGAGCCAGCGGCCTGGAAGTAAAACGGGGTCGGAGCGTATCCAGGCGTTTTCAAAACCCTCCACGATTTTCCCGCCGGCAAGGGCCACAGCGCGGTCCAAACCAAGCTCCCGGATGAGGGGGAAGGCCGCTTCGGGAATCGCCTCCACGCCCGGCATGATGGCGCGTTGGATTGAGATCAGCCTGGGGAGAAAACCCAGCGAAACCAGACGCAAAGCCGTGGCTGCCGCGGCAATTCCGGTGCCGGCGATTACAATTTCGCTTCCTTTTTCTATTGACACAGTCTAGCAGACCATGGAGAATCTCCAAGTGCATTAACTAAATTCCCTGAAAACGCCTGTTAGATTTCGCGCATTAAGGAAGCAGCGCGCCCACTCATGTCTTGTTTTCGCCGGTAACGGAGATCCCAGATGACAGTAATCGAACAGATTTTTTTCCAGCCGCCCATGGCCGTGGCTCGCCTGGGTGGAAGCGACACGCCGCTGGCGAGCTTCACCTGGGTGGAGGATCCGACGACGCATGGTGCGGGCAACACCGTGATCCAACCGGCCACCAGCCTGGAGGTGCAGCAAGACGGGTCCGTCCGGCCGTTCCTGCCCATAGCGATCCAGTTCCGCGACGGCAACCTGCTGCGGCCGATAGCGCCATTTTTCGAGCTGTGGGCCAAGGTAAAAGGACAGGCTGATCCCGTACCCTTAACCTCGACGCTGCTGGAGTCGAGCGGCGGATCCGTTGACGGCGTCGCCTACACAGTGTCGGTGGGGAACCGCAAGGCCGCGCGACGGACCGGCGACGACTCCTGCGCGTACGTTGCACAGATTGCGGTCACGGGCAATGACCACGATCGTCACCAGCTCCTGGCGTCCAGTCAGGGAGAACCACCCCTCGTTTTTGCCAACAGCCCGATTCCGCTGGGGCAGTTTCAAGCGATTTTGCCGAAGCCGGGAATGGCGCTGGGGATCGACCTCGACCAGCTGCGCGTGCGATTTACGCCGGCTACGGGGCAAGTCTATGGCGCTCCAGGCGCGACCAGCGACGTGGATCCGGAGACCAACCAGCGGCATGAAATGGTGCCAGCCGCCCATCGAATTCTCAACCCCGCCTCCCCGTGGGTTGGCTATAACGCTGGTGGCGCGTTCAACAATCCAGTGCCGGCTGATACTTACGACGGCGCCGACCGGGGCGACTCGCGGAGCTTCGGCGTGGTGGACGACACCTGCGACGGGTTGATCGAAGCGGTAGTGACGGCGGGTGGCGCACGGTTGCGGGCGATTGCGCGGGTATTCTGTGCGCCACCGGATTTTGCGCCTGACCGGCGGCCTTTCGTATCATTGGCCGACGATCTGATCGATCGTGATCCTCCTTCGGTGGAACCGCAAGAAGACGTGGCAGACGCGCTGCAACGTCTGGCAGATCTATTCCAGCGGGCCTTCGAGACAGCGAGCCTGGCGAACGTCGACGCCACGCGACAGCGATCCATCGGAACCAATCAAGGCACACAGGGATCAAGAAACGTGACGGGAACGCCCGCGATTCTGAACGACAGCATGACGCGGCGCGATCAGCCATATTACCGGAAGGACCAGACCGATATTCCGGCGCCCACTTCCGACGAGCGCGTCCCGTTCCACGATACGGCGATAGAGATGCACGGTCCATTGGCAGACGCCGACGACCTGGCGCTGTTCCTGAGAACGATGGGCCCCCATGTGAAGCGCATCATTCGGCCGCCCTACGGGACATTCCAGGAGCTGGCCGCGAATCCATCTCCGACGGCGGCGCCGAATCCGCAGCATCGCGATCCGCGCATCCTTCGCGACACGCTGCACGATATGCGGATGCCGCCATACATGATCGATTCCGACGGCGGATCGATGTCTCTGACGCAGCGGCAGTACAAATTTCTGATGGATCTGGTGGATAAACTGCAGCTCAAGCCGGGCGGCGCGGCCGGGTCGCAACCGCTGCCCACCAGCACCAATGCCCACGTGGCGAAAGTCCTGGCACGCCGCAAGAAGGCGAAGCCGTGACCCAGTTAGTGACGCTAGAGGGACAAGCGCGTCCGGCTGCGCCGCCAGCGCCTTGGCGCTTGATCGCGGGGGAGCGGCCGCTGGTGTTCGTCGTCGACGGGTCGCGGCTGTTCGGGGTGGAGCCGGAGTTCTTTGCGGCGCTCCAGGAAGAACGGCCGGAGGCGCAGCAGGAGCTGCTGGGCGCCGTGGTTGAAGAATCGCGCCAGAGGGATTTCGCCGCCGGCCTGCCCGAGCCGGCGGCCATCTCGCTGAACATCGCGCAGTCGTGCAACTTGGCGTGCACTTACTGCTACGCCGATGAAGGACGTTTCGGAGGCGCGCCGCAGTTCATGCCGCTGGAGGTGGCGTTGCAGGCGATCGACCGGCTGGTTGAGGGCGCGCGGGGCCGCCGCGTGACGGTGGGGTTTATCGGCGGCGAGCCCTTTTTGAACCGCGAGGTGTTGTACGGCAGCGTCGAGCACGCTCGCGAGCGGGCCCGAGCACATGGCTGCACGGTTGGTTTTTCCGTGACGACCAACGGCACGCTGCTCAACGCAGACGACGTACGATTGTTGCGCGAGAGAGGCTTCGCCGTCTCGGTGAGTCTCGATGGAGGCGCGGCATTGAACGACCGCCACCGCAGAGCCCGAAATGGCGCCAGCGGATTTGAAGCTGCGCTGGCCGGACTGCGGCCGCTGCTGGAGAATCCGGGGAAGGCGCGGGTGGCGGCGCGGGCGACCATCGCGCGTGACGATCTGTGCGTAGCGGAGCGGGTGGAAGCGCTGGCGGCGGCCGGCTTCATTGAGATCGGGGTAAGTCCGCTGCGCACGGGCCCGGATGCGAGCCTGGTGCTTCGCGACGCGGATTGGCCTCGCTTGCTGGAGGAAATGATGCGCGCGGCGGAACAGGAATGGAGGCGGGTGCGCGCGGGCGCAGGCTTTCGGTTCTCGAATCTGGCGACGGCCATGAAGCAGCTGCACACGGGTTCCGCCAAGCCTTTGCCGTGCGGGTCTGCGGCGAACTACGTTTCCGTCAGCGCGCAGGGCGGATACTTTACCTGTCACCGCACGATCGATGATCGGCGATTTTCTCTGGGAACGGTCGACGAAGGATTGTCGGGGTGGCGGCGCGAAAGTTTCCTGCAAGAGCGCCACGTAGACCGGCAAGAGCCCTGCCGCACCTGTTGGGCCCGTTACCTGTGCGGCGGCGGCTGCCACGCCGAAGTGCTGAGTGCCGGACGAAGCGGGTGCGATTACATTCGTGGTTGGTTGGAGTATTGTCTCCGATTCTACGACCGGGTGTTGCGAGAGCGGCCCGGCCTGCTCGGGGTGGAGGTAGTGTGATGGAGAAGATTTTTCCTCTGAATCTGACGGCTCAGGCGGCGAAGGTAGTGCCGGGAAATCCGGTGACGACGCGCCTGGAAAGTGGCGTGGGTAACTGCTTCCCGGGTCTGGAGTACGATCATCGCAACCTGGACCGCCGCTTTTTCCCGGGGCTGGTGTTTGAGTTCGGCGACGTCACCGGAGCGCCGCTGGTGCGCGTGGATACCAACGATCCGGATCTGGATCCGGCGACCTTTGAAGGACTGCCCGCGGATGCACCCAAACCCGCCGTGCAGACCGCATTGCGGACGGCGCTGAACGGAGATCCAGGCAAGGCGCTGCGTCAAGGGTCCTGGGTCTTGGCGTCCATCACGCAGGGCAGCAGGACGATCACGGTTACTGACCAACCGGGGCTGACCGTGTGGCGCCTGGTGCGCTCGCTCGACCCGGGGCCGGTGGATATCGTATTGACGCGGGACGCCGGGACTCCTAAGAAGATCTCCCTCAGCGGCTGGCGGCGGAGGTTCGTGAGCACGAAGACCGGCGTGATCAGCGGAGCTTTCCAACCCGGGGAACTGACGCAGAGCCTGTGCTCGCCGTGGATGCATGATTTTCGCGACTGCGCTTGTACTTATTGGGCGTCGAATCACCCGGATATCGTTCTGGCGGAGCAGGTGCCGGGGGCGGATCCGGATCCGGTGTGGGAGGAGACGCCGATCGACTGGTTACGCTCGGATCGCGCGCTGGCGAGGACGGCGGCCGCGGTAGGGACCGAAGCCGGAAACCGGCCGGCGCAAATGGACCACTACGAAATCAACGAGCGCTGGCAGGATCTGTCCATTGTGCTGGCCGGGCATGAGGTGTCGAATGTTTTCAGCGCGCGGCAAGCCGAGTCGGCGAATCCCTTCGCCAGTCCCGATGAGTTGGCGCAAAAGCTTGCGGATTTGTGCGAGCTGGAGCACGCAGTTGCGCTCGAGTATTTGTACGCGATGTATTCGGTGAAGGATCCCGCAGTGGCCAAGGGGCAAGCCCTCAAGGAGGCCGTGGCATTCGTCCGGCACGAAATCCTGATCATCGCGGTGAGCGAGATGAGGCACCTGCGTTGGGCCAATCAGTTGATCTGGGAACTGGAGCAGCACGCCGGGTTGACGACGCCGGGCAAAAAGTTTGGGCCGTCTCTTGGGATCGCAGCGCAAGTGCCCGGCGCCAAGGGGCCGCGTAAACCCGACCTTCGCGTTCTCGATAAGGACACGCTCGATGACTTCATCGCTGTGGAGAAGCCGAGCGGCACGCTGGATGGGGCCTATGCGCAGGTGTTGGCGACGTTGCGAGATCCGAGGTATCCGCCACCGCTAGAGCAATTGGCAGCGCGCATTCTGGCGGACGGCATGGAGCATTTCACGCGGTTCCGCGAGATCCAAAGGGTTCTGGCGCCCTTCGCCGCCGGGAACCCGCCCGCGTATCTGCAGACCCTGGTCAAGGCGGACGCCAAGAGCGGAAAGGCCGCCTTCGATTTGTACCAGAGTATCGTCGCGGACCTGCGAAGCGCCTACGCATTGGGGGACATGGAGGATGCCGCATCCATCGCCCGGGCACGAGCGACTATGTTCGAGCTGAAAGCTGAAGCGGATAAGTTGGCGAGTGCGGGGATGGGCGTGCCGTACTTTTAGTTGGTGAACTGCCGGGGCCGGCAGGAGCCGGCCCGCCAGTTGGAAGTTCAGGCTTTCATCGCTTGCTTCAGCAGGTCCGCCATTTTAAAATCGCCGCCCGATGACTTGAAAGCGTCCAGCGGCTTGAACAGCGGATTCTGGCGCAGAAACGAGTGGCTGTCGGCAAGGAGCAAACCGACCATGACCTCGCCGACGATTCGACCCCCGACCTCACCGAGGTGGATCGGAGTTTCGTCCTTTACGAACTGTTGCTGTGCTTCGGCGAGAACGTAATACCACAACGGCGCGTTCTCTTCGAACAGCGGGGAGATATCCTTGAGCTTGGGGTTCGTCTTCTTGTCCGCCTCGGTAGCCTTGCCGACTCTCAACGAGTCATCATCGATCGGCGTGATACCCATGGCGGCGGCCACCGCCTGGCCGGATGGAAGCCCCATGCGCCACCCGCGAAGCAGATTTCTTTGGGGAAGGGACGCCGGATTCGCAGCGACCGAAGGTGGCAGATTGCCCAGCGGGTTGACCACCGACGTGTCGGGCTTGTAGGCCGGTTGGACACGATTCGGCCCGGACTTCGACGCGGGTCCCATCGTAAAGAACAAGCTCCAATCGATGGCCAGGTTGTCCGGCGTTTGCCGGAAGCCGACGAGGCTGTCGCCGGTCGTTGAGAAAATCGGCAGGCGATCCTTCATCTTGAGGTTCAGGCGATATTCCGGGCGGACCATGGAATGGCCGAACCGATACGCCCCGACCGAGAATTCAACCGGCATGAAGGCGTCCTTTTGTGGCTGATAGAACTTGATCTGCGGCGGATCCTGCAGCACGGTGGTGCCTTTGAGGGTGTGGGGCAGGATGGCGTGCCAAGTGTCCTTCCCGATGATGGTGGGCAGAAAATCGTAGAGCACTACCCACTGGTAATGCCAACGGACCATGCGCTGGGCTTCCTCGAACGTTGGCGAGTCCAGGGTATCAACCACCCGGTTGTGGAAGCGCAGCATAGCCGCCTGCAACTGGCTGACGATGACGTTTTCGTCGTTGCGCGGATCTCCGATTAACGCACGCGCGGGCTCAGTTCCATCGGATTTGTTTCTGGGCAGGCCGCGCGCATTGGGGTCGTTGTCATTGCCCTTGAGGGCAGCCCCCAAGAGCATGTGCAACCCATCGGTGCGATACAAATAGGGCTGGTCGTCCGGGCCGCGGCCGTAGACGCTGTCCAGGTCAAATCGCGGGGTGCGAAAATCCACCAGAGCGTCCGGATCGTTTTGGCGTTCCAGGCTGCTGGCCGGATCGAAGGTGAGATCATGGTCGATGAACTGGCCAAGGTAGGTATATCCGGCGCTGATGCCGGTGTTTTCCTCGTCATCGACCTCGGTTTCCGGGGTTGGCTTATCATCCGGGGCCGACGTCATGGCTTGGCCGAGCTTCAACAGGATCTTCTCGTCGAACTCTGCGGCGGGCAACGTGCGGAACATCCGGCCGAAACGGCCTTCGAAGGAAGACGAGCGACGGTTCAGGTCAGCGCCGCGTACGGCGCCGTGGTGACCAGGCATGGTGTGAGAAAGCGGTGCGGTTGCTGGACTCATAAAAACGCCTCCTGGGCTTTAGAATGGGTTACGGCGGACGCAGCCGAATTGCGGTCTTCCCGGCCGCGCCAAAATCACGTTGGGATATTACTCCAGTTCGAAACCTAATATCAAGAAAAAATGCACAAAAGCAGCAAGCAAACGTCAAAACTTGCGCTCGTCAATTACATTCAATTAATTCACCTGACGGTCTCGACAGTCTTGTGTTCTGTGACAAAACGCACAAGATCAGGTGACCGGTTAGTAACCGATTGATCGCGATTGCCAGGTAAGTTGCAGCCATCTACACAAAGCGAGATCGGTTTTCGGACAAGGCACTCGGGATTAGCCCTGGCATTGCAAAGAATTCGTTGCTATTTCAGTTCTCTTTTGGTACAAACATTCCTGTCCACTTTCTGGCGGAGGCAATGGGAGTCTTATTGCAAGCGTTCTTTTTTGGGCCTGGCAAAGTCCAAGGTGTTCCGTCACCGCTGGATGGCGACAAGACGATTCCTTTCTGGTGGGACCACCTCAGTGCGCAGGCTCATGATCTGCGGAGCTCTGGTTTCTCGGCCGTTTGGCTACCGCCTCCTCTCAAGGGCAGTTCCGGATCGTTTTCAAACGGCTACGATCCCTTCGACGACTACGACCTTGGTTCCAAGGACCAAAAAGGAATTATCCCCACTCGCTACGGAACCAGAGAGCAACTAGAGCGATGCGTGGCGATGATGCGCGGGAATGGCATCGACGTTTACGCCGACATGGTAGAGAACCAAAGGGACGGCGATGACGGCCATTTCAACTTCGCATACGTGGACGCATTCGGCCAGCCTGGCAAAGGAAGGTTTCCGAAAGGGCCGAACGATTTTCATCCTCACGTCCCCGAGGACCCCGGGGTATTCGACGATCGATTTCAATTCGGCCGGGACCTGGCGCCCATCAACGGAGAAGGGCGCCGCGTGTTTCGCGGTCTGATGGATGCGGGGGACTGGCTCACCCGTGCGCTCGATATCCAGGGCTATCGGCTGGATGATGTGAAGGGCGTGTCGACGCAGTTCTTGCTTCCTTTCTTGAACCATGGTGCGATGGCGGGCAAATTTGCGGTGGGCGAATTTTTCGATGGCAACATCGGCTTGATCCAGGGCTGGATGAACGCTGTGCAACACCGGTCGGGCGCCTTCGATTTTCCGCTGCGATTCATGCTGCAGACCATGTGCAACAATCCGGGCGCATTCAACATGTCGGCTCTGGATCACGCGGGTCTTTCGGGAGTAGATCCGCTCGGGGCGGTCACGTTCGTCGAGAATCATGATACCGACCTCCACTCGCCGATCGTGAGAAACAAGGCGCTGGCTTATGCTTATATTCTGACTGCCGAAGGGTACCCGTGCGTGTTTTACCGGGACTACAGCAAGGACGCGCACTGCTTTGGCCTTAAGCCTGAGATTGATCGCCTGATCTGGATCCACGAACATCTGGCCTCAGGCGGGACCCTCCAGCGCTGGAAGGATCCCGGAGTATTCGCGTTCGAGCGACTGGGCGGCGGGCGCTTGCTCGTCGCTCTAAACAAAGACCCGAATACGGAGCGCACCATCACGGTCCAAACGGGATTTCCGCCCAAAACGCCGTTACAGGATTTCACCGGACACGGCCATGCGGTGACGACGGATGCCCATTCCAATGCCAACCTGAACGTTCCCAGGAACAACAACGGCTTGGGTTATGTGTGTTACGCCCGGCCGGCTCAGATAACGCCGTTTGATGTCAGGGGACTTGCCGTAACGCAGGACTACGAAGGCGCGGGCGATTTGGATATCAAACCGGCGACGGAAAACCAGGCGGTCACGGTTTGCCGGGTGTTCGCGCAAGCCAATCAGCCGCTGGAGGCGCAGCTGTTCTTCGATGCAACGGGCTGGGCGCAGGACACCGCCATCCACCTGGAGCTGCATGGACCGGACAATGTCCGCGTAGCTCAGCACGATTACAATCGGGGTACGCCGCAAGGCACTGCGTTGAAATTCAATACGCAGCAGAAGGGTTTTCACATCTTTCGAATCCAATCCGCCAACACACCAGCGCAAAACAAAATGCCTGGCTACAAGCTGAGGGTCAAGTACTCGGCGCCCCAGACTATATGAGCGTGCTGCTTGTCTCATTAGATAGCTTCTTCGCCTCGATGGCACTGGCGCTGTTCGAGCTTCCCGTAGATCGCCAGCAGAGAATGTGTTGCATGTTTGTCCTTTGCGACGGTTTGGCAACTCTAACTGCGTTTGCCACCAAGGGCGCTCCTCTGAAAGCAATCGGGCCGTTGCTGGCTCACTTAAGTCCGGCAATGCTACCGCTCTGTGTGTCGTTAGTGCTTGTAATCACGGCGTACAGTGCCGCCAAAGCGGGTAAGAGCCAAGGCGCGCTCATGGTAGCGGTGCCCATACTGCTGAGCCTGGATAATCTGATGGCAGGTGTACTGGCTGACTCTGTGTCTGCCGGTCTGCCCGGTCGCTTTTTGACCTCATTAGCTGCGGGAATCACAAGCGGTGCTTTTGCACTTTTGGGGTTCACGATCGGCGCACGCTTGAAGCTTTGCATCCCACGCGTATGCGCCCACGCTGCGGCGGTGAGTCTCGTTATCTTGCCTGTCATTTTCTGGTAAGGTCCGAACGTGTACCTATGGCGGCCGCGCAAGTGTACGCCCTGAACCCGTAATTAACGCCGCCAATCCGAAGTCAGCTTGTCAGCGTGACTCTGTCGATCAGGGCGGCACACAGATCCTGTAGAAGTGGGTTCGGCGGATCGCTGTGGGCGGTGACTACCATTCCAGCAAAGGCGCTTGGCCCCATGGGGATGTTGGCAACACCGACCTGAAGCCAGGCCGAGCCGTCGGCAGATACGAAGCCGGCAAACTGGAATGATCCTCCCTGGGGAGTACGCACGACTCGGACCCAGAAGGGCGCCTTGACGGGATGGGTGAAGGGCATATGAACGCTCTGCGCACCCTTCGCCGGCCGAAACTGGAACGCGGCCCCGTTTCCGGGTGTGACCACTGCCATCGCGTGAGGAGAATCCGCATCCAGGCTGGCGCGGATCATCACACCGGCTTTTGCCCAGTCACTGGTATTCTGGACGCTGGCGACGCGAGCGGTAATGGTGACGGCCCCTGCGCCCACAGGCTGATAGACGTAGTGGAACGCATCCGACGGATCCCAGATGTCGTGACCAGCGCCCAGAATGGTGAACCGCTGGCACGAGAAGCTGGCTGTACCTTCGACTTGAAAGGTGCGGTTTCCGGGCCCTTGAACCGGTATGTCTTCCTGCAGCCATTTGCCGAGCGGCGACCCCAAACCTTCCGTCAGCAAACCGTAGACCACCAACTGTTGTGAGAACGTCGCGACGTACACTCTGCCGTTTGCGACGACGGGAGGGCAGAACTTGGCGAAATCGCCCAAGTCGTCGGTTCCTCGTGGGTCGTGGTTGCTGCTCCAGATCGCCTGTGTCAGATCATCGGCCCTGAATGCCTGGAGCACCCCGGCAACCGTTTGATGGTTGGCATTCCCTTCTGTTGGATGTGTGGCCCACAAGATTGCCGTGCCCTTTGCCGTCGCGGGATTCGCGCCGTTGCACGAGATGGTCAGCATCCCGCCTGGCATTCCGATCGGCAGGATTTGCTGGCTAATGAGGTTCGGCTGCACCTGCGTGTCGAACTTCGATTGGTGTGTATCGAAGGGGTATCCCCGCAACTTATCGTTCTCCCCCCACACGTAGGATACTGGCCCGACAATCGGATCAGAAAACATGACGGGGGCGCAGTGGATATGGCCCGTTCCGCCCGCAGGACCCGGATTCTCCGCCATGGTCATATTGGGGGCGAATTGCGCGATTGCGTTTTGCCCTGGTTTGAACTTACCCATCTGGCCGCGATCCATGATGTAGTACGCCTTGTCCTTGCCCCAGGCGCCCACCAGATTTCCCCACGGCAGTATTACCGGGCCGGCGCACAGATCATCGTCGTTACCATTGCGTTGCACGATATCGAACGGCGTGAACCAGTCTTCCAGCCGCAATGCCTTGGCTTGCCGGTCCAGCTTCAGCTTGATGACGCTATGGCCAAAGAACGGTCCGGAGGACAGGCTCTGCGCGCCGGGGTCTCCGCCTTTCCCGTTTCCACACACTGCGAATACGTTTCCAGTTCCATCTCCAGCCAGTCCGCAGCCCGACTGCCAAATGCCCCCTTCTCCCCAATCTGGCGTTGTGCAGTAGGCGCCCAGCAACTCGAGCGTAGTGGCGTCGCAGGCCAGAACCCATCCGTGGTAGGTGCCTTTGTCTCCTTGAGACGCAAACGCGAGGTACACCGCCTGATCCTGTAAGAGCAGTCCGGGTCGCTGGAGCTGGAAGAAAGCGTTGAAATTGATCGTGCCGCCTGCGCTTCCTGAGCCGGTGCCCTTAACTGCCGGGCCGCTCACAAACGTGAAATTCTTGGCCTGGTCCTTTGCGGCGGCGTCGTTCACGATGGTCTCGGCGATGATTTTCGGGCCATGCAACTTTTCGGCGCCGGTTCCCAGGTCCAAAGCATGCAGCTTGTAAAAGTAGTGCGGCTTATTTTGCCTAACCTCCTTGCTTTTGGCCGTCACATACATCGTTCCGGAGGCACGGTCGATGGCGGGTGTGCTTATGATCCCGATCTCGCCGGTGATGTCGTTATAGTCAGCGCCATAGTCGCCCCGCGGAACAGGAACGGCATTGGGACCGTCGAGATTCACTCGCCAGAGCGGATGACAGGCGTCGGCGTTTTCCGCGTCGAATGCATAGACCATGTTCCGGGTCGTGGCGACGAACACCACGGAGCGTTGGCCAACCCCCGCAATCTCCAGATCGGATACGGTCAACGGCTGCGCATAGATCTGCCCATCAACGCCGCGTGCGAACACCTTCCCGAAGCCGTTGACGTTCACGTTGGTCTGGTTTAAGACCGTCTCGCTCAGGTTCGCGCCGGTACGCGAGGTGTTGTATCGGTTTGTCAAAACGTCGACGGCACTCATCACAGCCTCCGGTGTATGGAGATCCCCTCATGATAGCGCCGCGGAGCGATGACAAGGACCTGAGTTAGAATGTGTCTTCACGATTTGAAAACAAAATCATGCGGAACTACCACAAGGCGGCAGTGTGGAGGCTTTTCTCAAGACCCGGCGCGATCTTTTCAGTGCTTCTGGCCGCTCTCGTGACAACTCCCACGGGAGCTCAGGTCAACGTCCTCACGGCAAACTACGGCAACGCGCGCACTAACGCCACGCTGAATGAGACCGTACTCAACACGCTGAACGTGAATGCCACGCAGTTCGGCAAGCTGTTTTCGCTTCCCGTCGGCGGATACATCAACGCGCAGCCGCTCTACGTTCAGAACGTCGCGATTCCGGGCAAGGGAACGCATAACGTGGTTTACGTCGCGACTTTGCACAACGACGTGTACGCTTTTGACGCGGATACGCAGGCCAGCCCGCTGTGGCACGTGAATCTCGGGCCCTCGGTTCCCGCACAGGGCTTGGATGTTGCCGACCTTTCGGAAATCGGGATCCTCAGCACGCCGGTGATCGATGACACGACCGGCACCATCTACGTGGTTGCGAACACCGAGGAGAATTCAGACTCCGTCTATCGTCTGCATGCGCTCGACATTGCGACCGGCGAAGAGAAGTTTGGTGGGCCCACCGTGATCGCCGGCAGCGCCCCGAGTCAAAACGCAGGCAGCCAGAACGGCCTGTACAGCTTTAAAGCCAGCAACCATCTGCAGCGGCCGGGTCTGCTGTTGCTCAACAACGTGGTTTACATCGCGTTCGGTTCGCACAATGACACCGGAGACTTCCATGGCTGGCTAATGGGATACAACGCCGGAAACGTTCAGCAGCAGACTTCCGTATTTCTAACGTCCGCACACGGCTGGGGAGCTTCCATCTGGCAGGGGGGCAGGGGACCGGTTGCTGACGAGCAAGGCAACATTTACGTGGTCACCGGCAACGGCTCATACGACGGCACCGTGGACTGGGGCATGAGCGTGATGAAACTGGACACATCGTCGGGTACACCCACGGTGACGGACTGGTTCACTCCGGACAACTGGGAAGCGCTCGACGACCTGGACAGTGATTTCGGTTCTTGCGGGCCGGTGCTCACATCGTCGGGAACGGTGATCGCCGGTGGCAAAGAGGGGATCCTGCACGTGCTCGATCGTCAAAACATGGGTCACTCACAGGCCGGAAACGGCCAGGTCCTGCAGAGATTCCAGGCGATTGGCTTCGGAATTTTCAACATGGCGTATTGGGAGCGGCCGGGCAGCCCGATCGTCTACCTTCGGGCGTACAACGATGCCGTCAAGGCATTTCGCATGACCGGAAGCCAATTCGAAACCAAACCTTTTTCACAGAGTTCGTTCACGGCGGGCCTGCCGTTTGATGGGATGGCGGTATCCGTGGATGGCGCGGCTCAGTTTTCCGCGATCCTGTGGGTTACGACGACGTCGAACGGGGACACCAGCGGCCCCGGGGTTCTGCACGCGCTCCGGGCAACCGACCTATCGAAGGAAATCTGGAACAGCGATATGAACGCTAGCCGCGATGGGTTGGGAAACCTCGCAAAATTCACCGCGCCCACGATTGCCAACGGAAAGGTCTACGTGCCCACATTTTCCAACCGGCTGGTGGTCTATGGCCTGATCACGCAGAAGAAACTCATCGGTGATGTGGTGAATTCCGCGAGTGGCTTGAGCGGTCCGGTGGCGCCTGGAGAATTGGTGGTGGTTTACGGCTCCGGCCTGGGGCCCTCGGCATTGGCGGGAGCGCAGGTCGACTCCGCGGGACACGTCAGCACGAATGTAGCAGGTACGCAGGTTCTGTTTAATAACTTGGCTGCACCGTTGATTTACACGCGGGCCGATCAAGTGGCGGCGATTGTACCCAATGCGGTTGAAGGACAGAAAACTGTCACTGTACAGGTGAAATACAACGGACAGAGCAGTCCCACCTTCTCTACTTCAGTCGCGGATACAGTGCCCGGCATATTCACGGTGGATCAAACCGGCCAGGGACAAGGAGCGATGCTGAATCAAGATACCAGCCCCAATACCGCAGCCAATCCCGCAACTCGAGGATCCATCGTCGTGCTCTGGGCCACGGGCCAGGGGCAAAGCGATCCGGACTGGGCGGAAGATGTTCTGGCCTCAGACCCGTTACCGCAACCAAAGAATAAGGTGAACGTCAATATCGGCGGGCAGTGGGCCCAGATTCTGTATGCTGGGGCGGCGCCGGGACTGGCAGGGGTAATTCAGGTGAATGCGAAAGTGCCGTACGGCATCAAGCCGGGAAGCAAGGTGCCTGTTGTGCTCAGGATTGGCGAGGGCCTCAGCCAGCCCGGCGTGACCATGGCGGTTCAGTAGTGCGAATCGGCTCACGATGGCCAGAGCGTCCGTCAGGCTCTTTTTGATGAGGCGCTACGCGTGCGTGTGCGACTGGTAGTGCTGGCGGAGCAGATCCTTGCCATAATCGTTGCCGTTGGGAGTCCGCACCACGCAGTGAATGTGCTGGCGCGTCGGCATCTTGGGGTCCTTGGCGAATCGCGCAAGGTTCGCGGGGCGTTGGTGATCGAATTCGATCAGGATCACGGGGCTGTGGATGCGATAGTAGTAGACGCTCGATGAGTCGCAGCCGCCGATCCAGGCGAACGAGGTGCGGCCGATGTGCCTTTTCACCTCGTCCATTTTGACGCGGGCGTGGCCGTCGTCCATGTTGCCCACGTACAGGTGGATGAGCTCCAGAAGTTGCTTGCGCTGCGGCTGAGAGAAATCGCCGGCGTGCGAGCCCGCGTAGTCGAGCACTACGTTGTCTTTGAACGCCTCCGTCAGGTTGTAGTTCCCGGTCTTGTTGGGGTTGAGGATGGCCTTCGCGCGCTGGGCCTGGTCCAGCGCCAGCAACATGTCGAGCCCCCGGTTCTGTTCGTCCTGAAGAATCGAGACGCCCTTGTACTTGCCGGAGGTGGCGGTGACCGGCTCTGAACCGGCAAAGAAGGGCGTCATCACCACCTGGTCGCCCAGCACGAAGTAGTTGATGATGGCGTGGTGCCCGTCGAGTTGGAAACCCCACGGCTCGCTTGCAGAGGGTTTGCCCATCACGGTGATGAAGTAGAGCCATTCGCCGAGAAACTCGTGGTCATTGGTCAACTCGGCGAGCGTTTCGTTGAGCCGCATGATGTCGCGGGTCAGGCTCAGGCCGCGCGCGCTCAGACATGCCTCCAGCAGACCGAAGGCGGCGTCACGTTGGGAGCCGGTCATCTCCTGGAAGCTGACGCCCTGGCGCACGTAAAAATGCTGGTTCATCCACTTGCGCCATTCCGGATCGTCCACCGCGAACATGGTTCGGTCGCGTTGCTCCTTTGTGAGACTCGCCAGGAAACGCTCGGCGGCGGTGCGAACGGGCGCGGTCGAAACCCCGGTGGAATGAATGCCGAACAGGCCAGGCTCAACGTTTCCGTTGGCCGTGAGGCCTTTGAACGGCTCGGTCAGACCCTTGCGTTCGAAGTCGGCGGACATCTGCCGGAAGCGCTCGGCCATGTCGGGAGCGTTCTGTGGGAAGGCGTGCGGGGCGAGAATAGCGCCAGGGATCATGGCCGAAAACAGCGTCCGGCGCGTCAAACGCGGGGCGTGGTGATGGTGCTCGGGCACCGCGCTGTCGTGATTGAGGATTTTCATTTTTGTAACCAGGTTCCGGCCAGTATACAGCTAGCGGACTCCGTTGAGGCTCAGGAGACTTCTTGTGATGCGTAGAGTACGGAGCCCGCCCGCGCTAACGCCTAACGCGCGATCCGAACCTTCTTTTCCTGCGCCTGGATGGTGAGCACTTTTGTATTGGGGTCCCACTGCATCTTGCCGCCCGTAACGGATTTGGGAGCCCAGGCGCCCAGCTTGAAGCGCTCGGCGGAAACGTTGTCGAATTTCGTGTAAGTGATGGCATCAG
Organism: Terriglobia bacterium; assembly: GCA_020073305.1. Lineage (GTDB taxonomy): Bacteria > Acidobacteriota > Terriglobia > Bryobacterales > Bryobacteraceae > QHXW01. The sequence continues at coordinate 60,452 of JAIQFK010000019.1, forward strand.
CTCCATAGCTGATGTTTTGGATCACTGAAGACGTTCGGAGCAGATGATTCTGATCCTCAGGCGCCAGTTCCGGGAAAGACGCCATGGCCCGCAGGTAGTGCCGGACGTAATCGCCGTAGCCGTCGGTGAGCCAGTTCTCGTCACGCGGATAGCGGTTTTTGCCGTCGGCATCGACCATATAAGTGGCCCAGTTCAGCCGGCGGATGGCGGCGTCCTTCAGTTCCATGTTGCCGGTCTTTTCGCAGTAGAGCAGTTCGACCGCAGCGTGACGCGACGTGTGGCTGTTGCCGGGTACCCTATAAGCCGTCTGCTCATTAATGGCGATGACGCCGGACTTCTCCCACTGATGATTGGCGAAGGACTTGTAGCTCCAGTCGAGGATCGCCGCGGCGTCCTGCTTCCAATTCGGATCCCAGGACGGGTGCTCGAGAATATACATCGCCAGCGTATCGGCATTGATTTCCGTATCCGACCAGGCTTCGGTCGGAACGTCTTCGAAGAACGGCCCCCACTTATTCGTCTTCAACGGGTAGTTCTTTAGCCAAGCCCCGACCATGTCGCGAGCTTGCCCGTACTTCGCGGCGTTCGGCTGCTTAAGAGCGATCAGACCGTCGAAAAGGAGCAGCGCCCCGGTGTAATTGGTGGTGTACGAGGCGACGTGCGTCTTGCCGCCCTTGACGACCGTGTGGACTTCGCCGGTCTGGGCGTGGACGCGGAAGGGCCAGGGCGAGTTGTCACCGTCCCCCGGCTTCACTTTGGACGCCAACGTATCGGCAATGGCGACCGCCGTGTTCAGGTATTTCTGCTCGCCGGTTATTTTGTACAGAACTAAGAGTTCGGCCGCGAAACTGGCGGCCTTATCGGGCTGGAGGAAGCCTTTCCCCGCCTTCATGTCGCCGTCATATTCGCCCGAGTGCAGCGCCATGTTGTACGGATAAGGAAGACTGCCCCACAGATCGTTCTTGCCTGAGAAGCCGTGGGAGATCCAGTAATCGGCCATGTATATCATGTTGTCGCGGACGCTCGCGTCGCCCAGGTAGCCGTAGAGCAGGTTCCAGGACGACATCGCCATGCTGATCTGGTCGCCGCCGAGCCCTCGAGGATCCTCCTCCTTGGCCTTCCACACCTGGTGCTGCATGTACATGGGCACGCCGTTCGGGCAGTTGCGCATATTTTTCCAGAATGTGAACAGCAGCCGGAGGTCGTGGTCGTACGCCTGGGAGGGTCCGGTTCCATACCACGGCACAATCTTGCCGGAGGCATCTGTCTTGATGTCGTGATAGATGAGTGTTTCGGCGGACGCGGAGACGTTCACCAGGAAAAATAGAAATGGTGCAGCCACGAAGACAATCGATCTTTTCATATAGTTCAGTCCTTAATGCTGATCTCACCCGAGTTCGTGTGCCGGATGCGCACCACCCAATCGCCGCCGGGCAACGGCTGAAGCTTGAAGCCTTCCGATTTCAGATCGCTGTGTTCGGCCAGGGGAGTGCTGCCCGCAATGACGTGAGAAGGCTTGAAGTTCAAGCGAATGACTTCGGCCGCGGCGGCGTCGAAGGTTCGGTATGCGACGCTGCGGTCGCCGTAAGTTACCTTTTGGACCACGGAACTCGAACGCAAAACGTGGTTCTGGCCCACGGGTGCAAACTCCGGAACGGCTCCCATGGCCCACTGGAAGTGGCGCATGTAATCCGAATAGCCGTCGCTGAACCAGTAGGACATCCCGTAGTCCACGCCGCAGCACGCGATGCGGCCGTCGGAACCGGCGAAATAGGTCCCGTAATTCAGAGAGCGGAAAGCGTCTTCCCGCGCTTGCCCATCGCGGGTTTTCTCGAAGTACAAGGCATTGATCGCGGCCCAGCGCGCGGTGTGGTCGCCCTGTCCGGCGCGCGAGCAGCAGCCGAACGTTGCGTCCGGCGTGGCCTGTTCGTCAATCGCCTGCGCGCCAAAGAATGGCCCGCGGCCGAGCTTGATGCGGACCCAGTCGAGGAGCCGCCCCACGTGGCCCATCCACTGCGGGTCGATCTCCGCCGGGTCGTCGCGGTTTAGGATGTAATAGGCCGCCATCATGGGCGTGAGCTGATTCACATCGTCGGTGTGGCGGGAAACATCCTCGAAGTAACCGGCCCACTTGTTCCAGGCGGGGCTGTCGCGGTTGAGAGGGTGATCCAGCATCCACTGCCAGGCGGTGTCGCGAGCTTTACGAAACGCGGCCACATCACCGGCGTTGAGCCGGATCAACTCTTCAAAAAGGCGAAGCGAACCCGCCACATTGCCGCCGTATTCTTCCAAAGCCAGCGTCACCCCCGTGCGCGCGTCGACACGAAAAGTCCATGGAGTATGCATGGCGTCACCCGCGCGAACATGCTTGGCCAGCGCGTGGGCGCAGCGAAGCGCGGCATCCAGATACTTGCGTTCCCCGGTCAACTTATAAAAGAGCGCGTAGGCGGTGCCCAGCTCGCCGACCTTATCCGTCTCGATGCCGCCATAGAACTCGCGGGGCATGTTCTGAATGCAGCGGCCGTAGTCCGGCTCATCATCGCAATTGGTGGCGAAGGGAACTCCGGGCCATTCCCAGTCCAGAGGCGTGGTGCCGTGCGCGAGCTGGTGGTCGAGCATTTCCCGCACCGCCTCGACCGCTTCCTGATCGCCGGAATAAGGAAACCAACCCACCAGCGAATCCACAAACGACGCGAAGACCATGGCCGGATTGTGCTGCCAGTTTGTGCCCTGCAGAGTTTTCGGGTCGTAAACGGAATTGATGAGATAAATTTTGAGCCCGGTACCATGGCGGGTGTCACGGGGAACCTTATGTTCGATGAAATCCCAACCCAGCCGGAGCACCTGGTCGTAGCCGAGGCTCTTTTCCGGCTGGTACCAGGCCAATAACCGGCCCTGAGCGTCGAGCACAACGGGGTGCCACGCGACCTGCGCGTTCACGTAGACCTCGTCCGCACGGACCGCCAGAGGAAATGTCACACATGCAACCAGCACCGCCAACCGCCGCCTCATATACAATCTCTCCTGAACCCGGTGATGCTAGAATACAAGATCATATCTTTTCAGCAAGCAGCCTGCACTGTTTTTTGGTGCACCCAGCCGGCGTGGCGAGCCATTGAATGCAGAGACGCAGCTTCCGAAACGGGCGACTGAGCGAATTTGCGTTGCACGAGATTCAGCGCATGATCGGCGAAGAATATCGTGCGCCGGGCTCGCGTCTTCCGAAGGAGGAAGAACTGGCGGACCGCTTTCAGGTCAGCCGGATCGTGATCCGCGAGGCCATGAAGATCCTGGAGGACCGGGGCGTGGTCGAGGTCCGCGCGGGGCGTGGCACACAGACCGTGGCGCCCAAGCCCGACCGCGTGAAAGAGTCGCTTTTGCGGCTATTTCGCGACCAGCCGATTCCGAAGATCCAGGACATGGAGCACCTGCTCGAGTTGCGCCAGGTCCTTGAGGAAACCACCGCCAGCCTGGCTGCGGTGCGCGCCGGTGAGGAGGATCTCACTGAAATCGAGGCGGCGCTGCGGGAGATGAAGCAGGAGAGCGACGATCCGGATTGCACGGTGGCTGCCGATCTTCGGTTCCACCGCAGCATCATGCGTGCCGCGCATAATCCGTTTATCGAGATGGTGCTCGACCCGCTGATGGAAGTGTTTCTTCAGCAAATCAAGCTCACCAACTTCAACACCGGGTGGGACCTCCATCGTAATATCTTTCTCGAGATTCGGGCCCGCAATCCGCTTGGCGCCCGCCAGGCCGTCCGCCGCCTCATGAAGACGACGCTGGCTGATTCTCGCAGTGCATTGACTAACTTGAATCAAGTATAGTTCTCGCTGCTCCCCCGGTCTGCTCCGCGGCAGGCCCGAAAATGGCTTGACACCAAAGGGAAGGAAACATATGATATTTCAAAATTCCGTTTCAGCGAGGTGGTCAAAAATGTTCCGTCCTTTGGTTGTATGCGGCAAGTGTTTCGCAGTCGCGGCGATGTTGCTTGGCGTCGGGGGAATCCTCCAGGGGCAGATTAACACCGGCCGCATCACGGGTACCGTGCGAGACGCCAGCGGCGCCGTGATTCCAGATGCGCGAATCGCTGCCACCAATGACGCGACGGGCGCGATCACCACAGTGCAGAGCTCGGAATCAGGCGACTATGTCGTGAATTTTCTAATACCCGGCGCCTATCACGTGGCCGTCGAGAAGCAAGGCTTTCAGCGCAGCGTAACGGCAGACGTTGTGGTGAACGCCGGCGGGATCACGCGCATCGACTTCAACCTGGCGCTGGGCGCCGTACAGCAAGCGGTCGAAGTGCTGGCCAACCCCATCAACGTGTCGACGGAGACGTCCGAGCTGTCGAAAACGTTCGGATACCGGGAGCTTGACCAGCTTCCGAATATTGATCGCAATCCGCTTTATCAGATGAACCTGCTGCCGGGAGCCAATAACGACTCCGGCAGCGGCAACTACCTGACCAACGGAGGCGAAAACGGCTCGGCAGTGGGTTTGACGCGCAACCAGGTGGCCTCGCTCGGCGGCGTAGACGCCAACGCCAACAGCGTCTTCATCGAGGGAATCTTCAACCGTGAGCCGCAGAACGCCTATATCGGCCTGGTGCCGCCGATTGAAGCCATCCAGGAAGTCCAGGTCTATACCGGCAAGTACAATGCCGAGTTCGGATTCTCGGGCAGCGCAGTGATCAACGTGGTCACAAAGTCGGGAAGCAACGAGCTGCACGGCGCGCTGTTCGAATTCCTCCGCAACAACGCCGCCGACGCCAAGAACTTCTTCGCGCAGGACGCCACCCCGTTCCGCCGGAACCAGTTTGGCGGCGCGCTGGGCGGCCCGGCTATCAAAAATAAACTCTTCTTCTTCGGCGATTATCAGGGCACTCGATTCAGCACCAGTTCGCCGGGCTATACGACGGCGCCCACCGCCAAGATGTACAACGGTGACTTCTCCGAGTTGTACGATGCGACTCAGCCCAATGACGCCGCGGGCAACACCTATGGGCAGCTCTACGATCCGGCCTCGCGTGTGTTTGACGCGAGCGGAAACGTCGTTTCGGCGACGCCGTTTTCGGGAAATATCATCCCTGCTTCCCGCTTCGACGCCGTAACTAGCAAGATGAATGCTGACAAGATCTTTGGCGTGGCCAACCTCCAAGGGCTTTCCAACAACCTTTACTACCTGTACAAGAATGTGCAGAACGTGGATCAGGGCGATGGTCGGGTGGACTACAACTTCTCCGACAAAGACCGCTTCTTCTATCGGTATTCCCGGCTGAACTCGATTAACGACAATGCCACCACCGTGAACCAGTTCTGGCAGACCGGGAACGCCGACTCGAACACAGTCAACCAGAACATGCAGCTCACCTATCTGCGCACGATCGGCGCCAGCATGTCCAACGAATTGCGGCTGGGCTACAACCGTTCGCACGTCAACACCAGTAACAAGTCGATGAGCAAGCCCTGGAACAATTCCTACGGCGTCCCCAATGGAAACCTGGGTGATCCCATCACGCAAGGAATTTTCGAGGTGGATCTCACGCCCCTACATAACATCGGCGACCCGGACTGGGTGGCGTTCATCATCAGCAATACGATTGCCCTCACGGAGAATTTCACGTGGGTGAAGGGCAAGCACAACTTCAAATTTGGAACCAGCCTGAATCACGTGGAAGACACTTCAGCCGACACGATCGGCGGTGACGATCCGCGAGGCAGAATCAGCTTCGACCCGGCAATGACCTCCTACAATGGAGTCGCAGCCCCGTATGCCTATCCGAGTTTCCTGCTGGGCAATCCGACCAGCATCGCGCGCGCGCGTTTCGTGGGTGGATGGCCGTACCAGACCTACTGGCAAAACGCCTGGTATGCTCAGGACGACTTCAAGATCCTGCCGTCATTGACGCTAAACCTCGGTTTCCGCTATGACCTGTACACCCGGCCCATCGAGCGCTACAACCGCCAGTCGAACTGGGATTCGCAGACGAACCAGCTCGTAGTAGCCACCAAGAGCGACCGAAGCCCAGCTCTTAATCTCGATAAGGGAGACGTGGGACCGCGACTGGGCTTTGCCTGGACTCCCGACCGTGGCAAGACCAGTGTCCGCGGCGGCTACGGGATTTCCTACTGGCAGGCGTACTGGTCCGGGCCGCTCACCATTCTCGGCCTGACCTACCCGAGCTACGTCAAGCAGCAATTCCTGACGCCGAACAACCTGACGCCCTCGTTGTCCATCTCGAAGGACGGCATTCCCATCTCCAGTGCGCAGTACGACAGTTCCGGCAACCTGGTTATCCCGGCGAATGCCGTGATTCGTGGGACGGCGATCAACTGGAAAAACCAGCGCGTGGACCAGGGCACGCTCAACGTGGAGCGCGAAATCCGGCCTGGGATGGTTGTGGACGTTGGTTACGTTCACGTGCAGGGAAGGAACAATAACCACACGGTAAACATCAACCAGGCGCCACCGCAGCCTTCCGGCGTGGACTACAACTTGGCTCGGCCGTTGTATGGAACGTATCCGCAGTTGGGGGACGTTCCGGTTCAGTTCGCGACTACCGGCAGTTGGTACGATGCACTCACTGCGAGTTTCAGTGCCAAGGTGACGAAGTACATCGACATCTACGCCACCTACGCGCACGCCCGGAATTTTGCGAACGGCTACAATATCGACCCGGCCAACATCTGGCAGTACTACGGGCCGACGCCGCAGGACATCGCGCACACTCTTAACGCGCAAGTGGTGGTCCAGCTTCCATTCGGCAAGGGTAGAACTTTCGGGGCGAACATGAATCGCGGGCTCGATGCCGTCCTCGGTGGCTGGCAGTACGCGGGCCTCATTCACGTGCGCAGCGGCACTCGTTTCGATGTCACGTCCGGCGTGAGTTTGCTGAATAACGGCCAGGGCAACCGGGCGGACCGCATCTGCAGTGGCGCGATCTCCAACCCGACGCCGAACATGTGGTTCAACCCGGCCTGCTTCGTGGACGACACGATCCCGGTCACCTACGGGAACTCGGGCGTCAACCCGCTGTATGCGGACGGCCAGCAGCAGCTTGATTCTTCGCTGTCGAAGACCTTCAGCATCACCGAGCGTGTCAACCTGCAGTTCCGTGTCGACGTGTTCAATACGTTCAATCACACGAACTTCGGCGCTCCGGACTCGGGAGTGGGCGATTCCACCATGGGCCAGGTGTTCTCCACCTCGGTGGATCAAAGGCGCATGCAGTTCGGCTTGCGGCTGCATTTCTGAGAGAGCCGCGCGGATTCATCCGAGACGGAAGGGAGGTTTCATGCGCCTGTGGCTAACTGCCATCGTGCTTTGCCCTCTCTTTCTCAGCGCGGAGAATCCGCCCATTGGCAATCACCGCGCCGTGTACGACTCCAAGGGCATGCTTCTCCCCTGGACTTCGTGGACCGACGCTCTCGACCGAGAGATGAACTGGTACCTCAAGTGCCCCGTGGAGAGCGGCTACCCGCGTTTCGTGTACATCACGTTCATGGACGGGGACTACCGGCCGATCACCCGGCGCACTGATTTCATTCCCTCCATGCAGAACGGCATGGGCATCATCTCCTACCTGAAGTATTACGCTTGGAGTGGAAAGAAAAATCCGAAGATTCTCGAGTTTGCCCGGTACATGGGGGATTACCTGGTGAAGGAAAGCCTGACCCCCGACACCGGGAAGTATCCACGCTTCACGCGCTCCACCGGGATTCGGGAAAAGTTTCCGCAACCGGCGGACTGTGGTACCCAGGCGGACAAGCCTTACGAGATCGAGCCCGACAAGGGCGGCATTGCCGGCTTCGCTCTTGTCCTGCTTTACGAACAGACCAACGACAAGAAGTACCTGGATCAGGCTCTCCAAAACGCGCGCGCTCTGGTGGCAAACATGGGTCCGGGCGACGATCAGCGATCCCCGTGGCCGTTTCGCGTCGACTACCGCACAGGCGAATTCCACGGCCCGGTTTCCGCCAACATGTCGTTCAACCTGCGGCTGTTCGACAAGCTCATCGAGCACGGCAACTCCGAGTTTCGCGAGCCGCGCGCAAAACTCTGGGCCTGGATCAAGAACTACCAGATTCCCAATCTGAAGGACGGATCGCTCTGGGTCCAGTTCTTCGAGGATCATGCCGAACCGGACAACCGCAATGCCTGGTCACCTCTTAACCTTGCGCGGCACCTGATCGAGAAGAAGGAGGAGCTCGATCCCGAATGGCAGAAGGACGCCAAGGCGTTGATTGAGTTCTCGATTCGCAATTTCACCAGCATTCGTTCGGGGGTGCCCATTTGCGGCGAGCAGACGTACGACAAGATGCCGTGGGGCGGCGTACTATCTACTTATGGCGCGGTTCTCGCCATGTATTCGGCTGCCACTGGCAGTGACGAATATAAGGCCCTGGCCTATCAGGCGCTGAATTACGCCCTGTACGCCATCAATGATGATGGCTGCCCGCGAGAAAACTCGCTCGAGAAGGGACGCGGAGGCTGGCAGGAAGACGCCCACACCGACAAGGTCCACAACTATATGGATGCGATTGCGGCCTTTCCGGACTGGGCCAGGTAACCGAAGTGACTTCACAGAAACCCCGCCTGTTGATCATCGGAGCCGGCGGTTTCGTCGGGCAGCATCTGGCACGGAAAGCCGCTTCCCCGTTTGATGTGTTCGAGGCTGACCTCGCACCTCCGTCCGGCGCCAACGGGCTCGCGATGGACATCACCTCTTGCGGCAGCGTCGATACCGGATTCCGGCGGACGGCTCCGCACGCGGTTGTGTTGCTCGCCGCTGTCTCAGACATCGACCAGTGCGAAACCCGTCCGGATGTTGCCGAAGCAATCAATGTGGGAGGCACGGCTCGCGTCGCCGAGGCGTGTGCCCGCATAAGTGCGCGGCTGTTGTTCATCTCGTCCGCGGCCGTTTTCGACGGCGCCAGGCATGGGTACCGCGAGTGCGATACGGTCAGCCCGCTGAGCGTATATGGCAGGACCAAAGTCAATGCCGAGGAGTTGATAGCGACGCTGCTGCCAACCGCCGTCATCCTCCGCCTGGCCTTGGTGATCGGCTTGGCGGAAGGCTCAGGCACCAACGCCATGCTGAACAAGTTTGCCGCCAAGCTTCGAGCCGGAGAATCGGTTTCGCTTCCCGACTTCGAATGCCGCAATCCCATCGACGCGGGTACCCTCAGTGACTTCATACTGGAACTTTTTGGCCTTGGCGGAGCAGCCGGCATCTTCCATCTGGGCGCCAAGGAATCGATCTCGCGGTTCGAACTCGGCGTAAAGCTCGCGGAGGGTCTGGGCTTCCCCGCAAACCTGATCCAGCGGCAAACTCAACCCTTGCCCGGACGCGCACCGCGCGGGCTGGATCATTTTCTGCTCACCGAAAAAATTCGTTCTGCATGCCAGACACCCGTCCCCAGTTGTGACGAAGTGATCGAAAGGGCCATCTATGGATCTCCCAAAAGCAATTCATGAACTCGAATATGGCCACGGCTCCGCGTACGGTCCGGAAGAAGAGGCAGCGCTCAGCGAGGTGCTGCGCGCGAGTGCTCCTTCCTGCGGGCCGAAAGTTAAGAAATTCGAAGAGGCTTTCGCCGCCTACTGTGACGCCAGATACGGGCTGGCGGTCACGTCGGCCACCGCAGGCCTGGAACTCGCAATAATCGCGGCGCGAGTCGGGCCCGGCGACGAGGTGATCACCACTCCGATCAGTTGGATCTCGACTGCCAACGCCGCAGCCGCGCAAGGAGCGAGCGTTGTCTTCGCGGATGTGAATCCCCGTACCCTCAATTTGGACCCGGCATCGGTGGCCGCGAAGATCACGGATCGCACCAAGGCGATTATCGTCGTGCACCTCTACGGCCAGTGCTGCGATATGGATCCGATCATGAACGTCGCGCGCGAACGTGGCATCCTCGTGATCGAAGACTGCGCCCACGCGGCCGGCGGCGAATACAAAGGGCGCCGGGCTGGGACCCTCGGCGATATCGGCGTGTTCAGCTTCCACCAGCAAAAGAACATGGTCACGCTCGGCGAAGGGGGCATGATCACAACGGCCCGCAAAGATCTTTACGAGCGCATGTTGTCATTTCGTTCGCTGTGCTGCCTCACCTACGACCCCAAGGGGAAGTACCTTCCCATCGACGAATCCAAGCAGCCAATGGGCAAGCGTTACTGGTACCTGGATTTCGACGACGTGGGCTTCAACTTCCGCATGACGGATGCCCAAGCCGCCATTGGGTTGGAACAGTTGAAAAAGCTGGACGGCTTCAACGCGCGCCGGATTGAGATCGCCAATCAATACTGCGAGCGTCTGCGCGGAATTCACGGCCTCACGCTGCCGTACGTTTCACCCGATGTCAAACACGTCTTCCACATCTATTGCGTTTTGGTGGAGCCGGAATTCCGCCTCAACAAAGAAGATTTCATGTGGGAGATGTACACGGGAAAGCGCGTCAAGGTGTGGTCGCATTACATGCCGATCCACCTGACCACCGCTTACCGCAGGCGCGGCCATCAGGAAGGCGAATGCCCGGTGGCCGAGGCGCTATTTCATAAGTATGTGAGTCTGCCCATCCACCCGCGGATGACCGAAGGGTCTATTGCTCACGTGACCGACAGCATCCGGGAGCTGGCGTGACACCCTTCGAAAGGGAGGTTAACCGCATCCGCGCGGAACGCCAGTTCTTCGCGCCTGGCTGCCCGGTTTTCATCGGACGATCGCCCGGGCGCCTGGACCTGATGGGCGGCAACGTAGACTATACGGGCGGACTGGTTTTTGAAGCGACGATCCGCGAGGCTACCTGGGCCGCGGTCCAGTTGCGCGCCGACCGGCGAATCGTCTTCTGGAACCCGCAGATGGCAGCGCGCGGTTGGTGGGACCGCGCCGAGTTCGACTTTGACGCCATGGCGGATGAGGAAACCGTCCGCCGGATGGTGAATTCGGATCCCGGCAAACGCTGGACCGCATACGTTCTTGGAATTTTCTATCTGCTGCGCCTGCGCTATCCTGAGGCAGTTCGGAACGGAGCGAACGTCTACATACACTCCGACGTCCCGCTGAATAAGGGGGTCAGTTCGTCGGCTGCGGTCGAAGTTGCCGTCATGAACCCGGCGGCCCGCGCATACGGCATCAACCTTCACGGCATTGAGCTGGCAGCGGCCTGCCAGTGGGTGGAGAACGTGATCGCCGAATCGGCGTGCGGCATCATGGACCAGGCTGCAGTTGTGCTCGGTGATGAGGGCTACGTGCTTCCTCTCCTGTGCCAGCCTTGCCAGCCCCGCTCTCTCGTGCGGCTTCCGCAGGAACTGCGCTGCTGGGCTGTGGACTCAGGCGTCAGCCACGCGGTCACAGGAATCGAATACGAAGCTGCCCGAGCCGCCGCCTTCATGGGTTACAAGCTTATCTGCGATTGGGAAGGACTGCCGGTTACGCGCGACACCGACGGCAAGATCCCTCGCTTCACCGACCCTCGCTGGTGTGGATACCTGTCGAACGTGACGCCATCGGTCTTCCGATCGAAATATGAATCCCGGCTTCCGGAATCCTTGGCAGGCTCCGCTTTTCTCCGCGACGGACAGTTTCACCCGGATCCCTTCACTTCGGTCCGGCCGGAGGTCTGCTACCGCGTTCGAAACTGCACCCGCTACGCCATCGAAGAAAACCAGCGCATCCAGTTGTTCGTCGAGTTGGCTCGTGGAGCAGCGGCGGAGGCTTCCGAGGACGCGTTCCGCCTCATGGGCGATCTGATGGCTCAGTCGCACTACTCGTACACGGAGTGCGGGCTGGGCAATGACGCCACCGATCTGCTAGTCGATCTGGTCCGGGAGCAGGGAAGTGGTCTCTATGGTGCAAAAGTGACGGGCGGCGGTGCGGGAGGCACGGTTGCCATCCTGGGCCACCGGGACGCGCGAGATGCCTTCGATTGCGTGGTCGAGCGTTATGCTGAAATTCGCCGCATGGAGCCGTACGTATTCGACGGCAGCTCGATGGGCGCCGACCGCTTCGGCGTCGTAGTGCAGGAAGGATAACAAATGGCGACCACCGCTGAAACGGCCGGACAAACCCACAAGGGACAGATGCTCGGCTACTTTACCCTGCTCGCCATGGCGTCCCTCATTTGGTCCGCGCAGGGCACAGCCGTGAAGTTTCTGGATCGCCAGATGGGACCCGTCGCGATTACTTTCGTTCCGTTCTACATCACTACCGTATTGCTGGTGCCGCTGCTCATTCGCAAGCGGCGGGCGAATCCCGGGGCCGCGCAGCCCACGTGGTCGGATTGGGGCAAGTTCACGCTCGCCGGCGTAGGCGGCCAGGTGCTGGCGCAGTTGGGCATGACGTGGGGAATCTACAAATCTCTCGCCTCCAACGGCGCCGTGCTCAACCTGATGATTCCGGTGATCACCGCGGTGCTCGCTTCCTTCATGCTGCGCGAAAAGTTGAGCCTGCTGCGTATTATCTCGCTCGGCATCGGCCTTATCGGCGTGCTCCTCATGTCGGTTCAGGATTTGCGCGAAAGCTCCTTCCTCGAAATGAAATACATCGCCGGAAACGGCCTGATTCTGATCGGCTGCTTCGGCTCCTCGTTCTACAACACCTATTGCAAGGGCTTGATGCGGCGCTTCCAGGAAATCGAGATCCTGATCTTCAGCTACATCACCGCCTCGCTGGCCAGCGTGCCGCTGCTGATTTGGGTTGAGCCGTTCCATTGGAGCGTATTCGGTACGTTCGACTGGAAAGCCTGGGCCGCGTTTGCGTTTCTCGCGATCCTCATGTACGGCGCCTCGATGCTGCTCTTCTTCGCCGCGCTAGAGCATCTGGATGTGACCGTGGCTTCGGTTTCGCTCTATCTCGTGCCGATCTTCGGCGTTCTGCTGGCGGCGGTTCTTCTCGGCGAACGGCTGAGCACGCTGGCTTTGGTAGGATCCGGGATCGTTCTGGTGGCCACCATTCTCATCGTCAAATACGACACAAGTTACTAACCATGATTCGTCTTCAATTCGCTGCTGTGTTGCTGATCGCAGGCTCCCTGTGGGGCGAGGAGCCGTTCAAGGTTGTTTCGACGGTTGACGCTCCGACCATTGCCGGCCGGCCGGTCCAGCTCGATTCCCAGGGCAAGCTTCTTCCATGGCCCATGCCTGAAAACACCGGCTATTCTTACAGCTCACACTTTCTCACACAGTGGAAAATTCTCTGGGATCAGCACAACCGGCAGCGCTACCACTACTTTTTCTGCTGCTTTGACTTCGACCGCACCACGTTCGAGATGCAGCCGGACTGGCACTGGGCCAACTCCACAGGCTATCTGCGCGCCATGTTGCAGGGCTTCATGGAGCGCCTCTACCCGTATTCCGGTGATCCCAGCACCATCGTGTTCCTTCAGGATTTCATCGACTACGAACTTGAAAACGGTTTGACGCCTGAGGGCTACGCCTGGGATCGCGTGCCCTACGCCTCGGCCAATCCCGGAGACCGTCGCTATACCGGCTGGAGCCACCACGGGGAAGACTATATCGAGCCCCACGTGGTGGGCGAGGACGGTTACGCGTATCTGCGCTTCTACGAAATGACGGGCAACACCAGGTATCTCGAAGCCGCCATCCGCTGTGCCGCAGCGCTGGTAAAGAACCATAAACCCGGCGACGCGGCCAACTCGCCCTGGCCGGTGCGCTGCTATGCGCGAGACGGCAAAGTCGTGGGCCCGGGGATGGGCCCGTACTCCGCCAATGTCGTTGAGCCGATCATGCTCTTTGACGAGCTGATCCGCTTGGACCAGGGTGACGTCGCCGAATACCGGCGAGTCCGCCAGTCGGCCTGGGAATGGCTGCACAAGTACCCGATGAAGAACAACGTGTGGGTGGGATATTTCGAGGATGTGCCCCCCCGGATGGAGAACATGAACCAGGTCATTCCGCTCGAATATGCGCGCTATGTTCTCCTGAATCCGGACAAGGACCTGGAGTGGCGCGACAACGCGCGCAAGCTCATTCAGTGGGTCAAGACCACGCCAAAGTGGCCCAAGTACATCGTCCATGGCGCCACGGTGACGACGGAACAGGGCGACGGGAAGAGCTTTTGCTGCAACGCTCCCAACGAGTGCTGTGACAGCCACACGTCACGCCTTGCCGCTATCGAGGCTCTCTACTACGCCAAAACCGGCGACGCCGCATATAAAGAGGAGGCGTTCCGTTCCTTCAACTGGGTCACCTACTTTCAAGGCATGCCGCCGGACGCTCACACCCCGTTCGGCAATCAATGGTGGTTCACCGACGAATTCGCCGATGGGCCGCGGCGCCTCATGGACGGTTTTTGGGCAGTTCCCGAGTGGGCTCCTGCCGACGAATCGCACCTTCTCGGTTCCAGTTCGGTGGTCACCAAGATCGCGTACAGCAAGGGTTCAATAACCTATGCAACGTTCGATCCTTCATCCACCGACGTTCTGCGCTTGAACTTCGCGCTCGAGTCGGTGTGGTCCGGCGGCCACAAGCTGGCTCGGCGCGCCGATCTCCAGCAGGAAGGCTACACGTTGGATGACGCCACTCGCGTGCTTCGCATTCGGCACGACCGCTCACGGGACGTCGATGTCCAAGGCGCCGCAGCCGAGCCCGTCCCGCTTGTTGTGGACTTCGACAATCCGCACGTGGCCGCAAATTCCGTTTTGCGCGGAGAGTACCCCTCCGGCGTGATCGACTGGGGCAGGGGCCAGTGGAAAGTATGCCCGCCCGGAGGCCGCATGAGCACGTTCTCGCTGTGTGCTGCCGATTCGTCAGCCCAGAAAGCACAGTTCCGCTTTTTCTACCCCAGAATGCTGATGCGGGCCGACGTTTACAACCCTACCGCAAGGGAAATTGTGTTGACCCTGCGTGCCCCGGAGATGCGTGAGGTCACCTTCACCCTGAAGCCCGGCCAGCTTCAGCGCATCAAGACCGGCTGGATGAACCGCGCATCGGCGGTCAGCCTGGAAGCCGATGGCCTCTCCAGTCTCCGGTTCGACAACCTGGCTTACTCGCCATTTATCTGGGCGCGAGGAGACTGGTCCGAGTAGAAGGGCAAGTCTAGACGATCTGCTCCTTATCGGCGTCCCACCGCACTTTCTTGTCGCGCTTGAAAGCCTCGACGGACATCAGCAGAGTCGCCGCTTCTTCGAAGGCGCGATCAACGCCGCAGCGGGGTGTCTCGCGGCTGTGCGCGCAGTCGATGAAGTTCTGCCAGTGGCTCGAGACCTCGAGTTCGCCGCGCCTGAAGGAATAGTCGGGCGGAACCACCGCCTCGGTAGGCGCAAGACCTGCATCCGTGGCTGCTTTACGAGCCTTGGCCCGCTTATCTTCATAGCCCGGCTTCCACTCGCCATCATAGGTGCGGCAAAATCCCGGCGCCACCTCGAGCGTCGCATCGCGGCCGAGATACTGCGCCACTTCGCCGTTGTGCGTGTTATTGAACGTGCAGTTGAAAGTGACGGCCAGTTCCTTCTTCGGATAGTCGAACAGGACGTGCCACATGTCGGGAACCTCGCGGTCGCCTTTCCAGAAGTAGTTCCCGCCCTGGGTCACGGCTGTTTCCGGAATTCCCATGCCCATCACCATGTTCACGGAGTCCCACAGGTGGCTGAGCAGGTCGCCGGCGATTCCCGTGCCGTACTCCCAGTAGCATCGCCACATGAAGAATCGCTGCGCATCAAACGGCCGCTTCGGTGCGTTGGCGCTGAAGCGCTCCCAGTCGATCGTCCCCGGACCGGCATCTTTCGGCATCTCGTACTTGTCGTAATCCTGGAAGAACTGCCACTCCGGATACTTGCCGGTGCGATCAATATAGGTCCGCACAACCGGGACTTTGCCTAATATTCCGGACTGGAAGATCTCGCGCGCCTTCGTGAACGTGGGCATGCTGTTGTAGTTATGCCCCAACTGCATCACAACTTTGTTGTCCTTGATCGCCTTGCGCATCTTCTTGGCGTCATCCAGGCGCGTGCACCAGCCCTTCTCTACGTAAACGTCTTTCTTGGCCTCGGCGGCGCGGATTGTCATTGGTGCGTGCCAGAAATCGGGTGTGGCGATCACCACCACGTCGATGTCTTTATCCGTCACCACCTTCTCCCACTCGCGCACCACGCGCGCGTCTGGATTCTTACAATTCTCCTTGGCGCGTTTGATGTTGCCGTCGTAGAGGTCGCAGATGATCCGGATTTCAGTGCCCGGCACTTCCTCAAACTGTTTCATGAGAAAGTAGCCGCGCGTTCCGACCCCAATGCAGGCGATGCCCAGGCGATCGTTCGGATTGCGCTGCGCGAGCATGGCGGGCGCTCCACTGAGTGCGGCGGTCAAACCCGCTCCCGCCACGGTCACATTCTTCAGGAATTGGCGTCTCCCGACGTCACTTCGTTCGTCCATAAAACCTCCACTGGGCCTCGGCCCAGATTTACCAGCCCATCGTCTTCCTTACGTACTCACGGCTCATCTTCAGGCTCTCGCGCAGCGGGCGCGTTGGCTGGAAACCGCGCGGATGCGCAAGCTCGATGGCTACGTCGCCGCCGAAGTTCACGTCGCGGAATGCCCGCCCGATTGCAGCGTAATCCATCGCGCCCTCGCCCATGGCTTCGGACCACACGCCATCCGGCTTGCGGTCGCGCAGATGCGCATACACAATCCGGTTGCCATAGCGGCGGATGAAATCGACGGGTTCAATGCCTGCGCCCTTCAGCCAGTCGAGGTCCGGTCCCAGCTTCACGTCCGCAACCCGCGTGAGCGTCCCTTTGAGGTCGTATTCATCGTCCCGAACCTCGTAAATATGATTGTGGAGATTCAAGACAACTTTGTTCTTCGCGCAAATGCCCATGAGTTTCTTGACGATGTCAGCCTGCGCATCGAGTTCGCCGCTTGTCTTCTTCCGCGGTCCCGGATCCCCGACCGAAGTACCGAGCGTGCGGCCGCCAACCTGCGCCAGCCGGCCAATCAACAGTTCCGTTTTCTCGAGAATGGCGGTGTGCTGCGAGCGGTCGTACATCGCGCCTTCATGCGACATGCCAATGACCGGCAGCTTGTATTTGCGCGAAAGATCGCCAATCCGCTGGACGGCATCGTCAGGCAGTAGCGCCGTGCTCATCAATTCGATCGCCTCGATGCCGGCCCAGCTCATATCCGCGAAAATCTGGTCGAGGATCGGATAGGTGTCGTACTTGGGCTGCGTGGCTGCGTAGACCCAAGGGTGCCCCGCGACGACCGGCTTTCTTCCCGTGCCCTGCGCGAACGCTGTTCCCAGCACGCCGGGGATGAGTCCCAACATTCCACGCCGCGTTAGTTCGTTATGAGCTGAACAGGTCATCGGCTCCCTTATACGATATATTAATATCCTGATCTCTGCTATGACTGCGGCTCTTGCCGGCAGCTACCGGTCTTCGCGCGCCAGTTGCGGGTCTGACGGCTGCTGGCCGCTGATCTTGCGCTCCAGCTCGTCCCGCGTCGCCTGCTTCAGCCGCAGGGCTTCGTCGAATGCCAGCTTGGCCTCCCCGCGGCGTCCCATCGCCAGGAGGACTTGGCCGCGTAGGTAGTGCACGCTCGAACTCCGCGGATCAATCGCCGCCGCGGCGTCCAATGCCCTGAGTGCCTCCGTATTCTTGGCCTGCTCCTTGTAGATCTTTGCCAGCCCAAAATGGGAGGTGGCCAGCCCCTCATCCAGGCGCACCGCCTCTTTGAAGTCGCGTTCTGCTTCCGGGATCTGGTCGAGGGCCAGACAGACGGATCCAAGCTGGTCGTAGTTATAAGCCACATCCGGCTCGATGGCGGCATCCTTTAGAAATTCCAGTTTGGCTCGCTCGAGATCGTTGCGCCGCCTGTACACCGTTCCCAGAAAGTAGTGCACAAATGGCAGCTTGGGATCGATGCGTGCGGCCTGCTCAAACTCGGCGAGGGCCTTCTCATCGTTCGCGTGCGCTACGTGAGCCTTGCCGATGAACAGGTGTAGCTCGGCCGAATCCCGGCCAACCTCCATGAGACGCGCCGTGGCCTGCTGGTCAAGATCTGCCCGCCCGGCTTTGCCCGCGGCGATGGCCACTACATAAAGGTAATTGAGGTTCCCGGATTCCTGCGGCCACATGGGCTGGAGTGTAGCAACGGTTTTCTCGTATTGCTCCGTGAAGAAATAGCAGAGGCCCAGCAGGTAGCGCGCCTGTGTGGACTCGGGTTGATCCCGCAGAACGGATTCGAAAGGCGGGATGCCGTGCGGATAATCAGCCTGCCGGTAGTACGCCAGCCCGATGTTCAGCCGGATCCCCGGCACATTGGGCGCCAGCCGCTCGGCAGCCCGCAGTTCAGCCATCGCCGGTTTCCACTCACGGCGGCGCATGTAAACGACGGCCAGATTGCCGTGTGCGCCCACGTTGTTCGGCTCGGCCTGGAGCACGTGCCGGAAAGCTTTCTCAGCAATGGCAAGGTCGCCGCGGCTGAGCGCCTGCTGCCCCTGCTCGAAAATCTGCCGCGTGTCAGCGGGCTGCGTTGCCGCCTGGAGTTGCCCGATCGCCAGCATCAGGGCCGTCCACGCGATCGCATGAGTTCGCACCAATTTCAGTGTACCGACAAAGAAAACGGCGGGATCGCTCTTGCGAGTGTCCCGCCGTTGTACGTTTAGGTCGCAGCCGGGGTCAGAACATAAACTTCATCCCCAGTTGCAGGATGCGCGGGTTAAATGCGCTGTTCGGGTGGAGGAAGCTTTGGTCGAGACAGCTGGCGTCGCCCGCGGAGTAGTTCGAGCCACCGTAGCAACTGATTCCGGTGTTGATGTTGTTAAACTGCGTGTGGTTGAACACGTTAAACGCCTCGGCACGGAACTCGAAGTTCGCCCTTTCGGTCACGTAGAACTTCTTGAACAGGCCCATGTCGAAGTTCCAACGCTGCTGGCGATAGAGGATGTTGCGCCCGGCGTCGCCGAAGGTGAGGCCCGTCGGCGCGGCAAATGCCCCCGGATTGTAAAGCAGCGGCCCCTTGATGTTGGCGGCGTTTTTGACTGGTGGAGTGGCAAACGGATCGCCGATCACGTCTGCATAAGCGGTGTTGCCTATGCCGCCGACTCCGGCGCCAGCGTAGGTGCCGCTGCCGTTTCCGGCGGTGACGCTAAACGGCAGACCCGACTGGAAGG
Source organism: Terriglobia bacterium (assembly GCA_020073305.1). GTDB lineage: Bacteria > Acidobacteriota > Terriglobia > Bryobacterales > Bryobacteraceae > QHXW01. The sequence continues at coordinate 79,584 of JAIQFK010000019.1, forward strand.
TGGTCATGCCCGAAAGCTGCCAACCTCCCAGCAGCTTGCCGGCCAGCGTCTTTGTGTCTTTGAAGAACGGCGCCTCCAGCACGTACCCAATGTTCAAGAGGTGTCGCATGTCGTAGTTGGAACTGGCCCAGTTTCGGGCCATGTCATAGGAATTGACGAGGCCGCCGTCGTACCGGTCGGATGAGTTGTCGAGGGCGTGGCTCCAGGTGTACGCAAGTGAGAAGAGCGACCGGCCCACGGAGCGGCGTACGCTGGCCTGGAACGCATTGTAGATCGAGGTGGCCTGCGGTTCGATGAGAGTCACGTTGCCGTAGCCGATGTATTTGCGATAGGGATCGGCGGGGCTCTTACCGCAAGCCACGGCAAGATTCTGGGCCGCCGCCCCAGTGAGCGTTTGTCCGTTGACGACGCCAGATACCTGCGGCGTCCAGGCCCCGGTTACCGTGTTGCATTGCGCGTCGGTAAGCGGTTGGCCCGGCTGGAATGGATTCTGGCTGATGGGATAGAGCTGGTTGATATCCCGCTGCCACACCAGGTGGGTACCCTTGCTGCCAACGTAAGATATCGTACCCACGGTGTTCTTGAACAGGTCATGCTGTACGTCGATGTGCCATTGCTGCATGTACGGCCAGCGCATTTGATCCGGGTAGACGCCGCCACCCAAGCCGGTGGTGCCGACCAGGCCGCCGCCACCGATATTGGTGTAGCCGACGATGTTGTAGAGAGTGGGGTTGAGAATAACCGGCGGCAAGCCTTCGAGCCCGGAAATGGCCTCATTGCCGTTCAAGTGCTCGTAAAAGATGCCGTACCCGCCGCGGACAGCCCATCTGCCGTCTCCAAACGGATCGTAGGCAAATCCTATACGCGGCGCCCAGTTGAAGAAGTGGCCCTTATAGCAGGTCCTTTCAGTGCCATTGGTTCCGCAAGCCACCATGCCGATGTAGGGGTTGCCGACACCCGGCACCAGGTCGCCCTGTTGGCCGGTGATTTTACCGGTTACGTCGATTTGAGGCGCTTGTGCGGGATCGTAGTGCCCTGGGAAGAAGTTGTAGAACTGTTTGTACTTCTCGTAGTATGAGCCGTAACCGCTCATACGCAAGCCGAGATTCACGGTCAACTTCCTCGTCACATGCCAGTCATCCTGGATGTACGGCTCAAACACTTTTGAACGGTAGTAGTACTTGGTTTGAGCGTTGGTCTGGTTGAAATTGGCGATGCGGCCCACCAGGAAGTCTGCCCACGCATTGCCAGTGCTGACCGGCGACGAGTTGCTGAAATTCAAGTAGCCCTGGGTCTCTGCACCATTGTTTTCGTTCTTCTGCGCGGCCGCGAAGTAGAAGCCGGCATAGATGTTGTGCGTTCCCCAGATCTTCGCGATCTGGTCGCGATAGGTGTAGGTTGGGTTGGCGTTGTTCCAGGGCCAGCCAGCCACGTCGGCCTGGAAACCGCCTCCGTAAGGCGCTCCGTTGTTGATGTTCATGCCGGGCAGCTTGCCTCCAAAGCCGTTCGCATACAAACCCGTCATGGTCATGTCCGAAGGCCGCTGCCATGTCCCGGAAGGCGTCAGGAAAATATGGTCGGTGGTGTAGCTGAAGGTGAATTCGTTCAGCAGCGTCGGCGAGACGTTGGTGGCCATGTGCGCCACCAGGCTGACGCCCGGTCCCACGAAATTCGTTCCTACCGTCGGGAAACTGTCGCCGCTCCACAACGACGTGGGCGTGATGGTGTTCCACGAGTCGTGGATGAAGCGGAAGAAGAAGCGGTTGTTGTCGTTGAAATTGTGATCGACGCGGACCAGTTCTTCACGCCAGTTTGTGGGTGTTGAAGGGGAGGCGTTGAAGAACGAATTGACTCCGCTGCCCGAGGTCGGCGCCGGAATCATGGCCATGATGGCCTGCGCGTTCGGATCAATCGCCACCGTGTTGTTGGGGTAATACGCGCCCGTCAGCGGGTTCACCGGGCAGTCCGGGAAACCTGTCTTGTTGACCGCACCGCCCCCGGCGGGACAAACATCCGAGAAAATGCCCTGCCGCTGTGCATTCGAGGGCACCTGGACGTTGAAGGTGTTCGGCAACACCTCCTTGCGCCACTCCTCACTCCAGAAGAAGAAGGTTTTTTCTCTGTTCTTGTTGTACACGCCGGGAATATACACCGGGCCGCCGATCGTATATCCGTAATCGTTCTTCTTGTACGACGGCACGTCGGGCGAGAAGAAGTTGCGCGCGTTGAAAGCGTTGTTCCGCACGAACTCAAAGGCGTTTCCGTGGAAGGCGTTCGTGCCGGACTTCGTCACGGTCTGGATGGTGGCGGCTCCGTTGCGGCCATACTGGGCGCCATAATCCGAAGTCATGACCTTCACTTCGGCGATGGCGTCCACGTTCGGGTAGACGTTGATGGTGCCGTTGCTCCCGTTATCCATGTTGTCGCCGCCATCGATTTCCCAGTTGTTATATACCCCGCGGCCACCATTCACGGCATAGTCGATTCTGCCGTACACTCCAACCGTGCCCTCCTGCTGGCCGGTCTGGCTCACCACACCGGGCGTCAACATCACCAACTGGCTGAAGTTGCGTCCGTTCAGGACCATCTGGGTCATCTCTTTCCCAGTGACAACGCCTGAAACTTCAGACGACTGTGTTTCTACCTGCGTGACACCGCCGGCTTCCACCGTCACAGCGGTTTTCACCTCGCCCACCGCTAGCGCGGCGTCCACTCTGACGCGCGCGGCGACGCGCAGGACGATATTCTTTGTTTCATGAGTGTTGAACCCGACAGCGGTCACCGTAAGATCGTGCGTTCCCGGTGAAACTGCGGCGAAAAGATAGTCGCCGTCGGCGTTGGTGGTTGTGTGCAATGAGGTTTTGGTGGCGGTATCCGTCAGCGTGATGTCCGCGTTGGGAACCACCGCTCCCGTACTGTCTCGAATCGTGCCGGTGATCGAGCCCGTGCCTTGCGCGTACAACATGGACGCGGACAGGATCAGCAGCGGAAAAAGTGTCCAACGAAAGAAACCTTGCATTTGGTCCTCCCTGAAACCATACTCTTCAGCTACTACCTGAAGCTGCCGGGTTTTGTGGAATATCCGCTATTGCTTTCGCTCGTCTAAAGATAAGGACGGAAAAGGCTCACCCAGGCCGCACGACCCGCGCGCACCATTGCAAGTTCCATGCTGTCCTGACCCCAGACGCCAATCAGACCCCTATAGCAGCAACGGATATTTCTTCGCATCAACTATACTGCTACTTAAGCATGATTTCAAGGCCCTTTAATCCCGGTTTTTTCAGCGGTGTGTCGTTAGCATGTGGGTTGTCGGCCGGTCCAGGCCGGGCAGATAGGAAGCTGGCGGAGTGGAACCGAGCCCGCCGATACCCGCTCACGAGGCGGAGCGGACAATGAACTGCAGGATGTGACTCTAGAAGGCCATGGCTAGTGCGGGAGCGGTGTTTCTTCGCCCGGTCCGACAAAGTCCACGTATCCACGTCTGCGCAGGAACTTGAAGTAACCCATGAAGTCGAATTTTTCCACACCCAACTCGCCGCGCGTCAGTCGAATTACGTCGGCCAGGTTGCGATGGCCGTCGCACCAATAGAGGGCAGCGATCACCGTGCCGTCCCAGGCTCCGGAGGGGTAGCCTTCGCGTTCGTCGGGGTGGATCTCATCCAGGGTAATCGTTCCAAATCGCTTGCGCCTGACGACGATGCGCGCTGCCTCGGCCATTTGCGGGTCGTGCTCGACGAGCGGCTGGACCGGTCGCGCCACGCCGATCTGCACGGCCCTTTGATCCACCGCTACACGCAGCCTGCCGGATTGATCGCGGCCATACTCCTCCAGCCGTCTCAAAAGCGGTTCAATCTGGACGCGAACGGCGTCGCGGCGTGATTCCGGAACGAGACGCAAAACGGAGCTCACCGATTGACTCTCGCGATCCACCGAATAACTGATCTTATCGAGCGCGCGCGCGAGCACGCGTCCTAGTTCTTCTCCGGTGTTAGCAAGCAAGGCGCGATCGACGAAGGGTGCGGCGTTGCTGAGAATCTGCTGGTAACCGCGTGTCGCGGCCAGCTCTGCCAGCCACCGGGCCTCTTGCTCGCCGGCGTTCGCCAGGTAATACAGGTACGTCGCGTTCACCGTGGCGATGTCGCGGAGCGAGCGCCAGTCCACCTTGTCCGGCGTGTCTTCGCTGTTGTGGTGCGACTCGACGCCGGTGCCGCAATAAGGCCAGACTGTGGGGACCCCGACCGTCGGATCCGCCAGATAGGTATCGGTGCCGCTCATGAACTCGTGCCAGTGCCACGGCCGGTGCACTTTCGGAAAGTAGAGTTGCGCCACGTGCAGCACGAAGGCGTCGGTGTATGACTTTGCGACGTGTGGATTCATGTACCAAGTGAATTCGGTGCCGGCAAGATCGTAGGATGCGGCCGGAGTATCCACGGTCATCGCAGCTACGGTGCGCCGCATGCGCCCGGCTTGCGTCGATACATAGTGCATCGACCCGTACATTTCCCCCATCAGCAGGATCCGAATCGCGCGCTTCGGCGGCGGCAGCTTGCCGGACGCGATCAGCCGGTGTAAGGTGGCAAGCGACTCGAGCATCGCGGCGACGCCGGTTGCGTTGTCTTGCGCGCCCTGTTCGGAAGAGTGGCCCAGCGTTAGCACTTCTTCGTCCGATCCATTTGCCGGAATGACGCCGGTTAGGTAGGGGTATACGCCTGCGTAGTAGCGGCTGTCGACGGTCGCCCGCGCGCGAACCCGTTGTCCCCTTGATAGCAGTTTACGCACAAACTCCGCCTGGCGAGGCGTAATGGAAAAACACAAAAGCGGTGCGCTGCCCTTGGTGAACGCCCAGCCGTTATCGCCCCATGCATTGATCCACTGGCGGCCGTCTCGCAACTCCGGGTTTTCCGTAAACGCATTGATCGCGCCCAGCACACCCTTTTTCGCCAGGTCCCATTTGAGGTTGGCCGGGTTCTGTTCGGTGAGCACCAACTTACCGCGCATGTCGCCAGTTTCATTCCACTCGACGACGTCCGCCGTCACACCACCGGGTGGCGTCGGCCCGCTCCACATGCCAAGCGATGCCGGTACTTTTTCGCGGTCCGCCAGCACACGGAACTCCGCCGGGACATTGGCGTCGATCAATTCCAGCCGCGCCTGCTTGACGTCCCACGCGATGGGCTCGGTCCAGTAGCCCGCCTGCATCACACCGTCGGCGGGCGCACCGAGCAGTTCGACGTGCTCAAGACCAGCCTCGGTCATCGCCCGTACCAGGTACTCGGCGGTTTCCTGAAACTTCGGGAAGGTGAACCAGCGATCGGTTGAGTAGACGCGCCGTGTGTACTCCATCGCCCGCTCGGGCTTCACTTCGGGCTGCACCTGGTCGAGCACCGCTTCGACGCGCACCTGTGCGCACACCGCTGCCGGCAGCAGAAAAATGAGGATGGTTCGGGATCGGATCATTTCATTGCTCTCCTGCGAATGGAGCCCCTTCTGGCTCACCGCTTCGACCAAAGCTACAACGTCGCCGAGACTGTTATACACCGGCGCCAGCACTGAAACCCAGCCCGGCTTTTTCCATGACGGTCATGCGGCGCCCTACCTTGCGTTTGGGGAGCACCTCCTCGCGACCTCCCCGGGCTCTCAAGGTCGAGAGCGGCGGCGAGATCGTCGTGGCCCTCGTGTTACGCTGCGCAAAGCCTAGCTAGACTAGAAAGACGGTCTGCAGAGTGATAAGACCTTCGCTACTCGTACTGCTTTTGGCGTGGACAATTCTTAGCCAAGCTGAGAAACTCCCGCTCAAAATCTACACCTCCGCCGACGGTCTAGCCCACAACTCAGTGAATCGTATCGTGCGTGATTCTCACGGGTACCTCTGGTTCTGCACGAGCGAGGGCCTGTCACGATTCGACGGGTACGAATTTCATAATTACGGCCGGCGCGACGGCCTTCCTCATCGGGACGTGCACGATTTGCTTGAGACGAAAGCCGGAGACTTCTGGATCGCCACCAGTGGCGGACTCTGTCGTTACCAGCCGAGGGAATCCGGACCTCAGAAATTCCGGGTCTACCGTGTCGAGAAAGACGATCGTGCTTCGTACATCAGAGTGCTGCTGGAAGATGGCTCGGGCCGTGTGTGGTGCGGGACGGATGCCGGTCTATTCCGGCTGGAGCGTGGTCAAGGCGAGCTGGTGTTGACAAACATCGATCTGAGCATGCCGAGCGGGGCGTGGGACGACCGGGTCGTCTCCGCGCTGGTCGAGGATGTACATAGAGACTTGTGGATCGGGGCTGGCAGCGGCCTTTACAGGCTGCGCGCGACAGGACAAATTGACCGGTTCACCACCAAGGAGGGGTTGCCTGACAATTTCATCACCGCTCTGTTGTTCGACCACCAGCATCGGATCTGGGCCGCGACGCACCAGGGTTTATGCAAGCTCGTTGCGGATCCCGGCGCGGGCATGAGAGTAGTCGAAACCTCTTTTGGTGCAGGACATGGCCTCGGATCTGGATCCATTCCGGCACTCAACCAACTTGCTGACGGAACAATCTGCGCGGCGACCACGACGGGTTTGAGCGTCATGGATTCCGGTCCTGGAGCAGGCGGGCGACTCTTTTCGACTTACACAGCGTCGAACGGACTGCCGAATTCATCAGTGGAGGCGCTCAGCGAGGACGCCGCCGGAAACCTGTGGCTTGGCACGGATGGTGACGGCGTGGCGAAACTTGAGTGGAAGACCTTCCTCACGTACGCGGCCTCCGACGGCCTGGCCGGAACCCAAACGGATTCTATTTTTGAGAATGAAAACGGAAAACTGTGTGTAGCGGCGCGCAACGGCAACGCCGATCTCTTCATCAACGAGTTCGACGGTAACCGGTTCCGCGCCACGCGGGTGAACCTTCCCGCGGGAACACGATTGCTGAACTGGGGGGCTCGAAGCCAGTGCCTGGCCCATGACCGCGAGGGCAATTGGTGGATCGCGACAAGCGACGGATTGTTTCGATACAGCAGAGTGTCCAAGATCGCTGAGTTAGCACGGAAGATTCCGGAGGCTCGGTTCACGGAACGAGAGGGCCTCCCGGCGGGTCCGGTCCTTTCCGTTTTTGAAGATTTCGGCGGTCGCATCTGGGCCAGCACCACGGGCAAGCAGAATGGCCTGGTCCAATGGGACCGGCGCACACGGACCTTCCACGGTTATTCGGAACATGACGGATTACGGTGGTTGCCATCCTCGGGGGTTTCTCTGTTCGCCAACGATGGATCTGGCGGCCTTTGGATGGGGCTTCTACGGTTTGGGAGAGGCCAATCCGAGCTAGCGCGCCTCCGCGGCGGCGCATTCCAGCGGTTCGGTGGCGGCGGTGATGCGCCTTCCGGCGGAATCCGGGCACTTTACCTGGACCGCCACAAGAGGCTTTGGGTGGGCACGAATCAGAATGGCGTGATGCGGTTTGACGATCCCGGATCGGCTCAAGCCGCCTTCACTCGCTACACGACGTCAGATGGTCTCTCGAGCGACGTCGTCCTATCGCTGGCCGAGGATAGCTCAGGCCGGATCTATATCGGTACCGGAAGCGGCGTGGATCGCCTGGACGTTGCCACGGGCCGGATCAGGAGATATACGAGCGCAGACGGGTTAGCGCCCGGGGAGGTGCGTGCCGCCTTCCTCGATCACAGCGGGTCGCTCTGGTTCGGCACCTCGGTCGGGCTTTCGCGGCTCGTGTCACCTCCGGACCGCCCATTGACGGCTCCGCCGATTGTGATCACATCTTTGCGGGTGGGCGGTGTCCGGCAGCAGGCTTCCGAGCTGGGCGAAGACTCGATTTCCGGGCTGCAATATCAGCCGAATCAGAACGATGTGGAAGTTGGATTTCTAGGTCTGGCCTTTGCCCCCGGTGAGATGCTGCGCTATGAATACAGGCTGGAGGGCGGTGATGCCGAGTGGAGTCCGGCCTCGTTGCAGCGCACCGTCAATTACGCGAATCTGTCGTCGGGCTCCTACCGATTTCTGGTGCGAGCCATCAATGCCGAAGGCATGGCGAGTACGCGGCCGGCCTCCATTGCGTTTGTCATCCTTCCACCGGTTTGGCTGCGCTGGTGGTTTCAATTGCTTGCAGCGGCAAGTGCCTGCGCGGCCATTTATGGCTTGCACCACTACCGCGTCACCCGGCTGCTCGAGCTCGAGCGCGTGCGTACGCGGATCGCTACTGATTTGCACGACGACGTCGGCTCCAGTCTTTCGCAGATCGCCATTCTAAGCGAGGTCGCCAATCGCCAGGTGGATGCTGCGCACGCAAAGTTGGGGGAGCCGCTGGCGGATATCGCCGCCATTTCGCGCGAGTTGGTGGATTCGATGGGCGATATCGTCTGGGCCATAGACCCGGAGCGCGACCACCTCGGCGATCTGGTCCATCGTATGCGGCGATTCGCCAGCGATGTTTTTTCTCCGCGTGACATTCGCATTGTGTTCCAGGCCCCGGCCGAGGAGCAGGACCTGGCGATGGGTGCGAATCTGCGGCGCCAGATTTTTTTGATTTTCAAAGAAGCCGTCCACAACGTGCTGCGGCACTCTGGCGCCACTGAAGTCAGGATTGGCTTTCAGGTGGAACACGGCTGGCTTGGCTTGGAAGTCGAAGACAACGGTTCGGGATTTGATGCCGCCCGGCGGCAAGAGGGACACGGGCTGAAAAGCATGCGCGAGCGCGCGCAGAGTGCCGGCGGCGGCATCGAGGTGACCACCACCAACCGGGGGACCACGGTTGCGCTGCGGGTTCCGGCCGGCGGGCGTTTGGTTTAGCGGACACCGGACCCGCATCAATGGGTGGGGATTTATTACATATTGTTCGTTAAGATGGCCCTTCCAGGTTCATGGCCGAAACCACCGCTCTCAAGGTCGGGATCATTGAAGATCAGCCGAAGATCCGCGAAGGTTTAAGGGCTCTCATCGACGGAACGGAAGGGTACCGTTGCGTGGGCAGCTTCGGATCGATGGAGGAAGCGCTCGAGAGAATCGGCAGCGGGCTGCCCGATGTCTTGCTGGTGGATATCGGATTGCCGGGAATGTCCGGGATCGAGGGTATCCGGCGGATGAAAAAGGATCATCCCCAGGTAGCGATGCTCATGCTTACCGTTTACGACGATGACCGCCGGATTTTCGATGCCATGTGCGCCGGTGCTTGCGGATATCTGCTGAAGAAGACGCCGCCGGCACGCTTGCTGGAAAGTTTGAAGGAAGTCATGGACGGAGGCGCGCCGATGTCGCCGGAGGTAGCGCGCCGCGTAGTCGCACTGTTCCGCGAGATCCGTCCCCCTGATGAGGCCGATTACCAACTCACGCCGCACGAACTGCGCATTCTGAAACTGCTGGTGGAAGGCCACAACTACAAAACCGCGGCCGCGGAGTTGGGCGTCAGCATCAACACGATTCGATTCCACATGCGCAGTATCTACGACAAGTTGCAGGTACATTCGAAATCAGAGGCCGTGTCCAAAGCGTTGCGCAACCGGATCCTCCGATAATTTCCCCCACAAAACCTATCCATTCATGTGGTGACGCCAGACGCCGCATGCCGTTTACTTGAGTGCTGGGAGGAGGAATCAGATGATACTTAGTTCGCGACACACGCGGCGCGCCGCGATGGTGACAATCTCTTTCAGCTTCCTTTGCTTCGCGCAAAAGGACCCAGGAGTTCGTGGGGGCCAGGCGGGGGCCGGCGGCCCGATATCTGGACTGCAAGACAACGAGCTGGTGCTGTTCACCGAGGGAAGAGCGCGCACGACGCAGCTCGAGTCCGTGTGTGACACTTGCAACGACGTGACGCTTGGTGCAGACACCGGTGAGGATCCGAACCTGGCAACTCTGACCAATTCATCGGGCCTGGGGGCACGGTTTAATGGCGACCAGTGCTCGGTGTGCCACCAGCAGCCCGCCATCGGAGGATCCGGGGGCTTCCTGGTACCGAATCCGCAAGATGGGCCGAAACATTTCCGGACGCCCGAGAACCCGATGTTCGACCTGATCCCGCACCGTAAAGGTGCACAGAACTACGTGCCGTCGTTCATCACGCAGTACGGTCCCATCCGCGAAGTCAGGTTTCAGAGAAAGCCGGACGGAACGCCCGATGGCGGCGTGCATCAATTGTTCACGATCGTTGGACGATCCGACATCGGCGCGCCAGGGTGCACGGCCGCGGACCTTCCTCCAACGGATTTTGAAACGCAATACAAAAACGGCAACCTGTCGTTCCGCATCCCGCTGCAGACGTTTGGTCTCGGGCTGATCGAGGCGATTCAGGACTCGACGATTCTGAACAACTCGGCCTCCACCGCATCGTTGCGTGCCCGGCTCGGGATCGGCGGCATGCCGAACCGAAGCGGCAACGATGGCACGATCACGCGCTTCGGGTGGAAGGCGCAGAACAAGTCTTTGGCGATCTTCGCCGGTGAGGCGTATAACGTCGAGATGGGTGTGACCAATGACGTGTTCCCAACACGGACAGACGAAACCGCGGCCTGCAGCCAGGGCGTGAACGAGCCGAACGACATTACCCGCGTGGACACCGACGATTTGCGCAACCAGGGCTTCAACAACCCGAAACACATCCTACCGGACTGGCTGGAATTCGCCATCTTCATGCGGCAACTGGCGCCACCCCAACCGGTGCCGTTCTCGGCGAGCGCCCAGCGCGGGCAGCAACTGTTTGGTACGGACGTCAACAATTCGGGAGTCGGCTGCTTCCTTTGCCACACCCCAACGATGGTCACCGGTCCGCAACATGACACCGCGGCGCTCCAGAACGTACCGGCAAATCTCTATTCCGACTTGTTGATCCATCACATGGGCCGTGGCCTGGCCGACAACGTCACGCAGGGCTTGGCGCAGGGAGATATGTTCCGCACGACGCCGTTGTGGGGAGTCGGTCAACGGATATTTTTCCTTCACGACGGGCGGACCAATGACCTGCTAGCCGCAATCAAAGCTCACGCCTCAGGCCGGGGCGACGATGACCAGGGCGGTGGCGGCTTCGGGCATGGCGACTATCCTGCTTCCGAGGCTACGGCCGTGATCCACAAATTCAACGCCCTGTCGCCTCAGGACAAGCAAGCGATCCTGGACTTTTTACGATCGCTTTGAACACGATCGACAAACCGGCCGCATTGGTGAAGACTCTCGCGATGACCGTGAATCGCCTCAATAGCGTGCCTAATCCAGCCTGAGCGCGTCGAAAAAATCAGCGCAGCCTGGGCGAAGCGAAACCTGCCTGATCCGCAGTTGCAGGAGCGCGAAACCGCGCCGTGTGGCGTTCCGGAAGCGACGAAAGTCCCATCCCGCCGCACGAAACACCCGGTGATGCTGCTGCCACAGCAGGAATGCCGTAGAGTGGAAAAGCATCGAGTGACAGCGAGAGCGGAACACCCCAGCTCTGTTAGACAAGGGACGGCGCATCAAGCCGAGTGTCAGAGCCTGGTAATTCAGATGGGCTGCCTCGTCACACAAGATGCGCACACAAATCGATCGGAGGAGGCGCGAGCGCGTCGCATCCCTGAGCGCCTGGTAGAAGGGGATAGCGAGGACTTCGGCCGTAACCAGCACGGTCGCGCAGACCTCCAGGCCGGCCAGTTTGCGTAGCCGCCGAAAGACGCCATCGAGCCAATGGCTGGTGAGACGAGGAATCCCCTCGCGATCCAGGAAGCGTCCCAGGATACCGCTATGGCCCTGCTCCTCTGCAATAAAAAGCTGCAGCGCGGACAAAAACCACGAGTCAGTGGCGAGAACCGGATGTGACGAAGCCCTACGCATCAGACCCCGGCCACGAGCCCATTCGCCCAACTGGAACTGTTGAATGGACCGAGACACGAGTTGGCGCTCAGCGGAGCTGAGCAGACAAGGGTCATGCCACGGCAGGGCGCCGGGAGCGTCCCGGTTCTCGAGAAAATGCCGATGCCAGCGCTCGTAGGGTGAAGTGCCCGAGGCCGGGGCACGCGACACGAGGGATGTCATGAAGACAGTATAAAGTACTTCACAATACAAAGTAAAGTCCCTCCGCCTCATGGAGGGCTGACCCGTCAGACGCGGCCGTGCCGCGCAGAACGGTCCTGTTGGGTTGATCGAAGAGGCGCGCCGCATGCGATCTATACCCGGCAGAGCAGCCAGCACGCTGTCGCGTCAGCCCGGCGCCGCGAGGTACACTGTCCACCCATGAACATTGTTTTGCTGCGCGGCGCGTTACTGCTTGCTCCGGTTGCTCTCTGGGCTGCCACCAATGAACCCAGCCGTACGTTCAAACGCATGGAAGTCCAGATTGCCATGCGTGACGGGGTGAAACTCTACACCGACATCTACATTTCCAGGAAGTCGCGCGACCGGCTGCCGTTCCTGTTTACACGAACGCCTTATGGCGCGACAGACGAGAAAGGGAACAACAAGGTGTTGCCAGACAGCTACATGGATTTCGTGCAGGAAGGGTATATTTTCGTGTTTCAAGACATCCGGGGCCGGTATAAGTCCGAAGGCCGGTTCGTCATGTTCCGCCCGCCGCGTGACAAAAGTGACCCCAAGGCGATTGATGAGGGCACTGACACCTACGACACGATCTCGTGGCTCATCGAGCATATTCCGAATAACAACGGGCGCGCAGGGGTCCTGGGTATTTCATACGGCGGCTGGTTGACGGTGATGGCCATGCTCGACCCTCATCCCGCTCTCAAGGCTGTTTCCGAACAAGCGTCACCCGCCGATCAGTTCCTGGGCGACGATTTCCATCACAACGGCGCATTCCGCCTGAGTTACGGCCTCGAGTATTCGGCCATGATGGAGACTGGAACCACGAATTTCCATTTCAAATTCGACAAGAACGATACCTTCGAGTGGTACGCGGCCCTGGGCGCGCTCTCCAATTTCAATCAGAACTACGGACATGAAAAGCTGCCCACCTGGAACGACTTCGTGGCACATCCGAATTACGACGAATTCTGGCGGCAGCAGGCAGTGTGGCCCTATCTGGACACGCCCAAAGTGCCCAACCTCAACGTGGCGGGCTGGTGGGACCAGGAAGATTTCTACGGCCCGATGAAAATCTACGAGACCCTCGAGAAGAAGGACACCAACCACATGAACTATGTGACCGTGGGTCCCTGGAACCACGGCGGCTGGTCGCGAGGTGACGGACGCAAGCTGGGCGAGATCGATTTCGATAGCAACACGGCGGAGTACTTCCGCGCCAAGGTGCAGGCGCCGTGGTTTGCATACTGGCTGAAGGATAAAGGTCCGCTCAAACAGCCAGAGGCTCTCACATTCCAGACCGGATCAAACCGCTGGGAATCGTATGATGAGTGGCCGCCACGGAGCAGGACGACGGACCGGCCGCTTTATTTCCGCGGAGCAGGGATCGCGTCCTTCGACAAGCCCGGCGGCGAAGACGATTTCGACAGCTACATATCCGACCCGTCGCACCCGGTGCCGTACCGCCATCGGCCGATCAGCCCGACATATCCGGCGGGTGGCTGGCCCACGTGGTTGGTCGAGGACCAGCGCTTTGTTCATCTGCGGCCGGACGTGCTGAGCTGGGAGACCGAGCCCCTTCAAGAGGACCTGCCGGTTGTGGGTGATGTCATGGCACATCTGTTTGCCTCGACGTCGGGCACGGACAGCGACTGGATCGTGAAGCTGATCGATGTCTATCCGGAGGATTATCCGAAGGCTCCGAAGATGGGCGGTTACCAGCTTATGATCGCGGATGAAGTCTTTCGGGCGCGCTTTCGAGAGAGTTTCACGCATCCCAAGGCGGTGGTTCCGAACGAGGTGGCGGAGTATGCAGTCGATTTGCATACGAACAATCATGCGTTTCTGAAGGGGCACCGCGTCATGGTGCAGGTGCAGAGCACGTGGTTCCCGGTCATCGACCGGAATCCGCAGACCTTCGTAGAAAACATCTTCCTGGCGAATGAAACCAATTACAGGCCGGCCACGCAGCGCGTGTACCGCTCGGCGAGGTTCGCGTCGCATGTGACGCTGCCGGTACTGACGCGATAGCTTAGCTGGATCGGGCGGCGTCCGCGATGCGGCTCTGCAGTTCGGGGCTGCCGGGCCGCAACTCGTCCGCCTTCGCCAAGAATTTCAGACCGGCGGCGGCCTATCCCGTTCTAAACTGGAAAAGCGTACCGGAATCGGCCGGTCGAGGCGTCGTGGACAAGGGCGTTCGGATCGAAGTACGCCGGCGCTGCTTGGTGTTCCTGTCTACCGGCAACGAGGGAATGATTCGCTGTGAACTTCACCGTTCTGGACTGGGCGATCGTCGTGCTTTATCTTGGCTTGTCGATGGCGGCGGGCCTCTACGGGAAGAAATACATCTCCGGCGTTGCCGATTTCCTGGTAGCCGGCCGCGGGCTCGGTCTCTATCTGGGGATCTCGACTCTGGCAGCCACGGAAATCGGGACCGTCACTTTCATGTACTACGCCGAGCTGGGCTATAAGACCGGCTTCGCCTCTTTCATTAATGGGCTGATCGCCGGCGGGGTCATGATCCTGATTGGGCGCACCGGCTTCGTCATCAAGCGGCTACGCGAATTAGAACTGATGACCATCCCCGAATATTTCGAACGGCGCTACAGCCGTAATTTGCGCGTGCTCACCGGCGTTTTGGTTGCGACCGGCGGCATCCTGAACATGGGAGTATTCCTCAAGATCGAGGGCACGTTCCTGGCCATCATCAGCGGCATTCCGCTCGAACATCTCAAAGCGGTGATGACCGGAATTCTGCTGCTTGAGCTGCTGTACACGGTGCTCGGGGGAATGGTATCGGTGGTGATCACGGACTTCATTCAGTTCGTTGCGCTCAGTGTGGGCGCTCTGATCGTCACGGCTTTGTCGATCCATGCAGCCGGCTGGCAGAAAATGCACGACGCCGTGTACCAGACGATGGGCAGGGGCGGCTTCGATCCGATTGCTACTCCGCAGTACGGGTGGGAGTTTATTGCATTTCAGGTTTTGTTCTGGATGGCTATCAACACTTGCTGGCAAACTACGGCCATGCGGACGTTCTCCACGCGCGATTCCGCGGTGAGCCAACGAGTGTTCACGTGGACCGGGTTCATTTTTCTGGGCCGGGGTATGCTGCCCATGCTGTGGGGCATTGCGGCGCTGGCGATGTTCGGCCCCGGCCATGATTCCCTGAACGCGATGCCCATCATGCTCAACAGGATTCTGCCCGCGGGGCTGCGGGGCATCGTCGTGGCCGGGATGCTCGCGGCGACCATGTCGGTCAACAGCTCGTATCTGTTGGGTTGGAGTTCTATCATCGCGCAGGATATCGTCAACCCGCTGCGCCGTCAGGCGCTCAGCTCGCGCGCACAGGTGGCTCTCAACCGCACCGCCAACGTGTTTGTCAGCTTGTTTGTCATGTTCTGGGGTCTGTGGTACACCCTGCCTGGGCCTGCGTATTTCTATCTGAATATCACCGCTACGATCTTTGTGGGTGGGTCTTTTGTTGCGATTGTCGGTGGCCTTTACTGGAGCCGTGCGAATGTGGCTGGTGGATATGCCGCCATGCTTGGCGGAGCCGCGGGGGCACTCGCCTTCTTCTTCCTGAAGTGGCCGGCGAGCCGTGCGGGATTTGGCGCGTTTGTCCTTGCTTTCGCAGGCTTGATCGCCGGGTCGTTCAGGGGCGGGCGGCGCCGTCGCGCTCAAGCCTTGGAAAACCTATGAACTCCTCAATTTTTCATGCACGCAAGGCCAAAGATTTTATCGCGCCGCTCGAGGCCGACATCGTGCGTCTGCTGTCTGAGTTGGTGCGCACAGACACCGTCGCTGCTCCACCCAATGGCAACGAGACAGCCGGCCAGAATGTGCTGGCCGAATTTCTGCGATCGTACGGCATTGTCCCGGACGTGTATGAAACCGCGTTCGTGAGTAGTAGCGGGCATCCGTACGTGCGGCCTGATCGTGACTACCGCGGCAGGAAGAATTTGCTGGCCGCGACACGCGGGAGTGGCCGCGGACGGTCTCTCTTGTTCAACGGGCACATGGATACCGTTCCGCCCGGTCACGGCGCCTGGACGGACTCGCCTTGGTCCGGCGTCGTGCGCGATGGACGCCTCTTCGGGCGTGGCAGCATTGACATGAAGGCTGGCCTCGCGGCCCAGTTTTCGGTTCTGTGCGCTTTGCGGAAGCAGGGCATCCGGTTGGGTGGAGATTTGTATGCGGAATCGGTTGTGGACGAAGAATGGGCTGGCGGCGGTGGCACTCTCGCCGCGCGGCTCCACGGACCGCGTCCGGATGCCTGTGCCATCCCCGAGATCACGAATCGCGAAGTAGCGCTGGCTACGCGGGGCGGAGCCATGATAGATCTGGTCGCCGAGGGCGGCGATGCGAAGCGCTATTTCTCTAACGAAGAGGTCGTCTCACCCGCTATTGCGGTCGGCCGGTTGTTGGGATGGGTCGATAGCTGGGTTGAGCGGCGGCGCCACGCGGACCGAGGCGAAGCCTATCGCGATTTTCAAGATCCGGCACCCGTACAAGTGCTGGTGATTGAAGCCCATCGCATGGACTACAGCGAGCCGGCTCATGTCCCCCTCACCGCGGGCGTGCGCGTCTACTTCCAATTCCTTCCCCACGAGGATGTGCCGGCCGTTCTCGCCGAGGTGCGTGCCTCATTCGACGATTTCTGCGGCCGCGACCCCTTTTTCCGCGAGCACCGTCCATTGTGGCGTCCCCTGTTCAACCCGCCGCTTTTGGGACACGAGCTTGCGCCGGAGCACCCCTGGAGCCAGTGTTTCGTGAATTCCGCAGCCGGCGTTCTGGGCGACCGGCCTAAAGTGACCGCGACTCCCTACCCGTGCGATGCCTTCCTGATCCATCGCGAGTTCGGCATACCGACGCTCCTGTTTGGTCCGAGCGGAGCGGGGGCCCACAATCCCGATGAATATGTCGAGATCGCATCGGTACTGGACACCGCGGCCGTGTATCTCGCCGCCGCGATGGAATGGTGTGGGGCGTAGGAGAGAGAAATGAACTCCACAACTCTCTGGTGGCAATTTTGGCAGTTGGCTTTTGTGGTGGCCGTAAGCAGCTTCGCCATTATCGCCGCAATCGTAGCCACTCGCGGTTTCTCGGACCTGCGCGATCTCATCCAACTTCTGAAGCGCGAGCAAGAAGCCCGGATCTCCCGGCGTCAGGATTGATCCACCATAACCGTGCAAAATGGAACATGATCACGTAAATACACCGTAACTTTACGCTATTGTACTTGAGGTTGACCCTCGCAAGCCCCCAGAATCTGTCATGCTGCGGAGCGACGCTTCCCCGCGGACAGGCGGTTCAAATCAGTTCAGCCGCCAGGAGACCAGCTGGTTCTCTTGGCGCAGCGCAGTCGTCAAACACACTCGCGCCGGCAAGCTCGACCGCTCCGCAACGACAGAGCAACGAGGAGGGCTGATGTTCTTAAACGGACCACGCATGGCCGCTCGAATCACGAAACTAGTGGCCTTTATATTGCTGGGGATCTCACCAACATTCGCGCAGACAGTCACACAAGAGGCTGGCCTCGGGGCCATCAACGGCGAGATTACCGACACCTCCGGTCTGGTAGTGCCGGATGTGACGGTCACGGCTGTTAACCTCAAAACCGGTGCTGAGCGAGTAGTTATGACTTCCACCCTCGGTTTCTATACGATTCCGGCTTTGCCGCCGGGGAGCTACCGAATCAGCGCCTCGAAGACCGGGTTCGGCACTCAAGTGCGGCAGGATGTCCCACTCGAGGTTCAACAAATCCTTTCCGTGAACTTCGGCCTTGCCGTCGGATCGGTAACCGATACCGTGACCGTGACCGGTGAAGCGCCGGTTCTGGAGGCGACGAATACAACCATCGGGCAGGTGATCAACCAGGTGCAGACCACCGAACTGCCTCTAAACGGGCGTCAGTTCAGCCAATTGGCTCTTCTTTCCCCGGGCGCGGCGCCGGTCGGCGGATGGATCGAGACCTTCGTCAACGTCGCTGTCGGCACCGGCGGAATTAATCCATCCATCAACGGCATTACTGCGAACTTCAACAATTACACGCTCGACGGAGCGGACAACAACAACAAGTTTGCGAACTACTGGGCCATCAGTCCGCCACCAGACGCGATTGAAGAGGTCCGTGTCCAGACGGGTCTTTATGCCGGGAGCAATATCAATGTTTCGACCAAGTCGGGAACTAACGAATTTCACGGCACTGCCTGGGAATTTTTCCGCAACGATAAACTAGATGCAAGAAACACATTCGACGCCGCCAAGCCGCCCTACCGCCAGAATCAATATGGTGTGGCCGCCGGTGGCCCGGTCTACCTGCCGAAACTGATGGATGGCAGGAATACCGGGACCTGGATCTTCGGGTATTGGGAGGGTTATCGCTCGCGCAAGTCTCAGACATATTTCGGGACCGTCCCAACAGAGGCCATGCTAAATGGGGATTTTTCGGCTCTGCTGGGACCTGCCCTTGGTACCGACTCGCAGGGCAATACCGTGAATCAGCGGGAGATGTTCAACCCCTTTACGACACGCGCCAATCCTTCGGCGCCGGGCCAGCTCATCAGGGACCCTTTCCCGGGCAACCGCATCCCGCAGTCGCTGATCTCTCCCCTGGCCGTGGAATACCTGAAGTTCTTCTACCCTCTTCCAAACCAGTCCACGTTCCCCAATAATTACGTGTCTGAACAATCGACTGCGACAGATACCGACCAGTGGGGTCTTCGCGTCGATCAGCGAGTCGGCCACAGCGATTTCCTGTTTGGGCGCGTGAACGTGAACAATGCAAGCGCGGTCATGCCTTCGCCGCTGCCCGCAAATCCGAATATTAATGAAAACCGCACGAGGACCGTCCTGGGATCGTATACCCGGGTATTCAGCCCGACTCTGGTGTTGAACCTCTCTGCCGGGTACACGCGCGATTACACGCCATATTACAACCCTGGAATATCGAAAGACTTCCAGCAGCGCCTCGGCATGACGGACCTGATCCCACCCTATCAATACAAAGGCACGATTTACCTTGCGCCGAACATCGACATCTCGCCGACATTCACTGATGTCAACGAATTAGGATTCTTTCTGGGAGCGCCAGATTATTCCTATCAATTCAATGGAAACTTCTCGAAGAATTTCGGCAATCACAATCTCAGCTTTGGCGCCATCGGGCTAAAATGGCGGCACATTACAGGCGTGCAACCGTGGTTCATCATCGGTTTTTCGCGGCTCACGACAGGCAGCCCTGAGTTTGCCGCCGATACCGGCGAAGGCCTCGCCAGCTTGCTCCTCGGCCTCAACAGCTCTGCGGCCCAGTCGCTGATTCCCCAACAGAACAGCTACGGTTGGATCTTGGATACGTTCATCAGCGACCAGTGGAAGGTGAGCCGCAAACTGACGATCAATTATGGAACGCACTGGAACCACCGCTGGGGCCCTTATAACCTGGATAACCAAGTCTCGGTGTTTAATATAGCCACCGGGCAATGGCAATGGGCCGCGAAGAATCCCATTACAGGCCAAGCGGCCAACTTGCGATCAAGCATATTCAATCCGCATTACACAGACTTCGCGCCGCAACTAGGGTTTGCCTATCAGTTGACCCCGAAAACCGTTCTGCGCAGCGGGTTTTCCATGACCTATGACCATGGCATTACCATGGTTCAGGGGAACCAGGAGCTGCTCGGCAATTATCCCTTCGGCTCGCGAGGCTCCGACTTCAACCAGAACGTGGGAATCCCTTCCGGCGTCACTCTGACGCATCCGCTGTTCGGGGAAAGTGCGCCCACTCCCGATACAACGCCCGCTATCACAGGCAATCCGTGGAACCGGACACCCTATGTGATGCAGTGGAATTTTGGCCTGCAGCGGGAAGTTGCTCCCAATACTGTACTTTCTGCCGATTACGTGGGAACTCGCGGCCGGCGCCTGATGATGCAGCTGCAATACAACACGGCTGTTACGCCGGCTCCCGGCGATATCAGCGCCCGCCAGCCGTTTCCGCAGTTCGGACCTTTTGCGCTGGATACCAATGAGGGCAAATCCGATTACGATTCTCTCCAGACGAAGATCGAGCGGCGCTTTTCGAAAGGTCTCACTTTCCTCGCCTCCTATACTTGGTCGAAGGCAATTGGAACGGCGTCTCTACCTGTGGGGAATACCGTGCAGGATCCGTACAATATCAACGCGAGCCGCGGGCTTCTGAGCTTCAATGTGCCGCACATGTTTGTTTTCAGCTCGGTCTATGAGCTGCCGTTTGGCCGCGGGAAGGCATTTCTATCCTCAAATCGGGCTTTGTCAGCGCTTGCAGGCGGATGGACGCTCAGCGCAATCGTCAGCCTCTATGCGGGAACGCCACTGACGGTCCTGGTTCCATTTGACAATGCGAACACCGGGTCGAACTGGCAGCGCGCCGACCTGGTCGGTGATCCGAATCAGAACGCGCCCAAAACCCGGCAGGAATGGTTCAACACGGCAGCTTTTGCCGTGCCGGCCCGCAATACTTACGGCAACTCCGGAAACGGCATTCTGCAGGCGCCTGGAATAGAGAATCTCGACATCACCGCGTCGCGGCGTTTCCGAATCAGTGAACACAAGCAACTCGAGTTCCGGTTTGAGAGCTTTAACCTCCTGAACCACACGAATCTCGGAACCCCCGACACAAACATTACGAGTTTTACGTTTGGCAGCATTTTCAGCGCGAGGGAGCTACGGGATATCCAGCTGTCACTGAAATTCCTGTGGTAGAGGTCCAGGTTTACAGCGACTGATTTGACCGCAAGCCGGAGCGGGCTCTGCAGCTGCCCGCTCATCCTCGATCGGCGGATCTCCGTTTGGTGATGAAGCCGGCTGCGATTTTCTCGATTTCTTCCATTACCTGGATGACGTCGGTATCGCGCGTACGTGGATTCATGATCACGATGCGGAAAACGCGGCGTCCGTCGAGCACGGTCGAGCTAATGTAGGCTTTTCCACTCCCATTAAGTGTCTCCTTGATTCGCCAATGCAGACGGTCGCTGGCTCCGGCGGAGCGCGTGCTGTGGCGCAGGCGGAAGCAGAGAATATTCAACTGCGGCTTATGGAGGGGTTCAAGCATCGGCGAACGCGCACAATAATCGTACGCGGTTTGCGCCACGTCGCAAACGTGGGTTGTCAACTCATCCCAAAGATCATCCGAATATGCTTTCCACGTTAGCCAGGTTTTCAGGGCGTCCAAACGCTGCGAACAGGCGATGGTGGATTGACCTATGTCTGGCAGTTTCCTCGGCGCCGAGCTGAAGAGATATGGCGCATGTTGCTCGAGGCATGTCCGCAAGTGCCGCCCCTGCCGGAACAACACGGTGCTGGCGGTGAGGGGCATGAACAGCATTTTGTGAGGGTCGAAGGTGATGGAATCAGCGGACTCAATTCCTTTTAACCGGAAACGATAACGGCGGCTGTAGGCCATTCCACCGCCGTGCGCGGCATCCACATGCAGCCATGCACCCTCCTGGCGCGCAACATCGGCCAATGATTTCAAATCATCGCAGCTGCCGGTCGGCGTCGAGCCGCACGTTCCAACGAGCATAAACTTGCGGAAGCCGGCATTCCTCGCGGCTCGGAACACTGCGGGGGTCTGACGGGTGTCCGTTCGGTGTAATTCATCCAGCGGAATCTGGAAGACAGCGTTGCTGCCCAGCCCCATAATGCCGGCTGCGCGGCTCACGGTGTAGTGTGCTTGCGATCCCGCAAGAACGGCGATCTTGCCGCCTCCGCGCTTCCACGACGCCGGCGCCAGGCTGGCCCGCGCCGCCAGCATCGCGGTCAGGTTGGCAAAGGCACCGCCCGGCACAGTTGTTCCGTCCGCCTTCGCCGGATATCCGAACAGCCGTTTGAAGGCGCGCATCAGATCCCGGTCAATTGCCGTTCCCGCGGGCGACATCTCCCAGACGGAGAGGCTGTTGTTCAACGCGGCCACCACCGTTTCAACCAGTGCGGCTAGTGGAATGGGCGCAGCCACTTGTTGCGCCACGTAACGCGGATGGCTGAGATGAAGGCTTGCCTCCCCGATCTGTTGAACCAACGCTCCCACATGTTCAGGGGCGAACCGCGACCGGAGAACTCGGTTCACCATCTCCACGCAGTCAGGAGCGCGGACTGCTCCATCCTGCCTGGTAAGGATCGTTGCGGCGAGTTCCGAGAGCTGCCGTGCTTGCCGTTGAACCAGGACCGGGTCCCACAACCGGTCCGGCGTAGAGCCGGCGGTCATAGTTGCCGTCTGCCGAACGAGCCAGAGTACTCGGAGGCGAAAAAGGCATCCGGTGGGACGCCAAGGCGTTGGGCGTGTGCGCGCCCCTCATTCCTCATGGTGAAAGCCTTATGTATAATACTTGCACGCCGGTGGTACCTTTCGATAGATCTCGTCCGGAAAATCGAAGCAACCTAATCGTATCCGAGCGGTCGGGCGATACCGCGTCGAGCCGCCTGAGGCCGGACGCCAATTCTGCGGAATCGCTGGGACAGGTTCCGCCTGACCTGGTGCGGGACGAACTCCAACGAATTCTCGAGAGCAGCACATTCAGCAAGTCGCCGCGGCTTAGCCGCTTCCTTCGGTTTACCGTCGAGCAAAGCCTGGAGGGGCATAACGAACGGCTCAAGGAATATGCCCTCGGAGTCGACGTTTTTGACCGCGGGCCTGCCTTCGATCCCCAGACGGATCCCATCGTACGGGTCCAGGCCGGCCGTCTGCGAACTAAGCTTCAGCACTATTACGACTCTGAAGGAGTGGGGGCTGCCGTTGTGTTCGAGCTGCCCAAGGGCGCCTACATACCCTCATTTCGAAGGATGGTGACTTCGCAACCAGCAATCGCGCCCTCTACGGAACTGATTTCCGTGTCGCGTCTAAGGCCCGCGACCTGGTTGACCGTTTCGCTCATAGTCGTTGCGGCGATCCTCTACGCGATTGCGCATACGCCCTCCAGGAATCGCCCCGACACCAGCGCCACTACGGTTGACCGAGGGGAAGCCGGGAATCCGAAGGGGAGTACGGTCTCCTCCATAGCCGTCTTGCCTTTTGAGGATGGCAGCCCGCAGAAAGACAAGGGTTATTTCTGCGATGGAATGACCGAGACGCTCATCGACGCATTGACCAAAGTGGAGGGCTTGCGCGTCGCTGCGCGCATCTCCACATTTGCCTTCAGGGAAAAGCATCTGGAATTTGCAACCATCGGGCAGAAGCTCCATGTTGGCGCAGTCCTGGAGGGGCACGTCCGGCAAGACGGTCAGAGGCTTCGGGTCTCAGTTCAGCTGGTTAATGTTGCCGACGGGCTGAACGTGTGGTCTGAATTATATGACCGGGATATCGCGGATGTCTTCGCTGTCCAGGATGAAATTGCCCAAGCCATCGTTAATGCCTTGAAGAACAAGTTCTCCTGGTCGATCGGGTCCAAGGGCCAACTGGCTAAAGCGTACACGCGTAATCCCGAAGCCTACACCTTGTATCTGAAAGGTCATTACCTGCTCGAAAAAATGACCCCGGCGGAAATCAACAAGGGGATGAGCTATTTTACCGACGCCATCCGGAAGGAACCGGGGTTCGCATTGGCGTATGCCGGTATGGCTGAAGGCTACAACCTTCTGGGGAACTCGAATCTCTCCGCTCCCCGTGATGTCGCGCCCAACGCGAAGATGGCAGCGATGAAGGCACTCTCCCTGGACGAATCGTTGGCTGAAGCCCATGCTGCGCTTGGTCTGATCGAATCGACGTATGACTGGGACTGGAACAGCGCTGAGCGGGAGTTTAGACGAGCCATCGAGCTGAATCCCGGTTACGTGTCGGCGTACCTGTGGTACGGCTTAACGTGTCTGGCATCGACTGGCAGGATGAACGAGGCCCTCGCGGCCATCAGGAAAGCGCGCGATTTGGATCCCTTATCGCCGATCACAAACACGAACCTTGCCTCGGTTCTTTTGAGGATGGGCCGCTATGATGAAGCGATTCGAATCTACAGGGAGACCATCGATCTTGAGCCCAGTTTCTTCTGGGCCTACCGGGATTTGGGTTTGGCGCTCTTTGAGAAGCGCTCATTTGGCGAAGCGATTGACGCTCTGAGAAAGGCGCATTCTATTTCCGGGGGGAATCCCGGTGTGATGGCGGCACTCGGCTATTGCTATGGCGCGCTCGGCCAGACCAACCTGGCCCGGAATATGCTCAACCAGTTGCAGGAGCTTTCGAAGAGGAGCTATGTTCCCCCATATCATATTGCGGCGGTGTATGCGGGACTCGGCCAGCCGGCGCAGGCCCTGGAGTGGCTGGACCGGGCCTACCAGGATCGCTCCTCCTGGATGAATGGCGTCAAGGTGGACCCGCTGTTTGGCAGCCTGCGCCCGGATCCACGGTTTGCATCTATATTGAAGAAGATGGGCTTGGCGTAAGACTGCATGAATGTGATGGCGGTCCCACCACCCCCGGTGCTTCAAAGCGGCGCCAAGGCACGTAAATACACCGTAACTTTACGCTAATGTACTTCCGTTTGCCTCCCACAGGACGCAAATCTCGTATGTGCTGCAAATTTTCCAGCCGCTGAGAGACCAGGGGCAGGGTGCCCGCTTTTCACCTCGCAATGATATCGTCTGCCCGCAGCCGTCATCTCTTAACAATGGAGGTCGTTTTGAAACGTCGTGAGTTCCTCGCAAATGCGCCACGAGCGGCCATCGGCGGAGCCCTCCCTCTGGCCCTCGCTTCGGCTGCGCAGGGCGGAGATCATTCAGGGAAGAAATCCGTTTCGGGTGCGGATCCCCTGGCGGGGCTGGCCAAGCCGAGAGATTTAAAAAAAACGCCGTTCAAGAGGCTTGTGATCCTCGGCGAGAGCACCGTCCATGGCGGACCATGGCTGCACCGGGACGAGGAACGTTATGCCGATATCCTGGTTCGGCATATTAACGCGTGCCAGGAGAATCCAGTCGAGTACCACAATAAGGGCATCAGCGCGAACGCTATATCGCCGCGAAGCCCCGGCTACGGAGAATCGGCCAAGCCAAGCGCTCTTGAACGCTACAAGACGGATGTGGTTGCCCTTCAACCGGATCTGTTCCTTCTTTGTTACGGGTTGAACGACATGCGAGCGGCCATGCCGATCAGGGACTTTCGCGAAGACATGGCGACCATCATCCGTGACGTGAAGAAAGCATGCTCGCCGGTCATTGTGCTCACCACGGTCTACTATATGACCAGTTGGCGGAGCTTCCCGCCCTACGATAAGGGAAGCGCTGCTCTCGCCATGAAGTACAACGACTGTATCCGCGGCCTCGCTTCAGAATTTCAGTGCATCGTCGCCGACGCCTGGTCCGCTGAGGGGGCCGCCGACTGGCTGATTCATTACGACGGCGTCCATGCCAATCAGGTCGGAAACATCGTGCTCGGCAATAAGATTTTCGAAGCTCTGGTCCAACATTGCAGCGGCTTGACGAATAAGGCCTACATGCAGGAGCGTGACACGGAATGGACTAAGGAAACTACCCGGTTGCGGGCTGACGTAGGTGATCCGTTCACGAAAACGTGGTAAACCTCACCCTTCGTGCGAGAATTGCGCATGTGTGCTTTATCCAAAGGCGCGAACTGGTCCGCGCTGCTTGTCCTTTTTGTTGGCGGTGGTCTGGCCGTCTCAATCTGCGCAGCGCAGGTCCCTCCCCAGGGAAACGTTTCTAAACCCGAGACCCGCGCTCTTACAGAGATTCTCCCTAACGTTTACCGTTACAAGGACACCTGCAATGTTTACGCGATTGTGAAAGACGATCAGGCGATTCTGATCGACTTCGGTTCCGGAGGCATACTGAACCACCTCTCCTCTGTCGGAGTGCATCATGTTGGTTGGATTCTCCACACCCACTTTCATCGGGACCAGGCCCAGGGAGACCAACTCGCGAAGGCCCGCGGCATCAAGATCGCGGTTCCAGCTGGGGAGCGGAAATACTTTGAGAATGTTGAGACTCTCTGGAGCAATAAGAACATATTTGACCTGTACGACATGCGTAACGAGTTCTTTGCATTACCGCGTAGTATTGCCGTCGATGCCGATCTGGAGGGCCGGTTCACCACCGCGTCGAGTTCTCCATCGGACAGCGTGTTCAGATGGAACGGCATCGAAGTAAAGGTGATCAAGACTCCCGGTCATACGGAAGGCTCCGTATCTTTCTTGTACGAAAGCGGCGGGAAACGGCTGCTTTTTTGCGGAGACCTGGTTGCTTCCGAAGGGAAGATCCCAACCATGCATGATCTCGAATGGACCTACGTGGGAACCCGGGGAATCGCGGCGGAGCTGGAGTCTCTCAATAATATGCGCGACATCGCCCCGGACATGATGTTGCCCTCGCATGGCGAACCGTCCGCGGACATGCTGCGCTGGACTCCGCAACTGGCGGCTGATCTGGCCAGGATTTACCACGAGTACGACTGGATCAATTACACACAATTTCGGCCCAGTCCAGGGCCTGTACAACTCACGAAGCATATTTGGCAAATGCGCCGCGCCTTTGATTGGGGCGTAGGCTATGTGATCGTATCCGATACCGGACACGCTTTCCTTTGGGACGTGAACGAAAAGGAAGTTCCCTTTCTCGCGGACATGAAGAAAGTTGCGGGCTTCGAGACTATCGACTTCATTGTTCCCAGTCACTATCACGACGATCACGTTGGCGGGATTAACGCGGCTCGGAAGGCATATGGCGCGAAGTTATGGGCCATGGAACATCTGGTAGATGTTCTTGAGCATCCGATGGCCTATAATCTTCCCTGCTTGTGGCCCGAAGCTATGAAAGTGGATCGCGTGCTGCACGATGGTGAAAAAATCGTGTGGGAAGGCCTTCCATTGCAATTTTTTTATCTACCAGGCCAGACGGAATACACCGAAGGAATGTTGATCGATGTCGACGGCAAGAAAATGCTTTTTGACGGGGACAATGTGGGTCGCCCCCTGCCGGGTACGTCGCTGCTCGGGCACTTTGTCTGCCGGAACTACCAGCGGATCGGCGGCGGACACGTTTACGCCGCAAAGAAGCTGCTCGAATTGATGCCCGATTTCGTTTGCCCGAACCATTTTGAATGGTCTCCAGCAACATCGGAACTTCTCCGCTCCTATCTAACGTCGTCGGAGGAGATCCAGGAGATCTGGAGCCGGATCATTGACCAGCCGGATCCCGCAATAGGCGTGGACAACAATTGGATTTCCTTTTATCCGTATCAAGCGGAAGCGGCTCCGGGCGGCACGATTTCCTACCAACTACGGCTGCGAAACTGGATTCACCGGCCGAGCCATATCAAAGCAACCATTCGAGCCCCGGAAGCATGGACGGTAAGCCCCCCCTCCGTCGAAATCGACGCACCGGCAAAATCCGAAGCGTCAGCCCGGTTTGTGGTGCGCGTACCTCGTTCGGAAGCTGGCAAGAATCGGCGATTTGTAATGACGGCGGACATCTGGCGTGACGGAGAACATATTGGTGAGGCTACCGAGACTCTCGTAAATATGATGCCGATGAAAGCTCATTAATAAGCGCGATAATGAATCGGCGCGTTGAGGTGTGATATGTCTAAGCGAGAATCGTCAACCGGCTTAGGTGTTAGCCGTCGGAATTTTTTGAATACGGCTGGGGCCGGCCTGCTCGCGCCCCAGGTTGCAGCCGCCAAACCCGCGGGCGGCGCCGGAGCGCCCGGCGAAACCGGCCCGCGATTTGCGCCCCCCGGCGAACTCTCCCAGCTTTCTACGAATCTCTTCCTGTTGCGGGACACGTGCAATGTCTACGCGGTGAAGAACGGTGACCGTGCCATCCTGATCGACTTCGGTTCCGGCCATATCTTGAAACTGCTCGGTCAAATCGGAATCACGAAGATTGACGCCATTCTTCATACCCACCATCACCGGGATCAGTGTCAAGGCGATGGCCTTGCGGTGGGGTCCCGCATCCCCATACATGTTCCCGCACATGAAC
Organism: Terriglobia bacterium; assembly: GCA_020073305.1. GTDB lineage: Bacteria > Acidobacteriota > Terriglobia > Bryobacterales > Bryobacteraceae > QHXW01. Next base: position 107,537 of record JAIQFK010000019.1, read on the forward strand.
GGCATCTCTTCGAGAATGCCGAGAACTTCTGGCGGAATCGCCGCATTTTTCACCTCTATCACGTCGTGAATGACTTCTTCACCCTGACTCGCAACGTCCCGGTTGCCGGCGCTCTTCACGATTACGAAAAGTTCCATTGGGGTTCTCATGAATTCCTGATCTTCCCGACGCCCGGGCACACCATGGGATCCGTCAGCCTGGTAGGGAATGTCGATGGCAAGAAGGTCGCCTTCGCGGGCGATCTGATTCACTCGCCGGGCAAAGTGGTGAATCTCTACGAGCTGCAGTATGAATACGGAGGAACCGACGGCGTCGATTGCGCAATCTTTTCATTGGCGAGACTCCGCGAATTGGGAACCGAGCTGCTGTGCCCTTCCCACGGCGAGCCTTTTACAAACCCGGCAACCGGCATCGACGATCTGGTGACAAAGCTCAAGGGCTGGTATCAGTCCTATGCGCCGGAATCGTCTCTGACCATCGATAACCGGCCCTTCGCCGTCACGCCGCACCTAATTTGTGCCCACCAGACGACCTCAACATCGTACACGCTGATCAGCGATAGCGGCAAGGCATTGGTTGTCGACTATGGAAGCGCCAGCGGCGGCTTCTTCGACACTTTCATCTCCGACATTGCCGTCAACGATCGGATGCGGTTTGTCGAGCACAGCCTCCCGGAGTTAAGGGCGCGCTACGGCCTGAAGTCGATCGATGTGGCCATGCCCAGCCACATGCACGACGATCACCTGAACGGGTTTCCCCATCTCGTGGAACACTACGGAGCCAAGGTGTGGTGCTACGAGAATATGGTGGATATTCTTCAGAATCCCCGCGGGTACAATCTGGGTTGCATTCTGGGGGAGCCGATCAAGGTGGATCGTTCCTTTCGCGATGGAGAAACATTTAAATGGGAGGAGTTCGAATTCAAGGTGTACCATTCGCCCGGACATACCGAATTTCAGATGGCGATGTTTGCCGACATCGACGGCGCTCGCGTGGCCTTCACCGGCGACGCCTTTTTTCCCACTAACGATACTCGCCATCAATTGCGCCACAACCTGATCTTCCGGAACTGGGTGGAGAACGACAGCCACCTGAAATCCATCCGCACCATTCTCGAGCACCAGCCGCGCATCGTGGCGCCCGGGCACGGCAAGCCGTTTCTTAGCAACACAGCGGACTTGGAGGAACTCAAGCAGCGCATCGAATTTCAGCAGCAGTACTTCTCAGAGGTCATTGCGGACCCCGACTGCAACTTTGGCCTCAACCCCAGCTGGGCGAGACTTTATCCTTATCAACTCACCGTGAAACCCGGAGCGCGCGTCGATATCGAGCTGCGTGTACGAAATTATCGCCAAAAACCCATGCATATCGAAGCTGCTCTGACTCTTCCCCCGGGGTGGAAAGCGACGCCTCCAACCCTAAGCCTCACGGCGTTGCCGCGGGAAGACAAGACCGGCGGTTTTACACTCACTATTCCCGACGATTGGGACCGGTCGAAACCGCGCGTGGCGCTCGCGGCCGATCTGATGGTGGACGGTCAATACCTGGGAGAAATCGCGGAGGCGGTTGCGGACGTGCTGCCAGGTTAATGCACCAGGTTTAGCGGGCGCAATCCCGTTGTTTATCTTGCCATCGATATTTATGCCGCTACAAAAGTTGCGAGCAAAGTGGCTGTTCAGTCGTTTCAAGGGCGCGCTGGTACTGATCATCGCTACTTCACTGTGTGTCGCCAGGGCGGGACCGCCCCCGGCGGAAAATCCAAAGGATTACACCACTCATGTTGTGGGTTACGCCCACATTGACATGGCTTGGCTATGGCGTTGGGAGGAATCCGTTCACGACATCATGTACCACACGTTCCTCAACCAGCTCCATTTGATGGACGCGGATCCCGATTACACCTTCGCCCAGGACCAGGCCATTGTCTATGACATGGTGGAGCGTTTCTATCCGGACATTTATAAAGCGATCGCCGAAAAGGTGAAGACCAAGAACTGGATTCCCGTCAGTTCCACCTGGACACAGATGGACGAAAACATGCCGGATGGCGAATCACTCGTTCGCCAGTTTCTATACGGGCAAAAGGCTACCAAGCAGCGATTTGGACGCTACGGGCGGGTCGCCTGGCAGCCGGACGTGTTTGGCCACCCCTGGTCCATGCCGCAAATTGCTCGTAAGTCCGGCATAGAATTCTTTTTGTTCAATCGGCCGCACGACCCAAATCGGCCCCCTATCATCTGGTGGCAAGGATTGGACGGTAGCCGCATACTCGGCTACTCGACCCCCGACGAGTACGTCGGCACGATTGATCACCATCGCACCACGGAGATGAGCATGGCCAATGCCCGCAGGATGGGTGTGAAGAACATGATGCTGCTCTATGGTACGGGAGACCACGGAGGCGGGCCGAACCCGAATGACCTGGCCATGATCGGCAAACTGAATGCATCGCAGGCCGACGTCCGCGTCAAGACCACTCGGGTGGAAGATTATTTTGACCTTCTCCTAACCGAGAAGAGGGACTTTCCCGTCGTCAATGGCGAATTGAATTCCGTCTTCGAGGGGTGCTATACGACACAGGCGGACATGAAGCTCCATAATCGCGAAGCTGAGCAGCTTCTTCTAGCCGCGGAAAAGATGTCTGAGATTTCCGTCATCAACCGCTTTCGCGACTACTTCCCGACACGTGATGTCGGAGAGGCGTGGAAACTCGCTTTGCTCAACCAGACCCACGACCTCCTTCCGGGTTCGGGCATCGCTCCTATATATAAGGATGCGGCCAGGCAATACGACGAAATCTCCGAGCGCGGCCGCCGTGCGCTCGATTTTTCACTCCAGTGCATTGGTATGCATGTGAACACGCGCGGCGAGGGCGTTCCTCTGGTGGTGTACAACACGCAATCATGGGACCGCACGGGTCTTGTGATGGCCGAGATTTCCGGGTCCTCCCTCCCTTCGAATATGGTGGCGGCGCACGGTCCGGAAACAACCCCCGTGCAGTTTGTAGGACCAGTGAGTAAGGACGCAAACGGCCAGCGGGCCAAGATAATGTTCGTGGCGCGAGCGGTCCCGCAGATGGGACTGAAGCTCTACAAGATACTGCCGGCCCCGGAGCGCGTAGCTTCATCACCGAACCTGGTGAAAGCAGGAATGGAGCCGCGGCCGTTTCTCGAAAACGGCTTGCTGCGCGTGGAGTTTGATTCTGCTACCGGAAATATTGTGCGGCTTTTCGATAAGAAAGCCAATCGCGAAACCCTCCGGGAACAAGCAAACACCCTGGTGGCCCTCGAGGACACAAACGCACAGGCGATGAAGGTAGCGCCTGAATATGCCGGACCGGCCTGGGATCTCGGGCTCACGGGCGCAGCCTGGAACATGGAACAGGGTTCCTCCATCCAAATGATCGAGCACGGGCCCGTGCGCGCAACCATGCGGATCGTGCATCATTTTCGTAAGTCGGCGTTTACTCTCGAAGTGAGTCTCATCGCGGGATCGCCCCGGGTCGACGTTGGGATGGCCATGGACTGGCATGAGCGGAACACCTTTTTGAAAGTCGGATTTCCGGTCGCCGGCGCAACAGGGAAAGTGGCCTCCGAGATCCCTTATGGCGTTATCGAGCGCGACCAAACCGGGAAAGAAATGCCTATGGGCAAATGGGTGGATATCTCCGGGGCCGGCTATGGAGTGGCCATCCTGAATAGCGGGCGTCACGGCTTCGATGCAAAAGACGGCATCATTCGGGTGTCCGCGATTCGAGGACCGACGGTACCCGATCCGCGAACCGATGAAGGACTGCACAGCTTTGGGTATTCGGTCTATCCGCACCATGGCGATTGGCGCGAAGGCAAGGTCGAATTTCAGGCATTGGAATTCAATTCCCCCCTTCTGGCTCTCCAGGAACCGCTTCACGATAGTTCGGACGAGCTTGCGGTCGAGGGGCGGGGAACGCTTGCCGACTCCTTTTCGTTTGTGAAAACCGGCAGCGATCATGTCATTCTATACGCCATGAAACAGATGGAGGGCTTTTATGATACCGATTCCATCCTGCGATTCTTCGAATGCGAAGGACGCCCAGGAGAGGTCAGCCTGGAGTTTCCGTTCAAGGTGCGGGCCGTTGAGGCCAACCTTCTGGAAGACATGACTGGGCCGCTCGGCGAAGGCAGCAGGATCAAGTTCAGTGTCCGGCCCTGGGAGATCAAGACCGTGCGACTTGCCAGAGTGGACGAGACGAAATAGGAGAACCTCAGTGAAACCGGCACGAATCGGGTCTAAAGTGGCGCTTTTGAGGACGGCTCTGGCCGGCTGCTTGCTTGGGTGGATTTGCGGCGCAGCGTCTTTACAGTGCGCGGACAGGCTGGCGGCTATCGATCTAACAGCGTTTTCAGCGATGGCTCCGATCGATGTGCACGCGCATGTCTTCAAGGATGACCCGGCTTTCACTGCTATGCTGAAGCGCCTGAATCTGCGTATCCTCGATGTCTGCGTTGTGGACAAACACGATCGTGGCTACGAGGAAGCTGCTCCGCAGAACCAGAAAGCGCGAGAAATCATGCAGAGCACCGGAGGCCGCGCCGCCTGGTGCTCCACCTTCGATCCGCAGGATTTTGATAAGCCTGGGTTTGCCTCCCGGTCCAACAAGACCCTGAACGATACTTTCGGGGAAGGGGCAGTGGCGGTGAAGATTTACAAAAACATCGGAATGGAGCTGAAAAAACGCGATGGTTCCTACCTGATGCCGGACGACACGGTCTTCAATCCCATTTTTGCCAATATCGCCGCGCGTAACCGCACGGTCCTTGCACATATCGCCGAGCCGACCTCGAGTTGGCGTCCGCTAGATCCATCTAATCCGGATTACAGCTATTACAAGGACAATCCAGACTGGTTCATGTACCTGCATCCGGATCATCCCTCCAAACAAACCATCATCGACGCGCGCGACCGCCTGCTTGCGAACAATCCCCGCCTGCGTGTGATCGGGTGTCACTTGGGAAGCATGGAAGTTGATGTGCAGGAGATCGCGGAACATTTCGACCGTTATCCGAACTTCGCTGTCGATACCGCGGCTCGTGTTATCTACCTGATGATGCAGCCTCCCGAGAAAGTGCGTGCCTTCCTTCTGCGCTATCAAGACCGGGTTATTTACGGCACCGATCTGGATCTCATGCCGTGGTCTGATACGCCGGCTCGGCTGCGGCATTGGCAGGAAGAATATCTGCGCGACTGGAAATATTTCGCCACCGATTCGTGGGTGGAATATGAGGGAAAGCGATATCGCGGCCTGAACCTGCCCGAGCCCGTTCTTAGGAAGCTGTACCACGAGAACGCCGTTCATTGGGTGCCAGGGATCATCGGGAATGAATAGCCCTCCCCGACTGCATAGACGCGAGTTTCTGCTGGCTTCGGCCGCTGGTCTGGCGGGCCATGGACTCGGCGCGCAGACCCGGTCGATTCAATCTGAGCGGGCGGCAGACGCTCCCGAGCAACGCTCTGGCATCTTTCCCTTTGCATCCCAGTTTTCCCGTCAGCGCGGTAGTTTCAACCTCAGTAACGACGTCGTCATTCTCGTGCCGCCGGAACCCACCGCGCAGGAATGGTTTCTCGCGCGCTCGTTGCGCAACGAGCTGTCAGACTGGTTCGGCATCATCCTGACAATCGAGCGGGCTTCGGACCCCACGCTAGACCGGCGTGCAATAGTGATGGGAATCTCGGGGCGTCCGCTTACCCGCGCTTTTGTAGCCAAGGCCGGCGTCAAAGCGGACCAACAGACCATGGCGCCGGAAAGTTATACCCTGCTCGTCAGGCCGGACCTGGTGGTGGTGGCCGGGGCCGATTCTGCCGGCGCCTTCTACGGATTTCAGTCGCTGCGGCAGTTGCTGGCCTCGGACGAAGGGAAACTGACGTTGCCTTGCGTGAATGTTACGGACGGCCCGCAAAAACCGTTTCGCGGGTTGAAACTGTACCTTCCAGGACAACAGAACATCCCCTTCTTCAAGCGTTTCGTCCGTGACTTTGTTGCGACGCACAAATACAACACGCTGATCATGGAGCTAAACGCGGGGATGCGCCTGGAGAGCCATCCGGAATTGAACGCCGGCTGGCGCGACCTCGTCCTCGACACCAACTATTCCCGGCGCAATTACCCGCCCGGATCCCTTCACGGCCGCGAACAGAATTCGTGCCATCAGGACACCGCGGACGGCGGGTTCATCGAGAAGAGGGAGGTCGCGGAACTGGCGGATTTCGTCCGATCTCACGGAATTGAATTGATTCCGGAGATGCCATCATTTACTCACTCATACTATCTTCTGACCCGGCACAAGGACCTGTCGGAAGTCCCCGGAGAAAGGTGGCCGGATACTTATTGCCCGTCGAATCCCGAGACGTACCGGTTGCTATTTGACGTGTATGACGAATACATCGATCTACTCAAGCCACGAACGGTTCATATCGGCCGTGATGAGCTGTTCGCACCCGTTGGTTTGTGCCCGAGGTGCGGGGATCGCGATATTGGCGACCGCTATGGCGAGGATGTCGCCCGCGTCCACGCGCATCTGAAAAAGAAAGACATTCGGATCGCGATGTGGGGAGACATGCTGCTAGAGAGCGTGCGCGGCAAAGGTCTCCAGGAAAGGCATGCGCCGGACGGATGGAAATACAAAGTCGCCGGCGGCATGACTCGAGCCCAAGTCGACAGGTTCATTCCCAAAGACATCTTGATATTCAACTGGTTCTGGAACAAGGCGGAAGGGGAATGGTCAGAGCAGCAGGCCGAAAACAACGAGGCCGTGCTCGATCAGATGGGCTTCCAACAGATCTTTGGGAACTTCAGCCCGGTGATCGAAAATTACCCGGCGCGCAGCGCCAGGCGCTCCCTGCTAGGTGCGGCTCCCTCCGCCTGGTGCGCGACGAATGAATTCAACTTCGGCAAGATCATGCTCGGCGACTTCCTGGCGTGCAGCAATATCGTGTGGCACGGCGACCTCGTCAACGGAAGGAGGTTGTCCGCGCTTGCGCAGTCCCGTATGCCGGATATCCGCAGCCGCTTCCGGGGCTACCTGCCCCCGAGCAGGACGGAGTCCTCAATGGCTCCGGTGGACATCTCCGGAAGCTTCAATACGGCCGGAGGCGAAGCCGTGATTGAGTGCGACCTTCGCGGCGTGAGGCGCGGCCAGATCTACCTTGGGCGTGTACCCTTCGAGCTAGGGGTTTCCGGAGGGAAGGCTGCCGTTGCCGTGGCCACAACGAGCGCGAAACCCATGAGTCTGGCTTCAGCGATAAACGGCATCCGCATCGGACGTGACGTATCGAGCGTGGTGTTTTTGCACGCTTCGGCCAAGCCCGCGGGGAATCGGGAGCCAGACCGGCTGCTGTGGGATGTGTTCGATTCGGCCGACGTGCTCGGTTGGTACGAAATCGTCTATGAGGATGCCTACACGGAAACGATTCCAATCCGCTATGGCGTCAACATCGCGGAATGGGACTGGCAATCGCGAGTGTCGGATCGGGATTACTGCTATGGGGCCGACCCGCTGGTTGTCAGTGAACGCGCGCCCAAACCGATCACCATGTTCGCGTTTGAATGGGAGAATACGCGGCCGGGAAAAGTGATTGCAGAGGTGCGGCTGAAAGGCACCGCAGGCTTCCGCGGCGCGGACCCGGACTACACGAATCACTATGGTCCCATCACTGCGGATAATGCCGTAATTCTGACAGCGATCAGTGTGGTCAATGCCAGGGCGGCCGCGGAAAACGCTTGAACGGCAACGGCGGTTGGTTAGCCAATACGAGGAGCGTTAGTACATGATCAATCCGCCGTCGACGTTAATTGTCTGGCCGGTAAGACCGTCGCTCCAGTGGCTGGCGAGGAATAGACAAACCCTCGCGACATCGAGCGGTTTTAATCGGCGCTGCAGCGATTGCTGATCGACAATCGCGGCAATCTGCTCGGGGGTAGCTACGAGTTTTTCGGTCTCGACTTCGATCGCGCCGGGGGTGACGCAATTTATATGGATATTGTGGGGACCCATCTCGCGCGCCAACGATCTGGTGAACCCGATCACGCCGCCTTTTGCTGCAACGTAGTGCGTGAGGTTCGCCAAGCCCTTGAAGAAAGTCACCGACGAGATGTTTACAATCTTGCCCCCACTCCGTTCGACCATGTGAGGCAAAACCGCCTTGGTGCAATGGAAGACTCCTTTGAGATTTGTTTCCAGAACGTCATCCCAATCTGGTTCGGACATTTCGAGGAACGGTTTTCGCGGATAGACTCCGGCATTGTTAATGAGTATGTCAATTTGCCCAAATTGCTCCAGTGCATGTCTGACCACAGCGCGGATTGCCTCGGAGTTGCGAACGTCCGCATGAAAAGAGAACGCGGAGCCGCCATCGGTCCGAATGCGGTCCGCCACCGCGGCAGCGCGATTTTCATTGAGATCCAGGATGAATACATGAGCGCCCTGAGCGCCGAACAGATGAGCGATCGCCTCGCCGATACCCGCAGCAGCTCCAGTTACCATCGCTACCTTGCCGTCCAAAAGCCGTTGGGAGATCGCAGGATGGTTGTGCTCCATAGATCTTGATTATCAACCAGAGGGTGACCCAAATGGCATCTGAATCATGCAAATTTTCCGCGTCGCCGCGGCCGGTCTTCAACGCGCCTGTAATACACTCTGTGCGGATGCCTCGCATGGGTAAATCACTGCCTCCGCTCATCGCGTATGTGGTTTTCTGTGGCAACTTGTTTGCTCAAGAGGCCCTACATTTTGAGGCGGCCTATCAGTACCATCTCGGGGAGATGAAAGTTCCGCGGGCAAGAGAGGACGAGGCCGTCTTGCCGAACCCTTCGCTGGAGAAAGCACTCCAATATCTGGACACCGCGGCCCTCATTTGGGTTCGGCAGGCGGGATGTGTTTCCTGTCATACAGCCGGTACCTACATGCTCGTGCGATCACAGCTCACGATCCCCCCTAATCCGCCCTTCAAGGAGATCCACGAGTTCTTTATTGACGTCTTGTCCCGTTACGAATCGAATTCCGCGGAATGGTTTCGAAGCGGATCCAACTCCGAGCAGGTGATTTACACCGCGGCGGGCTTGGCTGAATGGGACGCTCACGTGGAAGGAAGGACCTCGGCGGCCACCGACCGAGCGCTGCGAATTATGCTGCGAACGCAACTTGACACGGGAACTTGGAATGCGGATGTGTGCTGGCCTCCTCTCGAATCGAGTGCCTATCAGGCCGCGACCATCGCCGCCCGGGCGCTGGCCGTTGCCCCGGGTTGGCTGGACACATTGGCGGACGCTGATTTGCGCCGGCGCGTCACGTTGCTCAAATCCTATCTCAAGTCTGCCTCAGCCCAGAACGATTACGATCGAGTCTCACTGCTTTGGACGGCTGCACGATTGTCTGGTCTTCTGACAGACGCAGAGCGAGACAGAATTATTCAGATCATCTTGCGTCAGCAGCGCCCAGATGGCGGATGGTCCGTGCGGTCTTTTTCGAAACCGGAAGCATGGGGTGACGGGAGCCGGGCTAGGCGCCTTCGCGCGGAAAATGACTCTGGCGCCCCCCCGAGTGATGGGCACATGACAGGTTTGGCCATTATCGTACTCCGCGAGAGCGGCATACCCTCAACGGATGCGCATATTCAGCGCGCGCTATCGTGGCTACGCGCCAATCAGCGGGTATCGGGCCGCTGGTGGACGCGATCCCTGAATACCGACACGTGGCACTTCATCACATTTAGCGGGACTGCATACCCGCTGCTGGCTCTCTGGCTTTGTGGCGAACGTTAATCGTATTTTAGAAGCGACCGGGCCGGTCAGCGGCTGTCCGTAAGCTATTGATTCTATGGCGGGCCACCGTGGACACGTTTCGAACTTTCCTGGCCGGTGACACCAGCGGCACACGATGGCTCGAACCAACTAACCTGTTTCGCGCTAACGAGTTAAGTCCCACAACTACGACCTAGCCACCCAGACAGAAACTTCCTACCACTACGTCCCACGGTCGCAAACATGAAGCGAGACACGAGATTCCAACCCGGCGTTTCCGGCAACGAAACCGCGAAATGGAAACCCGGACAGTCAGGCAACCGGGCCGGTAAATCGAAGCGGCGCGCGCAATTCGAGGAGACTTTCAACGAGGCGTTAATCACCGAAGGCAGTCCGGAGGAAGCCGCCAAGCTGCTTTGGGAGGCGGCGCGCAGCAAGAAACCCTGGGCCATCCAGGAACTATGCCGGCGCTTTGCGCCGCAGACGCAATCCCTGGAATTGATTCATGAGGTAGAAAATGGAACCCTTGACTACAGCAAACTCACAGACGAACAAATCAAACAACTCGAAGCCATTATGGAACAGGCCTGTGCTCAGTTCGTTTCACCTGAGGGCAGAGAAAGCCAGACGCCGCCTGTATGAGTTCGTGGTGCAGGCGTGGCATGTTCTGGAGCCGGGGGCACGTTTCGTGGACGGCATTCATGTGCACGCCATCTGCGAGCATCTGCAGGCTGTCACCGAAGGCCGGATTCGCAATCTGATTATTAACGTTCCACCTGGGCACGCAAAATCGCTGCTGACGGCAGTCTTCTGGCCCGCCTGGGTCTGGATCGATCGCCCCGAAACGAGGTGGCTGTTTGCGAGCTACAGCGCCACACTGAGCGTACGAGACAGCCTTAAGTGCCGGCGTCTGATTGAATCGGACTGGTATCAAGAGCGCTGGGGCGGCCGGTATCAACTGACGGGCGACCAAAATCAAAAGCAACGTTTCGAAAACGACCGAACAGGCTACCGGATCGCAACTTCGGTGGGCGGTTCCGCAACCGGCGAGCGTGCGGATGTAGTGGTGGTTGATGATCCGCACAGCGTCGATCAGGCTGCTTCGGATGCCGAGCGCCGTACCGCGGTCGACTGGTGGAACGGCACGATGGCCACGCGTCTGAACGACTTCGCCAAGGGTCATAAAGTCGTCATCCAACAGCGGCTCCACGAAGCCGATCTAACCGGTGACCTCCTGGCCAGAGGGGGATATGAGTTGCTGTGTCTGCCCGCAGAATTCGAACCGGAGCGCAAGTGTTCCACCTCCATTGGCTGGACCGACCCGCGGGCGGAAATCGGAGAGTTGCTCTGGCCTGAGAAGATCACAGGCCGGGACCTCGACGAAGTGAAGGTAACGCTGGGCTCCTATCGGTATGCGGGTCAGTACCAGCAGCGGCCATCACCGGCGCAAGGTGGCATCTTCAAACGCTTCTGGTGGCGATTCTGGCAGCCCGCACATCTGGAACTGCCGCCCGTCCAGGTCCGCATGCCAGACGGGGAACTATGCAGCATTCCAGCCATGCCGTTGCCCGATCGATTCGACGAGATGTTGCAGTCTTGGGATCTAGCCTTCAAAGATCTGGAGACATCGGATTTCGTGGTGGGTCAGGTGTGGGGAGCGCTACAGGCGGATCGCTTCTTGCTCGACCAGCGGCGGGATCACATGGACATGCCCAAGACCGTTGAGGCCCTGCGCGCTATGTCGGAGAAGTGGCCCGAGGCCGCAAGAAAATTGGTGGAGGACAAAGCTAACGGACCGGCGGTGATCGCGGCACTCCAGCACGAGATTCCGGGCCTGATCGGAGTGAATCCGGAGGGCGGAAAGATTGCCCGGGCCCAAGCCGTGAGTCCGCAATGTGAGAGCGGCAACGTTTATCTGCCCCACCCGGCTGTGGCACCTTGGGTGGAGAACTTTATCGAGGAGTGCGCCGCGTTTCCAAATGCGGCCCACGATGACCAAGTCGACGGTATGACCCAGGCGCTGAACCGGCAGTTTGGGGGCATCGTCTACTCGGTGCCGCAGTCCGAGATCACCATAGAGCCATTCCCGATTCCCGACTACTGGCCACGCGCATATGCCCTGGATGTGGACTGGCGGGCAACGGCGGCGATTTGGGGTGCTTGGGATCGACAAAACGATGTCATCTATCTCTATGACGAGTATTTTCGCCGCGATGCCGAGCCCCTAGTTCATGCGCAAGCCATTCGCAGCCGAGGCGCCTGGATACGTGGCGTGATCGATGCAGCATCTCGAGGTCGCACCCAGCCAGATGGCTGGAGATTGATAGAGATGTACCGAACGTTAGGACTGGATCTAGAGACGGCTGATACCATCATGGAATCAGGGATCTACGCCGTGGGGCAACGGATGAGCGGTGGCCGCTTGAAGGTCTTCACGTCGTTGTTAAACTACCTGGAAGCGCGCCGGCTCCACAGGCGCGATGAAAAAGGCCGGGTTTTGAATCAGAACGATTATCTCGTCAACTGCTGCCATGGCCTGATTGTTTCCGGCCTCGAGCGCATGCGCATGGTTCCGGTGCAGGAACCAACCGAGTACTCGTACCCCTATTTCGGTGCAGGTGGATGGATGGGGTGATGTTTCTCGAAGAACTCGCCTGCTGCTACCAGGAGGAAAGTGTGCTTGAATTGTGGCTTCCCAATACTCATCAACATAAACGCACTTAATTACCGCTCGGGCATTAGAGGGCGCTATGAGCGAGGCGCGCCGTGCCACAAGGTCCGCACTTGGGCGCTCGCTTGATTCGGCCACTCCCTGGTCCCTGGTCAAGTCGAAGCGAGGTTTCGTCCGAGTGGATGTTTGGTCTGTTGAACGAGGCCCAGCCGGGCGACCTGGGGATCGACGAGTGCAACGTTTGATCGGAGAAAACCGTCCCGCTGATGAGGTGAATTCGGCGCAAGACGTTTCCAGGCACACCGGCAGTTGTGCGCCGACGGGGCACGAAAAATGAGCCAACTCCCTTTCAGAGGGATCGCCCGACATTCCGTGGAAAGTAGCGGCTCTCGCGTAACTCACTCTACGACGCCTTCCTGCGTTTGACAACCTCCGACTTCGCAGGAACCAACGCTTCCAGTTCTCTGAGAAGGATGGGAATCTGTTTGTGTCCTTGGACCCGGCGAAATTGCTTCTCGGCCACCAGGAGGCCAGACCCCACCCAGCGCTCTCGCTGATCGCCGGCATGCCATCGTTTCACATTGGCGCAAACCCGTTCGACGATCGAGAAGGCAGACTCGATGACGTTGGTGCTGGCCAAGGTCTTTCGCAGTCGTGGCGGAACGTGCAGTCGATGCACCGTCAGCGTTTCCTCCAATCCTTCTCCCAGGCTTCGCGCCGCGCTCGGATTCAGATCCATCAGTTCGCGATGCAGCGTGTTCAGCGCGTTCTTGGCTTCGGCGTAGTCCTCCAGCGCGTACGCGGCATTCAGCTTCTTCGCCACCAAAGGCTTCTGCTCGTCGGTCAGATGATCCAACACGTTGCGCCGCTTGTGGACTTGGCAGCGCTGGATCGGCGCCGATTCACCGGCATACTTCTTCACCGCTGCCTGAAGTGCCTTGCCTCCGTCCAGGACGTACAACCGCAGCTCGGCGAAGTCCAGGCCACGATTCATCAGGTCGCCCAGTAGCTCTCCCACCACCGTCGCGTTTTCCGTGGCTCCTTGCCGGATACCCAAGATCGTTTTTCGCCCGTCCTAACTGATGCCCAGCGCAGCCACCATCTGCTGCCCGGCAAACGGCGTCGCGTCGATGAGCAGCGCGCACAACCGCATCTTGTCCAGACGCCGCTCCATCATGTCCTTCAACTTCGCTCGGCTCGCCTCGATGAAGTGTTCGCTGATGGCGCTCTTCTCCAAACCGTAAGCCTCAGCGAACTCGCGCACCGCCCGGCCGTATTTTCTGGTGCTCAGACCGAGCATCAGTTTCTCCCAAACCGTTTCGGTCAGAGGCTCGCCGCGGTGAAACATCTCGTAGCTGCCCAACCGTACTTCCTGGTCGTCGGTCGTGCGCACGCGCGGTCGGTCGATCGGCATCTTCTGGCCCATCACCACGCAGAAGCCCCGCTCCTTGCCCCATCGGTTGGCCGTGCGATCCGGCTGCGGTTGGCTGCGTTCACCAACCCGTTCGCGGACTTCTTCGTCCATCAACAGCTCCATCACCCGCAAGCCAGCCTGCCGTATCAATGCTCCCACGCCCTGGCGCAGCCAGCCCACCATCTCGGCCATTGGCAACACCATTTGCACCGCCGGATTTCCATCCGCGGCCATTTCTTCGAGCTGTCTCACAGCTCGCTGCGCTTCAATCTGATATGGTTTCTTCATAGCGGCTCTCCTTTTTCTCGGCAAAAGAAAATTGCTCTCAGCCTATCAAGGCTTCGAGCGGAGAGTCGCTACTTCCTACGATCTATCGGGCATTCCCTTTCAGACACTCTGGATTTGACAGTCTTTCGACAGCGACAAGCCATCGGAAGAGCATTGCTGGTTTTTGTTATTCAGCTATTTATGAGGAAGACTTGTCGGGAATCGATATACTTGCGGTTCTGTCCGCATGCAGGTGCGAGTTCGAACCGTGCCGTTGTCGTTTGATGAGCGAGAATTCTGTGAAGGGTGGTGCGTTTTCTTTGCGAGCTTTAAGGTGACAGCGGGGACAGGTGGCAGCGGCTTAAGCTGGGCAAGAAGCAAGGGCAGGTTAGGCTTTTGAGGCAGCGTTGAAAACGCATCTACGCCCTACATCGATCAGAGAATGTAAGGCTATTGGTGCACCGGGATGAAGACGCTACCTTGACTTTGCACTCCGCCAACGGTCGCAACAACACTCGCGTCTCCATCCGCGACGCCACTAGGTACGGCGACATTCAATTGATAGAGCCCGGTACTGCTAAGTCCGGCGAAAGTGACATCGGCGTTGATGCCGCCAACGGTGAGTTTGACCGGCATTACTGTCCGCAGCGCGCCAAAAAACGACTCGCCAGGCGGTGGTTTTGGGTTCGTTGGGCCAAATCCGGTTCCGTATAGCTGCACAATGTCGCCAGATCTCGCCGGCCGCGAGGAGGCGCCTGTCCCGAACGCTCCGCTCGGGGCCAGATACTCGGTCGAGCCATCAGGGTTGGTGAGCGGAAAAACGGCTGCGATGTATCTCTGGTTTGGCGGCGAGAAAGTGAAAAACGCCGGCGAGTACATCTCGAGCTGCGCTGAGAAAGGCGCACTCGCGGTGCCCTGATTGGTAACCACTATATTGACCGGACCGGAGGTGTCGTCATCTGGTGCCAGGACGTTGAGCTGCGTCGGGCTGATGAATTCCACAAAGGCGGTCTTGCCGTTGATTGTAACGCTGACCCCATCGAGGCTGGCGGGCAGCTTCCCATTGACGATGTCTTTGCTTCCCCATGTACGATTCGAGTTGGCGGGCGCGAGATTCGAACCCCAGATCGTTACCCAGGAGTTGCTTTGAATTGCGTTGTTGTTTCCGTCGGCGGCATTCGTTACCGACGTGATGGCCGGCGGGTTTTGCGTGCCAGAGGGGATCAGCACTCCCACGCGATTGTCGCCCCAATCTGAAAAATAGACTTTGCCTGCGGTGTCTACCGCCATGGCCACCGGATAGTTCAACTGAGCGCTGGTCGCTGGCCCGCCATCCCCACTGGGCCCGACGGATCCATTGCCCGCTATGGTGGTGATAACGCCCTTGGAGATCTTGCGGATGCGATGATTTCCCGAGTCAGCGACATAGATCTCGCCGTCGGCATCCACTGCAATACCCTCCGGTACGTTGAGTAGCGCGTGTGAAGCCGGGCCGCCGTCCCCGCTGAATCCATAACAGCAATCTCCTCTGCCGGCAACTGTTGTAATTATCCCCTTGGAAACCTTTCGAATGCTATTGTTGCCGCCGGCTGCGATGTATAGGTTCCCGGCTCCGTCCACAGCGACACCGCGAGGTTCGGCTAATTGTGCGCTTGTAGCTGGACCGCCGTCTCCACTGTCGCCAAAAGTTCCATTACCTGCCACGGTGCTGATCACATCGTTTGCGACCTCGCGGATGCAGTTGTTAGCCTCGTCCGCGATGTAGAGGTTCCCGGCGGTATCCACAGCAATGGCTCGCGGGAAGTTCAATTCGGCGCTGGTAGGCGGCCCGCCATCCCCGCTATAGCCGGCTTTTCCGGTTCCCGCGACTGTGGTGATCACACCGTTGGCTACTTTGCGGATTCGATTGGTGCCGCTATCGGCTATGTAAAGCTCTCCGCTCGAATTGACGGCGACGCCGTATGGACCATTGAGGAGGGCGGCCGTAGCCGAACCCCCGTCACCTCCAAAGCCGTTTCCACTCCCACCGGCTACAGTGCTGATCACTCCCTGTGAGACTTTACGGATGCGCGCATTGCTGGCGTCGGCTATGTATACGTCACCCGCCTTGTCCACGGCGACTCCCCATGGGCTGGACAGCCAGGAGGCAACCGCGGGTTCATTCTCAACCGGAACACCAATTCCCGCGATTGTGCTAATCACTCCGTTTGAGACTTTTCGGATCCGCTGGCCCTCAGTTATGTACAGGTTGCCGGAACCATCGCAAGCAACACTGCCGGCGCCCAGTTCAGCATCCGCAGCCGGGCCGCCGTCTCCGCTAGAGCCAGGTGTTCCGTTTCCCGCCACGGTGGTGATTAAGCCACCCGAAACCTTGCGGATCCGGGAGTTGCCACTGTCGGCAATATAGATATCCCCAGCCGCATCTACGGCAACTCCCGTTGGATTATTCAACTGAGCATGGGTGGCAGGGCCGCCATCGCCGCTGAAGCCAAATGTTCCGTTCCCAGCCACGGTGCTGATCACGCCTTTTGTAACCTTGCGGATGCGGTGGTTGAACTGATCGGCTATGTACAGGTTGCCGGCCGCGTCCACGGCAGTGCCGTTTGTGCCATTGAGATTCAGTTGAGCGCTGGTAGCAGGGCCGCCATCGCCGCTGAAGCCAGGTGTTCCGTTCCCAGCCAACGTCGTAATCACGCCGTTCGAGATTTTGCGGATGCGTTGATTGAAATAGTCTTCTACGTAGATGTTCCCCCCAGCATCCAAAGCGATGCTGCCAGGATTGTGAAGCTGAGCGCTCGTGGCTGGTCCACCATCACCGCCGAAACCCCCTCCACCAGTTCCGGCCACGGTGGTAATTCGTCCATTCGAGATTTTCCGGACGCGGCCGTTGTTCTGGTCGGCGATATAGAGATCGCCGTTCGCGTCCACCGCGATACCGTCCGGTCGGTTGAGCTGGGCACTGATCGCTGGCTGGCCGTCACCGTTAAAAGCGTTGGCTCCGGTACCCGACACACGCGTCAACATGCCCTGGGTATCCAGACGCAACACAACGCTGTAATCGCTGCAGGCGATGAACACGTTGCCATGCTGGTCCACCGCGACTCCCTCTACGCGACCAAGCCTGGCCGAGAGACCGGGCGTGTTGTCAGCCAACACTCCTCCGGCGAAGGTATTGATCGTGTAGGTCTCGCCCGACGTTGAACACGGCAGAGCCGCAACCAGGAGTACGGCCGAGACAAATCGTGTCAACGGATCTCGTAGCCTGAGACATTCTCCAATGCCGTTCATGGTTTCCCTCCCACATTGATCGTGACCTGGTTGGTGATGCGGCCGTCGACGTTCAAGACCACATCCACCTCCCCGCGGCCGCGCAGCGATCTGGGAATCAGAACATTTACCTGGTCGAGTCCCGCATACTGAGACTGGGCCGCGGCGCCAAGGATCGCAGCGGGATCGAGGCCAATAGTGGCGGTGACAGAAGACAGATCAGAGAAGCCCCGGATTCCGGTGCCAAAAAGCTCGAGAATGACCCGATCCGACTCCGGTCCGAGATCGATCGGATCGGCCACGCAGGCGACCGGACTGCCTCCGCAATGGTAAATGCTTTCAGGATGCTGTGTGCCGTCTGCCTTCACACGGATGGCGAGGGCCGCGGCGACCCCCGTGCCCGTGGCGTTTGCGGAAAACAGACCCGGCGCAACGTCTTGTATTTGAAGCGTGCCCGTAGCAATCACACGGTCGCTCCGGAGAACGGAGATGGTGGCCGGTCCGAGCGCAGCGTCTTCGGGGACGAGATAGTTGATTTGTCCAGGCGAGACGAAGAAAAGCTGCGCCGGATGTTCCACCTGCGAGCTGTCCAATACCCGCACCGACGTTCCGGACAAGATAGTCGGGAGCGGGACCGACGCAGCAGCTTCGATTGCGTTGGAAAGGCCGGATCCAAAGGCGGAGGCAATGGCGGCGGGTGCGAGTGCCGAAACCCGCGCGTAACTTGCGGCAGAGACGGTGGTCACTTGTGGTAGCGGGTTTGCGACATCCGTTAGCTTGACGACAAATGCATCGCCCAGGGCATTGTAGTTGGCTGGAGCGTTGTCAACGTTACCCCCATATCGCTCTTGCAGCGCACTGGGCGTGACCGATAAGTCCGGCGATAGCGTAGTGCCGCCAAGGTACACGCTTCCGGCAGGGTCCAGCACCAGTCCGCGCACTTCGTCGAAGTTGCTGCCGCCAAGATACGTGCCGTACGTCAGGGCTGAGCCATCCGCAATCAGTTTCAACAGAAAGCCATCGCCCTGGTCGCCGTACTTGGATTGCGCAGCATCAGAAGTAACCGGCAGAGCGGCCGACAAGGTCATGCCAGCGACGTAGACATTGCCGGAACTATCGAGCGCGACGTTCTCGGGATACCCATCGCCCAGCATCGCCGAATAGATCAGGTTCCCCTCAGCCGGGTTGATCTTCGTCACGAAGATACCAGTAGGGTCGGAAGATATAGAAGTGCCTTCTGGCAAAGCGAGAGCGCCGGGCGTGGTAGGAAACCCCGTCCAGGCCAGACCGGTGAGCACGGCGTTTCCCGCTGCATCGACTGCAATGCCAATGCCAACACTTCCTCCGGCGCCGCCCAGAAACGTCGAGTAAGCCACGTCCGTCGCGGTGCTATTGACTTTCATGAAGTACGCGGAACGGCTTCCGGCGGGCTTACTTTGAAAGGCATTCGTAGTAATCGGGAAATCGTTTGCATCGCTACCTTCGACCATTCCTGTGACGTATACATTGCCGGCCGGATCGACAGCCATGCCGCCCACCCCAAAGTCGCTATAGGCGCACAGAATTCCGGAATAGACTAGTTTCTTTCCAGCAGCATCGAGTTTGGAAAGAAAGAATCCGCGGTCGCGCTGGGCCCCCAAGGCCCCGGCGGTCCTTGGGAAATCGGGGGAGACGGTCGTCCCGCTCACGTAGGTATACCCGAAGGAGTCCACGACGATGTTGAACCCGACGTCCTGGTTCTGCCCGCCGAGGTATGTCGAGTAGAGTAACCGACTGCCCGTGGGGTCTAATTTGACAACAAAGGCATCGCGGTCCCCGGGCGTTAAGGGCGCGCCGTTCGCCATGACCGGTTGTACAGCGCCATCCGTAACCGGAAAATCAGTGGAAAAGGTGCTGCCCGTAACATACGCGTTTCCAGCCGCGTCTACCGCGAGTCCCCAAGCGATTTCTGCGTCACTGCCTCCAAAATAGGTCGCATACAGCACAGCGGTTCCGGCCGAGTTCAGCTTAACCACGAAAGCTTTGGGGCTAAAAGTAGCGCTGCCGACTTGGTCGGTCATCAGGATGCCGGCTAAAGTGCTCCCGCCGGCGATGTACGTATTACCCGCCCCATCCACTGCGATCGCTTTGGCTCCTTCATTCCCTTGGCCTCCGAAGTAAGTGGCAAAGCTCACTACCGGATCGATGACGAGCGGCGCGTGTGGATCGTGGCGACCGACTTCGAATCCGATCCTGCCGCCAGGTGCGAGAATGAATCGGCCATTGACCGGCTTTCGAACTCCATCGATCTCCTGATAGATGGCCTGGCAACGTTGCCGCAGTTCACGGTCACCAACGGCGACCACGAGTTCTCCGGAGTCCTGAATCCGAATCCGGTCGGCACCGTCAAATGAGACTTGAATGCGAGCCGGATCGGCGCCTGCCGCAACTACGAAGTCGTATTCCAGTTGACTGGCGTGCCCGTGGAATGCGAGGTTGATCCCAGGATATATATCCCGGTAGATCACCTTGCTGTAGTGTGGGATCGCTATTCGCCAGCGACGCGGGTCTCGTCCGATCAGGTAGTTGGTCACGCCGGGCTCTGGATCGGACCCCTGCACCAAGGGTGCCGCGCTGCCGCCAATCCAGCGCATGTGGAGGGCGCGAGCCCTATGTCCTCTGCTCTCCAGAGTGAGCACGACTTCGCGCGAGCCAAGCAACAACGTGTAGCCCGACCCGCGCGAAACGAAGCGGAACGCCCCGTCTGCCTGGACTCGGTTCTCTTCGAACAGGATCGGGATTTGGAAATCTGTGCTCGCTCTTGCGCGCACGGCTGAGCATATCGCAAACCCTGCGATCAAGAAGCATGCAATGCGCATGCTAACCACCATCGAACCTGACATGCCACCACCTCCTTTCGTTGACAATGGCTACTGGGAACCCAACTGACACTCATTTCCTCAGAGCCTGTGATCCAGCGTCTGCGGCGACTCTCTGTTTATCGACGGGAGAGGCAGCTCCAGCAGAGTTCGCTGTGTAGATAACTTCCCTGCGCTGAGGGAATAACGCAGCAACCCCGGCGGCGATACCGCCGACAGCTAGGGCACCGCCAGCCGCCATAGCTGCTGGGGGAACGTCGCAACCCGCACTCGCAGCGCAAGTCCCGCCCAAAAAGCCAGCTCCGGCGCCGGCCCCGATCAGGAGGCCATACGCCGCTTTGCGCCCGCGCGACCAGCCCGTGGCGATTGCGACTTGCGCAACATCGGACTTCGCCAGCTTCACGACTTTGTCGTTCACCTGGCGTAGACTAAGCCCCTCGGTGTTCCAGGACTCCATCTTGCCTTTCACCGTAGTGCCCGAATGCAATTTGACCTACGCGTTTTTTTCCTGTTCGATCAGCTTGACCCGCTCCCAGGGATCAACCTGCGCCAGGCCGATCTGATGACAAAGCAAGACCACAAGCAGGAGTGCAATGGCATTGTCGAGTACCCTCATTGTGTGTCTCATCTGTCTCCTCTCTTTTTCCGCCAACTGGTAAATTGGCGTTCGGTCTGCAGCTTGGGACTGTAGGCTGCTCCGCCCCCTGGTCTTGCCGCACTGGAAGTTGACGTTTTTCAATTCGCAAAACAAATATTGAAATAGCCCAGAGTCGATACCAGGCGCCTGAAAGCGGCTTTCGGAATCTAGTGGCGAATTCATGATCCCCAGAAAGCCCATCGGTAGGCCCTCGTAAGTATCACTTTGTATGAGCGAGGACAGAGTCCACGCGGGGATGGTCATCCCGCCCGCGGAGGCGCGCTCTGTGCACAGCAGAGCCGTGGGTGTGTTTGTCGTCGTGCTTGAAGAGAGCCCTATGACGGTCACAAGCTCCTTGGATGGATTGGCGCTTGACCAAGTGATCGTCAGATCTTTGTCGCGCGAGATCTCGCTGATGCTGTCTTCATTCAGCCAGACCACCGGCTGGGGTACGGTCAGCGTGGCTTTGAATGCTCCAACATCCTGGCCACCATTCCCGTTGTCGATGGTGTACGCGCCAGGCTCGAGGTAGAGAGGGTTGAAGTTACCCTCCGAATCCATTCCGCCGAGGGATGCCCAGTACGCACTACCCCCCCACGATAACTGTTTCGCTCCTTGCGATCCGGTGATTTGCAGGCTGTCGCCGGCGTTGAGCATCAGCGGCGCATCCGGGGCAGCCCCATTGCTATAAGGATCCTCATAGAAAGGCAGAGGCTCATTTTCAATCGAGTTTGCCGGAAGAACGACGCAGGCTCCCGGCGAAGGCGCGCCGGCTCGAAAGTACGTGTTTATATCGGTCGAGCGAAGCGCTTGATCGGCTCGGTAACGGGTAAATGATGCAAAGCCCATTTCGGTGCTTGCACTTTCGCTCATTCCCGGTGCCGACACTGACACTGTCAATCTCGTGAGTTCAATACGCGCCAAACTTACTGTATTGGTGTTTTGCATCCTATGCACGTCGGCGGTGGTCATGGTTGGCAAATCCGCGCAGGTGTCACCATCCGACGCAATCGACATAGTGACAAAATTACTCACGGCGCCGTTTACCCTAACAGCCACGGGCACGTAGCAACCCTCAACTTGCGGTGGCACCAAGAAGACAATCTGGTCAACCCCTGCACAACATCCGGAACGGCCCTTGTATAAGACTTTGGCCGGCTTGCCACCGACGAAAACATCGAGCGGGATTCCCATATCGCCCGGCAGAGGTTTGGCTTCCTCGGCGCCGGTCACAGGACCCAATCCGGTGCCCCACAGGTTCATGGTCTGATTCGGATGGGCCGCTATTGTCAGGCTATTCACGGGCCAGTCCTTCGATGAGGTCACATTTTGAATAATCCCGGGCCCAGTGCCACCCTCGTTGCGTGTAAAGATGCCGAAACTCGAAGTAACCACCTGGATGGGGACCGCAGGAGTTGTCTGACCAGCATAAGTCACCGTCAACGAACCAGGTCCCGTGGGGGTGTTGGAGGGCAGCAATGCGGCCACCTGTCCCCAACTCGTGTAGAGCACGAAAGGTGTAATCGTTTTGCTTCCAACGGTTACGGTCAGCGATGTGCCACTTAACTGCGTCTTCAACGGGAAGCTGTTGGCCATAACAAGCTCCGAAGGGCCGAGCATGCCGCCTTTTACGACAAACAGAGAACCAAGCGCCACACCCGAGCCTGGCCATTGCGGAGACATGTAGCTCGCGGCGTTAATAGGATCTTGCCGAATATAAGGAGAGGTGACTGGGTTTTGGGCTAACGCGGCAATCCACGAGCATATCAGCCAAACTAACGGTTTCATTAGGCACACTCCGATTCCAGATTTGCTTTGGTTGGAGAACCCCTATAAAGGCCCTTGCAGCGGGATTGGGGAAGCCGTTCGGCCCCGTGTCAGCCTGCGCGTTAACCTATGTCAGATCAAATCGTACTCACGCGGCCTTACTGAGAAGACTGTATTCTGAGCATATATCAGAGTCAAGCGTCTCAATTTGAGTGGGAGGTGAACGGCCGGTGGCACTGGGAGGAGCACGTTTCTTGCCCTCCTCGATCAGGCTGATCTGCCGCGGGTCAATTTGCACCAGGCAGGACAATAGATAGAGCAGGGCCGCCAGCAGGAGCACGATCGCTTTGCTGAATGGCCTGATTGTGTGTTTCATCTCTCGCCTTACGGTCGGATTTACCTGAACGAGAAACCGATCTGAGCTTGCGGTACGTGCTGGCCGCCACATCCACATCCAGACCAGACGTAGTCACGAAATTCCAGCCGGGCGCCCACGTGTTCAGTCATCCACCAAGTGACACCGCCGCCGAAATTGTAGAGGTTTGCATAACCGCCTCGGAACGCCAGCGAATATCCTCCGGTAACGAAGGGCGAGAACTTGGCCCGATGGCTACGATTCAAATGGTAGGAGCCGTTAACCGAAAGCAGGCCAACGCCGTCACTGATGCCCCCGCCTGGGAACAAGTAACCTAATTCGACTCCGGCCGCAAGCCCCTTGTAAAGAAAGCCTTCTCCGCCACCTCCAATTTGTTGTACTGTGCCCCCGCCGGGCGCTCGCCCGGGACCGTAGAACACATAGCCTTGACCTCTGTACCACTCCGTTGAATCAGCAGCCGGCGCCGCCATTGGGATCAGCACCAGCAGGGAGATTCCAACAATTCGCCCTAACATATGTTCCTCCTCGCCCCGACGATCACGCCGTCGGAGCCGTCTGAATAACACTCGTGATCACCAAGATGGACATCAGAATCTTGGCGCTCCCTTGTGAACGCGGTTAGCCAGTGCAAATTTTGTGGTTCCGACCATAACGCGCAAACCAAAGGAAATCGGGGCCAAATCGGATGGAATAGCATTTGGCTACTGGCCGCTGGCGACATGCGGCGGCTGGTCCAGAGATTTCCCGATGCTCTCTCGCATTTCACGTGCTTGCTGCGCCGTGAACAGCGAGTTCCGGTCAGCCAGCCCAAGTTCCTTCCCACTCAATGGGAAATGCATGATTCCGACAGGCGAGTGTCCACGCATCTGGAGTAGCAGGTGACCGATCTCATGGGCGGCCACCAGGCCCAGCAGCTGGCCACAGGGAGACACGATGTACGGCATCAGTGCATTAACACGCTCGAATGAGATGTACGCGAAGCCGGCTGACGGAATGGCAAAACCCGCTGTCTCTACCGTGATTCCAGGCTCCAGCCGAAACCGGCGCAGAATCTTTAGCGTAGGCTTGGTAGGGCTGGCAGTCGCAGAGCAGATCGCCTGGTCTTCGTTGCTTTTGCCCATGCGACTGCAGTCGTACCACTTAATCGCGATCCCCGCCTGCCCGAAGATTCTTCTGGTTTCCGCTTCGGCTCTAGCCAGTGTCGAAGCGGGCAGCCCCAAAGAGTCGTAAACCCGGACAGAAATTGACGGTAACGACTCTGATGTTGACCCTGTGTGTCCCGGACACAAAAGCCCGTGCATGGCCGTCATCATCCAGAGCGCCGCGAACAAGAATGCCTGGCCAGAACGCGAAAATCTCAGGAAATTGGGGCCATAAATCGGATGTTTTAGTGCTAAAATAAAACCGCTAAGGAGGTGTTCTGATGGCGAACCCTCCCGGGGAAGTTACGGCCCTGCTGAGCGAGATGAGACTCGGCAGCAAGGACGCTCTTGCCAGACTGATTCCCTTGGTCTACAAGGAACTCCGCTGTCTGGCCGGATACTACATGCGCGACGAGCGCGTCAGCCATACCCTGCAACCCACGGCTCTGGTTCACGAAGCATTCCTGCGGCTGGTCGATCAAGAACGGGCCGACTGGCGGAACCGGGCCCAGTTCATGGGAGTCGCCGGCCAGTTCATGCGGCGTATTCTCGTGGACCATGCGCGCCGGCGCCCGCGTCACGCTGGACAGCGCACGCTTCAGCGAGGAAGCGAACATGGGGCAAGCCGAGCAGATCCTGGCCGTGGATGAAGCGCTGGCGCGCTTGAGCCGGCTGGATCCGCAGCAGGCGCGTATCGTGGAACTGCGCTACTTCGGTGGCATGTCCGTGGAGGAGATCGCGGAGTTGATGGGGATTTCGCCGCGCACGGTCAAGCGTGACTGGGCCATGGCCAAAGCTTGGCTGCGCGCGCAACTTGCTGAAGGGAAAGTAGCATGAGTCCCAAACGGTGGGCGCGGATGAAAGAAATCTTCGGTGTCGCTCTGGAGACGCCCGAGCCGAAGCGGCGCGCTTACCTCGACTCCACCTGTGGCGGAGACGCGGAGTTGCGTGGTGAAGTCGAACGCTTGCTGGCCGATGAGGGCAACGCGGATTTCAGCAGTCCGGTGTCCGGCATCTTGCGCCAGCCGCCGACCCTCCCCAAAGGCAGCATGCTCGGCCGCTACCGCATCGAGGAAAAACTGGGCCAAGGCGGGATGGGGGTGGTCTACCGGGCTTATGACGAGCAGCTCCACCGGGAGGTGGCGATCAAGATGCTTTCTTCGGATCTGGCATCGGATCCGAGGCGGCGCCAACGGTTCCTGGTTGAAGCGCGCGCGACATCGGCGCTCAGCCATCCAAACATCTGCACCCTGCACGACATCGGCGAGCACCAGGGTCAGGTATTCCTGGTAATGGAATATCTTGGGGGCAAGACCCTCGCCGACTGCCTGAAGCAGGGGCCGCTCCCTCTTAAGGAAACGCTGGAAATAACAGTGCAATTAGCGGATGCACTGGCTGCCGCGCACAATTCGGGCATCATCCATCGCGATTTGAAACCCGGGAATGTGATGCTGACAAAGAGCGGTGCGAAACTGCTGGATTTCGGCTTGGCCAAACTGACTGAGAAGACAACGGGCGAGTTAGGCGAAACCGAGACCCTCGGGGCTCAAGTGCCTAAGACGCAAGAAGGCACCATCGCCGGCACGGTGGCCTACATGTCGCCCGAACAGGCGCAGGGGAAGCCGGTGGATGCGCGCTCAGACATCTTTTCATTTGGATCGGTGCTCTACGAGATGGCGACGGGTGTACGGCCGTTTCAAGGCGACACGAACCTTTCGGTGCTATCCGCTATCTTGCAGAAGGAGCCTGAGCCGGCATCAGCGATACGGCACGACATACCCGCGGACCTGGAGCGGATCATCAGCCGCTGTCTCAAGAAAGATGTCGAACGGCGATTTCAGCATATGGGCGACGTGCGGGTGGCGTTGCTGGAACTCAAAGAGGAATCCGATTCCGGGGTGAAAACGGCGCCCCCGGCCCGGCGTTATGTGCAGATCTCGGCGCGGAAAGCGCTGCTAGCCGGCATCATTCTAGCGATTCTCGCCGCCTGCGGCCTTTTCTGGTGGCGTCTGCGGCCGTCTCACGCGCTATTTCAGCATGTCGAACTGCAGCGGCTTACGACCAGCGGAGATGTCGTTGAGGCCGCCGTATCTCCTGACGGGAGATATGTGGCGCGCGTGTCAGCTCACGGCGAGGAGCAGACGATCTGGCTGCGCCAGCTCATAACCACTTCAGAGATTCGGGTTGTGTCTGCCACGCAGATCAGTTTCAGCGGCCTGCACTTCTCACGCGACGGCGAATACGTGTATTACTCGCAATCCAAACAACCCAGCGGGCACGCGTTCTATCGGGTTCCGAGCCTGGGTGGCGACGCACAACTGGTCCTCGACAACGTGACGGGACCGGTGGCAGTTTCGCCCGATGAACGTCGCTTTGCCTATCTGTCCGGCGGGCCGGACAAGCGAAGCTCGATCATCGTGGCAGGCCCCAATCCCGCCGACAAGCAGACCATCCTCACGCGCAGCGAACCAGACTTCCTGCGAGACCAGTTATCGTGGTCTCCTGACGCCGCTCTGCTTGCCGTGCCCATCGGCAGCACAGACGATCGCTTCTGGCAGATTGAACGGGTTCTGATCGTTCCTGTCAATGGCACGGCTCCTGCGATCCTGGCGCCCGTCAAGTGGTCCTGGGTAAGGAAGGCAGAGTGGCTTCCGAACGGCCTGGGACTCCTGGTTAACGGCACCGTCGGAACCTCCTCTCTTCAAGTCTGGTTCGTACCGTACCCCACTGGCGAACCCAGGCGGGTAACGAATGACCTGAGCAACTATGCGGGCGTGAGCGCGACCGTCGACTCGACCGCGTTCGTGACGGTTCAGCAGGACGAACTCGGCGAAATCTGGACGACGGCTCCGCGCGCGGAAACGGCTTCCCAGGTGACCAGGACCTCCGCAAACGGCGACGGCCAAGCGGGCACAACCTGGACTCCGGACGGAAGACTCGTGTACGCCTCGAACTCGTTTGGCCAGCCGGATCTATGGATAGCGAATCCGGATGGCGCCAATCCCAAGCGGTTGACGTTCGGCGGCGTCGCCATCCATCCGGAGGTGGTGCCCGACGGCCGGACGATCTATTTCGGCAGCGAGCGAAGCGGGGCGTGCCACATCTGGCGCATGGAGATTGACGGCAGCAACGCCTCGCAGGTCACACGCGGTAGCGGCGAACGGTTCGCGGCCGTGTCTCCCGACGGCAAGTGGCTGCTCTACGAATCCTTCAGCTTTACCGGAACCTCGTCGATATGGAAGATGGCGCTGCCGTCCGGAACTCCGGTTCGACTGGGAGATCTCAAAGATGCCTCAGTCCCTTCGATCTCCCGCGATGGGCAATGGTTCTCTGTTGTCTACACCGATGAACGCTTCCATCCACCCGCCGGAGTCGGCATCATGCATCTGGATGGAACCGGCTTCAAACCTCTGAACATTCCACCGACTTGGGACAAGCGGTGGAGCCCAGACGGGAGTGCGCTATATTTCGTGAAAACCGACAAGGGTATCGACAACGTATGGAAGCAAGCCATCGCGGGTGGTGCGCCGGCCCGGGTGACCAGCTTCAGTTCCGGGTCAATCGGAGCGCTGGCGGTGTCGCGAGATGAACGTTTGGCATTCCGGCACTTCAACGCTACCGCCGACGTGGTACTCATCCGAAGCGTGCAGTAAACACCTGGAGCCCGAAGAACGGTGGGGCACGCGGCCCGCGAAAGCCTGAGGTCCAGTTGCGCCGCAATGGTTTCGCTCGACCCGATCTCACCGAGCACTTCGCGCACAAGAAAGAGCTGCGCTATAAAATGGTCCACCGTCGTAGCAGACTTAAAAGCCGCACCCCAGAATGCGCCAAAATCGAACAGTTTACGGTGTCTGTGGTTCCCGGCAAGAGCTATCTAATTTGCATCCAGGACTCCGACATCCTCGAATTTCAAGGAAGATCAATTAGCATCACGGAGCAGCAGATCGACGATGGCACGTGGCAGGAGATCGTCCGGAAAGCCTTGGCTGTCTGATGCGTCCACCTCCTGGTGGTGGGAATGGGACTACGCTACGCAAGGCCTAGCGGGCGGAGGATTGACTATTTCAGTAATGCGGCTCATCATCTTACCGGCTCCGGTTTCCGCCTTTATTGCCTACCCTGCGCTTGGGGTGGCAACCGGGGCTCAGGGCAATGAGTATGACGTGCCCAAAACGCGACGAATTGTTTGATCGATGGAATGCTGCTTCAAACGCACTCAGAGATTTGGAAGCCGGCGCGATCCGAGACAGCGATCCTCAATGGGATACCCGAATACAAGGGGCACGGGAAGAAGAAAGTCTTGCCCAGCGCGAGTATGAGCGGCACTTAGCAATCCATGGCTGCAATGAATAGCCAGGCCGGGAGTCAACCCGCGCAACGTTACCTGACTCCGATCCAGGTATCCGTCGAGACGGGCATTGCAAAGACAACATTATTTAAGTGGCGCAAGGATGGCGACGGTCCTCGATTCATAAAGCGCAACGGGCGGATTGAATACCCATCAGCGGAGTTTGAAGTCTGGCTGCTGGCCTGGCGCAGAGAACGGGCTGCAGGGGAAGTGTGGGCTGCTAGGTAATGGAACCTGCCGAACAATGCCCGGAACGCGAAATACTACTCCGCGAATGGACGCAGCGCGGCCGTCGTCTCATTAATCTTCTGGACGAACACCTTGCGGCGCTTAAGAATACCGATCAGGCCACCGTCGACTTTGATGAGGAAATTTCGCTGGCGAAGCGCTCAGAGAATGAGGCGTGCCATGCCTATTACGACCACGTGGACAGCCACGACTGCGTCTGAAGCCCTCTAAAGTCTGAAAGTGAGACTCCCGATGGGCCTGCGCGCTGCCCGCTCCAGCTCGTTGTTGATCGCCTTGAGCGAGGATGCGCATCGTGGTCATTATCTCCACGCTCATAAGGTCAATGCCGGACAGTGGCGGCAGGTAACTGGTGTGCGCTTTCAGGAGTACCGGGTGGCAATGGCCTCTCCGATTGCGCTACGGTCACCAAATCATCACAGGCGTCTTGGGCGGACTTCGGGAACTGGCTCTTTCAAAAAAAAGGACACGCCGCTGATGATTACAACCGTCGCTGGCGCGCCGTGCCAACGTTTGCTGGAGAACGCGAAACGTCTGGCAAATCCAGAAGAAGTGCGGTAAGCGGTTCCCCGTTGAGCAGGCGATTCTAACCTTGAAGTGGTCATCTCGCGTTCACCCATCGCGCTCAATGATCACGATCTCACCGGCTCCGCGCCGTTCCTTTTCCACACGCGGCCCAGAATTGGATAGCACCGGGTAGCGAGCGGAGGGTCGAGTACCATAAAGATACTACTCAAATGAACAGGCCCTTTACACCTGAAAATGCTGGGCGCAGAATTATCCTGTAAACGCCACGCAGAAGTAAACAGGTTTGATGTTCATTATGTAGTCAGGGCGTGGCTCGATAAGACCACGAAAGGAACGCTGGTGCTTCGCGACCTCCTGGTAGCAGCAGGCGAGCAGGAGGATCTTCGCCCAATATTCGCCAGCGCTCCCGGGCTTGGTTCAGAAAGCCTTGCGCCAACCGCAAGGACCGCAGCGGATGAGGGGCAGGTCGCCTGCTGGCGGGAGCTTCGTTCCCGGAGCGAATAACGAGCGAACATCCTCCTCGCCTGCTGCTACCAGGAGGAAAGTGTGCTTGAATGCTGCCTACTTCAACTCTGATTCGATCCTTTGGGATGAGAGTGTTCCAGGAAAGCGCGTCAATTACGGCCTGCGCAATTTCCTCGTCGTTGACTCGACCCGTGCCAGGGAGCTTAACATCCAGTTCGGTGACGACGGCCTTCACCCCGACTACGCGGGCGGCAGTACGCTCCGCCACGACTTTTTCCGCGTAACTGGCGACATGGCCGGTAAGAGTGACGATTCCCTCTTTGACAGCAACGCCAATCGCGGCGGCATCTACGCTCGGTTCACAGGCGAGCTCATCTTCGACGTCCTTTCGCAACCACGCGTCAGACTTCATTTGGCCTCTCCGCGACTAGCTGAGGAATCCTATCGCGGCCACGGCCCTCCGTGTCCGGGATAGTCGCGTGTCGCACTAGTAAGCTGTCCCGGCGATTTTGTTAGCCGTGATTCTTCGTTTGGGATCGGTGTAGGTCCAGCGGAAGGGTCGTGCCGATTTGGAGTAGGCGCGGATGTATTTCCGCAGCTTCTTGCCCAGATCTGCCACCGAGGTGAATACGCCGCGCGCAATCACGTCCCGCTGGATCTTGGCGAACCACAGCTCGACCTGGTTCAGCCACGACGAATACGTCGGCGTGAAGTGAAACCGCACCCGCGGATGT
>JAIQFK010000040.1 GCA_020073305.1 Terriglobia bacterium
GCCTTGGGTATCGGCCCTTGTTGCGCAGCCGCTCGCTGCCGCAGTGCGGGCACGATTTCAGCCCGTTATGCCGGGCAGAAATCCTCACCCCACCACCGCTGATCTGTAAATCGGTAATCTCATAGTCGGGCAGTCCTAATACGATCTCTGATTTGATCAAAACAATTCCTCCAAGAATGTTTTATCAAGTCAGGAATCCTGGGCTGCCCCCATTTCTGATGAAGAGCCGATTCGTGCCTTCGGCCGGTTCTGGTTTGGTATCCCCAATGTAGCCAAGCGCTTCCGCACGGAACCATTCTCCGTGCCGAGTCCTGGAGAGTGGCCTGGATCGCCCCGGTGAGTCCGTTTTCTCCAATTCCCACTTGACGTCTCCGTGGTGGCGGAGAATGGCCGGGCCTGGTTAACAGGACCGTACTGTCCCGATGTGCGTTTTTCGAAATTCCGGCTAAGAGTTCGTCGCAGCGTAGGGACAGACGCATCAAAACCGGGCAGCAGATCCCAAAAGCGGACATCGGTATACCATATGTTAGGATCTCAATAGCTGATATCGTTATCTTTAGTAGCCAGAGACACGGCATCCGAATTGCTTTCCGTTTCGTGGATCTCACGTTTCGCCAGGAGGTCCCCATGTTGTCGTCCATCAACTACGCCCTCCGAATGCTACGCAAGGATCCGGTCTTCACGGCTGTGGCGATTTGCTCGCTGGCCATCGGCATTGGCGCTACGGCGTCCATGTTCAGTTTTGCCGAGGCCATGTTGCTGCGCCCTCTGCCCGTCCCAGACCCGGATCGCGTCCTCACAATCAATACCGCCGTGCCCGCGCCGTTCGGCCAGAACCCGCCCATCTCATATCCGGATTACATCGACCTGCGCGACCGCAACCGCACCTTCGAGGGTCTGGTAGCCGCCTCCTACGCCTTTTTCGGCTTCGGCCCGAATCAGGATACTCTGCCGCGGATGAAGTGGGGCCTGTACGTTTCGGGAAATTTCTTCCGTGTGCTGGGCGTGGAGCCGGCGCTGGGCCGTAGCTTTCGCGACGATGAGGACCAGGTGGAGGGACGCGATCCCGTGGTTGTGCTTGGCCACGATTTTTGGGTGGGGCAGTTCGGCGCCAGCCCGTCCGTTCTTGGCTCCCGCATCCGGCTGAACGGCGCCGAATTCTCGATCATCGGCGTGGCGCCCGAGCATTTCACCGGAATCGACCCAGTGATGCGTCCGCAGCTATTCGTTCCCCTGGCCATGTCGCCGCGGCTGGTGCAACAGAACTATCTCCACAATCGCGACTATGGCTGGTTGTTCGTCAAGGGCCGGCTGAAGCCGGGTGTCGGCCTGGACCAGGCCCAGGCTGAAATCAGCGGCCTTTCCACGGAACTTCAAAAAATGCATGCCACAACCAGCCGCAAGCAGCGCCTCCTGGTAGAGACCGAACTACAGATGCGCGTAGCGCAAGGACAGCCGCAGGCTCAGATGGTCGTCATGCTCGGCATCCTCGCGATCTGCGTGCTACTCGTGGCCTGCGCCAACGTCGCGGGCCTGCTATTGAGCCGGGCCCGTGCGCGAGCCAGAGAGATCGCCGTGCGATTGGCCATCGGCGCCGGCCGTATGGCTCTCGTCCGGCAGCTTCTGCTGGAAAATCTGCTCGTAGCGGTGGCCGGTGGAATAGCCGGCGTAATGATGGCCGATGCAATGGGCGATTATTGGCGCCGCCTCCCCATACCGAGCGACTTGCCAATCGTTTTCGACGCCGGAGTGGACCGCCGTGTCCTGCTGCTTACGCTGATCGTTTCAGTACTGAGCACCCTACTGTTTGGTCTCGCCCCAGCCCTTCGTGCCACGCGGCCAGACCTTGTGCCGGCCCTGAAAGCCGCCGATGCCGACAGTGGCGGCCGGCGGCGTCTCTGGGGCCGGAACTTGATTGTGGCAGGTCAGGTAGCACTCTCGGTCGTGCTACTGTCGATCTCCGCCGCCTTGGTACAGGGCTTTCATGAACAACTTCTGCCGGGTCCCGGTTACCGCATCGATCATCTCTTCCTCACCAGCTTCAACACCCAACTCGCTCACTACTCGCAAGAACAAACAGAGCGTTTCTACAAGGACCTGCTGGACCAGACGCGTTCGGCGTCCGCCATAAAATCGGCGGCTCTCGTCAACGCTGTTCCCATGGAGGCCGGCCCAGGTGGCGTGGGCGTGGCCCCCGAAGGATGGCAGTTGCCGCGCGGCGAACAGTCGATGACTACCTATGCCGCCTACATTAGTGATGGGTACTTCGAGACCATGAATATCCCCATACTGCGCGGGCGCGGCCTTCTCGAATCGGATCGCGAGAACGTGCCGCTCGTGGCCGTGGTGAACCAGCAAATGGCCAGTCACTACTGGAAAGGCGACGCACTCGGCAAACGGTTCCATCTCGACAACGCCGATGGCCCGCTCGTCCAGATCGTGGGTGTCGCCCGCATGTCGAAGTATCTCTGGATCGCCGAGCCGCTCCTCGATTTCGTCTACCTCCCTTATAGACAGCACCCGCGGCGTCCACGCGGCGCCGAGATGTCAATCATCTCCGAATCCGTAGCCCAGGACGCCGGCACTCTCGCCCCCGTGCTGCGCGAAGTGGTGCGCAAACTCGATCCGGACATCCCCGTCTTCGACATGCGCACCATGCAAGATCTTTATACGCAAAGGGCCATCGGGGGGTCGGACATCATTACTCAGCTAGTGGGCGGCATGGGGCTGATGGGAATGATTCTGGCGGCGGTGGGCCTGTATGGCCTGGTGGCCTACTCGGTCAGCCGCCGGACAACCGAAATCGGCATCCGCATGGCCCTCGGCGCGGACCGGCAAGCCGTGGTCTGGATGGTGCTGCGGCAGGGATTGCGGGTCGGCCTGGCCGGCGTCGCGGTTGGCTTGGTGGCGGCTCTCGCCGCTTGCCGCGCAGCCTCTTCCGCGCTCTCCTTCTTCGCACCCCAGCACGTCAATCCGCTGATCTACATCGCGATCCCATTGCTGCTGCTCCTCATCACCGCGCTGGCCTCGTGGGTTCCGGCGCGACGGGCGACGCAGGTAGACCCCCTGAGAACGCTGCGCGCAGAGTGATCACCGAGCCGCGTACCTCGAGATTACCCGTACCTCGAGATTACCCAGGACGCGCGCAACAAACCTGGCCCGCCTGCAGCAACGGTGTGTTCCGTCGACAGGCTCGCAGTACATAAGAGTGTTCCGGTTCAGCTGGAAATGGAGAAGGCGTTCCCCGTTAAGATAACGGAGCGAACGCATGAAGAAGCAACGGACGCACTACACACCGGAAGAAAAAGTCGCCATTCTGCGGCGGCATTTGCTGGACAAGGAGCCGGTCTCGAAGCTGTGCGATGAGATTGGCTTGAAGCCGACGGTCTCTACCGCTGGCCGAAGGAGTTCTTCGAGAACGGGGCGGCTGCCCTCGACCAGAAGAGGCCAATGGACCATTCCGCCGAGCAGGAGCGCGTCGCGTATCTGGAGAAGAATTTCCGGACCAAGGATGAGGTTCTGGCGATGTTGATGGCGGAGCATGTAGCGTTAAAAAAAGCGCTTGGGGAACTCTGACCGGGGTCTGGGTTCCGCACGATACGCGGGACCAGATCGTGGACTTCGTCCGGCGCCGGTCTGAGAAGACCGAGATCAGCGGCGGGCAGTTCATCGGGTGGCTCGACATCACCTCCAGCAAGTTCTACGATTGGCGGGATGTCCTAATCGCCGCAGCGACAAATGCCTGCTTGGGCTCGGTCACCGGGATGACCAGCACATTCTTCTTCCAGTTGATCGTTTTGCGCGGGAACTGGAAGAGCCGAGTTCGCAGTTAGGTATGCTAGCTTCGGTAGTTCTGAGCATGAACCTCGAATTCCAGGCGGGAGCCACAGTCCGGGCGCGCGGTGCCCACATGAACGCACTAATTAAGGTGGAAGCACATGTTCGACAGAGGCACGCGTAGAGATTTCCTGTCCCAGGCCGGGTCCCTCGCGGCCGCCGGCGCCATCGCGGCTGGTCTGCCGGAACCACGGGCCACGGCCGCCACTAGCAAGGGTCCGCATGATTTCGTGATCGTGGAGGGCCATCGGGACATGTGGGAGATTAGCGGCCGCACCCGCCTGCCGGGCGCCGATAACCATCTCCCGATCAGCCATCACCTGGCTCCCCGGCTGATCCAAGGGGGCATCACGGTATGCATCGCGCCGGCCGGAGGCGGCGATTCGGTTGAGGAGCGCGATGGCAGCGAGGAGATGCTCGATGGCAACTTGCGCGTGCTCGACACATACCTCACCGACATCGAGCAATCCAAGGGCTTGACCTCCGTGATCCGTGCCAAGGCCGATCTTCCCAGCGGCCCCGTTAAGGGCAAGGTACTGTTCTTTTTCGACATGGAGGGCACCGGGGGCATCCAGACGAACTTGGCCGAACCGGTCTTCCCGGAGGAGCGCAGCCTGGCGCTGGTCCGGCAGTTTTTCCGCCTGGGAGTGCGCGGCATGCAGTTGACACACAACATGCGCAACCAGGTTGGGGATGGCCGTGGGATCGATGTCAAGGGGAACCGCCTCACCCCGTTCGGGGTGGCCGTGGTGAAGGAAATGAACCGGCTTGGCATGATGGTGGGGGTTTCCCACCTGTGCACCAATGGGCTGCTGCATGCCGCCGAAATCTCCAAGACGCCGCTGGTTTCCACTCACCAGAACCTAGTGCGCTACTCGAAGAGCCGGCCGCAGGTGGAGATCACCGAGGAGGAGGCCAAGGTCATTGCCATGACGGGCGGCATCGTTGGCATCCGTTACCACTCGAGCACCATCACTCCCTACAAGGCGCTGGCCGAGGAGGTGGAATACCTCTGCAACCTGATCGGGCCGGAACACGTTGGCATCGGCTGGTTGGGCCACGACAAGGCGAATCCGGGCGCTCACGAAATCGAAGGCCACACTACCCGGACGTACTCGGGCGTCGAGGCGCAAAGCATTTTCGAGCACTACGACAACTTCATCAAGCTGCTCTCCGAGCGCGGCCTCACCGACGAGCAGATCGGGATGGTTCTGGGCGGCAACTATCTGCGGGTCTGGCGACAGATTCTTCCGGACGTGTAAAAGAGCGGGCCCTCACTCTTGTTCTGTGCCGCTGGGCCACGGATCGATCGCGATTGATCGCACGGGAATCCTCCCAACTAAATTCTACGATGAGGCGCAACAGGTCAGAACGGGAACTGTCCTTACCGAAAACTACGTCCGCGTCATCCAGCGACTTTCAACGATCAAGGCGTCGCTCCTGAGCCCATGTGAAAACGCTGTTTGCCGTGGGGGAGTGTTGGCCAGAACGCGAAACGCGTAGGTTCCTGAAAGCTGGGTCGCGGAGCCTGAGCCTGCACGACCTGGATCTGGAGCGACCTTTGTTTTCGGAGACGCCCCATCAGACCGTGTTCCGACTCAGTCGCAGTTGATTGGCTATGACGCCGGAGTGCGACTTCGGGCTCGATGGCAATTCTCCGGGATGGGCGTTTCCCCACCAAGTGGATGGTTCCGGCCGTGATTCGGTAACGTAGCGAGCACTCTGTCTAGTTTGGGTTCTCTGACACCAAACAACAACCTCGCGAGCATTCGCGCGAGCGCGAAAGCGGCCACGTCCCCGCACGCTCGAGTGGATCGCGGAAATGACACCGCCTGCGGAACTCATGCCGCTGGAGGCGGTACCGCGTAAGGCTCGGCTCCTGGCCTCAGGCCGTTCGCGAAGAACGAGACTGTGGTAGAAGCCGACCAAAGCGATCAGCTCGAAAATCTGCTCAATACTAAAAGCTGTTGCGAGTGCTTTCCATAGCCAGTCGGAGATATCTGCGGCGTCGTGCAACTCATCGACCAGCCGGATCAATAGCAGTTCCTCGTCGCTCCATGCCGCGTCCTTGGCGTTGTCCCGCACAGTCGCGCGTACCTGCTCAGGCGTTAGTGCTGTTCGATCGGCGAAGAACGCAATATGCACGCCCCACTCATAGGCGCATCCGCAGCGGGCGCAGGTGCGGTCGATCACGATCTCGCGATGCCGGAGGGACACCGGACCGCGATCGAGCAGGCTCCCGGCACGGAAGCGATCGTAAATGCGCGGCACTTGAGCGAGCATCGTGAAGAGCGTCAGAGGCGGGACTCGGGAGGCATGATCTTGTCGAACACTGCCTGCACGTTAGGCGCATAGGGTGGCGTGATAGGGTCGACTCGCGGTGCGGCGCTCAGATTAGTCCGTAGCATAGCCCAATCTTACAGGACACCGCCATGTTTACTGATCCAATCCACTTGGCCGCGCAGTCGGTAAACCGGAAAGTGAACGGTTTAGCTACTTTCCTTATCCTCGCCGCGGGCTGCGAATACATTCCGATAATGGCCGATAACGCTGTCCAGTTCCCGTTTGAGGCGCCTTGAAGAGAGGCCGCGTGAGAGAATGGTTGA
This sequence comes from Terriglobia bacterium, assembly GCA_020073305.1. Lineage (GTDB taxonomy): Bacteria > Acidobacteriota > Terriglobia > Bryobacterales > Bryobacteraceae > QHXW01. The sequence continues at coordinate 6,444 of JAIQFK010000040.1, forward strand.
GAAATGGCCGAACGGTGCCGGGAGCGTGAACTGCTGCTTTCCCAGTGGACTGATTGCTCTAGCCGCGTCAAAAAACTACTGGATGAGCAACTGGCTGCGACGAAAATCCGCGCACACGGCTTCGCCAGTTTCGAGGAACAAATTCGGCTGGCCAGGGCCGAAGAAATCGAGGCTCGCCGCACATACTTCGACCACGTGAACACGCACGGTTGCCCCTGAACAGCCGGTAGCTCCCAAGCTGGCGCGGAACTTCCTACCTGGGAGGAGGCGCACAAGCGAATTCAGCAGGAGGGATGGCCGTCGAAGGTGAACCACCCGTCGCCGGCCCACACCGCGCACGTGATCCCTGCCCTGACAACGCGCCCCCCCGAGCTGCGAGTTTTTCAACGGCGGGTTTCCGCGGTCGGACCCCGAGCCCTGGAACTCGGCCGGAAAAACCCGAGTCTCCGTTGCGGGCACTGGCGCCGGATAGCCGGCCGGTGTGGGCAGCCTCTCGGGGCCCTGGAGGCAGCGCCACGGATTCGCCTCCGAGCAGGCAGCGCAAACTCCGGTCCGATCTGCCGCCGACCACCTGGATACTGAAAGCGCATGCTCACCTCGGAGCAGCCCAAAGAGCTTATAAGGTCCGGGTCGGCGGATGAGTAAGGCGACTGCCATCGGGTCGAGTTGGGCCAACTGCTGTTAAAAGCGGCTTACAGATTCCGGCACGTGATCTTAAACGTATACGCGTACCGGCCGGGACGCTTAGCCGGGGGTTGAATCACCAGCCCTTTTGCATCCGCCTTGAACCGGATGGCTTCGCTCGATCCCAGCAATTCCACCTGGGTGACCTCCTTGCCGGCCAGAGACGTCAGCTTCAGATCGTCTTCCGGCCATTCGAGCGCGATGGCGTAGAGCGAATCGCCTTTGCGCGTGAAGCGCACGTCGCCGTCCTTGTATGGTTCCCAATAATGCGAGCCGTAGATCGCCTCGCCGTTCACGCGCAGCCATTCTCCCACCTGGCGCAAAGTGTTCTGCATGATCTCGGGGATGGTTCCGTCGGCTTTCGGTCCGATATTGAGCAGAAGGTTGCCGTTCTTGCTGACGATGTCAACCAGGTAATCCACAACCTGGTTCGGCGTCATGTACTCGCTGTCCTTCAAACGGCGGTTATAGCCCCACGAGGTGGGGTCGAGCGAATCGCATTCCTCCCACTTCTCCTTTATGAGGTTGCCCACCTGCGTCCTCTCCGGTGTCTTGTAGTCACCCACCATCTTGCCGTCCGTGTCCAGGCCCCAACGGTCGTTCGCCACTACTGCGGCCGGATCTTCGGAGTGGTTGTAGAAATAGGCGAGCACCTGCTTGCTGTTCCAGTAATCGGCGGGGAGAGGCTTGCCGTCCCAGGTCTTGACCGGGCCTTCCGTCACATCGCCCCACAACACGCTGGGATGATACCGATCTATGAGTTCTTCGATGGAATGGTTCATATAATCGACCCAGTCGCGGCCCGGATAGCGAGAGTCCCAGAAAGTGTACGTGGTGTTGTGATAGAAGCCCATCTTGAGGCCGTTCTGTCGAACCGCTTGGGCCAGGTCGCCGGCCAGGTCCCGGTGCGGCCCCATCTCCATGGCATTGCGGTGAGTGAATTTCGTCGGCCAGAGCGCGAACTCGTCTCCGTGCTTGGCAGTCAGAACGACATATTGGGCACCTGCCTCGCGGAACAAGTTGGCCCAGGCCGCGGGGTCGAATTTCTCCGCCTTGAACATGGGGATGAAGTCGTCGTAGGGAAAATCCGCTCCCCAGTTGGCGATGTGATACTTGACGGCGTCCTCAACGATCCTGGATTTGTACAGCTCTTCCGGCAGGCTTCCGCGCGTTGCACTGAATGGCGGACCGCCAAACAGAAATCCAAATCCCGCCTTCGGGCTGATGAAGGCGACGTACCATTCGTGGTAAGCCGGAACTGAAAATACTCCCCAGTGGATGAAGATTCCGAACTTGGCGTCTTCAAACCACGCGGGCACTTTGTGCCGGCGAAGGGATCCGCTCGTCGGCTGGTACGGACCTGACGTAGTCTGTGCCGCAGCGGGCAGAATGCATGCAAGCACCCAGGCCATTGCGACAATGGCAATCGCCGTTTTCCAAACCGTTCGACTGATTCTCACGTTGTATGGGACCTCGGTTCGTGAATCGTGTTGTTATTGATATGAGTGTACTCGTCGAGCCTCTTCACGCGTTACAATGATCCGCAATGCCTGCGACTCCTGCCGTCCTGGAGCCGAGCGCGACCACGGATCTTGGGACCCGGGGCCCCCACATCCGTTGCCCCAAATGCGGATGGGTTCCAGCGAAACACGATCGTTGGAAGTGCTCTTGCGGCCACGTTTGGAACACGTTCGACACCGGCGGCGTTTGTCCTGAATGCCTACACCAATGGACCTCCACACAATGCCTCTCTTGCATTCAGTGGTCGGCACACTCCGACTGGTATCAGTGACCGGAGAGAGCCCCGAGCTGCACCCCTTGGCTGTCTCGTTGCCGGCAGCAGCGTGGGACACTTCGTACCAGTCGCCCGAATCGGGCTGCTGCGATTGCGCTCTGCCGACGCTCAAAGCTATATTCTCCATTCGCTGTCACTCCATGATCCGAGACGAAGTCTATGCAAGATCAGACTGCTGGCACCACGCCAATCAGTTTCATCCATCAGACCAAGGATGGGCTGGTCCACCTACTTGTCAGGGCCGTGAAAAAGCGCTGGGTGGCAATGTACTGGGACAGCGAAGTGGCAGGAATATCGCCCTGTGCAACCCTGGCGGAAGCGAATGAAACGGTCCTCCGATGTTTCCGCAACATCTGTCTTGGGCATCAGTGCTCAACGGCCTGTGGGCCGGTGGACGACATCGGTGTCCACAAATCCGATGATCTGTGGGGAATGATTCGCGACATCTAGCGGCCCTGCGTTTCCTGCTTCACATGCTGCCGCCGGGCTTCGTCAAGATACGCCATTTCGGCTTCCTGGCAAACCGGAACCGGCGTTCTGCGCTCCTGCTCTCCCGCAAGCTGTTGCGTGCGCCAACGCCTCCGCATCCGTTAATCGATCCACAGCAAAAGCCCGTGCAACGCAAGTGCCCTGTTTGTGGCATCGGAACTCTCTGCGTACTCGGATGGGTCCCCGCCGGAGCCGTCCTCGATGCGCCCATGTCCTTGCCCGTATTGGTGGATTCGTGCTGACTCTAGAGATGCACTACCTACGACTCAGTAAGCATCCACGGCCGCCCAAACCACGCTCCCCCGAGCGCTGCTCGGAGTGTGTCCGCCGTTCGATTCCGTTCCCTTGGAAAAGCGTTTTCGGCCCTCTCACCAAGCCTGAAAATCACCATCGGGGCGTACTCGGCCCACCCATTCCCGTCTTCAGGCAACCCTCCGGTCACTCGGAAAATCGATCAATCCCCATATATTAAGGTCCGGCTACGTTCAAACGTCGTTATCGGGAATACCCGGGCGATCCTAAATTCGTTTTCACCCCCACACTATCTCGCCCGGGTACTCCCGATCAACGCTAAGGGTTTCACAGGAGTAAAGTTGAGTTTCGCTTGCAAGCCCTCCCGTTCTCATGCACTTGCAGCCGAAATACGCCGCTTGTCACCCGCAATGAGCCATCAGAGAAGAACCGGTCCTGTTATTCGATCCCCCGGCTGACAGGATCACTCGTTCGGTCCGTAAACCAGACTTCGCAGGCGGTGGAACGTACCGGCATAAGCGCGTGTCGAGTCGGGGAAGCCTTTCAAAGACATCAGCTTTTCTTGAAAATCGAGTTCTGGAAACAGATCCTGCCAATGGTGATAGGCGTCTTCGCTCACAGCAACGTCGCAGGCAACCTCGCGTGTGGCAGCCTCCAGACGAAAAGCCCTATTGACGGCATCCCCGAGTGCGGTGTGATCTGACCTGGCGTCGCTGCCGATATTTCCCACAATGGCTGGCCCGGTGTCTACGCCGGCTCCGATGCGAACGGGAAACGGCAGTGAAAACCGTGACTGGAGTCCAGTGGCGATGTCCGCAATTTCTAAGATGCTGCGAATGATTCTGAGTTGCAATTCGCTCGATGGCGGAGCATTTTGCGCATGCATCCAGAGCGCCATGACTCCGTCGCCGCCGTACTTTTCGCTCCAGGCCCGCGCCCTGCGCAACACAACGCCCGTTTCGGTGTTGAAGGCCAACATGGTTTTCGAAATGATAGCCGGATCGAGGCCACTCCAGAGGCTGGTGGAGTCGCGGATATCAATCACTACTGCTGAAACGGTGCGCATTGTTAACGACGCGTTTGTCGCACGGTCCGGCCACGCAGTTAGTTCATCATCTGAAATCGGCATTCGGAATGTGATGACAGCTGTACCGATCGTTATGCGGTCACTGTCTCGCAGAATCACTGGAGCGTTCACTCTCGTGTCGTTGAGAAAGGTACCGTTCCTGCTGCCCAGGTCAGCCAGCAAGTACCGGTCATCCTCGGTTCGCTGAATCACGGCGTGATAACGGGACACCAGATCATCCGCCAACAGAATGTGATTCGTAGTGGCTCGCCCGATGCGGAAAATAGCCTCCGGATCGACTGGAACCGACCAGCATCGATCGCGAAACGCGACTTCCACATACACGGTGCCGGGACCGTCTGGCATCTGAGTGATTGTATCCAACGTGGCGCCGCAGGCCGCGCCAGGTCAAGTCCCCAATTGGCTTTGATTTGGTTTCTATCGCGCGATGCATTAAGCTTCTAGACTGCTTCATGTTCCGCTATTTGCCCTTCATCCTCAAAAGCAGCATGCGTAGCAGGCGGCGCAGCTTGTTGACAGTCGCCAGCGCCGCCATTTCGCTATGCCTGCTGGGAACGTTGATGGCGATCTATCACGCATTTTATGTGGAAGACGCTCCTCCGCAGCAGGCTCTGCGGGTGATCACGCGTAACCGCGTTTCGCCGGCGATTTCTGTGCCCATTTCTTACCGCGACCGCATTCAGCAGGTGCGGGGAGTGGTAGACGTCATGCCGTTCCAGTACTTCGGCGGGATATATAAGGAGCCGAGGAACGTTTTCGCCCGTTACGCCGTGGAGCCGGAGCACCTGTGGAAGGTCCGCTCAGACCTCGCGGTTCCCGAGGACCAGAAACGCGCTTTTCAGCGGGAGAAGAGGGGCTGCGTCGTCGGCCGTGGCCTGGTCCGCAGATACGGATTCCAGATCGGCGACCGCCTGACGCTCAAGGGCGACATTTTCCCGGTGAATGTGGATCTTGTCGTGGTGGGAATCTATGATAACCCTTCTGCCGCCGACGTGCTGTATTTCCGCCTCGATTACCTGATCGACCTGGTTCCCGAGCGGCGGCGCAACAAGGTTTTCGCATTTGAGCTTTTGGCTGACAGCGCAGACGCTGTACCGCGAATCTGCAGGGATGTCGACGAGCTGTTCCGGAATTCGACCGCGGCGACCAAGACTGAAGCCGAGCGCGCGTTCGAGCTGGGTTTTGTCTCCTTGCTGGGTAACGTCAAGGGCTTTCTCGTCAGTATCAGCCTCGCCCTCACCTTTACGCTGCTGCTGGTGACCGCGAATACTACAGCCATATCGGTCCGTGAGCGGGTACGAGAAGTCGGAGTACTAAAGGTGTTGGGCTTTACCACGCCGGCCATTCTGGGGATAATCGTCAGCGAATCCGCCTTTCTCACTCTGCTGGGCGGAATCCTTGGCTGCAGCTTCGCCTGGTTGCTCATATCCCTGATCCGGAAGCTTCCGGCCGTCATCGTGCCTCTGGCGGGACTACGTCTGGACCCTGTGGTGGGCATGCTCCTGATTCTCATTGGCGTACTTGTTGGGATGGCGAGTGCACTGGTCCCAGCCTGGGGTGCGGCACGCACACCGATTCTCCGCGCTCTGCGCTTTACGGATTAGAACCATGGCCGTGCCATTCTCCTACAATTTACGGAATCTGCGCGAGAGGAAGACCAACACGATCATGACCGCTCTGGGCCTCGCCTTGACTGTGGCGGTTCTGCTTTCCGTCCTCGCGCTTGTGGAGGGACTGCGCGCCACTTTCCGGGCAAGCGGCGACCCTGCTCATATTCTGGTTTTGCGCAAAGGAGCCGCCACGGAACTGATCAGCAATCTAGACCGGTCGACGTACAACGACCTGAAGTTCAAAGCCGGCATCGCGCGAGACGACTCCGGCATGCCCGAAGCTTCACTTGAGCTGGTTACCATCGTCAACCTCGAAAGTCCGGAACATCCGGAAGGAATGAACGTGAACCTGCGCGGACTGGGTCCGATGGGTCTACGCATGCGCTCCGGCGTAACCGTCGAGCGGGGCCGATGGTTCCGGCAGGGTTACCGTGAAATCGTGGTGGGCCGGTCGGTTGCCGCCCGGTATCCACAAGTTGGGCTCGGCGGAAAAGTGCATTTCGGCCGGGGGGACTGGCAAGTCGTGGGCGTGATGAGTGCCGGGCAGTCGGCCACGAACAGCGAAATTTTCTGTGATCTGAATCAGTTGGCTGCAGATTGGAATCGCGAAGAATTGCTCAGTTCCGTACTGATCCGTTCCACCGATCCTCTGACCAAATCAGCGCTCATTCACGACTTGAACGATGACCAGCGCTTGAACGTAGACGCAGTCGAGGAGACGGAGTATTACGAACGCCAGACTACGTCCTCGGCGCCTGTGCGCTTCGTCGGCATGTTTGTGGCTCTGATCATGTCTGTAGGCAGCTCGTTTGCAGCCATGAATACCATGTACGCGGCGGTATCCAGACGCTCGGGCGAAATCGGCACGCTCCGCGTACTCGGTTTTTCCAGAAGCGCAATTCTAGTCAGCTTTCTGGCAGAGTCTCTGGCGCTCGCCGTTATGGGCGGCCTTATCGGATGCATCCTGGTTCTGCCGCTGAACAACGTAACCAGCGGGATCGGGAGCTTCACCACCTTTAGCGAGACGACATTTCAGTTTCGCGTCACACCCGCCATCATGGGTGTGGGCATACTTTTCGCGTTGCTCATGGGTGCCTTGGGAGGCATCCTCCCTGCGGGCAACGCCGCCAGAAGGCAGATCCTGGAAGCTCTGCGGGCCATCTGAGCGCAATACTAGGCCAGGGCCATGTCCGCCGCCACGTGGTATATTAACCCCCTTGTCCGCGCTGCAGTTCGCCGCGGCTCATGTCGCCCTAATGGCAGAAACATTTGGCCCATTTTTGAGGTCAACCGAACTCTTTCGTTCGGTCGAACCCGCGGCCCTCGAAGAACTTGTCCCCGAGTTGCGGATCATCGAACTCTCGGATGCGAAGGCGCTGATCACCCAGGGCGATCATGACCAGAACCTCTATCTGTTGATGGCAGGCCGGCTTCGCATAATCGGATACGACCAGCGCGGCGGGGCCCGGCTGCTGCTTGAAGTCAGCCCCGGCGAAAGTGTGGGCGAGATGTCCGTCCTTTCCGACGACCGCGCTTCAACAACCGTCCTGTCGGTTGGAGAGTCGCGCGTGCTGGCGGTACCGAGGGAAGCTTTCGACAGATTCTCGACCCAATACCCACAAGCCGCGCTACAGGTAATGCAATCGCTGAGCGGGCGCCTCCAAAAATATCGGTTGTCCACTGCGCTGCACCTGAGCAACTTATTCGACAGTCTTGACGCGGATGTTCTTCACGACCTGGAACAAGAGCTCGAAATGTTTACCCTCTACGGCGGCGAGGTTCTGTTCCGGCAAGGCGACCCAGGAGACTTCCTCTGCCTTGTGATCCGGGGCCGGGTTCGCGTCCGGGTCGGCGAGAGCGGTCCAAACGATGGCACCGTGGCGGAACTGGGTTCCGGAGAAGTCGTGGGTGAGATGGCCGTCGTAACGGGCGAGTCCAGGACGGCCACGGTCCAGGCCATGCGCGACACCCAGCTCGCCAAGCTGAGCCGAGCCGGCTTTGAGAGATTCATGACGAAACACCCGAGATCGGCGGTGCTCACCGTCAGCCGAACGCTGGCGGAGCGGCTGAGAGACACCACGGCTGGTCATGCCCGCCGCCTCCGAAGCATCTCGACTGTGGCGATCGTTCCGGCACACACCGGCGCTCCCCTACGCGAGTTTTGTGAAGCCCTGAAATCGGCTCTCGATAAATTCGGAACTACCCTGCACTTGAGCAGCGCGCGCGTGGACGAACACCTCGGGCGGGTGGGAATCTCTCAGGCGTACGAGCGGGCCGGCAACAATATTCGAGTGGTTGAATGGCTCAGTAATCAGGAGATGGCGAACGATTACGTGCTCTACGAAGCGGATCAGTTCCTTTCCCCCTGGACCGAGCGCTGCGTCCGGCAGGCGGACCATATCCTGGTAGTGGGTGATAGCGCCGCCGATCCCGCGCCCGGTGAAATCGAAGGCGAACTTCTGGGCTCGCGGAACCCACGCGACCGCAATCGCGAGTGGCTGGTCCTGGTTCAGAGAGAAGGAAACCCGCAAGGCACCAGACGATGGCTGGATGCCCGCACCGTAGAGCGGCACTTCCACGTCCACCTGGATCGGAGCGATGGCTTTGAGCGGGTGGCGCGCTTTCTCACCGGCCGAGCAGTTGGTTTGACCTTGGGCGGCGGCTTCGCGCGCGGGCTGGCCCACGTCGGAGTCTTTCATGCGTTCGCCGATCTCGGTATCTCCGTTGATGCGATCGGCGGCGCCAGCATGGGAGCAATGATCGGCGCGCTTCGGGCCATGGGCTGGGACGACGCAAAGATCGTCCGGGAAATCTCGGCGGGTTGTGCGAAGGCGTTTGACGATCTCACGTTTCCATTCATCGCTTTCAAGACCGGAAAGAAGTTCAGCGAAGTGGTGCGGGGGTTCTTTGGCGATATGCAGATTGAAGACCTCTGGTTGCCGTATTTCTGCATTTCCGCAAACTTGAACCGGTCGGAACTCAAGATCCATACCCGCGGCCCGCTGGCAAAAGCTATCTTGGCTACCACACGGGCGCCGGGATTGTTTCCCCCAGTCGTCTATGAGGGAGAACTGCATATCGATGGCGGCGTGATCAACAACGTTCCCGTAGACATTATGAAGGCGTTTTCCAACGAAGGAATCACCGTAGGGGTCGACGTTTCTCCACCGCACGAGCTCCATCCGGTCCGCGATTACGGAGATGATGTGCCCGGCTGGCAGGCTTTTTGGAAGCGCTTGAATCCGTTCTCGAAGCACCGTATCTACACGCCAAGTATCCTGCTGGTCATGATCCGGACTCTGGAATACAGCGGCATCTCGTATAAATCGGTGCGGCTGCAACACGCCGATATGTATATGTATCCCGAATTGCTGAGGTTCAAGCGGACCGATTTCCACCTGGCGCCGGAGATTGTAAAGGCAGGGTATGACTGCGCACGCGCCAACGTGCTGGAGTGGCTCTCCCGGCCCGGTGTGTCGAAGCAACGTCCGGATCTGGCTGACACCGCGGCGGCGCGGGCCGCTTCCGCGGCCGCTAGCGACCGCCTGGTGTCTGAAGCCATATGAGCGGCGTGGCTCTCTTCAGGCGGCACGGGATGAGTCCGCACGGAAGCTGATGTATACTCAACTGCCAGGACGCGGCGGCGAATTCGCACCCGGGATGTAATGGCATGCGAGACAGAGGGACCCACGCACAGGAACTGGAGTTAGCCCGGCGCTATATTCCGGCGCCTCCGTTTGAAGGGCTCACCGAAAAGCAGATGAGCCTCATTATGAGCCGCGGACGTAGCCTACATAAATGGTTTAAGGCACATCCACTCTTACACAACCTGATCAACTCGGCGGTGATTTTCTTCATCTTCGCGGCTGACTTTTTTTCGCTGATCGTCTTTCCACGGCTGTTTCTCTCACCCCATCACACGAACTCATTCCCGTCGATACTGGTGGCCAGTTTCTTGGCCGGATGCCTGCATAGCTGGATTTTGTATTCGCTCAGCGTTTATTCATTACATGAAGGCGCGGCGCACAACATCGTCTTTGCCGGAACAGGTGGTCTAAGCAGAATCGCCCAGTCTCTCTCCCGCAATCTGTGCCGGCTGGCAGGCGGGGAGCCCGACTACTATTCCGCGTGTCATATGGCCCACCATGCCAGGTTCGGCAGCGAAGATGATTCCGAATTTTTGAATTTCATTATCCCCCGCCGCTACTGGCTGACTTTTCTGCCACTGGCCGCATTTATCAATTTCAGCGACTTTCTGATTCACCGGCCACCGTCCTATACGCGCGGGCGTCTGATCTCGGCGGCCTGGGCCACCGTGTACCACGGCGCATACATCTACGCGGTCTACCGCTTGTTTGGCGGTCTGTTTTGCGCACTCTCCATGCTCGTGTTCCTGCCGCATTTTGGGTTTTACCTGGATCGCTTGCGGCAATTTACCGAGCACAACCTGATGCCGCTCGAGAACAAGAACGGCGCCAGAAGCTTTGGAATCGGGTTTTGGGGCATCGTGGTGGGCGGCGGGCCTTGGGGCCAACCCTGCCACTGGGCGCACCACCTGGTCGCCAGCATCCCCTGGTATCAGCAAATCGTGCTGCACCGCTATATTGCCGGTCTGCTTACGCCCCGGCAGCGGGAACAATTTCTGATTCAGCCGCTAATCGGTTTTCCAAAAATGTGGTGGCAGCTGATCCGGGAGTCGAATCGCATGCTGCGCGGGATAGACTCGTCCATTTTGCCGCCGCAGAAAACTGTGGCCAGCCGGATGGTTTAGAATCTGTCACCGGCGGGAGGAAAAACATGGGAATGGGAAATCGATCGTGGGACGAATGGGTAGCGCAGTATTCCGCCAGTCACACCAATACAGTAAACCGGGCCTGCCACACCGTCGGGATTCCGATGATCGCAATTTCTTTGCTGCTGATTCCCGTCGCCGTCTTTCGGTCCTCCTGGTGGACGATCGTCGGCGCACTGTTTGTCGTCGGCTGGCTATTTCAGTTTGTCGGTCATGCATTCGAGCGTAAACCGCCGGAATTCTTTACGGATTGGCGCTTTCTGTTCGTCGGTCTGCGATGGTGGTTCGCCAAGATGGCCAACAAAGTCTGATCGAACGAATCTCTAGACCGAATCGCGGGGCGAGCAAGCAGTGTCGGCATACTCCACCAGTAGGCACAGTGGCTTTGAGGGTATCAATCCCGTGAAACGCCGACCACGGAAACAGTGTCCGATAATACTAGATATCGTTCCGTCTTTAAAACGCGATTGGGCCCTACTGGCAGCTTCTATGGGTTAAGCGAGTGGCCGCATCAAAGACACGGGGTGCGTAACTTTCGGAGTCTCTTCTCGAGGTACTCCTCGTATTCTTTCTTCAGCACCGGGTCTGACGGGGTGGGATAAACGTCGCTCGATTTGTATTTTCCAGTTAGGAGCTTGGCCTTCGTCCATTCATCGTGAATGTGCGTGGTCTCCGCCTGTTTGATGACCTCCTCGACGAGGTGAGGCGGGATGAAGTACACGCCTTCGCGGTCGCCGAAGACCACATCGCCTGGCATCACGGTTGCTGCTCCAATGCGGAGCGGGACGTTGATCCCGGTGAGCATTACGTTGCGGTAGGTTGTCGGTGTGGAGCCGCGGAAGTAGCCGGCGGCATCGAGCTGAATCACCCCGCCCAGGTCGCGGATCGAGCCATCGATTACAAATCCGGTCCTGGTAGCTTTGTAAATTGCGGTATGAAGATTGTCTCCGCCAAAGGTCCCGTCGGTTATTTTGCCAAATAGATCGACGACCACCACATCTCCCGGCTGCAGTCTGTCGATGACGCGTTCCGGAAGGCTTTCGGGCAGCCCGCGGGAGGCAGCCTGAGCGTTGATCACGTCGCTGACATCCGGTCTCGCCGGCATGTATTGCGCTGTCACGGCGCGCCCGACAAGCTTATTACCCGGATGCAGGATCTGCCAGTTGCCCTCATACTGGCTCAGATAACCCGCTTGACTCAGGACGGACCACACCTCTTCAGAGCTGAGTTCCCGCACTTTTTCAAGCAAATCGTCCGGCACTTTGGGCCTGCCATCCTCGAACCGGCCGAAAGGATTTTTGGCCGTGTAACGAATCACATCGTCACGCGTAAACGTGAATAGTTGTGCGTGGCACGTGACGAGAGTGCCGAGAACCGCGACCAACAGCAGAACTGCCTTCATAGTGTCCCTTTGATACCACAATCCTGCCCGGGAGAAGGCAATCAAACCCGCACTGGCCGTCTGGTTCTGGTGTCGCAGCCTAGGGAATCCAGGCCACCAGCTCGATTTCGACGCGGGTGGCGGTATCCGGGAACTGCACTCCCACCGCTGACCGTGCCGGCGCCTCCTTCGGAAAATACTGCGCATACACCTCATTCATGGCGCTCTTTTCCGTTTTGACGTCCGCCAAGAACACAGTCACTTTCAGCACTTTCTCCAGCGACGAACCCATCGATTCCAGGTTTGCTTTATGCGCCTTGAGGATCGTATGGGTCTGTTCCTTAATGTCGCCACCGAAAGCCAGCGGATCCTTGCGCGCTTCGGGCCGCACGCCGGTGAGTCCTGAACTGAAGTAGAGGTTGCCCAAACGAATTCCCCCCGGCCCCGCGGTTCGGTCTCCTGGAGCGGCGCCCGCAGCCATCGCAGCCATCGTGCCTCCGGCCCCGAGACCCATTGCGGACTTCATGAAGCTTCGTCGTTTGCTCATAGCGGTCTCCTATTGGCTAATTCCTATATGTGATGCTTGGCAGACGACAGATACGCGGCCGCACGACGCTGCGCATCCGACGTCGCCTCAATATTGTGCGTCAGAATCGTAATCGGGGGAAACATGTCAAAGAAGAATCTATTTGTAGCTCTGGCGACACTCTGTTTCGCAAGTTCGTTCCTGCCTGGTGAAACTTATCGCATTTCCCCTGACCGATACTACACCACGTTTTCTGCCCATCCGCCCATTGCCCGCGGCTGGCCGCGGGTGGAACATCCCGATTCCATCGTCACTTTGGGCTGCGCGCCGGACGCCATGGAACACGGATTCCGCAGTGCGATCTCGGAAATGGTCGCCTGGCTCACCAGTGATTACGGCCTGTCGCCGCAAGAAGCTCACGTTACGCTGGGGATGGCGGCGGACTTGAGAGTGGCTTCCTGGTTTGGGACCTACATATGCAAAGTGCCGAAGAAGTACTTGCCGGCCAGCAAGGTTGCGCAACCGTTCGCATGGTGACGCTAAACTGGCGATGAGTGGCGGTGCGCTTTCCAGCGGGCGCGGCCGTATTCGCCCAGCGCGATGTCGCCGGAGATCGCATCTTCCGATACCGAGCCCGTGAAAGTGTACGAGAGCACGTTTCCGTCCGCGGGAAGCGAGCTTCGCAGCTTCACTCGGTCGCCGTCGATCTCGCCAATAAGATCGCCCTGGTAAGCCCAGCCCAGATGCGATCCAGTGACGCGATTCCCACGAGCGGCAAGCAACAGCTTGTGCTGCGCGGAACCGACTTCGTACTCGATGTCGACGTCCCACGCGCCTGAGATGTCCGCGACGGGCGACGACGGTTCTCGCGTTTCCTTTCTTACGGACGTGGCCGAACTGAAGACCTCGTAGAGGCGGCGCGCCACAATCTCGTGCTCGCCGGGTTTCATCGCGACAGGGCGGATCAGGAACGAATAGCCTTCGCCTTCGGCGTGCGTCATGATCCGGGGTTCGCCGTCCAGAAGCATGCGGCCCACTTGTCCCGCCGTGATGCCGATTCTTTCGGGGTCCCAGGAGACGTCGAGAGTGGGGAACGGCCCGCCGCGCACGGGTCCGCGCACTTCCGCGCGGACGCCGGGCACTTTGGTGATGCGCTCGCCGATCTGTGCGTACCAGGATTCCCAAACACGGAAGTCGGCCTGAATGTCACGCTCTGTGCGCCAGATCTCGACGGCACGCAGCATCCCGATGATCTCCTCCTTGGCGACTTTGAGGCCGCGGCCGAAGGCGTGGTGCGGCGAACTGTTGGCCCAGGCGGCGCGAACCAGATCCCGCCGGCCGACGAGCAACCCGGCATTTTGCGGTCCACGGATGATCTTGCCGCCGCTATAGGCCACGAGATCGGCGCCGGAAGCGATATAGGGGTTGGGAACGCTTAGGTAATCCGCGGCGGCGTCGACTAATACTGGAACGCCAGCGGCACGCGCGATGGGCGCTATGTCTTTGAGGTCGAATTTTGCCCCGCCGAAATAACTGCCGAGCACTTCGATCATGGCCGTGTGCGGGCTGATGGCGGCGTGCAGCTCGTCTGCCGAGTTGACCTCAATGATTTTCGCGCCCAGTGTGCGAACGGCATGATCGTAGGCATTGCGCGATTCTCGCGGGATGATCACTTCATCTTTCAACCCCTCGAGATTCGGCAGGCGCTGGATTTTTTCGGGATCCGTTCCAGCCAGGCAGCCCGCGGTGGCGTGTGTCAGAGCCGCCGCGGCGCCAGCCGTTACGATGCCCCAGCCCACCTCGAGCATCTCGGCAAGGCGGTCGCCGACTTTCTCCATCAGCTCGTCCAGATTCACGTGGTGATAGGACGCCTGCTCGATGGCGGCGATGACCTCCGGCAGCATCTGCGAGCCCCCGTTAATGGTGTAGGTCGCCGTACAGTTGATGAACGGGCGCACACCAATGCGGGTATAGACTTCCGGGCTGGGAGCTTTTGTCACGGCGGCGGGAGCGGGCTCGCTGGCCGCAAGCCCGGCCGCCATCACGCCGCCGGTTCGGAACACATCTCGGCGGCTCAAGCCTGCACGGGATGGCGACACATCAGGACGCATTTTCTTGTCCTCCTAGGGTGGCCGCGCCGCCCGCACAAGGCGGCCGCTGTCAAGCAACTTAGGAACTGGCTGCGAGAAGTGAGCAGGGTGCCGACCTCGCTGGCGTGTGGCATCGAACTAAGCACTCCGAATGGTCTCCCGCAGCCTCGCGACCAGCTTGGCAACGGCTGTGCGCGGGTCGTCGGTCAATTCGTATTCGATGGCCAAATAACCGTGGTATCCGGCGTTGCCGAGGATTTTCAGGATGCGCGGCCAATCCGCCGGCTGGTTCTTGCGCGCGATCTGCACCTGCGACTTGAGATGCACGTTGGTCGCGTAGGGCGCGCACATTTCGATCTGGGTATAGGGGTTGTCAGGAAAGTTGCCCACATCGAGGTTGATCCCGACCCACGGCGAATCCGTCTTCCTGATGATCTCCATCGTGCGGTCGGCGTTGGTCGTAAGGCCGCCATCGTCTTCGACACCCAACGTGATGCCTTTCTTTGCGGCCTCCACAGCGCAGCGCTTCAAGGTCTCGACCGCCCAGGCGACGGCCTGGTCTTCGCTCGCTCCTTTCGGAATGTCGCCGCCGAACACGCGCATGTGCGACGCGCCCAGCTTCTCCGCCACTGCGAGCCACTTGCGCACACCCTCGACTTCGGCGGCCTGCAACTGCGGCGTAGGTTGCGCCATGCTAGCGCCGGTACCGATCGTGCAGATCGCGACAGCCGAACGGTAAGCCAGCTTTCTTAGTGGGAACAGCGTTTGGTCTGTCGTGTCGGTAAGCCAGTAGGCCGTCAGGTCGACACCATCGGCGCCGAGATCCGCGGCCATGCGAATCAGGTCGGCATACGTCATCGACCCGGCTTTGAACTGGTCGCGGAAGGAGTAGGCGCAGATGGCCGCGCGAAAACGGCCCTTGCTCTCACTGGCCATACTGACTCTCGGCCGCACGAGCGCGGTCGCGGCCAGCGCCTTCATCCAAGTCCGGCGGTTCATGTTGCCCATATTCTACAGCCAGATAGAACAGGGAAGGGCGGAAGCATGAATTTCCGGAATTTCCGGAAGACTGTATGGCTGATCGCCGGCGTGCTCACGTGTCTCGGCGTTCAGTTTTCCTTCCAGAGGCCGTTCCGGCGATATCGCGGCGTTGAACACTGATGGGGCTTGACCGCCCAGGCGAGAGCGCTGCGGAAATATCTGCTTCTTGGCGTTTTTTTATGGCCACGATTTCCATGGCTCTGTCGAATGGGAAGTTTCTTCCGCCGCCATGAAAACGGCCTTTCCCGACCGGCCATCGTGGAGATTGAAAGCAGCGATGCGATTTTCCACACCGTCTACGATCTTGACGAGGGCTACCAGATCGTCGGCGCCGAGCACCTGAAAGTGGGCTACAAAAACGACGGTAATCCGAAGGCCACTGCGTCGAACATTCAGCCGGATCTGCTCAGGTCACAATATGGGAGCTTGCCTGCCTGGCCTTCCTATCTAAATCGAAATTCGATATTATCATCTTCTACTCTGATAGAAGACTCAGATGACTCGTTCCACGTCACGTCGCAACTTCCTGGCGGCCGGCAGGGGTACCCCCAGTTTCCCCCCAGTGCTTCAGTCACTGCCGGCACTTCTTTACTGCACGGTCGACGCCTGCTAGGACGCGCAGAACAGGCACGGCGCGGGCCGGCAACCTGAACGACTAACCCACTACTTCTTCGTAGCGATGCCGCCAGCCAATCGCACCCACGGCCTGGAATACGTTGAGGGCTTGCTCGTAGAGATCCCGTGGGATTTCGATACCGCCTTCCCAACAGCCAAGGGCCCGGTAGTGTGTGACTGTTGCGGTCAGGACCCCGGCGTCTATGCCAGGGAAAAAGGAGGTCTCCTTGGCTGCGATCTCCTCGGCAGGTGCGGTTCGAATCCATTCCCTCGTGCGCTCGTACGCCTTCAGGAACATACGGTAGCCCTCAGTCTTCTGGTAGGCCCTTGCGCAGCACAGGCTACTAAACGCAACCGGGGGCATCGATGCTCCGACGGAGGTTAAAATTTCACCGGTCACCACCGGACCTTGGCGGTGTACGTAATCCGCGGCGCCGGCGCGGAATGCGGCTTCCATCTTGTCGGGGGTGCCGGCATCAGTGACGTTGATCTGCTTCCAATCAGCGCCGTTATGCTTGACGGCGTATTTCAACATGACCAGCGGCTGGAGACCATGGTCCGCAAGCAGCGTCTTCCCTTCGAGGTTCTTCCAATCGAATTCGGGCTCTGGTCGGCGGCCGATGATGAAGAAGCCGTCGCGTTGGTTGATCTGCGCGAAATGGACGGGTAACGGTTCGATCCCCTGCTCGCGGAGCCGCCAGTTCGACGATACTGCCGACTGCATGATATCCACCTCGCCGTCGCGCAAGAGGGCATAGCTGCGCTGCCCGGGCCCGAGAACGCTGTAATTGACTTGATGGCCCTCATCACGAAGGAAGGTGATGCAGTTGAGGAGCGGAGTATAGAACGCGGAGTGGCGAGAAGCCATGACTGTGAATCGCATGCGCCCTTATTAATACCGCATCCTGTGAGGGTGCGTCGACCATCGAGCCAGGTCGGCCAGGCGCCCGGCAGGGCACGATTGTGCGCGAAGCCGGCTGGGGCAAAGTGCGATGAACCGAAAGGAGTGGGAGTGAATGCTGGTGGGCGCTCCGTTCCCGACAATGTCGGCGGCCCAACGGCATGGTAAGCTAAGTAAAGTTTAAATCCTCTCAACGTCCATTGAATTAGTTGGAGAAGCCTCCGAACTCACGTCGGCTGTGCCACCCTCAATCGATACGTCAGGACTTAGGCGCAAGAAGGAGAAAAAATGAAAGAAACAGGTACCGTAAAGTGGTTTAACGCCGCAAAAGGATTCGGTTTCATCCAGCGCGAAAACGGCGAAGATGTTTTCGTCCACTTTTCAGCGATCACGGCCAGCGGCTATAAGTCTCTCGACGAGGGAGCCCGTGTCTCTTTTGAGGTGAAAAAGGGCCCTAAGGGTCTGCAGGCTGAAGACGTTAGTCCGGCCTAGGTCTTCTCGGCAGTGCTGACAACCAGGAGGCACGCGCTGTATCAGTGCCTCCATCTCCGCAACCGCGCACAGAACAGGCAGGGCACGGGCTGGCAACCCGGACGACTAGCCCCGTACTTCTTCGTAGTGATGCCGCCAGGCAATGGCGCCACCGAACCGGAATACGTTGAGGGCCTGAAACAAAACCCTGCGGTTACATGGTCGCCGACGAAGAAATGCACACTAGCGCCTGCGTGGAAGCTCGTCTCTCAGGATCACCTGAATCGTTCGCGAGACATCAGCGGGCGAACGCGTGCCGTCAATGGTCCAAATATTCGCCCGCGGGTAGTAGTCCCGGATCGTGTCCAACTCCCGATGATAGTCCTTCAGCCGCCGCTCGACCTGCTCCGGCGTATCCTCTGGACCTTTCCGCTTCTGCAGCCGCTCGCGAACGACTTCATCCGGAACGTCGATTTGAATGACCACAGGCGAGGGAAGGCCCAGTTCCCTCACGAGGGTGGCGAGATGGTCCGCTTGGTCCTTGGTAGCAGGATAACCATCGAGCACGCCCCCCTTCTTCAAGCTGGCGCGGACAAGGTCATTCAGAGCCGGACTCGTCTGCGGGGTTCCGGGATCGATTCCCGCAATCCGGTATTTTTCGAGCGCCGACGGGTTTTGTTTGATGAGGTCGTCCGCGTCGATGTCGAAATTCCGAATTCGCGTTTGATGAACTCCGATTGTGTGGTCTTGCCGCTGCCGGTGGGGCCGATCAAAACGATGACGAAGCGGGGGGCGGAGGTTTGGGCTGCAACCGCACCTACAAGCAACAGCGCAGAGGCCAGAAACGTTAGTTGATTTCGACGCACGAGGGTGGGCTCCTGACGTCCTATTGTAGAGGCGCGGCATGCCCGGCCTCTACCCTACCGGCGGCGCGCCGAGAGTCCTCCAAAGCGACTGAGTATTGTGAGGGAGTGTGGCATGGTCTGCGATCACTCGGAGGCAATCGCGCGCTTTCTGTTAGCCTGGGATCTGCTCGAACAACGAAATGGCGTTCCATTCATTTCGCCGCATGCCCGCGAGAATGCTAATACTTGCCGTGATGAGTGGTCCGGTAATTGTGACCGCACTCTGCGCCAATTCCGGACGGACTTCTCCCGTCCTGCTGCACGATGCGTGGCTTCTTCAATCCGCGGACAAGGTGACTGAAGGCGGGACGCGAATTTCCACAACCGGGTTCAAACCTGAGGGGTGGTACCACACGTCGGTCCCGACGACGGTATTTGGCGCGCTCGTTGACAACCACGTTTATCCTGATCCCTACTTTGGGATGAATCTTGTGTCCGTGCCTGGCGCGGGTTACGCGGCACGGGCAGGCGTAATTTATCCCGAACACAACTTTTCGAACGTCCCGATGCCGCCTGACAGTCCGTTCAGATCGTCATGGTGGTTCCGCAAGGAATTCCGTTGGTCCGGCGGTTACCGGGGCCGGAGAGTCTGGCTGCACTTCGACGGCATCAATTTCAGAGCCAACATCTGGTTAAACGGGCGCTCGATCGCGAGTGCGAAGGAAACCGCGGGGGCGTGGCGACTCTTCGAATTCGATGTCACGGATGCCATCGTGCAAGGAGGACAAAATACTCTTGCCGTGCAGATCTTTCCGCCGCAGCCTGACGACCTGGCAATCAGTTGGATAGACTGGAGTCCCGCTCCACCGGATAAGAATACAGGACTCTGGCGTGACGTTTACCTGAACACCACAGGTCCGGTGGTGCTCCGCTGGCCGCACGTGGTCAGCCGCTTCGATTCACCTTCGCTCGAATCGGCCCACCTCACGGTGACGGGAGAATTGCACAACGCCACCAATCGCCCGGTGACGGGAACGCTGTTCGGACAGATCGGCGACGTGAGGTTCTCCCGGCAAATCAACCTGGCGCCGCTTGAGACGAGGGTGGCGGCTTTCTCACCGGATGAGAATCCACAATTGACGGTGCACCAACCGCGCCTCTGGTGGCCTGCCAAGCTGGGTCCGCAGAACCTTTACGAGCTCAAGCTATGGTTTGAGTGCGATGGGGCGACATCCGACAGCGAGACCGCACATTTTGGGATCCGCGAAGTCACTTCGGAACTCACCGAAAATGGATCCCGAGTTTTCAAGATCAACGGGAAGCGGATTCTGATTCGTGGCGCCGGATGGTCGCCGGATATGCTGTTGCGCGTATCTCCACGGCGTCAGGCGGCCGAAATCGGCTATTTCACGGACATGAACCTGAATGCGATTCGCCTCGAAGGAAAACTCGAAGACGAAAACTTCCTGAATCTGTGCGATCGCCAGGGTGTGCTGGTGATGGCGGGCTGGTCCTGCTGCGATCACTGGGAGAAGTGGAACAACTGGAAGCCGGAGGACTTCACGATTTCGGCAGAGTCCCTGCGCGACCAAATTCGCCGGCTGCGTATCCATCCCTCGGTCTTTGACTGGCTGAACGGGAGCGACTATCCACCCCCACCCAAAGTCGAAGAGGCGTACGTTCGCATACTCCAGGATCTCGACTGGCCGAATCCCTATCAATCCTCGGCTTCCCAGGCACCGACACCGCTCACCGGTGCAACTGGTCTCAAAATGACCGGCCCCTACGAATACGTCCCTCCGGTGTACTGGTTCACGGATCGCAGCCGCGGAGGAGCGTTTGGATTTAATACCGAGACAAGCCCGGGCGCCGCCGTTCCAGCCGTCGAGAGTCTCAGGAAGTTCCTGCCGCCGGAACACCTGTGGCCGATTGACCAGTACTGGAATTTTCACGCCGGGCGAGATGTGCCGCGAGATCTTGACGTTTACGCGCGCGTCCTTGCCGCACGATATGGCCCGTCCGAGAATCTCGAAGACTTCGTCCTCAAGTCACAGGTTAGTGCTTACGAAGCGGAGCGTGCGATGTTTGAGGCGTTTGCCGCCAAAAAGTACGAGGCCACGGGCGTGATTCAATGGATGCTCAATAACGCCTGGCCGTCGGTGATCTGGAATCTCTACGACTACTATTTGCGTCCCGGAGGCGGGTACTTCGGAACAAAGAAGGCGTGCGAGCCCCTGCACATCCAGTATTCCTACGACGATCAATCGGTGATTGTCGTGAACTCTTCTTACGAGAAATTTCACGAGCTCACGGCTCGCGCCCGTGTATACGATCTGGACATGCGGGAGCTGTACTCCAACAGTGCTGCCGTCAATATTGGTGCGGACGCCGTAACCAGAGCCTTTGCTATTCCGGCGATTCTCCAGCGAACCACCCTTTATTTCGTCAGGTTGTATCTCGAGGACGCATCCGGTAGAGAAGTCAGTTCGAACTTCTATTGGCTCTCGCAGAGGCCGGATGTTCTCGACTGGGAAAAGGGCGACGCCTACTACACGCCGCAAAAATCATTTGCGGACTTCAGTGATCTTAAGAAACTGCCCCCCGTCAAACTCGAAGTCTCGGCAAGCTATCAGTCGGAGGGATCAGAAGGCGTTGCCCGGGTTAGAGTGCACAACCCAGGTCCGCACTTGGCATTCTTCATCCATCTAAAGGTTGTGAACGACGATAACGGTGAGGAGCTGTTACCTGTGCGATGGGAAGACAACTTCTTCTCCCTGTTGCCTGGGGAGCGGAGGGCCCTCACGGCCACGTACGCTCTGTGGAACTCCCGGCCGGTGAAGCCTGTTGTTCGTCTGGATGGATGGAACGTCGCGAAGACTGTTCGTTAGCCCGGCCAATCAGTTTCAGGCCAAATGGCAGCATCGTCCAACTCTTACTACTCGTTTGTGGACGGTAAGGTCGGCAACGCTCCCTTGTGAGGCACATTTAGGGCAGTTGACGCAACGGTGCCCCTCTCTGGACACAGACAGGTCTTTTGGGCGACGCTGATAGCAGACAGCGGAAGAGCGAACCTTTCGAGGGGGCGCCGGCCGGGTGAGAGTCCGCCGGTGCTATCGGCTTTCCGGGCACCGGAGGGGGCAGTGATGTCGATCGATTCAAGCCCAGAGGGATTGCAGAAAAAGAACAGGCGGATCGCAAAACGAAACTCCGAAGCGGACATCACTCGGAGTCTTCGAGCGCACATCACCGAGGCGGCCCAGAAGATCCGCGGGGCCCACAAAGCCGAGCTCGCGGACGTCCTGAAGGCTGACCGCGCGGGGCGATTGTTCAGGAGCATCATCTGCCCGCACGGGAAGCCGGCGGGCTCGCTCAAAGAAACGTCCGGCGGTTCTGGCGAGGGCATGGGAGCCCTCGCCGGCGAGCTTGGCGGCTTGCTAAGCGATGCAATTCGCGCAGGAACAGGCTTGTTGGAGGGACCACTGACGATTTTGACTCAGACGTGGATGGCCACGGTGATGAAGCCGGCCGCCAAGCCCGACTACGAAATGTCATCGGCAGCAGGGCCCATACCAGGCGAGACACCATCGCAACTGCAGTCCTCAGCGGCACCGCAAATGCCCAGCACGACTGTTGGCACCGCGATCCCCGGCTCCCAGGGTCCCAAGATGCCGACCGCTAGCGCAGAGGACGTGATGCTAAGAGGGGTTTTCAGACGGTTCCTGCCGATGCTGTTGACCGCCCTAAGCCAAGGTGGCGATGGCTATGGGCTCGCAGAAACCGTGATCACGCTGTTCGGGCGTCTCACTTACGATCAGGCATCCGGGCTCGGCAAGGACAAAATTATGCAACTCGCCAAGGCGGAACCGGACCTGTGGGCCCAAGTCGCACCCATCGAAGCCGAATTCAGTAGATTTCTGGATGAATTTACAGGTTACGACGCGTGGACTGAAGAACAGGCGCGCCAAGGGTCGAGACCTGTTTGATGCAAGGCAGGCAGGGCCGAGAACCAGTGGACTGCTCCGCCGCACGCGAATATGAGGCCGCGGCTAGCGACGTGAGCAGCAACTCGCGCCGGTGGATCATGGCGTCAAATCTCCATCCCTGCCAGGCGCCACGGCGCGCGGTAGGGTCGCGTCAACATGCGGTTGGCGTCCGCGCTGTTGGTAAAGCGCTCAGCATGGCCATCCCACTGAAGCTTCAGACCGGTCCGCAACGCGATATTGCCGATTAAGCAGGGAGCCGTGCTTTTGTGCCCAATCTCGATGTCGCCGATGGGGCGCTGGCGGCTCTTCACGCAATCCAGGAAATTGCGCACATGCGGCATGTGCTGCATCGAAGTCCAGCCGCGCTCCACGCTGGTTTCGGCCGTGAAGTACAGTCCAGAGCCAATCAGATCGTCGTAAGATTCGCGATCCGTCTGCGACTGAGCCTCATGATGCATACTCATTTGCGGCGTAATCTCATAGCCGGCCCGATCGATGAACAGCGTCCCCTTCGTACCCTGAAGCATGATGCCGTAACTGCCGAAGGACTTGTTGCCGGGGTGCCCGTTGGGCCCGAAGCTATTGTGAGCCAGCGTAGAGTACCGGACCAGCAGTTGGTTGGGGTACTCCCAGACGACCTCCTGCGTATCGGCGCACTCGCGGCAATCGTCGAAGTACCACTTGCCGCCCGATGAAGCGACCGTCAGCGGGGTATCTTCGCCCGTGGCCCAATGCACGATATCGAGCAGATGGACGCACCAGTTGGTGAGCTCGCCGCCCGCGTAGTCCCAAAAGGCGCGGAAGTTGCGCCGCGCTGAATTGTAAGGGATCTTGGGCGCCGGGCCGAGCCACATATCCCAGTCCAGATCGGCGGGCGCGGGTGCGTCGGGCGGGAACCCCATGCCCTTGGTATCCGACGAGTAGTTGTGGTTCCAGCACTGCGCGAAGTGGACCTTACCGATGCGGCCCTCATGCACATCCTTCACCGCCCGCTGAAAGTGCGCGCCGGAACGCTGCTGGATGCCGACCTGGACCACACGATCGTTGCGCCGCGCCGCTTCCACCATGAGCCGGCCTTCCCGCACATTGTGGGAGATCGGCTTCTCAACGTAAACGTGCTTGCCCGCGTCGCAGGCGTTGATCTGCATGAGCGCGTGCCAATGATCGGGCGTGGCGACGATGACGGCGTCGACATCCTTGCGATCGAGGACGCGGCGGTAGTCGCTGTAAACCTGCGCTTTGCCGCCGGTGAGCTTTTGCGCGAGTTCGGCGTGGGGCTGGTAGACATCGCAGACGGCCACGAGTTCGGCGTCGGCCTGGCGCTGGAAGTCGCGCAGATCATTGCGGCCCATGCCACCGCAACCGATGACGCCAACGCGAATGCGGTCGGATGCCGGCGTGGGCGTCTGGGCCAACGCCGGCGCGGCCGCGGCCAAAGGAGCACTCTTCAGAAAACGGCGACGGTTCATGTCGTACCTCCTGAGCAGCCTCAATTATTAATATCAGAGCGGCGCAATACCCGCGCAGCGACGTACGGCTTGGCATTCAGTCAAAGGGGAAACAGGAGAGCCGGTGACCGGCCCAAGGCTTGCTGGTCTTGCCTGGGTGCTTTTGCAGGGTAACGACGAATCAGACACGCACGTATTTGTTGAACCAGTCAATCGTGCGCTGCCAGGCCAGATCGGCCGCGCCTTTGTTGTAGCGTTCAGGCGTCGCATCACAGTTGAAGCCGTGAACAGCGCCAGGGTAGATATAGCCTTCGTGCGTAACGTTTGCTGCCTTTAAGGCCGCGTCGTACGCGGGCCACGTCGCGGCCAATCGGGTGTCGAGTTCGCCGTGATGGACGAGGACCGCCGCCTTGATCTGCGGAATATCCTCTTTAGCGGGAGGGCCACCGTAGAACGGCACCGCGGCCGCCAAATCGGCTCCCAGCCGGACAGCCAGAGTATTGGCGATGCTGCCCCCGTAACAGAAGCCGGTGGCGCCTATTTTGCCCGTGCAGTCGGCGCGCGATTTCAACCCACATCGCACAGGCCACCACATCTTCGGTCATCTTCTTGGAGTCGATCTTGCTGAACATCTGGCCGCCTTTGTAGTCGTCACCGGGAAAGCCGCCAAGAGAGGTCAGTCCGTCCGGTGCAAATGCCATGAAGTTCGCGAGGGCGAACCGGCGCGCGATGTCCTCGATGTGAGGATTCAGACCTCGATTTTCGTGGACGACAAGAATACCGGGCAATCTCGCTGGCGTCGCGGCTCGTGTGTCGGCACTGACAGGCCGGACGAGATATCCTTTGATGCTTCCGTTCCCTTGCGGCGACGGCACCGTCTCGTATGTGGCTTTGATCCGGTCGTCAGTCCTGGAGACCTGCTGCCCCAGAGCGTAGTTCGGCATCAATGCGTCGATAATCGTTGCCGCCACCAGGCCGCCTGTCGCTAATCGCTGCACGCCGTCCACAAAGTCACGGCGACTGATCTCGCCATGGATAAAAAGGTTATAGAGTTCTATTGCCGCGCTCGGCAGTTTGGGTCTCGTTGGCTCCATCGGGGGACTCCTTGCGAAGAATATCACGTCATCCAGCAGGGAGCGCGACGATGCCGGTCGAGATGCGTATCGCGGGCCGTGCACTCGCCCGTGCCACCCGCGTTCATGGGCGCAAGGATCGTATGGCCCGAAGGTGTCGCCGACAGAAAGCGGCATATGTGGGAGTCGGCTAAGTTTAGCCGATCAAACAGGGGGTTGTACCCGAATTACAGGCATCAGAAAACAATGCCGAGTGGACTGCACCCTTGTGCTGAGGCACAGAAATTAGGGACAGGTTACCATTCGCTGACAAGTCGTTGCCAGCGCTCAAACCGCGGTGAATACTGAGGGCGGTTGGTGAAGCGGAAGCGGGCTCTGCTGGAGAGCAACCCGCCAAGGAATAGCCAGCCCGGAAACTCATCGCGGACGATGAGCAGGGCGTGGTCCTTGGGCTGCGCCCTTC